>NZ_JBHZBB010000004.1:649980-795004 GCF_042754585.1 Streptomyces sp. NPDC059201
GTCCACCCCCGCCCCGCCCCCCCGCCCCCCACGGCGGGGGACCCCCCCGGTTAGGGGGGGGGCGCCGGCGCCCCCCGGGCGGGCCCCCCCCACCGCAAGGGTGTCGCACGCTCCTCCCCCTGCCCGCCGCCGCTTCGACAAGGAAACTCCCGTGAGCGCTGTCACGAGTCCCCCGCCCCCCACCCTCCCGGCACACGCGAAGCGTCCCCGCCTCGCCCCGAGCGCCGAGGTCCACTCGCCCGCCGACGGACAGGGCGAATGGGTCCTCCAGCACGGCGCCCGCTACGTGCGGATCACCCCGCACATCGCCCAGCTCGTCCAGGAGTTCGACGGCGAGCGCGACCACGAGGCCCTCGCGGCCCGCCTCGGCGGCATCTGGAACGCCGAGAGCGTCGGCAGCGCCGTCACCCGCCTGGAGACCATGCGCCTCCTCGACGACGGCGAGACGCCCGCCCCGCCGGTGGCCCCCCGCTTCCAGATGGTCCCCCCGATGACCCTCCAGCTCACGCTGCTGCGCCCGGGGAAGACCATGCAGGCCATGCGGCCGCTCTTCGCCCGCCTCTTCTCGCGCGGCGCGATGACCGTCGCCGCCCTCGGCGTCCTGCTCGGCATGGGCGCGATGGCCGCCCAGTGGGACACCGTCGTCACCACCCTGAACAGCCCGCTCTCCGCCGTCAGCTTCACCGGCGTCCTCGTCGCCCTGCTGATCGGCGTCTCGATCCACGAGCTCGGCCACGCCGCCGTCCTCATCCGCTACGGCGGACGCCCCTCCCGCATCGGCGTGATGCTCTTCTACCTGATGCCGGCGTTCTTCTGCGACGTCTCCGACGCCTGGCGGCTCCCGGACCGCAGGCAGCGCGTCCACACCGCCCTCGCCGGGCCCGCCGTCCAGACCTCGCTCGCCGCCGCCTCCGCGTTCGTCGCCTGGCCGCTCGCCGAGGGCACCGCCAAGACCTGCCTGCTCTTCTTCGCCGTCTCCAGCTACGCCACCGCCCTGCTGAACCTGACGCCGTTCATCAAGCTCGACGGCTACATCGCCCTGATGAGCCACGTGGACGTCCCGTACCTCCGCGACCGCTCGATGACCGACGCCCGCCGCTGGCTCGCCCGAACCCTCTTCGGCGGCACCTACCAGCGCGAACTGCCCACCCGGTGGACGATCGTCTACGGCCTCGCCTGCCTCGCCTTCCCCCTGTACTTCCTCACCACCGCCCTCCAGACCTGGCTCGGCACCCTCCAGCGCGTCGGCTGGGTCGGCCTCCTCTTCGCCGCCTCCGGCCTCTCCTACGCCCTGTGGATCATGATCCGGGGCGGTCTGCGGCTCTCCGCCGAGGTCAAGGAGGCCGGCGTCCGCAAGGGCCGCGTCGCCGCCGTCTGCGCCCTGCTCGCCGCCGCGGCCGGCGCCGCGCTCTTCCTGCCGGTCCAGCAGACCGTCGCCGCCGCCTACGTCACCGACGCCTCCGGCACCGTCCGCCTCGTCCTCCCCGAGGGCGACGCGGCCGACCTCGTACGCGCCGGACAGCGGGTCACGCTGAAGACGAACGGCCTGGTGCTCAACGACACCGTCGGCACCGCCCGGATCGGATCGGCACCCGCCTCCGCCACCCAGGTCCCGGTCTCCACCTACTTCCCCGTGGACCTCGGCGGCGCCGTGGGCATGGACTCGACCGCCTTCCCGCTGGACCTCACCCGGGCGCCGTCGGTCGCCGCCGGGACGGCCGAGGTCGAGGCGGGCCGGGTGCCCCTGTGGACCTCGCTCCACCGCACCTACGTCCTGCCCTTCCTGCCCTTCTGATCCCCTGGAGACACCGTGCTCGACACCCGGTTCATCAACTTCTGCCGCGCGGACACGCTCTTCTACGACGCGCCCGCCACCGAGTCCGCCGGCCAGGACTTCCGCGAGGGCCACCCGCTCCCCGAGGGCTGGACCGCCACCCGCGGACAGGAATGGACGGTCTGCGTCCCACCGGACTCCCGGATACCCGACCAGGGCTGGAAGATCCACGTCGCCGCCTCCCCCGGCAACGCCGCCGAACTCCTCGACACCGTCGTCGCCTACTGCGTCGGGCACCGGCTGATGTTCAAGTACATCTCCGACCCCGAGACCCTCGGCCGGCGCGGCAGCAAGTACGGCGACCGCAGCGCCAGCGGCAAGTTCGTCACCATCTACCCGGTCGACGAGACCGAGCTTGAGCAGGCCCTGGACGAGCTGGAGGAGCTGGTCGGCGGCACCCCCGCCCCCTCCATCCTGAGCGACCTGCGCTGGCGCGAGGGCCCCCTCCACGTCCGCTACGGAGGCTTCGTCCTCAAGACCACCCGGCTCAAGGACGGCACCCTCACCCCCGCCATCACCACCCCGGAAGGGGAGCTCGTCCCCGACGAGCGGCGGCCCGGCTTCCACCCGCCGGCCTGGGTCGAGATCCCCGCCTTCCTCCAGGCGGCGCTCGCCGAGCGGCGCGCCCGCACCCTCGCCGACTTCCCCTTCCGCGTCTACAAGGCGCTCCACTTCTCCAACGGCGGCGGCGTCTACCGCGCGGTCGACAAGCGCGACGGCGCCGAGGTCCTCCTCAAGGAGGCCCGCCCGCTGGCCGGACTCGACGCGGCCGGCGACGACGCCGTCACCCGCCTCGAACGCGAGCACTGGGCGCTCTCCCGGCTGGAGGGCCTCGCCTCGGTCCCCGCCCTCCGCGACGTCCGCCGGGGCAACGAACACCACTTCCTGGCCCGCGACTACGTCGAGGGCACCCCGCTCACCGAGCTGGTCCGCGCCCGCCACCCCTACGGCTCCACCGACAACTCGGCCCGCGCCCGCGCCGAGTACACCGCCTGGGCGCTGAACATCCTCGACCAGGTCACCGACGGCATCGCCGCCATGCACGAGCGGGGCGTCGTCTTCGGCGACCTGCACCCCGGCAACATCCTCGTCGGCGAGGACGACACCGTCGCCTTCATCGACCTGGAGACCGCCACCCCCACCGAGGAGGAGCGCCCGCAGGCCATGGGCTCCCTCGGCTTCCGCGCCCCCGAGCACCTGCGGGGCAAGGCCGTCGACCTGTTCGCCCTCGACGTGCTCCGGCTGACCCTCTTCGTGCCCATGCCGCACGTCGTGCCGTGGGGCACCGAGAAGATCCGCACCCTCCTCGACGCGGCCGTCCGCGACTTCCCGCTCCCCGCCTCCTTCGTGGAGCGGGTGGAGCGCGGCCTCGGCGACGACGTCCTCGGCGCCCGCACCGACTACGGCGTGACCTGGCCGGCCGGCGCCCGCGACACCGTCCTCACCTCCGCCATCGCCGAGTCCATCCTCGGCTCGGCCACCCCCGAGCGCGACGACCGGCTCTACCCCGGCGACGTCATGCAGTTCGTCCTCGCCGACGGCGGCGTCACCTTCGCCTACGGCGCGGCCGGCGTGCTCTGGGCGCTCCACCGCACCGGCGCCGAGGTGCCCGCCGCGCACGTCGACTGGCTGCTGCGCAAGGCGGAGACGGCGACCGGCGAGGGCCCCGGCCTCTTCACCGGCCTCTCCGGCATCGCGTACACCCTGGGCGAGCTCGGTCACCACGACACCGCGGACACGGTGCTCGACCGCGCCTTCGCCCTCGCCCAGGCCGACCCGAACGTCGGCTCCACCGTCGCCAACGGCCTCTCCGGCCTCGGCCTGGCCGCCCTGCACCGGGCGGGCCGGAACGGCGACGAGCGGCTCGTCCGGCAGGCGGCGGCGCTCGCCGACCGGCTCCCCGACACGATCGCCCCCAACCGCATCGGACTGCTCAACGGCCGCTGCGGACACGCCCTGTTCCTGATCAGGCTGTACGAAGTCACCGGCGAGGCCCGGCTGCTGGAGCAGGCGGTGAACGAACTCCGGGGCGACCTGGACCTCCTGGAGGACCCGCGCTTCGACGAGCGCTTCCTCACCTCGGGGCTCGACGGATCGGCCGGCATCGCGATCGCCCTGCGCGCCGCGCTCCCGCACCTGCCCGGCGACGAGCGGCTGCGCGCCGCGGCGGACCGGCTGCTCGCCGTGCGGCGCGGCGGCTTCTCCACCCCGTGCGGGCTGCTGCACGGCCGCGCCGGCGAGATCCTGGCACTCGGCGAGGGCACCCGCCCCAGCGAGCGGCACGTCCTGGACGCCCACCTCGACGCGCTCGGCTGGGAGGCCATCGCCTCGGAGCCCGGCCGCGTCGACTTCCTCGGCCAGTACGGCTACCGCCTCTCCACCGACCTGGGCACAGGCTCCGCCGGCGTCCTCCTGGCCCTCACCACCCTCCGAGACGGCCACCCAGCCCTACCGTTCCTGTCCCCTGCGGCGGGCCCGACGCCGACTTTCGGGGCGCCGGGCCACGGGGCGGCGGCCCCCGGGGCGGCAGCCCGTACGTCGGCGGCTCTCGGATCGGCAGCCCCCGGCTCGGCGACCCCCGAGTCGGCGATCCCCGGGTCCGCGGCCTCCGGCTCAGCGGTCCGCACCCCGGCGGCCCTCGGGACGGTGGCGTGATGATCGACGTGCCCGCCACCCTCGCTCCCGCCACCGGCGTCGCCCTGCGGTACGCGGTGACGCCGCCGCACGCGGGGGACCCGCTGTGGAGCAGTGCGGTGGAACTTCCGCCGCTCGACGGCGAGTTCGCGCCGGACGACGTGCCGCTCTCCGCGCGGTTCGCCGGGGCCAGCGGGCCCTCCCGTAGCGACGCGCTGCTGCGCGGGGCGGGCGAGGCCGTCGAGCGGCGGGCCCTGCACCCTTCGGCCGCGCACCCCGCCGTCCGCGGCACCGCGGCCGAGGTGGGCGCGGTGACGCTGTACGCGCACCACCCGGGCCACGCGCTGGCCCACCCGGACGCGGCGACGGCCGTCCTGGACTGGCACGAGGCCCGCACCCTGGACACCGGCGCCCCGGTGCTCGTCCCGGCGGACCTCGTCAACTGGCCGGCCCGTAACGACGTCCTGTTCGACCCGAGCCCCTCCGGGGCGGCGGCGGGCGCGGGCCCGGACGCCGCGCTCGGCGCGGCCCTGGTCGAGGTGGCCGAGCGGGACGCCCTCACGGTCGCGTGGGGCCGTCAGCTGCGGCTGCCGACCTACACGCCGGCCCCGGAGGACACCGCGCTGCGGGCGGTCTGGCAGCGGGCCGAGGCGGAGGGGCTGCGGCCCGTCCTCGCCCGGATCCCCGTCGCCGCGACCGGCCTGTGGTGCATGACGGCCCTCCTCATCGAACCGGAGGACCCCGAGGACACCGAGGGCGACGCCGCCGGAGCCGTACCGCTGGCCACCGTCGGCATGAAGGCGTCGACGCGCCCGGCCGAGGCCGCCGTCAAGGCGTTCCAGGAGGCCCGGCAGGTGCGGGCGGCGCTGCGGGCGCTGCGCGCGCAGGGCGGGACCGGGCCGCGCGGCCCGCTCGTCGTCACCGAGCACGACCGGCTGAGCCACATGCTGACCCGGCCCGCCTACGACTCGGTGCGCGCCTGGGCGGACGGCTTCCAGGAGCCGACCGTGCTGCCCGGCCCGTCGGCCGCGCCGCCGCTGCCGGTACGGGAGCTGACGGAGGCCATGAACGCCGACGGCGCGGCCCTCCTCGCCCTCGACCTCACCCACCGGCTTCCGGCCACCGTCGCCGCCATGGGCTGGAAGGTCATGAAGGTCCTGGCCCCCGGGTACCAGAATCTCCGCATGGACGAGACGCACCGGTGGAGCTGGCACCTGCCCCGGCTGGCCTCGGCGCCGGAGCGCACCGGCTGCCCGGCCCGGCTGGACGACCCCCTCGCCGCCGCCCCCCACCCCCTGCCCTAGCCGCCCGCCCGGCCGCCCCGCCCGCTCCGTAGCCACGGAAGATCCGAAGGAAGACATCAGATGCTGGAACTGGAAGAACTCGTACGCGACTTCGGGAGTCACCGCGCCGTCGACCGGGTGTCCTTCCGGGTCTCGGAAGGCCGCCTGACGGGCTTCGTCGGCGGGAACGGGGCGGGCAAGACCACGACCATGCGCATGATCATGGGCGTCCTCGCCTCGAACGGCGGCACCGTCCGCTGGCAGGGCTCCCCCGCCACCGCCGAGGACCGCCGCGACTTCGGCTACATGCCGGAGGAGCGCGGCCTCTACCCGAAGCAGACCGTCCACAGCCAGCTCGTCTACCTGGCGCGGCTGCGCGGCCAGGGCACCGCCGAGGCCCGCCGCGAGACCCTGGAGCTCCTGGAGCGCCTCGGGCTCGCCGAGAAGGCCCAGGCGCGCCTGGAGTCGCTCTCCCTCGGCAACCAGCAGCGCGTGCAGATCGCGGCGGCCCTGCTCGGCAGCCCCCGGCTCCTCGTCCTGGACGAGCCGTTCTCGGGCCTCGACCCGCACGCCGTCGACACGATGGCCGACCTGCTGCGGGAGTACGCGGCGGACGGCGTCCCGGTCCTCTTCTCCTCGCACCAGCTGGACCTGGTCGAGCGGCTCTGCGACGACCTGGTCGTCATGGCGAAGGGCCGGGTCGTCGGCAAGGGCACCGCCGACGAGCTGCGCCACCGCGAGCGCCCCCGCTACCAGCTGGTCACCGGCGGCCCCGCCGGCTGGACCCGCGACCTGCCCGGCGTGACCGAGGTCGAGGAACTCCCCGACGGCGCCCGGGTCGAGCTCGCCGCCGACGCCGACCCCGGCCGGCTCCTCACGGAGGCCCTCGCCCGCGGCCCCGTGCACGCCTTCACCCCCCTCGTCCCCAGCATCGCCGACATCTACCGGGAGATGACCGCCGCATGAGCACCGTGACCCAGTCCCCCGCACAGCGGACCGAGCCGGCGGCCGTCACCGAACGCCCCGAGTCCGCCACCACGACACCCCCGAAGCGCTCGAATCCGGCCAAATCCGCCAAGGCGGCGGGCCGGACGGCTCCCTGGCGGATCGTCACCGCCCGCGAGATCCAGGTGAAGCTGACCAACCGCGGCTTCCTGCTCTCCACCTTCGTCACGCTCGCCCTGATCGTCGGCGCGATCGGCCTCCAGCTCTACCTGGCCGACTCGATGGGCAAGATCACCGTCGCCGTGGCCGAGCAGTCGGCCGGCAAGCTGGCCGGACAGGCCGAGACCCTGGCCGTCGGCGCCGAGCAGGACGTCGAGATCACCGTCCGGGAGGAGGCGTCCGCCGACCAGGTCCGCGCGACCGTCCGGGCCGGCGAGGCCGAGGCCGGACTGATCCGGGAGAACGGCCGCTGGGTGCTCCTCGGCGACACCGGGCAGAACGACATCGCCGCCACCTGGATCGGCGCCGCCGTCCAGCAGACCGCCCTCGCCGAGAACGCCGCGGCCGCCGGCACCAGCCTGGAGGCCCTGGGCCGGGACACCGGCATGGAGCGGGTGCTGCTGTCGCCGGACAAGACGCCCGAGGGCCCGGTCCGGATGACCACGTACTTCTTCGGCTTCCTCTTCTACCTGGCCGCCGTCCTCCTCGGCGCGGCCCTCGCCACCAGCGTCGTCGAGGAGAAGCAGAACCGCATCGTCGAGCTGATCGCCAGCTCCGTCCCGATCCGCTCCCTGCTCGTCGGCAAGATCGTCGGCTCCACCGTCCTCGCCCTCGCCCAGATGACCCTCTTCAGCCTGGTCGGCGTCGCGGGCCTGCTCTTCACCGGCGAGAAGGAGCTGCTGGCCGACATCGGCTCCGGCCTCGGCTGGTTCCTCGTCTTCTACGTCGTCGGGATCGCCGTCCTGGCCTGCCTCTTCGCCGCGGCCGGCGCGCTCGCCACCCGTACCGAGGACATCCAGTCCACGACGACCCCGGTCAACGCGATCACCGCGCTCGTCTTCATCGTCGGCGTCACCGTCTCCGGCGGCACCCGGGAGATCCTCTCCTTCGTCCCGCTGACCTCGACGGTCACCATGCCCGCCCGCGTCCTCGCCGGCGAGGCCGCCTGGTGGGAGCCGGTCGTGGCGCTCGGCCTGTCCCTCGCGGCGGCCGCGGCCATCGTCACGGTGAGCGCGCGGGTCTACCGCCGGGCGCTCCTCCAGACGGACCGCAAACTCTCCTTCGGCCAGGCCCTGAAGCTGACGGACTGACGCCGGCCCCCGATACCCGCTCCGGCCGTCCCCACGGCGGCCGGAGTTCTCCACCCCCCTCGAAGGAAACGAAGGAAAGGAACCCCCATGTCCTCCTCCACCGCCACCTCCAGCCGCACCCTCCTCGCCGCCCTGCTCGCCGTCCTGGCCGTCGCCGAGGTCGTCCTCGTCACCGGGGACGCCGCCGACGGCGTCCGCTACGGCGGCGGCGCGGTCCTCGCGGTGGCCATCCTGGCCGTCGTCTACCGCCTCTCCAAGGGCACGACCTCCCGCTGACGAACCGCCCCGCTCCCGGGCCGGCCGCCACCCCTTCGCGGCCGGCCCGGGGCACGTCCGTTCCGGAGTCCCTCATGTACCAGTTACCCCAGGTGGCCCTCGTCGGCCCGGCCGGAGCAGCCCCCGAGCTGGCGGCGATCCGCTTCATCGCCCTGCTCCCCGGCGGCTGGCAGGCCAGACTCACCGCCTGCGACGCCACCACGGCCCACCTCCGCCTCTCCGCCCCCGCCACCACCACCCCCGCGGAGGCGATGACCGCCCTGGGCACCACCCTGGCCGACCCGGCCCTCCAGAACTGGCAGCTGACCACGGCCTGACGGCTCCCCGGCGCACGGAAGGGGCGGCACCCGCGGATCCGCGGACACCACCCCTCCGGCCTGCCGGCCGTCTCCGGCTACGCCGCCCTGTCGAGTACGACTCCGATCACGCTGGACACCGGCAGCAGCCCCCAGAAGCGCGAGTCCGTACTGAAGGCGGGGTTGTCCCCGAGCAGCGCGATCCGCCCCGGCGGCACGAGCGAACCCTCCGCGACACCGGCCGCCCCGCACACCTCGGGCGGAACCGGCTCCCCCGCCAGCGCGGCCACCCGCTTCACGACCAGCGGCGGCCGAGCGCCCTCCGCCGCGCCCCGGCGGGGCGGCACGAGCCCCTCGGGCGGGGCGACGACGACGATCCGTCCGGTACGCAGCCGGGCCGCGCCGCTCCGGACGACGAGCACCCGCTGCCCGTCCCGCAGCGCCGGCATCATGCTCGGCCCGTTGATCCGGAGCCGGGACAGGAAGCGGCGCAGCAGTACCAGGAGCAGCGCGAGGCCCGCGGCCACGCCCAGGAACACGTACACGTCACCACTCCTCACGGCACGGGGTCCGGAACCGGGCCCGGCGCGTCGGTACGGTAGCCGTCCGCCTGGAGCGTGAACAGCTCCGCGTACCGGCCGCCCCGCTCCATCAGCGCCTCGTGCGTCCCCTCCTCGACCACCCGCCCGTCGCCGAGGACGACGATGGCGGCGGCGTCGCGGACGGCGCTCAGCCGGTGCGAGATCACCACGCCGGTCGCGCCGCGCCGCAGGGTGCGCAGGCTGTCGTGGATCTCCTTCTCGGCCTCCGCGTCCAGTCCGGCGCTGGGCTCGTCGAGGATCAGGAGGTCGGCGTCGGCGCGCATGAACGCCCTTGCCACGGCGACGCGTTGCCACTCGCCGCCGGAGAGGGACTGCCCGGAGAAGCCGAATTCCGCTCCGCTCTCCCCGTCCGGGAGGAAGACGCGGCTGAGGAGGGTGGAGTATCCGGCGGGGAGGCGGGTGAGCCGTTCGTGGATGCCGGCCGCCTTCGCCGCGCCGGTCACCGCGGCGGTGTCGCCGGCCCGGTCGAGCCGCCCGAGGCCGACGTTCTCGGCGGCGGTGAGGTCGTACCGGCAGTAGTCCTGGAAGACGACGCCGATCCGGCGGCGGAACTCGTCCGGGGTGAAGCGGCGGATGTCGGTGCCGTCCCACAGGATGCGGCCCCGGGTGGGGTCGTACAGCCGGCACAGCAGCTTCACCAGGGTGCTCTTGCCCGCGCCGTTCAGTCCGACGAGCGCGGTCGTCGCGCCCGCGGTGAGCGTCAGGTCGACCCCGCGCAGCACCCACGGCGAGGTGTCGTCGTAGCGGAACCAGACGTCCTCGAAGGTGAGGGAGGACCGCAGCGCGGGCGGCTCCTCCGCCGGGCCTTCCAACTGCTCCAGATCGGGCTCCATGTCGCGCAGGGCCCGGTAGGAGACGAAGGTGAGGAGGGCCTGGTAGGCGTTGCTGCCGGTGGCGGCGAGCTGCCCGACGCCGGTCTGGATGGCGGCGGTGGCGGCGAGGAAGACCGAGACGTCACCGACGGACAGGGCCCCTTGGCCGACGGCCCGGACGACCCAGACGAGCCCCACGCCGTAGACCGCGACGCCGAGCACGGACGGCGGAACTCCCCAGAGGAGGTTACGGAGTTCGGTGCGCCGCTCGACCTCGGAGGCGGAGGCCAGCTCGGCCCGCGCCCGGTCCTTGAAGTGGTGCTGGAGGCCGAAGAGCCGGATCTCCTTCACCGCGTCGGTGTCGGTGAGCAGGCTCGCGTAGAACATCTGGCGGCGGCTGCGGGCCACGATGTCGCGGATGACGGCGGCGCGCCGCCGCCCGGCGGTGAGCTGGGTCCGGAAGGCCGGCAGCGCCATGACGACGGTGAGCGCGCCGAGCAGCGGGTTGAGCACGCACACGGTGACCAGGAAGCCGAGGAAGGTCACCAGCGCCTGTAGGCCGCCGACGGCCGATCCGATCAGCATGCCGGGCGCGGAGGACCCGGCCTCCTGGGCGAGCCGCAGCTCGTCCTGGAAGGCCGGGTTCTCGAAGTGCCGCAGTCCTGGCAGCCGGTTGACGCTCTCGAACAGCTCGTCCTGGACCCTGAGCTGCACCCTGCGGGCGTGCTGTTCGCGGAGGAAGTCGGTGACGGCGGGGACGAGGGCGATGCAGAGGCTGACCGCCACCAGGAGGACGGCGATGCGGACGAGCGTGTCCGTGGGCCGGTGCAGGGTGATCGCGTCGAAGAGCTCGCGGACGAGGAGCGCGGCGGCCGCGGGGAGGAGCCCGGCGACGACGCTCCCCGCCAGGTAGAGGACGAGCGCGAGCCGCCCGGCCCGCCAGGCGAGCCCGGCGGCGGTCCGCCCGGCCCGGGCCACGTCCCCGCGGCCGGCGCGGGCGTGGCCCGCGGAGGCGGGGCCGTTCACCGGGAGGCGGTCGCCGACGGGGCGGCGTCGACCTGGCCGCGGTCGCTGACCCGGCCCTCGGCGTCGACGTCCAGATAGCTGGGCCAGCGGACGATCCCGAAGGAGGCGGAGGCGCCCGTGGTGCCGGCGGCCTCGGTGATCACCCGGGCGACCGGATCCAGCAGGTCGATCATCCGCTGCCGCTCGGGGCCGCCGCCCTTGAGGAAGACGAGCACATGGTCCCGGCCACCCGGGAAGTCCTTCGCCATGCGGGCGAATTCCGGCGCCTGCTCGACGCAGGGCCCGCAGGTCGTGGAGAGGAATCCGATGACGGATCCGGGCGCGACGGAATTCCGGTCGACCGGCTCGCCGGAATGCGTGGCGGTCTGGAATTCGGGCACGGGAGAACCGTCGGGAAGGGTGTTCTCCGGGGCGTCGGAGACGTACTCCCCGGAATTCCCCGAATTCCCGGAGCGGCCGGATGCGCGGCGGGCCACCGCGAGCATGAGGAAGAGGTTGAAGACGGAGAGACAACCGATCAGCACGACAGCGGCGACAAGCATGGAAAGGGCCTCGCTTGGTTTCTCGGCGGTTTCAGGGGGTGTTCAGGAAGGCCGCCGCCGGCCGGATCCGGAGCCGGCCCCGGAGAGGACATCGGCGAAGACGTCGGCGAGCAGGTCCGTGGAGATGACGAGCGCGCTCACGCAGACCGCGCCGAGGACGCCGACGAAGACGCCGGTGAAGTCGAGGGCGCCGATCACCGGGACGGACGCCGGCCCGCCGGCGGCGAGCGAGGCGAGGAATCCGGCGGCGGTCGCCCCCAGGAGGACGGCGTTGCGGACGAGGTGCGCGGGCCCGACCCGGGTGCGGGAGGTGCCGAAGCAGGAGCAGGAGGTGTCGATCTTCCGGCGGAGGACCGAGGCCAGGGCCAGGGTGAAGACCGCGACCAGGCCGAAGGAGAGGGCGAAGGCCCCGGCGGTGAGGGCCGGGATCCATACGGCGGCGGCCAGGACCGCCTCCAGGACGGGGACCGCGACGGCGACCGCGCCGGTCAGCCGCCCGGGTACGAGCCGCATGTCGCGGACGGCGGCCCGGAACTCCCCGGGGGCGCGCGCCTTGCCGAGCGCGGAGGCGGCGAAGACGACGGTCACGACGCACCGGACGGCGAGGATCAGCGAGTCGGTCATGGGTGTCCCTCCGTCGGTTCTGCCGGACCCTCCCCGGGCCGCGCGGAGCGGCACCGGGGAGGGCATGTCACCGAAAGGCGGTTCAGCAGTCGCCCGGGTACGACTTGGTGACACAGGACGGCGCCACCGCGCAGTTCCAGGAACAGCACACCTTGACGTAGAGCGTGGAGCCGGAGCACCAGCTGGTGCCGCCCGCGGGGCAGGCGCAGTACGCCTCGGCGCTCTCCTCACGGAGAACACGGCCGAGCAGGCGGTCCGCCATGCCGACAATTGCCTTGACCATTTGATCCCTCACAAAGTGGAGACGGATTTTCGGGTCGTGCAAACGTTCACGAGAACTCGCGGTCCGCAACCTACCCGCCCCCCGGAATAAATGTCTAGACCAACCTGGATCTTCACGTCCTGCATATGAGAAACCCCAGGTCAGTCCGGCCGGAACGGCCATCCGGAATGATCATCGCCACTCGGACCAGGGTATTCCGAAAGCACGTGCAGAGTGGCTGAAACCAATCCCCACAGCAGGTGCCGAATTCGGCCACGCCCGGCCATTCCGCCCCGCGGCAGCGCCCCTCGGCAGCCGCCCCTCGGCAGCGGCTCCGCGCCAGACACCCCCGGCCGCCCCGCCCCTGCCTAGACTCCGCAACCATGACGACCACGCACCACGACATCGCCGCGATCGCCGCCGACCTCGCCCCCACCGGGGTCCTGCGGGCCTCCATCAACCTCGGGAACCCGGTGCTCGCCCAGGGCACGCCGGAGGCGCCCGCCGGGATCACGGTCGACCTGGCCCGGGAGATCGGCCGGCGGCTCGGGCTCTCGGTCGAGACGCTCTGCTTCGACGCGGCGCGCAAGTCGTTCGAGGCGATGACGGAGGGCCGCGCCGACCTGTGCTTCCTCGCCGTGGACCCGGCGCGCGAGAAGGAGGTCGCGTTCACCGCCCCGTACGTCGTCATCGAGGGCGTGTACACGGTCCTGCGGGACTCGCCGCTCGTCACCGTCGAGGACGTGGACGCGCCCGGCGTGCGCGTCGGCGTCAAGCAGGGCTCGGCGTACGACCTCCACCTCACCCGCACCCTGGCCCACGCCACCGTCGTGCGCGGCGCGGAGGGCGTCGAGGTCTTCCGCACCCTGGACCTGGAGGCCGGCGCGGGCATCCGCCAGCCGGTCGCCGCCTATGTCGCGGCCCACCCCGAAGTCCGCCTGATCGACGGCCGCTTCATGGAGATCCGCCAGGCCGTAGGCACGGCGGCGGACAAGGCGCCGGAGACGGTCACGTACCTCCGCTCCGTGGTGGAGGACCTGAAGAGAAACGGCTTCGTAGCCGACGCCCTGCGCCGCTCGAACCAGGACCCGGCCCTGATGGCCCCGTAAGCCGGCCAGGGCCCCTGCTCCCCCAACAGGGAGAGCAATTCGACCTCGCGCGCCGGGCCGAGCCCGGCCCGGCGATCACCTTCGTCGCCGACGCCCTGCGCCACTCGAACCAGGACCCGGCCCTGATGGCCCCGTAAACCCTCAGACCATCGACAGCGAGGCCCTACTCCCCCAACAGGGCCAGCAGTTCGGCCTCGCGCGCCGGGCTGAGGCCGGCCCGGCGCTCCCGGTCGAGCCCCTGCTCGCGCTCCCAGGCCAGCGTGTCGGCGATCACCTCGGCGCGCGGCCGCCGGCCCAGTCCCGCGGCGGCGGCCGCGGCGCCCGAGCGGGCCTGGAACCCCTCCCAGTCCTCGGCCACGATCCACAGCGGCAGCGAGTCGGGCCCCATGAACTCCTCCACGCCCTGCTCCACCAGCCACGCCGACCCGGCGGGCACCACGGCCCCCGTGTGCCCGGCGGCGGCGCGGGACAGCGCGATCCACTCCCCGAGGGCCACGTTCGGCCCGACCGCGTCGTAGGTCCCGGTCGCCCCCTTCTCCGCGGAGTCGAGGATCCAGTCGACGAGGTCCCGCACGTCGACGACCCGCGTCGGCAGTCCGGGCTCGTCGGGCACCAGCATGGGCGCCCCGGGCTCGCGCGCGGCGCGGGCGGCGTAGTAGCCGGTGCGGCCACTGACGTCGCCGGGCCCGCCGATGAGCCCGGCGCGGGCGATCAGCAGCCGGTCCCCGACGGCGGCGACGGACGCCAGCTCGCACGCGGCCTTGGCCTCCCCGTACAACTCCCGCCCGACCTCGTCCAGTTCGGTCGGCTCCAGTATCGCGGCGGACTCGTCGGCCCCGATCTCGGCCTGCGAGGCGTACACGTTCCCGGACGACACATACGTCCAGTGCCGCGCCCGCCCCCCGAGCGCCGCGAGCGCCCCCTTCACGAACCCCGGCTGCCACGACACCTCGACCACCGCGTCCCAGTCCCGCCCGGCGAGCCCCTCGTACGCCCCCGCCTCCCGCCGGTCCGCGACGACCAGCTCAGCCCCCTCGGCGACCTCCCCACTCTCCCCCCGCGCCAGACACGTCACCGCATGCCCCCGCCCCAAAGCCCGCCGCGCCACTTCGCGCCCCACCCAACCCGTCCCACCCAGCACAAGAATCTCCATACGCCCCAGCAGACCACCGAACCAGCCCCCGCGAGAACGCAGTTCGCCGTCGGCGCACGGAATGCGCCGACGGCGAACAGTGGACTTTCCGACGCCTAGAACAGGCCCTTGAACCCGTTCCAGCCACCGCTGCCGATCAGCACCCGGCCGCCGTACGTACCGACCCCGGTCGACGCGTACCGCCACAGCTTCCCGGCCGTGTCCCGCGCGAGCAGATCCGCCCGCCCATCCCCGGACAGGTCACCGACACCGACGAGCGCGGAGTACGCGCCCCAGCCGCCGCCGACCCGCACCCGAGCGGTCACGCCACCGGAAGCGGTCCCGTAGTACCGCCACAGCACACCGGCCGAATCGACCCCGAGCAGATCACCCCGCCCGTCCCCGTTCAGATCTCCGGCCCCGACAAGCTTCTTGTACAGCTTCCAGTTGGTACCGATCCGCACCCGCGCCTTCAGGGTGTGGGTCGCCGCCCCCGCGTAGAAGTACAAGTCACCCGTGGACGCCTGCCGGGCGACGAGGTCGGCGAACCCGTCGCCGTTCACGTCACCGGACGAGGTGAGCACGTCGTAACCGCCCCAGCCGGACCCGACGAGCGTGTACGGCGACGACGCCGTGACGGCCTTCCCGCACCCGGGCCGGTACGCCCGCAGCTGGTCCCCCACCCGCGCGTACACGTCCGCGCACCGGTCGCCGTTCAGGTCCCCGACGGGGGCGAAGAGGGTGGCCGTGGGGAACGCGGCGCCGCCGCCCGGGATCCGGGCCGAGACGCCGCCCGTACCCGTGCCCCGGTACAGCGACATCGCCCCGGCGGTGTCCATCGTCAGCAGATCACCGAACCCGTCGTCCCCGGCCATGTCCCGCCACACGGCGGCGCCGCCGGAGACGGCGACCGTCCCGGACGCCACCAGTCCGGCGCCCTGCCCGTCGGCGGGCTTCGCGGTCAGCGTCCAGGTGTACGCGCCGTTGGCGACGAGCCTCCCGGCGGCGTCCTTCCCGTCCCAGGCTCCCGTGACCAGACCGCGGGCCTCGCCGCCGGTCATCGTCCGCACGGTCTTCCCGCTCGCCTTGTGCTTCAGCGACAGCGACCAGGAGGCCGCGGGCTTCGACAGCCACCACCGCGGCTTCCACGTGGCCGACTTGACGTGCACCGAGGCGGGCACGGTCGAGTCGGTGACGGTGACGCGGCTGGTGGCGCCTCCGAGTCCGACGACGTGGATCGCCTGCTGGGCGTCGACGAAGGCGACGGCCCCGCCGAACCGGTCGACGGTCCAGGTCTGGTTGTAGTTGTTCGGGATGTCGTCTTGCAGCGTGCCGATCGTACGGGTGACGGGGACGCCGGAGCGGACGTCGGTCACGACCACCTGGTCGTCGCCCGGCGTGGCGATGGAGACGAGGAAACCGTCGCCGAGGGCAGCCTGAGAGCCGCGGGATGCGAGCGTGAAGCGAACGGACTTCTTCGTCTCCCGGTTGTGCACGACGGCGGTGGCCGCGTCGCCGCAGAGCCCGTACATCCACGGCCCGACTACTTCGAAGTCGAAGACGCCGCAGTCGCTGCCGAGGTCGGCCGCGGCGACGGTGGCACCCGTGCGCAGATCGACCGCCGAGACGGAGTCGTTCGCCGTACTGGCGCTCCAGAGCCACGTGCCCCACAGCGCCTGGACCGTGTTGTTCGACACGAAGGTCTTGCCGGTCTCGATGTCGACGACGACGGAACGCGTCTCGTAGTCCTCGGAAGTGAGCAGGTGCAGGTAGCGTCCGGAGGCCCGGACGATCCGGTTCACGCTCATCCGCCGGTCGGTGTCGAGAGTGACGGTACGCGTGCTCCCGCCTGCCCCGTCCATCACCTTGACCTTGATGACGCAGCCGCCGCAGGGCAGCTCGCCCGGCACCCACGGCGGGTCCTCGGAGACCAGGGCGACCAGCCGTCCGTCGCCGGTGGCGATCCACTTCCCTCCCGCCGTCGGCAGGCAGTTCGCGGCGGGGCCGCCGCCCGCGTCGCAGCTCCAGCGGCGGACGGCCGTCCGCGGCTCGGCGGCCAGGGAGACGTCGTAGCGTACGAGCTCCCGCTTCGGGTCGTCCGTGTGCTCGGTGGCGAGCTGGCCGTTCGCGAAGGTCAGACCGGTCCGCTGGAGCGGCTTCGGCAGGGTGCTCAGCACCTGCTCGGTGACCGGCGCGCCGGTCGCGTCGAGGGTGACGCGGCGCACGCCCCAGTGCGTGGAGTCGGTGCCGCCGACCGCGTACAGCTGCCCGGTCGGGGACGTCCGGATCTCGCTGCCCTGGGCCGCGGACACGCCCAGGTCCCGGACGGTGCCGCCCGTGAGCGGGACGGCCTTCAGCGGGTGCGCCGAGTAGTCGCTGCCGTAGTGGCCGACGATCCAGTCGCCGAGGAGGGCGAGACTGCCCCGGTCGGACCTCGTGCCGGGGAGCGCGACCTTCGTGACGGGGGCTGTGGGGGACGTCCGCGCGACGACGTGCGCCTCGTTCATGGCGTACTCGTCGTACACGGCGATCCGGCCCGCGCCGAGCGCGGCCTTCGGGTAGGCGGGCAGGGCGTCGCCGAGGGCCAGCGGGACGAGCGTCGAGGCGCCGAAGTCGAGGTAGCCGACGGCGTGAGGCCGGTCGGCCCGCGCGTAGGACACGACCGCGCCGGCGTCGTCGAAGGCCAGTACTTGGGGACGGCCGATGATCCGCTCGTCCGCCGTCGTGACGTCGGTGTCCCCCGCGGTCTCCCCGCCGAGGCCCAGCAGGCGCAGGGTCACGGCGCCCTCGGCGTCGGCGCGGTAGGCGAGGAGCCGGTCCGCGTCGAAGGCCCGCAGCCAGGTGTGTCCCTCGGGACGGGCGCGGGTCAGGTTCACGCCGGTGGCGAAGTCGTACACGGACGCCTCGTCCGCGTCCCCGTGGTAGCCGACGCAGCCGACCCGGTCGCCGAAGTAGGCGATGCGGTCGGAGGAGTCGCAGAAATCGCGCAGCTCCACCCGCCCGCCCGTCTCCAGGCTCTGCCAGCGCAGCCGGCCGGTCGCCGCGTCGGCGGTCTGCACGCCGGTGCCCGCGCCGAAAAGGCGCTGGGGCGGCGGGGTGACGCTCGGCGGTGCCGGGATCGTCACCTCGTACGGAGTGGTGGAGGCGGCCACGGCGCCGGGCGCGGTGACGGCCGCCAGGCCGGTGAGGCCCAGCGCCGCGCTCAGCGCGAGCGCGACGGCTCTGCGAACGGACAAGAAAGGGGTTCCCCTCGTGCGGAAGTCGATGGCGACAGGCGGCGGAGGGGCGCGGAGAACGTCGTACGCCGATGGGCGCACACGGCGGGCCGAGGTGCCGGCCCGATAGCCCCCCACCCGCCGGCAGCCGGATCGTACAGTCGCGCGAAACACCGGCGCCACCAGGTATGTCACCTCCCGGGAAACCTGCCCGGGCACCGGCCGGAAAGGGCTCTTCCCGGCCAGGGAACGGCCCTCCACCCCCTCCTCGCACCCCACCCGGGGGCAGGGTTCCGAGACCGGCCCGTACGCCTCTCCGGCCTCCTCCCAGGCCCTCCACCTCCACCCCCAACACCCGCTCTGACCTGAGCATTTGGAGCCCAGCCCCCTACCCTGGAGGGAACGTCGAGGGGAGATCCGCATGGTGGGGACGGGCCGGGACATTCGGACGGTCGAGGACGTGCTGGCGCTGCTGGACGGGCTGTTCGTGCCCGGGGCCGACCGGTGGTCGGAGGGTGGTGCGGGGTGGTGGGACGGGTTCTACGCGGACCGGGGGCGGCCGGTGCCGTTCTTCGTGCCGAAGCCGGACGAGAACCTGGTGGCGTACGAGGAGCGGGGGCTGCTCGCGGGGCGGGGGCGGGCGCTCGACCTGGGGTGCGGGCCGGGGCGGAACGCGCTGTACCTCGCGTCGCTCGGGTACGAGGTGGACGCGGTGGACCTCTCCGCGACGGCGGTCCGCTGGGCGGAGGAGCGGGCGCGGGAGGCGGGCGCGACCGGCGTCCGCTTCGTGTGCGGGGACGCCTTCGCGGCGGGCACGGTCGAGGGTCCGTACGACCTCGTCTACGACTCCGGCTGCTTCCACCACCTGCCCCCGCACCGCCGCGTCAGCCACCTGGCCCTCCTGGACCGCGTCCTCGCGCCCGGCGGCCTCTTCGCCCTGACGGCCTTCGCGGCGGGCGAGGGCGGCATGGGCTCGGAGCGCCCGGACGCCGACTTCTACCGCGAGGGCGCCCTGGAGGGCGGCCTCGCCTACACCGACACGGCCCTCCGGTCGCTCTTCGCCGACCTGACCCCGCTGGAGATACGCCGCATGCGCGAGGAGCCGGACGACTCCCCGCACTTCGGCAAGGGCTTCCTCTGGACGGCGCTCTTCCGCCGCCGGACTCCGGCCGGACGGGCGTAAATCACGGGCCCTCCGACCGCCCGCTCCCTACCCTTCCCCCATGGGAATCCACCGGACCTCGTACGTCTGCCTGCCCTGCCGGGCCTCCTACAAGCAGGGGAAGGACCACGGCGCCGAGCGGAAGTGTCCGCGCTGCGCGGAGCCGATGATCGGTGTGGGGTCGGCCTTTCAGCCGCCGCGGCGGAACGACACCGAGGCGTGGCGGGTGCTGTCGGTGCTGCTGCGCGCGGGGGTGCGGTTCCACACCAGTTGCTGCCAGGGGTGCGGGCCCGGCTACCGGCCCCGGACCCTCGCCGAGGTGAAGGCGCGCGTCGCGCTGGCCGCGCGTACCGGCGAGCCGCTCGCCGAGGTGCTCGTACGGCCCGTGGTGTGACACCCCGGGGAACGCGCCGAGGGCGGTACCCCCCTTCGCAGGGGAGTACCGCCCTCGGCTCGCGTTCAGCTCGCGATACAGCTCGCGTCAGCGATGAACCACCGATCCCTCAGGGGATCAGAAGTCCATGTCACCGCCCGGCATGCCGCCGCCGGCCGGCGCCGCGGACTTCTCCGGCTTGTCGGCGATGACGGCCTCGGTGGTGAGGAACAGCGCGGCGATCGACGCGGCGTTCTGGAGCGCGGAGCGCGTCACCTTGGCCGGGTCGATGATGCCCTCGGCGACCAGGTCGACGTACTCGCCGGTCGCGGCGTTGAGGCCGTGGCCCGGGGTGAGGTTGCGGACCTTCTCGACCACGACGCCGCCCTCAAGGCCGGCGTTGACCGCGATCTGCTTGATCGGGGCCTCCAGGGCGAGCTTGACGATCGCGGCACCGGTGGCCTCGTCGCCGTCCAGCTCCAGCTTCTCGAAGACGCTGGACGCCTGGAGCAGGGCCACGCCGCCGCCGGCGACGATGCCCTCCTCGACGGCCGCCTTGGCGTTGCGCACGGCGTCCTCGATGCGGTGCTTGCGCTCCTTGAGCTCGACCTCGGTCGCGGCACCGGCCTTGATGACCGCCACGCCGCCGGCGAGCTTCGCGAGGCGCTCCTGGAGCTTCTCGCGGTCGTAGTCCGAGTCGCTGTTCTCGATCTCGGCGCGGATCTGGTTCACGCGGCCCGCGACCTGCTCGCTGTCACCGGCACCGTCGACGATGGTGGTCTCGTCCTTGGTGATGACGACCTTGCGGGCGCGGCCCAGCAGGTCGAGACCGGCCGACTCCAGCTTGAGGCCGACCTCCTCGGAGATGACCGTGCCGCCGGTGAGGATGGCGATGTCCTGGAGCATGGCCTTGCGGCGGTCGCCGAAGCCCGGGGCCTTGACCGCGACGGAGCGGAAGGTGCCGCGGATCTTGTTGACGACCAGCGTCGACAGGGCCTCGCCCTCGACGTCCTCGGCGATGATCAGCAGGGGCTTGCCCGACTGCATGACCTTCTCCAGGAGCGGGAGGAGGTCCTTCACGGAGGAGATCTTGGAGTTGACGATGAGGAGGTACGGGTCCTCGAGGGCCGCCTCCATGCGCTCCATGTCGGTCGCGAAGTACGCCGAGATGTAGCCCTTGTCGAAGCGCATGCCCTCGGTGAGCTCAAGCTCGAGACCGAAGGTCTGCGACTCCTCGACGGTGATGACGCCTTCCTTGCCGACCTTGTCCATCGCCTCGGCGATGAGCTCGCCGATCTGGGTGTCGGCGGCGGAGATGGAGGCGGTGGAGGCGATCTGCTCCTTCGTCTCGACCTCCTTCGCCTGGTCGAGGAGGGCGCCGGAGACGGCCTCGACGGCCTTCTCGATGCCGCGCTTGAGGGCCATCGGGTTGGCACCGGCGGCGACGTTGCGGAGGCCCTCACGCACGAGTGCCTGGGCGAGGACGGTGGCGGTGGTCGTACCGTCGCCGGCGACGTCGTCCGTCTTCTTGGCGACTTCCTTGACCAGCTCGGCGCCGATCTTCTCGTACGGGTCCTCGAGCTCGATCTCCTTGGCGATGGAGACACCATCGTTGGTGATCGTGGGGGCGCCCCACTTCTTCTCGAGGACGACGTTACGGCCCTTGGGGCCGAGGGTGACCTTGACGGCGTCAGCGAGCTGGTTCATGCCGCGCTCGAGACCGCGCCGGGCCTCCTCGTCGAACGCGATGATCTTGGCCATGTGAAGTGGTCCTCCCGGACATGGGGTGGATAACGCTCCAGGACCGCGCCGACGCCCGCGACGGACGGCCTCCGCGCTCCGCGTGGTTCCTTGCCCCACCCGGGTCGGCGGCCTCGTCTGCCCGATCCTCGTAGCACTCTCACCTTCCGAGTGCTAACGCCAATGATTAGCACTCGACCCATGCGAGTGCAAGCGACTCTCGTGGATCGGGCAGCCCTCCGGGACGTCCGGGAACGCGCGGAGGCCCGCACCCCGGCGACGCGCGAAAGACTCCGGCCCCCGGGAACGCGTGAGGGGCCCGCATCCCTGGGGATGCGGGCCCCTCGACGGCGTTGGCGTCGGTGGCCGATCGCGTCGCACTCAGGCGGACAGCTTGACCATGTCCGCCTGAGGGCCCTTCTGACCCTGCGAGATCTCGAACTCGACTCGCTGGCCCTCTTCGAGGCTGCGGTACCCATCCATCTGGATGGCGCTGTAGTGGACGAAAACATCCGCACCACCGTCGACCGCGATGAAGCCGTAGCCCTTCTCCGCGTTGAACCACTTGACGGTGCCCTGAGCCATGCCTAACTCCCCTATTACTTACTGGCCCTTGAGCGGATCCGCACTTCACGGACCCGGGTCAGAACCTGCGCCGGAACGCGTCGACCGCCGCTGAATGTATCTGCCCAACTGCCCTCTGCAACAGGGCAATCCACCGGGAATTCTCGGCGGAGCGGAAAGGGGAATCAGGAAGAAATCCTTGAATTGCGGGGCAAGTCGGGCCGGGCGAAAGGCTCATAACGGGCAGAGTGTGCGCGCTTTCCGGCCGCCGGTTGTCGCATTCTTGTCAGGTCCCGGGCCGGGCTCATATGCGCTTGGCATGAGCGGCGGAGGGGACTTCCCCAACTCTACCGCGCTCAACCATGCAGAATTGCCCCCTCCGCTTTCTCCGGCGGAGGGGGCAATTCAGTACCGACAGGTAGGGCTCGGGCGGAGCCGGGGAGGATCAGCAGCCGCCGGCGACGGCCGGGATGATGGAGACGCCCGCGCCGTCCGGCGTCGCGGTCTCCAGGCCCTGCTCGAAGCGGACGTCGTCGTCGTTGACGTAGACGTTCACGAAGCGGCGCAGCTTGCCCTGGTCGTCCAGGACGCGGGCGGCGATGCCGGTGTGGTTCTTCTCCAGGTCGGCGATGACCTCGGCGAGGGTGCCGCCCTCGGCGGCGACCTCGGCCTGCCCGCCGGTGTAGGTGCGGAGGATGGTGGGGATGCGGACGTTCACGGCCATGACTGTCTTCGTGCCTCTCGGGTTCAGTGGGCCAGGCCCGCGTCGCGGAACGCGTCCAGGCTCGGGCGGATGGTGGCGGTCGCCTGAGAACTGTCGGCCACGGCGTCCAGGGTCTTGAGCCCGTCGCCGGTGTTGAGGACGACGGTGGTGAGCTCCGGGTCGATGAGACCGGCCTCGACGAGCTTGCGCGTCACGCCGACGGTCACGCCGCCCGCGGTCTCGGCGAAGATGCCCTCGGTCCGGGCGAGCAGCTTGATCGCGTCGACGACCTGCTCGTCGTTCACGTCCTCCACCGCGCCGCCGGTGCGGCGGGCGATGTCGAGGACGTACGGGCCGTCGGCCGGGTTGCCGATCGCGAGGGACTTGGCGATCGTGTTCGGCTTCTGCGGGCGGACGACGTCGTGGCCGGCCTTGAAGGCGGCGGAGACCGGGGAGCAGCCCTCGGCCTGGGCGCCGAAGATCTTGTAGGGCTTGTCCTCGACCAGGCCGAGCTTGATGAGCTCCTGGAGACCCTTGTCGATCTTCGTGAGCTGGGAGCCGGAGGCGATCGGGATGACGAGCTGGTCGGGGATGACCCAGCCGAGCTGCTCGCAGATCTCGTACGCGAGCGTCTTGGAGCCCTCGCCGTAGTACGGGCGCAGGTTGACGTTGACGAAGCCCCAGCCCTCGCCGAGCGGGTCGCCGATGAGCTCCGAGCAGAAGCGGTTGACGTCGTCGTAGTTGCCCTCGATGGCGACGAGGTCACCGCCGTAGACACCGGCCATGACGACCTTGCCCTGCTCCAGGTCGTGCGGGATGAACACGCAGGAGCGGAAGCCGGCGCGGGCGGCGGCGGCGCCGACGGCGCCGGCCAGGTTGCCGGTGGAGGAGCAGGAGAGGGTGGTGAAGCCGAAGGCGCGGGCGGCCTCGATGGCCTGGGCGACGACCCGGTCCTTGAAGGAGTGGGTCGGGTTGCCGGAGTCGTCCTTGACGAAGAGCTTGCCGGGCGCGACGCCGATCTCGCGGGCGAGGTTGTCGGCCTTGACGAGCGCGGTCCAGCCGGGGTTCAGGTTCGGCTTCTCGGCGACGTCGGCGGGGACGGGCAGCAGGGGCGCGTACCGCCAGATGTTCGCGGGGCCGGCCTCGATCTGCTTGCGCAGCGCCTCGGGGTCGCCGACCGGGAGGTCGTAGGCCACTTCGAGGGGGCCGAAGCAGAGCTCGCAGGCGAAGATCGGGCCGAGGGCGAAGACCTGGCCGCATTCGCGACAGGAAAGGCCGGACGCGGGGCCGAGATCGACGGTGGGGGCGGGGGTGTCGGCAGCGGCGGTTGCGGGTGCGACGGTGTTTACAGCCATGGAGGCGAGGCCCTTTCTCCTCATCTTTCCCATGACGAATTTTTCGCCATGAGACGGATTTGGCACCTTCCCTAGCCGGTGGCCTCGCTGGAGTACGAGAACCGACTGGAGGGTTGCCGGGGCTTCAACGGGCCGTATCCCTCTGCCCCTCTGGATGAGCGGTATTCGATTGTGAGACGCGGGCGGCACCCCGACATGCATCGGGCATCCGCGTTGTTCAAGACTGTAACCGAAGGCTTCGAAGGTGGAGACGGTCGTCCGATCCGCGAGATGGAGATCACGTTGCTGGAAGAAGTGGAGCGCTGGCTGTCCCGGCGGTCCTGGTCCGTGTCCGACCGGCCCCTGGAGCGGGTGCTCGCCGCCAAGCGGGGGACGACGGTCAGCGTGGTGCTGCCCGCGCTGAACGAGGAGGCGACCGTCGGGGACATCGTCAGCGTGATCCGGCGCGAGCTGATGACCGAGACGGTGCCGCTCGTGGACGAGCTGGTGGTGATCGACTCGGGGTCGACCGACCGCACCGCCGAGGTCGCGGCGGCGGCCGGCGCGCGCGTGGTCGCGCGCGACGAGATACTCCCCCGGATCCCGGCGGTCCCGGGGAAGGGCGAGGTCCTGTGGCGGTCACTCATGGTGACGAGCGGGGATGTGGTCTGCTTCGTGGACGCGGACCTGAAGGACTTCTCCGCGGACTTCGTGACGGGCATCGTGGGCCCTCTGCTCACCGACCCGGACGTGGACTTCGTGAAGGCCATGTACGACCGCCCCTTCGGTGACACCCCAGGTCAGGGCGGTCGCGTGACGGAGCTGGTGGCGCGCCCGCTGCTCAATCTGCACTGGCCGCGACTGGCCGGATTCGTCCAGCCGCTGGGCGGGGAGTACGCGGCGCGCCGCTCGCTGCTCGAACGGCTGCCGTTCCCGGTCGGTTACGGAGTGGAGCTGGGCCTCCTCGTCGACGCGCTGCACACGGTGGGCCTGGACGCGCTGGCGCAGGTGGACGTGGGGGTCCGCAAACACCGGCACCAGGACGGGCAGGCGCTGGGCCGGATGGCCGCGGCGATCTACCGGACGGCGCAGCTGCGGCTCTCCCGCGGCCATCTCGTACGCCCCCGCCTGACCCAGTTCGAGCGCGGCGAGGAGGGCTTCGAGCCGCGCACGTACGCGGTGGACACGGAGGAACGCCCCCCGATGGCCGAGATCACGGAGTACGCGCAGCGCCGCGTGGCGTGACGGCCGGCGACGGGGGGACACGCGGCGAGACTCCCGCGCGGGGGAGGCGCACGGCCGCGTGGCGTAAGGCCGCCCGCACGGGTACGAGACCGCCGCGTGGCGCGACTCCCGCGACGGGGGCGGGCGCACGGCCGCGTGGCGCGACTCCCGCGACGGGGCGGCGCACCGCCGCGTGGCGTAACGCTCGCACGGAGTACGCGCACGGCTGCGTGGCGTAACGTCCGTAGATGATGGGCTTTGCCTACATTGCCCTTTTATGCGCTTCGTACGATCTCACCCCTCCCGCGTGCTCGCGGCGGCGCTGCTCGCCGCGGGCACGCTCTCGCTGACGGGGGCCGGACCGGCCGCCGCCGACGTCGTCGAACCCTTCGGGCAGCGGTACCAGGAGTCCCTGTACGGCGACTTCGCCACGATCGGCAACACCGTCATGGGCTGCCCGACGGCCCCCGCCGACCTGGCCGCCCGCTGCGCCACCGCCACGAAGGGCGAGGGCCGCGACAACAACAACACCTTCGTCATGCGGCGCCTGGACACCGCCGGCACCGGCGACACCCACGGCTCCAGCACCGGCCGGGTCCGGATCCCGAAGGGCGCCGAGGTGGCCTACGCCCGGCTCTACTGGGGCGGCAACGACGGCACCTACCGGGGCCCCAGCGGGGCGCAACTGAAGCGCTGCGACATCTCCGGCGCCGACGTGGAGCCCTCCCCCGGCGACCCGGCGACCACGGCGCCGCTGCTCTCGGTCGGGGGGAAGGCCGCCGCGCCGGTCTCGATCGACAGCCTGGTCGTCGACCCGGCCGACACCAGCGGGCCGCACTACTACACGGGCGAGTCGGACGTGACCGCCGCCTTCGCGGGCGTGGCGGGGCAGGACGCGCCGGTGGCGATCGGGGTGAGCGGGGTGTGGGCGCCGAACGGCAAGGGCTGCGTCGGCGGCTGGTCCCTGACCGTCGTCCACCGCTTCCCGGGCCCCGACCCGGTCAAGGCGCCCGAGCGGCGCAGCGTCCACGTCTACGGCGGGCACGTCCTCCAGCGCTCGACCTCCCCGGCGACGACGGTCACGGTCGACGGCTTCCACCGCTCCCCGGGGAAGGCGCGGGCGAGCGTCACGGCGTACGAGGGCGACTGGAACACGCCCGGCGACAAGTTCCTGGTGGACGGGAAGAACGTCACCGAGGCCCACACGGGCAACACCAACAACTTCTTCATCAGCGAGGACGACGGCGCGGTCTCCCCCGACCTCACCAACAACCTGTCCATCGACGCGAAGGAGTTCGACGTCCCCGAGGGCGCGATCCCGGCGGGCGCGACCTCCGCCGACCTGACCTTCTCCACCAACGGCGACACCTACGTGCCCTCCGGGCTCGCCTTCTCGGTGCCGGTGCCGGACCTGGAGGTCACCAAGACGGCGACCCCGCGCACGGTGGAGCCGGGCGACACCCTCACGTACACGATCACCGCGAAGAACATCAGCGGGCTCGACTACCCGAACGCCTCCTTCGCCGACGACCTGACCGACACCCTCGACGACGCCGACTACGCGGGCGACGCCAAGGCGGACCTCGGCGAGGTGACGTACAAGAAGCCGCGGATCGGCTGGACCGGTGACATCCCGGCCGGGAAGACGGCCACGGTGACGTACTCGGTGAAGGTGAAGGACCCGGCCACCGGCGACGGGAAGCTCCGCAACGCCGTCGAGGTGACCTCCCCGCGCTCCAACTGCGGCGAGGGCAGCGAGGACCCGGCGTGCGCGGTGACCCCGGAGCTGGAGACCCCGGCCCCGAGCCCGTCCCCGTCCAGCCCGACGCCGACCCCGAGCCCCTCCACCACCGCCCCCACCGCGTCCCCCTCCGTGGACCCGACCCCCGAGCCCACGGACCCGACCCCCTCGCCGTCCGTGACCACCACCACGACCCCCGCGCCGACCGCCTCCACGGCCGCCCCGGCCCCCGGCCCCGGCCACGGCGGCAACGCCGGCGGCGGCGGGAACTCCAGCGGGAGCGGGGGCAGCGGCGGCGACGGCGGCTCGATGGCCGAGACCGGCAGCGACGGAGAGCGCCTGTGGCTGCTCGGCGCGCTCGCGCTGGTCCTCGCGGCGACGGGCCTGGTCGCGAAGGCGGCGATGCGCGGCCGGCGGACCCGCTAGCGGCACGGTCGGCCGCCCGTATCCGGCCGACCGCTGACCGTATACGTACGTTTGAGCGTTTACGGGACGGGCTAGGTTCGCCACATGGCTTCCGTACTCGTGGCATCCAACCGAGGGCCCGTCTCGTACACGCTCGGTGACGACGGCACGCTCTCCTCCCGCAGGGGCGGCGGCGGCCTCGTCTCCGGCCTGAGCGCCGTGGACTCGCAGGACAGCCTGTGGGTGTGCGCGGCGCTCGGCGACGGCGACCGGGAGGCCGTCCGGCGCGGGGTCGCCGAGCCCGGGGTGCGGATGCTCGACATCGACCCGGAGGTGTACGCCGACGCGTACAACGGCATCGCGAACTCGGTGCTGTGGTTCCTCCACCACCACCTGTACGACATCCCCCGCGAGCCCGTCTTCGATGCGGCCTTCCGCCGCCGCTGGGCCTCCTACCGCGCCTACAACCGCGCCTTCGCCGAGACCCTGGCCGCCGAGGCCGCCGAGGGCGCGGCGGTCCTGGTGCAGGACTACCACCTGGCGCTGGTCCCCGGGATGCTCCGCGAGCTGCGCCCCGACCTCAGGATCGGGCACTTCACGCACACCCCGTGGGTCTCCTCCGAGTACCTGCGGATGGTGCCGGACGACATCGTCGAGGAGCTGCTGTGGGGCATGCTCGGCGCCGACGAGCTCGGTTTCCACACCTGGGGATGGGCCGGGAACTTCATCGGCTGCTGCTCCCGGCGCGACGACCCCACCGGCACGGCCCAGGGCGTCTGGCCGAGCGGCGACCCGTGGTACGGCGTGGAGTGGCGCCGGTACGCCACGGGGAAGGGCCGCACCCGCGTCCAGGTGTACGCGCTCGGCGTCGACGGCGACGACCTGCGGGCCCTCGCCCACCGGCCCCAGGTGGACGACCGGCTGGCCCGGCTCCGCGAGGAGGTCGGCGGACGGAAGACCATCGTCCGCGTCGACCGCACCGAGCTGTCGAAGAACATCCTGCGCGGCCTGCTCGCCTACCGGGAGCTGCTGACCGTCCACCCCGAGTGGCGCGAAAGGGTCGTCCACCTGGCCTCCGCCTACCCGTCCCGGCAGGACCTGGAGTCCTACCGGTCGTACACGGCCGACGTCGTCGCGCTGGCCGAGGAGATCAACGCGGAGTTCGGCACGACAGGCTGGCAGCCGGTCCTGGTCTCGGTCGAGGACGACTTCACCCGCTCCCTCGCCGCCTACCGCCTCGCCGACGTGGCGCTGGTCAACCCGGTCCGGGACGGCATGAACCTGGTGGCGAAGGAGATACCCGTGGTCTCCGACGCGGGCTGCGCCCTGGTCCTGTCGACCGGCGCGGGCGCCCACCGCGAGCTGCGGGACGACGCCCTCACCGTCGACCCCTACGACGTCTCCGGCACCGCCGAGGCCCTGCACGAGGCCCTGACCATGCCGGACGACGAACGGGCCGCCCGCACCCGCCGGCTCGCCGAGGCGGCCACCGCCCTCCCCCCGCAGCGCTGGTTCCTCGACCAGCTGGACGCCCTACGCAACCCGAAGGACTAGGAGACTCCCTCCGGGCCCCGCTCCCGGCCCCAGGCCGCGAGCGGTTCCAGGGCGTCGTTGAGCCGGATCCCGTCCTTGGTGAGGCCGTACTCGACGCGCGGGGGCACCTCGTCGTACGAGACGCGGCGGACGATCCCGTCCGCCTCCATCTCCCGCAGGTGCGAGGCGAGGACCTTCTCGGTGATGCCCGGCACCATCCGGCGCAGCTCGCCGAACCGCCGCTCCGGGCCCTCGTGGAGCGCCCACAGGATGAGCACCTTCCACTTGCCGCCGATGACCTCCATCGCGGTGTCGATGCCGCAGACGTGCCCGTCCTCGTCCCCCGGCCGGTTCAGCGTCGCCATGTGCCACCCTCCTGACCTGCTCGCTCACCCCAGGGTAACCACCCACTCCGAAGTGGGTACTTGAGCGCTCAACGGCCGGGTCGCAGGCTGGTCCCATGAACACGACGACCTCGCGGAAGACCCCCGTCACCCTCCTCGGCCTCGGCGCCATGGGCACCGCCCTCGCCCGCACCTGGCTCGCCGCCGGGCACCCCGTCACCGTCTGGAACCGCACGGCCGCCCGCGCGGAGGCGCTGGCCGCCGAGGGCGCGTCGGTCGCGGCGAGCGCCGCCGACGCCGTCGCCGCGAACGGCCTGGTGATCGTCTGCCTCCTCGACGACGCCTCCGTCGGCGTGGCCCTCGACGCCACCGACCTGACCGGCAAGGACCTCGTCAACCTCACCACCACGACCCCCGCCCAGGCCCGCGACCGCGCCGCCTGGGCCACCGCCCGCGGCGCCCGCTACCTGGACGGCGGCATCATGGCCGTCCCGCCGATGATCGGCGTCCCCGAGGCCGGCGGCTACGTCTTCTACAGCGGCTCGACCGACCTGTTCGACCTCCACCGCGACACCCTCGCCGTCCCGGCCGGCACCCGCTTCGTCGGTACGGACCCGGGCCACGCGGCCCTCCACGACGTGGCCCTGCTCAGCGCCATGTACGGCATGTTCGCCGGCACCGCCCACGCCTTCGCCCTGATCCGCAACGAGGACATCGACCCGGTCGCCTTCGCCCCCCTCCTCGCCGAATGGATCACCGCCATGGCCACCCCGTCCATCACCCAGACGGCAGCCCAACTGAAGACCGGCGACTACACCACCGACGTCGTCAGCAACCTCGGCATGCAAACCGCCGGCACCCCCACCTTCCTGGCCACCGCCACCCAGCAAGGCGTAAGCCCCGAACTGATCGCCCCCTACTTCACCCTCATGCACCGCCGCCTCACCCAAGGCTCCCCGGAAGAAGACCTGACGGGCGTGGTGGACCTGCTGCTCAAGTAGGGCGGCTCCGCGCGGTGTCAGACGAGTGACGGCAGCACCTGTCGATCCCAGTGCCCGAGCCAGAAGGCCATGGCGGACGGCTCACGCCGCCCCTCGGTCGAGCCGTCGTGGAGGAGGTACTCGGTGGGGGCGATGTACCCCTCTCCGGGGGCCAGCCGGATCCTGACGCATCGGACGGGACGGCCGGAGGCGACGTACACGCGGTAGTCGTCGGTGTGCGGATGCCGCCGCCGGTAGGAGTCGGGGTGCACGGCACGGCACACGGCCTGCGCGTCGACGGTCCCGAGGACGATGTACCGGTCGCCGGGGCCGAGGTTGAGCGCGAGCCGTCGCCGGCCCGACGCCTTCCGGTCGTAGGGGAGCTTGTCCCAGTTGTCGAGGTGGAGGCCGATCAGGCGGCCGCCCCTGTGATGGCCGGTGGTGGTGCGCATCCCGGGTCCGGCCAGGGCTTGCCCCAGGTACTCGGCACGCGCGTCGCCCAACGGCTTCGCCAGGTCGCCGAGGACCGGGCCGACCGGAGCCGGGGGCCGCACGATCTCCACGACGGTGCTGGACGGCGCCCCGGCGGCAGCGGTCAGCCCCCGCCCGGCCTCCTCGGTCAGCGGCTGCCAGGGACCGGACGGAACCACGGCCCCGTCCTCGTACTCCGCCGCGTCCGCGCTCACGCGGACCGCCGCGACTTCGGTGCGTGCGCGCAGGGCGTCCAGGTCGTCGAAGGCGAGGTGCAGGGGCACGGGAGTCCTCCCGGGGTCAGTCGTCACCGAGGGAGATGCCGAGTTCGCCGACCAGGGCGTGGGCGAGGTCGGCCTGCTGGGCGTGGTCGATGCGGATCCTGCTCAGGTGGGCGACGCCTCGGAGCGCCGACAGGTCGTTGCCGCGCAGGTCCATGTCCCGGTAGCGGCCGGTGCCGAACTCCGTGAGCCTGAGGGCGCAGTCCGAGAACACCGCGTCGGACAGGTCGCAGTCGCTGAACACGGCCTCGGTGAAGGCGCAGCCCGCGAAGGCCAACGGCCCGGTGGCACGGACCCTGTCGAAGCTCGCGTAGTCGAACTTGCAGCCCTCGAACAGCACGTCGTCGAGCACCAGCCCGTCCAGCGCGGCGCCCATCAGCTTGCAGTCGCGGAACACGACGCGGGTGAGTCTGCCCCCGCTCCACCGCGCCGAGCCGAGGTCGCTGCCGCTCAGCTCCACCCCGTGCAGGTTCAGCGCCTCGAACGCGACGCGCCGGGAGCGGACGCCGGTGATGCGGCCGGTGACGAGCCGGGTGTCCGCCAGATCGAGCGAGCGCAGCTCCACCTCCCCGAACGCAAAGTCCTGCACGATGCCACGCGCGTTGTCGAGGCTGTCGACGTTCGAGAGATAGAGACCGGGCTCGTCCAGGTCCGGGGTGGTCACGGTGACGTGCCCGAAGACGCGCGTGGCCATGGCGGTGCTCCGTTCCTTCGTGGTGTCGGTGTGGGCTAGGACCTGTTGTTCCAGTTGTCCCAGGTGGGGCGGTTGTCGAACGCCGGAGTGGGGTTGTCCCAGGTGGGGCGGTTGTCGAAGGCCGCGAGGGGCCGCGTTCCCGCGAGCTCCACGAGGGACCGGAAACCCTGGGGCGAGTCCATCACAAGGGCGGTGGCGTCAGTGGGAATGTGCGCGGACATGGCGCGTTACTCCTTCCAGAAGGGCGATCTTGGCGGTGGTGCAGTACCGGGTCCTGGTCCCGTCCATCCGTCCCTGGTGCTCGAAGTACCGGTTGGCGGGGTGGCCTCCTCCGCAGAAGGCGAAGGAGGGGCACGTGGCGCGGCACGCGTCCACGCCGTCCCAGAACTCGGTGATCCAGGGGGTGCGTTCCTCCGCGTCGGCGACGAGAACCCCGAGGCCGACGTCGAGGACGTTGCCGGTGGTGAAGTCGCCGAACCGGTCGTCGGTGAACCCGGCCAGCTCGGGGGAGAGCATGACCACGCCGCCGTCGTGGGCGACGGTGGGCAGGGGATCCCACGGGGCGGCTGCCGGAAGCGTGGCGGTCCCCCGGCCCTGGAGGACCGCGCCGGCGAAGTCCGCCACGCGCTGGACCTCCCGCAGCCGTACGACCGGGTCGGCCCGCCAGGCATCGGCGAGCGCGGCCCAGAACTCGGCCGCGCGCCCGGCATCGGTCTCGCGTACGGAGAGGTTGGCGCCCTCCTCCTCTTCGACGTTCACGCCGAGGGTGGTCACTCCGAGCCCGGCGAAGAACTCGTAGAACCGGGCGGCGTCGGCCGGGTCGGGATCGGACACGACCGCGATGGCGGAGAAGGGGATCCCGTGACGGCGCAGACGGTCGATGCCGCGCATCGCCGGACGGAATCCGGGCCGCCCCGCCAGGGTCACCCGACGGGTGTTCATGTCCGCGGGCCCGTCGATGCTGACTCCCACGGCGACACCGTGCTCCGACAGGAACGCGCACCAGGCGTCGTCGACGAGGACCGCGTTCGTCTGCACGGAGTGCTTCACCCCTGTGAAGGGGGCCATGAGCGCCGCCAGGTGCTCCCGTCCGGTGGCCAGGGGCTCGCCTCCGCGCCAGACGACCTCGAAGGCCGGGTCGTCGGCCGCCCACGCGTTGACCGAATCGGCCACGGCCCTCGCGACGTCCACCGCCATCACCCGCTTCTCCTTCCGGAAGGGCAGGTAGCAGTAGGCGCAGTCCATCGGCAGGCACTGCGTCGTCGGCTGCATGATCACCGCACGGGGTACGGACGCGAGCCGCGCGGTCCCACTCGGGCGCGCCCGCTCCTCCACGAGGGTGGAAGGTCCGGCGCACGGCCTCACATTGGCGACGGCGGTCGACCACTCCACGCCGGACGGGGGACGGATGTGCGCGACACCGACCACCCGACCGCCGTCGTGCACCTCCTGGGTGACCGCCATGAGCTCCCCCTCGCTCCCGGAAGCGATGTCCCGCACCCGGCACCCGAGCCACTCGTGCCCCACGTACCCGCCGTGGTCGGCCCGGGTCACGTCTCGACCTCCTCGTCGACGTGCTCGCCGAAGAAACGGTCGAGGAACCGCTGCCACCCCTCGGCCCCCCGCTCACGCAGCTCCCGACTCGGAACGCCGTACTCCAGCCCCGCGCCGTCCTGCTCCTGTCCGCTCACCCCTGGCATGCGGTGAGGAAGTGAACTGTCCATCACTTGCTCCTGTGGTCGACGTGCGACCAGTCAACGGCCGGCGCGCGTCGTGGAACAGGAAAGGTCACTGCCCGGCGCACGCGATGCGACCGGAAGACTTTGCGTGCTCTTTGCGACTGCTCTGGCTCGGAGAATGGGCCGGTACTACGTTCTGTGTCGTGGCAGTCAACGCCGTGTTGAAGCAGCGGATGGCCGACTTAGGTCTCACGCAGGAGGAGTTGGCAGGCCGGATGAACACCGCCCTGCTCACGATCACCGGCAGGCCCGGCGATGTGTCGGACAGGACCGTACGGAATCTGATCAGCGGCGCCACCCGCCGTCCGATCGGCCGTACGCGCAGGGCACTGGAGGCGGTGTTCAGCTGCCCGCTGAGAGATCTGGGGTTCGAATCCCCCCGCACCACACCCCCGCCGGAGGACCCAGTGGAACGCCGCCAGTTCATCACAGCCGGGACCGCACTGGCCCTCACCTCCACGACCCCGGCCATCGGTGCGCCCCGGCGGATCGGTGTCAGCGACGTCGAACGCCTCCACCGCAGGTTCGCGGACATCATCGCCAAGGACCACCGCCACGGCGGCCGGCTCGTCATCGAGCACAAGGCCGTGGCCCTCTCGGACGAAGCGCCTCCCTCCAGGGGGTCGGCAGCGCCGGCCAGCGCATCAGGAAGCAGGTCTACGCCGCGGCTGCCGCGTTCCGGTCCTCCGCGATGTGGGCCGCCATCGACGGACGGCGTTTCGACGACGCCGCCCAGCACATGCGGGTCGCACAGCAGCTCGCCGAAATGGCCGGGGACCCGTACATCAAGTTCCGCATCTGGTCCCACGCGGGGACGATGTACCGGCACATGGGGCGCCCGGCCGACGCACTCGCGGCCAACGACGTGGCCCGCAAGCTCGGCATCACCCGCCAGGACCCCATGTTCGCCTCCCTGGGCCTGGCCAGGCAGGGCGCGATCTACGGAGCGGCCGGCGACGCCACGGCCGCCCGCCGCGCCTTCCACCAGTCACAGGACGCCCTGCTGCGCGCCGAGCCGGATGCCCCGCGGCCCGTATGGCTGAACGCCTTCTACGACCAGGCCGAACTCGACAGTCTCGCCCTGTCCGCGTACCTCTCCCTCGGCGACTTCGAGCGGGCAGAGGCCCATGGACACCGTTCCCTCGCGGTCCTGCGCCCCCACATGCAGCGGTCCAAGGCCATCGCCACGACTCGTGTCGCACGGGCCCAGCTCGAACAGGGGGATGTGGAAGCCGCCCTGACGAGCGCCATGTCCGTCCCGGCCGACGCCGCGACCCTTCACCCCCGCGTCGTGGGGATGCTCCGCGCCTTCGGCAGCCGTCTGGACGCCGCCGCTCCCGGCACCGCCTTCGCCCACACCTGGACCCAGTACACCCGCGACACCTGGAGGCAGCCCGCATGATCCCCCGGCTCCACCGCTACACGAGCACGCCCACGGACGTCGAGCAGGTCGTCGCACCGCTGATCGCGGTGTACGCGGAGGTGCGCGAGCCGCTGCTCCACCTGCCGAACTACGCGGTGCCGACGTTCACCGAACGCCTGGAGCGCCACGGAAGGGAGCCGGGGTTCGGTGCGGTGCTGGCGTTCGACGCCGAGGACCGGCCGGTCGGCTACGCGTACGGGAACACCGTGGAGAGCGGTGACCGGTGGTGGCAGCGGATGGGCGACGTAGACCCCCGTTTCACCACGTCTCCGGCCCTGGCCCTCAAGGAGATCGGCGTGACGGGGCCCTACCGGGGCACCGGACTGGCGCGGCGCATCCACGACGCGCTGCTCGCCGATCGAACCGAGGCGTACGTGTCGCTCATGGTCAACGCGTCGGCCGGCGACGGAAAGGTCCAGCGGGTCTACGAGACCTGGGGATACCAGGTGATCGGCACGAGCCGGCCGTCCCCCGCTTCGCCCGTGCTCGCCGCGATGATCCGGCCGACCACCACGGGCACCACGCGCGCCGGTTAGCGGTCCGCCGTCGCTCAACCGGCGCTGTCGTCACCACCGTCGATGACAGTCAGCCCGGGGGCCTTCCCGGTGTACGCCACCCTCGTCGCGCGGATCCCTCCGCCGCCGTCGGCCGAGGCCGGTGTCTTCGAGGGAGGTCGCTTGTCGCGGGCTGAGGTCCGGGCGGGTTTCACGGAGCTGCTGCGGTCGGAGGCGTACCAAGGCGGGAACGGGCGCGCGAGGAGGGGCGCCTGCCCGGGGCGTACGGGCTCCGCCTTGCCCCGTACCGCTCCCGCCGCCCGGCCCGGACGGCGCGGGTTCCAGCGCCGGGTGGGTCGGGGCGACGGCAGCAAGAGCGGTAGCGCCGTACACGGGGCGTGAAGGCGCCGCGGATGGGCGCTCAGGGCTCCCGTACCGCCTCCGCGAGGGTCGTGAGGAGGGCTACCACGCCTGGGGGGCCGGGGACCGACAGGTCGGCTCGGTGGGACAGTTCGGGGGCTTCGGTGGAGCCGGAGCAGACGAGGAGGCCGGGGAGGCCGTTGGCTCGTAGCTTCTCGACGGCGGCGAAGGCGGGCAGGTCGCCCAGGTCGTCGCCCGCGTACAGCACGGAGCGCGCGGCCTTCTCGCGTACGAACTCCGCCAGCGCGACGCCCTTGTCCATGCCCGGGGGGCGTAGCTCCAGGACGAGGCGGCCCGGCTCCAGGACGAGGCCGTGGGCGGCGGCCAGGTCGGCGAGCGGGCCCTTGAGGGCCTCGAAGGCGCCCTGGGGGTCCTGGGCACGGCGGGTGTGGACGGCGACCGCGCGGCCCTTCTCCTCGATCCAGACGCCGGGCCAGGCGCCGTGCCGGTCGAGGAAGCCGGGGAGTTCGGCGCGGACGGAGGCGACCCCGGGGTGCGGGGCTGCGGCCGTGACCGTGCCGGTGGCGGCGTCCCAGCGCTCGGCGCCGTAGTGGCCGAGGACGGTGAGGTGGTCGAGGCCGGGGACGCCGGCGAAGCCGCCGTGGCGGACGGCGACCCCGGCGGGGCGGCCGGTCACGATGACCACGGCCGCCAGGTGCGGGGCGAGGGCGGCGAGCGCGGGGACGGCGCCGGGATGGGCGCGGGCCCGCTCGGGGTCGGGGACGATCTCGGCGAGCGTCCCGTCGAAGTCGAGGGCGACGACGGCCTCGGAAGGGCGCGCGAGGAGCGCGTCCAGGCCGTCGCGGCCGGCGGGTGTGGCCGGGTGCGGAAGGCTGCTGACCATGCTGCCGACCCTACCGACGCGGGCGCGCCCCGTCAGCGTGGCCGGACTCACCTCGCGGAGGGTTTAGCGCCGCCGTTCCTTCTCCTCGCGGACCCGGCGCAGCCGGTTGACCGTGACGGGGTCGTGCGCGAGGGCCCGCGGATCGTCGAGCAGGGCGTTGAGCAGTTGGTAGTAACGGGTCGGGCTCAGCCCGAGCCCCTCGCGAACGGCCCGCTCCTTGGCCCCCGGGCCGGGCCAGGACCGCCGCTCGACGGCGAGCACGGCCCGCTCCCGCTCCCCGAGCCCGCCACCGTCGCCCGTCTCGGCACCACCGCCCGCAGCCTCTTCGCTCATACGCTCAACCTATTACCCCGCCCATGCCCCCGCTCACTCCGCCGCCTCGGCCGCCGTCGCCGTGCGGGAGATGGCGGCCAGCACGTCGGCGGGGCGGCCGGTGGGGGTGACGGCCTTGCCTATGTCCTGCTTGATGGTCTCGCTGACCTTGGCCCAGGAGGTCTTGCCGACCGGGGGGAGCTGGGCGGTGGGGAGGGTCTTCAGGAACTGGCGGAGGCCGGCGTGTTCGGGGGCGGTCTCCATGCGGGTGGAGGCGGTGACGGTGACGGGCAGGAGGTCGTTGTCGCCGGCGAACTTCAGCACGTTCTCGTCGCTGAAGACGAAGTCGAGGAAGGTGCCGATCTCCTTGCGGTGCCCGTTCTCCTTGAAGCCCATGATCCAGTCGGCGACGCCCATGGAGGTCCTGGCCGGGCCGTCGACGCCGGGCAGCGGGGTCTGGCCGACCTTGACGCCCTGCTTGGCGGCCTCCTGGACGAGGGAGGGGTGGCCGTTGAGCATGCCGACCTCGCCGCGCGCGAAGGCGGCGAAGGCGGCCTTGCGGTTGAGCTTTCCGGGGGCGATGGGGCCGGTGAGGCCCGGGCCGACCAGCTCGTCCTTGAGCCAGGTGAAGGTCTCGACGTTGGCCTCGGAGGCGATCGCGTACCGGTCGGATTCGTCGGTCCAGCCGCCGCCCCCGGCGAACAGCCACATCAGGGACTCGGCCTGTGCCTCCTCCGGTCCGAGGGGCAGCGCGAAGGGGGTCCGGACGCCCTCCTCCTTGAGCTTCTTCGCGGCCTCGGCGAGCTCGTCCCAGCTGGTGGGCGGCTTGAGCCCGGCCTTCTCGAAGAGGTCGGCGTTGTAGAAGAGGGGGCGCGTGGAGGCGACGAACGGCAGACCGTACTGGGTGCGGTTGTTCTCGCCGGCCTTGGCGAGCGCCGGGAGGAAGTTGGCCTGCACGGGGATGGTGAGGAGCTCGTCGGCCGAGTAGAGCTGCCCGGCGGCCGCGTAGTCGGCGTAGGCGCCGATCTGGGCGACGTCGGGGGCCTGGCCCGCCTTCACCATCTCGGCGACCTTGCGGTCGACGTCGTCCCAGGACTCGATCTGGACCTGGACCTTGATCCCCGGGTGCCCGGCCTGGAAGGCGGCGACGAGGTCGTCCCAGTACTTCTTGGTGGTGTTGCCGCCGGTGAGGTCGTAGTCGGCGGCGACCAGGCGCAGGGTCACGTCGCCTCCGTCACCGCCGAGGGTGCCGCAGCCGGCGACCGTCGCGGTCAGGCCCAGGGCGGCGGCGGCCGCGGTCAGTCCAAGGAATCGTCGCCGCTCCACGGCTTCATCCACCTTTTGCTCGTCGTTGAGCAGCAGTGAGCTGCACATACATCGGGGCAGGGGCCGAAAGTCTCCCCCACCCCCGGGCAAGAGGTCTACACCAGTTGGGTACCACTTCCGCAACCACGGGGGGACCTTCGCCACAAACTCCCCACACCTGGGGACCCGAATTTGTATCCGAGCGCAACAATCCTCAGCAGTGGACTAGACCTTTTGGGCGATCTCGCGCGAGACTGTCTCCCGTGAGACACGTCATCGCCCTGGATGTGGGCGGCACCGGCATGAAGGCCGCCCTCGTCGGGGCGGACGGCACCCTGCTCCACGAGGCCCGCCGCGCCACCGGGCGCGACCGCGGACCCGAGGCCGTCGTCGAGACGATCCTCGCCTTCGCCGAGGACCTCCGCGCCCTCGGCGAGGAGCGGTACGGAGAGCCCGCCGCGGCCGCCGGAGTCGCCGTGCCCGGCATCGTCGACGCCGACCGCGGCATCGCCGTCTACGCCGCCAACCTCGGCTGGCGCGACCTCCCCCTCCGCGCCCTCCTCAGCGAACGCCTCGGCGGCCTCCCCGTCGCCCTCGGCCACGACGTGCGCACCGGCGGCCTCGCCGAGGGCCGCATCGGCGCGGGCAACGGCGCCGACCGCTTCCTCTTCGTGCCCCTCGGCACCGGCATCGCCGGCGCCATCGGCATCGGCGACCGCATCGAGGCCGGCGCCCACGGCTACGCCGGCGAGATCGGCCACATCGTCGTCCGCCCCGGCGGCACCGACTGCGGCTGCGGCCAGCGCGGCTGCCTGGAGCGGTACGCCTCCGCCTCCGCCGTCTCCCTCGCCTGGGCCGAGGCGTCCGGCGACCCCGACGCGGACGCCGCCGACTGCGCCAAGGCGGTCGAGTCCGGCGACGCCCTCGCCGTACGGATCTGGCAGGAGGCGGTGGACGCGCTCGCCGACGGCCTGGTCACCGCCCTCACCCTGCTGGACCCGCGCACCCTCATCATCGGTGGCGGTCTGGCCGAGGCCGGGGAAACCTTGTTCACACCCCTTCGGGCCGCGGTGGAGGAACGAGTGACCTTCCAGAAGCTGCCCGTCATCGTCCCGGCGGCCCTCGGGGACACCGCCGGATGCCTGGGCGCGGGCCTCCTCGCCTGGGACCTGCTCGCCGACCAGCGCCCCACCGACTCGGAGGTTTCCGTCTGATGTCCGATCACAAGGTTCTCGCCGGCGCACGCGTCGTGCTGCCCACCGGGATCATCGAGAACGGACGCGTGATCGTCGACGGCGCCCGCATCGCGGATGGGGGTATCTCCCCGTCCGAGCGGAGCCGAGGACGAGGGGGAGCCCCCGAGGACGCCCCCGTCCTGGACCTCACCGGCCACTGGCTCGTCCCGGGCTTCGTCGACATGCACAACCACGGCGGCGGCGGCGCCTCCTTCACCTCCGGCAGCGTCGAGGACGTCCTCAAGGGCGTCCACACCCACCGGCTGCACGGCACCACCACCGTCGTCGCCTCCTTCGTCACCGGCGACATGGACTTCCTCACCGCGCGCGCCGGACTCCTCTCCGAGCTCGCCGAGCAGGGCGAGATCGCCGGCCTCCACTTCGAGGGCCCGTTCATCTCCCCCTGCCGCAAGGGCGCCCACGACGAGACCCTGCTGCGCGACCCGCACCCGGCCGAGGTCCTCAAGCTGATCGACGCCGCCCGCGGCCGGGCCAAGATGGTCACCCTCGCCACCGAGCTGCCCGGCGGCCTCGACTCCGTACGCCTCCTCGCCGAGCACGGCGTCATCGCCGCCATCGGCCACACCGACGCCAGCTACGAGCAGACCGTCGAGGCCATCGACGCGGGCGCCACGGTCGCCACGCACCTCTACAACGCGATGCCCGCGCTCGGGCACCGCGCGCCCGGCCCGATCGCCGCCCTCCTGGAGGACGAGCGGATCACCGTCGAGCTCATCAACGACGGCACCCACCTCCACCCGGCCGCCCTGGAGCTCGCCTTCCACCACGCCGGCGCCGAGCGCGTCGCCTTCATCACCGACGCCATGGACGCGGCCGGCTTCGGCGACGGGCGCTACATGCTCGGCCCGCTGGAGGTCGAGGTGAAGGACAGCGTGGCCCGCCTCGTCGAGGGCGGCTCCATCGCCGGCTCCACCCTCACCCTGGACCGCGCCTTCAAGCGCGCCGCCACCGTCGACCGCCTCCCCGTCGACTCCGTCGTCCAGGCCATCTCCGCCAACCCGGCCCGCCTCCTCGGCGTCTACGACCGGGTCGGCTCCCTGGAGCCCGGCAAGGACGCCGACATCGTCGTCCTCGACGCCGACTTCGACGTGAAGGGCGTCATGCGGAAGGGCGAGTGGATCGTCGCCCCGCAGGGAGTCCCCACCCGGGTGCCGCAGAACGCCTGATCAGAACGCCTGATCAGAGCACCTGACCAGAGCACCTGACCAGAGCGCCTGACCAGAGGGTGTGACAGACCGCCCGATCAGGGCGGAAAGGGGACGGCGGACGGTCCGGGGTCTGGGCCGATCGCCGTTCCTTTGGCATGATCGCGGCTGTCTCCACAGGTCTTACCGGAAGTACGGGGGTGGACAGGTGATTCTCACGGTCACCCTCAACACGGCACTCGACCTCACCTACGAGGTACCCGCCCTCGTCCCGCACGCCAGCCACCGCGTCGCCCGCAGCGCCGAGCGCCCCGGCGGCAAGGGCGTCAACGTGGCCCGGGTGCTGGCGGCCCTCGGGCACGAGACCGTCGTGACCGGTTTCGCCGGCGGCCCCACCGGCGACCGGCTCCGCGAGCTCCTCGCCCCGGTCCTCCGGCTGACCGACGCGCTGGTCCGCACCGAGGCGCCCACCCGCCGCACGCTCGCCGTCGTCGACACCGGCGCGGGCGACACCACCCAGTTCAACGAGGCGGGCGCCGCCGTCACCCCCGAGGAGTGGGCGGACTTCCGCGGCCGGTACGCGGAGCTGCTCACCGGCGCCGCGGTCGTCGCCCTCTGCGGCAGCCTCCCGCCCGGCGTCCACGTCGGCGCCTACGCCGAGCTGGTCCGCGCCGCCCGCGCGGCCGGGGTCCCGGTGCTCCTGGACACCAGCGGCGAACCGCTCCGCCGGGGCATCGCCGCCCGCCCCGACCTGGTGAAGCCCAACGCCGGCGAGCTGGCCGGACTCACCGGCTCCCGCGACCCGCGCCGCGCCACCCTGGACGCCCGCCGCCGCGGCGCCCACGCGGTGGTCACCTCCCTGGGCCCCGACGGCCTCCTCGCCGCCACCCCGGACGGCCTCTGGCGCGCGACCCCGCCCGCCCCCGTCCACGGCAACCCCACCGGAGCGGGCGATTCCGCCGTCGCCGCCCTCCTGGCGGGCCACGCCGACGACACCCCCTGGCCCACTCGCCTGGCCGAAGCCGTGGCCCTCTCCGCCGCGACGGTCGCCTCCCCGGTGGCGGGCGAGTTCGACCCCGCCACCTACGAGACCCTCCTCCCGAAGGTCACGGTCACCCACGAGGCCGACACCCCCTGACACGCGAACGGCCCCGGGCGGTGAGGTCCACCACCCGGGGCCGAAGTCGTTCAGAAGGCCGGGGTCAGCTGCCGACCTTGCCCGCCACCAGGTAGACCTGGTCGATGATCGCGCCGCAGGCGTTGCCCTCTTCGCAGGAGATCTTGAGGGAGTTGCTGCCCTTGTTCAGGGTGGCGTAGCCGTAGGTGGTGGTCCACCCCTTCTCCCAGTCGCCCTCCGCCGCGAGGGCGTAGTTCTTCATGTTGATGTTGTAGGGCTGGCCGGCGTTCACCGTGAGCATCGCGTTCGCGTCCTTGCCGGGCACGCTGTAGGCGATCTTGAGCGTGTAGTCGCCGGACTCCGGCACGTCGACCGTCCAGCTCGCGGAGCCGCCGACGCCGTTGAGCGCCACGTAGGCGCCGCCCGGGCCCTTGGCGCCCTTGATGTCCTTGCCCACCGTGGCCATGCCGCCGAGCTGGAGCGTCGCCGCGTCCTGCTTGGGGAGTTCGGCCGGCGTGGGGTCGGTGCTGGGCTCGCCGGAGGGGGTGGTCTCCTGGCTCGGGGTGGCCGGGGCCGTGGCGGAGGTGGGGCCGCCGCCCGCTTCCGGGGTCTTCTTGTCGTCGCCCAGGTTGCCGATGACCGCCGCCGCGATGCCTGCCACGACGACCGCGACGACCGCGACCGCGCCGATCAGCAGGCCCTTGGTGTTGGGGCCGCGACCGCCGCCGCGCGGGGCGGGCGGGGGCGGGGTCTGCCGCGGGGGCTGCCCGTTCCCGTAGGTCTCGGGCGCCGCGTACTGCGGGTGCGGCTGGCCGTACGGCGCCTGCTGCTGCGGCGGCACGTACGGCTGGGCCGGCGGCTGCCCGTACTGGCGCTCGCCGACCGTCCTGACCTGGTTGTACGAGGTGCGCGGCACTCCCGGCTGCGCGGGTGCGGGACCCGGGTAGCCGTAGCCTCCGCCCTGGGGGGCGCGGCCCGCCGCTGCCTGGCCGTCGGCGTACAGATAGCCGAACGGATCATCGTCCTCGGGCTTGTTCGCGCCGTCGTTTCCGGCAGCCATCCGGGTCTTCCTCTCCATGCTCGCCAGCCGTCGCCGACCCGGCGAGCCTACCCCGAACGAATGAAGACCCCGAGCCGGGAACGATCATCCGGCCCGGCGGTGCACCTTGGCACGGGACCGTTTCTCCACGTACATCCGCTGGTCGGCGGAGTTCAGGACCTCTTCGACGCTCATCCCGCACTCGGCCCAGCCGATGCCGAAACTGGCCCCGACGCGGACCGCCCGGCCGTCCACCCGGATGGGCGGGATGATCGCGTTCCGCAGCCGGACGGCGAGGTCGGCGGCGTCGGCGGCGCCCAGTCCGTCGGCGAGGACGACGAACTCGTCACCACCGAGACGGGCGACGGTGTCACCGTCCCGGACGCCGGTGGTGAGCCTGCGGGCCACCTCGATGAGGACGGCGTCGCCGGTGTGGTGCCCGAAGCGGTCGTTGATCGACTTGAAGCCGTCGAGGTCGCAGAAGAGGACGGCGAGCCCCTTGGTGCCGTCGTCGCCGTCGCCGCCGCCGGTCGGCGCGACCATGTGCACATGGTGGTCGTACGCCCCGCCGCCGGCCGGTTCGAAGCCGAAGCCGTGCTCGTGCTCGTGGCCGTACTCGTAGCCCCCGCCCCCGTCGTACCTCGCCTCGTACGTGCCCTCGTACGTCCCTTCGTACGTCGCCTCGTACGTCGCCTCGTAGGCCCCTTCGTACGCGACGGGCAGCGGGTCGGGGGCGTGGCCGAAACCGGCGTCGAGGCCGGGCCCGGGGCCCTGGTAGGCGGCGGCGGAGTCGGCGGGGCGCTCGCAGAGCCGGGCGGAGAGCCGGGAGCGCAGCTCGGCGCTGTTGGGCAGGCCGGTGAGGGCGTCGTGGGAGGCGCGGTGGGCGAGCTGGAGCTCGTGCCGCTTGCGCTCCTCGATGTCCTCGACGTGGGTGAGGAGGAAGCGGGGTCCGTCGGCGGTGTCGGCGACCACCGAGTTCCGCAGCGAGACCCAGACGTAGGTGCCGTCGCGCCGGCCGAGCCGCAGCTCGGCGCGCCCGCCCTCGGCGGAGGTACGGAGCAGGGTGCCGATGTCCTCGGGGTGGACGAGGTCGGCGAAGGAGTAGCGGCGCATCACGGAGGCGGGGCGGCCAAGGAGGCGACAGAGGGCGTCGTTGGTCCGGAGGAGCCGGCCGTGCTGGTCGCCGCCGAGCTCGGCGATGGCCATGCCGGAGGGGGCGTACTCGAACGCCTGCCGGAAGGACTCCTCGCTGGCGCGCAGGGCCTGCTGCTCGCGCTCCAGGCGGACGAGGGCGCGCTGCATGTTGGAGCGGAGCCGGGCGTTGCTGATCGCGATGGCGGACTGGGAGGCGTACATCTGGAGGGCTTCCTGCCCCCAGGGTCCCGGGTGCCGCCCGTTGCGCGGACGGTCGACGGATATGACGCCGAGGAGTTCCCTGCCCGTACCGGACGCGAACATCGGGGCGTAGAGGCGGTCGTGGGGGTGCCACTCGTCCTCGAAGCGGGGGGCGGGGCCGTCGGTGTGCCACTGCGGCACGTCGTCGTCCATCAGGACCCAGCCCTCGGTGTGCGGTATGAACCGCAGGTCACCCCAGGGGACGGCCATGCCGAGGCGGCGCTCCCACGCCTCGCGCGAGCCGACGCGGCCGGTGATGAGGGCCTCGGCGGCGGGGTCTCCGGCGAAGGCGGCGACGACCAGGTCACCGTCGGGCCGGACCAGGTTCACGCAGGCCAGCTGGTAGTTGAGGCCGGCGACGACGCCGTCGGCGACGGTCTGAAGGGTGTCCGCGAGGCTGCGGGCGGTGTTGAGGTCCGCCACGACCTGATGCAGCTGCCGCAGGGTCGAGAGACGGACGTAAGGCTCCGACTCGGTCTCCATCGCTCGCTCTCCCCGAGACCTCGACAGCAACTCCAGGGTTCTCATCGGCTTCGTGCGTACTGTCCCTGCCACTGAATCACAGCGAGCTCCGCAGCCGGTACACAGGGTCAGCAAATACTGCTCTCTGTGACTCAAGTCACAGCATTGCGTGGCGAGATCCGGCGGGTCGGTGGTGACCGACGGACCCCCGGTGCCCCCGGTACCCAGCGGGGGTACGACTCCGAGGGCGGCGGCGGCCGGGCCGGGGTCCGGGGCCGGGGGTCCTAGGACCCGGGCCGGGCGGTGGTCTGGTCCCCGGGCCCGATGCGGGGCGCGCGGGGCCGGGGCTAGCGTGCCGGTGTGCTACAGAAGACCCCGCCCTCGCCGCCCGTCACGGACCTCGCCATCCCTCATGCTGAGGGGGTGAGCGACGACGAGTTCCGGGCGGCCATGTCCCGCCTCGCGGCCGGTGTGGTCCTGGTGACCGCGCACGACCCCGACGACGGCCCGCGCGGCGAGGACGTCGGCATGACGGCCACCGCCTTCCTCTCCGTCTCACTCGACCCGCCACTGGTCCTGGTGAGCCTGCGCAACGGCTCCCGCATGGACGACCTCCTGGAGGAGGTCCCGGTCTGGGCGGTGTCGGTGCTGGCCGAGGGCCAGCGGCACATCGCCGGCCGCTTCGCGATGAAGGGCCGCGTCTCGGACCGCCTCCTCTTCGCCGACCTGCCCTCCACCCGCGGCGAGGAGAGCGGGGCGCCGCTGCTCGACGGGGCGCTCGCCACGCTGGAGTGCCGCACGGAGAGCCGCGTGGTGGCGGGCGACCACACCCTGGTCGTCGGCCGCGTCCTGAAGGTCTCCCTCCCCGCCCCGGACGCCGCACCCCTCACGTACTTCCGCGGCAAGTACCGCCACCTGGGCTGACGGGAAAACCCAGGAGCCGGAGAGCCCGGGGCGGCTCAGCCCCAGTCGCGCCCCTGGCGGCCGCGCTTCGTGTCGGCGCGCTGCTTCTTCTCCCGCAGCCGGCGCTCGTTGATGCCGCGCGGGATGCGGGTGGCCTTGCGGGGCTTCGGCGGCGGGGCCGTCGCCTCGGCGAGGAGCGCGGCGAGCCGGACGGCCGCCGTCTCCCGGTTGCGCCACTGGGAGCGGTGCTCCGAGGCCCGTACGGTCAGCACGCCGTCCACCAGCCGGGAGGCGAGCCGCTCCAGGGCGCGGGACTTCCACACCTCGGGCAGCGCCTTGGTCGCCGCGAGGTCGAAAAGAAGCTCGACACGGGAGTCGGAGGTGTTCACATGCTGGCCGCCGGGACCCGAGGAGCGCGAGAATCGCCACTGGAGCTCGGCCTCGGGGAGCGAGACGGAGCCGCGGATCTGATACGGACCTGACATGCCTCCATGTTCCCCGTGCCGATGCGGACCGTCATCCCGTTTTCGCTCCCCGGGAACCGTGGGACGCCGTTCCGCGTTTCTCCGGGCGAAGACAGCGTGCTGAACCACGATGAAAGGGACTTCCCATGGCAGTGAGCCTCTCCAAGGGTGGCAACGTCTCCCTGACCAAGGAGGCGCCGGGCCTGACCGCCGTCACCGTGGGTCTCGGCTGGGACGTCCGCACGACGACCGGCACCGACTTCGACCTGGACGCCTCCGCGATCGGCGTCGACGCCGCGGGCAAGGTCGCGTCCGACGCCCACTTCGTCTTCTTCAACAACAAGTCGACCCCGGACCAGACCATCGTCCACACGGGTGACAACCGCACCGGCGAGGGCGGCGGCGACGACGAGCAGATCAACGTCAACCTGGCGGGCCTCCCGGCCAATGTCGACAAGATCGTCTTCCCGGTCTCCATCTACGACGCGGTCTCCCGCTCGCAGAACTTCGGCCAGGTGCGCAACGCGTACATCCGCATCGTGAACCAGGCCGGCGGCGCCGAGATCGCCCGCTACGACCTCTCCGAGGACGCGGCCGTCGAGACCGCCATGGTCTTCGGCGAGCTGTACCGCAACGGCGCCGAGTGGAAGTTCCGCGCGGTCGGCCAGGGCTACGCCTCCGGCCTGGAGGGCATCGCCCGCGACTTCGGCGTGAACCTCTGACGGTTCCCGCCACCCGATCCTGACGGATCACCCGATCCCCCTGACGGATCGCCAGAGCCCCGGCCGGGTTTCCACCCGCCGGGGCTCTACCCTTTCCGCGTGATCGTCGAGACCCTCGCGCCCAAGGCCCTGGAGGACGGCGCCGCGCTGCCCGGGGCGCTGCTCACCGAGCTCACCGCGCTGTACGCGTCGAACCGGGAGTTCCACCAGCTCAGCGGGGACTTCCCGGACCCGGACGACGTCCGGCCCGAGCAGGTCGCCGCCGCCCTCGCCGACGAGCTGGCCGCACCGTCCGCCGAGGTGCTGCTGGCCCGCTCCGAGGGGCGCCTCGTCGCCGTCGCCGTGACCCTCGGCCGCCACCCCGACCCGGCCGAACCCGACCCGTGGCTGGGCCTGCTGATGGTCCACGGCGACGAGCGCCGCGCCGGCTTCGGCCGCCTCCTCGCCGGGCACGTCGAGGACGGCTTCCGCGCCCGGGGCCGTACGGGTCTCAAGCTCGCCGTCCTGGAGAACAACCCGAAGGCGCTCGCCTTCTGGACCGCCCTCGGGTACGCGGAAACCGACCGCCGCCCCGACCTGGCCCACGGCCGCCCCTGCCTGGTCCTGCGCAAGGCCCTCACCCCGGACGAGGCCCCAACTCCGGCTTGAAGTAGGCCCCTTGGCCGTCCCACTCTATGGAACGCGACCGCCCGGATCTTGACCCCGGCGGCGGGCGGCTGCTTCGATCGGCCGCATGGATCCCCGGCCCGCACGGCTCACGCGACGACGTCACGTCGATCTCGCGCGCACGTCCGGCGCCCTCTGTCCCGGGCGCTGAGCCAGGCCGCCGCGCCCCGCTGAACCGGCCGGGGCCCCGACCCGGGTGATCCCTGCCCCGGCGACCCCCGCACCGGCCTTCCGCGCGCCCTCCGGCCTCCGGCTCAGGACTCTCTCCGCTCCCCCGCCGGCGCCGCACTCCTCCGGCCGTCCGGCCCACCCGCGCACCGCCCCGCCCTCGCGACCCCCTCGAAGGCCGCCCCACCACGCCCCGGACCGGGCCGCGAGGCGCGCCGCCGTGCGCGGATCCGCCGCGCTCGCTCCCGCGAGCCCCATCCGGAAGGTCCTCCGCCATGCCCGCCATGCCCGTCCCGTCCGCGCGCCCCCGTACCCGCCCCCGCACCCGGCGCGCCCGGCCGGCCGCCGTGCTGGCCGCCGCCGTGCTCGCGCTCACGGCCGCCGTCCCCGCCGCCGTCCCCGCGGGCGCCGCGCCCAGCGCCGTACCGACCCCGCCGCACAACCCGTACGCGGGTCCCGACGGCACCGCCACCATGCACGGCGACACCGGCTCGTCCGACACGACACCCCTGGCCGGACCCGGCGCGGGCGCCCTCGCGTCGAAGCGGACGGCGCTCGCCTCGGCCTGCCCGACCGTCCTGATCGGCTCGGACGGCTATCCGGTGGTCCTCTGCACCCCGATCTTCGGCCAGGTGCCGACCGTGCACCTGCTCGACCCGGCCACCGGCGACTCCCTCACCTCGCTCGCGCTCACCAAGGGCTCGCTGCTCGGCGGTGTCTACGCCTACCTCGACGACCGGGACCGGCTGGTCGTCGTCGACGGCAGCCGCAGCCTGCTCCGCGTCGGGCACCGCCGGGACGCCTCCGGTGCCTGGCGCCTCTCGGTCGACCAGCGCCTCCCGCTCGGCGACGCCGTCCCCGACGGCGACGCGGTCACCGGTCTTTCGCCGGACTGGCGGGGGCGGGTCTGGTTCGCGACCGGCGGCGGTGTGGTCGGCCTCGCCGACGACCGCACCGGGCGGGTGACGTCGCTGCGGCTGCCCGCGGGCGAGCGGGTCGCCAACAGCATCTCCACCGCCCCCGAGGGCACCGCCGTCACCAGCACCCACGCCACGTACCTGCTGACGGCGGACGCCGACGGCACCCCGCGGATCGCCTGGCGGCAGGCGTACGACCGGGGGCAGGCCCGCAAGCCGGGGCTGCTGAGCTGGGGCAGCGGGTCGACCCCGACCTTCCTCGGCCCGGGCACCGGCACCGAGTGGGTCGCGATCGTCGACAACGCCGACACCACCGTCCGGCTGAAGGTGTACCGCACGGCCGACGGGTCCGAGGTCTGCTCCTCGCCCGTGCTCCGCGCGGCCGGCGGCCCCGGCAGCGAGAACTCCCCGGTCGGCGCCGGGACCAGCGTCTACGTCGCCGGCACCTACGGCTACCCGTACCCGGCGCTGCCGGAGGGCGCCGGCTCCTCCGTGCCCGCCTCGGCCGACTTCGCGGGCGGCCTGACCCGGGTGGACGTCCGCCCCGACGGCACCGGCTGCGCGGTCGTCTGGGACAACGCGCTCCGCTCGGCGGCCGTCCCGAAGCTGTCCACCGCCACCCACACCCTGCACACCGTCCTGCGCGACCCGGTCATCCCCGGCACCAAGGGGACCGGCCTGCTCGACCCGTACCGCTACGCGCAGATCGACCCCGAGACCGGGAAGGTCCTGCGCGCCAAGCAGGTCGGCATCGGCTCGCTGTACGACACGCTCCAGATGGCCGGCACGGTCGCCCCGGACGGCGCGTACCTCCAGGGCACGGTGACGGGGGTGCTCCGCATCACGGCCGGCTGACCCGCCGCCGCTCGCGGTACGGCTCTCAGGGCTGGTCCGGGCGGTCCTCGCCGTACAGCCAGACGTCCCACACCTCGTCCAGGTCCCGCCCCGCCAGCGCCTCCGCGTAGGACGTGAAGTCCTCCGTGGAGGCGTTGGCGTGCCGGTGCTTCGCGGGCCAGCCGCGCAGCAGCTCGTCGAAGACCCCGTCGCCGAGGGTCTCGCGGAGCTTGTGGAGGACCATCGCGCCGCGCTGGTAGACGGGCGGGTCGAAGAGGTTCTCGGCGGTGGGCGGATCGGCCGGCGGGAAGGCCCAGTTGGCGTCGTCGGCGAAGGCCGCCTCGAAGCTCTCGCGGGCCGGGACCGACCCGTACTCCTCCGCGTACAGCCACTCGGCGTAGGTGGCGAAGCCCTCGTTGAGCCAGAGGTCCTGCCAGGTCTCGGGGGTGACGGAGTTCCCGAACCACTGGTGGGCCAGTTCGTGCACGAGCGTCGCGCGGTCGAAGGAGGCGGCCGGGAAGACGGGCCGGGTCTGGGTCTCCAGGGCGTAGCCGAGGAGGCCGTCGGTGGTGACGACGGCCCCGGCCGCGCCGAAGGGGTACGGGCCGAAGCGTTCCTGCTGGCGGGCGAGGATCGTGGGGAGTTCGGCGCGGAGCGCGGCGGTGGCGGAGACCAGCGAGGGCTCGACGGCGGTGACGACCGGGACCTCGCCGAGCGCGGTGCCGGTGGTGGTCTCGTACCGGCCGATCATCACGGTCGCGAGGTAGCCCGCCATCGGCTCGGACTGGCGCCAGAGCGTGCGGGTGCGGCCGCCGGAGACGGGCTGCGCGGAGACGCGGACGCCGTTGGAGAGCGCGGTCAGACGGCTCGGGGCGGTCAGCGCGATCTCGTACGTGGCCTTGTCGGACGGGTGGTGGTTGCCGGGGAACCAGGTCATGGAGCCGGCCGGTTCGCCGACCGCGACGGCCCCGTCGGCGCTCCTCAGCCAGCCCTCGGTGGACCCGTCGGGGTCGGTGAGCGGCTCGGGCACCCCGGAATAGTCCACGGTGACGGTGAACTCCCGGCCCAGCGGCAGCTCGTCGCGCGGGCGGAGCGTCAGCTCGTCCCCGGCGCGGCTGACGGCGGCGGGCTCGCCGTCGACGGTCGCCTTGGCGACGGTGAGGCCGGAGAGGTCGAGGTTGAGGGCGGAGAGGTCCTGGGTGGCGCGGGCGGTGATCCGCGCGGTGCCGTCGAGACGGCCGGTGTCCGGGTCGTAGGCGAGGTCGAGGGCGTAGTGGCCGACGTCGTAGCCGCCGTTCCCGAGGCGGGGGAAGTACGGGTCCCGGAGCCCGGACGCGCCGGGCGTCCCCCGCACCCCGCCGGTCGCGGGCGTGCAGCCGCCGGCGAGGAGTACGCATGCCGCCAGGGTCGCGGCCAGTGCGGCCGCGACCCTGGGGGACCGTCCGGTCCGACTGCTCTGGATCACGTGAGAATCCTAGACAAGCCGGACACCGGACGGGGTGAGGGCGCCCGTCGGGGGGAGTCGGGCGCCCTCACCCGGCTGTGGGGTGCGGGGTTGTGCGTGGGGGTGTTACTTCGCCAGCTCGGCGACGCCCGCGCGGGCGAACTTCTCGTCCAGGTCGCCGGAGGGGGCGCCCGCGACGCCGATGCCCGCGATCGGGCCGCCGTTGGCGGTGACCGGGGCGCCGCCGCCGAGGAAGAGGGTGCCCGGGATGTCCTTCAGGTTCGGGGCCTGCTCCAGGCGCTTGGCCAGCTCGGAGGTCGGGGCGTTCCAGGAGACGGCGGTGTACGCCTTCTTCACGGCCGACTCGTAGGACTGCGGGCCCGCGCCGTCGCCGCGCAGGGTGACGATGGTGTTGCCGTTGCGGTCGACGACGGCCACGGAGACGCGCTGGTTCTCCTTCTCGGCGGCGTCGAGGACGGCCTCGGCGGCGTCGGTCGCGGCCTCGATCGTGAGGTGGTTCGTCTGGAACAGGTTGCCCTTGCCCGCGTCGGCCTTGGCGACGGCGGCGGGAGCGGCGGCCGGGGCGGAGGCGTTCGCCGAGACGGCGCCGAAGGTGCCGGCGGCCAGGACGGCGGCGACGGTGGTGCCGAGGACGAGCTTCTTCTTCATGGCGGTCTCCCGAGGAGGTCGTGGCGGAGGAGGTGGAGAAGGTGGGGCAGTGGAGGAGGGCGTTCCCTTCGCTCCGCACTCCATCCTGGGTCCGGTTCCGGCCCCGCCCGGTCCACGGTCCGGCTGCCCTCCCGACGCGCACCGGACGATGCCGGGGTCAGCCGATCGGCTGATGCCCGCGTGGTCCTCGCGGGTCAGCATGGATACGTACACCCAGGTCAGCGCGGCCGACCGGACGCGCGGCACCGGGCGCACCCCGCGAAGGAGGCAAGACGGTGCACCGCCCCGGCCGCCACACGCGGCACACCCGCCCGACCCCGCCGGCCCCGGCGGACCAGGCGGCCCCGGCGGCCGCACCGGGAGCCCCGGCGTCCCCTGCGCCTCCGCACGCGGACGCGGCGTACGCCCCCCGCCCTCACCGCCCCGACCCCCACCGTCCCGACCCCCACGGCCCGGTGCACGATCCCGATGCCGGGTGGCTCGCGCGCGTCATGCACGTGGCGTTCTTCCTGCTGCTCGGGGCCTCGCTCGTGCGGTTTCTGCTGCGGCACGAGTGGGAGGACCGCAGTCCGTGGATCATCGCGCTCAGCGGGGCGCTCGCCGCGCTGTACCTGCTCGGGCCGGTCCTCGGCACCCGCGCGACCCCGCGCCGGATCGCCTGGCTGTGCACGGTCGTCGCGGTGTGGGTGCTGCTCGTCGTCCTCGCGCCCAGCTTCGCGTGGTGCGCGGTCCCGCTCTTCTACACCGGCCTGCGGACCCTGCCGCCGAAGGCGGCGCTCGTGCTGGTCGCGCTGCTCACCGCCTTCGTCGTCTTCGCGCAGGTGCAGCTCTCGCACGGCGGCTGGGACCCCAACCTGATCGTGGCCCCGCCGGCCGTCGCCGCCATCGCCACCGGCGTCTTCGTCCACGCCGACCGGCAGGCCGCCCGGCAGCGCGCCCTCATCGACGACCTGATCCGCACCCGCCGCGAACTCGCCGCGATCGAGCGGCGCGAGGGCACCCTCGCCGAGCGGCAGCGGCTCTCGATGGAGATCCACGACACCCTCGCGCAGGGCCTGTCCAGCCAGCAGATGCTGCTCCAGGCCGCCGACCTCACCTGGGACAGCGACCCCGGCACCGCCCGCCGGCACGTGCGCACCGCCGAGTCGATCGCCGAGCGCAACCTCGCCGAGGCCCGCCGCTTCGTCCACGACCTCGCCCCCGCCGACCTCGCCGAGGGCGGCGGCCTGGAGGAGGCACTGCGCGGCCTCGCGGAGCGCGAGTCGGCCGCCTTCCGCGTCGACGGCACGCCCGTGCCGCTGCCGGACCGCGCCCAGTCGGCGCTGCTGCGGATCGCCCAGGGCGCGCTCGCCAACATCCGCGAGCACGCCGCCGCCACCTCCGCCGCGCTCACCCTCACCTACCTCGACGACCAGGTCGTCCTGGACGTCGCCGACGACGGCAGCGGCTTCGACCCGGCCGCGCCCCGCGCCGACGAGAGCGTCCGGGGCCACGGCCTGCCCGCCATGCGGGTGCGCGCCCAGCAGTTGGGCGGCACCCTTACGGTGGAATCGACCCCCGGCGAGGGCACCGTGCTCTCCGCCGCCCTCCCCCTGGCCCAGCCCGTACCCCCCGCACCCCCCACGGAGGCCCGCCCGTGACCGTACGCATCCTCCTCTGTGACGACCACGTCGTCGTCCGCGCCGGGCTGCTCGCCCTCCTCGGCTCCACCCCCGACATCGAGGTCGTCGGGGAGGCCGGCAGCGGTGAGGAGGCCGTCGCGATGGCCGCCAAGCTGACGCCGGACGTGGTCCTGATGGACCTCCAGCTCGGCCCCGGCATCGACGGGGTGGAGGCGACCCGCCGGATCGCCCCGACCGGCGTCCACGTCCTCGTCCTCACGACCTACGACACCGACGCCGACATCACCCGCGCCATCGAGGCGGGCGCGACCGGCTACCTCCTGAAGGCCGAGCGGCCCGAGGAGCTGTTCGCCGCGATCCACTCCGCCGCCCAGGGGCGTACGGCCCTCTCCCCGCCGGTCGCGAGCCGGGTCATGGACCGGATGCGGGGCGCCGCGGGCCCCTCCCTCACCGACCGGGAGCGGGACATCCTCGGCCAGTTGGCGCACGGCCTCGGCAACAAGGAGATCGCCCGCGCCCTCTTCATCAGCGAGGCCACCGTCAAGACCCACCTCGGCCGGATCTACGCCAAGCTCGGCGTCGACACGCGCGCCGGCGCCGTGGCCGTGGCGAAGGAACAGCGCCTGCTCCCCTGAGCCCGCGCGGACTGCTACCGTGCGCTGTCGTTCCAGTGCACAGCGTCATGTCCCCCGTGGGAGCGTCCGTGAAGATCGCCGTCGTCGGTGGCGGGCCCGCCGGCCTGTACCTCTCGATCCTGCTCAAGCGCCAGGACCCGTCCCACGAGATCGCCGTCTACGAGCGGAACGCGGCCGGCTCCACCTACGGCTGGGGCGTCACCTACTGGGCGGGGCTCCTCGACAAGCTGCGGGCCGGCGACCCGGAGTCCGCCGCGGCCGTCGCCGACGCCTCGGTGACCTGGACCGACGGCCTCGCGATCGTCCGCGACGAGCGGACCGTGCACCGCGGCGACGCCGGCTTCGGCATCGGCCGCCGCCGGATGCTCGGCCTCCTCGCCGACCGGGCCGCCGAACTCGGCGTCGAGGTCGCGTACGAGCACCCGATCACCGGCCCGGACTCCCCCGAACTGGCCGACTGCGATCTGGTCGTCGCCGCCGACGGCGTCCACAGCGCCCTGCGCGAGGCCCACGCCGAGCACTACGGCACCGCCTTCGCCACCGGCCGCAACCCCTACATCTGGCTCGGCACCACCAAGGTCTTCGACTCCTTCAGCTTCGCCTTCAAGGAGACCGAGCACGGCTGGATCTGGTGCTACGCCTACGGCTTCAGCGGCGAGCGCTCCACCTGCGTCGTCGAGTGCGCCCCCGGCACCTGGACCGGCCTCGGCCTGGACACCATGAACGAGGGCGACTGCCTGGGGCTCCTGGAGAAGCTCTTCCACGACCTCCTCGACGGGCACGCGCTCATCGGCCGCGACCGGGGCGACGAACCCGCCCAGTGGCTGCACTTCCGCACCCTCACCACGCGCGTGTGGCACCGCGGCCGGACCGTCCTCCTCGGCGACGCCGCCCACACCACCCACTACTCGATCGGCGCCGGCACCACCCTCGCCCTGGAGGACGCCCTCGCGCTCGCCGCCGCCCTCGGCACCCGCCCCGCCGACCCCGCCGCCCTCGACGCCGCCCTCACCGCCTACGGGAAGCGGCGCCGCGCCGAACTCGTCTCCGCGCAGAGCGCGGCCCGCCTCAGCGCCCGCTGGTACGAGAACCTGCCCCGCTACATGGGCCTGGAGCCGGACCAGATGTTCGCGCTCCTCGGCCAGCGCCACTCCCCGCTCCTGCCGTACGTGCCTCCGCAGCTCTACTACCGCGTCGACCGCGCCGCCGGCCGCCTGGAGCCCCTGCGCCGCCTCAAGCGCTGGCTCGGCCCCCGCATCGCCCGCGCGGTCCACCGCGCCTGACGCGACCCGGGCGCGGGAGTCCGGCACGGGACTCCGCCGGGGCACGACCCCGGCGCGCGCCTACGGGTCGGCGTGACACCATCGGGGCGTGCTCGACATCGGCTACTCCCTCTCCCGGCGCTTCCCCGACCCCCCGCAGACCGACTACCGGCGCGCGGACGTCCACGCGCTGCGCCACGACCTCTTCTGCGGAGACGTCTACCTCGCGGACACCAAGCAGGACCGCGAGGTGTCCACAGCCTGGGGATGGGTGCCCGTCCTCGACTTCGCCTGGGCGCTCTGCGACATCGTCGAACAGCTCGACCGGGACCCGCGCGGCAGCCGCGCCTCCCGCCCCCAGTACGCCGAGCTGGACTTCACCGAGTCCTCGGACCGGATGCTCTTCGAGCGCCGCTTCGGCTGGGTCGACGTCGAGGCCGACTGGATGCCCGGCGACGAGGCGCCGCTCACCTTCGCGCACACCGAACTGCGCCGCGAGGCCCGCGACTTCCTCCACGACCTGATCGCCGACCTCACCGACATGCACGAGGGCCTGGCCGACAACCCGGCCGTCTGGGACCTCCAGGCCCGCTTCCCCCGCGTGAAGTAGCCCCGTGAACTAGCCCCCCCGGGCCACCGCCCCCCCTCAGTCCTCCACCCGCACCCCCAGCCGCGCCGCGAACACCGGCGCCAGGTCGAGGAGCTGCGCCGAGGAGATCACCGCGCCCGACAGGGACTCCACCCCGCGCTCGATCTCGAGGCGCCGCACCCCCCGCAGGTCCACGTCGGTCAGCTTCGCCCCGGAGAGCTCCACCCCGATCAGCTCGCAGTCCACGAACGCGACCCGCTCCAGCTTCGCCCCGCCGAAGTCCGGCTCCACCAGGACGCACCCCTCGAACACCACGTCCCGCAGGGTCGCCGACCGCAGGTTCGGGTAGTCCCACTTGCCGCCCCGGACCAGCACCCGCTCCCACGCCGAACCGTGCAGCTGTGTCCCCCCGAACCGCGCGTCCAGCACCTCCGCGTCCCGCAGCTGCGCCTGCGACAGATCGGTGCCCACGCCCCGTACGGCCTCGATCCGCGAGTCCAGGAAACGCGCGCCCGTCAGCCGCGCCTCGTCCAGCGAGCACTCCCGCACCGCGCAGTCCAGGAACCGCGAGCCCTCCCCCGAGGCCCCGGCCAGATCGAGCCCGGCCAGCTCCAGGCCGTCATAGTCCCCGTCGGGCTCCAGCCCGCCCTCGTACGGCTCCAGGGGCGGCAGCCGCAGCTCCACCCGCCGAGGCGCCTTGGTCTTTCGCTTCATGCGCCCATCGTGACGTACGCCACTGACAGTCCCCCCAGGAACACATTCTCACCCTTGACCTCAAGGAAGCTTGAGGTACGAGGCTTGTGGTGTCAGCCCGCGAACGACGTCAGGGGAACCGTCATGCACGCCATCCGCCTCCACGCCTTCGGCCCCGCCGAGAACCTCACCCACGAGCAGGTGCCCGACCCGGTCCCCGGCCCCGGCCAGGTCCGGATCGCCGTCGCCGCCGCCGGCGTCCACCTCCTCGACACCGCGCTCCGCGAGGGTCAGACCGGCCCCTTCCCCGCCCCCGCCGAACTCCCCACCGTCCCCGGCCGCGAGGTCGCCGGCACCGTCGACGCCCTCGGCGAGGGCACCGACCCCGCGTGGCTCGGCAAGCGGGTCGTCGCCCACCTCGGCATGAACCCCGGGGGGTACGCGGAGCGCGCCGTCACCGACGCCGCCCGGCTGCACGAACTCCCGCACGGTCTCGACGAGGCGGAGGCCGTCGCCATGATCGGCACCGGCCGTACCACCCTCGGCATCCTCCAGTTCACCACCCTGGGACCGGACTCGGTCGCCGTCGTGCCCGCCGCCGCCGGCGGCATCGGCACCCTCCTCGTCCAGTACGCGAAGAACGCCGGCGCCACCGTCATCGGCCTCGCCGGCGGCCCCGCCAAGGTTGCCCGCGTCCGCGAGAACGGCGCCGACCTCGCCGTCGACTACACCCGGCCCGACTGGCCCGACGAGGTCCGCGCCTTCCTCGGCGACCGCACCGCCACCGTCGTCTTCGACTCCGTCGGCGGCGACACCGGGCGCGCCGCCGTCGACCTCCTCGGCAAGGGCGGGCAGCACCTCGTCTTCGGCTGGTCCGGCGCCGGACTCCACGGCGGCGAACCCCTCACCTTCACCGAGGAGGAGCTCACCGGACGGGGCATCACCTCCGGCTCCGTCCTCGGCCCCGTCATGATCCAGAAGGCCGGCGGCGACGTCCGCAACCTCGAACTCGCCGCCCTCGCCGCCGCCTCCGACGGCACCCTCCGCCCCGCCGTCCACCGCTTCCCCCTCGCCGAAGCCGCGAAAGCCCACCGCGCCCTGGAGACCCGGGGCACGATGGGCAAGGTGGTCCTGATCCCATAGGACCGCTCGTAGCACCGACGGGACGGCGGGAGAACGCCTCAGACGCCGAGCACGTCCCAGGAGTGCGCCTTGAACTCCTTCAGGAAGTCCTCGTGGTCCTCCCACATCCGGGCGATGGAGCGCAGCGTGTCCCAGCTGTGCTCCAGCGCCTGGTCCACCACCTGGCGCAGCTCCGGCGCCGTCTCCCGCTTCTCCACCAGGCCCGAGACCTGCGAAGCGGCCTGCACGGTGTAGCGCAGCGCGCGCAGGGCGCGGGAGGTGTCGTCCATCCCGAAGCCGTGGTCGCTGCCGTTCTCGGGGTCGAAGAGCGGGGTCAGCCGGGCCTCGACGAAATCGGTGATCCGCCGGAAACGGGCCTCGACGCCCATGTCGTCACCGTGGTTGCTGTGGTCGTTGCACATGAGGACTTCCTACACCGTCACCAGGGTCTACACCGTCGCGGGGGCTCACACCGTCGCGGGGGCACCGAGCGCCGCCAGGGCCCCGTCCGTCAGCCGGTACACCGACCACTCGTCCTGCGGGCGGGCGCCCAGCGCCTCGTAGAAGTCGATCGACGGCTTGTTCCAGTTCAGGACCGACCACTCCAGCCGCTCGTAGCCGCGCTCCACGCAGATCCGCGCCAGCTCGGTCAGGAGCGCCTTGCCGTGGCCGCCGCCGCGCGCCTCCGGACGGACGTACAGGTCCTCCAGGTAGATGCCGTGGACCCCGCGCCAGGTCGAGAAGTTGAGGAACCAGAGCGCGAAGCCGACCGGCTCGCCGTCGTCGGTCTCGGCGATGTGGGCGTAGGCGGCGGGCCGCTCGCCGAACAGCGCCTCGTGGAGGCCGCCGGGGGTCGCCCGGACCTCGTCGAGGGCCTTCTCGTACTCCGCGAGGTCACGGATCAGGGCATGGATGACGGGCACGTCGGCCGGGGTGGCGGTACGGATCATGAGGTCAGCGTGCCAGCAGGGCCCGCGCGATGACCACCTGGTCCTCGTCGAGCTCCGGCTCCCCGTCCTCGACGTCCCACAGCCCGTTCTGGAGCACCCGCCCCAGCGTCCACGCCAGCGCCCGCTCCCGGTCGAGCCCCAGCCGCTCGGTCAGCAGGTCGAAGCGCCACCGGATCTCGGCCGGATCCGGGTTCCACAGATCGGTCAGCGCGGGCAGCAGCTCGAAGCCCGGGTCCCCCGCGAGCGGCTTGGGGTCGATCGCCAGCCACGGCTCGCGCTCCGCGCCCAGCACGTTGTCGTAGTGCAGGTCCCAGTGCAGCAGCCGGTCCCCCGGCTCGCCCACCACTTCCCGTACGGCGGCGGCGCAGTCCGCGAGCAGCGCCGCGTCCTCGGCGTCGAGCCGGGCCACGGCCCCGGGCGTCTCCGCGAGCATGCCCGCGGCGATGTCGTCGAGCCGGCGCAGTCCGGGCGGCGCGGGGTGGGCCGAGAGGCGGGCGAGCAGTCCGGCGAGGATCCGTACGGCCTCGCGCTCGTCGCCGAGCCGCGACAGATGCCGTCGCTGGTCGGCCCGTTCGAGGAGCATGGTGCCGGTCTCCGGGTCGTGCTCCAGGAGGTGTACGGCCCCGGAGCCGCCCCACGCGCGCAGCGCGACCGGCTCGCCCTCGGACTCCTCGTCGAGGAGCTGGAGCTTCAGCGCGGCCGGCGTGCCGTCCGCCCGCTCCACGGGCAGCACCAGCGAGGCGACGCCGTACATCGAGGGGCCGGTGAGCCGCAGCCCCCACCGGCCGAGGAAGTCCCCGGCCCGCCCGGGCAGCGCGGCGATGAACGCCCGCCCCGCCTCACCGTTGTACTTCGCCTGGGATTCCGCGAGTTCGTCGGGTACGTGGATGTCGACGGGTCCTTGGTTCACGCCTCCGACCCTACGGGCCCGTCACCCCAGCGCGCCGTCCAATATCCGCCCGAACTCCGCCGCGTCGTACAGCCCGGTCCCGCCGTCCAGCGCCTTGCCGTCCACCAGCACGGACGGCGTACCGCCCACACCCGAGTCCTGGAACGCCTGCTCCGCGTCCGCGACCCACGCCTTGTGCGATTCGCCGCGCACCGCCGCGTCGAAGGCGTCGCTCCGCAGCCCCTCCACCTGGTCCGCGATCCGCAGCAGGTGGTCGGCGGTGAACGCGTCCTTCGACTCGTCCTCCGGCTGCGAGGCGAACAGCGCCGCCTGGTACGCCGCGAACTTCCCGGGTCCCGTGTCCGAGGCCGCCCGCAGCGCGTTCGCCGCCCGCGCGGAGGCCGTGCCGCCGGTGCGCGCGTCGAGGAAGGAGGCGATGACGTACTCGACCTTCACCTCTCCTTTCGCGGCCCGCTCGGCCAGCACCGTGCCGCCGCTCGCCTCGAACTTCGCGCAGTACGGGCAGCGGGGGTCCGCGAACACCGTCACGGTGTGCGGGGCGCCCGCGTCACCGACGACGATCTTCGTGGTCTCCGCCTTCGACGGCAGCACGCTCAGCGTCTCCGCGTGCGCCGCAGGCGCCGCCGCGACCTTCGCGGTGGCATCCGCGGACGAGCCTCCGCCGGACGAACACCCCACGGCGGCAAGGCCGATGAGACCCGCGGCGACCGCGGCGGCGAGGGCACGCCGAGTCCTGCGCACAGACATGGGGGGATCCTTCCGGAGCGACGAAATCCGCACTCCCGAACCTAGGCGCGCGCCCGCCCGCCACCGCCCGCCGAAAGACCCGTTTCCACGGGACCAACGCCCCCGGTACCCTCCCGCCACGGACCGGGAAGAGGGACTGGAATGAACAGCAGTACGAGCAGTGCGGGCGGTACGGGCACGGTCAACGGCGGCATCTCGTTCTGGTTCGCCCAGGAGGGCCTGCCGGACCCCCGCGAACCGCTCCCCGGCGACCGCACCGCCGACGTCTGCATCGTCGGCGGCGGCTACACCGGCCTCTGGACCGCCTACTACCTGAAGAAGGCCGTGCCCTTCCTCGACATCGTCGTCCTGGAGGCCCGCTTCTGCGGTTACGGCGCCTCCGGCCGCAACGGCGGCTGGCTGTACAACGGCATCGCCGGCCGCGACCGCTACGCCAAGCTGCACGGGCACGACGCCGCCGTCCGCCTCCAGCAGGCGATGAACGCCACCGTCACCGAAGTGCTCGACGTCCTCGACGCCGAGAAGATCGCGGCCGACCAGCACCGGGGCGGCGTCCTGGAGGTCGCCCTCTCCCCCGCCCAGCTCGCCCGCCTCAAGGAGTTCCACGCCGTCGAGCACGCCTTCGGCGAGACCGACCGCGAGATCCACGGCGCCCGCGCGACCGCCGAACGCGTCCGCGTCGCCGGCGCCGTCGGCTCCTCCTGGACCCCGCACGGCGCCCGCCTCCACCCCGTGAAGCTGGTCCACGGCCTGCGCGCCGCCGTCGAGGCCCTCGGCGTCACCCTCCACGAGTCGACTCCGGTCACCGAGATCAAGCCCAAGCACGCGATCACCCCGTACGGCACGGTCCGCGCCCCGTACGTGCTCCGCTGCACCGAGGGCTTCACCGCCTCCCTCGCCGGCCAGCGCCGCACCTGGCTCCCCATGAACTCGTCCATGATCGCCACCGAGCCGCTGACCGACGCGCAGTGGGCGTCCATCGGCTGGAACGGCCTGGAGACCCTCGGCGACATGGCGCACGCCTACATGTACGCCCAGCGCACCGCCGACGGCCGCATCGCCCTCGGCGGCCGGGGCGTCCCGTACCGCTACGGCTCGAAGACCGACAACGACGGGCGCACCCAGCCGCAGACCATCGAGGCCCTCCGCGAGATCCTCATCCGCTTCTTCCCGCAGCTCGCCGGCGTCCGGATCGACCACGCCTGGTCCGGCGTCCTCGGCGTCCCCCGCGACTGGTGCGCCACCGCCACCCTCGACCGCACCACCGGCCTCGGCTGGGCCGGCGGCTACGTCGGCTCCGGCGTCGCCACCACCAACCTCGCCGCCCGCACCCTGCGTGACCTGATCCAGCAGGACTCCGGCCAGTCCGGCCCCACCGACCTCACCACCCTCCCCTGGGTCGGCCACAAGGTCCGCAAGTGGGAGCCCGAGCCCTTCCGCTGGCTCGGCGTCCAGACCATGTACGCCGCCTTCCGGGGCGCCGACCACCGCGAGGCCACCACGCACACGGCCACGACCGACCGCGTCGCGATCTGGGCCAACCGCATCTCGGGCCGCTGACGCCCCGCACCCCCCACGCCGAAGGCCCCGGCCCCCCTCACACGGGGACCGGGGCCTTCACTCACGTCTGGCTCAGAAAAGGGCGTTGATCGCCGGGACGTCCTGACCGAGCGAGATCTTGACGCGGCCCGAGTACGGAGCCGCGGCCTTGCCCGTGCCCTTGTACAGGTACGTGTTCCCGGCCCCGTCCCGCGCGATCAGGTCGGCCCGGCCGTCGTCCGTGAGGTCGCCGGGCGACGACACCAGCGGGTAGCCCTGCCAGCCCGAACCGACCCGGACCCGCGCCGCGTACGGCACCTCGGCCCTCCCGGTCGCCGGGTACAGCCACAGCACACCGGTCGTGTCACGGGCGATCAGATCCGCCCGCCCGTCCCCGGTGAGGTCACCGGCCCCGGTGAGCTGGTTGTACGCACCCCAGCCGGCGCCGACCCGCAGCCGCGTGGCGAACGGCGCGGACACGCTCGCCGTGCCCTTGTACAGCCACAGCACGCCCGAGGCGTCCCGCGCGACCATGTCGGGCCGCCCGTCCCCGCTCGCGTCGGCGACCCCGGCGAGCTGGTTGTACGCGCCCCAGCCGCCTCCGACGCGCACGCGCGAGGTGAGGGGCTCGATCCAGTTGCCGGTCGTGCGGTACGACCACAGGACACCGGACGCGTCACGGGCGACGACACCGCCGCCCTGGGCCTCGGAGGTGATCGGCGCGAGCTTGGTGACGGCGTTGTAGGCGCCCCAGCCCCGCCCGACGTTCTCCGCCCACTCCACGAAGGGTGCGGAGGCCCTGCCCGTACCGCGGTGCCAGTACAGCAGCCCGGTCTTGTCGCGGGAGATCATCGCGTAGTGCGTCGGCACCGGGCGGGAGCTGACGACCTGGAACTCGCTCCGGGTCTCCGGGTTCTCCTCGCCGTTGGCGTACACGTCGTACCGCGCGAACGTGCCGATCCGCCACGCGGCGGCGGTGGGGGTCGCCTTCACCGTGTACGAGACGGTGACGTCGACCGGCCCCTCCGTGCCCGGGTCGATCTCGCAGCGGACGCCGTCGCCCGCGACGTAGCCGCCGATGACGTCGCACTCCGTGGTCCCGGAGTTCTGACGGACCCCGGTGATCCCGACCTGGAGCTCGTCCTCCTCCCAGTACCGCATCCCCTCGCCCGGCTCGAAGCCGATCTCCAGCCATCCCCTGTCCACCGCGTGCACCTTCGCGGTGTGGGTCACGGTGGTGCCGGGCGAGACCGGCGGGGTGGAGAGCTGGACGGTGTTCTGGGCGACGTGCTCCGCCGTCTTCACCGTGACGGTGGCGGCGCCGTGCTGCCCGTCCTCCAGCATCAGGTCGACGGTCTGCACCGTCTTCACGGCCTTCGCGAGGTCACCGCCGCGCGGGACGTAGACGAAGCCGTAGTGCAGCGTGGTGCCGTCGGCGGCGCTCTCCGCGGCCTCGACGGCCAGGCGGGTGGCGTACTGGTTCTCGTCCGAGACCGGGCAGGTGTACACCGCGGTCACGCCGGCCCGCGCCTTGCACCCCTCGACCTGGAGCGACAGCCCGGCGGGGAAGCCGGCCCCGGTCCACGCGGGGTCGGTCAGCGGCGCCTTGCTGAAGGCGTACACGAGGGTGCCCTCGTACGGGCCGTCATACGTGACGCCGCCCGGTCCCACCTCGGCGGGCCACGTACCGGGCTGGATCACCCGGTCGTCGATCTCGAACCTCGGGTAGCCGTCGGAGGCGGACGCCGTGGACGCCCCCGACACCAGCCCGGCCAGCAGCAGCGCGGCCGTCCCCCCGAGAGCAATGGTTCTGCGCAAGCGATCAGTCCTTCGTCGCGAAACCGCACCCCCCCTGGGTGCGCGCCGCACGGTACCGCGAAGGCCCCGGCCCCCCTTCACGGGGGCCGGGGCCTTCGTCGTACAGAGCCGCCTGTCGGAATCGAACCGACGACCTCAAGATTACAAGTCAAGCGCTCTAGCCAACTGAGCTAAGGCGGCAGCGAGTGCAGTCTAACCAAACCCGCTCGGCGGGCGGTCGGAAATCTCACGCCCTTCGAACTGCTGACAGATCTCGCGCCGCCAGGTAGCGTCGAGCGGAGTTCACCCAGGTGGACTAGACCTCAATCCTTCCTTTACTCGGATCGTCCGGCACGTTCCTGCCGGTGAAGGGACACATCACCATGGCTTCCGTCACTTTCGACAAGGCGACCCGCATCTACCCGGGTGCCACCAAGCCCTCCGTCAACCAGCTCGACATCGAGATCGCGGACGGCGAGTTCCTCGTGCTCGTCGGTCCCTCGGGCTGTGGCAAGTCGACCTCGCTGCGCATGCTCGCCGGCCTGGAGGACGTGAACGGGGGCGCCATCCGCATCGGCGACCGCGACGTCACCCACCTGCCGCCGAAGGACCGGGACATCGCCATGGTGTTCCAGAACTACGCGCTCTACCCGCACATGAGCGTCGCCGACAACATGGGCTTCGCGCTCAAGATCGCCGGCGTCAACAAGAGCGAGATCCGCGCGAAGGTCGAAGAGGCCGCGAAGATCCTCGACCTCACCGAGTACCTGGACCGCAAGCCGAAGGCGCTCTCCGGCGGTCAGCGCCAGCGCGTCGCCATGGGCCGCGCCATCGTGCGCGAGCCGCAGGTCTTCCTCATGGACGAGCCGCTGTCGAACCTCGACGCCAAGCTCCGCGTCTCGACCCGTACGCAGATCGCCGGCCTCCAGCGCCGCCTCGGGATCACCACGGTCTACGTCACCCACGACCAGACCGAGGCCCTCACCATGGGCGACCGCGTCGCCGTGCTGAAGGACGGTCTGCTCCAGCAGGTCGACACCCCGCGCAACATGTACGACAAGCCCGCCAACCTCTTCGTCGCCGGCTTCATCGGCTCCCCCGCGATGAACCTGATCGAGGTCCCGATCACCGAGGGCGGCGTCAAGTTCGGCAACAGCGTCGTCCCGGTCTCCCGTGACGCGCTCGCCACCGCCGCGGCCAACGGCGACACCACGGTCGTCGTCGGTGTCCGCCCGGAGCACTTCGACGTCTCGGGCCCCACGAGCAAGGACGGCGTGGCCGTGACGGTCAACGTCGTCGAGGAGCTCGGCTCCGACGGCTTCGTCTACGGCTCCACCCGCGTCGGCGGCGAGGACAAGGACATCGTCATCCGCGTCGGCGGCCGTGACATCCCCGCCAAGGGCTCCACGCTGCACGTCATCCCGCGCGCCGGCGAGCTGCACGTCTTCTCCAAGTCGACGGAGCAGCGCATCAGCGAGTGACCCTCGGCTGAAGGAACGCCGAACGGCCCCGTATCCCTTGCGGACGCGGGGTCGTTCGTTTAAACGGGCTTACCCCGGAAAACCCCGGCATTCGGGGCCCTCCCGACCGCCCCGCGTCAACACGGGATTCGAAAAGGCGCGTCGAACCGTCCCTCGCGAGAGTGACTAAATGTCGCCATATCACTACCGGCCGCTACGCTCGCCTGCGTGACGCACACTGCCCGCCGAATCGGCCGCTCCCTCGCCCTCGTCCTGCCCGTCGTCCTGGTCCTGTCGGGAACGCTCGCGGTGTCCGCCGTCCCGTGGGCCGGCCAGGACTCCGACGGCCAGATGCTGACCGCGTCCTCCGCGGACGTCTCGACCCGCGCCACGTCGCGCGCCCCGCAGGACGTCCTGCGCGACCGGCTCCTCGCCGAACTCCAGGAGAAGGACCCGGGCGTCGCCCTCACCCACCTCCAGCGCGAGGTGGAGAACCGTCCCTCTCTCGCCGAGCACTGCGTGTCGATCGCCCGCGCGCTGGGCCGCGCCGCCGTCGAGCACTACGGCCCCTCCCGCGCCCAGGCGTTCTCCCGCCCGGTCTGCGACACCGCGTACGCGACCGGCGTGATGCGCGCGACGGGCTGAGCGCGGTCACCGCGTCCCCGCCCGCGGGGCACCTATCGTTCCCCGTATGCACACCACTCCGACGCAGGCCGTGGTCCTGGCGGGCGGCCAGGGCTCGCGCCTGCGCCCCTACACCGACGACCGCCCCAAGCCGATGGTCGAGATCCCGGGCACCGGGACCCCGATCATCGGCCATCAGCTCTCCTGGCTGGCCGCCGAGGGCGTGACCGACGCCGTCGTCTCCTGCGGGCACCTCGCCGAAGTCCTCCAGGAGTGGCTGGAGTCGGTCGACCTGCCCCTGAAGGTGACCACGGTCGTCGAGACCGAGCCGCTGGGCCGTGGCGGCGGCCTCAAGTACGCCGCCGCGCACCTGCCCGAGCCGGACCGGCCCTGGTACGCCACGAACGGCGACATCTGGACCCGCTTCTCGCTGCGCGAGATGGCCGCCTTCCACGACGAGCGGGACGCCACCGCCACCCTCGCCCTGGCCCGCCCCCGGATCCCGTGGGGCGCCGTCGAGACCGACACCTTCGGGCACATCACCGACTTCGTCGAGGCGCCGCCGTCGCCGTTCCTCATCAACGCCGGCGTGTACGTCTTCTCCCCGAGCTTCACCGAGCTGCTCCCCGACCTCGGGGACCACGAGCGGACCACCTTCCCCCGCCTCGCCCGCGAACGGCGCCTGGCCGGCTTCCCGCTGCCCCAGGGGGCGTACTGGAGAGCCATCGACACCGCCAAGGACCTGACCGAGGCCGCGAAGGAACTGGCCACACAGAGCCACTGACGGACGCACGAAGGCATCACCGCTCGAAGGCAGCACGCACGAAGGCGGCACCGTCCCCGAGGGGCGGTGCCGCCTTTCTCGTACGCGTACGGCTCCGGGCTCAGCCCAGCAGGCCGCCGATCGGGTTCTTCGGGGCCTCGCCGCCGCCTCCGCCGGTGGTGGCCTCCTGGGTCGGCGTCTCCTCGGTGGGGGCGCCGCCGGTGGTCGAGCCGCCGCCCGAGGACGAGCCGCCGGAGGAGGCGCTCGGACTGTCGCTGGTGGCCGGCGGCGGCGCGGGCTTCGACTCGGTCGGGGTACGGCTGCTGGTGCCGCCGCCGCCCTCCGTGGCGGTGGGCCGGCGCTCCTGCGTCGGGGACGAGCCGGTCGTCCCGGAGCCGGTCTCCGTGGGCCGGGTCTCCTCCTCCGTCGCCTCCGGGGACTCCTCCTCGCGGGCCTCGGCCGTCGTCGGCGCGGCCGGCTCGGTCCGGTCGCCGCGCGGCGACTCCGAGGGGGCGCGGCGCCGCTCGGGCTCGGTCGGCAGCGGCTGGCCCGGGAGGTGGTTGATCGGGTCGTCGTTCGGGCCCGGGACGGTCACCATCTCCGTGGAGCGGACCGCGCCGCCGAGGACGGAGCCGACCAGCAGGGTCAGGCCGACGACCACGGAGGCGAAGAGGATCGAGCGGCGCATCACCCGGCGGCGCAGCTCCCACAGTTCGGCGCGCGGCCCGAGGGTCCGCCACGCCTCGCCGGCGATCCGGCCGTCGAGGGAGTAGACGGGGGCGCCGGCGATGATCAGCGGCGACCAGGCGGCCAGGTAGATGATGTCGGGCGCGTCGTAGACGGGGACGGTGCGCCAGCTGACGGTGAGGATGAGCGCGGCCGACAGCAGCGCGCCGACGACGGCGGCGACCCGCTGCCAGAGGCCGAGGACGGTGAGGACGCCGACGACGACCTGGAGGAAGGCGACGGTCAGTCCGGCGCCGACGGGGTGCTGGAGGGCGAAGTCCCGCAGCGGCTCGGCGAGCGGCCAGGGGTGCAGCTGGGTCAGCCACTTGACCATGGAGCCGCGCTCGCCGCCGTCGAAGTAGACGGGGTCGCAGAGCTTGCCCATGCCCGCGTAGATGGAGATGAAGCCGAGGAAGACCCGGAGCGGCAGCAGCACCACGCCGAGGTTCATCCGGCGCCCGGGGTAGTACGCGTGCCGGACGCCGCCCGGGCCGGCGGCCCCGGTCCACGCGGAGCCGTGCCGCCGGTCCTCCGGCGGGTCCTCGTCGTACGGCGTCGTCTCGGGCCGGAGCTCGTACACGTCGTCGTAGGCGCCCTCGGCGCGCCGCATCGGCGGCAGGAGGGGGGCCGCGGCCTCGGGGGGCACGATGGGGGTGGGCATCGTGTCGTCGATGCGCGGGATGGTCTGGGTGGCCGGCTCCAGGGTGGAGACCGCAGTGGCCGACGACTCGCGCACGGCCTGGAGGAGTCCGGTGGCGCCCGGCGTCGCCTTCCCGGACCACACGACGGGGCGGCGCCGCGGGGCTCCCGCGTGGGCGGCGGCGTGCGGGTCGGCGGCGAACTTCGGCTGCTGGGCCGGCGCCAGCCGCACACGGAAGCTGGCGTGGTTCACGATCACCTGGGCGGGATCGGAATCCACCTTGACCATGCTCAGTGCCGGCTGATCGTCGAACCCCGGCCGGGGCGTTCTGGTGTCCACACTCATCTAACCGAGTGACGCGGGGTTAGGACACTGCCTTGACATGCTCGGAATGTCCGAGGTCCGTCAAGATCACGGCCGGGGCGCGTCCCTCGTACGGGTCAGCCCGTACGAGGGAGGCGCGGGTCAGGCCATGCGGCGGCGGGCGGCCTCGTAGAGGACGACGCCGGCGGCCACGCCGGCGTTGAGGGACTCGGCGCCGCCGGGCATCGGGATGCGGACGAGGAAGTCGCAGTTCTCGCCGACGAGGCGGGAGAGGCCCTTGCCCTCGGAGCCGACCACGATGACGACGGGGCCTTCGAGGGCCTCCAGCTCGTGGACCTCGGTGTCGCCGTCGGCGGAGAGGCCGACGACGGTGAGACCGGCCTTCTGGTACTCCTGGAGACAGCGGGTCAGGTTGGTGGCGCGGGCCACCGGGGTGCGGGCGGCGGTGCCGGCCGAGGTCTTCCAGGCACCGGCGGTCATGCCGGCCGCGCGGCGCTCGGGGACGACGACGCCGTGGCCGCCGAAGGCGGAGACGGAGCGGACGACGGCGCCGAGGTTGCGCGGGTCGGTGACGCCGTCGAGCGCGACGATCAGCGGGTCCTCCTGCTCGTCGTAGGCGGCCGCGGCGAGGTCCTCGGGGTGCGCGTACTCGTACGGCGGGACCTGGAGGACGAGGCCCTGGTGGTTCAGGCCGTTGGTCATCCGGTCCAGCTCGGGGCGCGGCGCCTCCATGATGTTGATGTTGTCGCGGCCGGTGGCGAGGTTGAGGGCCTCGCGCACGCGCTCGTCGTTGTCGATGAACTGCTGGACGTAGAGGGTGGTGGCGGGCACGCCGTCGCGCAGCGCCTCGAAGACCGGGTTGCGGCCGACGACCATCTCGGCCTGGCCCTTGCCGCCGCGGCGGGCGACGGGCTTGCGCTTGGCGGCGTTCCTGGCCATCGCGTTGGTGACGCGGAACGCCTTGTGGCCCTTGCGGTTCTCGGCTTTGGGCGTCGGGCCCTTGCCCTCGAGGGCGCGGCGTCGCTTGCCACCGCTGCCGACCGTCGCGCCCTTCTTGTTCGACGTGCGACGTCCCCTGCGCTGGCTGTTCCCGGCCATGAGTGCTACCTGTTCCTCTAACTGCGTGCGTACGAAGTCTGTAAGTGAAGTGTGCCGCCCGGGGCTCCGGGCGGCACGTCTTCGGCGTTCTATCGGTTGGCGATGGTCCAGCGGGGGCCGTCGGGGCTGTCCTCGATGGCCAGGCCGGACTGGGCGAGCTGGTCGCGGATCGCGTCGGCGGTGGCCCAGTCCTTGCGCTCGCGGGCGGACTCGCGCTGCTGGAGCACGAGACGGACGAGGGTGTCGACGACGCCGTGGAGCTCCTCGCCGCCGCCGGACTCGTCGGCCCACTGGGGGTCGAGCGGGTCCAGGCCGAGGACGCCGAGCATGGCGCGGACCTCGGCGAGGCGGGCGATGGCCTCGTCCTTGTCGTCGGCGCCGAGGGCGCTGTTGCCCTGGCGGACGGTGGTGTGGATGATCGCCAGCGCGTGCGGGACGCCCAGGTCGTCGTCCATGGCCTCGGCGAAGGCCGGCGGCACCTCGGCGGCGGGCGGGACGGTCCGGCCCGCCTTCTCGGTGGCGCGCTGGACGAAGCCCTCGATGCGGGCGAAGGCGGACTCGGCCTCGCGCAGGGCCTCCTCGCTGTACTCGATCATCGACCGGTAGTGCGGGGTGCCGAGGTAGTAGCGCAGGACGATGGGGCGCCAGTTCTTCACCATCTCCGAGACGAGCACGGAGTTGCCGAGCGACTTCGACATCTTCTCGCCGCTCATGGTGACCCAGGCGTTGTGCACCCAGTACCGCGCGAACTCGTCGCCGAACGCCTTGGCCTGGGCGATCTCGTTCTCGTGGTGGGGGAAGATCAGGTCGAGGCCGCCGCCGTGGATGTCGAAGGCGGAGCCGAGGTACTTGTGGGCCATGGCCGAGCACTCCAGGTGCCAGCCGGGACGGCCGCGGCCCCACGGGGTCTCCCAGTCGGGCTCGCCCGGCTTGGTCGCCTTCCACATGGCGAAGTCGCGGGGGTCGCGCTTGCCGGAGACGCCCTCGTCGGGCTGGCGGAGGTCGTCCAGGTCCTGGTTGGAGAGCTCCAGGTAGCCGGGGAACGAGCGGACGTCGAAGTAGACGCTGCCGTCGGCCTCGTAGGCGTGACCGCGCTCGATCAGACCGCGCATCATCTCGATCATCTCGGGCACGTGGCCGGTGGCGCGGGGCTCGTACGTGGGCGGCAGGCAGCCGAGGGCGTCGTAGCCCGCGTTGAACGCGCGCTCGTTGTCGTAGCCGATCGACCACCAGGCGCGGTTCTGGTCCTTGCCCTTGGCGATGATCTTGTCGTCGATGTCGGTGACGTTGCGGATGAACGTGACGTCGTAGCCGCGGTACGCGAACCAGCGGCGCATGATGTCGAAGTTCAGCCCCGACCGGATGTGCCCGATGTGCGGGGCCGCCTGGACGGTGGCGCCACAGAGGTAGATCGAGACGCAGCCCGGCGTGAGCGGGGTGAAGTCACGGATCTGCCGGGCGCTGGTGTCGTACAGGCGAATAGTCACGGGTCCAGGGTAGTGGGCGTGTGGTAGTGCCCCGCGACCGATTCCCGGTCGCGGGGCACGATTTTCCGGTGTTTCAGCGGGTGACGGGGTACACCAGGGCGGTCGCCAGGGCGGCGAGGCCCTCGGCGCGGCCGGTCAGGCCGAGCCCGTCGGTGGTGGTGCCGGAGACGGAGACGGGCGCGCCGGCGGCCTCGCTCAGCGCCTTCTGGGCCTCGTCGCGGCGCTTGCCGATCTTGGGGCGGACGCCGATGACCTGGACGGCGATGTTGCCGATCTCGTACCCCTCGGCGCGGACGATCCGGGCGGCCTCGGCGAGGAGGGTGGTGCCGGAGGCGCCGGCCCACTCGGGGCGGGAGGTGCCGAAGTGGGCGCCGAGGTCGCCGACTCCGGCGGCGGAGAAGAGCGCGTCGCAGGCGGCGTGGGCGGCGACGTCGCCGTCGGAGTGCCCGGCGAGTCCGTACCCGTCGTTCTCGTCGGCCTCCCACAGGAGGCCGGCGCACCAGAGGGCGCGGCCCTTCTCGAAGGCGTGGACGTCGGTGCCGATGCCGGTGCGGGGCAGCACGGTGGGGGTCCCCCCTGTTCGAGCGGAGCCGAGAACTCGGGGGAGGTCAGAAGCCATCGTTGGCCCTCCTGCGGGCGAGTACGGCCTCGGCGAGGACGAGGTCGAGGGGGCGGGTCACCTTGAACGCCTCTTCGTGGCCGGGCACGACGACGACGGGCGCGCCGAGCCGCTCGACCATGCCGGCGTCGTCGGTGGCGCCCTCGCCGGCGAGGGCGATGGTGGCGTGGGCGTTCACCAGGGTGTCGTGGTCGAAGCCCTGGGGGGTCTGGACGGCGCGGAGGCGGGCGCGGACGGGGGTGGCGACGACCTGCTCGGGGTCGCCGGGGGTCCCGGCGGGCTCGACCTCCTTGACGGTGTCGGAGACGGGCAGCGCGGGGACGACGGCGACGGCGCCGTCGCGGACGGCCTCGATGACGGCGTCGACGGTGTCGACGGGGACGAGGGGGCGGGCCGCGTCGTGGACGAGGACGGTGGTGATGCCGGCGGGGAGCGCCTTGAGGCCGAGGTGGACGGACTCCTGGCGGGTGTCGCCTCCGGCGACGACGAGGTAGTCGGTGCGCTCGGGGAGGGCGTGGTCGTCGAGGAGGTGCTTGACCTCGGCGACGCCGTCGGCGGGGGCGACCACGACGACGAGCCGGACGGCGCGGGAGGCGGCCATGGCGCGGACGGCGTGGATGAGCATGGGCGTGCCGTTCAGCGCGCGCAGCGCCTTGGGGGCGCCCGGACCGAGGCGTACGCCCCGCCCGGCGGCCGGGATCACCACGGCGGTACGGCTAGGACGCGCTTCGTCAGACATCGGTTGCACTCCGGCAGGTTTGTTTCCGCGGGCGACGTGGGTATGGCGTCAGCAGGCTTTGATACGACGCCTCGACCGGGCCCTTTCCGTGACGACGGTCGGGGCGTCGCCATGATGCGGGAGGGAAGGAAAGAGAGACGAACATGCCGCAGTGCCCGGCGACGGCACTGCGAATCTGGGATTCACAGCGCGTCGGCGGGCACCGCGGCATTGCTGCTGGGCATGGCCTGAGCCATGCGTCAGGACGCGAGCACCTCGTCGAGGAGGGCCTCGGCCTTGTCCTCGTTCGTGTTCTCCGCGAGCGCCAGCTCGCTCACCAGGATCTGCCGAGCCTTGGCGAGCATGCGCTTCTCACCTGCGGAGAGACCCCGCTCGCGCTCGCGGCGCCACAGGTCGCGGACTACTTCGGCGACCTTGATGACATCGCCGGAGGCGAGCTTCTCGAGGTTCGCCTTGTAGCGGCGGGACCAGTTCGTCGGCTCCTCGGCGTACGGCGCGCGCAGCACCTCGAAGACCCGGTCCAGCCCGTCCTGCCCGACAACGTCGCGCACGCCTACGAACTCCGCGTTGTCCGCCGGCACGCGAACCGTCAGGTCGCCCTGCGCGACCTTGAGCACCAAGTAGGTCTTGTCCACGCCTTTGATCTGGCGAGTTTCGATGGCCTCGATCAGCGCGGCCCCGTGATGGGGATAGACCACGGTGTCGCCAACCTTGAACGTCATGTGACAGGTACCCCTTCCGTGGCTATCCAGGGTAACACGGAAACTGCTTCTTCTGAATGGCGTTTCCGCAGGTCAGGGCATATCTCGGGGCTTGACAAGTGCCTCGCCCGCGTGCTGCGGAGGGCTTCCGGAAGGCGGTATTCGCAGGTCGGAGCCGCTGCGTCGACGGAGAGAAACGCGCACGTTACACACATCCGGGACCCGCCGGAGCGGGCGGTATGTCCGTGTTCGTCCCGTCCAGAGTAGCCTCCTTCACGTACTCCGTTCGAGGATCGACCACCCGTACGGAGGGATCGCGTCAAGAATCCGGAATTGATCAGCGGGGATCAGCGGGCGACGCGTCCGTGCTTTTCCGTAAGGGAAGGCATGCGGAATGCGACGCCACCGCCGGAATTGATCACGTCGGTTATGTGAACGCGGGGCCAATGGGATGTGATCCGGCCACGCGCGGAACCGCGCGCGGGCGTCTCCCACAGGGCCCGCGGAGGGGGCGCCGGGCGCTTAGGGGCGGGTCGGGTGCGGGACGGAGAGTCAGGCTCGGTAACCTAAGCGCGCTGACGCACCTTTAGCTGGTCCTTAGTCCCTCTCCCGTCCGTACGTCCTAGGAGTTGCCGCCGCCGTGAGCCGCAGCCTTCGACGCGGCGCTCTCGCCGCCACCGCCATCGTGTTCTCGATCGCCGCGCTGTCCGCTTGCGGCGCGGGGAACGACGCCCAGACGCTCGGCGTCCGGCCGGACAACGCCGCCGTCACCGTGGACGACGTCAAGATCCAGAACGCGCTCGTCATCACCCAGCCCACGCCCGGCGCCAAGGGCCCGGCCGTCGTCTCGGCGACCGTCTTCAACAACGGCCGCGCCCCGCAGACGCTGGAGTCGATCAGCCTGCCCGGCAGCAACGCGGCGGTCGTCCTGAAGTCCGCGAAGGGCGCAGGACCGGTCGTCGTCCCCGCGGGCGGCTCCGTCGTCATCGGCGGCGAGGGCAACGCCACCGCCACGATCGAGAACGGCCACGAGGCCGCCGAGAACGGCGACGCCCAGAAGGTCGTCTTCAAGCTCAGCAAGACGGGCGACGTCTCCCTGGAGGCGTTCGTCGTCCCCTCGACGAGCTACTTCAAGGGCTACGGCCCCTCCGAGGTCCCCCTCCCGCCGTCCACCGCCACCCCCTCCCCCACCGCGGAGGCCGGCGAACACGGCACCGAGGGCAGCGACGCGGGCCCGTCCGCCGGCCACTGAGGTCCACCGCATACGGCTGAAGGGGCGCCCCCCGAGCGGGGGCGCCCCTTCAGCCGTAAAGAAACTGATCTTTACGGCTCGAACTTGTAGCCCAGGCCGCGGACCGTGACCAGGTAGCGGGGGGCGCCCGGGTCCGGTTCGATCTTGGCGCGGAGGCGCTTGACGTGGACGTCGAGGGTCTTGGTGTCGCCCACGTAGTCGGCGCCCCAGACGCGGTCGATGAGCTGCATGCGGGTGAGGACGCGGCCCGCGTTGCGCAGGAGCATCTCCAGGAGGTCGAACTCCTTCAGGGGGAGGTCGATCTTGCCGCCGCCGACCGTCACCACGTGCCGGTCGACGTCCATGCGGACCGGGCCGGCCTCCAGGGCCGCCGGGGTGACCTCCTCCGGCTCGCCGCGCCGGCGGAGCACCGCGCGGATGCGGGCGACCAGCTCGCGGGAGGAGAAGGGCTTCGTCACGTAGTCGTCGGCTCCTATCTCCAGCCCGACGACCTTGTCGATCTCGCTGTCCTTCGCGGTCACCATGATGACCGGGACGTTGGAGCGACCGCGCAGCTGCCGGCAGACCTCCGTGCCGGGCAGGCCCGGCAGCATCAGGTCGAGGAGGACGAGATCCGCTCCGTTGCGCTCGAACTCGTCGAGTCCGTCGGGGCCGGTCGCCGCCACGGCGACCTCGAAGCCCTCCTTGCGGAGCATGTACGACAGGGCGTCGCTGAAGGATTCCTCATCCTCGACGACAAGGACTCGGGTCACGGAAGGACCTCCGGTGCAGGAAGCGGTTCGGTCATGAGATCGGGGGTGAGGGAGGCGGGGGTCCGGCGGTCCCGTGCGGAGCCCGCCTCGGGCAGCCGCAGGGTGAAGGTGGAGCCCTGACCCTCGGTGCTCCACACCGTGACCTCTCCGCCGTGCGAGGCGGCCACGTGCTTGACGATCGCGAGCCCGAGCCCCGTACCGCCGGTGGCACGCGAGCGTGCCGGGTCGACGCGGTAGAAGCGCTCGAAGATCCGCTCGCGGTCCTTCTCGGGGATGCCGATGCCCTGGTCGGTCACGGCTATCTCGATGAGGTCCCCGCCGGGTGCCGCGACGCGGCGCGCGGCGATGCCCACGCGGGTCCGGGCCGGCGAGTAGTTGACGGCGTTCTCGACCAGATTGCCGAGGGCCGCGGCGAGCTGGCCCCGGCTGCCCCAGACGAACAGGTCGGCCGAGCCGCCGGAGGCCATCGTGATCTGTTTGGTGGAGGCCGGGTGCCGCGAGCGGTCGATCGCCTCGGCGACCAGCTCGTCCACGGACACCGGCTCGGAGTCCTCCAGCGGGTCGTCGTTCTGCACCCGCGAGAGGTCGATGAGCTCCTGGACCAGGTTGGTCAGCCGGGTCGCCTCGATCTGCATCCGGCCCGCGAAGCGCATGACGGCCTCGGGGTCGTCCGAGGCGTCCATGACGGCCTCGGAGAGCAGCGAGAGCGCCCCGACCGGGGTCTTCAGCTCGTGGCTCACGTTCGCGACGAAGTCGCGCCGTACCGCTTCGATACGGCGTGCCTCCGTCAGGTCCTCGACCAGCAGCAGCACCAGCCGGGAGCCCAGCGGGGCCACGCGCGCGGAGACCGCGAGGGCCTCGCCGCGTCCGCCGCCGCGCCGGGGCAGGTCCAGTTCGACCTGGCGTATCTCCCCGTCCCTGCGGGTGTCGCGGGCCATGTTGAGCATCGGCTCCACGGCCAGCTTCCCGCCGCGGACGAGCCCGAGGGCGTACGCCGCCGAGCTGGCCTTCACCACGGAGTCGCTCTCGTCGAGCACGACCGCGGAGGAGCGCAGCACGGAGAGCACGGTGTCGACGCCGGGCGGGAGCACGGCGTCGGTGTGCAGAGAGGTACGGGTGGGTCGCGCCTGGTCGCGTTCGCTCCAGCGGAACGCCAGCATGGCGATCACGCCGGTACACACTCCGGCGATCGCGGCCAATGCGGCGACCGCCGCGTTCACGTCCATGGCATCCAGGTTATGCGTGGTCACGGACACTCTCCCAGCCGTCCGAGTGGCTGCTCGAACACTCGTCGCTCAGAGTTCACCCTGGAGACGGGGGCGGTTCATTTGCCCTGACGAGCACGGAGGCCCACGTCGCCCAGAGTTCACCTTCACGCCAGAGGCGGTTCACGCGAGGGGATGGAGCCGGACGCACAGGGGGCCGAACGTGGGAGCGTGAGGGGTCCGGAGGGACCCCGGAACGAAGAAGCGAAGAGCACTGCCGGAGAGAGGGACATCCATGCGGGACGCGTACCACGAGGAACTTGATTCGATCGGCGAGGGCCTGGTCGAGATGGCCCGCCTGGTCGGGTCGGCGATCGGGCGCGCCACCACGGCGATGCTCGACGCGGACCTGAAGCTCGCGGAGAGCGTGATCGCCGCGGACCAGAAGGTCGACGACCTCCAGCACGACCTGGAGGCGCGGGCGATAGCGCTGCTCGCGCGCCAGCAGCCGGTGGCGACGGACCTGCGGATCGTGGTCACCTCGCTGCGGATGAGCGCCGACCTGGAGCGCTCCGGCGACCTGGCCCAGCACGTGGCCAAGCTGACCCGGCTGCGCTTCCCGGACCGCGCGGTCCCCAACGACCTGCACGCGACCATCCTCCAGATGGGCCAGCTCGCGCAGCGCCTGATGGCCAAGGCCGCCGAGGTCATCATCACGAAGGACGTCGACCTGGCGATGCAGCTGGAGCAGGACGACGACGAGATGGACCTGCTGCACCGGGCGCTCTTCCAGCACCTGATGGACGACCGGTGGAAGCACGGCATCGAGACGGCCGTCGACGTGACGCTGCTGGGCCGCTACTACGAGCGGTTCGCGGACCACGCGGTGTCGGTGGCGAAGCGCGTCGTCTACCTGGTGACGGGCGAGCACGCGGACGAGCTCCAGGCGACGGACACCCCGGTCGAGGGCGCGTAGCCGCTGCCCCGGGGCCTCGGGTCTCCGGGCTTCGGGTCTCCGGGCCCCGGGGCTTCGGGTCTCCGGGGCGGCGCGTCGGCGTGAGTCGGGGCGCGGTGGCGCGAGGGGGCGTGGAGGGCGCACGGGGGCGCTTCGGTGCGCGGGGCTCCCGTGCGCCGTTGATGCGCCGGTCCCGGCGGGCATGGAATGGGTACGAGGGACGATCCACGTCCCGCGAGGGAGGGACCCCATGGCCGATTCCCCCATCACCACCGACTCCCCGCCGGAGGCCCCGCGCGAGCGGACGCACCTGCCCGTCCTGGGCGCCTGCGGCTGCGGCCCGGGCTGCGGCTGCGGCTGCCAGGCCGGAGCGCCGTGCCAGTGCGGCGGCTGATCAGGCCGGCGTGAGCGACCGAGGGGGAGGCGCCCGACCGGGCACCTCCCCCTCGGCCTCGCGCGCCTCTCACAGATCGAGTACGCCGACGACCTGCTCGCCGCTCGTCTCGCCGGTGGTACGGAAGCCGAGCCGGCGGTAGAAGTCGCCGGGCCCGTCCTCGCCGGGCTCCCAGGTGACGTACATCCGCGAGGTCCCGCGCCGGCGCAGCTCCTCGGCGACGGCGTCGACGGCGAAGCGGCCGTACCCCGCGCCCTGCGCGTCGGCGGAGATGTTCAGCCGCCACAGTCCGCTGCGCCGGTCGGACGGGTCCTTCGCCTCGTCCCAGACGATGTCGACGAAGGCCATGAGGAAGCCGACGAGCCGGTCGCCGTCGAACACCAGCCGGGGCCAGGCGGTCTCGCCGTGCGCGTACGCCTCCGCCAGCGACGTCGCGACGGGCGCGACGTTCTTCTCCTGATGGGGGTGGACGCGCAGGGCGAGGGCGGCGTCCACGGTGGCGGGGGTGACCGGCTCCAGGCGCGGTGATCGTGTCATGCACGGGACGGTAGCGAGCGGAGACGGCCGGCGCTCCCGAAAAAGATCCCGCACCCCTCTCCGTACGCCTCCGATCCCCCCTTCACCTTGGATTACCGTCGGTCACCCCTGGGCAGCGCCGCCTCCGCCCGACAGAATTGCGGCCATGCCCTCCGCGCGAGCGACCCTCCTGACAGCGGCGGCGGCCGGGACGGCCGCGCTGCTGCTCACGGGCTGCGCGGCGGCACCCGCCGGCCTCGCGGGGGTCTCCGTGGCGGAGGACGGCACCCCTCTCGGCGTACTCCTGATGTGCCACGACCACGTCGACGGCGCGAAGCTCCACCCCGACGACCTGCCGAAGGAGTCCCGCGAGGTCACCGGCGACTGGCGCCACGACGGCCCCGTCACCGGCTTCACCTCCTGGCCCCTGATCCAGACCTCGGGCGCACCGTCGGCCGAGCGCTGGACCCCGGAGACCCACGTGGCCCGACTGGAGAAAGGCCGCCGCTACAGCCTCACAGGCTGGACCGAAGACGGCTCCTGGCAGGCCACCCCCGTCACCTTCACCCCGGAAGACCTGACCCGCCTGAAGCCAGGCCAGGTCCGCTACACCGTGGACGACGAGATCCGCACCACCTCGGTGGACGACTTCCGAGACCGAGCCTGCGCCGAAGCCGCCGGCGGCCCCGAAGAACACTGACCCCGACCGCCCGCCCCACGAAGAAGCCCCCGACCGGCGGAAGTCCGCGGACCGGGGGCTCTCTCGGGGGTGAAGGTTACTTCTTGCCCTGGTTCTTGACGGCCTCGATGGCGGCCGCGGCGGCCTCCGGGTCGAGGTAGGTGCCGCCGGGGTTGAGGGGCTTGAAGTTCTCGTCGAGTTCGTACGAGAGGGGGATGCCGGTGGGGATGTTGAGGCCGGCGATGTCGGCGTCGGAGATGCCGTCGAGGTGCTTCACCAGGGCGCGGAGGCTGTTGCCGTGGGCGGCGACCAGGACCGTGTGGCCGGCGAGGAGGTCCGGGACGATGCCGTCGTACCAGTACGGGAGCATGCGCTCGACGACGTCCTTGAGGCACTCGGTCTGCGGGCGCAGCTCCGGCGGGATCGTCGCGTAGCGGGCGTCGCCGGCCTGGGAGTACTCGTTGTCGTCGGCGAGCGGCGGCGGCGGGGTGTCGTACGAGCGGCGCCACAGCATGAACTGCTCCTCGCCGAACTCGGCGAGGGTCTGCGCCTTGTCCTTGCCCTGGAGGGCACCGTAGTGACGCTCGTTCAGGCGCCAGGAGCGGTGGACCGGGATCCAGTGGCGGTCCGCGGACTCCAGCGCGAGCTGGGCGGTGCGGATGGCGCGCTTCTGGAGGGAGGTGTGCAGCACGTCGGGCAGCAGGCCGGCGTCCTTGAGCAGCTCGCCGCCGCGCGTCGCCTCCTTCTCGCCCTTCGCGGTGAGGTTCACGTCCACCCATCCGGTGAACAGATTCTTCTCGTTCCACTCGCTCTCGCCATGGCGGAGGAGGATCAGCTTGTACGGTGCGTCGGCCATGCGTACGAGCCTAATGGACCGCTGACGATTGACGCGCGTCGTCAATTCGCTGGCGTCCGCCAGCCGAGATGCGTAAGTTGCGAGAGCCGTCAGGGGCACTTACAGCACGCAGGGGGCGCACCTCACATGTCCATCGACTCGCTCAGACGATCGGCGCGCGCCACCGTCTCCGGCCTTCCGCAGGGCTTCTGGTGGCTCTGGCTGTCGACCTTGGTCAACCGCACCGGGGCTTTCGTCCTGACTTTCCTCTCCCTCTATCTGACGGTCGAGCTCGGGCACTCCGCGTGGTTCGCCGGCCTCGTCGTCGCCCTCCACGGTCTCGGCGGTGTCGCCGGCTCCCCGCTCGGCGGCGTGCTCACCGACCGGTGGGGCCGCCGCCCCACGATGGTCACCATGCACCTGGTGTCCGCCTCCTGCGCGGGCGCGCTCGCCTTCGTCACCAGCGCCTCGGGCGTCGCCCTGGTCGTGCTGCTGATGGGCGTCTCCATGCAGGCGGTCCGCCCCTCCATCAACGCGACGATCTCCGACATGGTCCCCGCCGACGACGTGCGCCGCGCCTTCGCCCTCAACTACTGGGCGCTGAACCTCGGCTTCGCCGTCGCCTCCATCGCGGGCGGCGCCGCCGCCATCCTCGGCTACCGCACCCTCTTCCTCGTCGACGCCGTCGCCACCACCCTCTGCGCCGTGATCGTCTTCCTGCGGCTGCCGGAGACCCGGCCCGAGCGGAGCCCGGAGAAGGCCGGGGAGAAGCCGGCCGACGAGCGGGTGTCGATGCTCGACGTGCTGCGCGACGCGCCCTTCCGGACCCTCGTCCTGCTCAACCTGCTGGTCTGCGTGGTCTTCACCGCGCCCTGGATCGGCCTGCCGCTGACCATGGCCGAGCAGGGCCTGTCCGCGTCCTCGTACGGCATGGTGATCGCCGTCAACGGCATCGTGATCGTCGGCTTCCAGCTGCTGGTCAACAAGGTGACCGAGCGGCGTTCGCCGGTCGTCCTGCTGGCCGTCTCCTCGCTGCTCTTCGCCGTCGGCACCGGCGCCACCGCGCTGGCCGGCTCGTCCGTCGCCTTCGCCGCGACCGTCGTCGTGTGGACGATCGGCGAGATGGTGCACGTACCGACGAACGCCGCCGCCACCGCGCGGCTCGCGCCGGAGCACGCCCGGGGCCGCTACCAGGGCGTGATGGGCATGTCGTGGGCGGTCGCCGGTTTCGTCGCGCCGATCCTCGCCGGCGCCATCGTCGACGGGCCCGGCTCGGACGTCCTGTGGGCCGGCACCTTCGCCATCGGCGTCCTCGCCGCCGTCGGGTACACCTTTCGGCTGCGCACGGCGCTGTGCGAGGAGGAGCCGGAGACGGCGGGCCCGGAGAAGGTCGTCGCGGAGAAGCCCGGGGTGGCGCCGGAGGCAGCCGTCAGTCCCGGTCCGGTTCCGTCGCCCGAGCCGTCTCCCGCGTCAGGTTCCTGAACGCGTCCAGGTTCCGCGTCGACTCTCCCCGGGAGACCCGCCAGGCGTACTCCCGCCGGATGGCCGACGCGAAGCCGAGTTCGAGCAGCGTGTTGAAGTCGCCGTCCGCCGCCTCCAGGACCGAGCCGAGCAGCCGGTCCAGCTCCTCCGGCGTGACGGCGGCCAGCGGGAGCTTGCCGGCGAGGTAGATGTCGCCGAGCGGGTCGATCGCGTAGCCCACCCCGTACAGCTTGAGGTTCCGTTCGAGGAGCCAGCGGTGGACGCCGGCCTCGTTCTCGTCGGGGTGGCGGACGACGAAGGCGTTGAGGGAGAGGGAGTGGCGGCCGAGGCGCAGCGACAGCGTCGTGAACAGCTTGCGGGTGCCGGGGAGCTTGACCACGTACGAGCCGGGCTCGGGGCTCTCCCACTCCAGCTCCGCCTCGGTGAGCGTGTCCTCGACGATCCGCCGTGCGTCCTGAGCGTCCTGAACGTCCTGAGCGTCAGCCATGGTGGGAGCGTACGCGACGGTGGTGCGCCTGCTGGCGGTGATCGTGCATGGCGGCCGTGTACACGTCGGCGGTGCCCGACGCGGCCGTGTCCCAGCCGAAGGACCCGGCGTGGCGCGCCGCCGCCTCGCCCATCCGGGCGGTGAGCTCCGGGTCGGCGGCGAATCGATCCAGCACGCGCGCGTAGTCAGCGGGGTCGTGGCCCTGCACCAGGAAACCGGTCCGCTCGTCCCGTACGGCGACGGGCAGGCCGCCCACCGCGGCGGCGACGACCGGCGTGCCGGCCGCCTGCGCCTCGATCGCGACCAGGCCGAAGGACTCGCTGTACGAGGGCATGACGAGGACCGACGCGGCCCGGAACCAGTCCGCGAGCCGCTCCTGGCCCACCGGCGGGTGGAAGCGCACCAGGTCGGCGATGCCCAGCCGGGCGGCGAGCTTCTGGAGCCCCTCCGGCTTGGCGAGGCCGCTGCCGCTGGGGCCGCCGACGACCGGCACCACCATGCGGGAGCGCAGCGAGGGGTCGCGGTCGACCATCAGGGCGGCGGCGCGCAGCAGGATGTCCGGGGCCTTGAGGGGCTGGATCCGGCCGGCGAAGACGGGCACGAAGGCGTCCGGCGGCAGCCCGAGGCGGGCGCGGGCGGCGGCCCGGCCGTCGGCGGGCCGGAACCGGTCGAGGTTGACCCCCGGGTGGACGACCGCGATCTTGCCGGGGTCCGCCTCGTAGAAGCGGGCCAGCTCGTCGGCCTCCTCGGTGGTGTTGGCGATCAGCCGGTCGGCGGCGGCGACGATCTGCGTCTCGCCGATGACCCGGGCGGCGGGCTCGGGGGTGTCGCCCTCGGCGAGCGAGGCGTTCTTGACCTTGGCCATGGTGTGCATGGCGTGGACGAGCGGGACGCCCCACCGCTCGGCGGCGAGCCAGCCGACGTGGCCGGAGAGCCAGTAGTGCGAGTGGACGAGGTCGTAGTGGCCGGGGCGGTGGCCCGCCCACGCCTGCATCACGCCGTGCGTGAAGGCGCAGAGCTGGGCCGGCAGCTCCTCCTTGGCCAGCCCCTCGTACGGGCCGGCGTCCACGTGCCGCACCAGGACGCCGGGGGCCAGCTCGACCACGGGGGCGAGGCCGCCGGTGGTGGCCCGGGTGAAGATCTCGACCTCGATGTCGATGGCGGCGAGCCGCTTGGCGAGCTCGACGATGTAGACGTTCATGCCGCCCGCGTCGCCGGTGCCCGGCTGGTGGAGCGGGGAGGTGTGCACGGAGAGCATGGCCACCCGGCGCGGGGTCCGGGGACGCCCCGGAAGCCGGAGCCGGGAGGCCGCTGCCGGGTGCCGGTTCCGGGTGCCGGCGAACCGGGACACGTACTGGCTCACGTCGGCGGTCCTTCCGCGAGAGGGGCCTGGCGTGCGGACATGACAGGCGGAGGGCGCGGTACACGTCCTCCGCCCCGCACAACACCGGAACGGTTCCTTTCATTTCCACCCGCCCCCGCGCTTTGCCAATTCATTACGCGGGAGCTCGTGGCCGTCTCTCTCCGTATCCTTCCTCCCATGGCCCCGCGCACCACCCGCCCCGTCGGCACCCCGACCCGCGGGACCACCAACCCGAACCGGCTGCGCCGCATGGACCGCTGGATCGCCGCCGTCCACGGACCCGCCCTGCGCCGCTCCCCCGAGCCGCCCGTCGCCGTCGACCTCGGATACGGCGCCGCCCCCTGGACCGCCGTGGAGCTGCTCGCGCGGCTGCGCACGGCCGAGCCCAGGACGCGGCTGTACGGGATCGAGATCGAGCCCGCGCGGGTCGAGGCGGCGAAGCCGTACGAGGAGCTGTACGAGGGGCTCGCCTTCGTGCACGGCGGCTTCGAGGTGCCGGTGCCGGGCGCGCCCGCGCTGATCCGGGCGGCGAACGTGCTGCGCCAGTACGACGAGGAGCAGGTCGCGGCGGTGTGGGCGCGGCTGTGCGGGCGGCTCGCGCCCGGGGGGCTGCTCGTCGAGGGGACCTGCGACGAGATCGGGCGCCGGCACGTGTGGGTGGCGCTCGACCGGAGCGGGCCGCGCACGGTCACCCTCGCGACCCGGCTCGGCTCCCTCGACCGCCCCTCCGACCTGGCCGAACGCCTCCCGAAGGCGCTGATCCACCGCAACGTGCCGGGCGAGCCGGTCCACGCCTTCCTGCGGGACTTCGACCGGGCGTGGGCGGCGGCAGCCCCGTACGCCTCCCTCGGCGCCCGGCAGCGCTGGATCCGCTCCGTCCGCGACCTGGCCGCCGACTGGCCGGTCACGGACGACCCGAAACGCTGGCGCCAGGGCGAGGTCACACTCCGCTGGGACGCACTGGCACCGAGGGGTGGGTGACCGACCCGGCGGCGCGGGCGGCACGGGAGCGCGGGCGGCGGGCGGCGGGTGACCGGCTCCGAACCGCGCGAGCCCTGACAGCGCGCGGCGGGTGACCGGCAGGTGTCCTGGGGGCCTCCTGCGTCCCACATCCCGCGCACATCCCGGCCGCGTCACCGTTTCCCGGGAACGTCATCGCCTCATCGACCGTCACTCTGGCGGGGTACCTGTCGTTTTCCGTTTCCGCGTGGCACTATCGCCAGGACCACATAAGTTACTGACGGTAAATCAGAAAGTGGCCGAGGTTCCGCCCGGTCACGAGGGGGAGCCAGTGAACCGACGACGCCGACGTCCGTACGCCGCCGCCGCGGTCACCGTGGCCTGCGCCCTGGCCGTCCTGGCCGCACCGGCACTCACCCTCCAGGCCGCCGCCGCCCCGCTCCCGCCGCCCCCGCCGAAGAAGACCCTGGAGCAGGTCCGTACGGAGATAGACGGGCTGTACCGCCAGGCGGCCGCCGCCACCGACGCGTACAACCTCGCCGAGGAGCGCACCGAGCGGCAGTCCGCCGAGATCGTGCGGCTCGCCCGCATGATCGAGGGCGGCCGCGAGCGGATCGACACCCTCAAGGCCCAGGCCGGCGCCACCGCCCGCGCGCAGTACCGCAGCGGCGGCATCCCCGAGACCGCCCAACTCGCCCTCACCGGCGACCCGCAGCTCTTCCTCGACACCGCAGGGCGGCTCCGCGAGGGCGCCAAGGCCACCACCGACCTCATCGGCGAACTCTCCCGCGCCCAGGCCGAGCTGAACACCTACGCCACCGAGGCCGGCGACAACTGGACCAAGCTGGAGGCCGACCGCCTCAAGCAGGCGGAGGCGAAGAAGGAGATCAACGGCAAGATCGCCGCCGCGAAGAAGCTGGAGAGCGAGCTCGCCGCCGAGGAGCGCGAGCGGCTGCGCCGGCTGGAGGAGCTGGCGAAGCAGCAGGCGCAGACGAAGTGGCTCGGCTCCGGCATCCTCGCCGAGCTCGGCACCGAGGCCACCCCCGAGGCGCGCAAGGCGATCGCGTCCGCCCTCGCCCAGGTCGGCAAGCCGTACGTGTGGGGCGCAGAGGGCCCCGACTCCTTCGACTGCTCCGGCCTGACCCAGTCCGCGTGGGCCGCCGCGGGCACCCGCATCCCGCGCACCTCGCAGGAGCAGTGGCGGCTGCTCCCCCGGGTGCAGCCGGAGGACATGCTCCCCGGCGACCTGATCGTCTACTACCAGGACGCCAGCCACATCGGCATGTACATCGGCGACGGCAAGATGGTCCACGCGCCCCGGCCCGGCCGGAACGTGACCGTGGCGGGCGCCGGCTCGATGGAGATCCTCGGCATCGTCCGCCCGACCTGACCGTCCGGCCGCTTTGATCGTCCACCCGGCCCGATCGTCCGCCGACCTGACCGTCCGCCGACCTGATCGTCCGCCCGACCTGACAGATCCGGCCCGAGTGACCTTTCTCATGGGGCCGGGACGCGTCCGTGCCTGCTCGGGGCACAACTACCTCCCCTTCCGCGGCATATGCCAAGGACGACAGGGCCGCCCGCGGAGTGATCGCCATTCCGCCGGGCCCGCCTGTGCCGCTATGGTCCCGGACGGGCGGGACGCCACCCGGCGCCCGGCGCACCCTCGGGGGAGGGAAGGAAACCCGGACCGATGCCCGTATCCGTACCGCGCCAGAGAATCGTCTCTGCCGCGGGGCCAGGCGAGACCACCGCCATGGACGCCACCGCTGTGACAGACACAGGAACAGGCACAGGAACAGGAACGGCGACCGGCGCGGAAGCCCCCGCGACGGCCGACCGTGACCGCACCGATCTCACCCTCCTGGTCGTCGAGGACGACCCGGCGGGTGCCTTCGCCGTACCCGAACTGCTCGACGCCGCCGGCGCCGCCGGCACCCGGGTCCGCATCCGTACCGCGCGCAACCTCACCGAGGCCGAACGGCTCCTCACCGACGACGTGCACTGCGTGCTCGTCGACCTCGCGCTGCCCGTGCCCCGGGGCGCGGCCGACGAGGACCCGCTCGCCCCGCTGCGGCACATCCTGCGCCTCGCGCCCCGCCACGCCGTCCTCGCCCTCGCCCCCTCCGCCGACGCGGAGCTGGCCGCCGAGGCGGTACGCGTCGGGGCCCAGGACCACCTCTTCCGCGAGGAGCTGGACGGGCGGCTGCTGAGCCGCGCCATCCGGTACGCGGTCGAGCGCAAGCGCAACGACGCCGCCAAGGTGAAGCTCGCCGAGTCCCGGCTGCGCGCCCAGGAGAACGCCCGGCTGGAACGCGGCCTGCTGCCCACCCCGCTCCTGGACGGCTCCGACCTCCTCTTCGCGGCCAGCTACCGGCCCGGCCGGTCCCGCGCGCTGCTCGGCGGCGACTTCTACGACGTCGTCCGCACCCCGGACGGCACCGTCCACGCCATGATCGGCGACGTCTGCGGCCACGGCCCCGACGAGGCCGCCCTCGGCGTCGAGCTGCGCATCGCCTGGCGCGCGCTGACCTTCGCCGGGCTCTGCGGCGACGAGCTGCTCTCCACCCTCCAGCAGGTCCTGGAGCACGAGCGGGAGAGCGACGAGATCTTCGCGACCCTCTGCACGGTCGACATCGCGCCCGACGGGCGCCGCGCCGGGCTGTGCCTGGCGGGCCACCCGGCGCCGCTGGTCGCCCAGCGGGGCGGCACGGCGCGGCTCCTGCCGTACGAGGACGGGGGCCCCGCCCTCGGCCTGCTGCCGCGCGCCCGGTGGCCGCGCCGGCAGGTCGAGCTGGGCGGGGCGTGGAGCCTGCTGCTCTACACCGACGGCCTGATCGAGGGCCGGACGGCGGGCCCGGGCTCGCCGCGGCTCGGACAGGACGGCATGGTCGACATGATCAACCGGCAACTGGCCGGCGGCCTGCGCGGCGAGACGCTCCTGGAGGCGGCGATGGCCGAGGCCCGGACGCTGAACGGCGGCGAGCTGACGGACGACGTGGCCCTGCTGGCCCTGGAACGGGACAGGGCCCGGGGCTGAAAGCCCCGGGCCCCGCCCGCCGTACTGTGCCCCTCGCCGTCGGTCCTACCGGCCGCCGTTGTAGGGGCCGTACGGACCGTCGCTGCTGGAGCCGCCGCGCCGGCCGCCTCCGCCGCCGCCCATCACCTGCTTGAGGGCCGGGCGGACGTCCACCATGAAGACGATCGCGGCGATGAGGCCGGCGATCAGGAGGAAGAGGAAGCCGGGCAGGAAGAGGTTCAGGGCGAGGTTGACCCCGAGGAGGATCAGCCAGAACTTCTTCGTCTGCTTGTCCGCGGCCCGGTAGGCGTCCTCCCGGACCATCGCCGCGATGACGAACGAGGCGACGGCGAAGCCGGTGAAGACCAGGAACATCAGCAGGTTGAGGGTGTTGTCGAACCGGTCCATCAGCATGCTGAACACCGCCTAGGGGGTCATGGGGTACGTACGCCTCCCGGTCAAGTTACCCGTTCCAACGCTCCGCGCCCCAGGAATGGTGCCCGGGTCCGCTATTCGGCCCCGCCGGCCGTGGAGTCGGTCGCGGCGGCCGCCTTCTTGGCGGGAGCCTTGCGGGCGGCGGGCTTACGGGGGGCGGGCTTGGGCCTGGCCTCCGCGGCGACCGGCTCCACGACGGGCGCGGCCTCGGCCTCGGGCTCGGTCTTCGCCGCGGCCTCGGCCTCGGGCTCGGTCCTGGTCTCCTCCGGCTCGACCACGACCGTGATCTCGGTGACCGGCTCGGCGGTCTCGCCGCGCCAGGCGCGGACGGTCTCCTCGCCGAGGGCGGCGACCTCCTCGTACTTCTCGCGCGCCTTGACGGCGTACTCGGCGGCCACGCCGACGCCCCGCAGGGCCAGGTCCTGCGCGGTCTCGCCGAGCTTCTTGAGGTCGGTGTCGAGACCGCCGACAACCCCGACGACCTCGGCGACCTTGGCCTGGACGACGGCCTGGGCCTCCTTGGCCCGGTCGGCGACCTTCTCCTGCACGACCTTGGGGTCGGTGTTCCGCACCGCGTCGATCCGGCCGGGCGCCTCGGCGGCGAGCTGCTCGATCAGGCCGGGCACCTTGCGGGCCTGGCGCACGGCGAGGTCGGCGGTGCCGGCGGCGAAGTAGAGGGGGGTACGCAGTTCGTCGATGAGGGGCATGCTGGTGGTCCTCCCGGTGGAACGTTCAGGCTGACGTCGTACTAACTGGAAGCTTCCGGCTCCGCAGCGGCGGCAGGCGCAGCGGCCGCGGCCTCCGCCGCGTTCTCCGCCGCGTTCTCCTTGCGGAAGGAGTCGTAGATCTGGAGCAGCACCTGCTTCTGCCGCTCGTTGATCGAGGGATCGGCCAGGAGGACGGCCCGCGTCTCCAGCTCCTCCCGGTCCTTCTCGTCGAGGATCCCGGCCCGCACGTAGAGCGTCTCGGCCGAGATCCGCAGCGCCTTGGCGACCTGCTGGAGCACCTCGGCGCTGGGCTTGCGCAGCCCGCGCTCGATCTGGCTCAGGTACGGGTTCGACACCCCTGCCGCGTCGGCGAGCTGCCGCAGCGAGAGCTGCGCGGTGCGCCTCTGCTCGCGCAGGTACTCGCCGAGGCTGCCGAGATTGCCGACGTTGAGCGATGCCATGCCGCGTACCCTGCCACCGCTTGCTAACTATTGCAAGCACATGCTTGCTGGAGTGTACGCGGGGGGCGGGACGCCGGTACGGTGAAGGGCGTGACGACCCGCATACCGCTCGACGATCTCCGGCGCCTGCGGAAGGCGCGGGACCAGATGGACCGGGACTACGCGCAGCCGCTGGACGTGGCGGCGCTGGCGCGGACGGCGCTGATGTCGGCCGGGCACTTCGCGCGGAGCTTCCGGAGCGCCTTCGGGGAGACCCCGTACAGCTATCTCATGACCCGGCGGATCGAGCGGGCGAAGGCGCTGCTGCGGCGCGGGGACCTGTCGGTGACGGACGTCTGCATGGAGGTGGGGTGTACGTCGCTGGGCTCGTTCAGCTCGCGGTTCACCCAGTTGGTCGGCGAGACGCCGAGCGCGTACCGCGCGCGGGAGCACGGGGCCGACGCCGCCCTGCCCGCGTGCGTCGCGAAGGTCGTCTCGCGACCGGTCAGGAACGGAGAAGCGCGGCTCGACACCGCTCCCTAGCGTGGTGGGCATGGACATCAACCTGCACCAGTGCTTCATCGCCGTCGACGACCACGAGGCCGCCCTCGGCTTCTACCGCGACGCGCTCGGCTTCGAGGTCCGCAAGGACGTGGGCTTCGAGGGGATGCGCTGGGTGACCCTCGGGTCGCCCGCCCAGCCGGACGTCGAGATCGTCCTCGAACCGCCGCTCGCCGACCCCGGCGCCACCGAGGAGGACCGCAAGGCCGTCGCCGAGCTCCTCGCCAAGGGCCTCCTGCGCGGGGTCAACCTCCGCACGGCCGACCTCGACGCGGCCTTCGAGCAGGTCCGGTCGGCCGGCGCCGACGTGCTCCAGGAGCCGATGGACCAGCCGTACGGCGTCCGCGACTGCGCCTTCCGGGACCCGTCGGGCAACATGATCCGGATCGCCCAGGCGTGAGCCCGATCGCCCAGGCGTGAGCAAGGTCGGTCGGCCGCGCACGCCCCGAGCCTCGCGGCCCGCGTGAACTCGTCCGCTTCCGGACCGTCCGGAACGGATCGGTTCTGGCTACCCTGGCGGACATGACCGCCATGAACCCCCGCCGCAGCGAGCCCGATCTCTCCTTCCTCCTCGACCACACCAGTCACGTCCTGCGCACCCGCATGGCGGCGGAGCTGGCGGAGATCGGGCTCACCGCCCGGATGCACTGCGTCCTCGTCCACGCCCTGGAGGAGGAGCGGACCCAGGCGCAGCTCGCCGAGATCGGCGACATGGACAAGACGACGATGGTCGTCACCGTGGACGCCCTGGAGAAGGCCGGGCTCGCGGAGCGGAAGCCCTCCAGCACGGACCGGCGGGCGCGGATCATCGCCGTCACGGAGGCGGGCGCGCGGGTCGCCGAGGAGAGCCGGCGGATCGTGGACGGCGTCCACGCGCAGGCTCTCGACTCGCTCCCGGACGAGGAGCGGGAGGCGCTGGTCCGCGCGCTGGGCCGACTGGCCGAGGGCCACCTGAAGACGCCCGCCGAGGGGCCGGCGGCCACCCGCAGGGCCCGCCAGAAGAACTGAGCCACCCCTATTAAGTTCCGTAAAAAATAGTCTGCAACAAAACCTTCTGCTAACGTCTCTCCTGTCGCCTCCACGGACAGGAGAGATCCCCATGCGTGCCCAGCCCCGCTCCCTCGCGCTCACCGTGCTCGCCAGCGCCATGCTCATGACCGTCCTCGACGGCAGCATCGTCACCGTCGCCATGCCCGCGATCCAGGCCGACCTCGACTTCACCCCCGCCGGGCTGAGCTGGGTCGTCAACGCCTACCTGATCGCCTTCGGCTCCCTCCTCCTGCTCGCCGGACGCCTCGGCGACCTGATCGGGCGCAAGCGGATGTTCCTCGCCGGGACCGCCGTCTTCACCGGCGCGTCGCTCCTCGCCGCCGTCGCCGGCTCCCCCGCCGTGCTGATCGCCGCCCGCTTCCTCCAGGGCGCCGGCAGCGCGATGTCCTCCGCCGTCAGCCTCGGCATCCTCGTCACCCTCTTCACCGAACCCCGCGAACGGGCCCGCGCCATCGCCGTGTTCAGCTTCACCGGCGCCGCCGGCGCCTCCCTCGGCCAGGTCCTCGGCGGGCTCCTCACCGACGCCCTCTCGTGGAACTGGATCTTCTTCATCAACCTGCCGATCGGCGCCGCCGCCCTCGCCCTCGCCGCCCGCGCCCTCCCCGCCGACCAGGGCCTCGGATTGCGCGCCGGAGCCGACGCCCTCGGCGCGCTCCTGGTCACCGCCGGCCTGATGACCGGGATCTACGCGGTCGTCCGCATCGAGGAGTACGGCGCCGGTTCCGCCCACACCCTCGGCCTCGGGGCGCTCGCCCTCGCCCTGCTCGCCGGCTTCCTGGTCCGCCAGCGCCGCGCCGCGACCCCCCTGATGCCGCTGCGGATCCTCCGCTCCCGCGCGGTCGCGGGCGCCAACCTCGTCCAACTGCTCATGGTCGCCGCCCTGTTCTCCTTCCAGGTCCTGGTCGCCCTCTACCTCCAGAAGGTCCAGGGGTACGGCGCCACCGCGACCGGCCTCGCGATGCTGCCCGCCGCCCTGGTCATCGGCGCCGTCTCGCTCGGCGTCGCCGCCCGGCTCATCACCCGCTTCGGGGAGCGCGCGGTGCTGCTCACCGGGATCACGCTGCTGATCGGCGTGCTGGGCCTGCTGAGCCGGGTCCCCGTGCACGCCTCGTACGTCACCGACCTGCTCCCGGTGATGCTGCTCGCCGCCGGCTTCGGCCTGGCGCTGCCCGCCCTCACCACGCTCGGCATGTCGGGCGCCGACGAGGCCGACGCGGGCCTGGCCTCGGGGCTCTTCAACACCACGCAGCAGATCGGCATGGCGCTCGGCGTCGCCGTCCTCACCACCCTGGCCGCCGCCCGCACCGAGGCGCTCGGCGCGGCGGGCCACGGCACGGCCGAGGCCCTGACCGGCGGCTACCGCCTCGCCTTCGCGGTCGGTACGGGCCTGCTGCTCGCCGCCCTCGCGGTCGCGGCGACGGTGCTCCGCCCCCGGAGGACCCCGCAGGCTCCAGCACGGACGGAGGCCCCGGCGCAGGCGGAGGCCGCCAAGACGGAGGTCACCACCGCCGCCTGACCCCCGCCGGAAGAGCTCAGGACGCGCGGCCCTCCACGAGGGCCGCGACGCCGTCCAGGATCCGGGCGAGACCGAAGCGGAACTCGTCGTCCGGGCCGTCCGACTGGTCCAGGACCCCCGAGTCGATCAACCGCGCCACCTCCGGGTACGCGGCCGGGTCGACGAGCCGGCGCAGCGTGCGGCTGTACTGGAGCATGGCCTCCTGGGGCGCCGCGCCGCTCGCCTCCGCCGCGTCGGCGAGCTCCGCCGCCATCAGCGCGTCGTTCTTCACGAAGCCGGCCACCAGCAGGGTCACCGAGATCTTGGCGCCCTCGTCGAGGCCGGTCTCCGCCATCGCGAGCAGCGCCTTCTCCCACCAGGCCACCGCGTGCGGGGTCGCGGGCGGGCCGGAGACGGGGACCCGCAGCAACCAGAGACTGCGCAGATAGACCCCGCGCATCGCCCAGGCCCAGCGTTCGAGCCCCTCCCGCCAGGGGACCCCCGGGGCGAACAGCTCGGGCGGGGCCCCCGTCGCCGCCTCCTGCATCAGCACGTACAGCTCCTGCTTGGCGGAGACGTGCCGGTAGAGGGACATCGTCGAGACGCCCAGCTCCTTGGCGACCCGCCCCATGGAGACGGCGGCGAGCCCCTCGGCGGAGGCGAGTTCCACGGCGGCGGCGACGATCCGGTCCTGGCTCAGGCCGGGCTTGGGCCCCTTGGTGGGGCGCTCGCGCAGCCCCCAGACGGCCTCGACGGACGGCGGCAGATACGTCCCGCCACCTTCCGGGGCCGCCCGTCCGTCCCTGTCGCCCGCCATCCGCGCCGCCTCCCGACCTCGCTCGCTTGACGCCCATCCTAGTAATGCGTAACCCTTACACAGTAACGCGTAGGGCATACGCAGTACGCCGTCGAGCGCGGCGGCACGCGCGCAGCAGAAGGGGACACCCATGCCTCCCGCCATCGAGACCACCGGCCTGACCAAGACCTACGGCACCGTCCGCGTCCTCGACGCCCTCGACCTCACCGTCGAGACCGGCACGGTCTTCGCCCTCCTCGGGCCCAACGGCGCCGGCAAGACCACCACCGTCCGCATCCTCACCACCCTCACCTCCCCCGACGCCGGGCACGCGCGCGTGGCGGGCCACGACGTCGTCGCCGAGCGGCGCGCGGTCCGCCGCGCGATCAGCCTCACCGGCCAGTACGCGGCCGTCGACGAGACCCTGACCGGCGCCGAGAACCTCCGCCTCACCGCCCGCCTCTCCGGTCTCCCCCGGAAGGCCGCCGCCCGCCGCGCCGACGAACTCCTCGAACGCTTCGGGCTCACCGACGCGCGGGACCGGCAGGTGCGGACGTACTCCGGGGGCATGCGCCGCCGCCTCGACCTCGCCGCCGGACTCGTCCGCGACCCCGGCGCCACCCGCGTCGTCTTCCTGGACGAGCCCACGACCGGCCTCGACCCGCGCAGCCGGCAGGAACTCTGGGACGTCGTCGCCGAGTTGTCCGCCCACGGCACCACCGTCTTCCTCACCACCCAGTACCTGGAGGAGGCCGACCGGCTCGCCCACCGCATCGCCGTCCTCGGCGGCGGCCGCACCCTCGCCGAAGGCACCCCCGGGGAACTGAAGAACCGTTACGCGGGACACCGCCTCGACCTCGTCGCCCGCGACCGGGACGCGTACCTCCGCCTCACCCCGCACGCCACCGCCCACACCCCCGCGACCCTCACCCTCGGCGTCCCCACCGACGGCAGCGCCGCCCACGTCCGGAGCCTGCTCGACGCGCTCGACCCGCACGGCACCGACATCGAGCGCTTCGCCCTGCACAGCGCGACCCTCGACGACGTCTTCCTCCACCTGACCAGCCCCGCGAAGGAGCCGAGCCATGTCTGACGCGACCGCGAGCCACCTCGCCGCCGCCACCGCCCTCGCCGGACGCGGCATCCGCCTCAGCCGGCGCAACCTCGACGCCGTCATCACCTCGTTGATGATGCCGGTGATGCTGATGCTGGTCTTCGTCTACTTCTTCGGCGGGGCCATCGACACCGGCGACACCCGGTACGTCACCTACGTCGTCCCCGGCGTCCTCGTCCTGTGTGCCGGCTTCGGCGCGGCGGGCACCGCCGTCTCCGTCAGCGAGGACATGCGGCGCGGCACCGTCGACCGGCTCCGCACCCTCGACGTCGGCGCCGTCCCCTTCCTCACCGGGCACGTCGTCGCCGCCGTCGCCCGCAACGTCCTGGCCACCACGCTCGTCTTCGGCGTCGCCTTCCTCATCGGCTTCCGGCCCGCCGCCGACCTCGGCGGCTGGCTCGCCGCGATCGGCCTGCTCCTCGCCTACATCACCGCCGTCTCCTGGCTGTCCGCGGTGGCGGGGCTCCTCGCCCGGACGCCCGAGGCGGCGGGCGCGGTCACCTTCTTCATGATGTTCCTGCCCTACCCGAGCAGCGCGTTCGTGCCCATCGACACCATGCCGAGCTGGCTGCACGGCTTCGCCGAGCACCAGCCCGTCACCCCGCTCATCGAGTCGATGCGCGGCCTGCTCCTCGACCAGCCGGTCGGCGCCGCGCCCTGGACGACGCTCGCCTGGTCCGGCGCCCTCCTGACCCTGGGCGTCGCCGTCTCCGGTGCCCTCTTCCGCCTGCGTACCCGCTGACCGCGCCGGCCCGGTCAGAAGATGTCGGGCGAGAACGGGCGCAGCGGCGTACGGAAGAGCAGATCGGCCCGGGCGGCCGCACCCGGCACGGCCTCCTCGATCCGGCCCAGCAGGGCCAGCCGCACCGCCGACTCGTCGCCCAGCACCAGCCGGGACAGCTCGGCCACGTCCAGTACGAGCTCCGCGGAGGCGGTCGTGGGGGCGCACGAGGCGCCCTTCGGGGAGGCGTCGAGACGGTAGCGGCCGCCCGCGAGGCCGCCCGCGTCCCGCACGTCGAGGACCAGCGCGTCCGTCACCGGGTACGTCCGCTCCTCCAGGACCCTCACCACGTCGAGGATCCGCAGCCACAGCATGTCCACGTGGCTCACCGTCGTCGCCGCGCGCGGGTCCGGCAGCAGCAGCGGCAGCGAGTCGTCCGGCGGCCGGGAGCCGCTGCGGACGGTCGCCACCCAGTCCACCGAGCAGACGAACCGCCACAGGGCGTGCTCGGCGGCCGGCGTCACCGCGATCAGGTCCGCCACGGTCAGGGTGTTCTCCGGCTGCTTGCCGTCACCCCACTTGTCGTCGCAGCGGTACGCCACGAAGCCCTCCGGCTCGCCCGAGGCGGAGCGGTAGACCGCGTAGTACGGCTCCCGCCAGGGCTCCAGCTGGTGGCCGAGCCCCGTGCCCACGTCCCAGCCGCGCGGCGAGCGGTCCGTGACGCCCGCCCGGAGACCGGCGAGCCGCCGGTGCAGCTCCGGCCCGATCCGGCGGATCTCCACGGCGTCGGTGAGGTCGATCCTGCCGCCGTCCCCGGGCCCGCCGGTGCGGCGCGGGTCGAGCCCGGCCCGCCGCAGGTCCACGCGCCACTCGGTGGTCCAGCTCGCCGGCCCGAAGCCGTACCGCCCGTAGATCGGGTACTCGGCGGCGATCAGCGTCGCGACCGCGTCCCCCCGCTCCCGCGCGGCGGCGAGGTCCCTCCCCATCAGCCGCCCCAGCAACCCGCGCCGCCGATGCGTCGGCGCCACCGTCACCTGCGTCACGGCGTCCGCGGCGAGACTGCCCCCGCCGACGGTACTGACCTCCTGCCGGAACGACCGGAAGGTGGCGACGACCCGCCCGCCCTCCACAGCGCACAGCGTCCGCTCAAGGTCCACATGCGCCAGCCGATCGGCGACCAGCTCGTCCGACACCACCGGCTCGTTCAAGAACCCCGTCCGCAACGCCCGCAACCAGTCAGGAAACTCGCCCGCGTCCACCGCCCGCACTTCGACACCCATCCCCCGACCCTACGCACGCCCCGACCGCCCCGGCACGGGGTTTTCCCGGCCGGCGGTACGGGCGCGGCACGGGCGGCAGCGGGTCCCGGACGGCCGGGTGTCAGGCCAGGAGGTCGTCGATCTGGGCTTCGCCCTCGCGGTAGCGGCGGGTGATCTCGGCGCCGCAGTCGTCGGCGGTGCGCTGGAGGGCTTGGCGGCGCTGGGAGATCTGCTGCTCGTAGCCGGCGAGGCGGCCCATGCCGGTGTGCAGTTCCTCGTCGGTGCGGGCCGTCAGGTCCGACAGCTCCACCTCCGACAGCATCTCGGTGGCCAGCCGCCGGTACTCCTCCCCGCGCGGGGTGGACAGCGTCACGTGCCGGGCCGAGGTGCGGTGCCGGGACGGCACGTCCGCGAGGATCTCGGAGAGCCGGTCGAGCACCGGCGCCTCCGGGTCGGTCCGGCGCGCCAGCTCGGCCCGCAGGATGTCGATCCGCCCCTGGAGCATCCTCCGCACATAGCTGAGATCCGCCTCGTCGCGCTGCGCGTCCCGGCGCAGCGCCCGCAGCTCGGCGAGGCGCAGCCCGCCGAGGTCGTGCCCCGCGCGGCCGGACGCCGCCGGCTCGGCGGTCCGCTGCACGGGCGGCCGCGCGACCGGCCCGCCGGGCACCGCTCCGGCGGAGCGGATCAGCGGTACGGGGCCGGACGGCGTCGGCCCGGTGCTGGAAGCACTCATGAGAATCGTCCCCTCGACCGGTGCGGAGCCGCACCGCCTCCAGGCATGGTGCCACTCCCGCACGCGCGCGTGCAGGCGCTCTGCACCCGTTCGGCCCCCAGAAATCCCCGATCGGTAGGTTGGGACCCATGCGAGCTGTGGTGCAGAGGGTGGACGGCGCGAAGGTCGTCGTCGCAGGGGAGACGGTCGGCGAGATCGCCGGCGAGGGGCTGTGCGTCCTCGTGGGGGTCACCCACGACGACACCCCGGAGAAGGCCGCCCAATTGGCCAGAAAACTCTGGTCCGTCCGGGTACTGGAGGAGGAGCGGTCCTGCTCCGACGTGAACGCCCCGCTGCTGGTGATCTCCCAGTTCACGCTCTACGGCGACGCCCGCAAGGGCCGCCGCCCCACCTGGAACGCCGCCGCCCCCGGCCCCGTCGCCGAACCCCTCGTCGACGAGGTCGTCGCGCGGCTGCGGGAGCTCGGCGCCCACGTGGAGACGGGCCGCTTCGGGGCCGACATGCGCGTCAGCCTCACGAACCACGGCCCGTTCACGGTCCTGATCGAAGTCTGAGCTACGGCTCGACGACCGTCTCCTGCGCGGCGGCCGTCGTCCCCGCGACCAGCGGCGCGTCCACCGGCACGTTCCGCTTCACCAGGGCGAGGGCGATCGGGCCCAGCTCGTGGTGGCGGACCGCGGTCGTCACGAAGCCGAGCTGACGCCCGTCCGGCCCGTCCGCGGCGAGCCGCAGCGGCGTGCCGTGGGCGGGGAGGGTGACCTCGCTGCCGTCCAGGTGCAGGAAGACCAGGCGGCGCGGCGGCTTGCCCAGGTTCTGCACCCGGGCGACCGTCTCCTGCCCCCGGTAGCAGCCCTTCTGGAGGTGCACGGCGGTGCCGATGAGCCCGACCTCGTGCGGGATCGTCCGGTGGTCGGTCTCGAAGCCGAGCCGCGGCCGGTGCCCCTCCACGCGCAGCGCCTCGTACGCGAGGACACCGGCGGCCGGCCCGTGCGCGGCGGCGAAGGACTCCAGCTCCGCGCGGGGCAGGAACAGATCGCGCCCGTGCGGCATCTCCCGTACGACGACGCCCTCGGGCGACTCGGCGGTCGAACCGGCCGGCAGGTGCACGACGGCGATGTCCTCGGTCCGGTCGGCGACCTCGACCCGGTAGAAGAACTTCATCGACTCCAGGTAGGCGATCAGCTCGCCCTGCGTGCCCGGCTCGACGTGTGCCCAGACCGTCTCGCCGTCGTCGACGAGGGAGAGGGCGTGCTCGATGTGCCCGTTCGCGGAGAGGACCAGCGCCTCGGTGGCCCGGCCGACGGGCAGGTCGCTGACGTGCTGGGTGAGCAGCAGGTGCAGCCAGCTCAGCCGGTCGTCGCCGGTGACGGTGAGGACGCCGCGGTGCGACAGGTCGACGAAGCCGGTGCCGTCGGCGAGGGCGCGCTGCTCGCGGAACAGGTCGCCGTAGTGGGCGGCGACGCCTTCGTCCCGCCCTTCGGCGGGAACGGCGCCGGGCAGGGACAGCAGGGAGCTCTTCATGGGAAAAGCCTACGACTCCCGATCACGACTCCGCGGCGGCGGCCTTGCGGGAGCAGTCGGCACACCGGCCGAAGATCGCGAAGTGCTTCATGTCCGTCTCGAACCCGAAGGTCTCGCGGAGCCTCCCGGTGAAGTCCGCGGCCACCTCCAGCTCCGCCTCGATGACCTCCGAGCAGTCCCGGCACATCAGGTGGAGATGGTGGTGCCGGTCCGCGAGGTGATAGGTCGGGGCGCCGTGCCCCAGATGCGCGTGGCTGACGAGCCCGAGCTCCTCCAGGAGCTCCAGGGTCCGGTACACGGTGGAGATGTTCACCCCGGAGGCGGTCTTCCGCACCTCGACGAGGATGTCGTCCGGCGTGGCGTGCTCCAGCACGTCCACCGCCTCCAGGACAAGCTGGCGCTGCGGCGTCAGCCGGTAGCCGCGCTGCCGCAGGTCGCTCTTCCAGTCGGTGCTCACCACGCCCTCCAGTGTAGGAGGGCGCGGCGGGTCACCGGGGGTCCTACTTGAAGAAGGCGATGCCGTCGTCCGGCATGTCGGGGAGGTTGCGGGCCATCTCGGCGACCTCTTCCGGGGTGACGACCTTCTTCAGGTGCGCCGACATGTAGGGGCGGAGCGGGACCTCGGGGGTCGCCTTCTCGCCGACCCACATCAGGTCGCTCTTCACGTAGCCGTAGAGACGCTTGCCGCCGCTGTACGGGCCGGAGGCGCCGGTACGGGCGACGGCGTCGGTCGCCAGGTCGATCTGCGGCTTCTGGTCGGCGAGCTCGCCGTACCAGACCTCGACGATGCCCTCGTCGCGGACCATGACGACCTCGACCTTGCGGTCCTTGTCGATCCGCCAGTAGCCGCTCTCGCTCTCCAGCGGACGGACCTTGTTGCCCTCCTGGTCCAGGACCCAGGAGTGCGAGTGGTACTCCAGGAAGTCCCGGCCGTCGTGGCTGAAGGTCACGGACTGGCCGAAGTTGCACTTCTCGGCGCCCGGGAAGTCGGAGACGCCGGCGCCCTCCCAGGTTCCGAGGAGGAACGCGAGCGGGACGAGGTCCGGGTTGAGGTCGGACGGGATCTGGATCATGGGCGACTCAGACGATCTGTGAAGGGGGGCCGGTGAACGAGGAGGGACCGGAGGGTCAGCGCTGGCCCTGGTACAGCTTCTTCACGGCCAGACCGGTGAAGGCGAGCACGCCGACGGCGACCAGGACCAGCAGGGTCTCGAAGAAAATGATCACAGGGTGCTCCTCGGCTGAGCGGTGAAGGCGGAACGGGCCGGACCCCAGCTTAGTGGGCGGGGGCCCGGCCCACTCGGTGAGGTGGGTCTCTGTGGACAGCCCGTCAGCCGAGCAGCTGGTTCTGGAGGGTCACCGACTGCTGGAACGGGACGGCGTGCGCCTCGCCCGGCCGGACATGGGTCACCACGGCGACGATGTCACCGGTCTGGAGGTACGCCCACCGGGTCTGCTCGGGGCCGTACGGCAGCTTCTCGCGGAAGCCGTACACCGTCGTGTCGGGCACGTCGACGACCGAGGCGTAGTCCTCGGGCACCACGTCCTCGACGCCCTTCGGCAGGACCGCGGGGGTGGTGGGCGCGCCCGCGTCCAGGCCCTCGTCCTTGAACGCCTCGGCGTACGCCACCGAGCCGAAGCGCAGCAGGTGGACGGTGCTGCGGGTGCCGTCGGGCATGGTCCAGGCGCGGGCCGCGATGTGCCGGAGCGTGGAGTCGGCGAGGGCGGTCCGCAGCGGGGCCCGGTCCTCCTCCCCGAACATCGCGAGGAAGGACTCGGTCGTCACCCAGGAGCCGTCGGTCCTCGGGTCGACCTTCGCGCCGGCCGGTGCGGGCAGCAGGAGGCGGCGGGCGTCCGCGTAGTGGATCTCGCCGTCGTTGCCGTCGGTGAAGGGCCGGGGCTTGCCGGCCGGCAGCGCCGGGAGGCTCAGCTTCGGGTACTCCCACCGGCCGTCGCTCTCGGTCGCGAGCCCGGGCACCTCGTGGCGCTCCATCGAGGTGATGCCGACGGCGGTGCCGGCGCCGACCCCCGCGAAGACCACGACGGCCGCGGTCCACCGCGCGACGGCCGCGAGCACGCGCCGCGACTTGCGCGGCGCGGCTTCGACAACGGCCTCAGCGACCGGCTGCTCGGCAGCCACTTCAGTGATCGGCTCGGCGGCCTGCTCCGGGACGGGCGCCGCCGTGGTCGCCGGCTCGGTCGTCGGCTCGGTCACGCTCATACGTACTCCCCCGGGGACTTGATGTGGTCGAGCTGCTTCTTCACGAGGTCCGCGACCTCGGACTTCTCGAAGGGGACCGCGCCGAACGCGGTGACGGAGACCAGCAGCTCGGAGTCGTACGCGGAACAGGTGATGCCCCGCAGCGCGTTCTCCCGCCGCTCCTTCTCCTCCTCGCTCTCCTCCTCGCCCTCCTCGGTCCGGTCGAGCGGGTCCTCCACGAGGAAGCAGGAGGAGTTGCGGTGGTCCTTGATCTTCGGCCCCTTGGGCAGCTCCAGGAACTCGGACACCTCCCGCTTCCACTCGTACAGGTCGCGGATCCGGCGCTTGTCCTTCATGCGCACGATCTGGATCTCGACGACGAGGTGGTTGTCGTACGAGGTGAAGGACCGCACGCCCAGGCCCTGCACGCCCAGCTTGTCGATGCGCTTCTCGTGGGAGCGGCGCTTCTTGCCGGAGAGCCCGCGGGCCTCGCTCTTGAGCAGGGCGGACGCCTCCTGGGCGCTCAGCTCGCCGTCGTTGCCGTACCCCTCGACGTCCGCGCCGAGCCGGTAGCCCGTGGGGACGGGCAGCAGCAGCTTGCTCATGGGGGTGTCGGCGCGGCCGCGCTCGGCCGTCGTCGCGGCCGGGTCCTCGGACCCCGCCTTCGGGTCCGCGGCCTCCCAGCCGTCGGTCTCGGCCGTGCGGTCGGCGTTCGCCACGGTGACGGCGGTGTACGCGATACCTCCGCCCGCGGCCCCGAGCACGAGGACGGCCGGCAGGACGACACCGAGCAGCACCCGCCCGACCTTCCGCCGCCGGACGGGAGTCTCGACGGCGGCGGAGGGCTCGGCGGCCTCGGGGGTCTCGTGCTCGCTCACAGGCGCTCCAGCTGCTTCTCCGCCAGCGTGCGGATGTCGTTCTTGCCGATCTTCTTCGTGTCGTAGATGTCGATCTCGGCCATCACGTCGCCGTGCTGGAAGATCGCCCGGGCGCGGTACAGGTCGAGGTATCCGTCCTCGCGCTGGACCGGGTACACGAAGTAGCGGCCGTTGCCGCTGCCCTTGATCGCGTCGCCCAGGTCGTCCGCGTGCTCCTCGCCGTCCATGTAGGAGAGCTGGTCCTCGGCGTGGTCCACCGCGCCGAGCTCCCCGCTGGGGGCGAACTGGACGAGCCGGACGATCGTGGTGCGGTTCTCGCCGGACTCCCAGCTGCGGAAGGCGATCCGCCGCAGCCGGCTCTCGCCGAGGAACGTGAGCATCCAGCTCTCGTCCTTGAAGTCGCGCGCGTACGAGGCGATGTCGTACCAGCCGTCGCGCGGCCCGAACTCGTTCTCGCGGGCCCCGGCCGGGCGCGGTACGAGCAGCTTGCGCAGATCGCCGTTCGCCTTCGCCTGCGCGTCCTCGGCGGCCGGGAGCGGAGCGGGCTCCTCGCCCTTCGGGAGCGGCTCGGCGGGATAGGCGAGGCCCGGCTGGTTGAGGGCCGGGAGCGGCGTCGGCGGGCGCTCCGCCTGGATTCCGTAGCCGACGGCCGTGCCGCCGATGACGCCGAGCACGGCGGCGACGGCGATCAGCGCGACCGTACGGCCGGCGCGGCGGCGGCGCGGAACCGACCGCGCGGGCGGTTCCGGGTCGGTTTCCGGCACGGCTGCCGGGGTGGTCTGAGCGGGTTCGACCGCTTCTGAGGCTTCCAAGACAGTTCCCCACGAGACTAGAAGGGCGGATTCCGTCATCCGCGCAACCACGTGACCCGTGAGGCATGCATGAAGTTGCAGGGGATCGCATTACAGTTCGGTATATGGCGAAGAAGCTCGTGATCAAGGTGACCGCCGGGGCCGACGCCCCGGAACGCTGCTCCCAGGCTTTCACCGTGGCCGCCGTCGCCGTGGCGAGCGGCGTCGAGGTGTCGCTGTGGCTGACCGGCGAGTCCTCGTGGTTCGCCCTCCCGGGCCGGGCGGCCGAGTTCGAACTGCCGCACGCCGCGCCCCTGCCGGACCTGATCGAGTCGATCCTGGCGGCCGGCCGCATCACCCTGTGCACCCAGTGCGCGGCCCGCCGCGAGATCACCGAGCAGGACGTCCTGAAGGGCATCCGCATCGCCGGCGCCCAGGTCTTCGTCCAGGAAGCGACGAGCGACGACACGCAGGCCCTCGTCTACTGACCGAGCCCTACCGGTCCCGCCGCTTCTTCCCGTCGAGCTCGTCCCACCACTCGTCCGACGTCGGGTCCCCGGACGGATCGTCCCACCACCGGTCCTCCGGCCCCCGCCGATTCGCGACCACCGCCGCCACGGGCGGAATCACCATGGCGACGACACACATCCCGACCGCCACCGGCATCGAGAACAGCCGCACGACACCCCAGGCGCCCACGAAAAGCACCAAGCAGGCACCCATCATCCAGAAATAGACACGCCGACGCCGCGCGTACACACCTCCAGCGTACGTCCGGCCCCCACGCCCGGACAGACCGAAGGGCCGTGCCTCTGGTCCTGGTGATGGCGTCCAACCCCCCAGGAGGCACGGCCCTCCGGCCGTTCTGGTGCCGCTCGCGCGGCGGCGCGGACTACACCGCGATGGCGACGTCCGTCAGGCTGCCCGTTTCGGTGACGGTGACCTTGCGGTCGGCCTGGGCGCCGGGGACGAGGGCGCGGAGGGTCCACTCGCCGGTGGCCGCGTAGAAGCGGAACTGGCCGGTGGCGGAGGTGGGGACCTCGGCCGTGAACTCGCCGGAGGAGTCCAGGAGGCGCACGTAACCCGTCACGGGCTCGCCGTCCTTGGTCACCTGGCCCTGGATGGCCGTCTCACCGGGCTTGAGGGTGCTGACGTCGGGACCGCCGGCCTTTGCTCCACACATGTTGTTACGTCCTGTCCTGTCGCGAGGGGAGTCTTACTTGTTGGCGCCGAGCTCGATCGGCACGCCCACGAGGGAGCCGTACTCGGTCCACGAACCGTCGTAGTTCTTGACGTTCGTGACCTCGAGCAGCTCGTGCAGGACGAACCAGGTGAGCGCGGAGCGCTCGCCGATGCGGCAGTAGGCGACGGTGTCCTTCGCCAGGTCGACCTGCTCGGCCTCGTAGAGGGCCTTGAGCTCGTCGTCCGACTTGAAGGTGCCGTCGTCGTTGGCGTTCTTCGACCACGGGATGTTGCGGGCGGACGGGACGTGGCCCGGGCGCTGCGACTGCTCCTGCGGGAGGTGGGCCGGGGCGAGCAGCTTGCCGGAGAACTCGTCGGGCGAGCGGACGTCGACCAGGTTCTGGGTGCCGATCGCGGCCACGACGTCGTCGCGGAAGGCGCGGATGGAGAGGTCCTGGGCCTGGGCCTTGTACTCCGTGGCCGGGCGGGCCGGGACCTCGGAGCCGTCGACCAGGTCGCGGGAGTCGAGCTCCCACTTCTTGCGGCCGCCGTCGAGGAGCTTCACGTCCTGGTGGCCGTAGAGCTTGAAGTACCAGTAGGCGTAGGAGGCGAACCAGTTGTTGTTGCCGCCGTAGAGGACGACCGTGGTGTCGTTGCCGATGCCCTTGGCCGAGAGGAGCTTCTCGAAGCCCTCCTGGTCGATGAAGTCGCGGCGGACCGGGTCCTGGAGGTCCTTCGTCCAGTCGATCCGGATCGCGTTCTTGATGTGGTTCTTGTCGTAGGCGGCGGTGTCCTCGTCGACCTCGACGATCGCGACGGCCGGGTTGTCGAGGTTGGCCTCGACCCAGTCCGCGTCGACCAGTACGTCGCTGCGAGCCATGCTGTTCTCCTCCGGGGCAGTGTGCGGCGGTGTGGTGCGGGGTGGTGCTGCGTGTGCGGGTACGCGTCGTGGCAGCGCGCCCGACGGCGTTGGTGTGCGCAGTCCGGCCTCGACCGCGTGGGCGGCGGGCCGCGGGGAATACGGGCGCGGAGCGCGTCCCGCTCAGACGGAGCGACAGAGCATGGCGGCGATGCGGCACAGGTCTACTGCCCGCCGCTTCGTGAGATCCGCCTGTCGCTTCATGCCGTCGATCGTAGGGACGGACAGGCGACCGTGTCACCGGCGTGTCGTATCGTGAGACACGATCGTCCGAAGAATGAGACGCGCGAGGGGTCGGAGGAGGCCCGGACCCCCGCCGCACCGCCGCCCGCCCCGCGCTTCTGCGGATCGGACGAGGTCGTCTCAGTATGTGAAAACGGGGCCGTCTCAGCCCGCGATGGCGACGTCCCGGCCGGTCACCGTGACCGCCAGCCCCTCCGGGCGCGGCTCCACCTTCGCGACCCGCATGCCGGCGACGCGGCCGAGCGGGCGCTCGAAGTCGGTGCGCTCGCGGATCAGGTCCTCCAGGACGGGGATGCCCTCGCCGGGCACCTCGTCGGCGCGGACCTTGATGGTGTCGCCGCCGACCAGCGTGACCGAGGAGGTGACGGTACGGGTCACCGTGCGGCCCAGGACCTCGACGCTGCCCGTCACCTTCACCTTGCCGGGCCCGCCGTACTCCATGGCGGTCGCCCGCTCGGAGGCGGCGACGAGGTCCGCGTACGAGATGAGCGCCGTCCCGTCCGCCGAGCCGGCCCGGAAGCCGCTCCAGTCGCCGTTCACGGTCACGTCCCGCAGGTCGACGGTGAGTTCGCCGATCCGGACGGGCTTGCCGCCGGCCTGGGTGTGGACGCCCCGGGCGACCACCTCGATCTCGCCGAAGCGCTTGTCCGCGGCCTGGGTGAGGAAGGGGAAGCCCTTGATGTCGACCTCGACCGACTCGGTCCTGCCGCCCGCGAGCGAGGCGCGTCCGGCGACCTCGGACTCGGCCCAGGCGGCGGCCAGCCGGTCGGCGCCCACCAGGAGCCCGCCCAGGACGACCGCGACGACCAGCAGGATCCGCAGTGCTCGCATGGCTGTCTCTTCCCCCGTCGCCAGTTCGTCAGTGTCGCCGTGATGTGGGCCGGCCCCCCGACACGAAGATCGACGTGCAGGGGGGCCGGACGGTTCCCGGTCGGCCCGGGCGGGCCGTGCCGCCGGGTCAGACCAGGGCGCGGCCGAGAAGGTACACGGCGGGGGCGGCGGCCGTCAGCGGCAGGGCCACACCGGCCGTCATGTGCACGAAGCGGGACGGGTAGTCGTAGCTGGCCACCCGCAGCCCGACGAGGGCGCAGACGCCCGTGGCGAGGCCCAGGAGCGCCCCGGAGGCGCCCATGCCGTTGAGGGTGCCGGCGGCGATGCCCGCGCCGGCGCCCGCGAGCAGCGAGACGACGAGCGAGACGGGGCCGGGCAGCGGGAGCGCGCGGGCGAGGACGGTCGCCGCGACCGCGGCCGAGCCGGCCACCACCGCGTCCGGCTCGGCGCCGAGGTGCCCGGCGGCGAGGACGGTCAGCGCCGCGGAGGCGATGGTGGCCATGAGGCCGTACATCCGCTCGTCGGGGTCGGCGTGGCTGCGCAGCTGGAGGACCAGGCTGAGCAGGACCCAGACGCCGAGCGTGCCGAGGATCGCGGGGGCCGCGTGCTCGCGGCCGGTGGCCAGCAGGGCGCCGTCGGCGACGAGCCCGCCGAGGAAGGCGAGCGCGATGCCCTGCCGGGCGGGCCACATGCCGTTGAGCCGGAACCAGCCGGCGGCGGTCAGCGCCTGGAGCGCGACCAGCGGCAGGAGGAGTCCGTACGTGCCGAGCGAGGCGCCGCCGGCGAGCAGCAGTCCGAGGGCGGCGGTCAGCGCGGCGGGCCGCATCCCGGGCTCGATGATCGGCGACCGGCCCTCGGCACGCGCGCGCTGGGCGTCGGTGATGCGCGTGTTCCCGGAGGTGGTCGGCGAGGAGTACGCGGGCCCGGATGCGGCTCCTGCGACGGGCCCGGCGGCGTCCTCGGCGACGGCGACGGGCGCGTGCGCGGGCGCGTGCTGGGCCACCTGGGCCGGAGCCTGTGCCGGAGCTGCCGGGACCGGCTCATGGGCCTCCGGCACCGGCTGCTGGGCGTAAGCCTGCGGATACGGCTCCTGGGCGTACGCCCCCTGGCCGTACGGCTCCTGGGCGTACGCCTGCGGGTGGGGCTGGTGCCGAGCCTGCGGGTACGCCTCCTGCCCGTACGACGCGTACGGCTGCTGCTGCCCCGCCGCCGCCGGGTCGTACCCGTACGGCTGCGGCTGCTGCGGCTGCTCCTGGGGGCGTACCGCGGGCTGGTACGTGGTGTCCCAGGTCTGGCCCTCCCAGGTCTGGGTGACCGAGGGGTCGTACGCGTTCGGGTCGTACGGCCGGCCGCCGTACTGCTGCTCATTGCTCATGCTGTGGGGTTCACCCTCCTGCGAACGGCGGTAGCACCTCGACCGTGCCGCCCTCGGCAAGCCGTACCGTCTCATGGCTCCGGGTGCCGACCGGGTCGCCGTCGACGAGGAACGAACAGCGCTGGAGGACCCGGACGAGCTCGCCCGGGTGGTCCGCGCGGGCGGCGTCCAGGGCCTCGGCGAGGGTCTCGGCGGTGTACGGCTCCTCGGCGATCCCGGCGGCGGCCTTGGCCGCGGCCCAGTAGCGGATGGTTCCCGCTGCCATAGCGGCGCTCCCTTCGTTCGTGTGCGCGCCGCTCCCCATGATGGGCTATCGGCGGACGATCCAGGCGCCGAGCCGGTCGAGCAGCCCCTCGTCCGCCGCGTTCTCCGCGTGGCCCATGCCCGGCTCCAGCCACAGCTCCACCGGGGCGCCCGCGGGGGCGGCCGCGGCGAGCATCCGGGGGTGGTCGAGGGGGAAGTAGGCGTCCCGGTCGCCGTGGACGAGCAGGAGCGGGGCGGGGGCGATCAGCGGGACGGCCTCGACGGGCGGGAGCGGCACCGGGTCCCAGGGGCGGGCGTCGACGCGGGTGCGGAGCCCGTACCGGCCGACGAGGCGGCCCGCCGGGCGGGTGACCATCCAGTGCAGGCGGCGCATCGGGGCCGTCCCCCGGTAGAACCAGCGGGCGGGGGCGGAGACGGAGACGACCGCGTCGGGCCCGGCGCCGGTGCCGCGGTCGAGGGCGGCCTGGCGCAGGACGACCGAGCCGCCCATGGAGAAGCCGACCGTCGCCACGCGCGCGTGGCCCTGTTCGCGGGCCCAGCGGACGGCGGCGGCGAGGTCCAGGACCTCGCGGTCGCCGAGGGTGGAGAGGCCGCCGGAGCCGCCGTGGCCGCGGAAGGAGAAGGTGACGACGGCGGCCGCGTGCCGGCCGAGGACCTCCGCGGCGCGCCGGACGGCGGGCCGGTCGGCGGAGCCGGTGAAGCCGTGCGCGACGACGACGGCGGTGTCGGTGACACTGGCGGGGAAGGCTTCGTGAACCGCCTCGATACGGACACCGTCCTCCGTCCGCAGCATTGCGCGGCGAGGTCCGGAAGTGAGCGAGGAGACATCCATCATGTGAAATCGGCCCTCTGCCTCGGAACTCATGTGGGCTATTCTCCTAGGCAGGGATCCGGGCGACGTCGCCACCGGGTCCTTTTGCGTTTCCCGGCCGTTGTTACGGACGGATGAACAAAAGCTCTCAGGGCGCGAGAGCCACAGGTGAGACCCGCAGTACCCGAGAAGTACCGCAGCTGTCCTCGCAGGGACCGAGGAGGAACCGACGTCATGGACGAGCGTACGAAGCACGACCGACCGACGAGCCGGCCGACCCTGGCAGGGGGCGAGGCCCGATGAGTTCTCTGCTGCTCCTGACGAACGCCCTCCAGCCGTCGACCGAGGTGCTCCCCGCACTCGGCCTGCTGCTGCACAACGTGCGGGTGGCCCCGGCCGAGGGGCCGGCGCTGGTGGACACCCCCGGCGCCGACGTGATCCTCGTCGACGGGCGGCGCGACCTTCCGCAGGTCCGTTCGCTCTGCCAGCTGCTGCGCTCCACCGGCCCCGGCTGTCCGCTGGTCCTGGTGGTCACGGAGGGCGGCCTGGCGGCGGTCACCGCGGACTGGGGCATCGACGACGTCCTCCTGGACACCGCCGGTCCCGCCGAGGTCGAGGCCCGGCTGCGGCTGGCGCTGGGCCGCCAGCAGATCGTCGCGGACGACTCCCCGATGGAGATCCGCAACGGCGACCTGTCGGTCGACGAGGCCACCTACAGCGCCAAGCTGAAGGGCCGGGTCCTGGACCTGACCTTCAAGGAGTTCGAGCTGCTGAAGTACCTGGCGCAGCACCCGGGCCGGGTCTTCACGCGCGCGCAGCTGCTCCAGGAGGTGTGGGGGTACGACTACTTCGGCGGCACCCGGACGGTCGACGTACACGTGCGGCGGCTGCGCGCCAAGCTCGGCCCCGAGCACGAGTCGCTGATCGGCACCGTCCGCAATGTGGGCTACCGCTTCGTGACGCCCGAGAAGGTGGAGCGGGCCGCCGAGGAGGCGCGCGCCAAGGAGGCGAAGGAGGCGAAGGAGTCCGCGAACGCCTCCGTCGGGACGAAGGGGGCGCAACCGGGACAGGACGCCCGCGAAGAGGCCCGTTCCGGCGCCGGAGTCAAGGACGCCACGGCCGACACCACCCGTTAGGGGGACCGTAACGTGGCGTATGCCACAGTGCGACCTGCCGGTAGCTAGGTCACCCCGCGTAGACTTCCGCGCGTGGCCAAGGTGACGCGGGATGACGTAGCGCGACTGGCGGGTACTTCGACCGCGGTCGTGAGTTACGTCATCAACAACGGACCCCGGCCGGTCGCCCCGGCCACGCGCGAGCGTGTCCTCGCCGCCATCAAGGAGCTGGGCTACCGGCCCGACCGGGTGGCCCAGGCGATGGCGTCCCGCCGCACGGATCTCATAGGCATGATCGTCCCGGACGCGCGCCAGCCCTTCTTCGCGGAGATGGCGCACGCGGTCGAGCAGGCCGCCGCCGAGCGCGGGAAGATGGTCCTCGTCGGCAATTCCGACTACCGGACCGAGCGCGAGATCCACTATCTGCGCGCCTTCCTCGGCATGCGGGTGTCCGGGCTGATCCTGGTCAGCCAGGGCATGAGCGAGCAGGCCGCGAGCGAGATCGAGGCGTGGGACGCGCGCGTGGTGCTGCTGCACGAGCGGCCCGAGGCGATCGACGACGTGGCCGTCGTCACCGACGACATCGGCGGCGCCCAGCTCGCCACCCGTCACCTCCTGGAGCACGGTCACCCGTACGTGGCGTGCCTCGGCGGCGTCCCCAACACCCCGGCCGTCGGCGACCCGGTCGCCGACCACGTCGAGGGCTGGCGGCGCGCCATGCTGGAGGCCGGCCGCCCGGTCGAGGGACGGCTCTTCGAGGCCCCGTACAACCGCTACGACGCCTACCAGGTGGCCCTGAAGCTGCTCGCAGGCCCGGACAGGCCGCCGGCCATCTTCTGCTCCACCGACGACCAGGCGTTCGGCGTGCTGCGGGCCGCCCGCGAGCTGCGCATAGACGTGCCGACCGAGCTGGCGGTGGCGGGCTTCGACGACGTGAAGGAGGCGGCGCTCACCGACCCGCCGCTGACCACCGTCTTCTCCGACCGTCCCGCGATGGCCCGCGCCGCCGTCGACCTCGTCCTCGACGACTCGGTCCGCGTCTCCGGCTCCCGCCGCGAACGCGTCAAGCAGTTCCCCTCGGCCCTGGTCGTCCGCCGCTCCTGCGGCTGCCGCTGACGCTCCGGACCCTCGCCGCCCGGGTCTTTATTTCGGGCATACAGGGTTCTGTCGGGCTTCTCAGGCGGTCTTCAGACGCTTCTCATCTCGCGGGCCGAGAGTCGGAGCCATGACGGACCACGAGCAGCCCCAGCAGCCGTACTACCCGCCGCGCCCGCCGTACGAGCCGACGCGTCCGATCGCCACCGAGCCGGGCACCACCGTGTGGCCGTCCGGGTCCGGTGGCGGGTCCGGTGGCGGATCCGGTGGCGGGTACACGCCTCCCCCGGCCGAGCCGGCGTACGCGGCGGCCGGGCCCGCGCCCGCCGCCCCCGCCACCGGGCCCGTCTCCCGGCGGCGCGCCAAGCGCGGCGTCGGGCTGATGGCGGCCGTGGCGATCGCGGCGGCGGCCATCGGCGGCGGCACCGCGACCCTGGTGCAGCAACTGGCCTCGGACTCCCCCGCCACCACCGCGTCCTCCTCCGTGGTGAGCGGCACCAACGTCTCCGCGAGCAGCACCGGCACGGTCGCCGGGGTCGCCGAGGCGGTCTCCCCCTCGATCGTGGAGATCTCCGCGAGCTCCACCTCGGGCAAGTCCACCGGCTCCGGCGTGATCATCACCGCCGACGGCGAGATCGTCACCAACAACCACGTGATCTCCGGCGCCTCCGAGATCACCGTGCGGACGAACGACGGCAAGACGTACCAGGCCGAGGTCGTGGGCACGGACCCCGACAAGGACCTCGCCCTCATCAAGCTCAAGGACGCCTCGGGCCTCAAGCCGGCCACGCTCGGCGACTCGTCCAAGGTGAAGGTCGGCGACGAGGTCGTCGCCATCGGCTCCCCCGAGGGCCTCACCGGCACCGTGACCAGTGGGATCGTCTCCGCGCTCGACCGGGACGTCACGGTCGCCAAGGACGAGGACGGTGCCGGCTCCGGCTCCCAGGGACAGGGCCAGGGCCAGGGTCAGCAGTGGGACCCGCGGCAGGGGTGGCCGTTCGAGTTCGGCGGACAGGAGTTCAACGGCGACACCGGCAGCTCGAAGACCACGTACAAGGCGCTCCAGACCGACGCCTCGCTCAACCCGGGGAATTCCGGCGGCGCGCTGATCAATATGAACGGCGAGATCATCGGCATCAATTCGGCCATGTATTCGCCCAGCGCTTCGAGCGGTTCCACGGCCGGCAGCGTCGGCCTCGGATTCGCCATCCCGGTGAACACCCTCAAGGCCGATCTCGACGCACTCCGCTCGGGCGGCGACAGCTGAACACGACCGCTCCTCCGTGCGACGCTGACACCATGACCGGGCAGCCGAACGACTCCGAACGCATCCTCATCGTCGACGACGAACCCGCCGTGCGCGAGGCCCTGCGCCGCTCCCTCGCCTTCGAGGGGTACGCGACGCGGGAGGCCGTCGACGGCGTCGACGCGCTCGCCGCCATGGAGTCGTACGCCCCCGACCTCGTCGTCCTCGACGTGCAGATGCCCCGCATGGACGGGCTCACGGCGGCCCGCCGGATCCGGGCCGCCGGCTCGACCGTGCCCATCCTGATGCTCACCGCCCGCGACACCGTCGGCGACCGCGTCACCGGCCTCGACGCGGGCGCCGACGACTACCTCGTGAAGCCCTTCGAACTGGACGAGCTCTTCGCCCGCATCCGCGCCCTGCTGCGCCGCAGCTCGTACGCCGTCCCGTCCGCCGCCGCCACCGAGCCGGAGGACGTCCTCTCCTTCGAGGACCTGCGGATGGACCTGGCGACCCGCGAGGTCACCCGCGGCGGGCGGCCCGTCGAGCTGACCCGCACCGAGTACACCCTCCTGGAGATGTTCCTGGCGCACCCCCGGCAGGTCCTCACCCGCGAGCAGATCCTCAAGGCCGTGTGGGGCTTCGACTTCGAGCCGAGCTCGAACTCCCTCGACGTGTACGTGATGTACCTGCGGCGCAAGACGGAGGCGGGCGGCGAACCGCGCCTGGTCCACACCGTGCGCGGGGTCGGTTACGTGCTGCGCGGCGGAGGCGGCACCGAATGACGCAGGTCCCCGCCCGCCGGAGGAACCCCCTTGTCTGGTTCCGGTCGCGGCCGCTGCGCTCGCGGCTCGCGCTGCTCACCGCCTTCGCGGTGGCCGTCGCGGTCGCCGCCGTCTCCGCGGCCTGCTGGTTCGTCACCCGGGCGCAGCTGGAGGGCGAGATGGACTCCGCGCTGCGCAACACCCGGTTCGACCCGGTGGCGGTCCAGGGCCTGATCAAGCGGTGCCAGCTGGGCGAGGAGCCGCCGCCGGCCGCCGGCTTCACCGTCCAGATCATCGACGCGACCGGCGGGGTCTGCACGTCGGGCGAGGCGGCGATCCCGGCCGGGGAGGGCGACCTGGCGGTGGCCCGGGGCACGCTCGCGTACGTCCTGCACACGGTGAAGGACGCCGACGGGCGCGAGATGCGCGTCTACACCTACCCGCAGCCGCGGGTGGCCGGCCTCGCGGTCTCCATGGCCCGCCCCCTCGAAGAGATCGACAACGCCATGTCCACGCTGGGCTGGGTGCTGCTGCTGGTCTCCGGGATCGGTGTCATCGGCGCGGGCGCGGCCGGGCTGTGGGTGGCCAGGACAGGGCTTGAGCCGGTGGACCGGCTGACCGGGGCGGTGGAGCACGTGGCGGCGACGGAGGATCTGACGGTACGGATCCCGGCCGAGGGCGAGGACGAGATCGCGCGCCTGTCCCGCGCCTTCAACCAGATGACGGCGGCGCTGGCGAGCTCGCGGGACCGGCAGGCGCGGCTGATCGCGGACGCCGGGCACGAGCTGCGGACCCCGCTGACGTCGCTGCGGACCAACATCGAGCTGCTCGCGCGCAGCGACGAGACCGGGCGGGCGATTCCGCCGGAGGACCGGCGGGCGCTGATGGCCTCGGTGAAGGCGCAGATGACGGAGCTGGCGGCGCTCATCGGCGACCTCCAGGAGCTGGCCCGTCCGGACGCGGTGCGGCCGGGGCCGCTGGAGGTCGTGCCGCTGCACACGGTGCTGCGGTCGGCGCTGGAGCGGGCGCGGCTGCGGGGGCCGGAACTGACCTTCACGACGGATCTGGCGCCGTGGTACGTGCGGGCGGAGGCGGCGGCGTTGGAGCGGGCGCTGGTCAACGTCCTGGACAACGCGGTGAAGTTCTCGCCGCCTCGCGGGACGGTGGAGGTGAGGCTGATGCGGGGCGAGCTGACGGTGCGGGACCACGGGCCCGGCATCGCCCCCGAGGAGCTCCCGCACGTCTTCGACCGCTTCTGGCGCTCGCCGTCCGCGCGCAGCCTCCCCGGCTCGGGCCTGGGCCTCTCGATCGTGGCCCGCACGATGAAACAGGCGGGCGGCTCGGCCACCCTCTCCCCCGCGAACGGCGGCGGCACGTGCGCGTCCCTCCGCTTCCCGGGCGCCCCGACTCCTCCACCGACGACGACCCCCTGACGGCCGCGCCCCCCGCGGGCCGGCGCCCCGGGCCGCACCCACCCCCGTGTGGGCAGGCGTCCCGCAGGGCGGGACGGGTGGGCACACGGGACGACGCCCCTTGCCGGGCCTAGGCTTCCCGCGCCTGAACCCGCACCCGTAGCGCGGTGCACAAGTGGTGCGGGTCCAGGCACCGGTGCGGAGGCACCCGCAGAGGGTGCCGTTCCGTTGTGCCCACCCGTTCCGCCCCAGCGGAACGATTGCCCACAACGAAACGGCGGCGGAGCGGGGGTGGGCAGCGCCCGCGACGGGCGCGGCGCCGGGGGTTATTGGCCGGTTCGGCCGTCTACTCGTTCGCGGAGGAGGTCGGCGTGGCCGCAGTGGCGGGCGTATTCGGTGATCTGCATCGTGAGGAGTTCGCGGAGTTGCCCGCCGGCCGCGATCGGCACGCCCAGGTCGGGGGACGCCGCCACGTACCGGTCCGTCTCCTCCGCCTCCGCCCGCCACCGCCGCCACGCGTCCTCGACGACGGCCGGGTCGGCGACGGCGCCGGACCAGTCGGCCTCGCGGTCGTCCGGGGTCCGGTAGATCCGGGGCGACTCCTCGCCCGCGAGCCGGCGGAAGTGGCGTTCGTCCTCGGCCATGTGCCGGATCAGGCCGAGCAGGGACATGGTGGACGGCGGGACGGAGCGGCGGGCGAGCTGCTCGGCGTCGAGGCCCTCGCACTTCAGCTCCAGGGTGAGCCGGAAGTGCCGCAGGGCGTCGAGGAGCGCGCCGCGCTCGTCGGTCACCACCGCGCCGCCGCTCTCGCGCGGGTCGTCGTCGGGATCGGCCCACATGTCGGTGTGGACGGTGGACGTGGTCCACCGCTGTACGTCCGTGCCCTCGCCGCTCTCCATGCGGGCATGGTCGTACGGGTCGGCGAGCGGCGCCACCGAATTGACCCGGCCTCGGTGAGGAGGGGGCTGTCCCGCGCCGGTCCGGCGCGGGACAGCCCCCGTCTTCGAGAGATCAGGATCCGCCGAGGACTACCGGATGACCGTGATCCGGCCCGTCGCCGGCGCCCGAAGCGGCTCGGCGGCCGACGAGTTGGCCGTGAGGTAGGCGATGAAGATGTCCAGGTCCGACGCGCCGACCAGCTTGTTCGCACCGGTGGCCAGGACCGGGAAGCCGTCGCCGCCGCCCGTGAGGAACTCGTTCATCGCGACCCGGTAGCTCTTCGCCGGGTCGAGCGGCTCGCCGTTCAGCCGCACCGACTCGACCACGATCCGGTCGGCGCCCGCCTTCGTCAGGTCCAGGGTGTACGTGAAGTTCCTCGACACCTGGAGGACCTTCGGGGAGGCCAGGTTGGCGCCGCTGACCTGCTGCTGGAGCGCGGTGACGAGCTGGGCGCCGGTCAGGTCGACCGTCGTCATCATGTTGGTGAACGGCTGGACGGTGTACGCCTGACCGTAGGTCACCACGCTGTCCGTGCCCTTGGTCAGCGGCGCGCGGACGCCACCCGGGTTCATCAGCGCGAGCTGGGCGCCGCCCTTGTCGGCCGGGGACAGGCCCGCCAGCTGCGCGTCGGCGATCAGGTTGCCCATCGGCTTCTCGACCGCGTCGATGGGGTTCTCGATGCTCTCGGCGATGTGGCCGACGGGGCGGTTCGCGATCGGCGCGGCCAGGGCCTTCCAGCGGTTGATCAGGGGGGTGATCTTCTCGTGCTCGTCCACGTCACGGGTGACGACGTGGTTGGCGGAGGAGACGGCCGTGCGGACGATGTCCCTCGTGCGCCGGTCGTAGGTCAGCGTCGTGTCCGTGTAGAGCCGGCCGAAGGAGGCCGCCGACGTGACCGTGCGCGGCTTGCCCGACGGGTCCGGGATCGTGCAGGCGTACGCCTGGTGGGTGTGGCCGGTGACCAGGGCGTCGACCTGCGGGGTGACGTTCTTGGCTATGTCGACGATCGGGCCGGATATGCCGGCGCCGGCGCCCGGGGTGTCGCAGTCGTAGTTGTACGCGCCCGAGGCGGGCAGACCGCCCTCGTGCAGCAGGGCGACGATCGACTTCACGCCCTTGCGCTCCAGCACCTTGGCGTACTTGTTGATCGTCTCGACCTCGTCGCCGAACTTCAGGCCCTTGATGCCCTCGGCGGAGACGATGTTCCCGGTGCCTTCGAGCGTGACGCCGATGAAGCCGATCCTGACGCCGTCCTTCTCCCAGATGAAGTACGGGTCGAGCAGCGGCCTGCCGCTCTTCTCGTCCGTCACGTTGGCCGTGAGGTACGGGAACTTCGCGCCCTTGAAGCGCTTGCCCTTCTCGTAGCAGCCCTCGGTCGGGTGGCAGCCGCCGTTCTGTATACGGCTCAGCTCGCGGGCGCCCTCGTCGAACTCGTGGTTGCCCACCGAGCTCACGTCGAGCTTCATCGTGTTGAGCGCCTCGATGGTCGGCTCGTCGTGGAACAGCCCGGAGAGCAGCGGCGAGGCGCCGATCAGGTCGCCCGCGGCGGCCGTGATGGAGTACCGGTGGCCCTCGCGCGCCTGCGCCAGGTGCGTGGCGAGGTACTCGGCGCCGCCGACGCCCCTGATGTCCTCGGTGGTGCCGTCCTCCTTCACGCGCTTGAGGTTGCCCGAGGAACCGGTCGGCGGCTCCAGGTGGCCGTGGAGGTCGTTGAAGGACAGGAGCTGCACGTCGACCATGCGGCCCCAGCCCTTGCCGTTCGAGCCGTGCCGGGCCTCCGCGTCCTGCGAGGCGCCCGCCGGCAGCGCGGCGACGAGCGCCCCGACCGTCGCCAGCCCCGCGCCGGCGGCGAGAATCCGCCGCCCCGCCCTGCTCTTCCTGCGGTTCACTGCCATCTCTCCCGTGATCCCCTTTTCCCGGTGCCCGGTTCGCGGCTTTGATCGTTCCGCCGTCTGCGCACGCAGCCTAGAGTCAACGCGCGTAGCGCAACAGGGGGGAGCGGGTTACAAGTAGGTTCTTCCCATGACTTCCGACGCGGCGCCGGCCCTCGAACCGGGACGGCAGATCCAGACGTACGACGAGCTCACCCCGGAGCAGGTCCAGGAGGTCATGGACCTGCTCGCGGCCGCGGACCGCGCCGACGGCGTGCACGCCGTGTCCGAACAGGGGCGCCTCTACCTCCGTCACGGCCGGCGCGACGGCGTGCGCCACTTCCTCCTCACCGTCGGCCCCCGCCTCCACGGCTACGCCCAGCTGGAGGAGACCGATCCCATCGAGGCCCCGGCCGCCGAGCTGCTCATCCACCCCGACCAGCGCGGCCGCGGGCACGGCCGCGCCCTCGGGACCGCCCTCCTCGGCGCCTCCGGCAAGCGGCTGCGGGTCTGGGCGCACGGCGGCAAGCCCTCCGCCCGCCACCTCGCGCAGGTCCTCGGCCTCACCCTCTTCCGCGAACTGCGCCAGCTGCGCCGCCCGCTGGCGCCCCTGGACGTCGCCGAGCCGGTCCTCCCCGAGGGCGTCACGATCCGCACCTTCGTCCCCGGCCAGGACGACGCGGCCTGGCTCGCGGTCAACGCCGCCGCCTTCGCCCACCACCCGGAGCAGGGCTCGCTGACCCAGCGGGACCTGGACGACCGGATCGCGGAGCCGTGGTTCGACCCGAAGGGCTTCTTCCTCGCGGAGGACGCCACCGGCCGCCTGGTCGGCTTCCACTGGACCAAGACGCACGCCGAGGAACGCCTCGGCGAGGTGTACGTGGTCGGGATCCTGCCCGACGCGCAGGGCGGCGGCCTCGGCAAGGCGCTCACCGCGACGGGCCTGCGGCACCTGGCGGCGGAGGGGCTGCCGACGGTGATGCTGTACGTGGACGCCGACAACACGGCGGCGCTGCGGGTCTACGAGGGCCTGGGCTTCCGGACCCACGAGGTGGACCTGATGTACCGCTCGGAGTCGTAACAGCGGCAACACGCGTCACGAAGGGGGCGGTTGACACCGCCCCCTTCTTTGCACCACCCTTTCACTACTTGATTAGTGAAAGGGTGGTGGAAGGGACGTGGTCGAGTACCGCATCGACCGGCGCAGCGGCGTCGCCACCTACCTCCAGATCGTCCAGCAGACGAAACAGGCCCTCCGGATGGGCCTCCTGGAGCCGGGCGACCGACTGCCCACCGCACGCGAGGTCGTCGAGACGACGGCCATCAACCCGAACACCGTCCTCAAGGCCTACCGCGAACTCGAACGCGAGGGCCTCGTCGAAGCCCGCAGGGGCCTCGGCACCTTCGTCCGCGCCACGCTCGGCACCACCGCCCCCGCCGACTCCCCCCTCCGGGGCGAGCTCGACGCGTGGGCCCGCCGGGCGCGCGCCGCCGGACTGGACCGCGAGGACGTGGCGGCGCTCTTCACCGCCGTACTGACACAGCACTTCGAGGGGGACGAGGAAACGTGATCACGACCACCGAGGGGATCGCCCTGCGGGCGGACCTCCTGGGCAAGAAGTACGGGGGCCGCAGGGGCGGCTGGGCCCTGCGGGAGTGCGACTTCGCCCTCCCGACGGGCCGGATCTGCGCCCTCGTCGGGCCCAACGGCGCCGGCAAGTCCACCCTCCTCGCCCTCGCCGCCGGTCTGCTGCGCCCCACCGAGGGCACCCTCGACGCCCCCGCCCGCGAGGACCTGGCCTACGTCGCCCAGTCCAAGCCGCTGCACCCCCGGCTCAGCGTCGCCGACACCCTCCGCATGGGGCGCGAGCTCAACCCCGGCCGCTGGGACGACGCGGCGGCGCTCCGCGTCGTCGAGGGCGGCGGCTTCTCCTCCGACACCCTCGTCCACCACCTCTCCGGCGGCCAGCGCACCCGCGTCGCCCTCGCGCTCGCCCTCGGCAAGCGCGCCCAACTGCTGCTCCTGGACGAGCCGATGGCCGACCTCGACCCGCTCGCCCGCCACCAGCTCATGGGCTTGCTGATGTCCGACGCGGCGGAGCGCGGGACGACGGTCGTCATGTCCTCGCACATCCTCACCGAGCTGGAGGGCGCCTGCGACCACCTGATGCTGCTGTCCGGCGGGCGCGTCCGCCTCGACGGCGCCGTCGACGACCTGCTCGCGGCGCACACCCTGCTCACCGGGCCCGTCGCCGACCTCGCCCCGCACACGGTCGTCGACTCCCGCACGACGGGCCGTCAGCTCACCGCGCTCGTCCGCCGCGAGGGCCCCGTCGAAGGCCCCTGGGAGACCTCCGAGCCCTCCCTCGAAGAGCTCCTCCTCGCCCACCTCCGCCACCCCGAAGGAGCCCCCGCATGAGCACCCCCGCCCTCAAGGGCCCCGCCTGGGTGACGGTCCGCCAGTACCGGCGGACACTGTGGCTGGCGGGCGCGGTGGCCGTCCTGGCCGTGGTCGTGATCGGGGGGCTGCGGATCTGGGACATGCAGTACCCGGATGTGCGGACGCAGGACGGCTATTGGGGCCGTGCCGAGGACAACAGCGGGTACCCCTGGCTGGAAGGCGCCATGCGGTCCTTCTCGGACGGCAGCCTCGCGATCCCGTTCGCCGTCGCCCTCTTCGTCGCCGGCCCGATGGTGGCACGCGAGTTCGAGTCGGGGACGTACCAGCTCTCCCTCACCCAGTCGGTGAGCCCCGCGGCCTGGCTCCGCGCCAAGCTGACCGTCGTCACCACCGCGGCGCTCGCCGCCGTGCTGGTGCTGACCGGTGCCTACGCCCTCGGCTGGGCCCGGGTCGAGGACTCGTACGGGCTCCTCTGGTCCGACGCGGGACCGTACATGGTCCTCGGCACCACGCTCGTCGCGTACACCCTGCTCGCCGTCGCCGTCGGCGCCCTCACCGGACTGCTGGTCCGCCGCACCCTGCCGGCCATGGCCGTCGCCGGCCTGCTCACCGGCATCGTGCTGCTCGTCATGGACTTCAACCGCTGGGACTTCCTCTCGCCGCTCACCGTCACCAACACGGCCGTCATCGAGAACGCCTCGGTCCTGTACGCGCCGGACAACGGGCTGCTCATGGCCCAGGGACTGGTCGCCGCCGACGGATCACGCCTGGACGGCTGGTTCTGCGGCTACGACGTTCCCGCGAAAAGCTGCCGCCCCGACGTGGAGATCACCGCCCAGTACCTCGACTACCACCCCGAATCCCACTTCTGGCCCACCCAGCTCATCGAGACCGGTATCGTCCTCGCGCTCGCCGCCCTCGCGGTCTTCGCCGCCTTCCGGGTGCTGCGCGCGCGGCACCCCTAGGACGCCTTCACCCGGACGGGTGAACGGAGGGGGCGGGGCCCGGGACAGGCCCTGCCCCCGATTCCCGTACGACATGTCGTCGTTACCGAGCATTCAGACGCGCTTGCGACGCTCACGCAATGAAGCGATCCGTGACCACTCCCGGAGGGGCCCTCTCCCCCGGAAGACTTCCCAAGGGGAGACTGCCCTCCCCCACGGCCCGCTCCGACGCGCCCGAGGGCCCCTTCGCGCGGAAGAATGGGTCCATGAGCCAGCAGCCCGCCGAGGTCCCGGTCCAGACCTCCGCCACCGCGTCCCCGCAGCCGTCCCTGGGTTCCATAGCGTCGCACCGCCCGAAGGCCGTCTCCGGCGGCGCCGGAGCCGGGAGCGACCTCGCACCCGACCTCGACTCCGACGTCGACGCGTACGAGGGCTACGACGGCGACGGCGACGGCACCACCGGCGAGCTGCCCCAGGGCCGCTTCCTGGACCGCGAGCGCAGCTGGCTCGCGTTCAACGAACGCGTCCTCGAACTCGCCGAGGACCCCACGACCCCCCTCCTCGAACGGGCGAACTTCCTCGCGATCTTCGCCTCGAACCTGGACGAGTTCTTCATGGTCCGCGTCGCCGGACTCAAGCGCCGCATCGCCACCGGCGTCGCCACCCGCTCCGCCTCCGGCCTCCAGCCCCGCGAGGTCCTCGACCTGATCTGGACGCGCTCGCGCGAGCTGATGGCCCGGCACGCCGCCTGCTACCAGCAGGACGTGGCCCCCACCCTGGCCGACGAGGGCATCCACCTGATCCGCTGGCCCGAGCTCACGGAGAAGGAGCAGGCCCGGCTCTTCACGCTCTTCCGGCAGCAGATCTTCCCCGTCCTCACCCCGCTCGCCGTGGACCCGGCCCACCCCTTCCCGTACATCTCCGGGCTCAGCCTCAACCTGGCCGTCGTCGTCCGCAATCCCGTCAGCGGCCACCGCCACTTCGCCCGCGTCAAGGTCCCGCCGCTGCTCTCCCGCTTCCTGGAGGCGTCCCCGCAGCGGTACGTCCCCCTGGAGGACGTCATCGCGGCGCACCTGGAGGAGCTGTTCCCCGGCATGGAGGTGCTGGCGCACCACATGTTCCGGGTGACGCGGAACGAGGACCTGGAGGTCGAGGAGGACGACGCCGAGAACCTGCTCCAGGCCCTGGAGAAGGAGCTCATGCGGCGCCGCTTCGGCCCGCCGGTCCGCCTGGAGGTCGAGGAGTCCATCGACCCGTACGTCCTCGACCTGCTGGTCCGCGAGCTGAAGATCTCCGACGCCGAGGTCTACCCGCTGCCCGGCCCGCTCGACCTCACCGGCCTGTTCGGCGTCGCCTCGCAGGACCGGCCCGAGCTCAAGTACCCGAAGTTCGTCGCCGGCACCCACCGGGACCTCGCCGAGGTCGAGTCCGCGTCCGCGCCCGACGTCTTCGCGGCGCTGCGCGAGCGGGACGTGCTGCTGCACCACCCGTACGACTCCTTCTCCACCTCCGTCCAGGCGTTCCTGGAGCAGGCGGCGGCCGACCCGGACGTCCTCGCGATCAAGCAGACGCTGTACCGGACCTCCGGCGACTCCCCCATCGTCGACGCCCTCATCGACGCCGCCGAGTCCGGCAAGCAGGTCCTCGTCCTCGTCGAGATCAAGGCCCGCTTCGACGAGCAGGCCAACATCAAGTGGGCGCGGAAGCTGGAGGAGGCCGGCTGCCACGTCGTCTACGGCCTCGTCGGCCTCAAGACCCACTGCAAGCTGTCGCTGGTGGTACGCCAGGAGGGCGAGCTGCTGCGCCGCTACTCGCACGTCGGCACCGGCAACTACCACCCGAAGACGGCCCGGCTCTACGAGGACCTCGGCCTGCTCACCGCCGACCCGCAGGTCGGCGCGGACCTCTCCGACCTCTTCAACCGGCTCTCCGGCTACTCCCGCCGCGAGACCTACCGCCGGCTGCTCACCGCCCCGAAGTCGCTCCGCGACGGCCTGGTCTCGCGGATCACCAAGGAGATCGCCCACCACCGGGCGGGGCGGCCCGCGTACGTGAAGATCAAGGTCAACTCGATGGTCGACGAGGCCGTCATCGACGCCTGCTACCGGGCCTCCCAGGCGGGCGTCCCGGTCGACGTGTGGGTCCGCGGCATCTGCGCCGTCCGGCCCGGCGTCCCCGGCCTCTCCGAGAACATCCGGGTCCGCTCCGTCCTCGGCCGCTTCCTGGAGCACTCCCGGGTCTTCGCCTTCGGCAACGGCGGCGAGCCCGAGGTCTGGTTCGGCAGCGCCGACATGATGCACCGCAACCTGGACCGGCGCATCGAGGCCCTGGTCCGGGTCTCCGACCCCGCCCACCGGGCGGCCCTGACCCGGCTCCTGGAGACCGGGATGTCCGACACCACCTCCTCCTGGCACCTCGGCCCGGACGGGAACTGGACGCGTCACGCGACCGACCCCGAGGGCAAGCCGCTGCGGCACGTGCAGGAGATGCTCATCGACGCGCGGAGGCGCCGGCGTGCACAACCCTGACCCCACGCATTCCTCGCAGGTCACCCACGACCCGCAGGCCACTCGGGCCACGCAGACCGCGCCGGCCGCGCGGGACCTGACCGCGGGCGAGGTCCTGGCCCCCTACCTGCACGCCCGGGCCGCGGACTTCCTCCGCGGCCTGCGGCAGCACGGCGAGAGCGGCGCGGACACGTCCGGAGCGGAGGAGGCCGCCGGCACGCTGCGGGCGGCCGCCCGCCGCATCAGCGGAAGCCTGCACACCTACCGGCCGCTGCTCGACGCGCCCTGGGCCGACCAGCTCAGGACCGAGCTGGCCTGGCTCTCCGGCACCCTCGCCCTGGAACAGGCGTGCACCTCCCGGCTCGTCCGGCTCATGGACGCGCTGAACCGGCTGGCCGGCGGCCCCGGCCCGGTGCCGGCCGCCCGCGGCTCGGAGAGCGCCGGGCTCACCGTCGGCGCCGCCCGGGCCGGCGCCCTCCTGGAGCGGCAGCTCACGCTGGCCAGGACCCGCGCCCACTCGGCCGCCCTCCAGGCCCTCGGCTCCTCCCGCTTCCACGCGCTGGCCGACGCCGTCGCCCTGCTCGCCTCCGAGGTGCCGCTCGGCCCGGCGGGCGCGGCCCCCGCCCCCGAGGTGCTCGACGCCTCCGCCTCGGTCGCCCGCCGCCGCCTCCTCGACGCGGTCGACGCGCTGCCGCTGCACCGCGCCGCCCACCCGTACAACGCGGAGGCGCTGGCCCTGGCCGCCGGCGAGAACCAGGACGCCCCCTGGCACCACACCCGGCTGCTGCTGAGACTCCACCGGTACGCCACGGAGGTGACGGCCCTCGGCGAGGGCCCCGACGCCTCCCTGTACGAGGCGGCCCGGGCCCTGGACCGCCACCGCGACGCCGCGGAAGCCGGCGCGGCCGCCGCCGCCGCGGCCCGTACCCCCCGCATCGCCCCCGCCACCGCGTACGCCCTGGGCGTGCTCCACGCCGATCAGCGCCACGAGGTCGAAGCCGCCCGCTTCGCCTTCCAGCACGCCTGGCTCACCACTCCCGCCCCCGTCCCGTGACCACCCCCGCCCCGCCCCCCGTCCTGGCCGCCGGCTGCGTCCTGTGGCGCCCCGCCCCGGGACCGGGGCGGGGCATCGAGATCGCGCTCGTCCACCGGCCGCGGTACGACGACTGGTCGCATCCGAAGGGGAAGCGGAAGCGCGGGGAGAGCGCCGAGGCGTGCGCGGTGCGGGAGGTCCTGGAGGAGACCGGGCACCGCTGTGAGCTGGGCGCCCGGCTCCCCACCGTGCGCTATCCGGTGGCCGGCCGCCCCAAGGAGGTCGTCTACTGGGCGGCCCGCGCCCTCGGCGGGGCGTTCGTGCCCGGCCGGGAGGTGGACCGGCTGTGCTGGCTGCCGCCGGACGAGGCCCGTACCCGCCTGACCCAGCCACGCGACCGCGCGCTGCTCGACGCCCTCCTGGCGACGGCGGCGACCCCGGACATACAGCCGCGCGACGCCTGCTAGACCCCGCCGCCGGGGTCGCGCGGGCACCCGGTGCCCGGCACTCCGTGCCTGGCCGCACCGTGGCTTACGGCACGGTTCACCTCGCGTTCACTCTCCACGGTTGGCGGCTTCACCTGATCTGCCTAATTTCGGCCTTACGGGGTGCACGGAGCCTGACGATGCACCCACAACCCGACACGCGCCGCCCACGGAGCGACGGACCATCCGGTCCGGGCCCGGCGGCTTCTGGAAGGAACACCCGAAAGTGAAGCTTTCGCGCAAGAACGGGCTTCGCGCCTCCGCGATCGGTGCCCTCGTCGTCTCCGGTGCGCTGGTCCTGTCGGCGTGTGGTTCGGACAACAACACCGAGCCCACCAAGGGCGGCAGCGAGAAGACCTCGAACGCCGCGTCGAACATCAAGTGCGACGGCGCCAAGGGCCAGCTGCTCGCCGCGGGCTCCAGCGCGCAGGAAAACGCGATGGACCTGTGGGTCAAGAACTTCCAGGCCGCCTGTGAGGGCGTCGAGATCAACTACCAGGGCATCGGCTCCGGCGGCGGCATCACCAAGTTCAACCAGGGCCAGGTCGCCTTCGCGGGCTCCGACTCCGCCCTGAAGGACGAAGAGGTCGCCGAGTCGAAGAAGATCTGCAAGGGCGGCACGGGCGTCAACCTGCCCATGGTCGGCGGCCCCATCGCCATCGGCTACAAGCTGGAGGGTGTGGACAACCTCGTCCTGGACGCCTCCACCATCGCCAAGATCTTCGACACCAAGATCACCAAGTGGAACGACCCGGTGATCGCCAAGCTGAACCCGGGCGTCAAGCTCCCCGACTCCACCATCCAGGCGTTCCACCGCTCGGACGAGTCCGGCACCACCCAGAACCTCGGCAAGTACCTCTCGACCGCCGCCGCGGCCGACTGGAAGTACGACCCGAAGACGAAGTCGTGGCCCGCCCCCGGCGGCCAGGCCGCCAACGGCTCCTCCGGCGTCGCCCAGGCCGTCAAGGGCGCCGAGGGCTCCATCGGCTACTTCGAGCTCTCGCACGCCACCGCCAACAAGATCTCCACGGTCAGCGTCAGCACCGGCGCCTCCGCCCCGGTCGCCGCCACCTCGGAGAACGCCTCCAAGGCCATCGCCGCCGCCAAGGTCAAGGGCACCGGCAACGACGTGGCCCTCTCCCTCGACTACGCCACCAAGGCCGAGGGCGCCTACCCGCTGGTCCTCGTCACCTACGAGATCGCCTGCGACAAGGGCAACAAGGCGGAGACCCTGCCGACCCTGAAGGCGTTCCTCAACTACGCCATCAGCGACGAGGGCCAGAAGGTCCTCACCGACGCCGACTACGCCCCGATGCCGGCCGAGATCGCGGCCAAGGTCCGCGCGATCGTCCCGACCCTGTCCTGACCCCCGGCCGGAGGCGGCCGCCTCCCTCCCATGGAGGGGCCGCCCCCGGCATCCGGTGCACCGCCGCCAGGAGCCGTACGGACGTACGGCTCCGCAGACCGGAGAAACCGATGGTTACCACGACACCACCGTCCATAGAGAAGAACAGGAGCAGGCGCGCCAAGAGCGCGGCCCGCCCCGGGGACCGCATCTTCAGCGGCCTCTCCAAGGGCTCGGGCATCACCCTGCTCGTGATCATGGCCGCGATCGCGGCCTTCCTGACCTACCGCGCCGTCCTCGCGATCTCCAAGGACAGCACGAACTTCTTCACCACCTTCGAGTGGAACCCGGCCGGCGACCCGCCGGTCTTCGGCATCGCCGTCCTCGCCTTCGGCACGATCGTCTCCTCGGTCATCGCCATGGTCATCGCCGTGCCGGTCGCGATCGGCATCGCGCTCTTCATCTCGCACTACGCGCCGCGCAAGCTGGCCAAGCCGCTCGCGTACGTCGTCGACCTGCTCGCCGCCGTGCCCAGCATCATCTACGGCCTCTGGGGCGCGATCTTCCTGGTCCCGTACCTGGAGGGCCTCAACCAGTGGCTCGACCAGTACCTCGGCTGGACGTACATCTTCGACAAGTCCAGCGACGGCGTCGCCCGCAACCTCTTCACCGTGGGCATCCTGCTGGCGATCATGATCCTCCCGATCATCACCAACGTGACCCGCGAGATCTTCCTCCAGGCCCCGAAGATGCACGAGGAGGCCGCGCTCGCCCTCGGCGCCACGCGCTGGGAGGTCATCCGCATGGCGGTGCTGCCCTTCGGCCGCTCCGGCATCATCTCCGCCTCCATGCTGGGCCTCGGCCGCGCGCTCGGCGAGACCATGGCCGTCGCCGTGGTCCTCTCCCCGAGCTTCCTCCTCTCGGGCCACCTGCTCGACCCGGGCGGCGGCACCTTCGCCCAGAACATCGCCGCGAAGTTCAACGAGGCGAACGAGTACGGCCGCGACGCCCTGATCGCCTCCGGTCTCGTCCTCTTCGTCATCACCCTGCTGGTCAACGGCGCGGCCCGGTGGATCATCGCCCGCCGCAAGGAGTACTCGGGGGCCAACGCATGAGCCACGCCGTCCAGGAACGCCCGGTCGCGTTCGCCAAGTCCCGCGGCCCCCTCTCCCACGCGCGCCTCCCGCGCTGGACCCCGCTCGCCGTCGCGGCCGGCTCCCTCGCCGCCGGCATCGGCATCGGCCTCCTCGCCGGCTGGCACAGCAAGGTGCAGTGGGGCATGATCTCCGCGCTCCTCTTCGTCCTGGTCACCTACGCCGTGACCGCGAAGGTGGAGGGCGCCCGCCAGGCCAAGGACCGCGTCGCCACCAGCCTCGTCTGGGTCTGCTTCATCCTCGCCGTCGTCCCGCTGCTCTCCCTCGCCTGGGTGACGATCAGCAAGGGCGTGGAAGTCCTCGACGTCTACTTCCTCACCCACTCGATGAACGGCGTCCTCAACGTCGACCCCGGCGGCGGCGTCTACCACGCCCTCCTCGGCACCATCGAGCAGGTCGGCATCGCGACCCTGCTCGCCGCGCCGATCGGTCTGCTCACCGCGATCTACCTGGTCGAGTACGGCACGGGGAAGCTCGCCAAGGCGGTCACCTTCTTCGTCGACGTCATGACGGGCATCCCGTCGATCGTCGCCGGCCTCTTCATCCTCGCCACCTGGAACCTGATGCTGGGCTTCGGCCCCTCCGGTTTCGCCGGCGCGATGGCCCTCGCCATCCTGATGATGCCGGTCGTCGTCCGCTCCACCGAGGAGATGCTCAAGCTCGTCCCGAACGAGCTCCGCGAGGCCAGCCTCGCCCTCGGTGTCCCCAAGTGGCGCACGATCCTGAAGGTGGTCCTCCCCACCGCGATCGGCGGCATCACCACGGGCGTCATGCTCGCGGTCGCCCGCATCACCGGTGAGACGGCCCCCGTCCTGCTCCTCGTGTTCGGTACGAAGCTCATCAACCCGAACCCCTTCGAAGGCGCCCAGTCCTCGCTGCCGCTCTACGTGTACCAGCAGTACGCGGTCGGCACCGACGCCGCCGTGGCCCGCGCCTGGGCCGCAGCGCTCGTCCTGATCGCCTTCGTCATGATCCTCAACCTGGTGGCCCGCGGCATCGCCCGCTGGAAGGCCCCGAAGACCGGCCGCTGACGCGGCTCTTTGGAAGTGATTCACATGGCCAAGCGCATCGATGTCAGCGGCCTCTCCGCCTACTACGGCAGCCACAAGGCGATCGACGACATCTCCATGACCGTCGAGCCCCGCTCGGTGACGGCCTTCATCGGCCCCTCCGGCTGCGGCAAGTCCACCTTCCTGCGCACCCTGAACCGCATGCACGAGGTCACCCCCGGTGGCCGCGTCGAGGGCAAGGTGATGCTGGACGACGAGAACCTGTACGGCTCCGGCGTCGACCCGGTCGCGGTGCGCCGCACCGTCGGCATGGTGTTCCAGCGCCCCAACCCCTTCCCCACCATGTCGATCTTCGACAACGTGGCGGCGGGCCTGCGGCTCAACGGCTCCTACAAGAAGGCCGAGCTGGCCGAGACCGTGGAGCGCTCCCTCAAGGGCGCGAACCTCTGGAACGAGGTCAAGGACCGCCTCAACAAGCCGGGCTCCGGCCTCTCCGGCGGTCAGCAGCAGCGCCTGTGCATCGCCCGCGCCATCGCGGTCGAGCCGGACGTCCTGCTGATGGACGAGCCCTGCTCGGCCCTCGACCCGATCTCGACGCTCGCGATCGAGGACCTGATCGGCGAGCTGAAGGAGCGCTTCACGATCGTCATCGTGACGCACAACATGCAGCAGGCCGCCCGCGTCTCGGACCGCACCGCCTTCTTCAACCTGGCCGCCGTCGGCCAGCCCGGCAAGCTCATCGAGCTCGACGACACCGAGCGCATCTTCTCCAACCCCAGCGTCCAGGCGACCGAGGACTACATCTCCGGCCGCTTCGGATAACCAGCACGTCCCGCCCATGCGCACCGACCACCGGGGGCGACCACATCGCCCCCGGCCCACCTCGCGCACGGTGCCGGGCAACCAACGTCTGCGGTGCTGCATGGCGGTGCCACCGCAAGACGAAAGGGCCCGGCTCCCCCCAGGGGAGCCGGGCCCGACCACTTTCGTACGACTGTCAGCCGTCAGCCGAAGAAGAGCTGCACCACGTAGAAGCTCAGCGCCGCGACGATCGCCGCCGCCGGCATCGTGATACTGCATCCCCCGGGGGACGACCCCCGGACCCCCAGCAGGGCCCGGGCGCACGGCCGGCCGTCAGCCGAAGAAGAGCTGCACCACGTAGAAGCTCAGCGCCGCGACGATCGCCGCCGCCGGCATCGTGATGAACCAGCCGAGGATGATGTTCTTCGCGACGCCCCAGCGCACCGCGTTCACCCGCTTCGTCGCGCCCACGCCCATGATCGCGGAGGTGATGACGTGCGTCGTGGAGATCGGCGCGTGGAAGAGGAACGCCGAGCCGAACATGATCGACGCGCCGGTCGTCTCCGCGGCGAAGCCCTGCGGCGGGTCCAGCTCGATGATCTTGCGGCCGAGGGTCCGCATGATGCGCCAGCCGCCCGCGTACGTACCGAGCGAGAGCATCACGGCACAGGCGATCTTCACCCACACCGGGATGTCGTCCCCGGCCTGCTGCACATCGGCGATGACCAGGGCCATCACCACGATGCCCATCGTCTTCTGCGCGTCCTGGAGACCGTGGCCGAGGGCCATGCCCGCCGCCGACACCGTCTGCGCGATACGGAAGCCGCGCTTGGCCTTGTGCGGGTTGGCCCGGCGGAACAGCCACATGATCCCGCACATGACCAGGTAACCGGCGACGAGACCGACGACCGGCGAGATGAACATGGGGATGACGACCTTGTCGAGGACGCCACCCCAGATCACCTCGGTGCCACCAGCCAGCGCCGCGCCCACCATGCCGCCGAACAGCGCGTGCGAGGAGGAGGACGGGAGGCCGAAGTACCAGGTGACCAGGTTCCAGATGATCGCGCCGACCAGCGCGGCGAAGAGGATGCCCATCCCCTTGTCGCCGTGCGGCGTCTCGATCAGGCCCTCACTGACCGTCTTGGCGACCCCGCTGCCCATGAAGGCGCCCGCGAGGTTCATGACCGCCGCCATCGCGAGTGCCGCGCGCGGGGTCAGCGCCCGCGTCGACACCGAGGTGGCGATCGCGTTGGCGGAGTCGTGGAAGCCGTTCGTATACGTGAAGCCGAGCGCGACACCGATGGTCACGATCAGAGCGAAGGTGTCCACGAAGCCTCAGGACTCCTTGACCGCGATGGTCTCCACGGTGTTCGCCACGTGCTCGAAGGCGTCGGCCGCCTCTTCCAGCACATCCACGACCTGCTTGAGCTTGAGCACCTCGATGGCGTCGTACTTGCCGTTGAAGAGATGGGCGAGCAGCTTGCGGTGGATCTGGTCGGCCTGGTTCTCCAGCCGGTTGATCTCGATCCAGTACTCGGTGAGGTTGTTCATCGTCCGCAGGTGCGGCATCGCCTCCGCGGTCAGCTCCGCCGCCCGGGCCAGCACCTCGATCTGCTGCTCGACGCCCTTGGGCAGTTCCTCGATGTTGTAGAGGACGACCAGGTCGACGGCCTCCTCCATGAAGTCCATGATGTCGTCGAGGGACGAGGCGAGGGAGTAGATGTCCTCACGGTCGAACGGCGTGATGAACGAGGAGTTCAGCTGGTGGAAGATCGCATGGGTGGCATCGTCACCGGCGTGCTCCGCTGCCCGCATCCGCTCCGCGATCTCGGCCCGGGCGGAGATGTCCGCTCCCAGGAGTTCCATCAGGAGTTTCGAGCCCGTGACGATGTTGTCCGCGGACGCGGCGAACATGTCGTAGAAGCTCGTCTCCCTGGGGGTCAGACGAAATCGCACGTGAGGTCCTCGGGGTGCTGGGTTTCGGTCAGGCTGATGCTAGGCGCATCATCCAGCCACGGCTAACCGGCGTCCTCTCAGTGTCGCCCATCAGGCACAGTGATCTGCACGAGACCCCCGCCCCCCATTCGGCGGGGATCGGTACCATATACCCACGAGGGGTATACACCCCCTTATCTGGACAACGGGAGGACGCGATGACGACCACCGAGGCGGACCAGGTCACCCCCGAGGCCGCCGGATCCGTCGAGCCGGCCGACCACGCGCACGGGGTGCACGGCTACCACAAGCAGAAGGACGAGCACCTCAAGCGGCTGCGGCGGATCGAGGGCCAGATCCGCGGTCTCCAGCGGATGGTCGACGAGGACGTCTACTGCATCGACATACTCACCCAGGTCTCGGCCTCCACGAAGGCGTTGCAGTCCTTCGCCCTCCAGCTGCTGGAGGAGCACCTGCGGCACTGCGTGGCCGACGCGGCGGCCCACGGCGGCGACCTCGACGCCAAGGTCGAGGAGGCCACCAAGGCGATCGGCCGGATGCTCCGCACCTGAGCCCCGCTCCCCGACGCGCTCAGCCGGCCGGTTCGACCCGGAGCACCTCGTCGATCAGGTCGGCGCTGAGCCGTTCCCCGTCCGCTGCCGAGGCGGCGATCATCAGTTCGCCGCACAGCTCTATCTCGGCAAGAGCGACGCCGTCGGGGTCAGCGGTCGCGGTTGCGGTACCGGGCGGAGCCACGCGCCTTCACCTCTTCCTGCCGGAGTTCCTGCCGGAGTCGGTGTCCCAGCGTAGGGATCGGGCCACGGACCGCGCATGACACGGACGGACCATTTGACGATGGTCCGAACCACGACGGCCGACCGGAGGCAGCCTCCGACGGCGGCGGGCGGCGCGGGGCTCAGACCTCGACCTTGCCCGCGTAGATGTCCCGGCCGTCCGGCAGCGTCACCGTGACCCGCGCCCCGAAGCCGTACAGCAGCGTCGTCGAGGCGACGGCGACCGTGCGCCCCTGGTTGCTGAAACTGAACTGGTGGCGGACCTTCCGCAGCCGCCCGTCCCCGTCGAGGTACGCGTCGAAGGGCACCGCGTCGGTGGTGAACCCTTTCGCCGCCGCGGCGAGCGAGCCCCGCAGCTGCGGCGCCGCCGCCTTCGCCGCCGCGCCGATGTCGGCGACGCCCCGGTAGTGCCGGACCTTCACGCCCGCGAGCTCGGTCTCCCCCACGTACTCCACCTCCCGCGCCCCGCGCAGCAGCTCGGCCGCGGCGCCCGGGTCGGTGGCCCCGCCGGTGACCAGGTTCCCGTCGTCGAGGGTGGTGGTGTCGACCCGGACCCACTTGTCGGCGGGGACGCCCGCGCCGCGGTTCTTCATGTACAGGGCGCCGGGGGTGAGCAGCTCGGTGATCGGCCGGTGCGCGCTGGTGCCGGCCGCGTCCTTGGGGAGCACCACCTGGAGGTGGCCGGTGCGGCGGCGGAAGTCGTAGCCGCCCTCGCCGCGGATGGTGACCCGGGTCCCGCCGGCGGCCATCTCCATCGCGGTCGACGCCTTGGAGCTGCCCGCCCTGACCAGCGCGTCGGCGGCGCCCCGCACGGCGCCGGCCGGGTCCGGCGGCGGAGCCTGGTCCTCGGCGGCGGCGCACCCGGTGACCGCCGCGACGACCAGGGACGCGGTGACCAGGGAGACGGTGACGGCGAGCGCCCCGCCGCCGAGACCGTGCGGACGCCCGTACCGCTGCACCACCATCGCCCGTCGACCCCCAAAAACCTGGATTCCCGATGCGGATAACGACGGCACGGGCGAGCCGTCACGCGCAGTACGGTGGGGGCGTGCATGAGCAGCCCGCGACCGGTCCGCATCACACGACGACGCAGGAGCGTGGCTCCTTCGCCCTGGCCCGCTGCACCTGCGGATGGAGCGGCCCGGCCCGGCGCTCCCGGGACCGCGCCCGTACCGACGCCGCCGCCCACCAGGCCGCCACGGACCCCACCGACCCCACACACCCCACCCACCCCGCGGACTCCGCGAGCGCGGCAGGTCGCCGGGAAGTACGGCGTTAGGCCGCGAGACCCTTCTCGCCCTGCCCGTCCTCGGCGGTGCCGCCGAGGCGCGGCTCGGGGATGCCGACCGTCTCCGGACGGGTGGCCGCCGTCGCGTCGGCCCGGCGGGAGCGGACCAGCCACCCGCCGCGCCGCGAGCGGGCGACGGCGGAGACCAGCGGGGTGAGCAGCGCCAGCGTCAGCGGGGCGAGGAGCAGCGCGACGGCGGTGCCGAGGGCGAGTCCGCCGATGACGTCGGTCGGGTAGTGGACGCCCATGTAGACGCGGGCGAAGCCCTCGGCGAGGGCGAGGCCGATGGCGGCGAGGCCGAAGCGGCGGTCGGCGACGAAGAGGGCGACGGCGATCGCCATCGCCATGGTGGCGTGGTCGCTGACGAAGGAGTAGTCCGTCTTCCCCTCGACCAGGACCTCCAGGCCGTCGTGGTCCTCGAAGGGGCGGGGGCGCTCGACGAAGCCGCGGATGGGGATGTTGACGAGGAGGGCGACGCCGGCCGCGAGCGGGGCCCAGACGATGCCGGCGACGGCCGAGACGGAGTCCGCGAGGGCGCCGCGCCGGCGGACGCTCCACCAGCACCAGAGCGTGACGAGCACCATCGCGAGCATGATCCCGTACTCACCGGTGAACTCCATGACCCGGTCGAACCACGGGGGAGCGGACTTCGCCAGCCCGTTGATGTCGTACAGCAGGCCGACATCGGGACTCGAACCGTCCGATGCGAGTTCAGCCATCTGCCGCGGCCCCTTGCTCTCGTGTCTGTGTCCAACCCCCGCGGTTCAGACGTGGTCAGAGTCGTCGGTGGGGGAACGAACCTCCTGAGGCACTCGTTCCGCCGTCACCGCTGGATCATGACGACGTTACCGAAGAGTGACGCTCCCCCGCAGCTCAGGGCCTGTGCCTGACGGAGAGTTCCGGCCAGTCGGAGCGTCAGATCACGCCTGTGTGCCGGGAGGACGGGTGGGGAGGGCGGCGGCGCCGTCCTCGGTGACCCGGGTCGCCCCGAAATAGTCGGGGGTGTCGATCCGGTCGAAGCGGATGACCGCGCCGGTCCGCGGCGCGTCGATCATGTAGCCGCCGCCCACGTAGATGCCGACGTGACGGATCGCCCGCGAATTCGTCAGGTCGTCGGAGAAGAAGACGAGGTCACCGGGGAGCAGCTCGTCACGGCTCGGATGCGGACCCGCGTTGTACTGGTCGTTCGCCACCCGCGGCAGCTTGATCCCCACCGCGTCGTACGCGGCCTGGGTCAGGCCCGAGCAGTCGAAACGCCCGCCCTGCGCGTCCGTGCCCGTGCCGCCCCAGAGGTACGGGGTCCCCAGCTTGCCCTGCGCGTAGTGGATCGCGCCCGCCGCCTGGTGCGAGGGGGCGAGCCGGCCCTGCGGGCGGGCGAAGCTCTTCTCCAGGGAGCGGATGATCCGCACGTAGTTCTGCGTCTCGCGGTAGGGCGGGACGCCCCGGTTGTCGATGACCGCGTAGGGGCCCGCGTTGTACGCGGCCAGCATGTTGCTCACCGGGTCGCCCGGCACGCTCTTCACGTCGCCGGCCAGGGCGCAGTCGTACGTGGCGGCCGAGGGGATCGCGTCCTTCGGGTCCCAGATGTCCTTGTCGCCGTCGCCGTCGCCGTCGACGCCGTAACTCGCCCAGGTCGCGGGGATGAACTGCGCGATGCCCCGCGCGTCCGCCGGGGACACCGCCCGCGGATTCCAGCCACTCTCCTGGTAGAGCTGCGCGGCGAGGAGCGCGGGGTTGATGGCGGGGCAGAGGTTCCCCCAGCGCTGTACGAGCCCCTGGTACATCGCCGGCACCGAACCCTTGGCCAGCGACACCGTGCCGGTCGCCGCCGAGCCCGCGCCGCCGAGGAAACCGGCAGCCGCCGCGTACGTACCGACCAGGAGCAGGGCCAGGAAGCCGGCACAGAGCCCGAAGGCCCCGCCGGTCAGCAGCCACGCCTTGCCCGCCCTACGCACCGTCAACCACCCCTCGGTCCCTGGCAGTACGCCCCTCGGCGCCAGTCTAGGCGGGTCGGCCCCTCTTGGGGACGGTGTCGGCCCGACGCGGCCCCAAGAGTGCAACAACGACAATCATTGCCCGGAGTCACCCTCCGTGATACACAGAGTGACCATACGCTTCTTCGCATGGAATCCGGCCGCACCGCCGCAGGTCAAGACGGTCAGACCGGTCAAGTGTGCGGGGATCGGGTAAAGAGAGCCGTCAAGCCGTCACACGCGAGCGGTTTCATCAGCGAAGATAGTGGCGATGACCCATGCCGTCCGGCAGGGGTGACCAACGACCCGACAGGGGCGGTGAGTTATATGTACCTGGCGGCCGAGAAGGGCGACATCACCACCATCATCGGTGGAATCGCCCCGAACTGGGGCCCTTTCGGGGGCCTCGGTGCCGAAGCCAAGATCATGATCGAGGTCGTGATGGCCGTGGCCATCCTGCTCTGCCTCGGCATCGCCATCTGGGGAGCGGCCAAACAGCGCATCGGCGCGACCGCTCTCCGCGACACGTTCAGCGCGGAACAGGGCAAGGGACTGATCGTCGCCGGTCTCACCGGCGTCTTCATCATCGGATCCCTCGGGACGCTCTTCACCATCGTCTACGGAATGGCGATCTGACCGCACGTCCCCTGACGCACGGTCACCCAGCACCACGAACACGACTGTCAGCACTGTCAGCACTGTCGTACCCGCGAACGAACGAGGGGGCGTACCCGGCATGAGTCCCGGCGACGAGCACGACGGCTACGGCGGCTCGGGCCAGACCCGTACCCGCCTGCCCGAGGGCAACACCGGTGACGTCCACGGCGGCCCCCGCCGCCCCGCCCGCGGCTCCCGCTCCCTGCTCATGGGCGTGGGCGTGGTGGTGCTCCTCGTCGCCGCCATCGCCCTCGCCAACCGCGGCGGCGACCCCGCCGACACGCCCCCCTCCTCCGGCACCCCCGGCAAGCCCGCCGCCACCGCCCCCACCGGCACCCGCCCGGTCACCGGCACCAACGGCACCGTCCCCACCGGCCACCCCCAGAACGAACAAGGCGCCCAAAGCGCCGCCGCCAACTACGCAGCAGCCCTGGGCTCCACGGACATGTACCAGAAGGGCCCCCGCGAGGCCCTGGTACGAGCCGTCTACGCCCCCGAGGTGGCCGACGCCCGCGTCGCGGACCTCGACAAGGGCTACGGCGACAAGGCGCTCCTCGGCCGCATGGGCCTCCAGGAGGACGGCACCGCCCCTCAGGGGCTCACCTTCGTCGCCCGGACCATCCCCGTGGGGACCAAGGTGGAGGCGTACGCGCAGGACCGGGCCACGGTCTCCGTCTGGCACTCGTACCTGTTCGGCCTCGCGGGCGAGGCGTCGAAGAACCCGGTCTCCGAAGCCTGGTACACCAAGACGTACGAGCTCCTCTGGACCGGCGGCGACTGGAAGATCGTCGACGTCAGCCAGAAGGACGGTCCGGTCCCGGTCGGCCGCGACCAGCGGGCCTCCTCGGCCCAGGACATGGCGGACGCCGTCGAACAGTTCGGAGGCTTCACCTATGCCCGGTAGGCCCGCCGCCCTCCTCGCCCGCGCCGCCGCCGTACTGGGCTCCGCCCAGGTGGCCGTCGTCCTCTTCGCGGGCCGCGCCCTCGCCGACCCCACCCCGACACCGCCCGCCACTCCCCCGGGCACCGCAACCCCCGCGCCGAGCACCAGCGCCAACCCGTGCGAACTGCTCAGCGACACCGCCCGGGACTACTGCGAAGGGCAGGGAACCGGCGGCACCGGTGGCGGAGGCTCCTCGTCCGGGACGGTCAACGACCCGGCGAGCGCCCTCGACCCCCTCTCCTCCCTCGCCCGTGGCTGCGCCGACGCCGCCGTAGCCGTCGTCGACTATCTCTCCAAGGCCGTGAAGGAGACCGCCGAGGTCGACTTCACGAACACCGAGTTCCTGTCCCGGTACGCCGTCGTCTTCGCCGCCGCCACCTTCCTCACCGTCCTCCTCTGGCTCCTCGCCGTCGCCAAGCGCGCCATGCGCGGCGTCCCGCTCACCACCGCGCTCTCCGAGGCCGTCGGGTTCCTCTGGCTGACCGTCCTCGCCTCCGCCTTCACCCCGCTGATCCTCTACACCGTCGTCAACGCCACCGACGCCATCACCGAGGTCATCGCCTCCGGCACCGGCCAGCAGACCGACGTGTTCTTCGGCGCGTTCAAGCAGGCCCTCCAGAAGGGCGACTCCATCAGCGGCGGACCGATCATGCTGATCATCGTCAGCCTGGTCACCGTCCTCGCCGCCGGCGTCCTCTACCTGGAGCTCTTCCTCCGCGCCGTCCTCCTCTACGTCGGCGCCCTCCTCGGCGTCGTCGTCTACTCCGGCCTCGTCGACAAGAACATGTGGGGCCACGTCCGCCGCTGGGCCGGCATCATGATCGCCGTCATCCTGGTCAAGCCGATCATCGTCATCGTCCTCGGCCTCGCCGGCGCCCTCTCCTCCGGCACCGGACCCGACTCCTTCTCCGCCGTCGTCTCCGGCCTCGCGATCATCCTGCTCGCCATCTTCGCCTCCGCGATGATCTACCGCTTCGTCCCCGGCTTCGGCGACGAGATCGTCGCCTCCCGCAACAACCGCCTCCACCGCGCCGGGGAGAACGCCGCCGCCGCCGTCATCTCCTCCCCCGCCTCCCTCGTCTCCCAGGGCATCAAGACCCACAGCACCCGCGACAGCGGCTCCGGCGGCGGCCAGGCATCCTCCTCCGCCACCCCCCGCCCCGCGAACCAGCTCTCCGGCGGCGTCGCCGCCCACAGCAGCCGCACCCCCCAGGGCAACGGCTCCACGCCCCCGCCCCGTACCAGCAGCCCCACCGCGGGCACCCCGCACAGCAACCGCAAGAACTCTGGAGGTGCAGGGCGTTGACGACCCAGTCCCAGCCGGTCACGCCCCGCCGCACGTATCTCATCGGCCGCGCCCGGCCGAACGCGATCGTCGGCAAGAACCGCGAGACCGGCGAGATCGCCCTGATCGTCGCCGGCGCCTTCCTCGGCATGATGAGCGGGCTCCTCATCCCCCTCCTCCCCCTGCGGATCGCGCTCCTCGCCGGCCTGCCCATGCTCGCCATCGCCGCCGTGTACCTCCCGTACAAGCAGCGCACGTTCTACAAGTGGTTCGAGATCAACCGCAGCTACAAGCGGATGCTCAAGCGCGGCACCGCCTACCGCTCCGCCGCCACCGAGGCCGGCACCCGCCTCGACGGCCGCGAGGTCGAGGTCGGCCCCCCGCCCGGCATCGGCCGCGTCAGCTGGCTCTCCGCCCCCTTCGGCCCCGACGAGATCGCCGTCCTCCTCCACGCCGACCGCCGCACCGTCACCGCCGCCATCGAGATCGAGGGCCCCGGCGTCGGCCTGCGCGACTCCGAGGACCAGGAAGCCCTCGTCGACCGCTTCGGCACCCTCCTCAAGCACGTCGCCAACGGAGACGGCTTCGTCACCCGCCTCCAGATGCTCGCCCGCACCCTCCCCGCCGACCCCGACGCCCACGCCAAGGACGTCGCCCAGCGCGGCGACCCGGCCGCCCCCGGCTGGCTCCAGGAGTCCTACGACCAGCTCCAGTCCATGGTCTCCACCTCCAGCGAGCAGCACCGCGCCTACCTCGTCGCCTGCATGCACTACACCCGCGACCTCGCCGCCGAGGCCAACGCCATGGCCCACGCCACCCGGCACGCCACCGGCGCCCGCCGCCTCGACCGCGACGGCGGCCTCGCCGTCGTCATGGCCCGCGAACTCACCGACATCTGCGCCCGCCTCACCGAGGCCGACATCCGGGTCCGCCAGCCCCTCGGCCAGTCCCGGCTCGCCTCCCTGGTCCACTCCATGTACGACCCGGACCACCCGATCGACCACATCCAGGCCATGACGAAACGAAACGCTTGGCCCGCCGAACTCGACGCCATGGAGGCCACCTACCTCCAGGCCAAGACCCGCGAGTCCTCCACCCGCGCCCCCTGGTGCCACGCCACCGCCTGGGTCAAGGAGTGGCCCATGACCCCGGTCGGCGTCAACTTCCTCGCCCCGCTCCTCGTCCACACCCCCGACGTCATCCGCACCGTCGCCGTCACCATGGACCTGGAGCCCACCGAGGTCGCGATCGAGCGCATGCTCACCGAGAAGACCAACGACGAGGCCGAGGCGTCCCGCCAGGCCAAGATGAACCGCACCGTCGACCCGCGCGACATCGCCGCCCACGGCCGGCTCGACCAGCGGGGTGAAGATCTCGCCAGCGGCGCGGCAGGCGTCAACCTCGTCGGGTACATCACCGTATCGGCGCGCTCGCCCGAGGCCCTGGCCCGGGACAAGCGCACGATCAGGGCCTCCGCCGGCAAGTCGTACCTCAAGCTGGAGTGGTGCGACCGCGAGCACCACCGGGCCTTTGTGAACACCCTGCCGTTCGCGACCGGCATCCGCCGCTAGGGCCGAAGGGGCACCGACCGATGCGAGATCCGCTGTCCGTCCTCACCGAAGCCTTCACCTCCTTCGTCCTCGGGAAGGTGGAGACCACCCGCCTGCCCGTCCGCACCTCCACCGGGCAGGCCCAGGCCGTCTACCTGCCCACCGCCGCCCCCGGCCTCGGCGACTCCGGCGTGATCATCGGCCGCGAGGTCTACAGCGGCAAGGGCTACGTGTACGACCCCTTCCAGCTGTACGGACAGCAGCTCCCCGCCCCCCACTGGCTCGTCCTCGGCGAGTCCGGCAACGGCAAGTCCGCGCTGGAGAAGACGTACGTCCTCCGCCAGCTCCGCTTCCGCGACCGGCAGGTCGTCGTCCTCGACGCCCAGGGCGAGGACGGCGTCGGCGAATGGAACCTCATCGCCCAGGAGCTGGGGATAACCCCCATCCGCCTGGACCCCATGGTCGCCAACGACGCCGGGATCCGCCTCAACCCGCTCGACCCCGCCATCACCACCACCGGCCAGCTCGCCCTGCTCCGCACCATCATCGAGGTGGCGATGGGCCACGGCCTCGACGAGCGCTCCGGCTTCGCCCTCAAGGTCGCCCACGCCCACGTCAACGAGCACATCGCCGACCGCCAGCCGATCCTCACCGACATCGTCGAGCGCCTGCGCCACCCCGAGGCCGAGTCGGCGGAGGCGATGAACGTCGACATAGACGATGTACGGGCCTGGGGCCTGGACGTCGCCCTGGTGCTCGACCGGCTCGTCGACGGCGACCTGCGCGGCATGTTCGACGGCCCGACCACGGTCGGCATCGACCTCGACGCGCCCCTGATCGTCTTCGACCTCTCCCACATCGACCGCAACTCCATCGCCATGCCCATCCTCATGGCGATCGTCGGCGTGTGGCTGGAACACACCTGGATCCGCCCCGACCGGAAGAAGCGCATCTTCCTCGTCGAGGAGGCATGGCACATCATCAACAGCCCCTTCGTGGCCCAGCTGTTCCAGCGCCTCCTCAAGTTCGGCCGGCGCCTCGGCCTGTCCTTCGTCGCGGTCGTCCACCACCTCTCGGACGTCGTCGACGGAGCGGCCGCCAAGGAGGCCGCCGCCATCCTCAAGATGGCCTCCACCCGGACCGTCTACGCCCAGAAGGCCGACGAGGCCCGCCACACCGGCGGCGTCCTCGGGCTGCCCCGCTGGGCCGTCGAGATCATCCCGACCCTCACCCCCGGCATCGCCGTCTGGGACGTCAACGGCAACGTGCAGGTGGTCAAACACCTCATCACCGAGCGGGAACGCCCCCTCGTCTACACCGACCGCGCCATGACCGAGTCCTCAGGCCCCGCCGACCCGGAGCTGGAATGGGAGACCGAGCAGCGCGCCCTCCTGATGGAGCGGCAGATGAGCGAGCACGTGACCGACAACCCCCAGTCGACGGTGGCGTGACGTGACGGAGGCACGGCAGAGGCAGGGCGGCGGCGTCTCGGACGGGTTCCTGGTCGGGCTCTTCGCCCTGATCCTCGGCCTGGCCCTGCTCGTCTGGTCCGCGACCGGACTCGCCGGGTTCTTCGCCCACGGCGCCTGGCCGGACGGGGTCGAGCTCACCGGCACCCCGCCGGCCCTCCGCTCGCTGGCGATCGCACCCACCGACCTGGCGGCGGCCTGGCCGGCCACCCCGCCCGGGCAGCTCTCCGGCTACGGCCTCTTCTGGGGTCTGGTGATCGGCCAGGCGATGATCCTCATCGTCCTCGCCGTCTTCCTCCTCGGCACCTTCGCCCGCTGGCGCGCCGTCCGCGCCCACCGCAGGTCGGGGGCGTACGCCGGAAACGCCGCCCCGGTACGCGCCCCGGAGCCGGCCCACGCGCCGGAACCCGTACAGGCGTCCGTACGGGAGAAGCCCGACCCCGTACCCGTACCGATACAGAAGACCGCCCCGAAGGAGCCGTCACCGGCACCATCCCCGGCCCCCACCCCCGCCCCGCCGGAAGCGCCCAGCCCCACCCTCGGCACCGTCTACGGCCCGCCCGACACCCGCCGCCCGCTCGCCGTCCAGGCGATCCGCGACGCCGAGGGCCCGGTCCTGGTCGTCACCTCCGACCCCACCGTCTGGGCCGACACCAAGGACGTCCGCGGCAAGCTCGGCCCGGTCCTCGTGTACGACCCCGGCCACCTCTGCGACACCCCGGCCCGCCTCCACTGGTCCCCCGCCGAGGGCTGCGCCGACCCGGACACCGCCCAGGCCCGCGCCGCCGCCCTGCTCGCCCCGGTCCGGCCGCACGCCCGGCTCGACGCGGCCACGGCCACCACCGCCGAAACGCTCCTGCGCTGCTGGCTGCACGCCGCCGCCGTGGACGGCCGCCCGTTCCGCCAGGTCCACCGCTGGGCCCAGGGCACCGACGCCCACGAGCCGGTACGCATCCTCCGCGGCCACCCCAAGGCCGCCTCCGGCCTCGCCGGACTGCTCGAATCGGCGCTCACCGCCCACCCGGAGAGCCGGCGCCTGGCCCAGGAACTGACGGCCCGTGCCTTCTCCGCCTTCTCCTCGGTCCACATCCGCCAGGCGTGCACCCCGAATCGAACGGATTCGCTGTCTCTGGCATCTTTCCTCACCGAAGCGGGCACCCTTTACGTGGTGGGCGAAGCGATCGAGGATCCGCGCACCCACCCGGGCGCGATGCCCCTCCTCACCGCGCTCGCGTCGAACGTGGTCGAGCACGGCCGCCGCATGGCCGCACGGTCATCCGACGGTCGGCTCGACCCACCACTCACCCTGGTGCTCGACGACGTCGCCGCCGTCGCGCCCCTCCCCGAGCTGCCCTCGCTCCTCGCCGACGGCCCGGCCCGCGGCCTCCCCACCCTCGCCCTGATGCGCTCCCCCGAACAGTCCCGCAGCCGCTGGCCGGAGCACTCCGTCACCCCCTGACCGGCACCCGGCGCCTGGTCACGGACGCGGCGAGCCCTCCCGCCGCAGCTCGTACTCCAGGTCGCGCGGCGCGCCCGAGCCCAAGGTGTCCGCGCGGCCCCCGGTCGGCACGAAGCCGAGGCGCCGGTAGACGGCAGCGGCCCGCGCGTTCTCCTCGTGGACGAAGAGCCGCACCCGCTCCAGCGCCGGCTCCTGCGCCCACGACCACTCCACGGCGACCCGCAGCAGCGCGTCCACCAGCCCCGCGCCCCGCGCCTCCGGGCGCACGTACACGCCCACCACATTCCCCTGCGGCTCCGTCACCTCGTCGCCGAACAGCGCCCGCCCGTCCTCCGGCCGCTCCATCAGCACCGTCACCGTGCCCGCCCAGCGCCCGTCCGGCGCCTCGGCCACGAACTGCCGGATCCAGGTGCCCCGGTCCTCCGAGCCGCCCTCGGCCCGCTCCCGCCAGAAGGAGTCCGGACGGGCCACGCCCTCCTCGTACGACTCCACGAACGCGAGGGCCGCCACCGGGTCCTGAAGGGCCGCCAGGCGCAGCTCGCGCACCCGCTCCCACTCGCCGGAGCGGATCGCCCGCAGGACGTACTCCCCGTGCCGGGCGCTCCCGGGCGGCAGCAGCTCGTACTCGATCTCGTACGCGCCCGTGCCGCCCGGCATCGGCACCCGCTCGCCCGACGGGGCGAAGCCGAAACGGCGATAGAAGGCGGCGGCCCGCGCGTTCTCCTCGTGCACGTACAGGCGGGCCCGCCGGACCCCCTCCACCGTCCACGACCACTCCACGGCCGCCCGGAACAGCGCGTCGATCACGCCGGCGCCGCGCGCCTCGGGCCGGACGAACACGCCGACCAGGTGCGTCTGGTCGACCTTCGCCGGCTCCCCGAACCCCGCCTCGTCCGACGGCCGTTCCACCAGCACCGACACCGTGCCCAGCCAGCGCCCGTCCGCCGCCTCGGCGACGAACTGCCGCCTCCGCCCGTCCCCGGTCTCCGACGCCGCGGCCGTCCGCTCCCGCCAGAAGTCGTCGGGCCGCGCCACCGCGTCCGCGTGGGTCTCCAGGAAGGCGAGGTGCGCGACGGGGTCCAGGAGCGCGGCGAGCCGCAGCTCGCGCGCCTTCTCCCACTCGTCGGCCAGGACGGTACGGATCTCGAAGTTCATGCGGCATCCTCACCCGCCACCCCGTTCGCCCACAAGGGAATTCCCAGCTCAGAGCCCTGCCGTCGTACCCCGGTACGACACCGCCCGCGCGGCTGCCGACCACGGTCGGATTCCCGCGCCCCGCCCGCTCCGTAGCGTCGGGAGCATGATCCGAGCAGAGCGACTCACCAAGCGGTACGGCGACCGGACCGTCGTCCGGGACCTCTCATTCACCGTCCACCCGGGCACCGTCACCGGCTTCCTCGGCCCGAACGGCGCCGGCAAGTCCACCACCCTGCGCATGATCCTCGGCCTCGACGCCCCCACCCACGGCACCGCCACCGTCGACGGCCGCTCGTACGCCGCCCACCCGGCGCCCCTCACCCAGGTCGGCGCCCTCCTCGACGCCCGCTCCTTCCACCCGGGCCGCACCGCCTTCCACCACCTCATGGCCCTCGCCCACACCCACGGCATCCCCCGGTCCCGCGTCGAGCACGTCCTCGGCGTCACCGGTCTCGCGGACGCCGCCGGACGCCGCGTGAAGGGCTTCTCGCTCGGCATGGGCCAGCGCCTCGGCATCGCCGCCGCCCTCCTCGGCGACCCGTCCGCCGTCGTCCTCGACGAGCCCGTCAACGGCCTCGACCCGGAGGGCGTCCGCTGGGTCCGCACCCTCCTCACCTCCCTCGCCGCCGAAGGCCGCACGGTCCTCGTCTCCTCGCACCTGATGAGCGAGATGGCGCTGACCGCCGACCGCCTCGTCGTCATCGGCAAGGGCCGGCTCCTGGCCGACACCACCGTCACCGATCTCGTACGGGACGCGGGCGCGGCGTCCGTCCTCGTCGTCACCCCCGACGCCGACCGCCTCCGCGGCCTCCTCCCGGCGCCCGCCCGCGCGACCGCCGAGGCCCCCGGCACCCTCCGGATCACCGGCCTCGACGCCCCCGCGATCGGCCGGATCTGCGCCGCCCACACCGTCGAACTCCACGCCCTCACCCCCGAGACGGCCTCCCTGGAGCAGGCGTTCATGGACCTCACCCACGACTCCGTCGAGTACCACGGCACACACCAGGGAGCAGCGGCATGACCACCGTCCCCACCCCTTACGGGATCACCCTCCCCCGGGTCCTGCGCTCCGAGTGGCACAAGCTGTGGACGCTCCGCTCGACCTGGATCACCGTCCTGTCGGCCGTCGCGCTCGTCCTCGGCGTCGGCATCCTCATGGGCAGCACGTACACCTCCGGCGGCGGCGACTCCGACGTCGACACCGTCGTCCTCTCCCTCTACGGCTCGCAGCTGGGCGGCATCTGCCTCGCCGTCCTCGGCATCCTCGTCACCGCCGGCGAGTACTCCTCCGGCCTCGCCCGCGCCACCTTCACCGCCGTCCCCGGCCGCCTGCCGGTGCTGTGGGCGAAGGCCGGGATCCTCGGCGCGACGGTGTTCGCGCTGAGCCTCCTCACCAACCTGACGACCTTCCTCACCGCCCAGGTCTTCCTCTCCGACACCGACCAGGCCGCCTCCCTCGGCGACACCGGCGTCCTCGGGGCCCTCGCGGGCAACGCCGCGGGCCTCTCCCTGCTCGCCCTGATCGCCCTGGGCCTGGGCGCCGCCCTCCGCTCGGTGCCCGGCGCGCTCGGCGCGTTCATCGGTGGCGTCCTGGTCCTGCCCGAGGTCATCGGGATGCTCCCGTACGACGCCGTGGACACCGCGCTGCGGTACTTCCCCACCCAGGCCGCCGGCGTCCTCGGCTCGGCCGACCCGCTCCCCGGCGCCCCCGCGGCCGGCGCCGCCCTGCTCGCCCTCGCGCTGTGGACGGCGGCGGCCCTGGCCGTCCCCGCGTTCCTCCTCCGCCGCCAGGACGTACGGGGATGATGACCGAGTGACGACGGAGACGACGGCGCCCAGCCGGTACGCGCACCAGCTGATCACCCGTGTCCGGGCGGTCGACGCGGCCAGCCCCTGGCTCTGGGACGGCGCGCTCACGCTGGGCTGGACGGTGGCGGCCCTGGTGGACGCGGCGGGCGGCTGGCGGAACGTGGCCCGGGACCCTTCCCTCCCCGCCGGCCTGATCGTCGTCCTCAGCCTCGCGCTCTCGCTCCCCCTGTACGCGCGCCGCCGCCACCCCACCACGGTCCTCGCCGTGATGACGGCGGCGGCCTTCGTCAGCGAGGTGTCCGGGGCCTTCCTCCAGGCCGCCTTCCTCCAGTTCCTGCCCCTCTTCCACATCGCCCTGACCCGCCCGCCGCGCCGCCTCCTCTGGGCCTTCGCCCTGCTCCTGGCGCCGATCCTGACGGGCGGGCTCCGCTTCGACGGCGACGCGTGGGACCTGCACGTCGTCCCCACCCTGTGGGCGTACGCCCTCGTCGCCCTGGTCGGCATCACGGTCCGCTCCCGCCGCGACCACACCGCGAGCCTCGTCGACCGGGCCCGCCGCCTGGAGATCGAGCGCGACCAGGAGGTCCGGCTGGCGGCCGCGGCCGAACGGGCCCGGATCGCCCGCGAGATGCACGACATCATCGGCCACAACCTCTCGGTCATCACCGGCCTCGCGGACGGCGGCCGGTACGCGGCGGCCAAGAACCCGGAGCGGGCCGCGCAGGCCCTGGACGCCATCGGCACCACGAGCCGCCAGGCCCTGGACGAACTCCGCCGCCTGCTGGGCGTCCTGTCGGCCCCCGAAGACGACACCCCCGCCGCCGCCCGTTCCCCGCAGCCGACCCTGGAGGACCTGGACTCCCTCCTGGAGGGCGTACGGAAGGCGGGCCTGCCGGTCGCGGCGGAGCTGCCGTCGCCGCTCCCGTCCCTGCCACCGGGGGCCCAGCTGACGGTCTACCGCGTGGTCCAGGAGTCCCTGACGAACACCCTCAAGCACGCGGGCTCCGCGGCCAGGGCCGCCGTCCGCCTCACGACCGCCCCGGACGCCGTCCTGGTCACGGTCACCGACACGGGTGTCCCGTCCGCCACCCCCGGCCAGGGCCAGGGCCTCACCGGAATGCGCGAGCGCGCGGCGCTCTACGACGGCACACTCGACTGCGGTCCCCTGCCGTCCGGCACCGGCTGGCAGGTACGGCTCCGCATCCCCACCGCTCCCTCGCCCGCTTCCGCTTCCGCTTCCGCTCCGGAGGATTCCCGCTCGTGACGACGGTTCTGATCGCCGACGACCAGCCGATGCAGCGCTTCGGCTTCCGCATGCTCCTGGAGAGCCAGGACGACATGACCGTCGTCGGGGAGGCGGCGAACGGCGCCGAGGCCGTGCGCCAGGTCGCCGACCACCACCCGGACGTGGTCCTGATGGACATCCGCATGCCGGGTCTGGACGGCATCGAGGCGACCCGCCGCATCGTCGCCGCCGGCGCCCGCACCCGCGTCCTCATCATCACCACGTTCGACCTGGACGAGTACGCGTACGAGGGTCTCCGCGCCGGCGCCAGCGGCTTCCTGGTGAAGGACGCCCAGCCCGAGGAACTCCTCGCCGGCGTCCGCGCGGTGGCCGCGGGCGACGCGGTGGTCGCCCCCAGCCTCACCCGCCGTCTCCTGGACACGTACATCCACCACCTGCCCGCGTCCCCGACGGCAGCCCCGGCCCCCGCACCGCAAGACGACCCCCGCCTGTCGGGTCTCACGGACCGCGAGCGCGAGATCCTCACGGTCATCGGCCAGGGCTGGACGAACACGGAGATCGCCGAACGCCTGCACCTCGCGGAATCCACGGTGAAGACCCACGTGGGCCGCGTCCTGGCGAAGGCGGGTGCGAGGGACCGCATCCAAGCGGTGATCCTGGCCTACGACGCCCAGCTGGTGAAGCCGGCCTAGAACGCAGAAAAGCCCCGCACCATGAGGTGCGGGGCTTTCCCACAATGATTGTTCGGCGGCGTCCTACTCTCCCACAGGGTCCCCCCTGCAGTACCATCGGCGCTGAAAGGCTTAGCTTCCGGGTTCGGAATGTAACCGGGC
>NZ_JBHZBB010000005.1:0-49647 GCF_042754585.1 Streptomyces sp. NPDC059201
ACGCCCGGTTACATTCCGAACCCGGAAGCTAAGCCTTTCAGCGCCGATGGTACTGCAGGGGGGACCCTGTGGGAGAGTAGGACGCCGCCGAACAACCCGCCCTTTTAGCTCAGTCGGTAGAGCGTCTCCATGGTAAGGAGAAGGTCAACGGTTCGATTCCGTTAAAGGGCTCAGAGAAAAGAAGGCCCCCGCCATCTGGCGGGGGCCTTCTTGCGTTTCCGGGATTGAATAGAGGAAAGGGCCGGCGCCTCCCCAGGGAGGCGCCGGCCGTTCTTGTGTCAGCTGGGGTCCGGTTCCCTCAGGCGCATCGTCAGGATGGCCATGTCGTCCGAGGCGGGGGCGTGGGCGAAGCGCTCGACCGCGCGGAGGATGCGGCCGCCGACCGCGCCCGCCGTCAGGCCCGTACACAGCTTGAGGGCGTCCGCGAGGCCGTCGTCGCCCAGCATGCGGGTGCCCTCGCGGCGCTCGGTGACGCCGTCCGTGACACAGAGGAGGACGTCGCCCGGGTCGAGCGTGAAGGTCTCCTCGTGCAGCTCCAGGTCCTCCATCACGCCCAGCAGCGGCTGCGGTTCGGCGGCCGGGGTGACCGTGCCGTCGGGGCGGAGGCGCAGCGGGAGCGGGTGGCCGGCGCAGACCACCTTCAGGAGCGCGGAGCCGTCCGCCTGCGGGTGGAGCTCGCCGTACAGGAGGGTCAGGAAGCGGCTGCGGGCTCCCTCGTCGAGGATGGCCGCGTTCAGGCGCTCCAGGACGGCCGGGCCGCCGAAGCCCTCGCGGGCCAGGAGGCGCAGGGCGTGCCGGGCCAGGCCCGTGACGGCCGCCGCCTCCGGGCCCGTGCCGCAGACGTCGCCGATGGCGAAGCCGTACACGTCCTCCCGGATGGGGAAGACGTCGTAGAAGTCGCCGCCGACCTCGTTGCCCTCGCCGGCCGCGCGGTAGATCACGTCCACCTCGACGCCGGGGATCTTGGGGAGGTCGGGCGGGAGGAGGCTGCGCTGGAGGGACTGGCTGATGGCGTTGCGCTCCGAGTACAGGCGCGCGTTGTCCAGGGCCAGGGCGGCCCGGCGCGAGAGGTCCTCGGCCAGCTCCAGGATCTCCTGGCGGAAGTGGTCCTCGGCCGGGCGGCCCAGGGTCAGCATGCCGATCACGCGGTTGCGGGCGACCAGGGGCAGGACGACCGTCTCGCCGGCGACCGCGCCGGCCGTGGCCAGAGCGGTGTCGATGCCGGAGGAGAGCGGGCTGCCCAGGTTGTCCAGCTCGCGGGCCGAGGCCGCCAGGGCGGCCCGGTGGGCGGCGTCGCCGGGAGCCGTCCAGAGGCGGGCGCCGGGGGACGGTACCGGGTCGGGCGGGGCGATGGAGAGCAGCAGGGCCTTGAGGCCGTCGATGCGGTCCTCGTCCTCGTGGAGCACGAACGAGAGGTACGGGTCCGAGGTCGGGTCGGCGATGGTGTAGACGGCGCACCAGGTGGCCAGGGTCGGGACCGTCATCTGGGCCATGAGGGCCAGGGTCTGGTCGCGGTCGAGGGTGCCGGCCAGCAGGTCGGACGCCTCGACGAGGAAGCTGAGGGAGCCGCGGCGGAGCCGCTCCAGCTCGCCCAGGCGGGCCGACTCGACGGCCAGGGCGATGCGGTCGGCGGCGAACTGGAGGCGGAGGGCCTCCTCGTTCGAATAGCGGTTCGCGGCCTCGGCGGCGACGCCGAGGGAGCCGGTGAGACGGCCCTCGACCTTGAGGGGGACCGTGACGACCGAGCGCATGCCGGTGCCTTCGAGGAGGGGCACGGCGCCGGGGACGGCGGCCAGGTCCTCATGGACCGCGGGCATGCGGGCGGAGCCGTAGCGGCTGGCGCCGGTCTCCACCGGGACGCGGGCGAAGCGCTGGCGGGCCGCCGGGAGGCCCGTCGTCGCCCGCACCTCCAGCTCCGTCTCGTCGTCGGTGGCCAGGAGGAGGAAGGCGGAGTCGCCGTCGAGCATGTCCCGGGCCCGCTCGACCGTCCGCTGGAGCAGGCCGTCCAGGTCGTCGGGGGCGGGGGAGCCGATGAAGACCTCGAAGGGGTCCGTGGCGCGGCTCTCGGAGCCGGGGTCGGCGGCCGGGCGCTGCGGGGTCTGGAGGACCGCGCGCTCCTCCTCGCGTACCAGCAGGCAGACCGTGGAGGGCTCGCCCTCGGCGTCACGGACGCGCAGGTGGGAGGCGTACACGGGGATGACGCGGCCGTCGGCGCAGCGGAGCCCGTAACTGCCCTCCCAGCGGGAGAGGCGGAGGGCCTCGGCGAGGCCGGTGCCGATGCCCGGGGTGTGGGGCCAGGCGGCGAGGTCGCCCAGGGGCTTGCCGGTGACCTGCTCGGGGGCGTACCCGAAGAGCTCCTCCGCGTCCTCGTTCCAGGAGGTGATCGCGTCGCCGCTGTCGATCTGGACGACGGCGACGCGGACGCGGCTGTCGGCGGCCGGGAGGAGGGCGTCGGGGAGGACCGGGCCGGCGGAGCGGGTGCCGACGGGGCGCTGGGGGAGGTCGAGGTGGAACCAGACGTGCTTGCGGGTGGGGGAGTAGTCGACGCCCCAGCGGTCGGCGAGGGCGGCGCACAGGAGCAGGCCGCGGCCGTTCTCCCGGTCCGGGCTCGTGATCGTGCGGCCGCTCTGGACGGGGATCTCGCGCTCCGGGTAGCGGTCGGCGACCTCGACGCGGACGCTGTCCTCGGAGCGGAGGCACAGGACGTCGGCGGAGGTGCCGGCGTGCACGACGGCGTTGGTCACCAGTTCGCTGGTCAGGACGACGGCGTCGTCCACGAGCTCCGGGTGGCCCCAGCCCTGGAGGGTGTCCCGGACGAAGGCCCGGGCGGCGGCGACGGACCGTCCGACGGGCTCGAAACTGGCAGTCGCCCGCGCGGTGATCACAGAACTCCTCGTACGCGTCTCGACGCCCGGCTCTGCCATGCTCGGTCTGTCCCTCCCACTGCCCGGTGGTCGTACGCGCCACACCGCCCCCGCCGGGCGGACCGGGGCGGCTGGACAGCCGGATGCCAGGTTACTTACCTTCGCCGTCCCCGCGGATGCCGGTCTCCGCTGTTTCCGCCCTCCGAGGGTGGGGACGTTGTGCGAAGCTGCCGAACTGTTATCGCCTGGTTCGGTCGCGGTGAAACACTGGGCATGCTTCGGCGGGAGCCGGAGCGGAACGGTCGACCCCTTTCGGGAGGGACACGGTGGAGTCTGGCACGGCGGCGCGACGCGGCGGCGGCAGCGGTACGCGCGCGAGGGGCGGGCGTTCTCGTGGGGGGACGGTGCAGGTGGACGCGGCGGCGCTGGAGCGGCTGCTGTCCGCTCTGGTGTCGATGCGCGACGGGAATCTGCGGAGGCGGCTGACCGTCTCCGGCGACGGGGTGATGGCGGAGATCGCGGCCGTCTTCAACGAGGTCGCGGACCGGCAGATGCACGTGACCGGCGAGCTGTCGCGGGTGCGGCGGGTGGTCGGGCGCGAGGGCAAGCTGTCCGAGCGGCTGGAGGCGGGGGCGACCGAGGGCGCCTGGGCCGCGGCGATCGAGGCGGCGAACGCGCTGGTCGACGATCTGGCGCGGCCGGTGTCCGAGGTGAGCCGGGTGCTGACGGCGGTCGCCGAGGGCGACCTCGAACAGCGGATGGACTTGCGTTCGGAGGGTTCCGACGGGACGGTGCGGCCGCTCCGTGGGGAGTTCCTCAAGGTCGCGCGTACCGTCAACCACCTCGTGGACCAGCTGTCGGTGTTCGCGTCCGAGGTGACGCGGGTGGCCGTCGAGGTGGGTACCGAGGGCATCCTGGGCGGGCAGGCGCACGTACGGGGGGTGTCCGGGTCCTGGAAGGACCTCACGGACTCCGTCAACACGATGGCGAACCAGCTGACGGCGCAGGTGCGGGACATCGCGCTGGTGACGACGGCGGTCGCCAACGGTGATCTGTCGCAGAAGGTCACGGCGAACGTGGCCGGCGAGATGCTGTCGCTGAAGAACACCGTCAACACGATGGTGGACCAGCTGTCGTCGTTCTCGTCCGAGGTGACCCGCGTCGCCCGCGAGGTGGGTACGGAGGGCGAGCTCGGCGGTCAGGCCGAGGTGGCCGGGGTCGCCGGTGTGTGGAAGGACCTGACCGATTCCGTCAACACCATGGCGGGCAACCTGACCAATCAGGTGCGGGGGATCGCGGAGGTGACGACGGCGGTCGCCAACGGCGATCTGTCGCAGAAGGTCACCGTGAGCGCGCGCGGTGAGATCGCCCAACTCGCCGACACCATCAACCAGATGACGGAGACGCTGCGGACCTTCGCCGACGAGGTGACCCGTGTGTCGGGCGAGGTCGGCGCGGAGGGTCTGCTCGGCGGGCAGGCGCAGGTGCCGGGCGCGGCGGGGACCTGGAAGGACCTGACGGACTCGGTCAACACCGTCTTCCGGAACATCACGACGCAGGTGCGGGACATCGCGCAGGTGACGACGGCGGTGGCCAACGGCGATCTGTCGCAGAAGGTCACGGTCGATGTCGCCGGCGAGATGCTGGAGCTGAAGAACACCGTCAACACGATGGTGGACCAGCTGTCCGCCTTCGGTTCCGAGGTGACCCGGGTGGCCCGGGAGGTCGGTGTCGAGGGCCGGCTGGGCGGGCAGGCGCAGGTGCAGGGCGCGGCCGGTACGTGGAAGGACCTCACCGACTCGGTGAACACGGCCTTCCACAACCTCACCGGTCAGGTGCGGGACATCGCGCAGGTGACGACGGCGGTCGCGAACGGTGATCTGTCGCAGAAGGTCACCGTGGATGTGGCCGGCGAGATGCTGGAACTGAAGAACACCGTCAACACCATGGTGTCGCAGCTGTCGTCCTTCGCCGACCAGGTGACGCGGATGGCGCGGGACGTGGGCACCGAGGGCCGTCTCGGCGGTCAGGCGCGGGTGGACGGGGTCTCCGGCCGCTGGCGCGAGCTGACCGACTCGGTGAACTTCATGGCCGGGAACCTCACGTCGCAGGTGCGGCAGATCGCGCAGGTGACGACGGCCGTGGCGCGCGGCGACCTGTCGCAGAAGATCGACGTGGACGCCCGGGGCGAGATCCTGGAGCTGAAGAACACCATCAACACGATGGTCGACCAGCTCTCCGCCTTCGCCGACCAGGTGACCCGGGTGGCCCGCGAGGTGGGTACCGAGGGCCGTCTTGGCGGTCAGGCGCAGGTGCCGGGCGTCGCCGGTGTGTGGCGGGACCTGACCGACTCGGTGAACAGCATGGCCGGGAACCTGACGGCCCAGGTGCGCAACATCGCGCAGGTCGCCACCGCGGTCGCGCGCGGCGACCTGTCGCAGACCATCGACGTGGACGCGCGCGGCGAGATCCTGGAGCTGAAGAACACCCTCAACACGATGGTGGACCAGCTGTCCTCCTTCGCCGAGCAGGTGACGCGGGTCGCCCGCGAGGTGGGTACGGAGGGGATCCTGGGCGGTCAGGCCGAGGTGCAGGGGGTCTCCGGCACCTGGAAGGACCTGACCCAGTCGGTGAACTTCATGGCGAACAACCTGACCTTCCAGGTCCGGAACATCGCCGAGGTCACCACCGCCGTCGCCCGCGGCGACCTGTCGAAGAAGATCACCGTCGACGCCAAGGGCGAGATCCTGGAGCTCGTCACCACCGTCAACACGATGGTGGACCAGCTGTCGAACTTCGCGGACGAGGTGACCCGGGTGGCCCGCGAGGTGGGCACCGAGGGCATCCTCGGCGGCCAGGCGCGGGTGCGCGGGGTCACCGGCATCTGGAAGGACCTGAGCGACAACGTCAACCTGATGGCCAACAACCTGACCAGTCAGGTGCGGAACATCGCGCGCGTCTCCTCGGCGGTCGCCAACGGCGATCTGACGAAGAAGGTCACCGTCGAGGCGCGCGGCGAGGTCGCCGAGCTCGCCGAGACCGTCAACACGATGGTGACGACCCTGTCCTCGTTCGCGGACGAGGTGACCCGGGTGGCCCGTGAGGTGGGTACGGAGGGCATCCTGGGCGGCCAGGCGCGGGTGCCGGGCGGTTCGGGCACCTGGAAGGACCTCACCGACTCGGTGAACAGCATGGCCGACAACCTCACCGGCCAGGTGCGGCAGATCGCCGCGGTCACCACCGCCATCGCCAAGGGCGACCTCACCAAGAAGATCGACATCGAGGCCCGGGGCGAGATCCAGGAGCTGAAGAACACCATCAACACGATGGTCGACCAGCTGTCGAACTTCGCCGAGGAGGTCACCCGCGTCGCCCGCGAGGTGGGCACGGACGGACAGCTCGGCGGCCAGGCGCGGGTCCGGGACGTCGAGGGCACCTGGAGCGACCTCACCCTCTCCGTGAACGAGATGGCGGGGAACCTCACTCGGCAGGTGCGGGCCATCGCGGCCGTCGCCACCGCGGTGACCCGCGGCGACCTCAACGTCAAGATCGACGGTGTGGACGCGGCGGGTGAGATCCAGGCGCTCCAGGAGAACATCAACACGATGATCGCCAACCTGCGCGACACCACCCTCGCCAACGACGAGCAGGACTGGCTCAAGTCCAACCTGGCCCGCATCTCCGGCCTCATGCAGGGCCGCCGGGACCTCGACGACGTCGCCTCGCTCATCATGAGCGAGCTGACGCCGGTCGTCTCCGCCCAGCACGGCGCCTTCTTCGTGGCGACGCCGGTCGGCTCCGCCAACCACGACACCGAACTCGTCGGCGAGGGCGACGGCTCGTACGAGCTGCGCATGCGCGGGAGTTACGGCTACTCCGCCGGCTCCATGCCGACCTCCTTCCGCCCCGGCGAGACGCTGATCGGCACGGCGGCGGAGGAGAAGCGGACCATCCAGGTCAACGTGCCGCCGGGCTACCTCAAGATCTCGTCCGGGCTCGGCGAGGCGTCGCCCGCGCACGTGATCGTGCTGCCCGTCCTCTTCGAGGGGAAGGTCCTCGGCGTCATCGAACTGGCCTCCTTCCAGCCGTTCGCCCAGATCCAGCGGGACTTCCTCAACCAGATCGCCGAACTCATCGCGACCACGGTCAACACCATCAGCGTCAACACCAAGACCGAGGTCCTGCTCCAGCAGTCGCAGGAGCTGACCGAGCAGCTCAGGGAGCGGTCGGCGGAACTGGAGAACCGGCAGAAGGAGCTCCAGAACTCCAACGCCGAACTGGAGGACAAGGCCGAGCTGCTGGCCCGCCAGAACCGCGACATCGAGGTCAAGAACACCGAGATCGAGGAGGCCCGGCAGGTCCTGGAGGAGCGCGCCGAACAGCTCGCCGTCTCCATGCGCTACAAGTCCGAGTTCCTCGCCAACATGTCGCACGAGCTGCGCACCCCGCTCAACTCGCTGCTCATCCTGGCCAAGCTGCTCGCGGACAACGCGGAGACCAACCTCACCCCGAAGCAGGTCGAGTTCGCCGAGACCATCCACGGCGCCGGCTCCGACCTGCTCCAGCTCATCAACGACATCCTCGACCTGTCGAAGGTCGAGGCGGGCAAGATGGACGTCTCCCCGACCCGGATCGCCCTCGTCCAGCTCGTCGACTACGTGGAGGCGACCTTCCGGCCGCTCACCGCGGAGAAGGGCCTGGACTTCTCGGTCCGGGTCTCGCCCGAGCTGCCCGCCACGCTCCACACCGACGAGCAGCGGCTCCTCCAGGTGCTGCGCAACCTGCTGTCCAACGCGGTGAAGTTCACCGACTCCGGCGCGGTCGAGCTGGTGATCCGGCCGGCCGGCGCGGACGTGCCGCAGTCCATCCGGGAGCAGCTCCTGGAGGCCGGTTCGCTGCGCGACGCCGACGCCGACCTGATCGCCTTCTCGGTGACCGACACCGGCATCGGCATCGCGGCGAGCAAGATGCGGGTCATCTTCGAGGCGTTCAAGCAGGCCGACGGGACGACCAGCCGGAAGTACGGCGGTACGGGCCTCGGGCTGTCGATCAGCCGGGAGATCGCGCGCCTGCTCGGCGGCGAGATCTTCGCGGTGAGCGAGCCCGGCCGCGGCTCCACCTTCACGCTTTACCTGTCGCTGAACCCGACCGAGGTGCCGCCGCACGGGTACGGGCAGGGCGAGCCGGACGACCCGCGCCAGGAGGCCGAGGACGGCCGGTCCGGGCACCCGTTCCCGCACTTCCCGCCCGCTCCCGTGCGGAGCGAGGCGCGGTCGGGGGCCGGGGCGCTCTTCCGGCACCGGCGCAAGGCCGGTGCGGCCGCCGAGGCGCCGGAGACGGCCGGAGCGGGCGAGGTCCGGGGCGCGGTGCCCGGGCAGCCGGGCCCGCAGGGGCTGCCGGACGCCTTCGGGGAGATCGCCGGGACGGAGCCGGAGGGCGGCGCGGAGCCGCGCCGTACCTTCTCCTTCGCCGGTGAGAAGGTCCTCATCGTCGACGACGACATCCGCAACGTCTTCGCCCTCACCAGCGTGCTGGAGCAGCACGGGCTCGCGGTGCTGTACGCGGAGAACGGGCGGGAGGGCATCGAGGTCCTGGAGCAGAACGACGACGTGACGGTCGTTCTGATGGACATCATGATGCCGGAGATGGACGGGTACGCGACGACGACCGCGATCCGGCGGATGCCGCAGTTCGCGGGGCTGCCGATCATCGCGCTCACCGCGAAGGCGATGAAGGGGGACCGGGAGAAGGCGATCGAGTCGGGCGCCTCCGACTACGTCACCAAGCCGGTCGACCCCGACTACCTGCTGTCCGTCATGGAGCAGTGGATGCGGGGCGCCTGAGGCCGGAGCCGGCGGGTGCCGGGCCGCCGCGCGGGGCCGGTGCCCGACGGCGTACTGTCGCCGTCGGCGTGTGAGGGCGCGGGATTCGGGGAACCTTCTCGACCCGCGCCCCGTTTCCGCACTGTGCACAGTGACATCACGGTGACAGGGTGTGGCGACGGGTGGGGTGCGGCTACGATGACCGGCACAAGGACGGACGGCGCCAGGAAGCCGTCCTCTGGGGCGGCGCCCGGTGCTTCCCCCGGTTCCGGCAGCGGTTCCGGAAGCCGGGTCGAGCCGTTGCCGGGACGAGGAGGACGGGGCATGGTGCAGAAGGCCAAGATCCTCCTGGTCGATGACCGGCCGGAGAATCTGCTGGCGCTGGAGGCCATTCTCTCCGCGCTCGATCAGACGCTGGTGCGGGCATCGTCCGGGGAGGAAGCGCTCAAGGCGCTGCTGACGGACGACTTCGCGGTCATCCTGCTCGACGTCCAGATGCCCGGCATGGACGGCTTCGAGACCGCCGCGCACATCAAGCGCCGCGAGCGGACCCGGGACATCCCGATCATCTTCCTCACCGCGATCAACCACGGCCCCCACCACACCTTCCGGGGGTACGCGGCGGGCGCGGTCGACTACATCTCGAAGCCGTTCGACCCGTGGGTGCTGCGCGCCAAGGTCTCCGTCTTCGTCGAGCTCTACATGAAGAACTGCAAGCTGCGCGAGCAGGCGGCGCTGCTGCGGCTCCAGTTGGAGGGCGGCGGCGAGGGCGGCCAGGGCAAGGAGGCCGCCGGGCTGCTCGCGGAGCTGTCCGCCCGGCTCGCCGCCGTCGAGGAGCAGGCCGAGGCGCTCTCCAAGCAGCTCGACGACGAGTCCGCCGACGCGGCGGCCGTCGCCACCGCCGCCCATCTGGAGCGCAAGCTCACGGGGCTGCGCAGGGCGCTGGACGCGCTGGAGCCGGGTACCGGCGGCGCGCCCTCGCTTCCCGCGCAGGGCTGACGCCGCGGGGCCGTGATCCGGCAGCCGGGGCGGGTGACCGGTCGTCAGCTTCGTGTCGGGGCAAGGGCGACACGTTCGGGTGAGGCGGACAGCCCGGCCGCTCACCGGTAACCTCGGCATCATGGCTTCACGTACGTCCGGCAAGGGTTCACAGGGCACCGCACCATCGCGCGCCGGCCGGACGACGGGCGCCGCGAAGAAGGCGGCGGCCAAGTCCACGGCGAAGTCCCCGGCCAAGCCGCCCGCGAAGAAGACGGCGGCGAAGAAGGCCGCGCCCGCCAAGCGCGCGCCCGCGAAGAAGACCGCGGCGAAGCGGCCCGCACCCCGGCCCGCGCCTTCCCCGACCGGGGGCGTGTACAAGGTGGCGCGCGGTGCCGCGCACGGCGTCGGCGCGATGTTCCGGGGGATAGGGCGTGGTGCCAAGGGGCTCGACCCCGCCCACCGCAAGGACGGGCTCGCCCTGCTGCTGCTCGCCGGCGCGCTGATCGTCGCCGCCGGTACCTGGTCCCATCTGAACAACCCGGTCGGCGACCTGGTGGAGATGCTGGTCACCGGCGCCTTCGGCCGGCTCGACCTGCTCGTCCCGCTGCTGCTGGGCGCCATCTCCTTCCGGCTCTTCTGCTATCCGGAGCGGCCCGAGGCCAACGGGCGGATCGTGATCGGGCTCTCCGCCCTCGTCATCGGCGTCCTCGGCCAGGTCCACATCGCCTGCGGTTCGCCCGGCCGGGACGCCGGTTCCGAGGCGATGCAGGACGCGGGCGGGCTGATCGGCTGGGCCTCGTCCCAGCCGCTGGTCTTCATGATGGGGGAGGCCCTGGCCGTCCCCCTCCTTGTGCTGCTGACCCTCTTCGGGCTGCTGGTCGTCACGGCCACCCCGGTCAACGCGATCCCGCAGCGGCTGCGGGCCCTCGGCGTCCGGCTCGGCCTCGTCGAGCCCGTGTACGAGGAGACCGCCGAGGAGTACGCGGACCACGAGCCGTACGACGAGGAGTGGCGGGAGGCGCCGCCGCGCGCCGCCCGGCCGGTCCGGCGGCGCGGTGGCGGGCCCGCCGACCCGTACGACGTGGACCGGGCCGAGGCGGAGGCGCTGAACCGGCGCGGGCGCACCGCCCGGCCCCGTACGGCCGCCGCCGACCACGACCTGGGCCTGGACCCGGTCGACGTGGCCGCCGCCGCGGCCGCCGCGCTCGACGGGGCCGTGCTGAACGGGATGCCGCCGTCGCCGCTGGTCGCCGACCTGACCCGGGACGTGACCGCCGAGCGGGCCGCGGCCCTGGGCGAGGGGGCCGGCGGGGCGACGGACGAGGCCACCGGGCCCGTACCGCCCATGCCGAAGACGCCGCCGAACGTGCCGACCGCGCGGGGCGGGGGGAAGCAGCCGGGTGGCGGGGAGAAGCGGCCCGCGGGGGCCGGCTCCGTACCCGATCTGACCAAGCCGGCGCCGGAGCCGACGGACCTGCCGGCGCGGGCCGAGCAGCTCCAGCTCGCCGGGGACATCACGTACTCGCTGCCGGCGCTCGACCTGCTGGAGCGGGGCGGGCCGGGCAAGACCCGGTCGGCGGCGAACGACGCCGTCGTGGACGCGCTGTCGAACGTCTTCACCGAGTTCAAGGTGGACGCGGCCGTCACCGGCTTCACCCGGGGTCCGACGGTCACGCGGTACGAGGTCGAGCTCGGGCCCGCCGTGAAGGTCGAGAAGATCACCGCCCTGACGAAGAACATCGCCTACGCGGTGGCCTCACCGGATGTGCGGATCATCTCGCCGATCCCCGGCAAGTCCGCGGTCGGCATCGAGATCCCGAACAGCGACCGCGAGATGGTGAACCTCGGGGACGTGCTGCGGCTCGCGGACGCGGCGGGGGACGAGCACCCGATGCTGGTCGCGCTCGGCAAGGACGTCGAGGGCGGCTACGTGATGGCCAACCTGGCGAAGATGCCGCACGTCCTCGTCGCGGGCGCCACCGGCTCCGGCAAGTCCTCGTGCATCAACTGCCTCATCACCTCGGTGATGATAAGGGCGACCCCGGAGGACGTCCGGATGGTGCTCGTCGACCCCAAGCGGGTCGAACTCACCGCCTACGAGGGCATCCCGCACCTGATCACCCCGATCATCACCAACCCCAAGCGGGCCGCCGAGGCCCTCCAGTGGGTGGTGCGCGAGATGGACCTGCGCTACGACGACCTGGCCGCCTTCGGCTTCCGGCACATCGACGACTTCAACCAGGCGATCCGCGACGGCAAGGTGCAGCTGCCGCCCGGCAGCGAGCGCGAGCTCAAGACCTACCCGTACCTCCTGGTGATCGTCGACGAGCTCGCCGACCTGATGATGGTCGCGCCCCGGGACGTCGAGGACGCCATCGTCCGCATCACCCAGCTGGCCCGCGCGGCCGGCATCCACCTGGTGCTCGCCACCCAGCGGCCCTCCGTGGACGTCGTCACCGGTCTGATCAAGGCGAACGTGCCGTCCCGGCTCGCCTTCGCCACCTCCTCGCTCGCCGACAGCCGCGTCATCCTCGACCAGCCCGGCGCCGAGAAGCTCATCGGCAAGGGCGACGGCCTGTTCCTGCCGATGGGCGCGAACAAGCCGACCCGTATGCAGGGCGCGTTCGTCACCGAGGCCGAGGTCGCGGCCGTCGTGCAGCACTGCAAGGACCAGATGACGCCGGTCTTCCGGGACGACGTCACCGTCGGGACCAAGCAGAAGAAGGAGATCGACGAGGAGATCGGCGACGACCTGGACCTGCTGTGCCAGGCGGCCGAGCTGGTCGTGTCGACCCAGTTCGGCTCCACGTCGATGCTCCAGCGGAAGCTGCGGGTGGGCTTCGCGAAGGCCGGCCGGCTGATGGACCTGATGGAGTCGCGGAACATCGTGGGCCCGAGCGAGGGCTCCAAGGCGAGGGACGTCCTCGTCAAGCCGGACGAGCTGGACGGGGTGCTCGCGGTGATCCGCGGGGAGTCGGAGGAGTGACGGGGCGGGGCGTGTGGGGCGGCGGGGGCGGGGTACCCGTTCGAGACCTGGCCGAGACTCACTCGTAAGGGAACCAAGGGCAACCGTTTCCCCTGGCCATACGTCAAGTTGGACGGAGAGGGGGCAGAAGGATGTCCCCTCTCCGTGAAGTACAACCTCATGGCGTACAAACCGCACCCGCCCGGTTGCCCCACCCTTTCGTACCACCCATAGACTGAACGTCCAGCAGGTGGTTACACGCTCGAAAGGCGCTCTCGTGTCCATCGGCAACTCCCCCGAAGACGACCGGACGTTCCCGTCAGACGACCGGGAACCGATCGGTCGCACCCTCCAGCAGGCCCGCATCGCCGCCGGCCTCAGCGTCGAAGAGGTCAGCGCCTCCACCCGTGTCCGGATCCCGATCGTGCACGGCATCGAGGAGGACGACTTCTCGCGCTGCGGCGGCGACGTCTACGCGCGCGGTCACATCCGCACGCTCGCGCGCGCCGTCGGGCTCGATCCGGCTCCGCTGATCGAGCGGTACGACGCCGAGCACGGCGGCCGTCCCGCGCCGACCCCCGCCGCCCCGCTCTTCGAGGCGGAACGGATCCGTCCCGAGCCGCGGCGGCCCAACTGGACCGCGGCCATGGTCGCGGCCATCGTCGCCGTCGTCGGCTTCGTCGGCTTCACGATGTTCAACGGCGCCGAGCAGCCGAAGGGGACCACGGCCGCCGAGGGCGGCCCGGCGCCCGCTCCGGAGAAGGCGAGCTCCTCCGCCAAGCCGAAGCCGGTCAAGCCCGCCCCCAAGCCCACCGAGAGCGCCATCGCGGCCGTCCCGGCGGACAAGGTCACCGTCCGGCTCGCCGCCGACGGCAAGAGCTGGATCTCGGCCAAGGCGTCCGACGGCAAGATGCTCTTCGACGGCTTCCTCCAGGAAGGCGACACCAAGACCTTCCAGGACGACGAGCAGGTCGACCTCGTCCTCGGCAACGCGGGCGCGATCGAGCTGTACGTGAACGGCAAGAAGGTCTCCGAGAAGTTCGAGGACGGCCAGGTGGAGCGCCTCAGCTACACCAAGGGCGACCCCGAGGCCGGCTGACCGACCACGGGACGAGGGCGTCCGGTGTGACCTCCGTCGCGCAGGTGAACCCTGAGCGACGGGGTCGCGTCCGGGACGAAGTAGTCTTGAGTCCATGCCCGAACGCCGTACCGTCGCCCTTGTCACTCTCGGCTGCGCCCGTAACGAGGTGGACTCGGAGGAGCTCGCAGGCCGCTTGGCAGCGGACGGCTGGGAGCTCGTCGAGAACGCCGAGGACGCAGACGTCGCCGTCGTCAACACCTGTGGCTTCGTCGAAGCCGCCAAGAAGGACTCCGTCGACGCCCTCCTCGAAGCCAATGATCTGAAGGACCACGGCCGCACCCAGGCCGTCGTCGCCGTCGGCTGCATGGCCGAGCGCTACGGCAAGGAGCTGGCCGAGGCCCTCCCCGAGGCCGACGGAGTGCTCGGCTTCGACGACTACTCCGACATCTCCAACCGCCTCCAGACCATCCTCAGCGGTGGCAGCGTCGAGGCCCACACCCCGCGCGACCGGCGCAAGCTCCTCCCGCTCTCCCCGGTCGACCGCCAGCAGGCCGCCGCCGACGTGGCCCTGCCGGGCCACGGAGCCGCCGAGGAGCCGCAGAACGTCCCGGGCGACCTGCCCGAGGGCCTCGCGCCCGCCTCCGGCCCCCGCGCCCCGCTCCGCCGCCGCCTCGACCGCAGCCCCGTCGCCTCCGTGAAGCTGGCCTCCGGCTGCGACCGCCGCTGCTCCTTCTGCGCCATCCCGTCCTTCCGCGGCAGCTTCGTCTCCCGCCGTCCCTCGGACGTGCTGAACGAGACGCGCTGGCTCGCCGAGCAGGGCGTGAAGGAGATCATGCTGGTCTCCGAGAACAACACCTCGTACGGCAAGGACCTCGGCGACATCCGCCTCCTGGAGGGCCTGCTGCCCGAGCTCGCCGCCGTCGACGGCATCGAGCGCGTCCGGGTCAGCTACCTCCAGCCGGCCGAGATGCGGCCCGGCCTGATCGACGTGCTGACCTCCACCGACAAGGTCGTGCCCTACTTCGACCTGTCGTTCCAGCACAGTGCCCCCGACGTGCTGCGCGCCATGCGCCGCTTCGGCGACACCGACCGCTTCCTGGACCTGCTCGCGACGATCCGCGAGAAGGCCCCGACGGCCGGCGCCCGCTCCAACTTCATCGTCGGCTTCCCCGGCGAGACCGAGGCCGACTTCGCCGAGCTGGAACGCTTCATCACCCACGCCCGGCTCGACGCCATCGGCGTCTTCGGCTACTCCGACGAGGACGGCACCGAGGCCGCCACGTACGAGCACAAGCTCGACCAGGAGGTCGTGGACGCGCGTCTGGCCCACCTCTCCCGGCTCGCCGAGGAGCTCACGGCGCAGCGCGCCGAGGAGCGGATCGGGGAGATGCTGGAGGTACTGGTGGAGTCCGAGGACGAGGAGGACGGCTGGATCGGCCGCGCCGCCCACCAGGCCCCCGAGACGGACGGGCAGGTGCTCCTCACCGACGGTGGTGGCGCGGGCCTCGACCTGGCTCCGGGCCGTATGGTCAGGGCGAAGGTCGTGGGCACCGAGGGCGTCGACCTCGTGGCGGAGTATGTCGAGGAGGTGGGCAGATGACCGGAGTCCCGGCATCCGCGACGGGCGGGACCGGAAGGCCGGCGCCGCGCGGCAAGCTGGGCTCGGCGGCCGTGAACCCCGTCAGCGTGTGGAACATCGCCAACATCCTCACCATGATCCGGCTCGTCCTCGTGCCGGGCTTCGTGCTGCTGCTCCTCCAGGACGGCGGGCACGACCCGGTCTGGCGGGCCTGGGCGTGGGCGGCGTTCGCCGTCGCCATGATCACGGACGTCTTCGACGGACATCTGGCCCGCACGTACAACCTGGTCACCGACTTCGGGAAGATCGCCGACCCGATCGCCGACAAGGCGATCATGGCCGCCGGACTGATCTGCCTCTCCGCCCTCGGCGACCTGCCCTGGTGGGTCACCGGGGTGATCCTGGCGCGCGAGCTGGGGATCACGCTGATGCGGTTTTGGGTGATCCGGCACGGGGTCATCCCGGCCAGCCGGGGCGGCAAGATGAAGACGCTCGCCCAGGGCACGGCCGTCGGCATGTACGTGCTCATGCTCACCGGCCCGCTGGCGACGCTGCGCTTCTGGGTGATGACGGTGGCGGTCGTGCTGACCGTCGTCACCGGTCTGGATTATGTGCGACAGGCGGTCATGCTGAGACGCCAGGGACTCGCGGCCGAGCGGGCCGCCGCCCGGGCAGAGGCGCCGGAGACCTCGGCGCGATGAGCGAGGCGGCCGCCCGGGTCCTCGGTCTGCTCGCGGAGCGTGGCCAGACGCTGGCCGCCGCCGAGTCGCTCACCGGGGGTCTGGTGGCCGCCGAGCTGACCGGGGTGCCCGGGGCCTCCCGGAGTTTCCGCGGCTCCGTGACCGCCTACGCGACCCCCCTCAAGCACGAGCTGCTGGGGGTGGACGCCGGCCTGCTGCGGGAGCGCGGGGCGGTGGATCCCGAGGTCGCGGTGCAGATGGCACGGGGTGTGCGCGACCGGCTGAGTGCCGACTGGGGGATGGCGACGACCGGCGTCGCGGGGCCCGATCCGCAGGACGGGCAGCCCGTCGGGACCGTCTACGTGGCGGTGGCGGGTCCCGCCACGACAGGCGCGGCGGCCGGGAAAGTGGTGTCGTTGAGATTGAACGGCGATCGCGCGGAAATCCGTAGAGAGAGTGTGCGGAGCGTGCTCGACCTGCTCCACGCGGAACTCTCGGGAAATGCGCGGGCACAGGATACGGAACAGAACGGGGGGAATTGATGTTTGCAGCCCTGAGTGAACACGACATCGCTCCCCGCACGGCCGCGGCGCGAGGCGGTACGGTGGGGCGTGAAGGATGCGGCTACGCGGTCCGAGGAGGGAGCCACCGATGATTCTGCTCCGTCGCCTGCTGGGTGACGTGCTGCGTCGGCAGCGCCAGCGCCAGGGCCGTACTCTGCGCGAAGTCTCCTCGTCCGCCCGAGTCTCGCTCGGCTATCTCTCCGAGGTGGAGCGGGGGCAGAAGGAGGCGTCCTCCGAACTGCTCTCCGCGATCTGCGACGCGCTGGACGTACGGATGTCCGAGCTCATGCGCGAAGTGAGCGACGAGCTGTCACTGGCCGAACTGGCCGAGTCGGCAGCTTCCAGCGAACCGGTGCCGTCGCCGGTCCGTCCGATGCTCAATTCGGTGTCGGTGACGTCGGTGGCCGGTGTGCCCACCGAGCGGGTGACCATCAAGGCGCCCGCGGAGGCCGTGGACGTCGTCGCCGCCTGAGAAACCGAACGGGTCGAAGCCCCGGTCGGCGCCCCCTGTGGGGGTGTCGGCCGGGGCTTCGTCGTGTCGCTCCTTGCGGTTGTGGGCGTTTTGCTTGAGATGCCGGATTCCGGACAGGCGTGCCATGGTGGGGGATACGTTCGACTGGTTGGAGATTCCGTATGTCTGTCGTGAAGAGCCCGCTGTCCGACGCCGACCTCAAGACGGTCGGCAACGCCCTCCAGGGCGCCCTGGTCGACCTCGTCGACCTGGCGCTGGTCGCCAAGCAGGTGCACTGGAACGTCGTCGGGCCGCGCTTCCGCTCCGTCCACCTCCAGCTGGACGAGGTGGTGGACACCGCCCGGCTGCACTCCGACACCGTGGCCGAGCGGGCCTCGGCGATCGGGGTCAACCCGGACGGACGGGCCACGACGGTGGCCTCCGGCAGCGCGATCGGCACCGTGCCGGAGGGCTGGATCAAGGACGCGGAAGCGGTACGGATCCTGGTGGCCTCGCTCGGCGCGGTCATCACCCGGATGCGGGAGCGCGTGGACGCCACCGGCGACCCCGACCCCGTCAGCCAGGACATCCTGATCTCCCTCACGGCCGACCTCGAGAAGCATTCGTGGATGTTCCAGGCCGAGAGCGCCTAGGCGGCCGGCATGGCGATACGCGAGGCCGGGGGCGAGAGGGGCTGTGGGGTCCGCGGGGTCCGCGGGACCCGTGGCGGTGAGCGTCGGGCCGGCGGTCCCGAGGGCGCGCGGTGCTCCGCGCGCGGGGGCGTCCGCCGGATCGTGCGCGGAGTGCGAGCCGGGGCTGACTCCGGTGCGCCCTCCCGCAGGGTGATCCTGCCGGTCTAGCGTCGAGCGCAGGAGGCGGCCATGGTACGGCGACGGGTTCCGCTGGTGACGCTCACGCTGATCGCGGTCGGACTGGTGGTCGGGGGGCTCTGGTGGTGGGCGGTGCTGCGCCTGCTGCTGGTTCCGGGTGAGTCCGGACCGGTCGAGGGGGCGGTGGCCGCGGGCGGCTGGGGGCTGAGCCTGTTGCCGGTGCACGTGGCCGCCTCCTCCCGGCCGGCGCGTCTCACCAGGGCATGGCGACGCCGCCGTTCGGGCGCAGGATCTGGCCCGTCGTGAACGAGGAGGCGTCACAGGCGAGATGGAGGACCGCGTGCGCGATGTCCTCGGGCTCGCCGACCCGCCGCAGCGGTGAGTGACGGACCATCGCGGCCTCGGCCTGCTCCTGGGCGGCGGGCTCGTGGCGGTCCGTCATGGGGGTGCGGATCCAGCCGGGGGCGACCGCGTTGACCCGGATGCCGTGCGGACCCGCTTCGACCGCGAGCGTCTTGGTGAGCTGGACGACGGCCGCCTTGGCGACGCTGTAGCAGAGCAGGCCCGGGCTCGCGGTGTCCATCGCGCCCGAGGCCATGGTGACGATCGACCCCCGGGTGCCGGAGGCGATCATCGAACGGGCCGCCTCCTGGCAGGCGTGGAGCACGCCCTTGAAGTTCACGGCGAGGACGCGGTCGAGGTCCTCCTCGCGGGTCTCCAGGACCGTGCTGGTGTGCATGATCCCGGCGACCGCCGCCATCACGTGGAGCGGGCCTGCCGCGTCGACGGCGGCGGCGAGCGCGGACCGGTCGGTCACGTCGAGGGGGTGGACGTGGGCCCGGCCGCCCTCGCGGGCGATCAGGGCGGCTGTCTCCTTCAGGCCCGGCTCGTCTCGGTCCGCCAGGTGCAGGGTCGCGCCCGCCCGGGCGAGGAGGACCGCGCTTGCGCGGCCGATGCCGCTCGCGGCGCCCGTCACGAACGCCGTGCGGCCGGTGAGGTCGTACGCCGAGAGGCTCATGGCGGGACCGTACGACCGGATCTGACGGATCGTCAATTGACGGGAGGGTGGGGATCCGTGGAATCTCCGGTGGGGCCGTGCTGGCAGCCGGGGCACCAGTACGTGACCCGGTCGCCGAGCTCCGCCTTGCGGACGGCGGCGCCGCAGCGCAGACAGGGGTGGCCCTCGCGGCCGTAGACGTGCAGCGGGGTGCCCGGACGACGGGTCGTCGTGGTGCGCCGGTCGGGACGGTTCTTGTTCGCCTCCAGGAGGCGGTGGGCGGTCGCCACCAGGCGGGGCGGGATGTCGGGGGCCAGCTCGCCGACCGGGAGCCACGGGGTGACGGCCGCCAGGAAGGCCAGCTCCGACTTGTAGACGTTCCCGATGCCGGCGAGATTGCGCTGGTCGAGCAGGGCCTCGCCGAGCGGGCGGGCCGGGTCGGCGAGGAGACGACGCACGGCCTCCTCCGGATCCCAGTCGGGACCCAGCAGATCCGGGCCGAGATGGCCCACCGCCCGGGCCTCCTCGGCGGTACGGATCAGCTCCAGGACCGGGAGGCGGTAGCCGTACGCGGTGTGCTCCTCGTTCCCGAGGACGGCGCGGATCTGGTGCTCGGGGCCGCCGCGCGGGCGCTCCCCGGTCGGGTACACCTTCCACGCCCCGTCCATCCGCAGGTGCGAGTGGAGGGTGAGCCCGCCGTCGATCCGGGTGAGGAGGTGCTTGCCGCGCGGGGTGACGTCCAGGACCGCGCGGCCGGTCAGGTCGGCGGTCGCGAAGCGGGGCACCCGCAGGTCGGCGCGGGTCAGCACCCGCCCGGCCAGTGCGGCGTGCAGCCGGTGGGCGGCCTGCCAGATCGTGTCTCCTTCGGGCATGGGCGGTCCTCCGCGAGGTCAGGTCACGTCAGGCCAGGTCAGGTCACGTCAGGTCAGGTCAGGTCAGGTCACGTCAGGCCAGGTCAAGTCAGGCCAGGTCAGGCTCTGAGGCGGAGGCCGCGGGGGGTGGCCACGAAGCCCGCCGTTTCCAGCGGGCGGGCGAGGGGGGAGGTCAGGGCTGTCGCGCCGTTGATCCGCTCGACCGTGACCGTGCCCAGCGCGCCCGCGCGCGCGGCCTCGGCCAGGGCGCCGGCTGCCGCCGTCAGCGCCGGGTCGTCCGGCTCCGTCGGCCAGGAAAGGACCGTCTTGCCGCCGCGCTCCACGTACAGGGTCAGCTCGCCGTCGACCAGGACCACCAGCGCGCCCGCCTTGCGGCCCGGCTTGTGGCCGGCGCCGGTCGGCGGCTCCGGCCACGGCAGGGCGGCCCCGTACGCGTTCGCCGGGTCGGCGGCGGCCAGCACCACCGCGCGCGGGCCCGCTGCCGCCTCGGCGCCCCGGTCCCGCGCGGTCGCCGCCGCCCGCAGCCGGTCCACCGCCCCGTCCATCGCGAACTGGGCCGCGCCCAGGCCCTCCACCACATAGCCGCGCCGGGCCTGGCCGCTGTCCTCGAAGGCGGACAGGATCCGGTAGACGACGGAGAAGCCGCCCTCGACGCCCTCGGCGGCCACGGCGCCGCGGGTCACCACGCCGTGCCGGTCCAGGAGGGTGCGGGCCAGCGCGTGCGCCCGGTGGGTCGGCTCGGGCTCGGCGGGCGGCAGCAGCGCCCAGCGGCCCGAGACCGTCGGCGGGCCCGACCTGGAGGCCGGGCGGGTGGCGCCGAGCGTGCCGAACCGGCCGCGCGGCACCGTGCGGCGGGCCCGGTGGGCGGTCGAGCCCGCGGTGCGGCCCGAGCCGAGGAGGGCGCGCAGCGGCGCCAGGGTGTCGTTGGTGAGCCGGCCCGACCAGGCCAGGTCCCACAGGGCGTCGGCGAGCTGCGGGTCGGTGGCGTCCGGGTGGGTGGTGATCCGGACCTGGTCGGCGATCTGCCGGAAGAAGAGGCCGTATCCGCCGGTCAGGGCCGTGAGGACCGACTCGTGGAGGGCGGTGAGCTCCAGCGGGTGCGGCGGGGGCAGCAGGAGCGGGGCCGCGTCCGCGAGGTAGAGGGAGATCCAGCCGTCCTTGCCGGGCAGGGAGCCCGCCCCGGCCCAGACGATCTCGCCGGTGGTGGTCAGCTCGTCGAGCATCGCCGGGGAGTAGTCCCGGACGCGGGACGGCAGGACCAGCTTCTCCAGCGCTGACGCCGGCACGGGCGCGCCCTGGAGCTGCTCCACCGCGCGGGCCAGGCCGTCGATCCCGCGCAGGCTGCTGCCGCCCAGGTGCTGCCACTGGGGCAGGAAGGTGGCCAGGGCCGCCGGGGGCACCGGCTCCAGCTCGTGCCGCAGGGCCGCCAGGGAGCGGCGGCGCAGCCGGCGCAGGACGGCCGCGTCGCACCACTCCTGGCCGATGCCCGAGGGGTGGAACTCGCCCTGGACGACCCGGCCGGCCGCGGCGAGCCGCTGGAGGGCGCCGTCCGTGACGGCCGCGCCCAGACCGAAGCGGGCGGCGGCCTGGGAGGAGGTGAAGGGGCCGTGGGTGCGCGCGTACCGGGCGAGGAGGTCGCCGAGCGGGTCCTTGACGGGTTCGGTGAACGCCTCGGGGACGCCCACCGGCAGCGCCGTGCCGAGCGCGTCCCGCAGCCGGCCCGCGTCCTCGATCGCCGCCCAGTGCTCGGTGCCCGCGATCCGTACCGCGATGGCGCGGCGGGACCGGGCCAGCTCGCGCGCCCAGTCCGCCTCGGCGCCGCGCGCGGCCAGCTCCGCGTCGGTGAGCGGGCCGAGGACCCGCAGCAGGTCCGCGACGCCCTCGGAGTCCTTGATCCGCCGGTCCTCGGTGAGCCACTGGAGCTCCCGCTCCAGCTCGGTCAGCACCTCGGGGTCGAGCAGTTCGCGCAGCTCCGCCTGGCCCAGCAGCTCGGCGAGGAGCCGGGAGTCCAGGGAGAGCGCGGCGGCCCGGCGCTCGGCGAGCGGGGAGTCGCCCTCGTACAGGAACTGCGCCACGTAGCCGAAGAGCAGGGAGCGGGCGAAGGGGGACGGCTCGGCGGTGGTGACCTCGACGAGGCGGACCCGGCGGGCCTCGATGTCGCCCATCAGCTCGGTCAGGCCGGGGACGTCGAAGACGTCCTGGAGGCACTCGCGGACGGCCTCCAGGACGATCGGGAACGAGCCGAACTCGCTCGCCACCTGGAGCAGTTGGGCGGCCCGCTGGCGCTGCTGCCAGAGCGGGGTCCGCTTCCCCGGGTTCCGCTTCGGCAGCAGCAGGGCGCGGGCGGCGCACTCGCGGAAGCGGGAGGCGAACAGCGCGGAGCCGCCCACCTGGTCGGTGACGATCTGGGCGACTTCGCCCTTGTCGAAGAGCGTGTCCGCCGCGCCCACCGGAGCCTGGTCGGCGTCGAACACCGTGTCCTGGTGGCGGCCCGGGCCGACCGGCTCGTGGTCCAGCAGGTCGAGCCCCATGTCGAGGCCCATCAGGTCGGCGTCGGGCAGCCGCAGCACGATGCCGTCGTCCGCGTGCATCACCTGCGCGTCCATGCCGTACCGCTCGGCGAGCCGGGCACCCAGCGCCAGCGCCCACGGCGCGTGCACCTGCGCCCCGAACGGGGAGTGGACGACGACCCGCCAGTCGCCCAGCTCGTCGCGGAACCGCTCCACCAGGATCGTGCGGTCGTCCGGCACGTGGCCGCACGCCTCGCGCTGCTCCTTCAGATACGCCAGGACGTTGTCGGCCGCCCAGGAGTCCAGGCCCGCCGCGATCAGCCGCAGCCGGGCGTCCTCCTCGGCGAGCGCGCCCAGCTCGCGCAGGAACGCGCCGACCGCGCGGCCCAGTTCGAGCGGGCGGCCCAGCTGGTCGCCCTTCCAGAACGGCAGCCGGCCCGGCACGCCGGGCGCCGGTGACACCAGGACCCGGTCGCGGGTGATGTCCTCGATCCGCCAGGAGGTGGTGCCCAGCGTGAAGACGTCGCCGACCCGCGACTCGTACACCATCTCCTCGTCGAGCTCGCCGACCCGCCCGCCGCCCTTCTTCGGGTCCGATCCGGCGAGGAACACGCCGAACAGGCCCCGGTCCGGGATCGTGCCGCCGGAGGTGACCGCGAGCCGCTGCGCGCCCGGGCGGCCGGTGACCGTGCCCGCGACCCGGTCCCACACCACGCGCGGGCGCAGCTCGGCGAAGGCGTCCGAGGGGTAGCGGCCCGCGAGCATGTCGAGCACGCCCGTGAAGGCCGAGTCGGGCAGGGAGGCGAAGGGGGCGGCCCGGCGCACCAGCGCCAGCAGGTCGTCCACCTGCCAGGTGTCGAGGGCGACGATCGCGACCAACTGCTGGGCGAGCACGTCCAGCGGGTTGGCGGGGATCCGCAGCGACTCGATGGACCCCGAGCGCATCCGCTCGGTGACCACGGCCGCCTGCACCAGGTCGCCGCGGTACTTGGGGAAGACCACGCCCGTGGAGACCGCGCCGACCTGGTGGCCCGCGCGGCCCACGCGCTGGAGGCCGGAGGCCACCGAAGGCGGCGACTCGACCTGGACGACCAGGTCGACGGCGCCCATGTCGATGCCGAGCTCCAGGCTGGAGGTGGCGACGACGGCGGGCAGCCGGCCCGCCTTGAGGTCCTCCTCGACCTGGGCGCGCTGCTCCTTGGACACCGAGCCGTGGTGGGCGCGGGCGAGCAGCGGCGGCGCGCCCTTGGCCGCGCCCGACTGGGCCATGATCTCGGCGGGCGGGGTCCCCTCGGGGGCGGGCTCCCCGGTCGCCCGCTCGTAGGCGATCTCGTTCAGCCGGTTGCAGAGGCGCTCGGCGAGGCGCCGGGAGTTGGCGAAGACGATGGTGGAGCGGTGGGCCTGGACGAGGTCGGCGATCCGCTCCTCCACGTGCGGCCAGATCGACGGCTTGTCGCCGCCGTCCTTGCCCTCGGAGGCGGGGGAGCCCCCCAGCTCGCCCATGTCCTCGACGGGCACGACGACCGAGAGGTCGAACTCCTTGCCCGACGGGGGCTGCACGATCTCCACCTGGCGGCCGGGGGAGAGGAAGCGGGCGACCTCGTCGACCGGCCGGACCGTGGCCGACAGGCCGATCCGGCGCGCGGGGCGGGGCAGCAGTTCGTCGAGCCGCTCCAGGGTGAGGGCCAGGTGCGCGCCGCGCTTGGTGCCGGCGACCGCGTGGACCTCGTCCAGGATGACCGTCTCCACCCCGGCCAGCGCCTCCCGGGTGGCCGAGGTCAGCATGAGGAAGAGCGACTCGGGGGTGGTGATCAGGATGTCCGGCGGCTTGGTGGCGAGCGCGCGGCGCTCGGCGGGCGGGGTGTCGCCGGAGCGGATGCCGACCCGTACGTCGGGCTCGGGCAGCCCGAGGCGTACGGCCTCCTGGCGGATGCCGATGAGGGGGGAGCGGAGATTCCGCTCCACGTCGACGGCGAGCGCCTTCAGTGGGGAGACGTAGAGCACCCGGCAGCGCTTCTTCGGCTCGGCCGGGGCGGGGACGGACGCCAGCCGGTCCAGGGAGGCGAGGAAGGCGGCGAGGGTCTTGCCCGAGCCGGTCGGTGCCACGACGAGCACGTCCGAGCCCGCGCCGATGGCCCGCCAGGCGCCCTCCTGGGCGGCCGTGGGCGCGGTGAACGCCCCGGTGAACCACCCGCGGGTGGCCGGGGAGAAGTCTTCGAGCGCGGACGTGACCATGTCCCCCATCGTGCACCCGCCCACTGACAACCGCCGGGACCTGTGGAAAACCGTGTCCGTACCCCGGGCCGCCGGCGCCCGCGCCTGTGGACATCGGTGCCCGGATCCGGGGCCGCCGGCGCCCGGACCTGGGGCGATCGGGTCGTCGGCACGGCCGGGGCGGGCGCAGAATGGAGGAATGGCGAGGGGCGAGCGGGCTCGGTATTGGCAGTACGCCGAGCTGCCCGGGGTCGATCTGCTGCACGCCCACTACATAGAGAAGGCGTTCTCCCGCCACACCCACGAGAGCTTCGTCTACGCGGCGATCACCGAGGGCGTCGAGGCGTTCCACTACCGCAACGAGCTGGTCCACGCCGGACCGGGGCAGATCGCCCTGGTGAACCCGGACACCCCGCACACCGGGCACGCCGGCGTCCCCGAGGGCTGGACCTACCGCACGATCTACCCGGACGCGGAGCTCATCCGGTCCATCGCCGCCGACGTCCTCGCCGTCCGTGGCCCGGTCGGCTTCACCCAGCCCGTCGTCGACGACCCGTACGCCGCCCAGCTCGTCATCGGCGTGCACCGGGCCGCCGAGGAGGGCAACGCGCTGGCCGCCGACAGCCTGCTGCGCCTGGTCACCGCACGGATGCTGCGCAGTCACGGCGGGAGTCTGCGCGCGCTCACGCCCCGCACGGCGGGGGCCCGGGACGCGGCACGCGCGCGTGCCGTCCTGGAGGAGCGGATGGCGGAGCCTCCCACTCTGGAGCGGCTCGCCGCCGACCTCGACACCAGTCCGTTCGCCCTGCTGCGGGCCTTCCGTGCCGAGTACGGCATGCCGCCGCACACCTGGCTCACGGACGCGCGCGTGCGGCGGGCCCGGCGGCTCCTGGACGCCGGGACGCCACCGGCCGAGGCGGCCGTCGCCGTCGGCTTCACGGACCAGCCGCACCTGAACCGGCACTTCACCCGCAGCGTCGGCGTTCCGCCCGGGGCCTACCAGCGCGCCCGTGGACTGCCGCGCAAGAACGTACAAGACCCGCCGCCGGCCGCTCCGTAACCTCGGGGACGTGGCAGAACAGACAGCACACCCCGCCACGCGGGACATACGCGACGACCCACCCTCGGGCACGACCTCAGGCATGGCCGCCGGCACTTCAGGCACGGCCTCAGGCGTGGCCTCTGGCACCGCCGGGAGGGGAACGGCGGGCGGCGGCGACCGGAAGACCGGTTCGGCCGTGGTCCGGGACGCGCTCGGAGTCGGCGTCGCCGTCGGACTCTCCGGCTTCGCCTTCGGCGTCACCTCGGCGGGCGCCGGGCTCACCCTCCTCCAGACCTGCGTGCTCAGCCTGCTCGTCTTCACGGGCGCCTCGCAGTTCGCCCTCGTCGGCGCCCTCGCGGGTGGCGGGAACCCGTTCACGGCCGCCGCCGGAGCCTTCTTCCTCGGCACCCGCAACGCCTTCTACGGGCTGCGCCTCTCCCAGCTCCTCGCGCTGCCGAGGGCCGTGAAGCCGTTCGCCGCGCAGTGGGTCATCGACGAGACCGCCGCCGTCGCCCTCGCCCAGCCGGACCGCAGGTCCGCCCGGCTCGGCTTCACCGTCACCGGGCTCACCCTCTACGTCCTGTGGAACCTCACCACGCTGCTCGGGGCGCTCGGCGCCGAGGCCATCGGCGACACCGCCGCCTGGGGCCTGGACGCCGCCGGGCCGGCCGTCTTCCTGGCGCTCCTCGCCCCGATGCTGAGGACCGCGACCGAGCGGGCCACCGCCGGGATCGCCGTCGTCCTGGGCCTGGGCCTGCTGCCCGTGCTCCCGGCCGGCGTCCCCGTGCTCGTCTCGGCGCTCGCCGCCCCGGCCGTCCTCTGGTTCCAGGGCCGCCGGGCGCAGAAGCAGCGCGAGCCGGACCAGGAGGCCACCGGATGAACGCCATGAACAGCACCCACGTCTGGCTCGCGATCGGCCTCACCGTCGCCGGCTGCTACCTGGTCAAGCTGGTCGGCCTGCTCGTCCCGGCCCAGACCCTGGAGCGGCCGCTCGTGCAGCGGCTCGCCGCCCTCCTTCCCGTCGCCCTGCTCGCCGCGCTCACCGCCCAGCAGACCTTCGCCACGGGCACGGCCCTCACCCTGGACGCACGGGCCGCCGGCGTCGCCGCCGCCGCGCTCGCGCTCGTCCTGCGCGCGCCCTTCCTGGTCGTCGTGGGCGCCGCCGTCGCGGTGACCGCGGGGGTACGGGCCCTGGGCGGCTGAACCGCACGCGTACCGCTGAAGCGCACGCGTACCGCCGCACCGGCACCCGTACCGATCCCGGCTTCCCGGCTCCACGCGCGCGTGGAGCCGGGATCAGGCGTCCAGGGGGCGCCCGTAGGCGCGCAGGGTGCGCAGGGCCTCGATCGTGACGATCGGCCGCCACTCCAGGGCCGAGCCCGGCGCCCAGGCCCGCCAACGGATCGGCCAGCCCCCGTCCTCGGCCTGCTCCGCCGCGAGGACGTCCAGCGAGCGGGACAGCTCCTCGTCGGTGAACCAGCCGCGGGCGAGCGAGTCCGGCACGCGCGCGTAGTCGTGCGGATAGTGGTACTCGCCGGGCGCGTACCCGTCGGCCACCGGGAAGTCCTCCGGCCGGTCCGGGTCCAGCACGGCGAGCCGCTGATCGCGCACCAGCCGGCCGAGCCGGTCGGCCGCCGCCTCGGCCCGCGGCCGGTCCGGCGCCGAGTCGAGGAAGGCCACCGCCGCCTGCACCTCGTACGGATGGGACTTCTCCAACGACTCCACCGCCGCCCAGCAGAACTCGGTCGCCCGGAACAGCCACGCGTGCCAGACCTGGTTGCGGTGGAGCGTGCCGACCACCGGGCCGGTCGAGAGCAGCTCCCCGGGCGGGTCGTCGACGACCGGCACGAACGGCGCCGACGGGTAGTCCCGCTGGGAGGGGTGGATTGCCGGCAGCGCCCCCTCGTGGGTGGAGACCGCCGTCAGATAGCGGCAGATCCGCTCCACCCGCAGTCCGCCGCAGCGCCCGATGGAGTCCAGGACCCGCAGCGCGTGCGCGGTGTGCAGCGGCTGGCTGACCGGGCCCCGCAGGTCCGGTTCGAGCCCGTGCCCGTAACCGCCGTCCTCGTCGAGGTACGCGGTCAGGGCGGCCTCCACGTGGTCCGCGCCGCCGCGCAGGAAGTGGTAGGCGAAACGGCGCTGTTCGAGCACCCGTGCCGTCAGCCAGACGAACCGCTCGGCACGGGCCAGCGGCGACCCGGGGGCCGCCGGAGGAGGGGGCGGGGAGGAGAGGGGTTTTTCGGCCATGTTCCGACCGTAGGGCGGAACCGCGCGGTGACAAGCCCCGGCGGCCCGGCTGCACTCTTGGGAGCGGGATACTGGGGTCATGCGGTTGACGATTTTCTGGGAGCGGATGGCCGACCACTTCGGCACCGGGTACGCGGACTCCTTCGCGCGGGACCACGTCCTGTCCGAACTGGGCGGCCGGACCGTCCACGAGGCGCTGGACGCCGGCTGGGAGGCGAAGGACGTGTGGCGGGTGGTCTGCGGCGCCATGGACGTCCCGGCCGAGAAGCGCTGAGGGCGGTCCCCGGACGATCCGCGGGGACCCCGGACCGATTGTCCGCCGGGTGCGCGAGACTTGCGGGGTGGCCCCGACTGACGACACCGAGAAGACCGCCCGGCAGACACCCGTGACGCCCGCCGTCGCCCGGAGCGGGACGCCCGACGCGAGCGCGTCGCCCGGCGTCCCCGCAGCCTCGGGAGGGCAGGCCCCCTCCGGCGCCCCCGCCCCCGCCACGACCACCACGGAGGCCGGTCCGGTGCCCGGCCCCGCGCGCATGCCCCGCTGGCTGCCCCGCGCGATGGTCCTCGGCCTCGCCCTGTACGCCTGCTTCCAGCTCGGCGACTGGGCCTTCCACCAGCTCGTCGGCCTGCTCGTCAACGTCCTGCTCGCCTTCTTCCTCGCGCTCGCCATCGAACCGGCCGTCGGCCGCATGGCGGCGCGCGGGATGCGCCGGGGACTCGCCACCTTCCTCGTCTTCTTCGGCGTCCTCGCCTTCGGCATCGGCTTCGTCGTGCTGCTCGGCTCGATGCTCGCCGGCCAGATCGTCGACATGGTCGAGAACTTCCCCAAGTACCTCGACTCGCTCATCAACTGGATCAACCAGACCTTCCACACCGAGCTCTCGCGCGTCGAGGTCCAGGACAGCGTGCTCAACTCGGACTGGCTCCAGAAGTACGTGCAGAACAGCGCCACCGGTGTCCTCGACGTCTCGGCGACCGTCCTCGGCGGGCTCTTCCGGCTGCTGACGATCTTCCTCTTCGCCTTCTACTTCGCCGCCGACGGACCCCGCCTCCGCCGCGCGCTCTGCTCCGTCCTGCCGCCCGCCCGACAGGCCGAGGTGCTGCGCGCCTGGGAGATCGCGGTCGACAAGACCGGCGGCTACCTCTACTCGCGCGGCCTGATGGCCCTCATCTCCGGCGTCTCGCACTTCGTGCTCTTCGAGATCCTGGACGTGCCCTACGCCCCCGCCCTCGCGGTCTGGGTCGGCCTGGTCTCGCAGTTCATCCCCACCATCGGCACCTATCTCGCCGGTGCGCTGCCGATGCTGATCGCCTTCACCGTGAACCCCTGGTACGCGCTGTGGGTGCTCGGCTTCGTCGTGATCTACCAGCAGTTCGAGAACTACGTCCTCCAGCCGAAGCTCACCTCCAAGACGGTCGACATCCACCCGGCGGTGGCCTTCGGCTCGGTGATCGCCGGTACGGCCCTGCTCGGCGCGGTCGGCGCGCTGATCGCCATCCCGGCCGTGGCCACCCTCCAGGCGTTCCTCGGGGCGTACGTGAAGCGGTACGACGTCACGGACGACCCGAGAGTGCACGGCCACCGGCGGTACGGCGAGGCCGTCGTCGCGCGGCTCCAGAAGGCCCTCCAGCATAAGAAGGAGGGTCAGGGCGGCGCCGAGGAGGCGTGACGGGGCGGCTCACAGGTACGACGGGCCGGTGACGCGGCCCCGGAACGTGTACCAGACCCACGCCTGGACGGTGACGAGCAGCGGGGTGACGAGGGCCAGCGCCGGGACGAGCAGGGCCAGCGTCCCGGGCGCCGCCGCCCGCTCGGCCAGCGGCAGCGCCGTCCCCGCCCAGAGCGGCAGCCCGCCCAGCAGGACGGCGGTGAGGGCGAGCGGATGCCAGGGCCGTCCGGCCCGCCCGACCAGCCGCCGGGCCCGCTGGTACGGGGCGCCGGTGAGCCGCAGCGAGGCGAAGCCGAGGCCGTGCGCCGCGAACAGGGCGGCGACGGCCGCCGCGGCCACGACGGCGACGGGCCCGCCCGCGGGCTCGTACGGTCTGCCGGTGAGCAGGGCGGCGAGCAGCAGGCCCCAGGAGAGCGCGACCGCCCAGCTGCCGGCCGTCACGGCGGTGTCGCAGGCGGCCCGCCAGCGGGGCCCCGGGCCCCGGCCCCGCGACCACAGGCCCGTGTCCCGCACGATCCACCCGGCCAGGAGTGCCACGACGACCGGTGCCTGACCGCTCAGCAGCTCGCCCTCCAGCGCGGGGAAGCAGCCGACGAGGACGCCGGCGGTGGCCACCAGCCACACCTCGTTCCCCAGGAAGAAGGGGGCGAAGGAGGCGAGGACGAGTCTGCGCTCGGCGTCGGAGCGGCCGAGCCAGGGCAGCAGCATGCCGCTGCCGATGTCCGTGCCGGCGAGCACGAACCAGCCGGTGGTACAGCAGGCGAGCAGGACGACGGCCAGGGTTTCCACGGTTCTCCTCGGGCCTGGGACGGGGTCAGTAACGGGGCGGGTGCGCGGCCGGGACCGGCGGGGACTCCTCCTGGACGCGCTCGTCCCGGCCGAGGCCGGGCTCGGCGGGGCCGCGGCGGGCGTGCCGGGCGATCAGCCAGCCGTTGAGGACGGCGAGGAGCAGGAAGAGCGTGGCGAACACGGCGAGCGAGAGGCGCATCGTGCCGGGGGAGAGGTCCGAGACGGCGTCCTCGGTCCTCAGCAGGCCGTACACCACCCAGGGCTGGCGGCCCGACTCGCGGAAGACCCAGCCGCCGATCATGGCGAGGTACGGCAGCGGCACGGAGGCCATCAGGACCACGTGCCAGAGCCGGAACCGCAGGACGGCCTTGCGGAACGCGGCCAGGATCACCCCGCCGAAGCAGAGGTACATCATCAGGCCGAAGGCGATCAGCATCACCAGACCGCCGCCCCGGGTCCAGCCCTCCGGCGGTATGTAGTCGCCGGGGCCGAAGCGGGCCGCCAACTCGGCCTGCACCCGGGCGATCTCGGCCTCCTGTCCGCCGAAGACCGCCGACTTCATCGGCTGGAAGGAGGCGAGGGAGGCGAACTGGATCCCGCCGCTGACCGCCGCCGCCATCAGGGCCGGCGCCGCGACGTAGACCCCGGTCCGCAGGCTCCGCCGGAAGAAGTCCGCCTCCGCCGTCCGCCGGAAGAGGTGGTAGGCGCTGACCCCCGCCATGAGGAACCCCGCGGTGAGCAGGGCCCCCGCGAGTATGTGGGCGAGCGGGAGGAGCGCGGCCGGGTTGGTGAGGACCGCGGCCGGGTCGGTCAGGACGAGCTCGCCGCCCTCGGAGCCGTACCCCACCGGATGGTTGAGGAAGCCGTTGGAGACGAGGATCCAGTACGCGGAGAGGTAGGCGGTGAGGACGACGATCCAGATCGTCGCCAGGTGCGCCCAGCGGCCGAGCCGGTGCCAGCCGAAGATCCACAGGCCGAGGAAGGTGGACTCGACGAAGAACGCGACGAGCGTCTCCACGGCCAGGGACGCGCCGAGTATGTTGCCCGCCTCGTGGGTGAGGCCGCTCCAGGCCATGCCGAACTGGAACTCCATGACGAGGCCGGTGACGATGCCGACCGCGTAGTTGATCACGTACAACTGGCCCCAGAAGCGGACCTGGCGGGCGTCCTCCGGGCGCCGGGTGACGGTGGCGCGGGTCTGGAGGACGGCCACGATCGTGCCGAGGCCCAGCGTGAGGGCGACGAAGAGGAAGTGGCCTGCGGCGGTGAGGCCGAACTGTAGCCGCGCGAGATCGAGTACGTCCTGATGCACTCCGCCAGCATGCTCGGGCGGACCCCCGCACCACATCTGACCAGGGGTGACAATCGCGGACCGGCTCCGTACGACCCCGGGTTGACGGCAGCTCCCCGACGTACCACGAAAGTTGATCGGGGCGGCCCCCGACCCTTAGGGGGCGACCCCGGTGCGAGCCGTCCGGGGCGGCTCCCTCAGGCCAGCCAGCCGGGGGTGATCATCCCTGACTCGTAGGCCAGGACGACGAGTTGCGCCCGGTCGCGGACCCCCAGTTTGGTCATGATCCGGCTGACGTGGGTCTTGGCGGTGGCGGGGGAGAGGACGAGCCGGCCCGCGATCTCGTCGTTCGACAGACCGGCCCCGACCAGGCCCAGGACCTCCCGCTCGCGGTCGGTGAGGGCGTCCAGGCGCGCGGCCGGGTCCGGCCGGCGGTCGGACGGGTCGGCGCGGCCCGCGAACTCGGCGATCAGCCGGCGGGTCACCGCCGGGGCGATGAGGGCGTCGCCGCGGGCCACGACCCGCACCGCGTGCAGCAGTTCCATCGGCTCGGTGTCCTTGACGAGGAAGCCGGACGCGCCGGCGCGCAGCGCCCCGTACACGTGCTCGTCCTCGTCGAAGGTGGTGAGGATGACGACCTTCACGCCGTCGAGCCGGGAGTCGGCGGTGATGCGGCGGGTGGCCTCCAGGCCGTCGAGCACGGGCATCCGGATGTCCATGAGGACGACGTCCGGGCGGAGCGAGGCGGCGAGCGCGACGGCCTGCGCGCCGTCCCCGGCCTCGCCGGCGACCTCGATGTCCTCCTCGTCGGAGAGGATCGACCGGAATCCGGCCCGGACGAGGGTCTGGTCGTCGGCGAGCACGACGCGGATCATCGCTGCGTCCCTTCCTGAGGGGTGAGGGTCGTGGGGAGGCGGGCGTCGACGACGAAGCCGCCGTCGGCCGGTCCGGCGGTGAGCGTGCCGCCGAGGGCGCGGGCCCGCTCGGTCATGCCCCGGACGCCGGTCCCGCCCGGGGCGCCCGGGGTCGCCGGGCCGGGCGCACCGCCGTCGTCCGCGATCCGGATCCGTACCGTGCCGGTCCCCGCCTCCCAGGCCAGGGTGACGGTGACCGTCCCGGCGGCCGAGTGGCGGGTCACGTTCGTGAGCGACTCCTGCACGATCCGGTACGCGGCGAGGTCCACGGGCGGCGGCAGCGGGACGGGCGTGCCGGTGACCCGGGTGCGCACGTCGAGGCCGACGGCGCGGGCCCGGGCCGTCAGGTCGCCGAGGAGGGCCAGGCCGGAGGCGGGCGGGGCGGTCGGCGCCGCCTCGTCGGCGCCGCGCAGCACCCCGAGGGTGGCCCGGAGCTCCCGCAGGGCGTCCTTGCTGGTGGTGCGGACCGCGGTCAGGGCCTCGGTGGCGGTGGCGAGCGCGCTCTCGGGGGCGGGGCGCTTGGCGAGCCGGTGCAGGGCGGCGCCGGACTGCACGTTGATCAGGGAGACGGTGTGGCCGAGGACGTCGTGGAGCTCGCGGGCGATCCGCAGCCGCTCCTCGGTGGCGCTCTGCCGGGCGCGGGCCTCCTGCTCGCGCTCGGCGGCGAGGGCCCGCTGCTCCACCTCGTGGAGGTAGGCGATCCGGGTCCGCTGGGCGCGGCCGACCGCGACCAGGCTGACCAGCCAGCCGGCGAGCATCGCGAGCGCGGTCTCGTCGATCTGGCGGTGGCCCGGCTCCTGGCGGGACTCGCCGAGGCCGACCGCGAGCAGAGTGACCGCGGCCAGCGCGACGGCGGCGGCGAAGCGGCCCTCCGCGGCCGTGGTGTAGAGCGCGAGGGCGAAGGCGATCATGAGCGGCCCGTCCTGCGAGGAGAGCGGGTAGTAGGCCACGCACGCGAGGAGGGTGACGACGGCGACGGCGACGGGCCACGCGCGCCGGAGGGCGAGGACGCCGCAGCCGACGAGCACGAGGGCCCAGCCGAGCGCGGCACGCGGGGCGGACTCGTGCGTCTGCCACCCCGAGATCAGCGTCCAGACCGTCACCAGGAGGAGGACGAGGCCGGCGATCACGGCGTCGGCGGTCCGGGGCGGGAGGCGCATGGGTCGAAGGATAGGCGGGGCGGAGGCCGGCGGCCGCCCGCTCCCTCTATACTAAAAAAGTTGAATAGGTGGTGGGTGGGGTACGGATCCACGGGAAGGCGACCCACGGATGAGCACGCACGGATACCGGCGGTACGTGGCCCTCGGCGACAGCCAGACCGAGGGCGTCGGGGACGGGGACGACCTCACCGGGCTGCGCGGCTGGGCCGACCGGCTCGCGGAGCACCTCGCCAGGACCGGACCGAAGGTCCGGTACGCCAACCTCGCGGTACGGGGCCGCCTGGCCGGCGGGGTGCGGGCGGAACAGCTCCCGGCGGCCCTCGCGCTCCGGCCCGACCTCGCCACCGTCGTCGCCGGCGTGAACGACGTGCTCCGGCCGGGCTTCGACGCCGACGAGACCGCGGACCACCTGGAGGCCGTCTTCGCGGCGCTGACCGGCCAGGGCGCCCGGGTGGTCACCCTCACGTTTCCCGACGTCGGCCGCATCGTCCCGCTGGCCCGCCCCCTCGCGCCCCGCGTCCACGCCCTCAACGACCGGATCCGGGAGGCCGCCCGCAGGCACGGCGTGACCGTCGCGGAGACCGCCCACCACGACGTGGTCACCGACCCCCGGCTGTGGAGCGCGGACCGGCTGCACGCCTCCCCGCTCGGCCACGCGCGCATCGCCGCAGCCGTCGCCGACGCGCTCGCCCTGCCGGGCAGCGACGACGGCTGGACCAGGCCGCTGCCGCCCCGCCCGGCCCCCACGCGCCTGCGTGCCGCCGCCGGTGAACTCGCCTGGGCCGGATCCTTCCTCGGACCCTGGCTCGCGCGCCGTGTCCGGGGCCGGTCCTCCGGCGACGGCCGGGCCGCCAAGCGCCCGGACCTCCTGCCTGTGGGACCTGTGGGACCCGTGGGGTCCGCCGATCGGGGCCCGGCCCGTACTCCTTGAGCTCCTTCAGCCAGGCGTTCCGGTGGTCAACGTGCCGGGGCCGGTTCAGTCGTCTGAAGGTCGTTTCCGGTGATCCGCCGGAAGCCGTCCGATGAGCCTCCTACCGTACGGACTGACCGCGCCGACGCGGTCCTACGAGGAGGAAGCCTGTGTCATCGCCCTGCGACCCCCGCTACGCCCCCGTCGGTGATGTGGACGGGGCGCTCATGGTGATCGACTCCCGTCTCAAGGCCATCCACGACGGCCAGTCCGGGACCGACCCCGAACAGCAGAAGCTGCTCGACCAGCTCACCGCGTCCATGGACCTGGACGGGGTCCACGAACTCCTGGACGGCGCCTGCACGCTCGTCTTCATCTTCATGAAGTGGCTGCGCCACGTCCACGAGGAGCACGACCGGGACGTCATCGAGTACGTCGTCCCCAGCCTCGTCGCCACGCTGCGCATGATGTCCCGGAGCGTCAGCCCCGAGGCGATCCCCACCATGGCCGGACTCGCGATCGCGGCGGGCACCGGCCTGAGCCCCAGCCTCTGGCGCGGGCAGTACGGGGACTGGACCAAGGAGGAGATGACCGCCCTGGAGGCCACCGCCCTCCTGCTGGCCGAGCACATCAACCGGATCACGGGCGACCGCGACTTCGCCACCCGCATGGTCGGCGAGACGCTGTCCCGCGCCGACCGGGAGGCGGAGTCCGGCGTCGACCCGGGATGGGACGAGGACGGGGGCTGAGGGGGCCGGGACCGGGGAGTGGGCGGTTGTCCACAGGGAGCGCGTGGCGCGCTTGACACGAAAATCGAACATCTATTCTTATGAAGGTTCCGGCCCTTGGAATCGCGGGCATCTCGGCGAGTTGTCCACAGGTCGGAGAGACGCGAGGGCTCATTGTCAGTGGCAGGGGTTAGCGTCTTTCACATGAAGCGATCGACTCAAGCAAACCGGGTGGAACCCATGGCAGGAACCGACCGCGAGAAGGCGCTCGACGCCGCGCTCGCACAGATTGAACGCCAATTCGGCAAGGGCGCCGTGATGCGCATGGGTGACCGTGTCCAGGAGCCGATCGAGGTGATCTCCACCGGATCGACCGCCCTCGACATCGCCCTCGGCGTCGGCGGCCTGCCCCGCGGCCGTGTCGTGGAGGTCTACGGACCGGAGTCCTCCGGTAAGACGACCCTGACCCTGCACGCCGTGGCCAACGCCCAGAAGGCCGGCGGCCAGGTCGCCTTCGTGGACGCCGAGCACGCCCTCGACCCCGAGTACGCCAAGAAGCTCGGCGTCGACATCGACAACCTCATCCTGTCCCAGCCGGACAACGGCGAGCAGGCCCTCGAGATCGTCGACATGCTGGTCCGCTCCGGCGCCCTCGACCTGATCGTCATCGACTCCGTCGCCGCGCTCGTCCCGCGTGCGGAGATCGAGGGCGAGATGGGCGACTCCCACGTCGGCCTCCAGGCCCGTCTGATGAGCCAGGCGCTCCGGAAGATCACCAGCGCGCTCAACCAGTCCAAGACCACCGCGATCTTCATCAACCAGCTCCGCGAGAAGATCGGCGTGATGTTCGGCTCGCCGGAGACCACGACCGGTGGCCGCGCCCTGAAGTTCTACGCCTCGGTGCGCCTCGACATCCGCCGTATCGAGACCCTCAAGGACGGCACGGACGCGGTCGGCAACCGCACCCGCGTCAAGGTCGTCAAGAACAAGGTCGCGCCCCCGTTCAAGCAGGCCGAGTTCGACATCCTCTACGGCCAGGGCATCAGCCGCGAGGGCGGCCTGATCGACATGGGCGTGGAGCACGGCTTCGTGCGCAAGGCCGGCGCCTGGTACACGTACGAGGGCGACCAGCTCGGCCAGGGCAAGGAGAACGCCCGTAACTTCCTGAAGGACAACCCCGACCTCGCCGACGAGATCGAGAAGAAGATCAAGGAGAAGCTGGGCGTCGGCGTCCGCCCCGACGCCGCGAAGACCGAGCAGCCGGCCGCCGACACGGCGGACGCGGCGGACCCGGCCGGCGCGGACGACGCCAAGGCCGCCCCGGCCGCCGCGGCCAAGACCGCCAAGGCGACCAAGGCCACCGCGGCCAAGAGCTGAACCGGTGACCGGTCGCACCGAATGGCCGGGTGACAGCCCCGACTCGTCGAGGGCCGAGAAGGAGCTGTCACCCCAGGATCCGGCTGAGCGGGCGCGGGCGATCTGCCTGCGCCTGCTCACCGGACCCCCCCGCACGCGCAAGCAGCTGGCCGATGCCCTGCGCAAGCGGGAGATCCCCGACGACGTCGCCGAGGAGGTCCTCGCCCGCTTCGAGGACGTGGGCCTCATCGACGACGCCGCCTTCGCGGACGCCTGGGTGGAGTCCCGCCACCACGGGCGGGGCCTCGCCCGCCGCGCCCTCGCCCGCGAGCTGCGGACCAAGGGCATCGACCCCGGCCTCGTGCAGGAGGCCGTGGGTCAACTGGACTCCGAGCAGGAGGAGGAGACCGCGCGCGAGCTGGTGGCGCGCAAGCTGCGCTCCACCCGCGGTCTCGAACGCGACCGCCGGCTCAGACGCCTCGCCGGCATGCTCGCCCGCAAGGGCTACCCGGAAGGCATGGCCCTGCGGGTGGTCCGCCAGGCACTGGAGGAGGAGGGCGAGTCCACCGACGGCCTGGAGGAGGGCTACTGAGCCCCGACGCCAAGGCTGACGCCGGGGGCGGACGTCGGGGCAGGTCGGCAGGCTGACGCCGGGGCGGGTGTCAGGGTGTGGTTCTGCCGGCCGGGAGGAGGACCGGGAGGCCCGCGGCCTTCCATGCCTGGAAGCCGCCGATCAGGTCGGTCGCGCGGTGGAGGCCCAGACGGTGGAGGGACTCCGCGGCGAGGGAGGAGGCGTAACCCTCGTTGCAGAAGACCACCACCCGCAGGTCGTGGCCGGTCGCGCGTGGGGAGCGGTGGCTGCCCAGGGGGTCGAGACGCCACTCCAGCTCATTGCGTTCCACGACCAGCGCGCCCGGGATCAGACCGTCCCGCTCGCGCAGGGCCGCGTAGCGGGTGTCGACCAGGAGCGCCCCGCCCGACTCGTACTCCTCGTACGCGGTGCGGGCGTCGACCCGGTCGAAGCCGGACCGGACCCGTTCCAGAAGTTCGTCGATGCCGACGTGGTCGCCGCTCACTGCCAGTCCTCCGGTCGCTCGACCTGCTCCAGGCGCAGGACCGCGCCCGTCCGGCTGAAGCGCCGGATCAGCGGGAGCGGCGGGTAGTAGGCGTGCACGGAGATCGCGTGCGCGTCGGGGGAGGCGTTCAGCACCTCGTGGACGTGGTCGCGGCCGAAGGCGCGGCCGTCGCCCGCGTCGAGCCGGCGGGAGCGGTCGAGCCCCTCGGCCAGCTCCAGGGTCTTCCAGCCGCCCGCCGGGAGGCGGACGGCGAGCGCGTGCTCGGTCAGGCTGCCGCGAGCGGTCGCGAAGGCGCCGAAGGACTCGGCATGATCGTGCCAGCCCGTTCCGGTGCCGGGCGGCCACCCGATGAGCCATGCCTCGCTGCCGCCGGGGCCGTCCAGACGTACCCAGGTACGGCCCTCGGGGTCGAGCGGCAGGGAGTCGACGAGGGCCTGGTCGGCGGCGGTACGGCGGGCGAAGGCGAGCAGTTCGGCCGCCGTCGGCCGACCGGCGGTCGCGCGGGCGGGGGCGGTGGGGGCCGCGGGGATTGCAGGGGCTGCTGGGGCTGCTGGGGCTCCGGGGGAGGCGGGCGCTTCGGGGGAAGCGGGGACGGCGGGGATGGCTGAAGGGGTGACAGAAGACGCGGGCACGGGTGACCGTCCTGGAGTCGCTGGGGTGCGCGCCGCGGGGGAGACCGGCGGGAATCCCGGAGGACCAGGAAGCCCGGAGGACCGGGGAGCCCGGAGGGACATGGTGGTCCGGAGGGACCGGGTCGTCCGGAGGGTCGCCGAGGAGAGTGCCGACGGCGCGACGGACGGGTGTCCGGGGCGGGTCGGGCGGGCGCGCGGGGGAAGGGAAGCGAGTTCAGCAGGACGGGCGACACACGCAGCCCGCATAGCGGATCAGGTCCATATGGACCCTCCGCCACAGGCGCACATCGGTGTCGGTCACGTTCCGGAGTACACCATGCGCGCCCGCGCGAATCAATGGACGTCCACGGTCCGGTCGTGTCCCCGCGACGCCTCGGCCGGTGCCGGGACCTCCACGGGGACACCCCTGGAGACGTCCACCGTGGCCTCCACGGGGTTCTTCACCGGGCCCGCACCCGCCGCATCCGCCGCATCCGCCGCGGCGGACGGCTCGGCGGGCTCCTGCGGGGCGCTGCCGCGCGCGGCTTCCGCCGCCGCGTGGAGTTCCTCGGGGCGTACGCCCGCGAAGGCGGCGACCAGGTGGCCGTCGGGGCGGACGAGCAGGACGGCATGGGCGGGGGCGCCCGGGTAGGCGTCGGTCACCAGGACCTCGGAGGACACCGGAAGCGCCTCGGCGGCCTCCTCCAGACGGGGCATCAGGCCGGCGGTCCGCCAGTGCCGGCGCTCCCACACCCCGGAGCCGGGGGCGACGAGCAGGACCAGGAACCTGGCCCGCCCCAGCCGGTCCCGGAGCCGTACCGTCGTGTCGTCGGGGGCGGTCACCAGGACGTCCTCGACGGGCGCGCCCAGCGGTGTGCCCACCGGGATCATGCCCTCGCTGAACGGCGCGGCGAGCGGCGAGTGCGGATGGGCGGGGGAGGCGCCCAGCGGGCCCCGGCCCAGGTGTCCGTCGGTCAGCAGGGCGTCGTGGCCGCGCATCACGCCCGGCAGGTAGCTGCGCAGCCCTCCGCCGCCGCGCAGCGCCGGCAGGGCTTGGTCGGCGGCGCGCAGCCGTGCGGCGACGGCCGTGCGGCGCTCGCTCTGGTAGCTGTCGAGCAGCGCGTCCGGGGCGGCGCGGTGCCAGATGAGGGCGAGCTTCCAGGCGAGGTTGTCGACGTCCCGCAGGCCCTCGTCGAGGCCCTGGGTGCCGATTGCGCCCAGCAGATGGGCCGCTTCCCCGGCGAGCAGCACCCGGTCGACGCGCCAGCGGCGGGCGAGCCGGTGGTGCAGGGTGTGGACGCCGGTGTCCAGGAGTTCGTACGGGGGCGTGGTCCCCTCGCACCAGCCGGCCAGGGTCTCGCGGATCCGGGCCACCAGGGCGTCCGGGGTGACGAGTTCGCCGCGCGGCGGCAGGAGCCAGTCGATCCGCCACACCCCGTCGGGCAGCGGGCGGGCGGTGATCTCCTCGCCGACCCCGCGCCACGGCGGCTGCCGGTGCAGCAGGGACTCGCCGGGCCAGGGGAGTTCGGTGCGCAGGGCGGCGACGGCGTGCCGCTCGACCGCGGTGCGGCCGGGGAAGCGGACGCCGAGCAGCTTGCGGACGGTCGAGCGGGCGCCGTCGCAGCCGACGAGGTGGCTGCCGCGCCACCAGGTGCCGTCCGGGCCGCGGGTGTGCGCGATCACCCCCTGGCGGTCCTGCTCGATGGTGTCCAGGCGGGAGTCGGTGACGAGCCGGACGAGCGGTTCGCGGGCGATGGCGTCGCGCAGACCGCGGGCGAGGGCGTGCTGGGGGATGTGCAGGGGCGCGGCCGGCGCGGCGGGGGAGTCCGGGTCCTCGGACCACTCCTCGGTGCCGCCCAGGCCCAGGTCGAAGGCGACCTGGCGGGACGGCCGGCGCCGGTGCATGCCGCGCCAGCCGACCCAGCGCAGGCCCTCGTCACGGACGGTGGCGCAGCCCAGCCGCTCGACCAGGGCGGCCATGTCGGCGCGCAGCACGACGGTCCGCGCGGGGCGTGGCTCCTCCTTGCCGGAGGTCTCGTCGAGGACGACGCTGGGCACGCCCTGCGCGGCGAGCGCGAGGGAGAGCGCGAGGCCGACCGGCCCCGCGCCCACGATGATCACCGGGTCCACGGCGCGGCTCCTGACGGCCGGACGGACAGAGGGGCAGCACAGCAGAGTGTGGCACGAGCCCGGTGCTTGATCACAGACCGTATGCAACCCACTCAGGGTGTTTTGCGTCAAGTGACGCGGTGGGTGTGGTGCCGCTGACGCCCGGTCAGGACCCCTTATGGCCCCCTCGGTTGCCCCAGGAGCCCCTCGGACCCCACCGGGAACGACAGCGACGTCGCCGGCCCCCGGAGTCTCGGACTCCGGGGACCGGCGACGGGGCCGGAAACGAACGGGCCTGCCCTGCCCCGAACGGGCTCGTATCAAGACCGAACAGGCTCGTATCAGGTCCGTATCAAGTCCGAACAGGCCCGGCCCGTTCAGAACCTCAGGCGCCCGCGCTGCTGACCGAGCCCGCCTCGACGTTCGGGACCGGGGCGACGTCCTTGACGGCCGCCCCCTTGCGGCCCTGCCGCAGGCGCCGTTCCAGGCGGGCGGCGAGGTGGGTGATGATCGCGTTGAGCACGAAGTAGATCAGCGCGATGACCGTGAAGGTGGCGATCGTGTTGGCGCCGTAGTTGGCGGTGATCTGCCGGTTCTGGCTCAGCAGCTCGCCGAAGCCGAGCATCGCGCCGCCGAGCGCCGTGTCCTTCACGATGACGACGAGCTGGCTGACCAGGGCCGGCAGCATGACCGTGACGGCCTGCGGCAGCAGCACGTACAGCATGGTCTGGCCCTTGCGCATGCCGAGCGCCATGGCCGCGTCGCCCTGGCCCCGGGGGAGCGAGAGGACACCGGCGCGGACGACCTCGGCGATGACGGAGGCGTTGTAGAGCACCAGGCCGGTGACGACCGCGTACAGGGGGCGGAAGTCGGAGCTGACCGGGGTGTACGCCGCGTAGACCGCGCTGGCGAACATCATCAGGAGCAGCACGGGGATGGCCCGGAAGAACTCCACCACCGCGCCGACGGGCACGCGGACCCATCGGTGGTCGGAGAGCCGGCCGATGCCGAGGGCCGCGCCGAGCGGCAGGGCGATGAGGATGGAGAGAGCGGCGGCCTTCAGGGTCTCGGTCAGACCGGGGATCAGGTACGTCGTCCAGACCTGTGAGTCCGTGACGAACGGGCTCCACTTCTCGGCGGTCAGCTGCTCCTTGTCCGCCATGGCGGAGAGCACCCAGTAGGCCACCAGGCCCATGACCGCGAGGAAGACGATCGTGTAGAGGACGTTGCGCCGCTTGGCCTTGGGGCCGGGGACGTCGTAGAGGACGGAGCTCATCGCTTCACCGCCAGTCGCTTGGCCGCCCAGCCGAGGATCAGGCCGGTGGGAAGAGTGAGGACTATGAAGCCGAACGCGAAGACCGCGAAGACCGCGAAGAGGGCGTCCGCTTCATTCTCGATCATCTCCTTCATCAGGAGCGCCGCCTCGGCGGCGCTGATGGCGGCCGCGACCGTGGTGTTCTTGGTGAGGGCGATGAGGACGTTGGCGAGCGGGGTGATCGCGGCGCGGAATGCCTGTGGCAGCACGATCACCGTCAGGACCTGCGTGAAGCTCATGCCGAGTGCGCGTGCCGCTTCGGCCTGTCCTGACGGGACGGTGTTGATGCCCGAACGCAGCGCTTCGCAGACGAACGTGCCGGTGTACGCGACCAGGCCGAGAATGGCCAAGCGGAACCCGATGGAATCCGACGCCTCGGCCCCGAGCGTGATGCCCAGAGTCTGATCGAGAGCCAGGGAGCACGCGACGATCACGACGGTCAGCGGCGTGTTCCGCACGAGGTTGACGTATGCGGTGCCGAATGACCGCATGAGGGGGACCGGGCTGACACGCATGGCGGCCAGGGCCGTGCCCCAGACGAGCGAACCGATCGCTGAGTAGAAGGTGAGCTGCGCCGTCACCCAGAAGGCGCCGAGCAGGTCGTACTGCCCGGAATCAAGAAAGTCGAACACGATGCCCCGCGCTCTCCCTGGTGGTCGGTGGGTCGGACGGCCGGCCGTCCGACGGGCGGCCGGCGGGCGGACGGCCGCCACCGTACGGAGGCGGGGCGGCCGTCACGGCCGGGTCGCGAGCGGGGTGGGTTGGGGCTCCACCGGTCTGCTCGCGCGCGGGATGGATCAGTTCTGGATCTTCGGAGCGGGCTCGCTCTTGTAGCCGGACGGGCCGAAGTGCTCCTTGACGAGCTTGTCCCAGGTGCCGTCGGACACCATCTTCTCCAGGGCCTTGTTGATCTTGCCCTTGAGGTCGGAGTCGCCCTTCTTGAGGCCGATGCCGTAGTTCTCGTCGCTCATGGAGAGGCCGGCGAGCTTGAACTTGCCCTGGTGCTCCTTCTGGGCCGCGTAACCGGCGAGAATGGAGGCGTCGGTGGTCAGGGCGTCGACGCGCTTGTTCTCGAGGCCGGTCAGGCACTCGGAGTAGCCGCCGAGCTGGCGGAGGTCGGCCTTCGGGGCCAGCTTCTCCTTGACGTTCTGCGCGGAGGTCGAGCCGGTGACCGAGCAGAGCTTCTTGGAGTTGAGGTCCTCGACCTTGGTGATCGAGTTGTCGTCGGCGCGGACCAGCAGGTCCTGGTGGGTCAGGAAGTACGGACCCGCGAAGTCGACCTCCTTGAGGCGCTTCTCGTTGATCGAGTAGGTCGCGACGATGAACTTCACGTCGCCGTTCTTGATGAGGTTCTCGCGCTCGGCGGAGGGCGCCTGCTTCCAGGTGATCTTGCCCTCGTCGTAGCCCAGCTCCTTGGCGACGTACTTGGCGACGTCGACGTCGAAGCCCGCGTACGAGCCGTCCGGGGTCTTCAGGCCGAGACCCGGCTGGTCGAACTTGATGCCGATGGTGATCTTGTCACCGTTGCTGCCCGAGTCCGAGCCGGTGCCACAGGCGGTGGCGGTCAGGGCGAGGACGACGGCGGCCGCGGCGGCCGCGGAGGCGTTGCGAAGCTTCATGGGTGAACGTCCCTTGGGTAGCGTTGAGTTGCGAAGACTAGGTCGTCGACTCGCTCAGTGGTGCAGGATTTTGGAGAGGAAGTCCTTCGCCCGGTCGCTGCGCGGGTTGCTGAAGAACTCCTCGGGGGTGGCCTGTTCGACGATCCTGCCGTCGGCCATGAAGACGACCCGGTCGGCCGCCGAGCGGGCGAAGCCCATCTCGTGCGTGACGACCACCATCGTCATGCCCTCCCGGGCCAGCTGCTGCATGACCTCGAGGACCTCGTTGATCATCTCGGGGTCCAGGGCCGAGGTCGGCTCGTCGAAGAGCATCACCTTCGGTCCCATGGCGAGCGCGCGGGCGATCGCCACGCGCTGCTGCTGCCCGCCGGAGAGCTGCGCCGGGTACTTCTCGGCCTGCGCGGCCACGCCCACCCGCTCCAGCAGGGTGCGCGCCTTCGCCTCCGCCTCGCCCTTCGCGGTGCCGCGGACCTTGATCTGACCCAGCATCACGTTCTCGAGCACGCTCTTGTGCGCGAAGAGATTGAAGGACTGGAAGACCATGCCGACGTCCGACCGCAGCCGGGCCAGCTCCCGGCCCTCCGCGGGCAGCGGCTTCCCGTCGATCGTGATCGTTCCCGCGTCGATGGTCTCCAGGCGGTTGATCGTGCGGCACAGCGTCGACTTGCCGGATCCCGACGGCCCGATGACGACGACGACTTCACCGCGGCCGATCGTGAGGTCGATGTCCTGCAACACGTGCAGCGCGCCGAAGTGCTTGTTCACCCCGGACAGGACGACCAGGTCCTCCTGGGCCCGCGGGGAGTCCTCGTGGTCCTTGGACACTGCCACTCCGCTCATCGGCCTCTTGCTCCGTCCTCCTCGGTTGGGAGGACACTAGAGACACGTTCGGATGACCGTCATCACATCTGAGCGGAAATTGAGGATAACGATAAGGCCACAGCCGGACACACTGTGTGAAGCTGACCAGCGGGGCCGTACCGGGTGGATAACGGAAGCGGGCGGTCCGCGGGGGCCCACTTGACTGCGACCTCGCCGATCGGCGTTCATGGGCGTTCATGCCCCGGTCCGGGGGCGTCCCGGCGAAGGAGAGGTGAAGACCATGCGACTGCTGCTCGTCGAGGACGACGACCACGTCGCCGCGGCCCTCTCCGCGATCCTGGCCAAGCACGGCTTCGCCGTCACCCACGCCCGCAACGGCGAGGAGGCCCTCCAGGCCGTCCTCCCCACCGCACAGGGCGACCGGCCCTCGTACGGCGTGATCCTGCTCGACCTCGGCCTCCCCGACCTCGACGGCTACCAGGTCTGCGCCCGCATCCGGAAGCTCACCACCACCCCGGTGATCATGGTGACCGCCCGCAGTGACGTGCGCTCCCGGATCCACGGCCTCAATCTCGGCGCCGACGACTACGTCGTCAAGCCCTACGACACCGGCGAACTGCTCGCCCGCATCCACGCCGTCTCCCGGCGCACCGCCGGCCCCGTGCCCGACGAGACCGCCGGCGGTACGGGCTCCGCCGCCGACGCCGGCGTGCTCCACCTCGGCGCCGTCGCCGTCGAGCTGCCCACCCGGCGCGTCAGCGTCGGCGGCGAACCCGTCGCCCTCACCCGCAAGGAGTTCGACCTGCTCGCCCTCCTCGCCCAGCGGCCCGGCGTCGTCTTCCGCCGCGAGCAGATCATCTCCGAGGTCTGGCAGACCAGTTGGGAAGGGACAGGACGTACCCTGGAGGTGCACGTCGCCTCGCTCCGCTCCAAGCTGCGCATGCCCGCCCTGATCGAGACCGTGCGGGGCGTCGGCTACCGCCTGGTCGCGCCGGCCGCGTAACCCCCGGCCGCCCCGCCCGTGCGCACCCGACTCCTCCCCCTGCTCATCATCCTGATGGCCGGGGTCCTCCTCGCCCTCGGCTTCCCGCTCGCGGCCAGCCTCGCCGCCGCCCAGCAGCAGCGGGTCGTCGTCGACCGCCTCGACGACGCCGCCCGCTTCGCCGCCCTCGCCCAGTTCGTCGAGGACCCCGCGACCGGCAGCGACGAGCGCCGTACCACCCTCAGCGGCGAGCTCGCCAGCTACCACGACGTGTACGGGATCCGGACCGGCATCTTCTACCGCAACAACCGCTCCATGGCCGCCGCCCCCGAGGACTGGGTCGTCCCGTACGAGGGGGAGAGCCGCCGCGCCTTCAACGAGGCCCTGCTCGGCCGCCGCAGCCACGACCCGCCGCAGGTCTGGCCCTGGCAGCCGCACGCCCGCCTCTCCATCGCCTCCCCGGTCGTCCGGGACGGGGACGTCATCGCCGTCGTCGTCACCGACTCGCCCACCGGCGCGCTCCGCGCCCGCATCCTGCGCGGCTGGCTGGTGATCTTCGTCGGCGAGGCCGCCGCCATGCTGCTCGCCGTCGGCGCCGCCGTACGCCTCACCGGCTGGGTCCTGCGCCCGGTGCGGGTCCTGGACGGCGTCACCCACGACATCGCCACCGGGCGGATGAACTCCCGGGTCGCCGAGGCCGGCGGCCCGCCCGAACTGCGCCGACTCGCCCGCTCGTTCAACGAGATGGCCGACCACGTCGAGGAATCCCTCGAACAGCAGCGGGCGTTCGTCGCCGACGCCTCGCACCAGCTGCGCAACCCGCTCGCCGCGCTGCTGCTCCGCATCGAACTGCTCGCCCTCGAACTCCCCGAGGACAACGAGGAGATCGCCTCCGTGCGCACCGAGGGCAAGCGGCTCGCGCGGGTCCTCGACGACCTCCTCGACCTGGCCCTCGCCGAGCACGCCGCCGCCGACCTGCGCCTCACCGACGTCGGTGCCCTCACCGCCGAGCGGATCGCCTCCTGGCGGCCGGTCGCCGACGACAAGGGCGTCCGGCTGGTGGGGGAGTGCGGGGCGGCCACCGGCTGGGCGGACCCGGTGGCCCTGTCCAGCGCCCTGGACGCGGTCGTCGACAACGCGCTGAAGTTCACGCCGGAGGGCGAGCAGGTCACCGTACGGGTCCTCCCCGGGAAGGACCTGGTGGAGGTCGTCGTCGCCGACCTCGGCCCCGGCCTCACCGAGGAGGAGCTGAGCCGCGTCGGCGACCGCTTCTGGCGCTCCGGACGCCACCAGAACGTCAAGGGCTCGGGCCTCGGCCTCTCCATCGCCCGCGTCCTGCTGACCGCCACCGGCGGCGGCATCGCCTTCGCCCCGAACGAGCCCCACGGCCTGCGGGTCACGGTCACGGTGCCACGGTACGAGCCTGCGGATCGGTGAGGGGCGGGCCGGCGGAGCGCGTACGGCTCAGGGCTTCGGGGTACGGCTCAGAGCGTGAGGGTACGGCTCCGGGCTCGGCGTACGAGTCACAGCGGGAGCGTACGGCTCAGGGCTTGACCGAGCGGTAGTAGCGGCGGGCGCCGTCGTGGAGGGGGAGCGGCTCCGTGTAGACGGCCGTCCGCAGGTCCACCAGCTGGGCCGGGTGTACCAGCTTGCCGATGCCGTCCCGGCTGTCGATCACCGACCGGGTGAAACCCTCCACCAGGTCCGGATCGGCCTCGGCCGTCGTCACCATCAGGTTCGCCACCGCCAGCGTCTTCACCGGCTGTCCGTCCTGCGCCTTCGCGTACGCGTCGGCCGGGATCACGGCCGAGCGGTAGTGCCGCGTCGACTCGCCCACGTCCCGCAGCGCCTCCACGAGGGGCGCGTCCATCGGGATCAGCCGGACCGGGGACCGCTGCGCCAGCGACTGCACGGCCGAGGTCGGCAGCCCGCCGGACCAGAAGAAGGCGTCCAGGGCGCCGCTCTCCAGCATCCCGGGCATCGAGTCGATGCCCACCGGCACCGCGGTCACGTCCCGGGACGGGGTGAGCCCGGCCGCCGCGAGGACCCGGTCCGCTATCAGCCGCACGCCCGAGCCGTCCTGCCCGACGCCGACCTTCAGCCCGCGCAGGTCGGAGACGCTCTGGATCGACGAGCCCTTGCGCACGACGAGCTGCACGTAGTCGTCGTAGAGCCGGGCGCAGCCGCGCAGCCGCTCGAAGCCGGGCCGGCGGTCGCGGATGTAATGCGCCACGGCGTCGGCGGTCGCGACGGTGAAGTCGGCCTCGCCGGAGGCGACCCTCGCCAGGTTCTGCTGGGAGCCCTCGCTGTCCTTGAGGGTGATCGAGACCTCGGGGAGCTCCTTGGCCATGGCCTGCTTCAGCAGCACGCCGTAGCGCTCGTAGACGCCGGTGGGGACGCCGGTGCTGAAGGTGATCGAGCCGCGCGGCGTCGAGCCCCCGAACGGCGCCAGCCACCACAGCAGCACCCCGCACACCGCGAGCAGCGCGGCCGCGAGCGCGAGGACGCGGCGGCGTGCGGCACGGGTGAGCGAGGGGAACATGCCTGCGATCCTGCCAGGTGGCCGGCGCCTCTGGCCAGGGCGACCGCGCGGCGACGGCTGTGATGTCCACTGCGCCGTGGCTCCCGGTGGTGGAGGGACCGCAGGGAGCCACGGAGGGGGGTGATCGGTGCGGGGTGCGGGGTGCGGGGTGCGAGGTGAGGGGTGCAGGGAGTGAGGGGTGGGAGAGCGGGGAGCGGAGCGTAGGGGCACACGTGCGGTCCGTGGGGAAGCGGCCGTCCGGTCGACCCTCGTCAGGCGGGCGACCGTTCGGGGCGGCGGGGAGAGAGGGGGCGTACGCGTCGCTCGGCGCGCCCTCGTCGCCCCTGGCTCTCTTCGCCTGCCCCGCCGGGCTCCTGCCGCCTCGCGGTTCGGCCGCCCGCCGAACGGCGGTGCCCGCCGGGGTGAGATCGCCCGCCGGACAGGGCGGCCGCGCCCGCCCCCGTACACCGGAAGCTCTACGGGCCGATGGCGCCGCCGCCGGCCCGGGACCGCACGTCGCCGGGCCCCGGTCCCGTCCGGGGCCGCGCCGCGCCGGGCTCCCCGGCCCGTCCCGTACGCGCTCCGCCGAAGTGGTGAGCGGCTTCCGGGAGGAACGCCGTGCCGTGTGTCCTGCCGTGGCGCCGGGGCCTGGCCGGTTAGCGTCGGCAGCGGTTCGGTGATCTTGAGGGCAGTCCCCTCTGCCCGCCCCTGGCCCCTGCCGAGCCACCAACTCACCCCTGTCCCAAGGGAGTTTCCGTATGCCCGCGATGTTCGTGATGTCTGTGATGCCTTTGGCTATGGAGCCCGCGTGCCGCTGGACCGATCGGGCCGCGCGGGTGAGGGTGGGGCGACAACGCGCGCCGACCGCGCCCGTACGACCCGAGGAAGTCCGAGGAAGCCGCCGATGCACTCCGCCCCGTCCGTCGCCCCGCCCCGCGTCGCCGTCCTCGCCGACGATCTGACCAGCGCGGGGGACGGGGCGGCGCCTTTCCGCAGGGGCGGCCATCAGGCCCGGGTCCTGCTCTCCGGCGCGCCGCTCGTCGGTCACGACCTGCCGGGTGGGGTTCTCGCCGTCGACCTCGGTACCCGGCTTCTGGGCGAGGGTGAGGCCGAGGCCCGTACCCGGGAGGCGGCCTCCGCCCTAGCCGGCTCCGGGCTGCTCCTCAAGACCGTCGACTCGACGCTCCGGGGGCATGTGGCCGCCGAGATCCGGGCCGCGTGGGAAGGGTCCGGGCGGCGGGCGGTCGTGGTCGCCCCCGCCTTCCCGGCCGAGGGCCGGACCACGCGCGACGGCGTGCAGTACGTACGCGAAGTGCGCGTCGACGAAAGCGAGTTCGCCCACGACCCCGTCCACCCCGTCCGTACGGCCGACCTGGCCCGTCTCCTCCCGGTGGCCGTACCCATCGACGCGCGGCAGCCGGAGCGCCTGTCCGAACTCCTCCCGGGCGGCGGGCTGTTCGTCTGTTCCGCCGTCACCGACGCGGATCTGGACCGGATCGTCGCCGCCGTTCCCGACCACCGGGGCGTCCTCTGGGTCGGCTCCCCGGGCCTGGCCGCCGCCCTCGCCCGCCACCACGCGCTGCCCGGCGCCGACGCCGTCCCGGGTCGATTGCCTTCAGCCGCACGCCCGTTGGTCGCCGTCGGCAGCGCCAACCCCGCCACCCGGCGGCAGCTCGCCCTGCTGGCCGCCGAGCCGGGGGCGGTCAGCGCGGTCGCCGCCGGCCCGCTGCGGGCCGCCGACACTCCCGTACGCATCCTCCACACGCCCCACGAACGCCGGGCCGATCCGGCCGACCCGTCCGGGCCGACCCGGGTCCTCGCCGCATCCGTGGCGGACCTGGCCGCGCGCGCCCCCTTCGACGGGCTAGTGGTCACCGGCGGGGAGACCGCCGAGGCCGTCCTGCGCGCGCTCGGCGCCCACGGCATCGACCTCCACGACGAGCCCGAACCCGGCATCGCCCGTGGCATCCTGGCGGGCCCGGCCGGCGTGCCGCGGGTCCCCGTCGTCATCAAGGCGGGCGGCTTCGGCGACGACCGCACGCTCCTCCGCCTCCACGCCCTCCTGACGGCGAGGCC
>NZ_JBHZBB010000005.1:49747-470758 GCF_042754585.1 Streptomyces sp. NPDC059201
CGCCTGACGGCGAGGCCCGCCTGACGGCGAGGCCCGCCTGACGGCGAGGCCCGCCTGACGGCGAGGCCCGCCTGACGGCGAGGCCCGCCTGACGGCGAGGCCCGCCTGACGGTCATGCCTCCAGGTAGCGCAGCACCGCGAGGATCCGGGGGCTGTGGCCCTCGGTGCCGCGCAGTTCCAGCTTGTCGAAGACGGCGTTGAGGTGCTTCTCCACCGCGCTCAGCGACAGGTGCAGGCGGCGCGCGATCGCCGTGTTCGTGTACCCCTCCGCGAGCACCTGGAGCACCTCGCGCTCGCGCGGGGTCAGCCGGGCCAGCGGGTCGGCGTGCGCGCTGCGGACCACGAGCTGCCGTACGACCTCCGGGTCGATCGCCGCGCCGCCCGCGTGGACCCGCTCCAGTGCGTCGAGGAACTCCTCGACCTGCGCCACCCGGTCCTTCAGCAGGTAGCCGACCCGCTCGGCCCCGGCCGCGAGCAGCCGGGCCGCGTAGCTCCGCTCGACGTGCTGGGAGAGGACCAGGACGCCCGTCCCGGGCAGGCGTTCGCGGATCTCGACGGCCGCCCGCAGCCCCTCGTCGGTGTGGGTCGGCGGCATGCGGATGTCCACGACGACCACGTCCGGGCGCAGCGCCTCCGCCTCGGCGACCAGCGTCACCGCGTCGCCGAACGCACCGACGACCTCGTGCCCCTCCTCCGCCAGCAGGCGCGCCAGACCCTCCCGCAGCAGGGTCGAGTCCTCGGCCAGGATCACACGCACGGCAGCTCCGCGATGATGGTGGTGGGTCCCCCGAGGGGGCTGTCGATCCGCAGGACGCCGTCGAGCGCGGCGACCCGCCCGCTCAGCCCGGTCAGGCCGCTGCCCGTCGGATCCGCGCCGCCCCGGCCGTCGTCCTCGATCCGCACGGTCAGCGGGGCGCCGGGCGCCCCCGTGACCCGTACCGAGACGGCCGTGGCGGCGGAGTGCTTGGCCGCGTTGGTGACCGCCTCGGAGACGACGAAGTACGCGGCCGTCTCCACCGGGCGGGGGAGCGGGCCCTCGACCTCGTACGCGATCCGCAGCGGCAGCGCGCACCGCTGCGCGACCCCGCCGAGCGCCTCCTCCAGGCCGAGGCTGTCCAGCGCCGACGGATACACCCGCCAGGCCACCTCGCGCAGTTCGGCCAGCACCTCCTGGGCCTCCCGGTGCGCCTGGCCGAGGAGTTCGGCCGCCCGCTCCGGGTCCCGGCCGCCGCCCCGGCGCGCCCGCCCGATCAGCATGGCGAGCGCCACGAGCCGCTGCTGCACCCCGTCGTGGAGGTCCCGCTCGATCCGCCGCCGCTCCACGTCCACGGCCCCCACGACGGCGGCCCGGCTCACGGACAGCTCGTCGATCCGGCGCCGCAGCAGCTCCCGCTCCGACGGCCCGAAGCACTCCCGGGCCAACCGGGCGTCGAGCGCGGTCAGCGCCCGCAGCCCCTGGAGCCCGAGGAACAGCAGGACGCTCCCGAGAACCGACTGCGTCAGCAGCTCCACCGCCCCGATGGTCCCGCGCGCCACACCACCGACCAGCAGCCCCGCCAGCACCACACCGAAGCCGAGCAGCGCCAGCACGATCCCGCACACCAGCCCCGCCCAGGACCGGACCGCCAGATACCGGAGCGCGCCCCGACCCCCGGCCTCGGTCTTGTTCTTGTACGCCTCCGGGAACCGGTCGCCGAAGAAGAAGGTCCGCCGCCTCCGCTCCAGCCCCACGAGCCGCCGCGCGCCGTTGCCGAGCAGCCCGAAGGCGTACGTCCGCGTCCTCGGCCACAGCAGGAAGGCGCCGAGCGGCACCCCCGCGAGCAGGAGGTACGCCAGCCCGGCCGGCGCCGTCAGACACCCGGCCAGCACCCCCGCCGCCCGCCGGACCGCCAACTCCGGGCCCGTACCGCCCTGTTCGCCCCCGTTCACCTCGCCCACCCTAGGCGCGGCGGTGCCGGGGCTCCGCCCCGCGCCCCCGGAGCCGTACGACGAGCCAGGTCGCGGCGGCCGCCAGGACCAGGACGACGACGGCCTTGGAGACCACGCCGACGTACCCCTCGACCAGCTCCCAGCGGTCGCCGAGGGCGTAGCCGGCGAGGACCAGGACGCTGTTCCAGAAGAAGCTGCCCACGGTGGTCAGCAGGAGGAAGAGGGGGACGGGCATCCGCTCCACCCCGGCGGGCACCGAGATCAGGCTGCGGAAGATCGGCACCATCCGGCCGAGGAGGACCGCCTTCGTCCCGTGCCGGCGGAACCACGCCTCCGTCCGCTCCAGGTCCGCGACCTTCACCAGCGGCAGCCGCGCCCACAGCGCGTGCATCCGCTCCCGGCCGAAGAGCGCGCCGATCGCGTACAGGGCGAGCGCGCCCACCACCGAACCGAGCGTCGTCCAGAAGAGGGCGGAGGCGAGGCTGAGCACGCCCTGACCGGCGGCGAAGCCGGTCAGCGGCAGGATCACCTCGCTCGGCAGCGGCGGGAAGAGGTTCTCCAGCGCGATGGCGAGACCGGCGCCCGGCCCGCCGAGGGTGTCGACGAGCCCGGCGGCCCAGCCGGCGATGCCGCCGGCGGGCTCCTGGGCGAGAGCGGTCGGGAACGGCGTCATGGGCTCTCCACGGATCGGACGAAGAAGGGGAAGCCCTCCGGCGGAAGCGCCGGGGACTTCCCCCACCCTAGGAAAGCGCAGCTCGGAGCCGGTATGCGCGTTCCCGCCCGAGGCCCCTGCGGAAAACCGCAGGGGCCGCCGGCTCAGGCCCAGACCTCCCAGCCCCTCAGCCTGCTCACGCCTCCAGGTCCGCCGCCGTCGGGACCACCACGGCGAAGACGTCGGTCAGCCCGGTCAGCGCGGCCCGCTTGAGCTCGGCGGCGGGCACGACCGAGCCGTCCGGCGCGGTGAGGGACCGGGTGGCGGTGGCCTCGGCGACGACGGTCGGCCGGTAGCCCAGGTTGAATGCCGCCTGGGCGGTGTAGTTCACGCACATGTGGGTCATGAACCCGGCCAGGACCAGGTCCTTCCCGCTGCCCGCCGCGAAGCCGAGGTCCGTCAGGACCTTCTCCAGCTCGGTGGCGTGGAAGGCGTTCGGGAAGTTCTTCACCACGACCGGCTCGCCCTCCGCCGGGGCCACCTCGTCGCTGATCGCGCCGACATGCGCCGTGAGGTCGTACGGGGAGCCCTCGCCGCTGTCGTGCTGGATGTGCACGACCGGGGCGCCGGCCGCCCGGGCCCGCGCGAGGAGCCGCGCCGCCTCGGCGACGGCCTCCTCGGCGCCCTCCAGCGCCATGACGCCGGACCGGTAGGTGTTCTGGACGTCGATGAGGACCAGGACCGACTCGGAGAGGCGGGCCGGCTCGTCGGACAGACCGGAGAGGGTACGGAGGGGGGTGGACGGAGCGATGCTCATGTCATGACCTTTCGTAAGAAATTGGATGATGTGGGAGTGTGGCGGGCCGCCCGCCCCACACGGGGAAGAGGCAGGGAAGGGAAGAGGGCTCAGCCGGCCCCGGTACGGAACCTGCGCCGATAAGCCGCCGGCGTCGTCGCGAGCTGCCGGCGGAAGGCCCGGTGCAGGGTCTCCACCGAACCGAGCCCCGCCCGCGCCGCCACCTCGGCGAGCGGCACGTCCGAGGTCTCCAGATGGCGGCGGGCCACCTCGATCCGGGCGGCCTCCACATAGGCGGCGGGGCTCGACCCCGTCTCCTGCGCGAAGACCCGGGCGAAGTGCCGCTCGCTCAGGCACATCCGGCCCGCCAGCCGCTCCGCGGACAGGTCCTCGTCGAGGTGGTCCGCGATCCAGAGCCGCAGCTCGTCGATGTCCCTCCGGCCGGCCGCCGGACGGCTCAGCGGCACCGAGAACTGGCTCTGGCCGCCCTGCCGCTTCAGGTACATCACGAGCTGCCGGGCCACCGCGAGCGCGGTCTCCTCGCCCAGGTCCTCCGCCACCAGGGCGAGGGACAGGTCGAGACAGGCGCTGATCCCGGCCCCGGTCCACAGCCGGCCCCGGTCCGTCCGTACGAAGATCGGATCGGGGTCGACGGTGATCTCGGGGTGGTCGGCCGCCAGCTGCGCGGCCGTCGACCAGTGGGTCGTCGCGGACTTCCCGTCGAGGAGACCGGCCGCCGCGAGGACGTGCGCGCCGACGCAGACCGACGCCACCCGGCGGGCGTGCGGAGCGGTCTCCCGTACCCACCGCACGACCTCCGGGTCGAGCCGGGCGACGACCCCGCCGTCCTCCGCCGGGTCGACCGCCCCCGGCACCAGGAGGGTGTCCAGGTCGGCCCCGACCTCGTCGAAGCCGAGGTCCGCGACCAGCCGCACCCCCGCCGAGGTCCGTACCTCCCCGCCGCCGCCGGGCGCGGCCAGCCGCACCCGGTAGCGGGCGCGGCCGCCCGCCTCCCGGTTGGCCAGCGCGAAGACCTCGGCCGGCCCGGTGACGTCGAGGAGGTCCACGTCGGGGAAGACCGCGACGACGACCCGGTGGACGGGGTGCTCCCCGCCCGGGCCGCCGGCCGGCGCTTCGGTACGTGTCTCGGACATGCACCCACCTTCGCCCGCCCCGCCCCATGACGGCAATGACGATTCCCTGTCACATCCGGACACGCCCTCCGTGGCCCGCCGCCCACCCGCGGCCCGCCGCCCACCCGCGGCCCGCCGCTCGCCCGCGGCCCGCCGCCCGGCTCCGGGCAAGCCGCCCGGCTCCGGGCATGCGGTCCGACATCCGGCCGGGGGCCCGCCGGGGACCGCCTACTCTTGGATGCATGACCAGCAGCAGCGACCGGAGTCTCACAGTGGGCATCGAAGGACCGAAGACCTACGACATTCGCACCTACGGGTGCCAGATGAACGTCCACGACTCCGAGCGGCTCTCCGGTCTGCTGGAAGAGGCGGGATACGTCCGCGCCCCCAAGGAGGCCGACGGCGCCGACGTCGTCGTCTTCAACACCTGCGCGGTCCGTGAGAACGCCGACAACAAGCTGTACGGCAACCTCGGCCACCTCGCCCCGATGAAGACCGCGCGCCCCGGCATGCAGATCGCCGTCGGCGGCTGCCTCGCCCAGAAGGACCGCGACACCATCGTGAAGCGGGCCCCGTGGGTCGACGTGGTCTTCGGCACGCACAACATCGGCAAGCTGCCGGTCCTGCTGGAGCGCGCCCGCGTCCAGCAAGAGGCGCAGGTCGAGATCGCCGAGTCCCTGGAGGCGTTCCCCTCCACCCTGCCGACCCGCCGCGAGTCGGCGTACGCGGCCTGGGTCTCGATCTCGGTCGGCTGCAACAACACCTGCACCTTCTGCATCGTCCCCGCCCTGCGCGGCAAGGAGGAGGACCGCCGTCCCGGCGACATCCTCGCCGAGATCGAGGCGCTGGTCGCCGAGGGCGTCTCCGAGATCACCCTGCTCGGCCAGAACGTGAACGCGTACGGCTCCGACCTCGGCGACCGCGAGGCGTTCAGCAAGCTGCTGCGGGCCTGCGGCTCCATCGAGGGCCTGGAGCGGGTCCGCTTCACCTCGCCGCACCCGCGCGACTTCACCGACGACGTCATCGCCGCGATGGCCGAGACGCCGAACGTGATGCCGCAGCTCCACATGCCGCTCCAGTCCGGCTCGGACCCGATCCTCAAGGCCATGCGCCGCTCCTACCGCCAGGAGCGTTTCCTCGGCATCATCGAGAAGGTGCGCGCCGCGATTCCGCACGCCGCCATCTCCACCGACATCATCGTCGGCTTCCCCGGCGAGACCGAGGAGGACTTCGAGCAGACCCTGCACGTCGTCCGCGAGGCCCGCTTCGCCAACGCCTTCACCTTCCAGTACTCCAAGCGCCCCGGGACCCCGGCCGCCGAGATGGACGGCCAGATCCCCAAGGAGGTCGTGCAGGCGCGCTACGAGCGCCTGGTCGCCCTCCAGGAGGAGATCTCCTGGGACGAGAACAAGAAGCAGGTCGGCCGGACCCTGGACGTCATGGTCGCGGAGGGCGAGGGCCGCAAGGACGGCGCCACCCACCGCCTCTCCGGCCGCGCGCCCGACAACCGGCTCGTCCACTTCACCAAGCCCGACGAGGACGTGCGTCCCGGCGACGTGGTGACCGTCGAGATCACGTACGCCGCCCCGCACCACCTCCTCGCCGAGGGCCCGACCACCGCCGTCCGCCGCACCCGCGCGGGCGACGCCTGGGAGAAGCGCACCGCCGCGGCCGCCGCCAAGCCGGCCGGCGTCCTGCTCGGCCTGCCCAGGATCGGCGTCCCGGACCCGCTCCCGGCGGCCGAGACCCCGGCCTGCGGCGCCAGTCACTGACACCAGCCACCACACAGGGGGGACCTCATGGGGAGATGGGCCGTCGTCGCGCAGGGAGGCGCGGGAGAGACGTACAACACCGAGATCCTCACCAGACTGACCGGCACCCGCGAGGACGCCCGCGCGGCGCTGGTCGAGGCCACCCAGGTGGTCCGCAAGCCGATGCGCGAGAAGCACCGCGCGGTCTACCGCTTCCCGGGCGGCGACAGCTACCTGGTGGTCGTCCAGGGCGCGATGAGCCATACGGAGACCACCCTGAGCATCGTCGAACTGGTCCACGACTCCGCGGACCCGTCAGTCGCCGAGGCGGTCGCGGAGGCGGACGGGGCGGGAGACGGGTCGACCAGTGGGGCGAGCGAAGGCTCGTCCGGCTGAGGGTTCGGACCGGCGGACTGTTCGGTCCGGCTGATCCCGGCTGTCCGGCGGATCGCCGGGACCCGCGGTCCCGGCGGATCTACGGTCCCGGCTGCCCGTTCGGGCCAGAGGTCCGGCCCCGCCTGCCCCGCTGATCCCGCATGCCCCGCTGATCCCGGCTCCCGGGGCAGTAGGCTGCGGATCATGCTTGTCGCCGCTGCCGTGTGCCCCTGCCCGCCGTTGCTCGTGCCGGAGGTGGCGAGTGGTGCCGCCTCTGAGCTGGAGGAGGTGCGGGCGCACTGCGCGGACGCCCTCGGGGTGCTTGCCGCTGCCCGGCCCGACCGGGTGTACGTCGTCGGGGCGGTGTCCGAGGGGGAGGCGGGGGCCTTCCCCGGGGGTTCCGGCGGGTCCTTCGCCGGGTTCGGGGTCGACCTCGCCGTACGGCTCGGGGAGGGGCCCGGGGGGCGTCCGCTGCCGGACTCGCTCGCCGTGGGTGCCTGGCTGCTCTCCCGTACCGACCGGGCCGACGTGCCCGTCGAGGGGCTCGGGGTCGACGAGCGGGCCGGTGTCGAGGAGTGCGCGGAGAGTGGGCGGCGGCTCGCCGCCTCCGCCGACCGCGTCGCCCTGCTCGTGCTGGGCGACGGCAGCGCCTGCCGCACCGTGAAGTCCCCCGGTTACTTCGACGAGCGCGCCGCCGGTTTCGACGCCGAGGCCGCGCGGGTCCTGGGCTCCGCCGACGTACCCGGCGTCCTCGCGCTCGACGCCGACCTCGCGTACGAACTGAAGGCGGCCGGTCGCGCCCCCTGGCAGGTCCTCGCGGGCGCCGCCGAGGGTGCGGGCCTGGCCGGCCGTCTCCTCCACGAGGACGCCCCGTACGGCGTCGAGTACCTGGTCGCCGTCTGGTCCTAGACCGGCGGGCGGCCGGCACCGGGAACGCCGGAAGGGCCGCCGTCTGGTCCTAGACCGACGGACGGCCGGCACCGGGAACGCCGGAAGGGCGGGGCCGCGGAGGACGTCCTCCGCGGCCCCGCCCTTCCTTGCGTGACCTCAGGCGGCCGGCGGCGCGGGAGGCGCGGGCGGCGCGGGAGGCGGCGGCGGGGGCGTGCCGTCGCTGCCGGGCGGCGTACCGTCGGCGCCGGGCCTGCCGTCCTCCTTGTGCCCGATCCGGTCGATGGCCTCCTTGGCCTTGCCGGTGCCGGAGTGGATCTTCTCGCTGTACTTGCCCTTGGTCTTCTCGTCGACCATCCTCGCGGCCTTGTCCAGACCGTGGTCGATCTTGTCCCCGTGCTGCTGCGCGAGGTCCGAGACCTTGTCCTTGGCCGGGCCCAGCTTGGCCTTCAGTGAATCCAGGAGACCCATGGGGCACCTCTCCGTGTCCGATTCCTGCCTACCTGCGGGCGGCTTCGCCGGTCTCGCTGTCCGTGTCCGCCGCGGTGCCGACGGACTGCTGCCGCGGGATCTCCACGACCTCCGCGACGGCCTCCCGGGCCTCCTCGACCTCCTCGGACTCCCTGACGGCCTCCTCGGACACCCGGGTCTTTCCGGGCTCCTCGGACGCCTCAGGGGCCTCGGACGCCTCGGACGCCTCAGCGGCCTCCGCCTCCGGAGCCCCCTCCCCGGAAGGAGCCTTCGAGGCCGGCTCCACCGGAACGGTCACTCCCGCGACGGCCACCCGCGTCACCGGCCCGTCCGCCTCGTCGGCCTCCGTGACGGTGGGCTCCGCCACATCGGCCGCCGCCGCTCCGGACCCGTCCGCGGAGACATCGGCCACGTCCTGCGCCGCGCTCTTCTTCTTCCGGCGAAACATTGCGAAAACGCCCATATTCACTCCATAGCGTACTCGTCGGGGGGTGCCGTGCGGGGGAGCGACGGCCGGAACACGGCCGGAACACCACGGAACACGGCCGGAACCACGCAACGGGCAACGAACCCCCCACCCCCCTGTCACGTCGCTCGTTCGGGGACGCCCCCGGAGGTTTGCGAGACTGGGGCGGTGAGAAGTGCAGCTCCCGCACCGCGGGTCATCGCCGTCGTCGGCCCCACGGCGGCCGGAAAGTCCGATCTGGGTGTGTTCCTGGCCCAGCAGCTCGGCGGCGAGGTCGTCAACGCCGACTCGATGCAGCTCTACCGCGGGATGGACATCGGGACCGCCAAGCTGACGCCGGAGGAGCGCGGGGGAGTCCCGCACCACCTCCTCGACATCTGGGACGTCACCGAGGCCGCCAGCGTCGCCGAGTACCAGCGCCTGGCCCGCGCCGAGATCGACCGGCTGCTCGCCGAAGGCCGTACCCCCGTCCTCGTCGGCGGCTCCGGCCTGTACGTACGCGGCGCCGTGGACGCCTTGGAGTTCCCCGGCACCGACCCCGGGATCCGGGCCCGCCTGGAGGCGGAGCTCGACGAGCGCGGCTCCGGCGTCCTGCACGCCCGGCTCGCCGACGCCGACCCCGAGGCGGCCCGCGCGATCCTCCCCAGCAACGGACGCCGGATCGTCCGCGCCCTGGAGGTCATCGAGATCACCGGAAAGCCCTTCACCGCCAACCTCCCCGGTCACGAATCGGTCTACGACACCGTCCAGATCGGCGTCGACGTGGCCCGCCCCGAACTCGACGAGCGCATCACCACGCGCGTGGACCGCATGTGGGAGGCCGGGCTCGTCGACGAGGTCCGCGCCCTGGAGGCGCTCGGACTGCGCGAGGGGCGCACGGCCTCCCGCGCGCTCGGTTACCAGCAGGTGCTCACGGCGCTCGCCGGGGAGTGCACCGAGGACGAGGCGCGCGCCGAGACCGTGCGCGCCACCAAGCGCTTCGCCCGCCGCCAGGACTCGTGGTTCCGCCGCGACCCGCGCGTCCACTGGCTCAGCGGGGCCGCCGAACACCGCGGGGAACTCCCGCGGGAGGCGCTGTCGTTGGTCGAACGAGCGGTTACAGCCTGATCACGTGATGGCATCGGGACGCCCTGCCCGTCATTTCGGCGGTCGTGAGCGTGCCATCATCGAGCATCGATCGACCAAGTGGAGTCCGAGTTGGGAGGGCGCGTGGCGATGGAGGCCGGCCCTCGCGACACAGAACAGCACGAGCGGGTCCCCGGGGATGCCCCGGGGCTGACCCCCGACGGTCCCGACGACGCCGAGGGCACCTCGGTCGAGGTCGACACCGATGAGGTCGAGGTCGAACTGCGCCCGCGGCGCCTGCTGAGGTTCTGGCAGCTCGCCCCGATCCTGGGGCTCGCCGCCCTCGGCTCCCTGATGTTCGCCTTCCCGCTGGCCTTCGGCTCCGGGGACGGCGGTGCGGTGGTCGCCATGCTCGGACTGCTCATCAGCTTCTGCGCCGCCGGCTGGGGCGTGATGGCCGCCCGCAAGGTCGGCTACACCTGGCCGGGCCTGCCGCAGCGCGGCTCCGGCGAGCGCCCGGACTGGCGCGTGCTCGCCCTGTACGTGACCACCATCGCGGTCCTCGTCGCCCTCGCGGTCTGGCGCGTCGCCCGCCTCCGCTGAGCCCCCCTCGGGGCCCGGCGGCGACCCTGACGGACGCGGGCCTGTGGACAATGTGGGCCCCGCCGGGCGCCGGCCTGTGGACAACCGGAACGGGTGTCCGGGCGGCACCGTACAGTTGATCTCGTGACCAGCACGCAGACCACCCCGCTCCGTTACCTCAAGGGCCACGGCACCGAGAACGACTTCGTGATCGTCCCCGACGCGGAGAACGAGATCGACCTGCCCCCCGCGCTCGTCGCCCGCCTCTGCGACCGCCGCGCCGGGCTCGGCGGCGACGGCGTGCTGCACGTCGTGCGCAGCGCCGCCCACCCCGAGGCCCGCGCCATGGCCGGCGAGGCCGAGTGGTTCATGGACTACCGGAACGCCGACGGCACGGTCGCCGAGATGTGCGGGAACGGGGTCCGGGTCTTCGCCCGCTACCTGGAGCACGCCGGCCACGTCACCGCCGGCGAGGTCGCCGTCGCCACCCGCGGCGGCGTCAAGCGCGTCCACCTCGACAAGGACGGCTCCGTCACCGTCTCCATGGGCCGCGCCGTCCTCCCCGAGGAGGGCGTCACGGTCGCCGTCGACGGCCGCAGCTGGCCCGCGCGCAACGTGAACATGGGCAATCCGCACGCGGTCGCCTTCGTCGAGGACCTCGCCCACGCGGGCACGCTGTTCGACGAGCCGCCGTACGAGCCCGCGGCGGTCTACCCGGACGGGGTCAACATCGAGTTCGTCGCGGACCGGGGCCCCCGCCACGTCGCCATGCGCGTCCACGAGCGCGGCGCCTCCGAGACCCGCTCCTGCGGCACCGGCGCCTGCGCCGTGGCCGTCGCCGCCGCCCGCCGCGACGGCGCGGACCCGGCCGAGACCGGCGCCCCCGTCACGTACACCGTCGACGTCCTCGGCGGCACGCTGCTCATCACCGAGCACCCCGACGGCGAGATCGAGATGACCGGACCGGCCGTCATCGTCGCCGAGGGCACCCTGGAGCCCTCCTGGCTCGCCCAGGACTGAGCGCGGCAGGGTGGGCGTAAGCCGCTGGGCCGGGGCGGGGAAGGCGCTGCGCCGGGGCGGCGTATGCGCTGAGCCGGGCGGCGTAAGCGTTGGGCCGGGCGGCGTAATCGAAACTGTCAACGACGCCCGTGTCGCTCGAATGGGTGATCCGATTCACGCTGGGCGAGAGCGGGACTGCGCCACGTGGTGGGGTCGGTAGCATCAAGCACCGGCCCCCCGGGCTCTCCCCGCCCGTCCACCGCCGGTCGACGTCGCCGGAGGTGCCCCATGAGCGCAGAGGCCACGAACCCCGTGAGCGCGGCCGAGGCCGCAGCCCCCGAGACGGGTGTCCGCAGGCGCGGGCGCGCCCGGCTGGACCTGCGGCGGATCGGCCGCGCCGCCCTGCTCGGCGCCACCGCGGGCCCCGCTCCGCGCGACCGGCTGCCCGACGCCATCAGCCACGTCGCCGAGGCGCACCGGGCCCACCACCCCGAGGCCGACCTGTCGGTGCTGCGCCGGGCGTACGTGCTGGCCGAGTCCTCGCACCGGGGGCAGTTCCGCAAGAGCGGCGAGCCGTACATCACCCATCCGCTGGCCGTCACGCTCATCCTCGCCGAGCTCGGCGCCGAGACCGTCACCCTGACCGCCTCCCTCCTCCACGACACCGTCGAGGACACCGAGGTGACGCTCGACCAGGTGCGCCGGGAGTTCGGCGCCGAGGTCGCGTACCTCGTCGACGGCGTCACCAAGGTCGAGAAGATCGACTACGGCGCCGCCGCCGAGCCCGAGACCTTCCGCAAGATGCTCGTCGCCACCGGCGACGACGTGCGCGTCATGTCGATCAAACTCGCCGACCGGCTCCACAACATGCGCACCCTCGGCGTGATGCGCCCCGAGAAACAGGCCCGCATCGCCAAGGTCACCCGGGACGTCCTCATCCCCCTCGCCGAACGGCTCGGCGTCCAAGCGCTCAAGACCGAACTGGAGGACCTGGTCTTCGCCATCCTCCACCCCGAGGAGTACGAGGCCACCCGCGCGCTCATCGCCGAGGCCACCGGCTCCGGCTCCCCGGACGCGCTCGCCGCCGTCGCCGAACAGGTCGCCACCGTCCTGCGCGAGGCGGACATCGCCGCCGAAGTCCTCGTCCGCCCCCGCCACTTCGTCTCCGTCCACCGCGTCCGCCTCAAGCGCGGCGAGCTGCGCGGCTGCGACTTCGGACGGCTCCTCGTCCTCGTCGCCGAGGACGCGGACTGTTACGCGGTCCTCGGCGAGCTGCACACCTGCTTCACCCCGCTCATCTCGGAGTTCAAGGACTTCATCGCGGCCCCCAAGTTCAACCTGTACCAGTCCCTGCACACCGCGATCGCCGCGCCCGACGGGGCCGTCGCCGAGGTCCTCATCCGCACCCAGCGCATGCACAAGGTCGCCGAGGCGGGTGTCGTCGCCCTCGGCAGCCCCCTCGGCACGGCACCGGACCCGGCTGAGCTCCCTGAGAGCGCCGAGGCCGCCGAGGACGGCGAGCGCACCGATCCCACCCGGCCCGGCTGGCTCGCCCGCCTCCTCGACTGGCAGGAGTCCGCCCCCGACCCCGACACCTTCTGGAGCTCGCTCCGCGCCGACCTCGCCGAGGATCACGAGATCACCGTCTTCCGCGCCGACGCGGGCACTCTGGGCCTGCCCGCCGGATCCACCTGCGTCGACGCCGCGTACGCGCAGCACGGCGAGGCCGCCCACGCCTGCCTCGGCGCCCGCGTCAACGGCCGGCTCACCCCCCTGAGCACCGTCCTCTCCGACGGCGACACTGTGCAGCTGCTCCTCGCGCAGGACACCGGCTCCGGGCCCTCCCCGGCGTGGCTGGACCACGCGCGTACACCCGCCGCGCGGATCGCCATCACCGCCTGGCTCCAGGCGCACCCGGAAGCCGCCCACCAGCCCGCCGCCGCCCCGCGCCCGCAGCTCAGCGTCGCCGCCGACCGCAGCTCCGGCGCGGAACTCCACGCCGACCTCGACGGCGCCCCGCCGGCCGCGGTCCGCCCGGCCGGCTGCTGCACCCCCGTGCCGCCCGACACCATCACCGGCTTCCGCGTCAGAGGCGGCTCCGTGACCGCGCACCGCACCGGCTGTCCGGCCGTCGCCGTCATGCACCGGCTCGGCCGCGCCGCCGTCCCCGTCCGCTGGGGCGCCGCCGCGCACTGCCGTGTCACCCTCGTCGCCGAATCGTTCGGCCGCCCGGGCCTGCTCGCCGACCTCACCGAGGCCATCGCCACCGCCGGCGCGGAGGTGGTCTCCGCCACCGTCGAGCCCCCGACCGAGCAACGAGTCCGCCACACCTACACCCTCCAACTCACCGACGCCGCCGCCCTACCCCACCTCATGCGCTCCATGCGCGCCGTCCCCGGCGTCTACGACGTCGCCCGAACACACCGCCTCTGAGGCCCGGGACCCGCCACGGCGGGGAAACCCCGCTTCCGGCGCGGGCCCCGGCACTGCTCGGGGAAACCGGCTCCGGCACCGCTCGGGGAAGCCCGCTCCCGGCGTCGCCTGCGACGCCGGATGCGGCATCACCTGGGAAGCCGCTCCCGGCAGCGCCTGCGGCACCGGATCCGGCAGCACGCGGGGATCCGCTCCCGACAGCGACTCCAGCACCGGACCCGGCACCACCCGCGACCCCCTCCCGGCACCACCCGGGATCCCCTCCCAGCAGCACCGCCCCCACACCAAGTGCCCGCACCCCCCCGCCCATGACTCCTTCGGGTGGCAGGTGCGCGCGTCGGGCGGGGGTGTGGGGTGGTGCACTGGTAGCCCTGGCGCATGCCGCACACTTTCCGGCCGCTGCCTCCGGCCTCCAGCACCGTTCCCCCGCCCGCCGGCGGCCCCGCGCGGCCGGTGCGCCGGCCCTGGCTGCGGTCCGCCGTCCTCGTCGCCGCCGGCGCCGGACTGGTCGCCGCGTCGCTGCCCGCCCCGGCCCCCCTCGGCATCGGCGACCCGCTCTTCCCGTACCTCGGTAACCCCGGCTACGACGTCCTCGCGTACGACATCGGCCTCACCTACTCCGGCGTGAACACCGAGCCGCTCGCCGCCGTCACCCGCGTCGACGCCCTCGCCACCGCCGACCTCGACCGGCTCCACCTCGACTTCACCCACGGCACCGTCTCCGGCGTCACCGTCGACGGCGTGCCGGCCGCCCACGAGACCAGCGGCGAGGACCTGGTCATCACCCCGGCCGCGCCGATCGACGCGGGCGAACCCGTCACCGTCACCGTCCGCCACACCAGCGACCCGCGCGGCCCCGCGGCGAGCGGAGGCTGGGTCCGTACCTCCGACGGCCTCGCCATGGCCAACCAGGCCGACGCCGCCCACCGCGTCTTCCCCTCCAACGACCACCCCTCCGACAAGGCTGCCTTCACCTTCCGGATCACCGCCCCGAGCGGACTGACCGCCGTCGCCAACGGCCTGCCCGCGGGCCGGACCGACCACGGCGCCACCACCACCTGGACCTACCGCACCCGCCACCCCATGGCCACCGAACTCGCCCAGGTCTCCATCGGCCGCTCCGCCGTCGTGCACCGCACCGGCCCGCACGGCCTCCCCGTCCGGGACGTCGTCCCCGCCCAGGACCGGGAGACGCTGGAACCCTGGCTGCGCAGGACCCCCGGCCACCTGGAGTGGATGGAGGGCAAGGTCGGCCCGTACCCCTTCGAGACGTACGGCGTGCTGGTCGCCGACGCCACCACCGGCTTCGAGCTGGAGACCCAGACCCTCTCCCTCTTCGAGCGGCGGCTCTTCACCGACCCCCGCTTCCCCGAGTGGTACGTCGACGCGGTCATGGTCCACGAGCTGGCCCACCAGTGGTTCGGCGACAGCGTCACCCCGCGCACCTGGTCCGACCTGTGGCTCAACGAGGGACACGCCACCTGGTACGAGGCGCTCTACGCCGACGAGACCGCCGGCCGGTCCCTGGAGCGCCGCATGCAGGCCGCGTACGCCGCCTCCGACAGCTGGCGCGCGGACGGCGGACCGCCCGCCGCGCCCCGCCCGCCCGAGCCCGGCGCCAAGATCAGCCTCTTCCGGCCCGTCGTGTACGACGGCAGCGCGCTCGTCCTGTACGCCCTCCGGGAGGAGATCGGCACCGAGGCGTTCGACCGCCTGCAACGCCGCTGGGTCACCGGACACCGGGACGGCACCGCCTCGACCGCCGACTTCACGGCCCTGGCGGAACAGGTCTCCGGACAGGACCTCGACGCCTTCTTCGACGGCTGGCTGTACGGGGAGCGGACCCCGCCCATGCCCGGACACCCGGACTGGCGCAGCCTCCCGCCGGAGGCCACGAACCGCTGACGAAACCCGGGTGACGGGCGCGGGGCGGCCGTGTCACCATTTTCAGGTCGGCGACGCGGCCGGCCGGGAGTTCCCGCGAGGGAATCTTCCGGAGCCGTCACACGTTGTACCGACACCATCCCGTTTCAACCGACGTAAGGATCCAATGACCTCCTCTTCTTCCCCTTCCCAGGACGAGCAGAGCTTCGCGGACGAGCAGAGCTTCGCCCAGTCCCGCCGCACCGAGAGCCTTCGGGCCGATGCCCTGATGGAAGAGGACGTCGCCTGGAGCCACGAGATCGACGGAGAGCGGGACGGCGCGCAGTTCGACCGCTCCGAGCGTGCGGCCCTGCGCCGTGTCGTGGGCCTCTCCACCGAGCTCGAGGACGTCACCGAGGTCGAGTACCGGCAGCTGCGCCTGGAGCGCGTCGTGCTCGTCGGCGTATGGACCTCGGGGACCGTGCAGGACGCCGAGAACTCCCTGGCGGAGCTCGCGGCCCTGGCGGAGACGGCGGGCGCCCTCGTCCTCGACGGCGTGATCCAGCGCCGCGACAAGCCCGACCCGGCCACCTTCATCGGTTCCGGCAAGGCCCAGGAGCTGCGGGACATCGTCGTCGAGACCGGCGCCGACACCGTCGTCTGCGACGGTGAGCTCAGCCCCGGCCAGCTCATCGCCCTCGAAGACGTCGTCAAGGTCAAGGTGGTCGACCGGACCGCCCTGATCCTCGACATCTTCGCCCAGCACGCCAAGTCCCGAGAGGGCAAGGCGCAGGTCGCCCTCGCGCAGATGCAGTACATGCTGCCGCGACTGCGCGGCTGGGGTCAGTCGCTCTCCCGTCAGATGGGTGGCGGCGGCGGTGGCGGCATGGCCACCCGCGGTCCCGGTGAGACCAAGATCGAGACCGACCGGCGCCGCATCCGCGAGAAGATGGCGAAGATGCGCCGGGAGATCGCGGAGATGAAGACCGGCCGCGACATCAAGCGGCAGGAGCGGCGCCGCCACAAGGTGCCGTCGGTCGCCATCGCCGGATACACCAACGCGGGCAAGTCCTCGCTGCTCAACCGCCTCACGGGCGCCGGCGTCCTGGTGGAGAACGCGCTGTTCGCCACCCTCGACCCGACCGTCCGCCGGGCGGAGACGCCGTCCGGCCGGGTCTACACCCTGGCCGACACCGTCGGCTTCGTCCGGCACCTGCCGCACCACCTGGTCGAGGCGTTCCGCTCCACCATGGAGGAGGTCGCCGACGCCGACCTCATCCTGCACGTGGTGGACGGCTCGCACCCCGTCCCGGAGGAGCAGCTGGCCGCCGTGCGCGAGGTCTTCCGGGACGTCGGCGCGGTCAATGTGCCCGAGATCGTGATCATCAACAAGGCCGACGCGGCCGACCCGCTGGTCCTCCAGCGTCTGCTCCGCGTCGAGAAGCACTCCATGGCCGTCTCCGCCCGCTCGGGCGAGGGCATCGCGGAGCTGCTCGCCCTGATCGACCGCGAGCTGCCGCGCCCCGAGGTGGAGATCGAGGTCCTCCTGCCGTACACGCAGGGCGGTCTCGTCTCCCGGGTGCACGCGGAGGGCGAGATGCTCTCCGAGGAGCACACCCCCGAGGGCACCCTGGTCAAGGCCCGGGTGCACGAGGAACTGGCGGCGGCGCTCGCGCCGTACGTCCCCGCCGCGCACTGAGCGCGCACCGCACGAAAGGCTCCGGCCCCCTCCCGATCCGGGAGGGGGCCGGAGCCCTTTCAGGGAGCCGTCAGCAGGTTCAGGGAGCCGTCAACGGGTTCAGAGAGCCGTCAGCGGGCGAACTTCGCGCTGACCATGTCGTACGCGGCCTTGGCACCCCGGCCGAGCTGCGGACCGGCCAGCCAGCCACGGCCGCCCGCCGGGCCGATCGAGGTGTTCGACACCAGCGCCGTCCGCCCGTTCGGCAGCACCCGGAACCAGCCGCCGCCGGACGAACCCGCCGTCATCGTGCAGCCGATCCGGTGCATGACCGGAGTCGCCGGTGCCGTCGTGAGCCGGGTCGCCCGGTCCAGGCACTTGTGCATGATCACGCCGTTGTACGGGGCGGCCTGCGGGTAGCCCCAGGCGCCCAGGGTCCCGGCCCTGGCCGGCGCGGGCGCCGAGAAGTCGACCGGCAGCGCGGCGCCGACGGTCTCCTCCAGCGACTTGCCGCCGCGCTGCGGCTGCACGTGCAGGACGGCGTAGTCGTACGGCCACGCCTGGTTCGTCCCGCCGCGCTGGAGCCACTCGCCCGACGTCACCGCCCAGTCCGCCCAGTACTGGCCGTACGGATAGACCTCGTGCGGCTGCGCGCCGCGCAGGGCGGACGGGGACCTGCCCAGGTCGTTGAAGGCCGGGACGAAGGTGATGTTGCGGTACCAGCCGCCGCTCTGCCCGGCATGGACGCAGTGCCCGGCCGTCCAGACCAGGTTCGACCTCCCGGGCCGGCGCGGGTCCTTCACGATCGTGCCCGAGCAGACCATCGACCCCTGCGGCGAGTCGAAGAAGATCTTGCCCACGGGGGCGGCATTGCGGTGGTACGGGGTCTTCTCGCGCTGCGCCGTGACCGGCCGCGGCACGGGGTCGGAGCCGGAGGTCCCGGCCTGTGCGGTGATCGTCGGGTCAGGGCTCTTCGCGGACTGCATGCGCGCCGGGTCCCACAGGCCCTCGATGACCGGGTTGACGAAGTCCTCGGCCTCCCGCAGCCAGGTGCCGGTGTTCCAGTCCTTCCACCCGCCCCGCTTCCACGCGTCGAGGTCGACGCCGTGCTCCTTGAGCTTGTCGGCGAGGCCGTCCGCGAGGCCGTCGGGCAGACCGTCCGCGAGGTCGCTTCCGCCTCCGGTGCCGCTCTCGGAGGCCGCGGGCGCGGAGCTGCTCGCCCCGCCGCCGGCCGGCTTGTCCGCCGCGGGCGTCTCGGTCGGCCCGCAGGCCGTGACGGTCAGCGCGAGCGCCGTCGCGAGCCCGAGGGCCCCGGGTATGAGTCGTACAGAACGCATGTGGTGAGTTCCCCCTGGAAAGTGTCCTGAGCGAGTGGAGGGAGGCGGGACCGTCAGGCCCCGCCTCCCTCCACTCATGAGCCGACTCTCATGAGCCGACTCTCACGAGCGGACTCTCACCGGCCTCCCTACTGGCCGGCGTACTTCTTGCTGACCTCGTCGAAGATCGCCTTGGCCTCGGGACCGAACCGCGGCCCAGCCAGCCAGCCGGCCGTCGAGGGGCCGATCGAGGTGTTCGACACCAGCGCAGGCTGCCCGTCCTGGCCCTGGGCGACCCAGCCGCCACCGGACGAACCGGCCGTCATCGTGCAGCCGATGCGGTACATCGTCGGCTGCTCCGCCTTCAGCGACAGACGGCCCGGCTTGTCCGCGCACTGGAACATCTTCTGGCCGTCGAACGGCGGCGCCGCCGGGTAGCCCGTCGCCGTGATGCCCGCGATCTTCGGGACCGCCGGCGCGTTGAACTCGACCGGCAGGGCCGTACCGACCGTCTCCTCCAGCGACTTGCCGGAAGAGCCCTTCTCCGGCGTCACCTGGATGACCGCGAAGTCGTACGGGGCGCCCGCGCCGCCGGTGGACGCGCCCTGCGCGATCCACTGGTCGGAGGTCTTCACCCAGTCCGCCCACCACACGCCGTACGGGGCGATCTGCTCGCGCGTCGCCTTCTCCAGGTCGGAGGTCGGCAGCGCGGCGTCGTTGTAGGAGGGGACGAAGGCGATGTTCCGGTACCAGCCGCCCTCCTTGCCCTTGTGGACGCAGTGGCCGGCGGTCCACACCAGGTTGGACTTGCCCGGGTGGGCCGGGTCCTTGATCACGGTGGCCGAGCAGACCATCGAGCCGTCGGGACCGTCGAAGAACACCTTGCCCGACGCGGGCGAGTTGGCGTGGTACTTCGCCGGCACCGCCTTCGCCTTCACCGGCTGCGGCGTCGGGTCGGTGATGCCCTCGTCACCCGAGATGTCCTCCTCCTCGACCGGGCGCTCGGGACGCTCGGCGTCCCGCATCCGGTCCGGGTCCCAGAGGTCCTCGATGATCGGGTTGACGAAGTCCTTCGCCTCGCGAAGCCACTTGTCCTTGTCCCAGTTCTTCCACTCGCCGTCGCGCCACTTGTCGAGATCGATCCCGTGGTCCTTCAGCCGCTGCTTCAGGTCCTCCGGAATCTTGATCTTGTCGACCGGGTTCTCGCTCACCGGCGCGCTGGGCTTGTCTCCTGCGTTCTCCTCGCTCGGGCCGCAGGCCGTCGCGGTGAGCGTCAGCGCCGCGACGGCGGACGCCGCCATCAGCAGCGGACGAATCGATCGCATCTCGTGATCCCCCTGGGACTACGTCAACTGGTGCATGTCTGAGCATCGGTCGCACTCGTGTCCGGACGGACACGGGAACGACGGCCCCCACTATGCCGGTGCCGGAGGGGACGGTACGCGCCCCGCCGACGGTTCCGGAGCCGGTACGGCCGTTGTCATGCCGTGATCCGGGACACGCCAAGGATCTTGCCCCCGGCCCGTGTTCCCCGGCAGTTCCCGTCGTTGGTACGGACGGGGGACACAACGGCGGCGCTCGGAGCGGCCTTTGGCCACGGCCGGGCGGCCCGCCGATGTGCAACGCAACTGTTATCGCGGGAGGACACCGAGCCGTGGCCGTGACCAAACCAGCCCCAGCCACCCCAAGCCCCCCGCACCCCACGCAAGCCACGGCCAGCCCCACGGAGGCCCGCGCCCAGCGTGAGCCGACTTCCGAGCTCGCGCCCGGCCACGCGGACGAGCTGAGGCCCGGGCCGGCGTGCGCGCCGACGGATGGGCCCGCGGCTGGGGCGATGGAAGGGGCTGCGGCTCGGGCCGCGGGCGCGGCAGTCGGGGGGCCCGCGGCAGGGCCGCCCGTCGCGTCGACGCGGCGGGGGTACGGGAACGCGGCGCGGAGCGGGTACGAGGCCATTTTGCGGCGGCAGGCCCAGCGCGAGTCCGCCGCCCGCACCTACGCCCGCTCGCTGCCGATCGTCCCCGTCCGGGCCCGCGGCCTGACCATCGAGGGCGCCGACGGCCGCCGCTACCTCGACTGCCTCTCCGGCGCCGGAACCCTCGCGCTCGGCCACAACCACCCGGTCGTCCTCGAAGCCATCCGCAAGGTCCTCGACTCCGGCGCGCCCCTCCACGTCCTCGACCTCGCCACCCCCGTGAAGGACGCCTTCACCTCCGAGCTGTTCGCCACCCTCCCTCCGGAACTCGCCGCCGACGCCCGCGTCCAGTTCTGCGGACCCGCCGGCACCGACGCCGTCGAGGCCGCCCTCAAACTGGTCCGCACCGCCACCGGCCGCCAGGGCCTGTTCGCCTTCACGGGTGCCTACCACGGCATGACCGCCGGAGCCCTCGCCGTCTCCGGCGGCGCCGACGACGTCCGCGTCACCCGGCTCCCGTACCCCCAGTCGTACCGCTGCCCCTACGGCGTCGGCGGCGACCGCGGCGCCGAGCTCTCCGCCCGCTGGACCGAGACCCTCCTCGCCGACCCCAAGAGCGGTGTCACCACCCCCGCCGGGATGATCGTGGAGGCCGTCCAGGGCGAGGGCGGCGTCCTCCCCGCCCCCGACGCCTGGATGCGCCGCATGCGGAGCATCACGGCCCGGCACTCGATCCCCCTCGTCGTCGACGAGGTCCAGACGGGCGTCGGCCGCACCGGCGCCTTCTGGGCCGTCGAGCACAGCGGCGTCGTCCCCGACGTGATGGTCCTCTCCAAGGCCATCGGCGGCTCCCTCCCGCTCGCCGTCATCGTGTACCGCTCCGCGCTCGACGCCTGGGAACCCGGCGCCCACGCCGGCACCTTCCGCGGCAACCAGCTCGCCATGGCCGCCGGCACCGCCACCCTCGCGTACGTCCGCGAGAACCGCCTCGCCGACCGCGCCGCCACCCTCGGCGCCCGCATGCTCGGCCGCCTTCAGGGCCTCCAGCCCGCCCACCCCTGCGTCGGCGACGTCCGGGGCCGCGGCCTCATGATCGGCGTCGAGCTCGTCGACCCCGAGGCCGCAGGCCCCGCCGACCCCGTCCCGCCCGCCGCCCCGGCCCTCGCCCGAGCCGTCCGGCAGGAATGCCTCGCCCGCGGACTCATCGTCGAACTCGGCGGCCGCCACTCCGCCGTCGTACGTCTCCTTCCGCCCCTCACCCTCACCGACGAACAGGCCACCGCCGTCCTGGACCGCTTCGCCGACGCCCTCGCCGCCGCCGAACGGGCCCACGTCCCCCGGCCGCCCGCCCCCCACCGGCCCGCCCCCGGACCGTCCCACTGACCCGGACCGCCTACGGCCCCCTCTCCAAGGAATCCCGCGTGAACGCCACCCCCACCTCTCAGCTGACCGAGACCCACCCCGACGCCGAGGAGCCCACGGTCCCGCGCCAGCACCACGGCCCCACCCCCGTCCGGACGTCCCGCCCCGGACCCGAACCGGCCACCGACCCGCACCGGCCCGGCACCCCCGCCGCCGACCCGCTCGACGACCCCGACCCCCAGCGGGCCGCCGACGCCGCCGCCATCGAGAACCTCCTCCGCTGCTGGGTCCGGGAGAAGAACCTCCCCGCTCCCGACACCACCACCCTCCGCGTCCCCCTCGACGCCAGCGGCACCGCCCTCCTCGTCCCCGTCCCGTACTGGTCGCCCACCGGCTGGCACCGTTTCGGCACCCCCACCCTGGAGGGCCTCCCCTCCACGGCCCCGGCCGTCGACGCCGTCACCCTCGCCGCCCTCCTCAGCCGCGAGACCGGCCGCCCCGAGGCCACCGAACTCGTCGGCCGCGTCGCCGACTCCGCCCGCCGCACCGCCGACTTCCTCGCCGCCGGCCGCCGCGACCCCCGGCCCCACCCCGACGCCGACCTCTTCCTCGCCGCCGAGCAGTCCCTCCTCCTCGGCCACCCGCTCCACCCCACCCCCAAGAGCCGCGAAGGACTCTCCGAGGCCGAGTCCCGCCTCTACTCGCCCGAACTCCACGGGTCCTTCCCCCTCCACTGGTTCGCCGTCGACCACTCCCTCCTCGTCTCCGACTCCGCCTGGACCGAGCAGGGCCGCCCCGTCACCGCCGAACAACTCGCCGCCGGCCTCGCCGAAGGACTCGCCCACCCCGCCGGCACCGCCCCCCTGCCCCTCCACCCCTGGCAGGCCCGCGAACTCCTCCACCGCCCCGACATCCGCGCCCTCCTCGACCAGGGCCTCCTCCACGACCTGGGCCCCCACGGGAGCCACTGGCACCCCACCTCCTCCGTCCGCACGGTCCACCGTCCCGGCGCCCGCGCGATGCTCAAGCTCTCCCTCGGCCTGCGCATCACCAACTCCCGCCGCGAGAACCTCCGCAAGGAGCTCCACCGCGGCGTCGAGGTCCACCGCCTCCTGCGCACCGGCCTCGTCGACGAGTGGCAGGCCGCCCACCCCGGCTTCGACATCGTCCGCGACCCCGCCTGGCTCGCCGTGGACGCCCCCGACGGCACCCCCGTCCCCGGCCTCGACCTGATGATCCGGCACAACCCCTTCGGTCCCGGCGACGACGCCGTCTGCCTCGCGGCCCTCACCTCCCCTCGTCCCTGCCCCGGCACCACCGGCATGAGCTCGCGGCTCGCCGACCTCATCGGCTGCCTCGCCGCCCGCACCGGCCGCCCCGTCGCCGCCGTCTCCGCCGAGTGGTTCCTCCGCTACCTCGATCAGGTCGTCCGCCCCGTCCTCTGGCTCGACGGCCACGCCGGCATCGCCCTGGAAGCCCACCAGCAGAACACCCTGGTCCTCCTGGACACCGACGGCTGGCCCGTCGGCGGCCGCTACCGCGACAACCAGGGCTACTACTTCCGCGAGTCCCACCGGGCCGAACTGGAGAGCCGCCTCCCCGGCATCGGCGCCCACAGCGACACCTTCGTCTCCGACCAGGTCACTGACGAGCGCTTCGCCTACTACCTCGGCATCAACAACGTCCTCGGCCTGATCGGCGCCTTCGGCGCCCAGCACCTCGCCGACGAGCGCATCCTGCTCGCCGCCCTCCGCTCCTTCCTCACCTCCGCCACCGGTCTCGGCTCACCCCTCCCGCACCGCCTCCTCGAAGCGGCCACCCTCCGCAGCAAGGCCAACCTCCTCACCCGACTCCACGGCCTCGACGAACTCGTCGGCCCCGTCGACACCCAGTCCGTCTACGTCACCATCACCAACCCCCTCCGCGGCTGAGCCCCGGGGCGGCCCACCGACCGCCGCCCACCGCCCGCCTCCACCGGCGCGTCCCCGACCACCCCTCCCGGGGACGTCCACGACCAACGGAAGACCGCCGCATGTCCATACATCCCGACCACAGGCACGACCCCGGCACCACGGCCGCCGACCACCCACCGGCCGACCCGATGGGCGACGACACCCTCGACCTCCGCGTCGCCGACCTCGTCGCCCTCCTCACCGAGCGACAACCGTCACCCCCCTCCGCGACCGGGCACCCGCCCGGCTCCGACACCACCGCCCAGTCAGCGATCGACTCCGAAGCAGGCCGCCTCGATGGCGACCTGCTCGACTCCGTCGCCTCCTGGAAACCGGCGGACACCCCCTTCGGCAGCTTCCGCCTCGCCCCCGTCCGCCTGGGACGCGACCTGCCCCTGCTCTCCCGGTGGATGAACGACCCCGCCGTCGCCGCCTTCTGGGAACTCGCCGGCCCCGACACCGTCACCGCCGACCACGTCCGCGCCCAGCTCGAGGGCGACGGCCGCAGCGTCCCCTGCCTCGGTGTGCTCGACTCGACCCCGATGAGCTACTTCGAGATCTACCGTGCCGACCTCGACCCGCTCGCCCGCGCCTATCCGGCCCGCCCGCACGACACGGGTATCCATCTCCTCCTCGGAGGCGTCGCGGACCGCGGCCGTGGTGTCGGCAGCGCTCTCCTGCGCGCCGTCGCCGATCTCGTCCTCGACCACCGTCCCCGCTGCACCCGCGTCGTCGCCGAACCCGACATCCGCAACACCCCCTCCGTCTCGGCCTTCCTCAACGCCGGCTTCCGCTACGCGGCGGAAGTCGACCTTCCCGACAAACGAGCCGCGCTCATGATCCGTGACCGGGCCCTCCGTCACGCTCTGTGAACACCCTCTGTCTTTGATACACCGCTCGACCCACAGCGGTTCCCACTTCGAGGAGTCTTTGTGACGACGTCCCCAGCACCCCACGACTCCGCACGACCCGCGGCGGCCACCCTCCCCGCGCCCAGCCTGCTCGCACCCCCCGAGCTGAACCCCACGGCCTGGGCCCGCGCCTCCGCCCGCACGCTCGCCAAAGCCCTCGGCGAGTTCGCCTATGAGGAGATCCTCGAACCCGTCCCCGTCCCTGCCTCCGACGACACCGGGGACGACACCCCCGACCGATACACCGCGGACCGGTACACCCCGGACCGGTACACCCCGGACCGGTACACGCTTGCCCTCGACGACGGCACCCCCCTCGCCTTCACCGCCCGCCGCGGCGCCTACGGCAGCTGGCACGTCGACCCCGACACGATCACCCACGACGGGCGGCCGCTGGCCGACCCCCTCGACCTGCTCGTCCGCGCCCGCCGCCTCCTCGGCCTCGACGGCGCCACTCTCGGTCACCTCATCCGCGAGCTCTCCACCACGCTCGCCGCCGAGGCCCGCCTCGACCACACCGCCCTCACCGCGGACCGGCTCGCAGACCTCTCCTACGCCGAACTCGAAGGCCACCAGACCGGGCACCCCTGGCTCGTCCTCAACAAGGGCCGCATCGGCTTCTCCGCCGGCGACGCCGCCCGGTGGGCCCCCGAGGCCCGGCGCGCCACCCCCCTCCCGTGGATCGCGGTCAGCGACCGCCTGGCCGCCTACCGAGGCGTCGCGGGACTCGACACCCCCGAGCGGCTCTACGCGGGCGAACTCGACCCGCCCGTCCTGGACGCCTTCCGCGCCGCGCTCACCGCCCGCGGCCTCGACCCCGACACCTATCTCCTGCTGCCCGTCCACCCCTGGCAGTGGGACGAGATCCTGCTCCCGCTCTACGCCCCCGCCGTCGCCTCCGGGGCCATCGTCCCGCTCCCCGCCGACGGCGACCTCCGCCTGCCGCAGCAGTCGATCCGTACCTTCCTCAACACCAGCCGCCCCGACCGGCACACCGTCAAGCTGCCGCTCTCGGTGCTCAACACCCTCGTCTGGCGCGGCCTCCCCACCGAGCGCACCCTCGCCGCCCCCGCCGTCACCGCCTGGGTCCACAGCCTCCGCGACGCCGACCCCTTCCTCCGCGACGAGTGCGGCGTGATCCTCCTCGGCGAGGTCGCCTCGGTCACCGTCGAGCACCCCCTCTACGACCGGCTGCCCGAAGTCCCGTACCAGTACAAGGAACTCCTCGGCGCGATCTGGCGCGAACCGCTCCGCCTGCCGCCCGGCGAGCGCGCCCGCACCCTCGCCTCCCTGCTCCACACCGACCCCGAGGGCCGCGCCTTCGTGGCCGAACTCGTCGAGCGGTCCGGCCTCGCCCCCACCGTCTGGCTCCGGCGCCTCTTCGCCGCCCTGGTGCCGCCCCTGCTCCACTTCCTCTACCGCTACGGCACGGTCTTCTCCCCGCACGGCGAGAACGCGATCGTCGTCTACGACGAGCAGGACGTCCCCGTCCGCCTCGCGATCAAGGACTTCGTGGACGACGTCAACATCAGCGCCCACCCGCTCCCCGAGCACGACGCGATGCCCGACGACGTCCGCGCCGTCCTCCTCACCGAGGCGCCCGGCTTCCTCACCCAGTTCATCCATTCGGGGCTCTTCGTCGGCGTCTTCCGCTACCTCGCCCCGCTGTGCGAGGAACAACTCGACGTCCCCGAAGCGGACTTCTGGGCCCTCGTCCGGGCCGAGATCCTCCGCCACCAGGAGCGCTTCCCCGAGCTGAAGGACCGGTTCGAACTCTTCGACCTGCTCACGCCACGGATCGAACGGCTCTGTCTCAACCGCAACCGGCTGCACATGGACGGCTACCGGGACCGCTCCGACCGCCCGCACGCCGCCGTTCACGGAACCGTCCCCAACCCCCTCGCGTGATCCGGAGGAGTGCCTCCGCTGTCAGTGCCGCCCCGTAGGCTGGGAACGCTATGACGAAGCCATCCCTCCCCGACCTCCTCCACGCCGCCGTCGCCGCCGTCGGCGGCACGGAGCGGCCCGGCCAGGTCACCATGGCCGAGGCCGTGGCCGAGGCCATCGACGACAACTCCCACCTGCTCGTCCAGGCGGGCACCGGCACCGGAAAGTCGCTCGGCTATCTCGTGCCGGCGCTCGCGCACGGGGAGAGGGTGGTGGTGGCCACGGCCACCCTGGCGCTCCAGCGCCAGCTCGTCGAGCGCGACCTGCCGCGGACGGTCGACGCGCTCCACCCCCAGCTGCGCCGCCGCCCCCAGTTCGCCATGCTCAAGGGCCGGTCGAACTACCTGTGCCTGCACCGCCTCCACGAGGGGGTCCCGCAGGACGAGGAGGACGGCCTCTTCGACGCCTTCGAGGCGGCCGCCCCCACCAGCAAGCTCGGTCAGGACCTGCTCCGGCTGCGCGACTGGGCGGACGAGACGGAGACCGGCGACCGGGACGACCTGACGCCCGGCGTCTCCGACCGGGCCTGGGCCCAGATCTCGGTCTCCTCCCGGGAATGCCTCGGCGCGAGCAAGTGCGCGTACGGGGCGGAGTGCTTCGCCGAGGCGGCCCGCGAGCGCGCCAAGCTCGCCGACGTCGTCGTCACCAACCACGCCCTGCTCGCCATCGACGCCATCGAGGGCGCCCCTGTGCTGCCGCAGCACGAGGTCCTGATCGTCGACGAGGCCCACGAGCTGGTCTCCCGGGTCACCGGTGTGGCCACCGGCGAGCTCACCCCCGGCCAGGTGAACCGCGCGGTCCGCCGGTCCGCCAAGCTCGTGGACGAGACGGTCGCCGACCAGCTCCAGACCGCCGCGGAAGGCTTCGAGCGGGTCATGGAGCTGGCCCTGCCGGGCCGCCTGGAGAAGATCCCGGAGGACCTGACGTACGCGCTCATGGCGCTGCGCGACGCCGCCCGCGCCGTCATCACGGCGCTGGGCAACACCCGGGATCGCTCGGTGCAGGACGAGGACGCCGTCCGCAAGCAGGCGATGGCCTCGGTCGAGACCGTGCACGGCGTCGCGGAGCGGATCACCCAGGGCTCCGAGTACGACGTCGTCTGGTACGAGCGCCACGACCGCTTCGGCGCCTCGCTGCGGGTCGCGCCGCTCTCGGTCTCCGGGCTGCTGCGGGAGAAGCTCTTCAACGAGCGCTCCGTCGTCCTTGCCTCGGCCACGCTCAAGCTCGGCGGCGACTTCAACGGGGTGGGCGCCTCCCTGGGCCTCGCGCCCGAGGGCACCACCGGCGACGACCTGCCCGTCTGGAAGGGCCTCGACGTCGGCTCCCCGTTCGACTACCCGAAGCAGGGCATCATGTACGTCGCCAAGCACCTGGCCAAGCCGGCCAGGGACGGCGACCGCGGCGACATGCTGGACGAGCTGACCGAGCTGATCCAGGCCGCCGGCGGGCGGACCCTCGGCCTCTTCTCCTCGATGCGGGCGGCGCAGCTGGCCGCGGAGGAGCTGCGGACGCGCATCCCGGAGTTCCCGATCCTGCTCCAGGGCGAGGACACCCTGGGCGAGCTGATCAAGAACTTCTCGGCCGATCCGCGGACCTGTCTGTTCGGCACACTGTCGCTCTGGCAGGGCGTGGACGTGCCCGGGGCCAGCTGTCAGCTGGTCGTCATGGACAAGATCCCGTTCCCGCGCCCCGACGACCCGCTGATGAGCGCGCGCCAGAAGGCGGTCGAGGAGAACGGCGGGAACGGCTTCATGGCCGTGGCGGCGACACACGCGGCGCTGCTGATGGCCCAGGGAGCGGGCCGCCTGGTCCGGGCGACCGGCGACCGGGGTGTGGTGGCCGTACTGGACCAGCGTCTCGCCACGGCGCGGTACGGCAGCTATCTGAAGGCGTCGATGCCCGACTTCTGGTACACGACCGACCGCAACCAGGTGCGGAAGTCGCTGGCGGCGATCGACGCGAAGGCGAAGGCGGACGGCGCCTGAGACGGAGGCGGGGATACGCGTCCGGCCCCGGTGGAAGCCGGGGCCGGACGCGCGCCAGGAGAAGGGGACGTACAGCGGGCCCCGGGCCCGGCGCAGTGGGTCCCGGGGCCCGGTCAGGACCGGCGGGTGAGGTCAGACCCGCCGCAGTACGGCGACCACCTTGCCGAGGATCGTCGCCTCATCTCCGGGAATGGGCTGGTACGCGGCGTTGTGCGGCAGCAGCCACACGTGGCCGTCCTCGCGCTTGAAGCGCTTCACGGTGGCCTCGCCGTCGAGCATGGCGGCGACGATGTCGCCGTTCTCCGCGACGGGCTGGCGGCGGACGGTGACCCAGTCGCCGTCACAGATGGCGGCCTCGATCATGGAGTCGCCGACGACCTTGAGGACGAAGAGCTCCCCGTCACCGACCAGCTGCCGGGGGAGGGGGAACACGTCCTCGACGGATTCCTCGGCCAGGATGGGACCGCCGGCCGCGATCCGGCCGACCAGCGGCACATACGATGCCGCGGGCTTGCCGGTGGTGTCGGTCGGCTGGGTGCTGGGCTGGTCCGAACCGCGGACCTCGTACGCCCGGGGGCGGTGAGGGTCGCGGCGGAGGAATCCCTTGCGCTCCAGGGCCATCAGCTGGTGCGCCACGGACGACGTGCTGGACAGGCCCACCGCCTGGCCGATCTCGCGCATCGACGGCGGGTAGCCCCGCCGCTGGACCGAGTCGCGGATGACTTCGATGACCCGGCGCTGGCGGTCGGTGAGGCCGGAACTGTCGGCCCTGATGCCTGGGGGCCTTCCGGGGAGGGCTCGGGCGGGGCGCCCGGGCTCCTCCCCGTTCATGGCAGTGTCGTTCATGGCGTGCACCGGCTCGAGTCGGCCCTGGGAGCGGTCCTGGGCGGTGATGGTGGCGCTGTCTGCGGTGGTGGTCACGTCGTCGGCCCCTCTCGAATGGTCTCCCTGGCTGGCACAACGGTAGTAGCTTTCGAAAGGTTGCGCCAAACACACGTTCGAGTGAAAATCCGCAGATTGCCTTACGCGCGTGCGGGTGGGGGTGTATGGGAGTGGGCCCTCGGGGGCCGATCCCGTCCTTACGGTAGCCTTCGGCGCTGGGTTCCCAGGCCCCGGCGCGCCCTCCCAGTCTCCCATTCGCGGAGCGCGGGCGCGGCTCCGGGGCCCTCGCGACACGCGAGGGGTGTCGCAACGCCCCCAACCCAAGATCTAGTGGTTGGATGGCATCGGCCACCCAGGGATAGTGGTCCCCGGTCTGCCGGGGCGCCGTTCATCGCCTATGCTGGTGGTCGCTTCGAGGGCCTTGACGGGCCTCGCGAGGCTGTTCAGTCGTGCCATGAGGAAGAGGGTCGTAACCGATGCACTGCCCCTTCTGCAGGCACCCCGACAGCCGGGTCGTCGACAGTCGCACCACCGATGACGGCACGTCGATCCGACGCCGCCGCCAGTGCACCGACTGCGCCCGCCGCTTCACCACGGTGGAGACCTGTTCGCTCATGGTGGTCAAGCGCTCCGGCGTCACCGAGCCCTTCAGCCGTACCAAGGTCATCTCCGGCGTCCGCAAGGCGTGTCAGGGGCGACCGGTCACCGAGGACGCCCTGGCCAAGCTCGGCCAGCGGGTCGAGGAGGCGGTGCGCGCCACCGGCAGCGCCGAGCTGACCACGCACGACGTGGGCCTGGCCATCCTCGGGCCGCTGCAGGAGCTCGACCTCGTCGCGTACCTGCGCTTCGCGTCCGTCTACAAGGCTTTCGAGGGACTCGAGGACTTCGAGGCCGCCATCGCGGAACTCCGCGTGCGGCCTCCCGCTGGGAACGGCGGGACCGGCACCCCCGAGGTGCCCGTTCCCGCCGGCGCCGCCGACTGACGGCGCCCCGGGCCCCTCGGGCCCGGCGACCGGCCGCGGTGCGGCCGTGAAGACCTGCCCCGGGTGACCTCTGTGGTGCCCGTGGGTCAAGCAGTACAAAACGTATTACAGAAGACGGTGCTCTGGGATTATCTGGGCGCCAAAGGGTGTTTTGCCCGTATATGGGAGGCGGCATGACAGAGACGGCGAGCGGCCCGGCACGTGGTTCCCGCACCAAGGGAGCCAAGGCGGCGAGCAAGGGCCTGCGGATCGAGCGCATCCACACCACCCCCGGCGTGCATCCGTACGACGAGGTGAACTGGGAGCGCCGTGACGTCGTCATGACCAACTGGCGCGACGGCTCGATCAACTTCGAGCAGCGCGGCGTCGAGTTCCCCGACTTCTGGTCGGTGAACGCGGTCAACATCGTCACCAGCAAGTACTTCCGCGGGGCCGTCGGCACCCCGCAGCGCGAGACCGGTCTGAAGCAGCTCATCGACCGCATCGTGAAGACCTACACGAAGGCCGGCGAGGACTACGGCTACTTCTCCTCGCCCGCCGACGCGGAGATCTTCGAGCACGAGCTCACCTACGCCCTCCTCCACCAGATCTTCAGCTTCAACTCGCCGGTCTGGTTCAACGTCGGCACGCCGCAGCCCCAGCAGGTCTCCGCCTGCTTCATCCTGTCCGTCGACGACTCCATGGAGTCGATCCTCGACTGGTACAAGGAAGAGGGCATGATCTTCAAGGGCGGCTCCGGCGCCGGCCTGAACCTCTCCCGCATCCGCTCCTCCAAGGAGCTGCTCTCCTCCGGCGGCAACGCCTCCGGCCCGGTCTCCTTCATGCGCGGCGCCGACGCCTCCGCAGGAACGATCAAGTCCGGTGGCGCCACCCGCCGCGCCGCCAAGATGGTCATCCTCGACGTCGACCACCCGGACATCGAGAACTTCATCGAGACCAAGGTCAAGGAGGAGGAGAAGATCCGCGCCCTCCGTGACGCGGGCTTCGACATGGACCTGGGCGGCGACGACATCACGTCCGTCCAGTACCAGAACGCCAACAACTCCGTCCGCGTGAACGACGAGTTCATGAAGGCCGTGGAGTCCGGCGGCACCTTCGGTCTCCGCGCCCGCATGACCGGCGAGGTCATCGAGAAGGTCGACGCCAAGTCGCTCTTCCGCAAGATGGCCGAGGCCGCGTGGGCCTGCGCCGACCCGGGCATCCAGTACGACGACACGATCAACCGCTGGCACACCTGCCCCGAGTCCGGCCGCATCAACGGCTCGAACCCGTGCAGCGAGTACATGCACCTGGACAACACGTCCTGCAACCTCGCCTCGCTGAACCTCATGAAGTTCCTCAAGGACGACGGCAAGGGCAACCAGTCCTTCGACGTCGAGCGCTTCGCCAAGGTCGTCGAGCTCGTCATCACCGCGATGGACATCTCCATCTGCTTCGCCGACTTCCCGACCCAGAAGATCGGCGAGAACACCCGCGCCTTCCGCCAGCTCGGCATCGGCTACGCCAACCTCGGCGCCCTGCTGATGGCGACCGGCCACGCGTACGACTCCGACGGCGGCCGCGCGCTCGCCGGCTCCATCAGCTCCCTGATGACCGGCACCTCGTACAAGCGCTCCGCCGAGCTCGCCGCGGTCGTCGGCGCCTACGACGGCTACGCCCGCAACGCCGAGCCGCACCAGCGCGTCATGAAGCAGCACTCCGACGCCAATGAGACGGCCGTCCGCGTGGACGACCTGGACTCGCCGATCTGGGCCGCCGCTACGGAGGCGTGGCAGGACGTGATCCGCCTCGGCGCCAAGAACGGCTTCCGCAACGCCCAGGCGTCGGTCATCGCCCCGACCGGCACCATCGGTCTCGCGATGTCCTGCGACACCACCGGCCTCGAGCCCGACCTCGCCCTGGTCAAGTTCAAGAAGCTCGTCGGCGGCGGCTCGATGCAGATCGTCAACGGCACCGTCCCGCAGGCCCTGCGCCGCCTGGGTTACCAGGAGGAGCAGATCGAGGCGATCGTCGCCCACATCGCCGAGCACGGCAATGTGATCGACGCCCCCGGCCTGAAGACCGAGCACTACGAGGTCTTCGACTGCGCCATGGGCGAGCGCTCCATCTCCGCGATGGGCCACGTCCGCATGATGGCCGCCATCCAGCCGTGGATCTCCGGCGCCCTCTCCAAGACCGTGAACCTGCCGGAGACGGCCACGGTCGAGGACGTCGAGGAGGTCTACTTCGAGGCGTGGAAGATGGGCGTCAAGGCGCTCGCGATCTACCGCGACAACTGCAAGGTCGGCCAGCCGCTCTCCGCCAAGAAGAAGGAGGACGAGAAGGCCGAGGTGACCGCGAAGACCGAGGCGACGATCCGCGAGGCCGTCGAGAAGGTCGTCGAGTACCGCCCGGTCCGCAAGCGCCTCCCGAAGGGCCGCCCGGGGATCACCACCTCCTTCACCGTCGGTGGCGCCGAGGGCTACATGACCGCCAACTCCTACCCGGACGACGGTCTCGGCGAGGTCTTCCTGAAGATGTCCAAGCAGGGCTCGACCCTCGCGGGCATGATGGACGCCTTCTCCATCGCCGTCTCCGTCGGCCTGCAGTACGGCGTCCCGCTGGAGACGTACGTCTCGAAGTTCACCAACATGCGCTTCGAGCCGGCCGGCATGACGGACGACCCGGACGTGCGGATGGCGCAGTCGATCGTCGACTACATCTTCCGCCGCCTGGCGCTGGACTTCCTGCCCTTCGAGACCCGCTCCGCGCTCGGCATCCACTCCGCCGAGGAGCGTCAGCGCCACCTGGAGACCGGCTCCTACGAGCAGTCCGTCGAGGACGTCGACGTCGAGGCGCTGGCCCAGTCCGCCCCGGTCGCCACGGAGCTGAAGGCCGTCGCCGCCCCGGCCCCCGTGGTCAAGGCCGAGGTCCCGGCCCCGAAGCAGGCGCACACCTCGGCCGAGCTCGTCGAGATGCAGCTCGGCATCAGCGCCGACGCCCCGCTCTGCTTCTCCTGCGGTACGAAGATGCAGCGCGCCGGCTCCTGCTACATCTGCGAGGGCTGCGGCTCCACCAGCGGTTGCAGCTGAGCAGAGGCCGATCTGAGGCGATGACCCGCCGGGAGTGATCCCGGCGGGGTGGGCGGTGGGACCGGATGCCGGTTCCACCGCCCTTCGTCATGTCCGGACGTCCGCGGCGGGCGGGGCTAGAGGTAGGGGCAGCGGCAGGGTCAGGCGTGCGCGGAGCCCATGAGCGAGCCGAAGGTCTCCGGGTCGGTGTCGAAGCCCTGCGACAGAGGGCGGAAGGTCCAGCCCGCCGAACCGTTCCGGATGAACTCGACGACGGTCGCCGCGGTCGCGTCGGCGGCTGCCGCGAGATCGTCGTCGAGCAGTCTCGTGGGGCCTTCGCTGACCCGCACGGCGGTCTGCGCTATGGATCCGAAGACGATCCGGCCACCGCGCTGCTGAATCGCCACGCCGACCACCACGCGGACGAAGCGGGGCGCGAGCCGGTCGAGCTCCAGGGTCATCGCCTCGTCGTAGCCGAAGCCCTGTCCCGTACGGCTGTCGCGCTGGAGGGTGATCGTCCCGTCGGGGGAGCGGCTGCCGAAGTGGACCAGCTGGGCGGGTGCGCCGTGGGGGTCGTCGGAGGTGAAGACGGCGGCGATGAGGTCCAGGTCGTGCGCGGGCGCGCCCGTCGGCGCCGGGTCCCACTTGAGCGCCACCTCGACCTTGCCGACGCCCTTGTTGAGTCCGCTCACGATGCTTCCCCTTTCCCCGTCTCCCTGCGGGGATCCGTCACCTCGGCCCCTTCTTCATGGTGTCACGCACGTACGACAGTTGGGTCGGCGGAGGCTCCCGAGTGCGGTTAGAGGGCGGGGACATGCCGGATCTCGATCCCCGACTGGCCAGAAAGGAACGGGTGCCTGACGGGGTTTCATGTGGGCTGTCCATCTGTGGCGACGGTCTGCCCGGGTGCTGCCCCGACCCGTACGATGGCGCGGTGCTGGTCAAGTGGATTCGCTGCGCCGTCGTGGACCGTCGAGGGTTCGAGCGGGGGCAGCGGAAGTGGGCGGGGCTGCTCGGGGAGCCGGGTTTCCGGGGGCAGGGCGGCGGTTGGAGCCGCGCCCGTCCCGAGATCGCGCACATCTTCGCGTTCTGGGAGAGCCGCGCCTTCTACGACTCCTTCATGGCCCGCTCGCACGACCGGTTGGCCGCCGCCCAGGTCGGCACGTACCGGGACGCGCAGGTCAAGCTCTTCGACCACCGCTTCGACGTGAAGACCGGATTCGAGCCGAAGTTCGCCGACGCGGACGTGGCGCGGGTGGCCCACTGCCGGGTCCACGAGGAGCGTGTGGAGCACTTCGCCCTGATGCAGGAGAAGGTGTGGAACCCGGCGATGGCCGGGTCCCCGGGCATGCTGCGCGGACTCTTCGGGGAGTCGCCCGGTCATGAGTTCCTGGTGCTCTCCCTCTGGAACTCCGCCGCGGAGCACGGCAAGTACCGCGAGGAGCGGGTGGAGCGGCTCGGCCTGCGGGCGCAGACCGAGGCCGACGTGGCCGCGCTCACGGGTGACGTGGTGCGGCTCGAACCCACGTGGACCGTCTGAGCGTTCAGCTCTCGCGGGCGAGAGGGGCGGAGGGGGTCACGGCTGCGGCCGCGCCCTTGGGCGGTCGGGCGAAGACGCCCGCCGTCACGCCCGCAAGCGCCGCGTCCGCCGCCTGGTCCGCCATGCCCTCGTCGACGGGTTCGCGTGTGACGAAGAGGCGGAGGAAGAGGGGGGCGGAGACCGCCCGGACGACGGCGCCGGCGTCCGTGACGACAGGGGCCTCGCCCCGGTCCACGGCCCGGGTCACGACCTCCTCGCAGCGACGGAACCGCTCGGCGTAGAACGACCGCAGGGCGTCGGCGGCGCGCGGCGATTGGAACGCGGCACCGACGAACGCGGTGGGCGCGGCGGCGGCCTCCGGGTCCCGGAACGCGTCGACGACCTCTCGGGCGAGGGCGCGCAGGTCGCCCGCGAGGCTGCCGGTGTCGGGCGGAGTCCAGTCGTCCTCCCCTGCGAGATCCAGGGCGTCGGCCACCATGCCCTCCAGGCCGCCCCAGCGCCGATAGAGCGTGGTCTTGTGCACGCCCGAGTGCTCGGCCACGTACTCCACCGTCAGGGAGGGATAGCCGTGTTCGGCCAGTCCGGTCAGGACGGCGTCCCGGACGGCGGCCCGGGTGCGGGCGGTACGGCCGCCGGGGCGCCGGCTGCCGGGAGCGGGGGCGTCGGGGTCCTCGATCGACTCATTCAATTGCTACTCCCGTTGCATTAGTGGTTCCGAGTGTGCCACACTCGCCATTAATGCAACAAGGGTTGTGTTTGCTGTCGCTCCGGGAGGTGCCATGCCCGCACAGATCTCGCTCCACGACGTGACCGTCTCCCGTGGGGAGCGGATACTCCTCGACCGCGTCTCGCTCGCCGTCCGCCCCGGCGAGCGGGTCGGGATCGTGGGGGAGAACGGCGCGGGCAAGTCCACCCTTCTCCATCTGCTGGCCGGCACGATCGCGCCGGACGAGGGGCGGGTCACCGCCCTGGCCGACGGCGGTCTGCGGCTCGTGCGCCAGACCCCCGAACTGCCGCCGGAGGACACGGTGGCCGACGCCGTCGACTCGGCCCTCGCCGAGTTCCGTGCCATGGAGACCCGACTGCGCACCCTCGAAGCCCGCCTGGGCGAGGGAGCCGCCGACGACCTCGCCGGGTACGGGGACCTGCTCACCGCCTATGAACTCCGCGGCGGATACGAGGCCGATGCCCGTGTCGACAAGGCGCTCCATGCCCTCGGGATCGCCCACCTCGCCCGGGACCGCCGACTCGGCAGCCTCTCCGGAGGAGAACAGGCCCGGCTCGGCATCGCCTGCGCCGTCGCCGCCGCCCCCGAGGTCCTCCTGCTCGACGAACCCACCAACCATCTCGACGCGGCGGCGCTCGACTGGCTGGAGGAATCCCTCCGTGCCCACCGCGGGACCGTCGTCGCCGTCTCCCACGACCGCGTCTTCCTGGAGCGCGTCACCACCGCCCTCGTCGAGGTCGACACCGACCGGCGGGCACTCGTCCGCCACGGCGAGGGATACGCGGGATTCCGCGCCGCCCGCGAGGCCACACGCCGGAGGCGACAGCAGGAGTACGAGGAATGGCGCGCCGAGACGGAGCGCCTGGAGGCGTTCGCGGACGGCGCGGCCCACGCCGTCGCCGCGGGCCGCCTCATGAAGGACAACAACAAGATGGCCTACGACCGGGCCGGCGGGCGGGTTCAGGCGTCCGTCTCCGGACGCGTCCGCAACGCCCGGGAGCGACTGCGGCGGCTCAGGGAGGACCCGGTGTCCGAGCCTGCCCCGCCCCTCGCCTTCACCGCCCGCCCCGAGGCCGGAGAGGCCCTCGGCGACCTGCTCACCCTGGACGGGGTGCGGGTCGGCGAGCGGCTCGTCGTCGACACCCTCACCGTCCGGGCGGGCGAGCGCCTGCTCGTCCATGGGGGCAACGGCGCGGGCAAGTCCACCCTGCTGCGGGTCATGGCGGGCGACCTCGCCCCCGACCGGGGAGAGCTGCGCCGCCGGGGCAGGATCGGCTTCCTGCCCCAGGAGGTGATCGTGCGGCGGCCGGCCGAGCCGCTGCTCACCGCCTTCGGACACGGCCTCGGGCTCGGTCTCGACGAGGACCGTCTGACCGAACGGCTCCTGTCGTACGGGCTGTTCCGGCCGGCCGATCTCATCGTGCCTGTGGGAGCCCTCTCGGCGGGACAGCTGCGCAGGCTCGCCCTCGCCCGGCTGCTCGCCCGCCCCGCGGACCTGCTGCTCCTCGACGAGCCCGGCAACCACCTGGCCCTCGGCCTCGTCGAGGAACTGGAGCAGGCCCTGGAGGAGTGGCCGGGCGCCCTCGTGGTGGTCTCGCACGACCGGGAACTGCGGCGCAGGTTCACCGGGCGGATACGCCGGATGGACTCCGGCCGCCTGCTCGACTGAGCCGAACGGGGCAGCTCCCTCTAGGGTCGGAGCATGGCACGACCGCGGCGCATCGTTCTCGTACGGCACGGAGAGTCCGAAGGCAATGTTGACGACACCGTCTACGAACGGGAGCCCGACCACGCCCTCCGGCTCACCGCGACCGGCAGGCGGCAGGCGGAGGAGACCGGAGAGCGGTTGAGGGCGCTCTTCGGCGACGAGGCGGTCAGCGCGTACGTCTCGCCCTACCGCCGTACCCACGAGACCCTGTCCGCCTTCCGGCTGCCGCCGGGCCGGCTCAGGATCCGCGAGGAGCCGCGGCTGCGGGAGCAGGACTGGGGCAACTGGCAGGACCGGGAGGACGTACGCCTCCAGAAGGTCTACAGGGACGCGTACGGGCACTTCTTCTACCGCTTCGCGCAGGGGGAGTCGGGAGCCGATGTGTACGACCGCGTGGGGGCCTTCCTGGAGAGCCTCTACCGCAGCTTCGAGGCCCCCGACCACCCGCCGAACGTCCTGATCGTCACCCACGGTCTGACCATGCGTCTCTTCTGCATGCGCTGGTTCCACTGGAGCGTGGCCGAATTCGAGTCACTGTCCAACCCGGGCAACGCGGAGACCCGGATCCTGCTGCTCGGGGAGGACGGACGCTATCGCCTGGACCGCCCGTTCGAACGCTGGTGTACACCGGAACCGTACGGACCCACCGGATAGAGTGGCGCACCGATGACCGCTGACTCCTCATTCGACCGGCGCTTCGACCGCGCCCTCGCCAGTCTGCGCGGACTGGCCGTGGGGGACGCACTGGGCTCCCAGTTCTTCGTCCCCGCGCACTACCCCCTGCTGAAGCGGCGCGAGCTGCCGCCGGGATCCTGGCAGTGGACCGACGACACGGAGATGGCCTGCTCCGTCCTGGCCGTCCTCGCCCGACACGACCGCATCGACCAGGACGCCCTGGCCGCCTCCTTCGCCGACCACCACGACTTCGACCGGGGGTACGGCCCCGCCGTCAACCGGATGCTCCGGCTGATCAGGGAAGGCGGCGACTGGCGCGAGCTGAGCGCGGCCCTCTTCAACGGACAGGGCTCCTGGGGCAACGGCGCCGCCATGCGCATCGCCCCGCTGGGTGCCTGGTACGCCGACGACCCCGAGCAGGCCACGCACCAGGCCGAGATCTCCGCCTACCCCACCCACCAGCACCGCGAGGCCGTGGTCGGCTCCATGGCCGTCGCCGCTGCGGCCGCCCTCGCGGCCGACCCGGCCGGTCCTCCCACGCCCGAGGCACTGCTCGACGGGGTCATCGCCCTGGTCCCGCGCAGTGCGGTCGGCGCGGGGCTGCGGCGGGCCCGCGACATGCTGGACTACGGCGACGCCGGAACCGTCGCGGCCGTGCTCGGCAGCGGCCGGCGCACCAGCGCCCACGACACGGTCCCGTACGCCCTCTGGTCGGCGGCCCGCGGCCTGGGCGACTTCGAGACGACGTTCTGGACGACGGCCCAGGTCGGCGGGGACGTTGACACGACCTGCGCCATCGCGGGCGGCGTGGTGGCCTCCGCGGCCGCCGGCGCGCCTCCTGCCGACTGGCTGGGCCGGACCGAGGCGCTTCCCGCCTGGGTGCCCCAGGGCAGGGCCCGGAGCTGAACGCGACGGATGCCCGGACCTCCGTGGGGATCCGGGCATCCGTGCCTGCCGTCAGGCCACGGGGCCCGCGGCGGCGGCCTTGCCGCTGAGCGCCTCCAGGTCGCCCCTGCGGACCCGGATCACCAGGACCGCGGTGAGCAGCGCGACCGCGACCATCGCCACCGCAGCGGTGAACGCCGTCGCGATGCCCGAGGTCAGCACCTCATGGCTCCACGGAGCCGGGAGCTCCTTCGTGCGCAGGAACTCGGCCTGCTGCTCGGGCGTCGCGGTCGCGAGGAAGTCCGCCGCCTGTTTCTCGCCCTCGGTGTGGCTCGCCGTGCCGAAGACCGTCACCAGGATGGAGAGGCCCAGTGAGCCGCCCACCTGCTGTGTCGCGTTGAGCAGACCGGACGCGGCGCCGGCGTCGTGCGGCGCGACCCCGGAGACGGCCGTCAGCGTCAGGGTGACGAAGTTGAGGCCCATGCCGAAGCCGAAGAGGACCATCGGGCCGAGGACCCCGGCGGCGTAACCGCTGTCGGCCTCGATGAAGGTCAGCCAGAACAGGCCGATGCCCGTGATCGTGGAACCGGCCACCATGAACGGCTTCGGGCCCAGCGCGGGCAGGAACCGCTGTGACAGTCCGGCTCCCGTCATGATCGCCACGGTGACGGGGAGGAACGCGAGGCCGGAGGCGATCGGGGAGTACCCGAGCACGTCCTGCACCCACAGGGCCATGAAGAAGAGCATGCCGAACATCGCGGCCGAGAGGCTCAGCATGATCACATACGTTCCGGAGCGGTTCCGGTCGGCGAACATCCTCAGCGGTGTGATCGGTTCCCTCGCCCGCGACTCGACCAGCGCGAACGCGACGAGCAGCACCGCCGCGCCGACGAACGAGCCGACCGCCAGCGAGTCCTTCCAGCCGCTCTCCGAGGCACGGATGAAGCCGTAGACCAGTGCCGCCATGCCGAGCGTCGACGTCGCCGCCCCCGCGATGTCGAACCGGCCGGGGTGGCGCTCCGACTCCTTGATGTGCCGGGGTGTCAGGAACGCGATCAGAAGACCGATGGGCACGTTGACGAAGAGGACCCAGCGCCAGTCCAGCCACTCGGTGAGCATCCCTCCCGTGAGCAGCCCGATCGCGCCGCCGCCGGCCGAGACGGCGGCGAAGACGCCGAACGCCCGGTTCCGTTGCGGTCCTTCGGGGAACGTGGTCGTGATCAGGGCGAGCGAGGTCGGCGAGGCGATCGCGCCGCCCACGCCCTGGAGCGCCCGAGCGGCGAGCAGGTGCCAGGGCTCCTGCGCGAAGCCGCCGAGCAGCGAGGCGAACGTGAAGAGCAGGATGCCGGCCATGAAGACCCGGCGGCGGCCGAGGATGTCGCCGGCCCGCCCGCCGAGGAGCAGCAGACCGCCGAAGGTCAGCGTGTAGGCGCTGAGCACCCACGACAGATCGGTGGTGGAGAAGGAGAGCGCGTCCTGGATGTGCGGCAGCGCGATGTTCACGATCGTGGCGTCGAGGACGACCATCAGCTGGCAGGCGGCGATGACCGTCAGTGCGATTCCCGGCCGGCCCCCGGAGCCGGCGAGGCTCTTCCCGGCCTGTGCGTCGACGGGAGTTGCTGTCACTACGGACCCCCCACGGGAGAATGAGCGAACGTGACCGTTCACCGGTCTTCACGGTAGGGAGTGCCCATCGGTGAACGCGAGGGAATGGCGCAACGTAGACGCGCCTCGCCGGGCGCATGGCCCTTCACGAGTGTGACGAGGACGCTGTCGTCCGCCTCTGCGCCCTGATCGAGTCGGGTGTCCCCGGCCCCTCGAAACAGCTGTTCGACCTCGTCCTCGATGTCATTCCGGCGCCGATGACGTACGGCTCGAAGGTGTGCGGCAGCGAATGGATCATGGTGCCGCTGGTGCCCGTCGCGCGGGGGAGGGGAGCCTGACGGGAATCCGGGTACCGCACCCGGCACCCGGCGGCGTAACCTGTCAGGCGCCATGCCGTACGAACCTCCCACCCACACCGTCGAGCGGTCGCTCCGAGCCACCACCGGCGCCAAGATCGTCGCCGGGGTCGACGAGGTCGGACGCGGGGCGTGGGCCGGGCCCGTCACCGTGTGCGCGGCCGTCACCGGCCTGCGCCGTCCCCCCGAGGGACTGACCGACTCCAAGCTGATCACCCCGAAGCGGCGCACCGCCCTCGCCGCCGAGCTGGAGCGCTGGGTCACCGCCTACGCGCTCGGTGAGGCGTCCCCGCAGGAGATCGACGAACTCGGGATGACCGCGGCCCTGCGCCTCGCGGCCGTCCGGGCCCTCGACGGCCTCCCGGTCCGCCCGGACGCGGTGATCCTCGACGGCAAGCACGACTACCTCGGCAGCCCCTGGCGGGTGCGCACGGTGATCAAGGGCGACCAGTCCTGCGTCGCCGTCGCCGCCGCCTCCGTGATCGCCAAGGTGCGACGGGACGCCATGATGGCCGAGCTGGATTCCGGCCCCGACTGCGCCGGCTACGGCTTCGCGGCCAACGCGGGCTACCCTTCGCCCGTCCACAAGGCCGCCCTCGAAGAGCTGGGGCCCACCCCGTACCACCGGCTCTCCTGGTCCTACCTGGACGCCATGCCCCGATGGCGCCACCTCAAGAAGGTCCGTCTCTCCGCGGAGGCGGCCGCTCTGGAGAGCGGGGGCCAACTCGGCTTCGACTTCTGATCTTCCGGCCGCGAGACCTCACCGACGAGGTCCCGATGGACCGGGGGCGCACCTGTGCGCCCACCCGACGGTGCCGTCCGAAACGGCATTTGATAGACATCCACCCATGCCTCTCCCTCCCGAGGAGCCTCAGATTCACGAGAGCGCCCAGGGTCCTAGCGCCACCGCGGCCGCCGGCCGCCCCGCGTCGACCCCTCTTCCCGTACCCGGCCCGCGTTCGGCGGCCTCCCCGCGTCCCGGTGGACCGGGCCCCGGTCCGGCCCGTCCCGCGCCGCCGGCCCAGCGGCCCGTCCCGGGTCCGCCCGCGCCCAAGAGCCGTCCGGAGAATCGTTCCGGCGACGGCAGCCCGCAGCTCCAGCTCATCCCGGCTCCGGCCGACGGCGCCCTCGACGCCGCCGAGGAGGCCCTCGACCTGCTTCTGGACACCGGCAGGTCGCCCGGCGAGGTCCTGGTGCTCACCACCGGCGAACGTCACCCGTGGACCGCGCACGAACTGTCCTTCGGCGAGTCCGCCTACTGGGCCCAACAGGACACCGCGGAGGACGTGTTCTTCGCGGACGCCGCCTCGGTGGACCGGGTCACCGCCCGCCCCGTGGTGATCGTCGCCGTCAATGGCGGCGACGACGTGGCGGCCCGTGCCCTGCCGGTCGCCCTGTCCCGCGCGGGCACCCTGCTCGTGGTCTGCGGCGACCCGGAGCGGGTCACCTCGCTCCTCGGCGCAGGGGTCTGACCGGTCGCGTCTCCGCCGGACCGGCAGCGGTCCGGCGGAGCGGCAGGCTCGTTCAGCGCGCCGCGGCCCTGCGCAGGGGCTCGGCCGCCCCGCCCGCCCTCCGCGGCGCGAGGTGACCGAACTCGCCGGTCGGCTCGCCCAGCGCGAGCGGAGTGGAGTCCGAGCTCGGCCGACGGCCGCCCCGGCCCTCGCCGAAGACCTGCCATCCGGCCTTGGTCAGGGTGATGTACGCGCCGCAGCGCAGTCCGTGGAGCGTGCAGGCGTCACGGAGCCCCCACATCCAGGCCCCGTCCTCCTCCGTCCAGCGCTCGTCGCCGTCGCGGCAGTAGACGAGCACCGCCGTCCGGACGGGGGCGCGCCGCCGGAGGTCGTGCGGGACCACGCGTCGCAGATGGGCGAGGAGCGCGTTCCGGAACTCCCAGCCGTCGGCGAGGCCGGGGCGGCGCACGAACGAGGCGCTCGCGGTGAGCCGCTCCTCGTGGTCGAGCACCGCCACGACCGCGGTCGTGGGCAGGGGGCGATGGCGGGAGTGCAGTCCGCTCACGACCTCACGCGGACTGCGCAGCAAGGGAATTCCGGCCGCGGCCCAGTCGGCCGGCTCCAGCATCCGCGCGAGGCGGCTGGCAGAGGCTGAGCTCGAGCCGAGCGAGGCGGTGGACGGAGCGAATCCGAGGGTCACGGTCCTCCCTTCGGATACGCGCCCGCAAGGCGGGCAAGGTCGGGTGAGGGCGCAGCACAGCACAGTCCTTCCGGACCGCTTCGAGCCGTGTGGGGCGGTTCCCCAATTCTTGCTTGGCCCGAGCGGGGCGGCAACGAGCAATTGAGGCGGCTGACGGTAATCAACCGTTATGCCACTGATATCCCTGCCCAGTTACCCATTATTCACTCGCCGTTTCCCCACCCTTCTCAGCCCTGGACGGCGAGCACCAGTGGAAAGACTCCTTCCGCTCCGGACCGCCGCAGGAGCCGGGCCGCCACGGCCAGGGTCCAGCCCGTGTCGGACAGGTCGTCCACCAGCAGGACCGGGCCGCCCGCAGAGGCCACCCGCTCCGCGAGCCCGGGCGGGACCTCCAGGGCCCGGTGCAGTCCGATGACGCGCTGGGCGCTGTTGGTCCGTGACAGGCGCACGTCCTCCGCCTCGGGCGCGTACTCCACCGATCCGAGCAGCGGCATCCGCCCGATCTCGGCGATCCGCGCGCCGAGCGAGCCGACCAGGGCCGGCCGCCGCCGCGAGGCCACCGTGACCACCCCGGCCGGCCGGGACGGCGCGTCAGGGGCGCCGGACGCCCAACCGCCGGGCCCCTTCGCCCAGTCGGCGAGCACCTGGACCACCGCCTGCACCACGTCGTCCGGCACCGGGCCGTCCGGCGCCGTCTCGGCCAGCAACGGCCGGAGCCGGTTGCCCCAGCCGATGTCCGACAGGCGCCCGAGGGCGCGGCCGCCGAACGCCTGCTCTCCGGCCGGGATCCGGCCCTTCAGATCGACACCGGCGGCGGCCAACCCCGTCGGCCACATCCGGCGCGGGTCCACCTCCACGCCCGGACGGCCCAGTTCGCCCCGGGCCGCGTCCAGGGCCGCGTCGGTCACCTTGGGATCGAAGCGCGGGCCCGCGCAGTTGTCGCAGCGGCCGCAGGGCGCGGCCTCCTCGTCGTCCAGCCGGCGCCGCAGGAACTCCATCCGGCACCCGGTCGTGGTGGCGTACTCGCGCATCGCCTGCTGCTCCGCCGACCGCTGCCGGGCCACCCAGGCGTACCGCTCGGTGTCGTACACCCAGGGCTGCCCGGTGCTCTCCCAGCCCCCCTTGACCCGGTGCACCGCTCCGTCCACGTCGAGGACCTTGAGCATCGTCTCCAGGCGGGTCCGGCGCAACTCGACCATGGGCTCCAGCGCGGGCAGCGACAGCGGCCGGCCCGCGGTGGCGAGGACGTCGAGGGTCCGGCGCACCTGCTCCTCGGGAGGGAAGGCCACGGAGGCGAAGTACCGCCAGATCGCCTCGTCCTCCTTGCCGGGGAGCAGTAGCACCTCGGCGTGCTCCACCCCGCGACCGGCGCGGCCGACCTGCTGGTAGTAGGCGATCGGCGAGGACGGCGAGCCGAGGTGCACGACGAAACCGAGATCCGGTTTGTCGAAGCCCATGCCGAGCGCCGAGGTCGCCACCAGCGCCTTCACCCGGTTCGCCAGCAGGTCGTCCTCGGCCTGCTGGCGGTCCGCGTTCTCCGTGCGCCCGGTGTACGAGGCGACGGTGTGCCCGCACTGGCGGAGGTAGGCGGTGACCTCCTCGGCGGCCGCGACGGTCAGCGTGTAGACGATTCCGGAGCCGGGCAGCTCGTCGAGGTGGTCGGCGAGCCAGGCCAGGCGGTGGGCCGCGTCGGGCAGCGTGACCACGCCGAGGCTGAGGGATTCGCGGTCCAGCGGTCCGCGCAGGACGAGGGCGTCGGTGCCCGCGCCGGTGCCGAGCTGTTCGGCGACGTCCGCGGTCACCCGGGCGTTCGCCGTGGCGGTGGTGGCGAGCACGGGCACGCCGGCCGGAAGATCGGCCAGCATCGTGCGCAGCCGTCGGTAGTCCGGCCGGAAGTCGTGTCCCCAGTCCGAGATGCAGTGCGCCTCGTCCACCACCAGCAGCCCGGTGGCGGCCGCGAGCCTCGGCAGGACCTGGTCGCGGAAGTCCGGGTTGTTGAGCCGCTCGGGGGAGACGAGCAGGACGTCTACCTCGCCGGCGGCGACCTCCTCGTTGACGCTCTCCCACTCCTCGGTGTTCGACGAGTTGATCGTGCGGGCCCGAATGCCCGCCCGGGCCGCCGCGTCCACCTGGTTGCGCATGAGGGCGAGCAGCGGCGAGACGATCACGGTGGGCCCGCTGCCGCGCTCGCGCAGCAGGGAGGTCGCCACGAAGTACACGGCGGACTTGCCCCAGCCGGTCCGCTGGACCACCAGCGCCCGGCGGTGGTCGGCCACCAGCGCCTCGATGGCGCGCCACTGGTCCTCGCGCAGTCTCGCCGTACCGGTCGGGTCTCCGACGAGTCGGGCCAGTACGGCGTCGGCGGTGGCGCGGAGCGCGGCGCGGTCTTCCGGGCGGTCTGCGTGGGTCATGGGTCCATGCAACCCGATGGCTCGGACATTCGGCGAACGAGCCGACGATCTGTGGACAGTGCAAATCGGATCATCACACAGTATCTGCGGAGTTATCCACAGGGGTTGTCGGAATCCGGAGATCACGAGACGGTCCTCGCCATGAACGCGAATCACCACGAAATCAGCGCATCCACTCGAGGCCAGCAGATCACCCTGCGCAGCCCGTCCGAGCTCGCCGACGCCCTGCCGTTCGTGCTCGGCTTCCACCCGACCGACTCGGTCGTCCTCGTCGCCCTGCACGGTGAGAACGGACGCTTCGGCGGCCGGATCCGGCTCGGCATTCCCCGCTCGCCCGGCGAGTGGGACTCCACCGCGGACCACCTCGCCGAATGCCTCGTCGAGACGTCCGCCCGACGCACCACACCACCCGACGGCATCGTCGGCTTCCTCTGCCAGGACCCACGGCCGGGCGAGACCGCCCGCCAGGTCCACGAGCGGCTGCGGCCCTTCGCCCAGCGACTCCGGACCGCCTGCGGAGCCCTCGACATCCCCGTCTACGAGGTGCTGTGCATCTCCGACGGCCGCCACTTCTCCTACTGCTGCCCCGACATCCGCTGCTGCCCGCCCGACGGCACCCCGCTCAACCTCGGCGGCACCTCGGTCATGGCGGCGACTGCGGCCTACGCGGGATTCCAGGTACGGGGCTCGCTCCGCGAGATGGAGGCGAGCTTCAAGCCCACCGGCGCCCCCGGCGAAACGGAGCAGCGCGCCGCCCTCGACGCGGCCGCGGCGGAGATCGTCCCCCGCGTCGTGGACGGCGCGGAGGAACACGGCCGGGCCCTGGTGCGCGGGGCGACCCTGGCTGTCGCGGGCCGGCTCCTGGGCAGGTTCGCCGAACCGCAGAGCCGGATCGGGAAGGACGGAGCCCGCCGTGGTCAGGCGGCGATCGACGCCGAGGACGACGCCCGCGTCGACCCCCGGGAGGCGGCGGCCGTGATCCTGGGGCTCCAGGACCGCACCACCCGCGACCGCCTCGCCGAATGGATGGAAGGCGCCGAAGGCGCCGCGGCCGTACGGCTCTGGCGCGTCCTCGCCCGGCGCTGTGTCGCCCCCTACGGGGAGTACGCCGCCGCGCCGCTCGCCCTCGCCGGCTGGGCCGCCTGGTCGACGGGCGACGAACCCACCGCCCGCGTCGCCCTCGGCCTCGCGCTCCAGGCAGACCCCGAGTACGTCTTCGCACGACTGCTGCACCAGGCGTGCAACGAGGGACTCGACCCCGAATCGCTGCGGGCCTGCCTGCGCCGGGAACAGGAGAACCGCGCCACAGCCGAGAAGACGGTCGCGGCACCCGCCCGCCACAAGCGGACCCGCACCCGCACCCGGACGCGGGCGGTCCGCCCCGGCGGACCGCGGCCGGCGCTCCCGCGGGCGGAGCACGGCGGCACCCGGCGGGGACGGGGGACTCCGGGCGTACGGCCTGCCGGACGGGCCGCGACCCGGCCGGGAAACCCCGCCCCGCACCACGGCGGGCGGCGCGGCACGAGGAGTGGCCGATGACGACCGTGACCCCGCGCGCCACCGGACCGTTCACCTCTGTGGCGGAGCCGGGCGAGCCGTGCCGCCGACGTCCCGCCGGCCGTCCGGATCGCACAGAGAGCACGCCGCACCCCCCATGGTCCTCAGCCCTGTCCCGGTCCCCGGACACCCGACGGAACGTCCTGCCGGACAACCGTCCGCGGGCGGTGGCACCACCGCCGCCCACGGACCCCGTCCCGGGGAGCTCCCCCCGGTCCACGACGCCCTCCTGTGCGTCGCCCTGCCCGCCTTCGCCGTCTCTCCCGAGCACGGCCAGCTCACCGGGCGAGGACCGGAAGGCGTGTACACGTCCGGACGGCGCCTCCTCTCCCGCAGCGTCCTGCGGGTCGCCGGACGCGAGCCCGTCCCCCTCCAGGGGCGGCTCGCCGCGGCGGACCGGGCCCTGTTCGTCGGCGCCCTCCGCGTCCCCGGAGACACCGGCCCCGACCCCGGTGTCACCGTCGAACGCTCCCGCGGCGCCGACGGCACCGAGCGGATCACCCTCCGCAGCGCCTTCCCCCGGCCCGTCCGCGTCCCGGTGGAGGTCGCTCTGGGCACGGATCTCGCGGAGCTGGGCGCGATCGCGTCCGGCCGGCCCTGCCCCGAACTCAGGCCCAGCGTCCACGGCACCGGCCTCCGCTGGACCGCGCCCGACGGACGGTCCGTCGCCGTCACGGCCGACCCGGCGCCCATGGACGCCCTGGCGGCGGCCGGGGTCCTCCGCTGGGAAACCGACCTCGCCCCCGGCACCGCCACCACCCTCCACCTCCGCGTCCACGCCGACCGGATCCCCGGTGCCGCCCCGCCCGGCGGGGGCGGCCGCCCCGGCGGGCACCTGCTCCCCGAGGTCCAGGCGGAGGGCGACGACCACAGGACCGGCGCGCTGCTCAGCGCCTCCGTCGAGGACCTGCGGGCCCTCCTCCAGCGCGATCCCGCGCACCCCGCGGACGTCCATCTCGCGGCCGGCGTCCCGTGGCGCTGCGGACCGGTCACCGCGGAGGCCCTCTGGGCGGCCCGCATGGCCCTGCCGCTCGGCACCCGGCTCGCCACCACCACCCTCCGCGCCCTCGGCCGCACCCAGGTCACCGGAGGAGCCGAGTCCGGGCGCCTCCCCGGCCCGCTGCGGGACGCGGGACCGCACCTCCCGCCCCGCTGCACCGGCGTCGAGGCCACCCTCGCCTTCCCCGTCGTCCTCGCCGAGGCCCGGCGGTGGGGCCTCCCCGCGGCCGACCTGGACGAGCTCCTTCCGATGGCGGAGCGCTGCCTCGGCTGGTTGCGCCGCGGGCTCGACGCGGACGGGCTCCTGCCGGACCCGGCGCCCGGCGGTCCCTGGCGGGCCGAGACCCAGGCCCACGCCCACCGGGCCGCCCTGCTCGGGGCCGACCTCCTCGACGCCTGCGGACGGCCCGGCGGGGCGGAGCTCCGGGCCGCGGCGCGGACCCTGCGCGAGCGGTTCCGCGGCGAGTTCTGGCTCGACGACCCGTCCGGTGGCCGGCCCGCCGCCGCTCGGGCACCGGAGGGACGTACCTGGTCCCAGCTCGGCGGATGGGCCGCCCACCTCCTCGACACCGGTCTCCTCGACGGCGGCCGGCACGCCCAGGGGCTGCTCGACCGGACGGAGACCGAACAGGTCGCCCGGCTGCTCGGCACCCCCGCCCTCGACTCCGGCTGGGGCCTGCGCAGCCTCGGCGCCAAGGAGCCCGGCCACAACCCGTACGGGCACCGGGCCGGAGCCGTCCGGGTCCACGAGACGGCCGTCGCCGTCGCCGGACTCGCGGTCGCCGGATACGAGAAGGAGGCCGCGTCCCTGCTCCGGGGCCTCCTCGACGCCGCCGAGCTCTTCGACCACCGGCTGCCCGAGATGTACGCGGGCGAGCAGCGCACCTCGGGCGCGCGCCCCGTGCCGCACCCGGCCGCCTGTCGGCCCGCCGCCGTCGCGGCCGCCGGAGCGGTCCACGCGCTCGCCGCCCTGGCCGGGATCCGCCCCGACACCCCCGGCCGCAGCGTCGCCGTGCAGCCGATGGCATCCGCACCGCTGGGAGCGCTCCGGCTCTCGGGCCTCGTCGTCGCCGGCGAACCCTTCGCCGTGCGGGTGAGCCGTCTCGGACTCGGTATGGTCGAGGAGGCCGCCGAGGGCCTGCAACTGGGGGTGTGACGGATGCCGGACACGGAGACGAGGAAGCCCTCGCGCCCGGGTGAGGAAGTCGGGGTCGGAGCGCACGCGGGGCGTGTTTATCGTCAGGAAGACGACTATGATCGCGGCATGTCTCCCTACGACCCGTCGGCCTTCCCGCCCTTCGCCGTCACCGTCGACCTGGTCGTCCTCACCGTGCGGAGCCACGCACTGTGCACCCTGGTCGTCCGCAGGGGAGAAGCGCCCTTCCAGGGACGGTGGGCGCTGCCCGGAGGCTTCGTCCGCGACGACGAGGACCTCGGTGCCGCCGCCGCGCGGGAGCTGGCCGAGGAGACCGGACTGCGCGCCCACGACCCGTCGGCCGCGCCTCCGGTGCCGGACAACGGCGCGCACCTGGAGCAGCTCGCCACCTACGGGGCGCCCCGGCGCGACCCGCGGATGCGGGTGGTGAGCGTCGCGCACCTCGCGCTCGCCCCCGACCTGCCCGCGCCCCGGCCCGGCGGCGACGCCAACAGCGCCCGGTGGGCACCCGTGGAAGAACTGCTCGACCAGGCGCGGGCCGCCGGGGTCGACTCCCCGGACGCGCTCGCCTTCGACCACGCCCAGATCCTCTCCGACGGGGTGGAGCGGGCCCGTTCCAAGATCGAGTACTCCTCGCTCGCCACGGCCTTCTGCCCGCCGGAGTTCACCGTCGGCGAGCTGCGCCGGGTCTACGAGGCCGTCTGGGGCGTCTCGCTCGACCCGCGCAACTTCCACCGCAAGGTCACCGGCACCCCCGGCTTCCTCGTCCCGACCGGAGGGACCACCACCCGTCAGGGAGGCCGCCCCGCGCAGCTGTTCAGGGCGGGCGGCGCGACCCTGCTCAACCCGCCGATGCTGCGCCCCGAGGTCTGAGGGGCGCACGCCTCCGCCGCCCCCGGGGCGGCAACCCTGCGGCAAAAGTCCGAAATATAGCGTTATCTTGCTGCGGTAGCGCCGCCCTGCCGCGGAGCGGTGACTCCTACCGCGAGAGAAGCGATGCTCCAGGCCATCGGACTGACCAGCACCCCCCGCCGCGATCGCCCGCCCGCCGTGGACGATCTGACCTTCGAGGCCCCACCCGGGGCCGTGACGGCCCTCGTCGGCCCCCCGGGCTCCGGCAAGACGACCGCCCTGCGCCTCCTCCTCGAACTCGACCCCGGGCGCGGACTCACCTACTTCCGGGGGCGGCCGCTGCGCCGGATCGCCCAGCCGGCGCGCGAGGTCGGGGCCGTCCTCGGCGATGTGCCCGGACATCCGTCCCGTACCGTCCGAGGGCAACTGCGGATGCTCGCCGCGGGCGCGGGAGTTCCGGTCGCACGGGCCGACGAGGTGATCCGCGCTGTCGGCCTCGGAGGACTGGAAGGGCGACGGATCGGCACCCTGCCGCGCGGGGCCGAGCGCCGACTCGCCCTGGCCGCCGCCCTGTTGGGGGCTCCGCACACGCTGCTTCTGGACGATCCGGGGGCGGGGCTGTCCTCGGCGGAGCAGGCCCGACTGCACGAACTGCTGCGCGCGCACGCGCAGGCCGGCGGCACCGTCCTCTACACCACCCGGGATCCCAAGGGCGCGGCCCGGTACGCCGACCACGTCGTCACCGTCGACGCCGGACGCCTCGTCGCCGTCCAGGGCGCCGGCGACTTCGCCCGGACTCGCCTGCGGCCGAGGGTCGCCGTCCGCACTCCGCACGCCGCCCGGCTCGCCGCCGCCGTGACCCAGGAGTCCCGGGCCGCACGCCGTCCGGTCGAGGTCGTCACGGAGGACGGCAACCTCCTCCTGGTGTACGGCGGCGACTGCGCCCAGGTGGGGGACATCGCCTTCCGGCATGGCGTACCCGTCCACCGGCTCGCGGACGAGACCGGCGACAGCGGGCCCGCCGCGCCCGGGGCGGAGGGGGCGCGCGACCCCCTCCCCGCGGCGACGGTGGCGGCGGACGGCGCGGCGCGGGACCGGGCGGACGCGGTGCGCAGGCCGGTCCGCTCACCGCTGCGCCCGCTCCGGTACGAGCTGCGCCGGATCGCCGGCGTACCGTCCACGTGGCTGGTCCTGGCGGGCGTCCTGGCGGTGTCGGTCGTGCTCGCGGTGCTCCTCGGGCGGGGCGGGGGCACCCCGCTCCCGGCGGTGCTCGCCGCCTGGCCCGACCTCCTGCCGCTGCCGCCGGCGGCGCTCGGCGCCGGACTGATCGGCGCGCTCTCCTTCGGCGAGGAGTACCGCTACCCCGCGCTCGCCGCGGGCCGGGGCGCCGTACCGCGCCGGCTCGCGCTGCTCCTCGCCAAGCTCGCCGTCTCGGCGGCCGTCGCCCTGGTCCTCGGCGTCCTGGTGGCGGGCGCCGATCTGGCGGCCCTGCGCCTCTTCTACGGTTCCGACTTGATCGTCGTGCCGGACAACTGGCATTCCATGACGGTGAGTTGGCTGGGACTCTCGGTCGGCTGCGCGTGGGCGGGGGTGCTGGGGGCGGGAGTGTTCCGGGCTGCCGCCGCTGGGGTGGCCGCGGTCCTCTTCGTCCCGGTCGCCTTCGTCCCGCTGCTGGGGCAGGTGATGAGCGGTCCCGCGATCCGGTCCGTCGCCGGACTCCCCGCTCGGCTGGGCGAGTTCGCCGGACCCCGGTGGGCGCCGACGCTCGACCGGTGGCTCGCGGGGGCGCTGGAGGTGGTGGCGCAGCCCGCCGGGGTGGCCCTCATGCTCACGTTGACGGTCCTGCTCTGCGCCTATGTGTTCACCGGGCTTCGGCGGCAGGCCCGTTGGTGATCATTTCCGGATCGATACGTTCCGGTTCGGTCGCAACTCCCTTGCGTAATGCCGGTTATGTCCGAATAATCGTCAATTGTGTAGGGGGTGCCGATCACCCTTTCGTGTGCTTTTCACCAAAGACCTCAAGGGCCACGGAGGCCACGCCGACAAAGGATGCGTGAGTACCCTTGCGCACACGATGATGACCGCCGCCCGTTCCGTCGACTCCGGCCTCGGCGCCCCGGGCGATCTCAACCACTACCCCTACGCGGAGGGCCCCGTCGCCGACCGCGTGGGCCCGCCCTCCTGGGAGGGTGTGGACACGGACCTCGGCCGCGTCGGCCGCCGGACCGCCGGCAGCCGCGGCCGGGGCCTGCACGGCCAGCTCGTCCAGCAGCTCGGCCAGATGATCGTCTCCGGCGACCTCGGCGCGGACCGCCCCCTCGTCCCCGAGGAGATCGGCCAGCGCTTCGAGGTCTCGCGCACCGTCGTGCGCGAGTCCCTCCGCGTCCTGGAGGCCAAGGGCCTCGTCAGCGCCCGTCCCAACGTCGGCACCCGGGTCCGCCCGGTCAGCGACTGGAACCTGCTCGACCCCGACATCATCGAGTGGCGCGCCTTCGGCCCGCAGCGCGACGACCAGCGGCGCGAGCTCAACGAGCTGCGCTGGACCATCGAGCCGCTGGCCGCCCGCCTCGCCGCCGGTCACGGCCGCGAGGACGTGCAGCAGCGCCTCGCCGACATGGTCGAGATCATGGGGCACGCGTACGCGCAGGGTGACGGGATCACCTTCTCCCGCGCCGACACCGAGTTCCACTCCCTGCTCATCCAGCTCGCCGGCAACCGCATGCTGGAGCACCTCTCCGGCATCGTCGCCGCCGCCCTCCAGGTCTCCGGCGGCCCCGTCACCGCCTGTGACCGCCCCGGTGAGAGCTGCCTGGCGCACCACGCCCGGATCGTCGACGCCCTCGCTGCGGGGGACGCGCTCGCCGCCGAGACCGCCATGCGCCAACTGCTCACGGTCCACCCCGAGGTGGAGCCCCGGGTCGTCCCCGCCCCCCGCGAACACTGATTCGCGGGCCGTGGCCGGAAGCGCACGGGCGCGTACGCAGGGAGAGCCGCCGGATCCGAGCGCGGTCCGGGGAGCCAGGGAGGGCTCCCCGGGCCGCGCCAGGATGCCGGCGGCGCCGAATGTACGCTTGATTCCTACTTCCGCCCGGTTCGTCGCGGATGCGGTGTGACTCGGGACACGAAGATTGGGCGTAACACTCCTCCGAGCCGTGCGATGACCTAAGAGGTGACAGCCGAGGAAGGAATACAGCAGCCGGTGCAGGCGCTGTGCAGTTCCCCGGTCCAGCCCGCGCCGTCGGCACATTCCCCGTCGACGGTCGTCGGCTCCGGCCCGTTCTTCGGGCGGGGCCGGAAGCCGTTTCCATCGTTCCGAGAGGTTGTTCGTGTCGGCCAGCACATCCCGTACGCTCCCGCCGGAGATCGCCGAGTCCGAGTCTGTGATGGCGCTCATCGAGCGGGGAAAGGCTGATGGGCAGATCGCCGGCGACGACGTGCGTCGGGCCTTCGAGGCTGACCAGATTCCGCCAACCCAGTGGAAGAATGTTCTGCGCAGCCTCAATCAGATCCTCGAGGAAGAGGGTGTGACGCTGATGGTCAGTGCAGCGGAGTCGCCGAAGCGCGCCCGCAAGAGCGCAGCAGCGAAGAGCCCGGTCAAGCGCACCGCCGCCAAGACCACCGTCACCGCCAGGGCGGCGACGGTGACGAGGACCACCGTCGCGACCGGCTCGGCGGCCCCCGCGGCCGAGAGCGCCGACCCGGCCGACGAGGCCGCGTCGCCCGCGAAGAAGGCGGCCGCGAAGAAGACCGCCGTCAAGAAGACGGCGGCCAAGAAGACCGTCGCCAAGAAGACGGCGGCCAAGAAGACCGCGTCCAAGAAGTCCGACGACGAACTGATCGAGGGCGAAGAGATCCTCGAGGACGTCGCGCCGGGCAAGGACGAGGAGGAGACCGAGGGCGAGACCAAGGGCTTCGTCCTGTCCGACGAGGACGAGGACGACGCGCCCGCCCAGCAGGTCGCCGTCGCCGGTGCCACCGCGGACCCGGTCAAGGACTACCTGAAGCAGATCGGCAAGGTCCCGCTGCTCAACGCCGAGCAGGAGGTCGAGCTCGCCAAGCGCATCGAGGCCGGTCTCTTCGCCGAGGACAAGCTCGCCAACTCGGACAAGATCGCTCCCAAGCTCAAGCGCGAGCTGGAGATCATCGCCGAGGACGGCCGCCGCGCCAAGAACCACCTCCTGGAGGCCAACCTCCGTCTGGTGGTCTCGCTGGCCAAGCGCTACACCGGCCGCGGCATGCTCTTCCTGGACCTGATCCAGGAGGGCAACCTGGGTCTGATCCGCGCGGTCGAGAAGTTCGACTACACCAAGGGCTACAAGTTCTCCACGTACGCCACCTGGTGGATCCGTCAGGCGATCACCCGCGCCATGGCCGACCAGGCCCGCACCATCCGTATCCCGGTGCACATGGTCGAGGTCATCAACAAGCTCGCGCGTGTCCAGCGCCAGATGCTCCAGGACCTGGGCCGTGAGCCCACCCCGGAGGAGCTGGCCAAGGAGCTCGACATGACCCCCGAGAAGGTCATCGAGGTCCAGAAGTACGGCCGTGAGCCGATCTCCCTCCACACCCCCCTGGGTGAGGACGGCGACAGCGAGTTCGGTGACCTCATCGAGGACTCCGAGGCGGTCGTGCCGGCCGACGCGGTCAGCTTCACGCTCCTCCAGGAGCAGCTGCACTCCGTCCTCGACACGCTCTCCGAGCGTGAGGCCGGCGTGGTCTCCATGCGCTTCGGCCTCACTGACGGGCAGCCGAAGACGCTCGACGAGATCGGCAAGGTCTACGGCGTGACCCGCGAGCGGATCCGCCAGATCGAGTCGAAGACCATGTCGAAGCTGCGCCACCCGTCGCGCTCGCAGGTCCTGCGCGACTACCTCGACTGATCCGCCCGAGGTATCTGGCAGTGGACGAAGGGTCCGGTTCCCCGCTCGGGGGCCGGGCCCTTCGGTCGTTCGCGGGTGCAGGGGACTCTTCTGTGCTGGACGCTGGGTAAACGGATATCAGCGGAGAGTCAGGAGGCTCCATGCGTGGTCCCTTCGCCCGAGCGTTGACGGGCGCCCTGGGTCTGATCACGGCGGCGGCCGGACAGGTGGCCGGCGCCGCCCCGGCCGCCGCGGACAGCGTCGTGGTGGGCGGCAGCCCGGCCGCCATCGCCGACGCGCCCTGGGTCGTGGCACTGTCCAGCCGTGACCGGTTCGGAGGTACGCGGGCGGGGCAGTTCTGCGGCGGGGTCGTCGTGGCGCCGACCAAGGTGCTCACCGCGGCCCACTGCCTGGGCCGCGAGGTGCTCGGCGGCGAGCCCTGGCAGCTGCGGGACTTCTCGGTGATCGCGGGCCGGGCGGCGCTGCGCGGGCAGGGCGGGCAGGAGGTGCGGATCGCGGAGACCTGGGTGAACCCCGCCTACGACCCGACGACGAACTCGGGCGACCTCGCCGTGCTCACGCTGGCCGAGGCCCTGCCGCAGTCCTACGTCATCAAGGTGGCGGCGCCCGGGGACGTGGCGGAGAGGCCGGGGACGGCGGCCCAGGTGTACGGCTGGGGCGACACGAGCGGGAACGGGAGCTACGCCGCGTCGCTCCGCTCGGCGCACGTCCAGGTGCTTCCGGACGCGGCCTGCGAGCGGGCGTACCCGGGCGGCTTCGGTGGCGTCTCGTACCGCAAGGCGACCATGCTCTGCGCCGGCGACCCCACGGGCGGCCGGGACGCCTGCCAGGGCGACAGCGGCGGCCCGCTGGTGGCGCGGGGCCTGCTGGTGGGCCTCGTGTCGTGGGGCAGCGGCTGCGGACAGGCCGAGAACCCCGGGGTCTACACGCGGGTGTCCGCGGTGCTGCCCGAGCGCCTCTGAGGGCCGACAGGGCCCTTTCGGGCGGGGGTGGGACGGAGTTACGGGGGCTCGGCCCGGCTGCGGGCAGCTTCCGGGGGGCGGGCCCCGTCCCAAAAGGGTGGGCTCGTCCCTGGACCGCGGGACGCAGCCGGCAGGTTCCCGGCCCGTCCGCAGGCAGCTTCCCGGGGCGCGCCCCTTCCCGGGGTGGGCCGCACCTCGGACCGCGGGACGCAGCCCGCAGGTTCCCGGACCCGCCGTAGGCCCTTCTCGCGGCTCTACCCGAGGGGGCTGTGGGTACGAGGACGGGCGGTCATCCCCTGGTCTGGGGGATGACCGCCCGTCGGCCGGTCGTCAGGGACCGGTCCTTAGCTCGTCGTGGTTGCGCGGCGTCAGTGCTCGTCGCCCACCGTGCGGGCCGGCACGTCGGTCAGCCGGTCCGTCTCATCCTGTATCTCAACGGCGATCTTCTTGAGTTCCGGCTCGAACTTGCGGCCGTGATGGGCGCAGAAGAGCAAGTCACCTCCGCTGGCCAGGACGACACGCAGGTAAGCCTGGGCGCCGCAGCGGTCGCAGCGGTCAGCGGCCGTCAGGGGGCTCGCGGGGGTCAGAACAGTAGTCACGTCGCCTCTTCTCTAGCTCGACGAGCTGTCGTACCAGGGTCAACATCCAACCAGGCCGAAAACGTTCCCGCTCGTGGCTTTTCCTTGAAACTTTTTCCCAAGGTGGCTGTCTGCTGCCGGTTGGCGGCGAATGAGCCGTATTGCGTCGCTCTACGGGTTTCGCATTGCTGTGGTGTCGGTCGTCCTCCCGGCGGGGTTGCCGGTTGTTCATGAGGACGTGCCCGGAGCCTAGATGGTTCATGCCTGGAAGGGAACGTGATGTTCGCGTCACCCCATCGAGGGATCGAACATCCATGCGAGCCTGGACTAGCATGAGGAAACCGGGAGGGTGGCGTTTCAGCGGCCCTACCAGGCATCGGTACCCTCTGAGCGGTGAGCGACGCCGGTACTCACCCCATCGGGCAAGATTTCAAATTCAGCGAGGAGCGAACCGCGTGACCGCCGAAACGTCCGTGCCGTCCAGTGCGCTGCTGACCGCAGACCGTGACGGTTCCAACTACACCGCGCGGCACCTGCTCGTCCTCGAAGGGCTCGAAGCGGTCCGCAAACGCCCCGGAATGTACATCGGATCCACGGACAGCCGTGGCCTGATGCACTGCCTCTGGGAGATCATCGACAACTCGGTCGACGAGGCCCTGGGCGGCTACTGCGACCACATCGAGGTCATCCTGCACGACGACGGGTCCGTCGAGGTCCGGGACAACGGCCGGGGCATCCCGGTCGACGTCGAGCCCAAGACCGGCCTGTCCGGCGTCGAGGTCGTCATGACCAAGCTGCACGCCGGCGGAAAGTTCGGCGGCGGTTCGTACGCGGCCTCCGGCGGTCTGCACGGCGTCGGCGCCTCCGTCGTCAACGCGCTCTCGGCCCGTCTCGACGTCGAGGTCGACCGGGGCGGGGCCACGCACGCGATCAGCTTCCGGCGCGGCGTCCCCGGCATCTTCACCGAGCAGGGCCCCGACAGCCCCTTCGACCCCTCGGGCGGGCTGATCAAGGCCAAGCGGGTGCCCAAGACCCGCACCGGCACCCGCACGCGCTACTGGGCCGACCGCCAGATCTTCCTCAAGGACGCCAAGCTCGGCCTGGAGACGCTGCACCAGCGCGCCCGCCAGACGGCCTTCCTCGTGCCCGGCCTCACCATCGTCGTCCGCGACGAGCGGGACCTGGAGGGCATCGGCAAGAGCGAGGAGGTCTTCCGCTTCGACGGCGGCATCAGCGAGTTCTGCGAGTACCTCGCGCAGGACAAGGCCGTCTGCGACGTGCTGCGCCTCACCGGCACCGGCACCTTCAAGGAGACCGTCCCCGTCCTGGACGAGCGCGGCCACATGACCCCCACCGAGGTCACCCGCGAGCTCGGCGTGGACGTCGCCCTGCGCTGGGGCACGGGGTACGACACCACCCTCCGGTCCTTCGTGAACATCATCGCCACCCCCAAGGGCGGCACCCACGTCTCCGGCTTCGAGCAGGCCATCACGAAGACCGTGAACGAGGTGCTCCGCTCGGCCAAGATGCTGCGTGTCGCCGAGGACGACATCGTCAAGGACGACGCCCTGGAGGGCATGACCGCCGTCGTCACCGTCCGGCTCGCCGAGCCGCAGTTCGAGGGCCAGACCAAGGAGGTCCTCGGCACCTCGGCCGCCCGCCGCATCGTGGCCACCGTGGTCGCCCGCGAGCTCAAGGCGTTCCTGACCTCCACCAAGCGGGACGCCAAGGCCCAGGCCAGGGCCGTCCTGGACAAGGCCGTCGCCGCGGCCCGTACCCGGATCGCCGCCCGCCAGCACAAGGACGCGCAGCGCCGGAAGACCGCCCTGGAGTCCTCCTCCCTGCCGGCCAAGCTGGCCGACTGCCGCAGCGACGACGTCGAGCGCAGCGAGCTCTTCATCGTCGAGGGAGACTCCGCGCTCGGCACCGCCAAGCTCGCCCGCAACAGCGAGTTCCAGGCCCTGCTGCCGATCCGCGGCAAGATCCTCAACGTCCAGAAGTCGTCCGTCTCGGACATGCTCAAGAACGCCGAGTGCGGCGCGATCATCCAGGTCATAGGAGCGGGCTCCGGCCGCACCTTCGACATCGACGCGGCCCGCTACGGCAAGGTCATCATGATGACCGACGCCGATGTCGACGGCTCCCACATCCGGACGCTGCTGCTGACCCTCTTCCAGCGCTACATGCGCCCGATGGTCGAGGCCGGCCGGGTCTTCGCCGCCGTGCCGCCGCTGCACCGGGTCGAGCTGATCCAGCCCAAGAAGGGCCAGGACAAGTACGTGTACACGTACTCCGACACCGAGCTGCGGCAGACGCTCCTGGAGTTCCAGCGCAAGGGGGTCCGCTACAAGGACTCCATCCAGCGCTACAAGGGTCTCGGCGAGATGGACGCCGACCAGCTCGCGGAGACCACGATGGACCCGCGCCACCGCACCCTGCGCCGGATCAACATCGGCGACCTGGACGCGGCCGAGCAGGTCTTCGACCTGCTGATGGGCAACGACGTGGCGCCCCGCAAGGAGTTCATCACCAGCTCGGCGGCGACGCTCGACCGCTCGCGCATCGACGCCTGAGCCGCATCGACGCCTGAGCCGCATCGACCTCCGGGCCGCATCGGCATCTGAGCCGTACCGCCGCCTCAGGCGCGCACCGCACAGCACCGCACCGGCCCGGCCCCCGCATCACGGGGGCCGGGCCGTTCGGCATCCGTACGCATATCGGTGCGGTCCGGTCAGTCACCGGGGCGAAAGGTCACCTGATGGGGTGAAGACCGGAGGGAGAAGAGTCCGGGATCTGCCCACTCTGTCCATCCTTGGGCACGCGGCCGAAACGGTTCGCTGACAAGGAGAGTTGACCGGTGGAGCAGCAGGACGAGCAGGAGCGCGCGGGGGCGCGGGACGACGGGGCGGCGGAAGGGGTGCCCCGGCAGCGGTACGACGCCGCCGCGCACCGGGCGCCCGGCGCGGCCGAGATCTACCTGGAGGTCCAGCGCAGCCCCGCCTTCCAGGAGGTACGGCGCCGCTACCGCCGGTTCGCCTTCCCCGCGACCTGCGCCTTCCTCCTCTGGTACCTCGCCTACGTCGTCGCCGCCACCGCCGCCCCCGGCCTGATGGCCCGGCCGGTCGCCGGGGCGGTCAACGTGGCGATGATCGCCGGCCTCGGCCAGTTCCTGACCACCTTCCTCCTCACCTGGGCCTACGCGCGCCACGCGCGGCTGCGCCGGGACCGGGCCGCGCTCGAACTGCGCTGGGACACCCAGGAGATGACGAGAGGGGCCGGACAGTGGTGAACGGAGACCACCAGACACTCGCCCTGCTGCTCTTCAGCGCCTTCGTCGCCGTCACCCTCGGCATCACCACCTGGGTGAGCCGCAACCGGCACGGATCGGCCGAGGAGTTCTACGCCGGCGGCCGGCTCTTCTCGCCGATGGAGAACGGATTCGCCATCGCCGGCGACTACATGTCCGCGGCCTCCTTCCTCGGCATCTCCGGCCTCATCGCGCTCTACGGCTACGACGGCATGCTCTACTCCATCGGCTTCCTGGTCGCCTGGCTGGTCGTGCTGCTCCTCGTCGCCGAACTCGTCCGCAACTGCGGCCGGTTCACCCTCGCCGACGTCGTCGCCGCGCGGATGGCCGAGCGGCCCGTACGGATCGCGGCCGGCACCTCTTCCGTCGCCGTCTCGGTGCTCTACCTGGTGGCCCAGATGGTCGGCGCCGGCAGCCTGGTGGCCCTCCTCCTCGGCGGCACCGGCGAGGCGGCGCGCACCTGGACGGTCATCGGCGTCGGCGCGCTGATGGTGATCTACGTGTCGCTCGGCGGGATGCGCGCCACCACCTGGATCCAGATCGTCAAGGCGGTGCTGCTGATGGCGGGCACTGTCGCGCTCACCGTGCTCGTCCTGGTCCGCTTCCACGGCGACGTGAACAGCCTGCTCAGCACCGCCGCCGAACGCAGCGGCCACGGCAGCGCCTTCCTCGGCCCCGGGCTGCGCTACGGCGGTGACTGGACCGCCCGGCTCGACTTCATCAGCCTCGGCCTCGCGCTCGTCCTCGGCACGGCCGGACTGCCCCACATCCTGTCCCGCTTCTACACCGTGCCCACGGCGCGGGCCGCCCGCCGCTCCGTCGTCTGGGCCATCGGCCTCATCGGCGGCTTCTACCTGATGACGATCGTCCTCGGCTTCGGCGCCGCCGCCCTCATCGGCTCCGCGGAGGTCCGCGCCTCCAACGCCTCGGGGAACACCGCCGTCCCGCTGCTCGCGCTCGACCTCGGCGGGGGAGCGGGTTCCACCGGCGGCGCGGTGCTCTTCGCGGTCGTCGCGGCCGTCGCCTTCGCGACCATCCTCGCCGTCGTCGCCGGGATCACCCTGGCCTCCTCGGCGTCCGTCGCCCACGACCTCTACGCCTCGCTGCGCCGGCCCGGCCGGAAGCAGTACAGCGAGGTCGCGGTGGCGCGGGTGGCCGCCGCCGTCATCGGGGCTGCCGCGATCGGGCTCGGGCTGCTCGCCAGCGACCTCAACGTGGCGTTCCTCGTCGGCCTCGCCTTCGCGGTCGCCGCCTCGGCCAACCTGCCCGTGCTGCTGTACTCGCTCTTCTGGCGCCGGTTCACCACCCGGGGCGCGGTCTGGTCGGTGTACGGCGGGCTCGTCCCGGCGGTGCTCCTGGTGCTGTTCTCGCCGGTCGTCTCCGGCAGCCCGGAGGCGCTCTTCCCCGGCGTCGACTTCCAGGTCTTCCCGTTGCAGAACCCGGGCCTGGTCTCCATCCCGCTCGGCTTCCTCGCCGGCTGGCTCGGCACGGTCACCTCGCCCGAGCCGCCCGACGAGGCGCGGCACGCCGAGACCGAGGTGAGGGCGCTCACCGGTGCCGGGGCGGCCTGACCGGGGCCTTCTCGCCTCGGATACGGGGCGTCAGGGCGAGGAGACCCAGGTGTAGCGGTGCTCGGGGCGGCCGGTCTCGCCGTACCGCAGGGAGAGCCGGACCCGGCCGTTCCGTTCCAGGAGCTTGAGGTAGCGCTGGGCGGTCTGGCGGCTGACGCCGGCCCGTTCGGCCAGCTCCTGGGTGGCGAGCGGGCCGTCGGCGGCCAGCAGGACCTGGCGGACCAGCTCGGCCGTGGTCGGGGAGTGCCCCTTGGGCAGGTCGGGGGCGACGGCGCCCGCCGCGAGGGTGCCGAAGATCCGGTCGACCTCGGCCTGTTCCGCCTCGCCGCCGCCCTCCAGGGTGCGGCGGAGCGTCGCGTACGCCTCCAGCTTGGAGCGCAGCCCGGCGAAGTTGAACGGCTTCACCAGGTACTGGAGGGCGCCGTGCCGCATCGCGGCCTGGACGGTCGCCACGTCCCGGGCCGCGGTCACCATGATCACGTCGCACTCGTGGCCGCGGGCCCGCAGCTCGCGGATGGCGGCGAGGCCGTTCTCGTCGGGGAGGTAGTGGTCGAGGAGGACGAGGTCCACCGGCCGGCCGTCCAGGACGGCCAGCGCCTCCGCCGTCGAGTGGGCGGTGGCCGCGACCCGGAAGCCGGGCAGCTTGGTCACGTACGCGGCGTTCACCCGGGCCACGCGGGCGTCGTCGTCGACGACGAGCACATGGATCGCGTCGGACGCGTCTGTCGCGTTCGTCCCGCCCATCCCGTGCGTCACGTCGGTCGCGTCGGTCACGTCGCTCATCGGGATCGCTCCTCGGCCGTGGGTGTGCCCGCCGATGCGCGCGGGGTGGGTTCTGTCAGGGCGTCCGGAAGGATCACGGTGAACTCCGCGCCGCCGGTCGGGCGGGCCGCCACGCGCGCGGTGCCGCCGCGACGCTCGGCGAGGCGCCGCACCAGCGCGAGGCCGAGGCCGCGCTTGCCGTGGGCGGGCGGTTCCTTGGTCGTCCAGCCCTCGGTGAAGATCAGCTCACGGCGGTCCTCGGGGACACCGGGGCCGCTGTCGGCGACCCGCAGGACCACCGTCCGGCCGTCGGCGCGCAGGGCGACCTCGACCCGGGCGTCCGGGGTGCCGGAGGCGGCGTCCAGGGCGTTGTCGACGAGGTTGCCGACGACGGTGACCAGTTCGCGCGGGTCGACCAGCCGGTCGGGGAGCAGGGAGTCCGGGGCGATCCGGAGCGAGACGCCGCGCTCGGCGGCGACCGTCGCCTTGCCCACCAGCAGGGCCGCGAGCAGCGGGTCGTGGACCTTCTCGGTGACCTGCTCGGCGGTCGCCCGGTGCACCCCGACGACCTCGGTGACGAAGTCGGCCGCCTCGTCGTACAGCTCAAGCTCCAGCAGGCCGAGGAGGGTGTGAAGCCGGTTGGCGTGCTCGTGGTCCTGGGCGCGCAGGGCGTCGATCAGGCCGCGCGTGGAGTCCAGCTCCCGGCCCAGCCGCTCCAGCTCGGTGCGGTCGCGCAGGGTCGCCACGGCGCCGCCGTCGTCCGTCGGCATCCGGTTGGCGATCAGCACCCGGTGGCCCTGGACGGTCACCAGATCGGCGCCGGTCACCCGGCCGGTCAGCACGTCGGCGGTACGGCCGGGGCCGAGGAGCGCGTCGAGCGGCCGCCCGGCGGCCTCGGGGCCGAGGCCGAGCAGGCGCTGGGCCTCGTCGTTGAGGAGCCGGACGGAACCCTTCCGGTCCAGGGCCACCACGCCCTCGCGGATGCCGTGCAGCATCGCCTCGCGCTCGGCGAGCAGCGCCGAGATGTCGGAGAAGGCCAGGTCACGGGTCTGCCGCTGGATCCGCCGGGAGATCAGGTACGCGGCGAGCGCGCCGGCCGCGAGCGCGCCGCCCGCGTAGGCCAGGAGGCCGGGGATCGCGGAGAGGAGCCGGTCGCGGACGCTGTCGTACTCGATGCCGACGGAGACCGCGCCGACGATCCCGCCGTCCGCGTCCAGCAGCGGCGCCTTGCCGCGCGCCGAGCGGCCGAGGGTGCCGCTGTCGATCTCCATGACCTCGCGGCCGGCCAGGACCTCGCTGGGGTCGGTGGAGACGGTCCGGCCGATCTGGCCGGGGTCGGTGTGGGACCAGCGCACGCCGCGGGTGTCCATGACGACCACGTACTCGGCGCCGGTCGCCGCCCGGATCCGTTCCGCCTCGCGCTGCACCGGGCCCGTCGCCGACGGCGGCCCGCCGGCCAGGTCCCCGGCGGTACGGGTGGAGGCCATGGTCTCCGCGATGGCGAGGGCCCGCCGCATGGCCTGGTCGTCGAGCTGGGCGCTCAGCGGGGCCAGGAAGAGCCCGGTGGCCAGCACGGTGACGCCGGTGGCGACCGCCAGCTGCATCAGCAGCACCTGCGAGAACACCCGCCGCGGCCACCCCAGCCGTCGCCGCCGGCGCACGGCGGGCCGGGCGGAGGGGAGGGGGGAAGCGGCGCTGGTCATGCCGAAACGGTACGGGGGCGGCGCGCGCGACCGGAAATGTGGCTGTGGCGGGGGTGGGGCCCGGGTCGGGGGTTCGAGGCCCTGGCGGTGGGCACGCGCGCGTGCGGCACGGGTTCCGCCGCGGCGGGCTGCCTATCCTGGGCCCTGGCCGTTTCTCGTACCCGTCCAGCCCCGTCGTCCGGTCCCCTCCGTGTCCGGACTCGTCCTCGTCCAGCGAAAGGCATGCTTCTTGAGCGCGCAGCAGATCCCCGTCGTCGTCCTCGCCGGGTTTCTCGGGGCCGGGAAGACCACGCTCCTGAACCAGCTGCTGCGCGGTGCCCGGGGGACCCGGATCGGGGTCATGGTCAACGACTTCGGTGACATCGACATCGACGCGATGACCGTCGCCGGGCAGGTGGGGTCCACGGTCTCGCTCGGCAACGGGTGTCTGTGCTGCGCGGTGGACGCGAGCGAGCTGGACGAGTACCTGGAGGTGCTGACCCGGCCCGAACTGCGCCTCGACGTGATCGTGATCGAGGCCAGCGGTCTCGCCGAGCCGCAGGAGCTGGTCCGGATGGTGCTCGCCAGCGAGAACCGGCGGATCGTCTACGGCGGGCTGGTCGAGGTCGTCGACGCCGCCGAGCTCGACGCCACCCGGCAGCGGCATCCCGAGACCGACCGGCACCTCGCCCTCGCCGACCTGGTCGTCGTCAACAAGGCCGACCGGGTGCCCGAGGAGGAGCTGAGGGCCGTCCGGGAGACCGTGGCCGGGCTCGCGGAGCGGGCCGCGGTGATCGAGGCGGCGCACGGCCGGATCGATCCCGAGCTGCTCTTCGACCGGGTCGTCCCCGAGGGCGAGATCGCCGGCCAGATGTCGATCGAGGACATCCTCTACGGCGACGAGGGCGGCCACGCCCACGCGCACGCCGCCTACGACACCGTCTCCCTGGCCACGGCGGTGCCGCTGCACCCGCGGCGGCTGATGGCCTTCCTCGACTCCCGCCCCGAGGGGCTGTACCGCCTCAAGGGCTTCGTGGACTTCGGCGCCGCCGATCCCGACCACCGCTATCTGGTGCACGCGGTCGGCCGCTTCCTGCGCTTCTACCCGGAGCCCTGGCCGGCCGGCGAGGAGCGCCTCTCGCAGCTCGTCCTGATCGGCTCCGGCGTCGACGCGACCGCTCTGCGCAAGGAGCTCGCCGCCTGCGCGCTGGACGGACCCGAGGACGCCCCGGACGAGCACAGCATGTGGGGCGTCCTCCGGTACGTACCGCAGGGCGACGAGCCTCCCGAGGCGGAGTCGGGGACGGAGTCGGAGGCGTAAGGCTGTCTCTCAGGCCGTTACCACCGCCGGCGTGAGGCCGACCGCCGCCAGGTAGGCGTCGAGGCTCGCGTCGGCGTGCTCGCCGGCCCAGCCCACGTACCCGTCCGGGCGGATCAGGAAGACGCCGGTGCCGTACGGCGCGTAGGCGGCGAGCCGGGCCGTGCGCACGGACTCGGGCAGGGCCGCGGGCGGCTCGGCGGTCCCGACCGCGAGCAGGGTGAAGTGCGGGTCCCTGAAGAGGTCCGCCCTGCCCGTCCTGCCGCGTGCGGCCATGACGAAGCCCCCCGCTCCATCCGGAGCGGGGGGCTTCGACGCGTACGCGTGTGCGTGCGCGTACCGGGCCGGGAGGGGCCGGTGGCTAGCTCGTCGGGCCTGCCACCACGTCCACTGTGCCGGGGAGGGGGGTGCCGGAGCCGTCGCGGCGGGGGTCCGGGGCCGGGAGTGCGGCCGGGGTGCCGTTCTTCTGCGCGGCGCGGGCCGGCAGGGCGCCCGCCCAGGCCAGGATCAGGGTGTCCTCGCCCTTCAGGAAGCGCTGGCAGCGCACGCCGCCGGTCGCCCGGCCCTTGCGCGGGTACTGGTCGAACGGGGTCAGCTTCGCCGAGGTCGCCGCGGAGCCGTCCAGGGTGCCGGTCGAGCCCGCCACCGTGAACACGGCCGCGTCCGCCGCCGGATCCACCGCGCCGAAGGACAGCACCTCGGCGCCGGCCGTCAGCTTGATGCCCGCCATGCCGCCCGCCGGGCGGCCCTGGGGCCGCACCTGGGACGCCTGGTAGCGCAGCAGCTGCGCGTCGGAGGTGATGAAGACCAGGTCCTCGTCGCCCGTCCGCAGCTCGGTCGCGCCGACGATCCGGTCGCCGTCCTTGAGGGTGATGACCTCCAGCTCGTCCTTGTTCGCCGGATAGTCCGGCACCACCCGCTTGACCACGCCCTGGAGGGTGCCCAGCGCCAGACCGGGGGAGGACTCGTCCAGGGTGGTCAGGCAGATCACCGTCTCGTCCCCGTCGAGCGACAGGAACTCGCTCAGCGGCGCGCCGCCCGCCAGGTTCGGCGCGGCGGCCGTGTCGGGCAGCTGCGGCAGGTCGATCACGGCGACCCGCAGCAGACGGCCCGTCGAGGTCACCGCGCCCACGTCGCCGCGCTGGGTGGCCGCCACCGCCGAGACGATCACGTCGTGCTTGGTCCGCTTGGCGTCCGGATCGGCCGGCGGCAGCTCCGCCGAGACCGTGCGGGCCAGCAGGCCGGTCGAGGAGAGCAGCACCCGGCACGGGTCGTCGGCGACCTCCAGCGGGACGGCCGTGACCGGCGCGCCCGCCGACTCCAGGAGGACCGTGCGCCGGTCGGTGGCGAACTTCTTCGCGACCGCTGCCAGCTCGGCCGAGACCATCTTGCGCAGCTCGGAGTCGGACTCCAGGATGCCGGTCAGCTCGTCGATCTCGCCGGTCAGCCGGTCGCGCTCGGTCTCCAGCTCCAGGCGGTCGAACTTGGTGAGCCGGCGCAGCGGGGTGTCCAGGATGTACTGGGTCTGGATCTCGCTCAGCGAGAAGCGCTCCATCAGGCGCTCCTTCGCCTGCGCCGAGTTCTCGCTCTCCCGGATGAGCCGGATGACCTCGTCGATGTCGAGGAGGGCGACGAGCAGGCCCTCGACCAGGTGGAGCCGGTCGCGCTTCCTGCCGCGGCGGTACTCGGAGCGGCGGCGGACGACCTCGAAGCGGTGGTCGAGGTAGACCTCCAGGAGCTCCTTGAGGCCGAGGGTGAGCGGCTGGCCGTCCACCAGGGCCACGTTGTTGATGCCGAAGGACTCCTCCATCGGCGTCAGCTTGTAGAGCTGCTCCAGGACGGCCTCGGGCACGAAGCCGTTCTTGATCTCGATGACCAGGCGGAGTCCGTGGGCCCGGTCGGTGAGGTCCTTGACGTCGGCGATGCCCTGGAGCCGCTTCGAGCCGACCAGGTCCTTGATCTTGGAGATGACCTTCTCGGGGCCGACCGTGAAGGGCAGTTCGGTGACGACGATGCCCTTGCGGCGGGCCGTCACGGTCTCCACCGTCGTGGTCGCCCGGATCTTGAAGGTGCCGCGGCCCGACTCGTAGGCGTCCCGGATGCCGGAGAGGCCGACGATCCGGCCGCCGGTCGGCAGGTCGGGGCCGGGGACGAAGCGCATCAGCGCGTCCAGGTCCGCGTTCGGGTAGCGGATCAGGTGGCGCGCGGCCGCGATCACCTCGCCGAGGTTGTGCGGGGGCATGTTGGTCGCCATGCCGACCGCGATGCCCGAGGCGCCGTTCACCAGCAGGTTCGGGTACGCGGCGGGGAGCGCGACCGGCTCCCGCTCCTGCCCGTCGTAGTTGGGCGCGAAGTCGACCGTGTCCTCGTCGATGGACTCGGTCATCAGCAGGGCGGCCGGGGCCATCCGCGACTCGGTGTACCGCATGGCGGCGGGCGGGTCGTCATTGCCCAGCGAACCGAAGTTGCCGTGGCCGTCGACCAGCGGCACGCGCATGGAGAACGGCTGCGCCATGCGCACCATGGCGTCGTAGATCGAGGCGTCGCCGTGCGGGTGCAGCTTGCCCATCACCTCGCCGACCACGCGGGCGCACTTGACGAACCCGCGGTCGGGGCGCAGGCCCATCTCGTTCATCTGGTAGACGATGCGCCGCTGGACCGGCTTCATGCCGTCGCGGGCGTCGGGCAGCGCGCGCGAGTAGATGACCGAGTAGGCGTACTCGAGGAAGGAGCCCTGCATCTCGTCGACGACGTCGATGTCGAGGATCCTCTCCTCGTACGCGTCGTCCGGCGGCGGTGTCTTCGTGCTGCGGCGGGCCATCGCGGCTGCGGCTCCTTATCCGACAAAGCTTGATCTGACGCGGACCATTGTGGACCGTGCCACCGACAACGTGGACCGCGACCCGGACGAGGGACATCCGAGGGGGCCGGGAACTTCGCCAGGTGTCGGCGCGCTTGCATACAGTGGCAGGACTTTTCCAGATCGCGATCGAAGGGACGTACATGCCCATGGGTCACACGGCCACGGCCGAGGCCGGCTCCGGCGGCCTGACAGCGACCGAGCACCGGCTGGCGAACGGCCTGCGGGTGGTCCTCTCCGAGGACCACCTGACCCCGGTCGCCGCGGTATGCCTCTGGTACGACGTCGGCTCGCGCCACGAGGTCGAGGGCCGCACGGGCCTCGCCCACCTCTTCGAGCACCTGATGTTCCAGGGTTCCCAGCAGGTGCACGGCAACGGGCACTTCGAGCTCGTCCAGGGCGCCGGCGGTTCGCTCAACGGCACGACCAGCTTCGAGCGCACCAACTACTTCGAGACCATGCCCACCCACCAGCTGGAGCTCGCGCTCTGGCTGGAGGCCGACCGCATGGGCTCGCTGCTCGCCGCGCTCGACGACGAGTCGATGGAGAACCAGCGCGACGTCGTGAAGAACGAGCGCCGCCAGCGGTACGACAACGTGCCGTACGGCACCGCCTTCGAGAAGCTCACCGCGCTCGCGTACCCCGAGGGCCACCCGTACCACCACACCCCCATCGGCTCGATGGCGGACCTGGACGCGGCCACCCTGGAGGACGCGCGGAGCTTCTTCCGCACCTACTACGCGCCCAACAACGCGGTCCTGTCGGTCGTCGGCGACATCGACCCGGAGCAGACGCTCGCCTGGGTCGAGAAGTACTTCGGCTCCATCCCCGGCCACGACGGCAAGCCCGCCCCGCGCGACGGCGCCCTTCCGGAGGTCATCGGCGGGCAGCTGCGCGAGGTCCTCGTCGAGGACGTCCCGGCCCGCGCCCTGATGGCCGCCTACCGGCTCCCGGAGGACGGCACGCGCGCGTGCGACGCCGCCGACCTCGCCCTCACCGTGCTCGGCGGCGGCGAGTCCTCCCGCCTGCACAACCGGCTGGTCCGCCGCGACCGCACCGCCGTCGCCGCCGGCTTCGGCCTGCTCCGGCTCGCCGGCGCCCCCTCCCTCGGCTGGCTGGACGTCAAGACCTCCGGCGGCGTCGAGGTCCCCGCCATCGAGACGGCCGTCGACGAGGAGCTCGCCCGCTTCGCCGCCGAGGGCCCGACCGCCGAGGAGATGGAGCGCGCCCAGGCCCAGCTGGAGCGCGAATGGCTCGACCGGCTCGGCACGGTGGCCGGCCGCGCCGACGAACTGTGCCGCTTCGCCGTGCTGTTCGGCGACCCCCAGCTGGCGCTGACCGCGGTCGACCGCGTCCTCGCCGTCACCGCCGAGGAGGTGCGCGAGGTGGCCGCGGCCCGACTGCGCCCCGACAACCGCGCGGTGCTGGTCTACGAGCCGGTGGAGACCGAGGACAGCGACAGCGACGAGGAAGAGGGAGCGGACAAGTGACCGATGCCGCCGTGTCTCTGACCAGTATGGATTTCCACCCGCAGCCGCAGGCGGGGGTGGCCAGGCCGTGGGCCTTCCCGGCCCCCGAGCGCGGTGCGCTCGACAACGGGCTGACGGTGCTGCGCTGCCACCGCCCCGGCCAGCAGGTCGTCGCCGTCGAGATCTTCGTGGACGCGCCGCTGGACGCCGAGCCCGAGGGGCTCGACGGCGTCGCCACCATCATGGCGCGCGCCCTCTCCGAGGGGACCACCGAGCGCGGCGCCGAGGAGTTCGCGGCCGAGCTGGAGCGCTGCGGCGCCACGCTCGACGCGCACGCGGACCACCCCGGCGTCCGGGTCTCCCTGGAGGTGCCGGTCTCCCGGCTCCACAAGGCGCTCGGGCTCGTCGCCGAGGCCCTGATCTCCCCGGCCTTCGACCCGGACGAGGTCAAGCGCCTGGTGGACAACCGGCTCGACGAGATCCCGCACGAGGCCGCCAACCCCAGCCGGCGCGCGGCCAAGCAGCTCTACAAGGAGCTGTTCCCGGCCACCGCCCGCATGTCCCGGCCGCGCCAGGGCACCAAGGAGACGGTGGAGGTCATCGACGCCGCCGCCGTCCGCGCCTTCTACGACGGGTACGTGCGGCCCGCCGCCGCCACCGCGGTCGTCGTCGGCGACCTCACCGGCGTCGACCTCGACAAGGTCCTCGCCGAGACCCTCGGCGGCTGGGCGGGCAAGCCGGCCGCGCCGCGCCCGATGCCGCCGATCACCGCCGACGACACCGGACGGGTCGTCATCGTCGACCGCCCCGGGGCCGTCCAGACCCAGCTGCTCATCGGCCGGATCGGTCCGGACCGCCACGACGCCGTCTGGGCCGCGCAGGTCCTCGGCGTCTACTGCCTCGGCGGCACCCTGACGTCTCGTCTGGACGCCGTCCTGCGCGAGGAGAAGGGGTACACGTACGGCGTGCGCTCCTTCGGGCAGGTGCTCCGCTCGGACGGCGAGGGGCACGGCGCCTCGATGCTCGCCATCAGCGGCTCGGTCGACACCCCCAACACCGGTCCGGCCCTCGACGACCTGTGGAAGGTGCTCCGCACCCTCGCCGAGGGCGGTCTCACCGACGCCGAGCGGGACATCGCCGTGCAGAACCTGGTGGGCGTGGCCCCGCTCAAGTACGAGACGGCCGCGTCGGTCGCCGCGACCCTGTCCGACCAGGTCGAGCAGCACCTCCCGGACGACTACCAGGCGCGGTTGTACGCCCGGCTCGCCGAGACCGGCACGGTCGAGGCCACGGCCGCCGTCGTCAGCGCCTTCCCGGTGGACCGGCTCGTCACCGTCCTGGTGGGCGACGCCGCGCAGATCGAGGAGCCCGTCCGGGCCCTCGGCATCGGCGAGGTGACCGTGGTGAGCTGACCCGCCGTCGGCTCCCGGCGGAGGTCTCCGATGCGAAGTTGCGTCGGAGACCTCCGCTTTATCCGTTATGAGACAAGGGTGATCGTATGCCCTGTGGCATGTCTTACAAATGGGCGTGTCTGTTTGGCGATCGACATCCGTCCGGCCTAGCGTCGACCCGGCTGTCCGACCCGACGCACGCGCCGCACCCGCGGCACCCGGACAGCCATCGCCGAGTCCCCGTCAGGCGCGAGCCTGGGGAGCCGGGGACCCACTCAGTCCCTGGGGTGAATCGGACGCCTTCGCCGCGCGGAGGGGTCCGTAGGAGACCTTCCTGCTCCGAACCCGTCAGCTAACCCGGTAGGCGAGAAGGAAGGAAAGGAACCGTCTTGGCGTTCACCCGTGCCACCGGGAAGCACCGTGGTGCGAGCCGACTGGCTCGCCGCAGCGCCGGCTTCGCCGGCGTGGCCGCCCTCGCGACCACCGGCGTCGTCGGCACCCTCGCCTCCCCGGCGCTCGCCGCCGACACGGACAACCGTTCCGCCGAGGACACCGGCCTCACTCAGGTGATCGCCGACGAGTCCATCGCCGACCAGATCAGCGCCCAGGCCGCCGCCCAGGAGCAGGAGGCCGCCGAGGCCGAGGCCCGGGCCAAGGCGCGCGCCGAGGCGAAGCGCAAGGCCGAGGCCCGCGCGCAGGAGATCCGCGAGGAGAAGGAGCGCGCCGCCCGCGAGGCCGAGCGCCGCCGCCTCGCCTCCTTCAACCTCCCGGTCTCCGGCTCGTACGTCTCCACCGGCTACAAGACCGGCGGTTCCCTCTGGTCCTCCGGCAGCCACTCCGGCGTCGACTTCCACGCCGCCTACGGCAGCTCGGTCGTCTCGGTCGGCTCCGGCACCGTCGTCGAGGCCGGCTGGGGCGGCGCGTACGGCAACAACATCGTGATCCGGATGAACGACGGCACGTACACCCAGTACGGCCACCTGTCGTCCATCGGCGTCTACGTCGGGCAGTCCGTCGAGCCCGGCGAGCAGATAGGCATCTCCGGCTCGACCGGCAACTCGACCGGCCCGCACCTCCACTTCGAGGCCCGGACCAGCGCCGACTACGGCTCCGACATCAGCCCCGTCGCGTACCTCCGCGCCCGCGGCGTCAGCCTCTGACCCGTCACCCCACCCCGAAACGGCCCCGGCTCCCACGAGCCGGGGCCTTTTCGTCACCCCCGGGGCAGGTGCTGTCGCTGCCGCGAACCGGACGAATTCCGAGGGGGCATCGGAATTTCCGGCGCACTGCAATAGAGTCGCGGAAACAGCGCCGCTCGAATTCGGTGCGCGCGGAGTGAAAGCGGAGGTCGGACATGCGGGTTCCCGCGCAATCGGTATGCACGGCGATCCGGGACGACATCGTCTCGGGGATCTTCGAGCGTGGCAGCCGGCTGACGGAGGACCAGCTCGCCCGCCGCTACGGCGTCTCCCGCGTCCCGGTCCGCGAGGCGCTGCGCACCCTGGAGTCCGAGGGCTTCGTCGTCAGCCGCCGGCACGCGGGCGCGCAGGTCGCCGAACCCACCGACCAGGAGGCCGCCGACCTCCTCGACGTACGCGCGCTGCTCGAACCGCTCGGCGCCGCCCGGGCCGCCCAGCGGCGCACCGACGCCCACCTCAAGGTGCTGCGCGGCCTGGTCAGGCTGGGGCAGGAGCGGGCCCGCCGGGGGCAGGGCGAGGATCTGCGGGCGCTCGGCGGCTGGTTCCACGAGACGCTCGCGCAGGCGTCGGGGAGCCCGGCGCTCGCCGCCCTCCTCACCCAACTGCGCCACAAGATCGCCTGGATGTACGCGGTCGACCAGCCGGACCGGCCCGTCGACGCCTGGGCGGAGCACGGGGCGATCGTCGACGCCATCGCGCGCGGGGACGCCGAGCGGGCCCGCGCGCTGACCGCCCTGCACGCCGAGCACACGCTTCCGCTGCACCGGCTGAAAAGGCCGGAGCGGGGCCGTGTGAGGGTTTCGCAACATGCCGTCAACACGGCGAGCGTCCGGAATTAACACGGGCGCCGTATACAAAGAATAGCAATTCCGGGGCGTCTTTCGTGCTGCCAGGAAATGGAATTGCCTGGCTCTGGAAATGCCTGGATCCGGAAATGCCGGACGGCCGTGTCCGCCGGGAGTTCCGGGGACACGGCCGTCCGGGAAGAGCGTGGATCGACCCGCTGGGTCAGACCGTCAGACCGTCTCGGGGAGCTCGTCGAGACCCTCGGCGACGAGCTTGGCGAGGCGCTCCAGCGCGGCCTCGGCACCCTCGGCCTCCGAGGCGAGCACGATCTCCTCGCCGCCCTGCGCGCCCAGACCGAGCACCGCGAGCATCGACGCGGCGTTCACCGGGTTGCCGTCGGCCTTGGCGATGGTCACCGGGACACCGGAGGCCGTGGCGGCACGGACGAAGATGGAGGCGGGGCGGGCGTGCAGGCCCTCGGCCCAGCCGACGTTGACGCGGCGCTCAGCCATGGTGTTGCCCTTCAGGTCTTCAGCGGTTGTCTAGACCAGTCTCTCACGGCGTGCGGCGTGCTCCTGCCGACCTTCGTCCCGCATCCGTGCGACGTTCGGCCCCCCTCACCATGCCCGCGGAAGGCGGGCCGCGCGAGCCGTGTACCGCCGACGAGGGGGCGCGCGAACGGTGCCGGTGTCGGACCCCCGCCGTAGGCTTTGCCCCATGCGGAGCGCGTCGGAGCAGGCGGACGAACCGGGCGGACCGGACGGGACGAGCGGTGCGAGCGGGACGGCCGGGACAGGCGGACCGGGCGGGACGGGAGCGGGGGAGCGACCGGCCCCGGAGGAGCACGCCTACCCCGACCACTGGGAGGCCGACGTCGTCCTGCGCGACGGCGGCACCGCGCGCGTCCGGCCCATCACCGCCGACGACGCCGACCGGCTCGTCAGCTTCTACGAGCAGGTCTCGGACGAGTCGAAGTACTACCGCTTCTTCGCCCCCTACCCCCGGCTCTCCGCCAAGGACGTCCACCGCTTCACCCACCACGACTTCGTCGACCGGGTCGGCCTCGCCGCCACCGTCGGCGGCGAGTTCATCGCCACCGTCCGCTACGACCGGATCGACGCCCGCGGCCTGCCCGCGTCCGTCCCCGCCGACGAGGCCGAGGTCGCCTTCCTCGTCCAGGACGCCCACCAGGGCCGAGGCGTCGCCTCCGCTCTCCTCGAACACATCGCGGCCGTCGCCCGCGAGCGCGGCATCCGCCGCTTCGCCGCCGAGGTGCTCCCCGCCAACACCAAGATGATCAAGGTGTTCACGGACGCCGGCTACACCCAGAAGCGCAGCTTCGAGGACGGCTCCGTCCGCCTCCACCTCGACCTGGAACCGACCGACCGCTCCCTCGCCGTCCAGCGGGCCCGCGAACAGCGCGCCGAGGCCCGCTCCGTCCAGCGGCTCCTCGCCCCCGGCTCGGTCGCCGTCGTCGGTGCCGGACGCACCCCCGGAGGCGTCGGCCGCACCGTCCTGCGGAACCTGCTGGAGGCCGACTTCACCGGACAGGTGTACGCGGTCAACCCCGCGCTCGACGCCCCCGGGGCCGAACTCGACGGCGTGCCCGCCTTCCCCTCCGTCGCCGCCATCGGCACCCCCGTCGACCTCGCGATCGTCGCCGTCCCCGCCGAGCGGGTCCCCGAGGTCGTCGCCGACTGCGGCGAACACGGCGTGCGCGGCCTCGTCGTCCTCTCCGCCGGGTACGCCGAGAGCGGCACCGAGGGCGGCCGTGAGCGGCAGCGGGCCCTGGTCCGCCAGGCCCGCTCGTACGGCATGCGGATCATCGGCCCCAACGCCTTCGGCATCATCGACACCGCCGCCGACGTCCGGCTCAACGCCTCGCTCGCCCCCGAGATGCCCGCCGCCGGCCGCATCGGCCTCTTCACCCAGTCCGGCGCCATCGGCGTCGCCCTCCTCGCCGGACTGCACCGGCGCGGCGCCGGCCTCTCCTCCTTCATCTCCGCGGGCAACCGCGCGGACGTCTCCGGCAACGACGTCCTCCAGCACTGGTACGACGACCCCGCGACCGACGTCGTCCTCCTCTACCTGGAGTCGATCGGCAACCCGCGCAAGTTCGCCCGGCTCGCCCGCCGCACCGCCGCCGTCAAACCGGTCGTCGTCGTCAAGGGCGCCCGCCACAGCGGCAGCGCCCCGCCCGGCCACCGCGTCCCCGTCACCCGCATCCCGCACGCCACCGTCTCCGCGCTGCTCCGCCAGGCCGGCGTCATCCGCGTCGACACCGTCACCGAACTCGTCGACGCCGGTGTGCTGCTTGCCGGGCAGCCGCTGCCCGCCGGACCGCGCGTCGCGATCCTCGGCAACTCCGAGTCCCTCGGCCTCCTCACGTACGACGCCTGCCTCACCGAGGGGCTGCGCCCGCAGCGGCCGCTCGACCTGACGACCGCCGCCACCCCCGCCGACTTCCGGGACGCGCTCGCCGCGGCCCTCGCCGACGACGCGTGCGACGCGGTCGTCGTCACCGCGATCCCCTGGGTCGGCATCGAGGGCACCACCGAGGTGCTGGCCGCCTCCCTCCGCGAGGCCGTCGCCGGGAGCGGCGCCGCGGGGGCCGCCAAGCCGGTCGTCGTCGTGCACGTCGAGATGGGCGGCCTCGCCGAGGCCCTGTCCGCCGCCACCAGCACCCGCCCCACGTCCCCGCGCACCCGCCGCCCGATGGCCACCACCGCGGCCGCGCCCGCACCCGCCCCCGTACAGCAAGAGGACCAGGACGCACAGGAGACACCCGCCCCCACCCGGAACATCCCCGCCTACCCCGCCGCCGAGCGGGCCGTGCGGGCGCTCGCCGAGGCCGTGCGGTACGGGCAGTGGCGGCGGCAGGCGGCGGAGCCGGGACGGGTGCCGGAGTACGACGCCATCGACGAGGCCGGAGCCGCCGCGCTCATCGACCGGGTGCTCGGCGAGCGGGGCGCGGGGCAGGAGTCCCGCGGGGTCAGCCTCACCGCCGACGAGGCCGGCGAACTGCTCGGCCGTTACGGCATCGCCGTCCGCCCCACGCTCCCCGCGCCGGGGCCCGGCGAGGCCGTCGCGGCCGCCGCCCGGCTCGGCTACCCGGTCGCGCTCAAGACCACCGCCCCGCACCTGCGCCACCGCCCCGACCTCGGCGGTGTCCGGCTCGACCTGGCGACCGAGGAGCAGTTGCGTACCGCCTACGCCGAGCTGACCGAGGCCCTCGGCAAGCCCGAGGAGCTCCAGCCCGTCGTCCAGGCGATGGCGCCGCGCGGCGTGGACACCGTCGTGCGCGCCGCGATCGACCCCGCCGTCGGCGCCGTGCTCTCCTTCGGCCTCTCCGGCGCCGCCTCCGAACTGCTCGGCGACACCGCCCACCGGCTGGTCCCGGCCACCGACCGGGACGCCGCCGAGCTGGTCCGCTCCATCCGCACCGCCCCGCTGCTCTTCGGCTGGCGCGGCTCGGCCCCCGTCGACACCCCCGCCCTGGAGGAACTGCTGCTCCGGGTCTCCCGGCTGGTCGACGACCATCCGGAGATCGTCTCCGTCGCGCTCGAACCGGCCGTGGTCGCCCCGGGCGGCGTCTCCGTCCTCGGCGCCGCCGTCCGGCTCGCCCCGCCCCCGCCCACCACCGACCTCGGCCCGCGCCGCCTGCCCAGCTACTGAAGGGCCGGAGGGGGCCCCGGGCCCCGTAGGATGGAGTCCATGGTGAAGAGCGGTACGACGACCCAGGGGCTGCGCGCGGCGATCGAGCGCAGCGGCTACTACCCGGCCCTCGTGGCCGAGGCGGTGGAGGCCGCCGTCGGCGGCGAGGACGTCGCGTCGTACGTGGTCCACCAGGAGACCACCTTCGACGCCAACGAGGTCCGGCGCCACGTCACCGTCCTCGTGCTGACCCCGAGCCGCTTCATCGTCAGCCACACCGACGAGCAGGCGGCCGACAACAGCTCCCCGAGCCCGTACGCCACCACGTCCACCGAGTCCGTGAAGCTGGACCGGATCTCGTCGGTCGTGGTCAGCCGCGTCGTCGCCAACCCGGAGTCGTACACCCCGGGCACCGTGCCCCGCGAGGTCGTCCTCACCATCGGCTGGGGCGCGGTCTCCCGGATCGACCTGGAGCCCGCCGCCTGCGGCGACCCGAACTGCGACGCCGACCACGGCTACACCGGCAACGCCACCGCGGACGACCTCAGCCTGCGCGTCAGCGAGGCCGGCGACGGCCCGGACACCGTCCGGCAGACCCTCACCTTCGCCCAGGCGCTCTCCGAGGCCACCGCCGACACCGCCCCCACGGCCGGCCGCTGATGGCCCAGCCGACCTCCGTCGCCCACGGCTGGCCGGACGACCCGGTCCCGCTCGCGCCCGAGTCCGCCCCGGTCCCCGAGTACGGCTCCGGCTCCCTCGGCGACCTGCTGCCCACCCTCGTCGCGGGCCAGGGCGTGCCCGGTTTCGACGCGCGGATCGCCGAGCTGACCCCGGCCGACCGCGTCTGCGTCTTCCTCGTCGACGGACTCGGCTGGGAGCAGATCAAGGCCCACCCGGACGAGGCCCCCTACCTGACCTCGCTGCTCGGCTCCTCGCGCGGCGGCACCGGCCGGCCGATCACCGCCGGCTTCCCCGCCACCACCGCGACCTCGCTGGCCTCCGTCGGCACCGGCCGCGCGCCCGGCGCCCACGGCCTCGGCGGCTACATGGTCCGCAACCCGGAGACCGGCGAGCTGATGAACCAGCTCAAGTGGCGGCCCTGGACCCCGCCGAAGGTCTGGCAGCCGTACCCGACCGTCTTCCAGCAGGCCCACGAGGCCGGGATCCACACCGCGCAGGTGTCCTCCCCGATCTTCGCGCAGACCCCGCTGACCCAGATCGCGCTCAGTGGAGGAACGTTCCACGGGCGCCTCTCCGGCGAGGAGCGGATGGACCTGGCGGCCGAGCAGCTGGCCGGCGGCGACCGCTCGCTGGTCTACACGTACTACAGCGAGCTCGACGGCGCGGGCCACCGCTTCGGCCTCGACTCCGACGCCTGGCGCGGCCAGCTCATGCTCGTCGACCGGCTGGTGCGGCGGCTCGCCGAGCAGCTGCCCGCCCGCTCGGCGCTGTACGTCACCGCCGACCACGGCATGGTCGACGTCCCCTTCGACGAGGAGCACCGGATCGACGTCGACGAGGACTGGGAGCTGCGCGCCGGCGTCGCCCTCCTCGGCGGCGAGGGCCGGGCCCGGCACGTCTACGCCGTCCCCGGAGCCGCGGCCGACGTCCTCACCTGCTGGCGCGAGGTCCTCGGCGAGCAGTTCTGGGTGGCGGGCCGCGACGAGGCCATCGCCCTCGGCTGGTTCGGCGAGACGGTCGACGAGCGGGTGTACGGCCGGATCGGCGACGTCGTCGCCGCCGCCCACGAGGACGTCGCCCTCGTCGCCTCCGTCGGGGAGCCGCTGGAGACCCAGATGGCCGGCATGCACGGGTCGATGACGCCCGCAGAGCAGCTGGTGCCGCTCCTCGAAGTCCGTTCCTGACCTCCCTCGCCCCCTCACCGTCCCGTACCCCGACCCGAAAGGTCCCCGACCCGTCATGCCCGAGCTGGTGTTCTTCTCCGGAACGATGGACTGCGGAAAGAGCACGCTGGCTCTCCAGATCGCGCACAACCGCGACGCGCGCGGACTCCAGGGCGTGATCTTCACCCGGGACGACCGGGCGGGCACCGGGAAGCTGTCCTCGCGGCTCGGCCTGGTGACCGAGGCCGTCGAGGCGCCCGAGGGCATGGACGTGTACGCGTACCTGGTCGACCAGCTCTCCCAGGGCGGCAAGGCCGACTACGTGATCGTCGACGAGGCGCAGTTCCTCGCCCCGGCCCAGATCGACCAGCTCGCGAGGATCGTCGACGACCTCGGGCTCGACGTGTACGCCTTCGGGATCACGACCGATTTCCGCACCAAGCTCTTCCCCGGCTCGCAGCGCCTGATCGAGCTCGCCGACCGGATCGAGCAGCTCCAGGTGGAGGCGCTCTGCTGGTGCGGCGCCCGCGCCACCCACAACGCCCGGACCGTCGGCGGTCACATGGTCGTCGAGGGCGAGCAGGTCGTCGTCGGGGACGTGAACACGGCGGCGGAGGTCGTCGGGTACGAGGTGCTGTGCCGCCGCCACCACCGCCGCCGGATGACGAGCGCGAGCAGCCGCGCGGCGTCGCTGTCGCCGGACGTGCTGCCGGTCACCCCGGCCTGAGACGGTCCCTCAAGGGGCGGCAGGGGCGGTCCCTCCCGGGCGGCCTCCGGCACAGCCCACCGGAACGGCCCCTCCGGACAGTGGCACCGGGTGTTCACCTCCAGGCTGCCGGGACATCGCCGGGTGATCCACTTCGGGTCGCCCGAACCAGGAGTAATGGGTTCGTCCCGCCGTGCGATCGCCGCGGGTGAACGACGAGAGCCCCGTGCTCCCTGGAGGACCCGTGCCACCCGCCGCCACACCCGTGCCCGCACCCGACCGGGACGGGGCACGGGGCGGCCCCCGCCCGACGCGGAACCCGCTGCTGCTCGCCCCCGCCGGCGCAGGACTCCTCACGGCGGCCGTGTTCCTCCTGGCCACCGCGCTCGCCCGCAGCCACCCCCTCGGCCCGTACACCCGGAACGTCGTCGACCTGGGCCAGCAGTACCTGCCGTACCACGCCTACTGGCGCGCCTTCCTGCTCGGCGACACCCACGGCGACGCCTTCCTCAACTGGAACTCCGGCTTCGGCGCGGGCTTCCTCGGCGACATCGGCACCTACCTGAGCAGCCCCTTCTCGCTGCTCGTCGTCCTCTTCCCGGCCGACCGGCCGGAACTCGCGCTGTACGCCATCACCGCGCTCAAGATCGCCGCCGCGGGCGCGGCGATGGCCGCGCTGCTGATCCGGCTGCGCCCGGCGGGGCGGTCGCGCGGTCCCTGGCCGCTCGCCGCCCTCCTCGGCGCCGCGTACGCGCTCTCCGGCTGGACCTTCAACCACGGCGCCTCCGTGCCCATGTGGCTGGACGGGCTGATCGCCTTCCCGCTGCTCTGCCTGGTGGCGGAGTGGGCCCGGACCGGCCGACGGCCGGTGCTCGGCCCGCTCGTCGTCGCCGTCGCCTGGATCGCCAACTTCTACACCGCCTACATGGCGACCCTCGGCGCCGCGCTCTTCCTCGCCGTCCGGCTCCTCACCGCCGACCCGGACGGGCCCCCGCGCCGGTGGCCCGCCGCCCTGCTCCGCGCCGCGTGGACCGTGGGTCTCGGCATCGGGCTCGCCGCCCCGCTCGTCCTCGTCGTCTTCAGCGGGACGAAGTACGCCGACCCGACCCCCGAGACGGTCTTCGCGCCCGCCTCCTGGGCCGAACTGTTCGGCCGCTTCCTGCCCGCCACCGCCAACGTCGACACGCCGGCCCTCTTCATCGGCACGCCCGCCCTCCTCCTCGCCCTCACCCTGCCCTTCAACCGGGCCGTCGCCCCCCGTGTCCGGCTCGGCTGGTCGGTGCTGATCGTCCTGGTGACGCTCTCCCTCCAGTGGGGGCCGACCCACCTGATCTGGCACGCGGGCGCCTCGCCCAACGGCAACCCCTACCGTCAGACCTTCGTTCTGTGCGGCCTGCTCCTCATCGCCGCCTGGCTCTCCGCCGTCCCCGGACCGCCCCGCCCCGCCGCGCTCCTCGGCGCCGCCGCCCTCGTCGGGGCCTTCGCCCTCGCCGCCCGCGGCAGCTCCGACATCGACGCCTGGACCTACCCCGCCACCGGCGCCGCCGTCCTGCTCGCCCTCGCCGCCGCGCTCCTCGCCCTCCGGGCCGCCCGCCCGCCGGCCTCCCGCGTGCTGCCCCTCGCCGCCGCCCTCGTGCTGCTCGCCGCCCAGGCGGGCGAGGCGGCCGTGAGCGGGATGCGCGTCGAGCGGCAGCAGCGCGCCGACGTCGCCTGGGCGCCCCGGATCGGCCCCTGGCAGCGGGCGGTGGGCGCCGAGGTGGCCCGCGCCGACGCCTGGCCCGCGTACCGCACCGACCCCGGCCCGCTGCCCGGCGGCAACGAACCGCTCCTCCTCGGTGGCGAGGGCGCCGACGCGTACTCCAGCCTCACCACCGAGAACACCTCCCGGACCCTGGACTCCCTCGGCTTCGGCCACTACGCCAAGGGCCGCCACCCCGAGACCCTCGACAACCCCGTCACCGACGCGATCTTCTCCATCGGCACCCGGATCCGCTCCGAGGCCACCGAGCCGGTACGCCAGGACGCCGCGCCCCGAGGCAAAGCGACCGCCACCACCACCCCCGTACCGCCGCTCGTCACCGTCCACCCCGCCGGGAACGCCACCGTGGACCCCGCCGACTCCGCCTTCCGCAACCAGGAACTCCTCCTCGGCGCCTCCGTCTACGCGCTGCCCGCCGTCCGCCGCACCGGCACCACGCTCACCGCCCGCTGCCCGGCCGGCACCGAACTCTGGTTCTGGGCGCCCGAGTACAAGGGCACCGCCGCCCTCGCCGGCGCCGCCCCCGCCGACTACGACGGGCGCCCGCCCGCCGTCCGCGCCCCGATGCGCGCCCTCGGCACCGTCCCGGCAAGCGGCGACGTCCGCGTCGACCTCGTCCCCGAACGGGCCCTGACCCTGCCCGAGCAGTCCCTCGGCTGCCTCGACCGCGCCCGGCTCACCGCCGCCGTCACCCGGCTCACCGCCACCGGCGCCACCCGCGTCACCACCACCGGCCACGGCCTCACCGCCGAGCTGCCGCCCGGCAGCACCGGCGTCGCCGTCGTCGCCGTCCCCCGCGCCACCGGCTGGCGTTGCGCGGCCGGCGACGCCGAACCCGTCTCCGCCCGCTCCCACCGGGGCCTGCTCGCCGTCCCCCTCGACGGCCGCGCGACCCGCGTGAGCTGCTCCTTCAGGCCCCCCGGCGTCCTGCTCGGCGCCGCCGCCGGAGCCGCCGCGCTCCTCGCCCTGCTCGCCACCGCGCTCCACGCCCGGCGCCGTACACGGCGGGCGGAGGGCGGTTCGCACCCGGGACGACAAGAGTTCACCGGCCGTCCACACGAGGCTCGTTCGAGCGGTCAGGACGCCGATTACGCTGCCCGCCGTACCGGCGCCTGACAGCCCGAAGACACCCCCGATTCCATCCGTGTCCGCCTCCCGATCCAGTGTGGGGATTCTCCGCGTGCCCAAACTCTCCGTCGTCGTCCCCTTCCACAACGTCGGGCCGTACGCCCCCGACACCGTGCGCAGCCTCGCCCGCAACGCGGACCCGGACTTCGAGTTCCTGCTGATCGACGACTGCTCCACCGACGAGACCCCGGACGTCCTCGACCGCTGGAAGGACCGCATCCCGAACGCCCGGGTCATCCGCCACGAGACCAACCTCGGCGTCGCCCAGGCCCGCAACACCGGCATCGACGCCGCCACCGGCGACTACCTCACCTTCCTCGACGGCGACGACTGGTACGCCCCCGGCCACCTCCGCGCCGCCGTCGACGGCATGGACCGGCTCGGCTGCGACTTCGCCCGCACCGACCACGTCCTCGCCGAGGGCCGCAAGCGGCACGTGAAGTACGCCCCCGCCAAGGTCCGCGACGCCGTCATGGACCCCCGCGACGGCATCGCCCCGGCCAGCATGATCACGATGGTCGACTACCCCTTCGTCCCCTTCGGCGTCTACAGCGGCCGGCTCTTCGAGAACGGCGAGTCCCGCTTCGAGACCAAGCTGCGCACCGCCGAGGACCGGCTCTGGATCTGGCGCCTCCACCTCAAGGCCCGCACCTTCGCCGCCCTCTCCCTGCACGGCGTCTTCTACCGGCGCGGCGTCACCACCTCGCTGACCCAGATCAGCGACAACCGCCAGCTCGACTTCATCCCCTCCTACGACCTCCTCCTGGAGGAGGTCGCCCGGGACCGCGACGCCGACCGCTTCCTGCCCAAGGTCGTCCGCACCTACTGCGCCATGATCGCCTTCCACGTGAACAAGGCCGGGAAGTACGAGCCCGAGGTCGCCCAGCGGCTGCGCGCCGACGTCGCCGACGCCCTGGACCGCATGCCGCAGGATGTCCTCGAAGAGACCCTCGCCACCATGGACACGCCGCGCGCCACCCTCCTGCGGAGCCTGCGCGAGACCGGAAGGACCCTCTGAGCATGACCACCGACACGGCCACCGGCACGCCCGCCGCCCCAGCCACCGACCCGCGGACGGTCCAGATCTTCCAGGTCTCCACCCTCTACGGAGCCGCGACCGTCGCCGCGGCGATCGACGCCGGTCTCTACGGCGCCCCCGGCGACGCCCGCCGCCTCCTGCTGCTCTCGCACAACGCCGAGATCCCGGAGACCGCGCTCCGCCTGGAGACCATGACCGGCTACGCCCGGATCGCCGCCCGCTTCGACGGCGTCCTCGACTGGAACCGGACGATCCACCCGTACCACCCGGCCGCCTGGGCCCCCCGCCCCGAGGAGACCCCCCTCTGGCAGCGCGTGCTGCGCACCGCCTGGGACCTCGGCACCGCCCGCGTCGAGCTGATCGTCGAGTCCATCCAGGTCAACCCGGCCAAGGCGCTCGGCGCCTGCTTCCCGGAGAGCTCCGTCGAGGTGTACGCCGACGGGCTGATGAGCTACGGCCCCACCCGCACGGACGTCGCCCAGTCCCTCGCCTGCCGCATCCGCCGGCTCCTCCACCTCGACCTGGTGCCGGGCCTGACCCCGATGCTCCTCACCGAGTACGGCACCCCGTCCGAGCTGGTCCCCGACGCCGCCTTCCGCGCGGTCCTCGCCGAGATCGCCGCCGACGCCGGGGACGACCCCGCGGTCGCCGAGGCCGTCGCCGCCCGGCCCACCGCGCTCCTCCTCGGCCAGTACCTCGCCGCGCTCGGCCTCCTCACCGTCGAGGAGGAGGAGGAACTGCACGTACGGATGCTCCGCGGCGCCGCCGCCCTCGGCCACACCTCGATCGTCTTCAAGCCGCACCCCACCGCACCCGCCGGCTACTCGACCGCCCTCCAGGAGGCGGCCGAGGAGGCCGGGGTCCGGCTCACCGTCCTCGACGTGCCGCTGCTCGCCGAGACCTTCTACGAGCGCTGCGGGCTGCGGCTCGTCGTCGGCTGCTTCTCCACGGCGATGCTCACCGCCGCCGTCTACTACGGGGTCCCCGTCGCCCGGGTCGGCACCGAGGAACTCCTCGAACGGCTGACCCCCTTCGAGAACAGCAACCGGATCCCGCTCACCGTGGTCGACCACCTCGTCCCCGCCCTGGAGGACGGCGGGACCCCGGCCGTGCCCGGCCCGGCCCCCGCGTCGCTCGCGCCGCTGGTCCGCGCGGTGAGCTACTGCATGCGCCACAAGGCCCACCCGGGCCTGCGGGCCGAGACCGAGCTGTACCTGGCGGGGCACCACGACGACCCGGCGGTCGCCCACCACTTCGGCACCGTCCGGCTCACCCAGCTCGGCCTCCCGGGCGGGGTGCCCGCCGCCGCCCCGGCGGCCCCGGCCCGGCCGCGCAGGGGCCTCGTCCGCTCCCGCCGCTGACGCCGGGGCGGCGCAGTCAACGGTCGCGGGACCTCACGAGGGTGAACACCGCGCCCTCCGGATCCGCGACCAGGGCGAGCCGCCCGGCCGTCCCGTCCCGGGGCGGCCGCAGCACGTGGCCGCCCAGCTCCGCCACCAGCCGGGCCGCCGCGTCCGTGTCGTCGACCTCGAAGTACGTCATCCAGTGCGGGCCCCGGTCCCGCGGCAGCGCGTCGCCCACCCCGTGCAGCGAGGCGACCGGGCGCCCGTCCACGTGCAGCGTGGCGTAGTCGAAGTCGGCCGAGACCACCGGCTCGACCTCGTACCCGAAGACCGTCCGGTAGAACTTGCCGACCGTGGCCGTCTCGTACGTCAGCAGCTCGTTCCACACCGGCGTCCCGGCCGGTCCGGCGAGCGCCGTGCCGTGGTGGGCCTCCGCCTCCCAGACGCCGAAGACGGCCCCCGTGGGGTCGGCGCAGATGACCAGCCGTCCGGCCTCGCCCGCGTCCAGCGGGCCCACCGCGACCGTCCCGCCGCAGCAGCGGATGGACTCGGCGGTCTCGTAGGCGTCGTGGGTGGCCAGGTAGGTGGTCCAGGCCGTGCTCAGGTGCCGGTCGGGGGGCAGCTGCCCGATGCCGGCCACCTCGCGCCCGCCCAGCAGGGCCCGTACGTACGGGCCGAGCTGCTGGGGGCCGGGGACGAACTCCCAGCCGAAGAGTGCCTGGTAGAACTCCTGCGTCGCGTCGATCCCGTGCACCATGAGACTCACCCAGCAGGGGGTCCCCGGGCTGCGCCGAGCCACCTCGGTCATCGTCACTCTCTCCTCGGACCACTTCGTGGCCGTGCCCTGCCGCCGGTGGCTTCGCCGGGCCGCGCACGGCGCGCCCCGGTCGCACCCTTCCTGGTGCGATCCGTCCGGAGGACGCCGGGTCCTTCCCCGTCGCGGGCATGGCTGCGCGAGGATGGCCCCATGAAGCCCATCATCTCCGCAAGCGAACTCGTGAGCGAGTCGGCGGGAGCCCGGCCGCCGGTCCTCCTGGACGTGCGCTGGACCCTCGGGGGCCCGCCCGGACGCCCCGCGTACGAGGCCGGGCACCTGCCCGGCGCCGTCTACGTGGACCTCGACGCCGAACTGGCCGGACCGCCCGGGGAGGGCGGCCGGCATCCGCTGCCCGACCCGGAGGTCTTCGGCGAGGCCATGCGCCGGGCCGGGGTCGGCGCCGACCGCCCGGTGGTCGTGTACGACGGCGGGCTCGGCTGGGGCGCCGCCCGCGCCTGGTGGCTGCTGCGCTGGACGGGCCACCCGGACGTGCGGGTGCTCGACGGGGGCCTGGCGGTCTGGCCGGGGGAGCTGTCGACGGAGGCGCCGGAGCCGGAGGCGGGCGACTTCACGCCGAAGCCGGGCGGGCTGCGGCTGCTCGACGCGGACGAGGCGGCGGCGCTGGCCCGTTCGGGGCTGCTCCTGGACGCCCGGGCCGCCGAGCGGTACCGCGGCGACGTGGAGCCCATCGACCGGGTCGGCGGCCACATCCCCGGCGCCCACTCGGCCCCGACGACCGAGAACGTGGCCGGGGACGGGCTCTTCCTCGCCGCCGACGCGCTCCGTGACCGGTTCGCGGCGCTGGGCGCGACGCAGGCGCCGGAGGTCGGCGTCTACTGCGGTTCGGGCGTCTCCGGCGCCCACGAGGTGCTGGCCCTGGAGCTCGCCGGCATCCCGGCGGCCCTCTACGCCGGCTCCTGGTCGGAGTGGTCCTCGGACCCGTCCCGCCCGGTCGCCACGGGCCCGAACCCGGAGTAGGACGCGCGGAAGCCCGGATGAGGGCACGCGGAAGGGCCCGCACCGATCGGATCGGTGCGGGCCCTTCACCGCGTGGGCGCGGTCAGTCCTGCTGCTTCTTCCTGCGCGTCCCGAAGACGATCTCGTCCCAGCTGGGGACCGCCGCGCGGCGGCCGGGGCGGACGCCGTCGGCCTCCGCCTGCCGGTCGGTGGCGCCGTGCAGCCGGTCGCGGTGGCCGGAGACGGAGCGGGGCATGAGGACGTCGGCGTAGGCCGCGCCCGCCCCCGCGGAGGCGGCGGGAGCGGGCGGCTCCTCCGCCTCGACCTCGTCGGAGGGCTCGGTGTCGGGCTGCTCGGGGACCACCAGGTCGCCGCGGAAGCTCGGTACGGCCTCCAGGAGGCTGGTGAGCGAGTCCCGCTCCTCCTCCGGCTCGGACGCGGACGCCGTCAGCGGGGTCCGGTCGAGCTGCCGGTCGAGGGCGCGGTCCATCGGCCGCTCCATCGGGCGGTCCAGGGTCCGGTCCAGCGGCCGGTCCCGGGGCAGCCGGGCGATGCGCGGTACGAAGGGGAAGCTCGGCTCCGGCGCGGCGGCGAGGGTGTCGTCGGTCTCGCCGATCAGCGCCCGCGCCTCGTCGTCCACGGCCTGGACGAGCCGGCGCGGCGGGTCGTAGGTCCAGCTGGCGGTGTGCACCTCGCCGGCGACCCGGTAGACGAGCAGCACCTCCCAGGTGCCGTCGTCGCGCCGCCAGGAGTCCCACTGCACGGTGTCCTTGTCGGCGCCGCGCAGCAGCAGCCGCTCCTGCACCGCCTCGCCGAGCTGGGGTCCGCTGTTCTCGCCGGGCCTGCGCACCGGGGTCTTGCGGGCGCGCTCGGCCATGAAGGCGCGCTCGGCGAGCACGGGGCCCTCGAAGCGGCGGACGCGGTCGACGGGGATGCCGGCGAGCTGGGCGACCTCCTCCGCGGAGGCACCGGCTCGTATCCGCGCCTGGATGTCACGGGGGCGGAGGTGGCTCTCGACCTCGATCTCGATCTGGCCGAGGCGCGCGCGGTCGTTGCGCACGGCGGCCCGCAGCCGCTCGTCGATCGGAAGCGTGTACTCCGTGCTGTCGGCAGCCTTGAGCACCAGTCGTGTGCCGTCGTTGGAGACGGCCACGACACGCAGTTCGGGCATGGGGACCTCCCGGGTGGTGCCTGCCGACGTCACGTGCGTCGCTGCTTCCGCTAGTCGAGTGTGGCCTGCCCGGGTGCAGCCTGCCACTACCTTGCCGAGTTGCCCGGCGTGTCGGGCGTGGACCCTGGGCCGCCGTTATGGCACGGTTACCTGTTCACTACCCGGAGTGACTGGGCGTCACACTGTGTAGCGGTTCCGTTCCCGGGCGCTCCGGAAGGCGTCCGGACCCAGGGTTCGTCAATGTACTCCATTCGGGCCACTCGGGTGGACCGGCGCGCCGCCCAACTTCTCGGGGTGCGCGGGAGTTGGACCCCCGCCCTCAATCCTCCCGCGTGGCACTCTTCACAGAACCCCCTGAACCGGAACTATTCGCTTCGCTCATGTGTCCCTTCTGGGTGCACGGTGGAACAGATGACCAGGCAGAGGGTGGAGATGCGTCACAGGCAGCCGACCGACACGGACGAGCCGGAGATACGGACGCCGGACCCCGGGAGCGAACCCCCGGAGCCCGGGTCGGAGGCGAAGCGGAAGATCGACCTGAGCGTGCCCCAGGTCGCCGGCAGCGCCCTCGCCGCCGTGATCGCCGCCAAACTCGCCTCCACCCTCGGCGTCTACGGGACGATCCTGGGCGCCGGCGTGATCAGCGTCATCGCCACCTGCGGCGGCCCGCTCTTCCAGCAGCTCTTCAAGCGCACCGGCGAGCAGGTGCGGGACGTGACCGTCGCCGCCAAGCCGAAGGCGCGTCAGGTCCCCGTCACGCCCCCCGCGGGCGACCGCCACACGCTGATGCTGGGCCCCGTTCCCGAGGCCGCGGCCCCGTTCCCGTACGACGAGGAGTTCGGGAGCGCCACCACCCACGGCACCCGCCTGCGCGGCTGGAAGCGCCCGGTGCTGGCCGCCGCGCTCGTCTTCGGCGTCACCATGGGCGGCATCACCACCTACGAGCTGGTCTCCGGCGAGGACTTCAGCGGCACCAAGGGCACCACCACCTTCGGCTCCGTGGTCCGCGGCGGCGACAGCGGCAAGCAGAACACCCCCGAACAGCAGCAGGAGCGGCAGGAGGGGGAGCGCGAGCCGCAGGCCCCCGCGCCGAGCGGCTCCGCAGGACAGGGCGACCAGCGGGACTCCGGGCAGGAGACCGGCCAGGAGCCCGGCACGGACGCGGGCACCCCGTCGACCGGCGCCACCCCCGAGACCGGCGGCGGGACGCCGAGCGGCGACGCCACGACGGCGCCCACCCCGGACCCGACCGGCTCCGCCGACGGCGGCACGGACCCGACCCAGGAGCCCACGGCCCCGACGGCGCCCGAGACGCCGTCCGCGCCCGCCGGGACGCCCGGCACCGGCCCGGCCGCCGGGGAGGCCCCCGCGGCACCCCCCGCCGACCCGGCCGGCTGAGCCCCCGTCAGTCGCCCAGCACCCGGCGCAGGTAGTCGTTGCCGAAGAGCCGGTCCGGGTCGAGCCGGTCGCGCAGCGCCGTGAACTCGGCGAAGCGCGGGTACGCCTCCGCCAGATAGGCGGCGTCCCGGGTGTGGACCTTGCCCCAGTGCGGCCGGCCCCCGTGAGCGGTCATGACGCGCTCCACCGCGGTGAAGTACCCGCGGTGGGGCGTTCCCTTGTAGAGGTGCACGGCGATGTAGGCCGTCTCCCGGCCGGAGGCCGTGGAGAGCGCGATGTCGTCGGCGGGCGCGGTCCGCACCTCCACCGGGAAGCTCACCTTCAGCGGGGAGCCCTCCACCATCGCCTTCAGCTCGCGCAGCGCCGCCGTCGCGGCCTCCCGCGGCAGCGCGTACTCCATCTCCAGGAAGCGGACCCGGCGCGGGGAGGTGAAGACCTTGTACGGGATGTCGGTGTACGTACGGGCGGACAGCGCGCGGCTGGAGATCCGGGCGATCGCCGGGATCGCGGGCGGTACCGCCCGGCCGAGCGAGCAGGCCGCCTGGAAGACGCCGTTGGAGAGGAACTCGTCCTCGAACCAGCCGCCGAGGCGCGGCAGCGGGGCGGCGGGGCCCGCGCTGCGGTTGTTGCGCTTGGTGTTGCAGTTGTCCGTGTGGGGGAACCAGTAGAACTCGAAGTGCTCGTTCTCCGCGTGGAGCTCGTCGAACTCGGCGATCACCCGGTCGAAGCGCATCGGCTCCTCGCGCGCGGTGAGCAGGAAGACCGGCTCCACGGCGAAGGTGATCGCGGTGATCACGCCGAGCGCGCCCAGGCCGATCCGGGCCGCCGCGAAGACCGCGCGCTCCTCGGCGGTCCCCTTCTCGGAACAGGTCATCAGCGTGCCGTCGGCGGTGACCAGCTCCAGGGCGCGGATCTGGGCGGCGAGGGAGGCGGAGTCGCGGCCGGTGCCGTGGGTGCCGGTCGAGGTGGCCCCCGCGACCGTCTGCTCCATGATGTCGCCCATGTTCGTGAGCGACAGGCCCTCCCTGGCCAGCGCCAGGTTGAGCCGCTTGAGCGGGGTGCCCGACTCCACCGTCACGGTCATCGCCTCGCGGTCGATCCGCCGGATCCCGGTGAGCAGACCGGGCCGGATCAGCAGGCCGTCGGTGGCCGCGATCGAGGTGAAGGAGTGGCCGGTGCCGACCGTCTTCACCCGCAGCCCGTCCTCGGCGGCCCGGCGGATCTCGGCGGCCAGCTCCTCGGCCGAGGCCGGGCTCGCCTCCCGCGCGGGGCGGGAGGACACGTTCCCCGCCCAGTTACGCCACGGGCTGCCCGCCCCGGCGCTCGCCCGCCCCGTCGGTCCCGCTGTCCTCGTGCTCATCTCGCCCCTCCCGGTCCGGCGCCGGCGTGCGCAGCCGGCGATGGCCAAGGACGGCCACCACGACCGCGAGCGCACCCGAGACGACGGGCACCACGTACGCGGCCTCCGCCCCCGAGGCGTCGACCACCCAGCCGGCGGCCGAGGAGCCCAGCGCCACACCGATCGCGAGGCCGGTGCCCGTCCAGGTCATGCCCTCGGTCAGCTGCGTGTGCGGTACGTGCTTCTCGACGAGGGCCATCGTGGTCACCATCGTCGGCGCGATGGAGAGGCCCGCGACAAAGAGCGCCACGGCCAGCAACGGCAGGTTCCCGGCCAGTAGGAGGGGGATCATACTCACGGCCATCGCACAGACGCCCAGCAGCCACCGGCGGGACGGCTCGCCCTTGAGGTGCAGCAGTCCGAAGACCGCTCCGGCCAGGCAGGAGCCCAGCGCGTAGACGGCGAGGACCAGGCTGGCGGCGGCCTTCTGGCCGCGCTCCTCCGCGAAGGCGACGGTCACCACGTCCACCGAACCGAAGATCGCGCCGGTCGCCACGAAGGCCATCGCGAGGACCTGGAGACCGGGGGAGCGGAGCGCCGACGGGGCCTTCACCGAGGACTGCGGGTGCGGCTTCGGTTCGGTGTCCCGCTGGGCGGTCAGCCAGAAGACGCCGATCGCGAGGAAGACGCCGGCCAGCAGCGGGCCCGCCTCCGGGAACCAGGTGGTCGACAGGCCGATCGAGATGATCGGGCCGAAGATGAAGCACACCTCGTCGACGATCGACTCCCACGAGTACGCGGTGTGCAGCGAGCGCGCGTCGCCCCGGTAGATGCCCGCCCAGCGGGCCCGGGTCATGGCGCCGACGCTCGGCACGACGCCGATCACGGCGGTGAAGGCGAAGAGCGTCCAGTCCGGCGCCTCCTGCTGCACGCAGAGCAGCAGTCCGGCGGCGGCGACGAGGGAGATCAGCGTGACCGGGCGGAGCACCCGGCGCTGCCCGTACCGGTCGACCATGCGGGAGACCTGCGGGCCGAGCACGGCGGCGGACATCGCCAGCGTCGCCGAGAGGGCGCCGGCGAGGCCGTACCGCCCGGTGACCTGGGAGATCATCGTGACGATGCCGATGCCCATCATGGACAGCGGCATGCGGCCGAGGAAACCGGCGACGGAGAACGAGGTGGTACCGGGCGCCGAGAAGATCGCGCGGTAGGGACTGGGCAAGGGGTTCTCCGGCTCTGCGACGCGGCGTGCCGCCCGCCCGACGCGGTCAACACGTGTAATTAATAGCTAAAGCCTAAGGGTTCGAAGCAGCGGGGTCACCCCCGAATTCCGGACGGGCCGCGCCCCGGGCCGTCGGTGCCGGGTGGCAGGATCGGTGCCATGTCCGATCAGCACGATCCCGCCCCGTACGACGCCCTGCTGCTGCTCTCCTTCGGAGGCCCCGAGGGCCCGGACGACGTCGTCCCGTTCCTGGAGAACGTGACGCGCGGCCGCGGCATCCCCAAGGAGCGGCTCAAGGAAGTGGGGCAGCACTACTTCCTCTTCGGCGGCGTCAGCCCGATCAACGGCCAGAACCGCGCGCTGCTCGACGCGCTGCGGGCCGACCTCGACGGGGCCGGCCTCCGCCTGCCGGTCTACTGGGGGAACCGGAACTGGGCCCCGTACCTCACCGACACCCTCCGCGAGATGGTCCACGACGGGCGCCGCCACATCGCCGTCCTCACCACCAGCGCGTACGCCTCCTACTCGGGCTGCCGCCAGTACCGCGAGAACCTCGCCGACGCGCTCGCCGCCCTGGAGGCCGAGGGCCTGCCGGTGCCCCGCGTCGACAAGCTCCGCCACTACTTCAACCACCCCGGCTTCGTGGAGCCCATGGTGGAGGGGGTCCTCGCCTCCCTCGCCGAGCTCGACGAGTCCGTCCGGCCCGGCGCCCACCTCGCCTTCACCACCCACTCCATCCCGGACTCCGCCGCCGACTCCTCGGGCACCGTCGCCGACCACGGCCCCGGCGGCGCCTACGTGAAGCAGCACCTCGACGTGGCCCGGGTCGTCGTCGACGCGGTCCGCGAGAGGACCGGCGTCGACCACCCCTGGAAGCTCGTCTACCAGTCCCGCAGCGGCGCCCCGCACATCCCGTGGCTGGAACCGGACATCTGCGACCACCTGGAGGAGCTGCACAAGGCGGGCGCCCCCGCCGCCGTCATGGTGCCGATCGGCTTCGTCTCGGACCACATGGAGGTCCTGTACGACCTCGACACCGAGGCCACCGCCAAGGCCGCCGAGCTGGGCCTCCCGGTCCGCCGCTCCGCCACCGTCGGCGCCGACCCCCGCTTCGCCGCCGCCGTCCGCGAGCTGGTCCTGGAGCGCGCCGCCGCCGAGCGCGGCACGCGCGCGGAGCGGTGCGCACTCGGCGCCCTCGGCCCCTCCCACGACCTGTGCCCGATCGGCTGCTGCCCGGCCCGCGCCGAGCGCCCCGCCGCCGCCGGTGCCGACAGCCCCTACGCCTGAGGAGCCACGCCGTGACCCCCGCACCCGCCCCCGCACCGCTCCTCGCCGAGCTGCTCGAACTGGCCCTGGAGGCCGCCCGGCGGGCCGGCGCCCTGCTGCGCGACGGCCGGCCCGAGGACCTGACCGTCGCCGCCACCAAGACCAGCGCCATCGACGTCGTCACCGAGATGGACATCGCCGCCGAGAAGCTGATCACCGGCTTCCTCGGCGAGCACCGCCCGCACGACGGCCTGCTCGGGGAGGAGGGCGCCGCCAGCCCGGGCAGCAGCGGCGTCCGCTGGGTCATCGACCCCCTCGACGGCACCGTGAACTACCTCTACGGCCTGCCGTCCTGGGCGGTCTCCATCGCCGCCGAGCTCGACGGCGAGACCGTCGTCGGCGTCGTCGAGGCCCCGCTGCGCGGCGAGACCTACCGCGCCGTCCTCGGCGGCGGCGCGTACCTGGGCGAGCGCCGGCTCGCGGTCCGCACCGCGCCCCCGTTCGACCAGGCCCTGCTCGGCACCGGCTTCGGCTACGTGCAGGCGCGCCGCGCCCACCAGGCCGAGGTGGTCCGGGAGGTCCTGCCGCTGGTCCGGGACATCCGGCGCGGCGGCTCGGCCGCCATCGACCTCTGCGACGTGGCGGCCGGCAGGCTCGACGCGTACTACGAGCGCGGGCTCAACCCCTGGGACCACGCCGCAGGGGCCCTGATCGCCCGCGAGGCGGGCGCGCGCACCGGCGGGCGTCCGGGACAGCCCGAGTCCGGTGAACTGGCCGTGGCGGCCCCCGAGGGCCTTTTCGAGCCCCTCCAGGAGCTGCTCGACCGGCTGGGCGCCTGGCACGACTGAGAACGGCCCCGGACACGGCGGTGCCCCGGAACCCAGAGGGTTCCGGGGCACCGCCGCGGCACTCCCGGGGGAGCGCCGTCGCTCAGGCGCTCTGCGCGCAGACGGGCACGACGACCTGCACGCCGTGCTCCGCGGCCAGTCGGTGCAGGTCGTCCAGCTCGGCCTGCTCGACGTCCGCGAGGTAGTCGTCGCCGGTCTCGCGGGCACGCGTGAGGTCCGACTGCGTGGTCCTGATGCGGTGCAGCAGCCCTGCGGTGAACGCGTCCATGCGCCCCTCCTCGTGGGTCCGGCGGCACGGGGGTGTGCCGAGGATGGATGGATCACGCTCCGTATCGCTCCCGGGGGACGGAAGAGCCGTGGGCGTGCCACAGACAGGGCGTGATCGCGGGGTGTGCAGACCTCCTCCCCACCCCTCCGCACACGGAAACCTCAACTCACGCCCGAGTCAGGTGAATTCTTCGCGCCGCCCGCCGCGGTCCCTTCCGTGATCCCGTTCGCGCTCCCCTCGGCGCTCCCTTCCGCGCTCCCCGCGCGCGGGGAGGCGGGTACCGCCGTCTTACAGCCGGTTTACGCGCGTACGGGGCAGGATGGACACGCACAGTCAGTGTTCAGAACCGCCCTCCCGTCCCCCGGACCGGAGCGCCGAAGGAAGGAAGAACGACGTGCGCGTACTCGTCGTCGAGGACGAGCAGCTGCTCGCCGATGCGGTGGCCACCGGACTGCGCCGGGAGGCCATGGCCGTCGACGTCGTGTACGACGGCGCCGCCGCCCTGGAGCGCGTCGGCGTCAACGACTACGACGTCGTCGTCCTCGACCGCGACCTGCCCCTGGTCCACGGCGACGACGTCTGCCGCAAGATCGTCGAGCTGGGGATGCCCACCCGCGTCCTGATGCTCACGGCCTCCGGCGACGTCAGCGACCGGGTCGAGGGCCTGGAGCTGGGCGCCGACGACTACCTCCCCAAGCCCTTCGCCTTCACCGAGCTCACCGCGCGCGTACGGGCCCTCGGTCGCCGCACCTCCGTGCCGCTGCCGCCGGTCCTGGAGCGCGCCGGCATCAAGCTCGACCCCAACCGCCGCGAGGTCTTCCGGGACGGCCGGGAGGTCCAGCTCGCGCCAAAGGAGTTCGCCGTCCTGGAGGTGCTGATGCGCTCCGAGGGCGCCGTCGTCTCGGCGGAGCAGCTCCTGGAGAAGGCGTGGGACGAGAACACCGACCCGTTCACCAACGTGGTCCGGGTCACCGTCATGACCCTCCGCCGCAAGCTGGGCGAGCCGCCCGTCATCGTCACCGTCCCCGGCTCCGGATACCGGATCTGACCCGATGGCCGCCACCCCGGCGCCGCACCCGCAGGCGCCACCGAAACCCACCTGGGACCCGCGGGACCCGGTCAGGCCGCTGCTCCGGCCGACCATCCGGATACGGCTCACGCTGCTCTACGGCGGCATGTTCCTGATCGCCGGCATCCTGCTGCTGTCGATCATCTACCTCTTCACCGCGCAGACCCTGAGCGCCAGCGCGGCCGACCTGCCGTTCAAGATCGTCGAGGGCCAGGTCCAGCCCACCACCTCCTGGTGCGTGCTGCCCGACAAGGGCACCGGCGAGCAGTTCAACCACGCCGTCTCCATCTGCCTGAGCCAGCAGTCCGACCGGGCCCTGGAAGACCTCCTGCGCCGCTCGCTCTTCGCCCTCCTCGGGCTGAGCATCATCGCCTTCGCCTTCGGTTACGCCATGGCCGGCCGGGTCCTCTCGCCGCTCGGCCGGATCACCCGGACCGCCCGCCAGGTGGCCGGCTCCGACCTGGCCCGCCGGATCGAGCTGGACGGCCCGGACGACGAGCTGAAGGAGCTCGCGGACACCTTCGACGAGATGCTGGAGCGCCTGGAGCGGGCCTTCACCGCCCAGCAGCGCTTCGTCGCCAACGCCTCGCACGAGCTGCGCACCCCGCTGGCGATCAACCGCACGCTCCTGGAGGTCCACCTCTCCGACCCCGGGGCGCCGGTCGAGCTCCAGCAGCTCGGCAAGACCCTGCTGGCCACCAACGAGCGCAGCGAGCAGCTGGTCGAGGGCCTGCTGCTGCTGGCCCGCAGTGACAACCAGATCGTGGAACGCAAGGCCGTGGACCTTGCCGAGGTCGCCGAGCGGGCCGTGGACCAGGTGCACGAGGAGGCCCAGGCGAGGGGCGTGGAGATGCGCGGCGAGCGCTCCCCGGTCGTCGTCCAGGGCAACGGCGTCCTGCTGGAGCGGATCGCCCTGAACCTGCTCCAGAACGCCGTGCGGTACAACGTTCCGGACGGGGGATGGGTCGAGGTCACCACCGAGGCCCAGCACGGTCAGGCGGTGCTCGTGGTGTCCAACACGGGCCCCGTGGTCCCCGCGTACGAGATCGACAACCTCTTCGAGCCGTTCCGCAGGCTCCGCCAGGAGCGGACGGGCAGCGACAAGGGCGTCGGTCTCGGGCTGTCGATCGCGCGCTCGGTGGCCCGGGCGCATGGTGGACGCATCAGCGCGCAGCCCCGCGAGGGCGGCGGCCTGGTGATGCGTGTCACTCTGCCGATCTGACAGACTGCAAGGGCGAAGCCCGATCTGTTCGCTTTGAGCGGAATTCCGGGACCCCCGTCCTGAGACGGCCGTGTGTGATCGATCACAAGCGCGAGTGCCCGGGGCATCGCGCTCCGTGACCGTGAAATCCGGGGGAAAACCCGGAAAAGTCCGGGTTTCCCGGACGCTGAGCGGCGGAAAGTACACGGGGTGGCGCTCCACGCGAACGCCCCCAGGACCGTGTACGGTCCGCATCGCCACTCGTACCCGCTCACTCGTGAAGTGTCCGGGACGGGTGTCGATTGAGTAACAGACCTTGATGTGAGGCAAAATCTGCGCCTCAGGTCGGGCACAAGTCCGACCTCTCACGCGTTACGTGCGCTGAGACACCCGCAACCACCCAGAGGGGGAGAGCGACATGGCAACGGATTACGACACCCCACGCAAGACCGACGACGACGTCGACTCGGACAGCCTCGAGGAGCTCAAGGCTCGTCGGAACGACAAGTCGACCTCGACCGTCGACGTCGACGAGTTCGAGGCCGCCGAGGGCCTGGAACTCCCGGGCGCCGATCTTTCGAACGAAGAGCTGGCCGTCCGGGTCCTGCCGAAGCAGGCCGACGAGTTCACCTGCATGAGCTGCTTCCTCGTGCACCACCGCAGCCAGCTGGCGCGCGAGAAGAACGGCCAGCCGATCTGCCGCGACTGCGACTGAGTCAGGCGCGGCCGTGACAGGCGACACACCGTCCCGGAAGCGGCGTCTGAGGCTTCCCTCGAAGCCCCGGACGCACAAGGGCGGCACAGGCCCGACGGAGGGCGCCCAGGAGGCTCCCGACGCCGAGCAGGCCGCCCCTCAGCCCTCCCTCGGCGTGGCGGACGACGAGCGGGGCCCCACGGCCTCGCTCGAAGCTGCCGGCACCCGACCGGGCGAGGCACCGCTCCCCGCGGAGCGGGACCCCGAAGGCTCCTCGGACCCCGAGGCGCCCGAGGACCGTGACGACAGCCGTCACGGAAGGCTGGACGCCGTCAGGCGGCTGGCCAACCCGGCGCGCGCCCAGCTCGACCGCATCAGGATCGACGCCGCGCGCATCGACGCCGTCCGCCGGAGCGTGGAGGGCGTCAAGCAGGGCGTGAAGCGGAGCGGCGACGGAGCCAAGGCGGGCATCGGCTATCTGGCCGACCGCCTGATCGACCTGGCCCCGCGCGTCCCCGTCCGCGACCTCGCGACCCTCCGCAAACAGTTTCCCGGGCTCGGCCCCGAGGAACTGGCCGACAAACTCGTCTTCGGCGCGGCCAACGCGAGCTCCACCGTCGGCGCGGGCATCGGCGCCGCCGCCATGCTCCCCGTACCGCCGGCCATGCCGGCCGAGCTGGCAGCGGAGATCACCGGCGTCGCCGCGATCGAGCTCAAGCTCATCGCCGAGCTCCACGAGGTCTACGGACTGAGGCCGCCCGGCACCCTGCCCCAGCGCTCGGCCGCCTACCTGACCTCCTGGGCCGAGGAGCGGGGCATCGACCCCACCAAGCCCACGACGATCAACGCGGCCCTCGGCGGGCAGCTCAAGCGCGAACTGCGCCAGCAGATCATGAAGCGCATGGTCCGCAACCTGCCGAACCTCACCCCGTTCATGGTGGGCGCAGCCGTCGGCGCGGTCATGAACCGACGCGACACCAAGAAGCTCGCCGGGCACATCCGCAAGGACCTCAGAGCCCGCCAGGTCCCCTGGGACCGCCTGCGGGAGCTTCCCCCGCTGGAGCAGCCCGAGAACCCCAAGGAGCTGGGCTTCTAGACCGCCCCGGGCCGCCTGCCGCGGCCCCGGGACGGACCTCCACGGAAATGGGGAGGGCTCAGCCCTCCTCCCGTACCGCCTCCACCGCCGCCGCCAGACCCTCCGGGTCACGGCTCGACAGGTACAGGTACGGCGTCGGGTCGGCCGGGTCCGTGACCTCGATCCGCACCGCCCGCGGCACATAGCTGCGCATCAGCATGAAGGCGCGCGGATCGGCCTTGTACGTGCGCCAGGCGCGCGCCTCCTCCTCGTCCAGCACCTCGACCGCCCCCAGCGCCGACACCGGCACCCGGGCCTCGCCCGCCACCAGCGAACCGGCCACCACGCGGATCCGGGCCGAGCCGTACGAGGACGCCGCCACACCGGCCGCCACGCCCGCCGCGATCACGCCGCCCAGCGTCGGCACCGTCCCCAGCGGGAACATGACCAGACCGCCGGAGAGCCCCAGCAGAACGACGATCACCCACCAGGAACCGGGCACGGTCAGCCGCTCGTCGAAACGCGGCGCCGCCGTGGACGCGGAGGACCCGGGGGAGGAGGCCCCGGACGATGAGGACGGTGCGGAAGGCTGCATGCGTCCAAGCTTGGCACGGCGCGACCGGCGCCCGGCCGCGCGGGTAAGGTCTGCGCCTGTGACTGCAACATCTGCCGCCCTCACCCCGCCGGCCGACGCCGTGGCGCCGACCCGCCACCCGGACGCGCCCGCCCCGGGCGAGCCGCTCGGCTCGCACTACGGCCACTGCTTCGGGTGCGGCGACGGACAGCCCCACGGACTCCACCTGGAGGCCCGCGCGGGCGACGGCGTGACCGTCACCGCCGAGTTCACCGTCACCGCCGACCACCAGGGCGCCCCCGGGCTCGCCCACGGCGGCGTGCTCGCGACCGCGCTCGACGAGACCCTCGGCTCCCTGAACTGGCTGCTGCGCGTCATCGCCGTGACCGGCCGCCTGGAGACCGACTTCCGCCGGCCCGTGCCGGTCGGCACCGTCCTCCACCTCCAGGCCGAGGTCACCGCCGTCCACGGCCGCAAGATCTACTCGACCGCCACCGGCCGGATCGGCGGCCCCGACGGCCTCGTCGCCGTCCGCGCCGACGCCATGTTCGTCGAGGTCAAGGTCGACCACTTCATCGACAACGGCCGCCCGGAGGAGATCCAGGCCGCCATGTCCGACCCCGACCAGGTCCGGCGCGCCCGCGCCTTCGAGGTGAACCCCTGATGCGTACCCCCGTCGACGTCCTGATCCGCCGGATCGACCCGGACGTGCCGATCCCGGCCTACGGCCACCCCGGCGACGCCGGCGCCGACCTCGTCACCACCGAGGCCGCCGTCCTGGCCCCCGGCGAGCGCGCCGTGCTGCCCACCGGCGTCTCGATCGCCCTCCCGGACGGCTACGCCGCCTTCGTCCACCCCCGCTCCGGGCTCGCCGCCCGCTGCGGAGTCGCGCTCGTGAATGCCCCGGGGACGGTGGATGCCGGGTACCGTGGAGAGATCAAGGTGATCGTGGTCAATCTCGACCCGCGCGAGAGCGTCCGGTTCGAGCGCTTCGACCGGATTGCCCAACTGGTCGTCCAGCAGGTCGAGAAGGTGCGCTTCCACGAGGTGGCGGAGCTTCCCGGCTCGGCGCGGGCCGAGGGGGGCTTCGGGTCCACCGGCGGTCATGCCGCCGTGGACGGCACGACGGGTGGGAATCGATACGCTTCGGTCGTATCCGACCGGGAAGGACAGTGACGTGTTCGGACGTCGCAAGAAGAGCGGTGCCGCCGACGAGGCGGGCGAGGTCGAGCAGGTCGTCGACGCCGTGGAGGGTGAGGACGCCGTGGACGCGGCCGACCAGCCGCGCAAGGTGAACCTTCCGCCGGCGCCCCGGCCCGACGGTCCCTGGGACATCTCCGAGGTCGCCAAGCCCGAAGAGGGCCGCGTCGACCTCGGCGGTCTCTACGTGCCCGGTGTCGAGGGCATGGAACTCCGCGTGGAGGTGGCCGGTGACGCGATCGTCGCCGCGACCATCGTGCTGCGCGACAGCGCCGTGCAGCTCCAGGCGTTCGCGGCGCCCAAGAAGGAAGGCATCTGGGGCGAGGTCCGCGAGGAGATCGCCACCGGCATCGTCCAGCAGGGCGGTGCCATCGACGAGGTCGAGGGCCCGCTCGGCTGGGAGCTGCGCGCGCAGGTCCCCGTCCAGCTGCCCGACGGCAACCGCGGCGTGCAGATCGTGCGCTTCGTCGGCGTCGACGGCCCGCGCTGGTTCCTGCGCGGTGTCATCTCCGGCCAGGGCGCGGTCCAGCCCGAGGCGGCCGGTCTGCTGGAGCAGATCGTCCGGGACACCGTGGTCACCCGCGGCGAGGGCCCGATGGCCCCGCGCGACCCGATCGTCCTCAAGCTGCCGAACGACGCGCAGATGGTGCCGGACGGCGTCCAGCAGGAGGAGCAGGCCGGTTCCCGCTTCTCCGGCGGCATGGGCCAGCTCCAGCGCGGACCGGAGATCTCCGAGATCCGCTGACGCGCCCCGGGACACCCCGGCCCACCGGCCTTTTCCGGGGGCGCGCGGTGACCGGCGGCCGAAGGCCCGTACACGCCCCTCAGAGCGCCCCCTACGGGTCCGCGCGTCCGGAGAGCGGGTCCGGCCGTCCGAAGATCGGGGTCGGCTCCGGGTTCCGGACTCTGGTCCGGGCGGCGGCCGCCGCCCATACTGGAGCGCAGGTGTTCGAGGAGGGGGAGCGCAGGGTGAGCGAGAACAGCACGCGGTCCGCGACGGGCGTCGTCGAGGACCCCGCCGGGGGCCCGATGATCCGGGTGGAGGACCTGCGCCGGTCCTTCGGCGAGGGCGAGGCCGCCGTCCACGCCCTCAAGGGCGTCTCCTTCGACATCCCGCGCGGCGAGCTGGTCGCCCTCAAGGGCCGCTCCGGCTCCGGCAAGACCACCCTGCTCAACCTCGTCGGCGGCCTCGACAGCGCCGACGGCGGCCGGATCGTCATCGACGGCACCGACCTCTCCACCCTCGGCGAGGAGGGCCTCCTGGAGCTGCGCCGGGACCGGATCGGCTTCATCTTCCAGTCCTTCGGCCTGCTGCCCATCCTCTCCGCCGCCGAGAACGTCGGCGTCCCCCTGCGGCTGCGCAAGGCGGACCCCGCCGAGCGCGAGGAGCGGGTCGCCCTGCTCCTCGCCCTCGTCGGTCTCGCCGACCACGCCTCCCAGCGCCCCGGCGAGCTCTCCGGCGGCCAGCAGCAGCGGGTCGCCATCGCCCGCGCCCTCGCCAACAAGCCCGCGCTGCTCATAGCCGACGAGCCGACCGGCCAGCTCGACGCGGAGACCGGCCTCGCGGTGATGGAGCTGCTCCGGGCCGTGGTCCGCAGCGAGGGCTGCACCGCCCTCGTCGCCACCCACGACCACCAGCTCCTCGGCCTCGCCGACCGGGTCCTCGAACTGCGCGACGGCGAGATCGTCGAAGCGGGCGTCGAAGCGGCCGCCGAGGCCGTCGCCGGAGTCTGAGTCGGCAGGCCCCTCAGACCTCCGGCGGGCCCGCCGGGATCTCGCGGACCTCGATCGGCATGTTCATCGGCACCCCGCGGGGGCCGGGCGCCGCCGACACCGTGGCGGCGATCTCCAGGGCCCGCTCCTCGGAGCCGACCTCCACGATCCACCAGCCGGCCAGGAACTCCTTGGTCTCCGCGAAGGGGCCGTCGGTCACCACCGGCGGCGCGCCGTCCCCGCCCGCCCGGACGATCCGCGCCGTCTCCGGCATCGCCAGCCCCTCGGCCTGGAGGAGCTCGCCCCCCGCCGTCAGCTTCCCGTTCGTGCTGATCATGAAGTCGATGTGGGCCCGGACGTCCTCCGGCGCCCACTCGGTGATCGAGGGGACGTCGAGGGTCCGCGAGCTGAACTGCATCAGCAGCATGTACTTCATGGGGTGCTCCTCGTGCGTGTCGTGTGCGTGACTCGTTGCTGGTGCGGCGGGCCCCGTGGCCCGCCGTCACCGGGTGGTCGGAGCAGGATCCGCGTTCTCGACACGGCGACCGCCTTCCGGTCCCAGCTTTCGCATCAGAATCATGTCAATACCGCACCGGGGTGTTCCTTCGTGTGCAGAATGTCCGATCAGCCCGACGTATGGTCGGTCCATGGGACGTGGCAAGCTTCGGATCTACCTCGGCGCGGCACCCGGCGTCGGCAAGACCTACGCGATGCTCGCCGAGGCCCACCGCAGGGTCGAGCGCGGTACCGACTGCGTCGTCGGCTTCGTCGAGCACCACGGCCGGCCGCGCACCGAGGTCATGCTGCACGGCCTGGAGCAGCTGCCCCGCCGCGAGATCGAGTACCGCGGCGGCGTCTTCACCGAGATGGACGTCGACGCCGTCCTCGCCCGCCGCCCCGCCGTCGCCCTCGTCGACGAACTCGCCCACACCAACGTCCCCGGCTCCCGCAACCGCAAGCGCTGGCAGGACGTGGCCGAACTCCTCGCGGCCGGCATCGACGTCGTCTCGACCGTCAACATCCAGCACCTGGAGTCGCTCGGCGACGTCGTCGAGGCCATCACCGGCGTCCGCCAGCGCGAGACCGTCCCCGACGAGGTCGTCCGCCGGGCCGACCAGATCGAGCTGGTCGACATGTCGCCGCAGGCGCTGCGCCGCCGCATGGCCCACGGCAACATCTACAAGCCCGACAAGGTCGACGCGGCCCTCTCCAACTACTTCCGCCCCGGCAACCTCACCGCCCTGCGCGAGCTGGCCCTGCTGTGGACCGCCGACCGCGTCGACGAGTACCTGCGGCAGTACCGCGGCGAGCACAACATCCGCACCACCTGGCAGGCCCGCGAGCGGATCGTCGTCGGCCTCACCGGCGGACCCGAGGGCCGCACCCTCATACGCCGCGCCACCCGGCTCGCCGAGAAGGGCGCGGGCGGCGAGGTCCTCGCCGTCTACATCTCCCGCAGCGACGGCCTCACCTCGGCCTCCCCGAAGGAGCTGGCGGTCCAGCGGACCCTCGTCGAGGACCTCGGCGGAACCTTCCACCACGTCGTCGGCGACGACATACCCAACGCCCTCCTGGAGTTCGCGCGCGGGGTGAACGCCACCCAGATCGTCCTCGGCTCCAGCCGCCGCCGCTCCTGGCAGTACGTCCTCGGCCCCGGCGTCGGCCAGACCGTCGCCCGCGAGTCCGGCCCCGACCTCGACGTCCACATCGTCACCCACGGCGAGGTCGCCAAGGGCCGTGGCCTCCCGGTCGCCCGCGGAGCCCGCCTCGGCCGCTCCCGGATCATCGGCGGCTGGCTCGTCGGCGTCGCCGCCCCGATCGCGCTCGCCCTGGTCCTCACCCACACCGACGCGGACCTCGGCCTCGCCAACGACATGCTGCTGTTCCTGGCGCTCACCGTCGCGTCGGCCCTGCTCGGCGGCTTCCTGCCGGCGCTCGCCTCGGCCGCCGTCGGCTCGCTGCTGCTCAACTGGTTCTTCACCCCGCCGATCCACCGGATCACCATCGCCGACCCGATGAACATCGTCGCCATCGCGGTCTTCTTCGGCGTCGCCATGGCCGTCGCCTCCGTCGTCGACCTCGCCGCCCGCCGCACCCACCAGGCCGCCCGGCTGCGCGCCGAGTCCGAGGTGCTCTCCTACCTCGCCGGCAGCGTGCTGCGCGGCGAGACCAGCCTCGACGCCCTCCTCGAACGGGTCCGGGAGACCTTCTCCATGGAGTCCGTCGCCCTGCTGGAGCGGACCGACGGCGCCGAGCCCTGGACCCACGCCGCCACCGTCGGCCCCCACCCGGCCCTGCGGCCCGAGGACGCCGACGTGGACATGCCGGTCGGCGACCACCTCGCCCTCGCGCTGAGCGGGCGCGTGCTGCCCGCCGAGGACCGCCGGGTGCTCGGCGCCTTCGCCGCCCAGGCCGCCGTCGTCCTCGACCGCCAGCGGCTCGTCGGCGAGGCCGAGGAGGCCCGCAAGCTCGCCGAGGGCAACAAGATCCGCACCTCCCTCCTCGCGGCCGTCAGCCACGACCTGAGGACCCCGCTCGCCGGCATCAAGGCGTCCGTCTCCTCGCTCCGCTCCGACGACGTCGAGTGGTCCGAGGAGGACCGGGCCGAACTCCTGGAGGGCATCGAGGCCGGCGCCGACCGCCTCGACCACCTCGTCGGCAACCTCCTCGACATGTCCCGCCTCCAGACCGGCACCGTCACCCCGCTCATCCGCGCCGTCGACCTCGACGAGGTCGTGCCCATGGCCCTCGGCGGAGTCCCCGACGGCAGCGCCGAGGCCGACGTCCCCGAGACCCTGCCCATGGTCGAGGTCGACAAGGGCCTCCTCGAACGGGCCGTCGCCAACATCGTCGAGAACGCCGTCAAGTACAGCCCCGACGGGGTGCCCGTCGCCGTCGCCGCCAGCGCCCTCGGCGACCGCGTCGAGCTCCGGGTGGTCGACCGCGGCCCCGGCGTCCCCGACGAGTCCAAGGACGGCATCTTCGAGCCCTTCCAGCGCTTCGGCGACGCCCCGCGCGGCTCCGGCGTCGGCCTCGGCCTCGCCGTCGCCCGCGGCTTCGTGGAGGCCATGGGCGGCACGATCAGCGCCGAGGACACCCCGGGCGGCGGGCTGACGATGGTCCTCACGCTGCGGGCCGCCGCCGGAGCGCCGCCGCCCCCGGCCGACCTCTCGGCCCACGCGGTGACCTGACCCCGCGCCCCGCACGCCCCCGCGGCCTCGCCCCGCCTCGCAGCCCCGCCCGCTCCCGTACCCTCGCCCCACCTCCGTACTCCACCTCCGTACCCCACTCCCGTACCCCGCTCCGCTCCCGTACCCGTCCCCGTACAGCAGAAGGAAGGCCCCCGACATGACCCGGGTCCTCGTGGTCGACGACGAGCCACAGATCGTCCGCGCCCTGGTGATCAACCTCAAGGCGCGCAAGTACGAGGTCGACTCCGCGCCCGACGGCGCCACCGCCCTCAGGCTCGCCGCCGAGCGCCACCCCGACGTCGTCGTCCTCGACCTCGGACTGCCCGACCTCGACGGCGTCGAGGTCATCAAGGGGCTGCGCGGCTGGACCCGGGTCCCGATCATCGTCCTCTCCGCCCGGCACACCTCCGACGAGAAGGTCGAGGCGCTGGACGCCGGCGCCGACGACTACGTCACCAAGCCCTTCGGCATGGACGAGCTCCTCGCCCGGCTGCGCGCCGCCGTCCGCCGCGCCGAACCCGTCGGCGGCGCCGAGGACGGGGTCGTCGTGGTCGAGACCGAGGGCTTCACCGTCGACCTCGCCGCCAAGAAGGTGCACCGCGAGGGGCGGGACGTCCGCCTCACCCCCACCGAGTGGCACCTCCTGGAGGTCCTGGTCCGCAACGGCGGCCGACTGGTCAGCCAGAAGCAGCTCCTCCAGGAGGTCTGGGGACCCTCGTACGGCACCGAGACCAACTACCTCCGGGTCTACATGGCCCAGCTGCGCCGCAAGCTGGAGACCGATCCCTCGCACCCGCGCCACTTCGTCACCGAGCCGGGCATGGGTTACCGCTTCGAACGTTGATGCGGGGCATCTTCCCGTGTCGGCGGCGGCCGGTACGCTTTTGTGTATGAGTGCTGCACCCCGTACCGACAAGCCGGCAGGCCGGTTCCGCCGGATGCTCGACCGGCTCTCCTCCTCGCCGGAGGACCTGGAGTCGGAGGAGCTCCAGGAGGACACGGCGGCCTCGGGCTGCACGCGGATCTCCGACTGTTCGGACCGACAGATCGTCAAGGTGACTGGTACCTTGCGCACGGTCACGCTCCGCCCCCGGGCCGGCGTCCCGGCCCTGGAGGCCGAACTCTTCGACGGCACCGCGCCGCTCGACGTGGTCTGGCTGGGCCGGCGCTCCATCGTGGGCATCGAGCCGGGCCGCAAGCTGATCGCCTCCGGCCGGATCTCCATGAGCCACGGCCGGCGGGTCCTCTTCAACCCCAAATACGAGCTCCGACCGCTCGGACAGGAGTAGCCGGTGACGTCCGTCGACAAGCCGACCACCGCACCGCCGACCCCGGACCAGGACGCCCGGACCGACAAGGCGGTGACCGAGGCCGCGCTCTTCGAGGCGTTCGGCGGTGTCCGGGGCATGGTCGAGACGGTCCTGCCCGGACTGCTCTTCGTCACGATCTACACGATCAACAAGGACCTCAAGAGCTCGGCCATCGCCGCGCTCGCGGTCTCCCTGCTCCTCGTCGCCGTCCGGCTCATCCGCCGCGACACCGTCAAGCACGCCTTCAGCGGCGTCTTCGGCGTCGGCTTCGGCGTCGTCTTCGCGATGATGACCGGGAACGCCAAGGACTTCTACCTCCCCGGCATGGTGTACACGCTGGGCCTCGGCCTCGCCTACATCATCACCACGCTCGCCGGCGTCCCGCTGATCGGCCTCATCCTCGGCCCGGTCTTCAAGGAGAACCTCTCCTGGCGGACCCGGAACCCGGGACGGAAGAAGGCGTACGCGAAGGCCAGCTGGGCCTGGGGCCTGATCCTGCTTGCCAAGTGCGCGATCCTCTTCCCGCTCTACTGGTGGGCCGACACCACCCAGCTCGGCTGGGTCCTCGTCGCGCTCAAGATCCCGCCCTTCCTGCTCGCGGTCTACCTGACCTGGGTCTTCCTCGCCAAGGCGCCGCCGCCGATCGACGTCTTCGCCGAGATGGAGGCTGAGGAGAAGGCCGAGAAGGAGCGCGAGGCCGCCGCCCGCGCCGCGCGGTCGGGACCGGAGGCGTAACACCTCGTACGGGGAAGGGCCCGGGACCATCACGCGTCCCGGGCCCTTCTCCGTACGTACAGCCTCTACTCCGCCGGCTCCCGGCGGACCTGGAGCAGCTCCTCCAGCTGCTCCTCGCGGGCCTGCGCCGCCACGAACAGCAGCTCGTCACCGGCCTCCAGGGTCTCCTCGGGGCTCGGCGTCAGCACCCGCGAACCGCGGATGATCGTCACCAGCGAGGTGTCCTGCGGCCAGGCGACCTCGCCGACCTGCGTCCCCGCCACCGCCGACTCCGGCGGCAGCGTCAGCTCCACCAGGTTGGCGTCGCCGTGGCTGAAGCGGAGCAGCCGGACCAGGTCGCCGACGCTCACCGCCTCCTCCACCAGGGCCGACATCAGACGCGGGGTGGAGACGGCCACGTCCACGCCCCACGCCTCGTTGAACAGCCACTCGTTCTTCGGGTTGTTCACCCGGGCGACCACCCGCGGCACGCCGTACTCGGTCTTCGCGAGCAGCGAGACGACCAGGTTCACCTTGTCGTCGCCGGTGGCCGCGATGACCACGTTGCAGCGCTGGAGCGCCGCCTCGTCCAGCGAGGTGATCTCACAGGCGTCGGCCAGCAGCCACTCCGCCTGCGGCACCCGCTCCACCGAGATGGCGGTCGGCGCCTTGTCGATGAGCAGGACCTCGTGGCCATTCTCCAGGAGTTCGCCGGCGATGGAACGGCCCACCGCACCCGCGCCCGCAATCGCGACACGCATCAGTGACCGCCCTCCTCGGGACCCTCGGCGAAGGCCGCCTCGACCTTCGCGATCTCGTCCGTCCGCATCATCACGTGCACCAGATCGCCTTCCTGGAGCACCGTCTGCGAGCTGGGGATGACCGCCTCGCCCAGCCGGGTGAGGAAGGCGACCCGCACCCCGGTCTCGTCCTGGAGCCGGCTGATCTTGTGGCCGATCCACGCCGGGGAGGTGTGCACCTCGGCGAGCTGCACGCCACCGCTCGGATCGCTCCACAGCGGCTCCGCGCCCGAGGGCAGCAGCCGGCGCAGCATCTGGTCGGCGGTCCAGCGGACCGTCGCCACCGTCGGGATGCCCAGGCGCTGGTAGACCTCGGCGCGCCGGGGGTCGTAGATCCGCGCCGCCACGTTCTCGATGCCGAACATCTCGCGCGCCACCCGGGCCGCGATGATGTTGGAGTTGTCGCCGCTGCTCACCGCGGCGAAGGCACCGGCCTCCTCGATCCCCGCCTCGCGCAGCGTGTCCTGGTCGAAGCCCACGCCGGTGACGCGCCGACCGCCGAAGCCGGAGCCCAGGCGGCGGAAAGCCGTCGGGTCCTGGTCCACGACGGCGACCGTGTGCCCCTGCTGCTCCAGGGTCTGCGCGAGAGCGGCTCCCACTCGCCCGCAGCCCATGATGACGATGTGCACGTCCCCTTACCCCGCACTCCTGATCGCCCTGCTGACCTGCGAAAACACCCTGCTCACAACTTTCCTCACCCGATCGGCCCGGGCCGTGGCGGACAACACCCTGCCGGGTTGCCCGGTCCGAGCTTAAGCGGCAACGCTGGCCGGGACCGCATCCGAGGTGATACTCAGGGAGATTCGGTGCCGATCGGGGGTGCCGGTGCGCGTGGCTCTTTTCGAACGCTTACGATCCTCTGCGTGTCCAAACTGACCGACGTGCCCAAACGGATCCTGATCGGGCGGGCCCTGCGCAGCGACAAGCTCGGAGAGACCCTTCTCTCCAAGCGGATCGCCCTCCCCGTCTTCGCCTCCGACCCGCTCTCGTCGGTGGCGTACGCACCGGGCGAGGTCCTCCTCGTCCTCTCCGTCGCCGGTCTGTCGGCCTACCACTTCAGCCCGTGGATCGCGCTGGCCGTCGTGGTCCTGATGTTCACGGTCGTCGCCTCCTACCGGCAGAACGTGCACGCGTACCCGAGCGGCGGCGGCGACTACGAGGTCGCCACCACCAACCTCGGGCCGAAGGCCGGACTCACCGTCGCGAGCGCCCTGCTCGTCGACTACGTCCTCACCGTCGCCGTCTCGATCTCCTCCGGCATCGAGAACCTCGGCTCCGCGATCCCCTTCGTCGTCGAGCACAAGGTCGCCTGCGCCGTCGGCGTGATCGTCCTCCTCACCGTGATGAACCTCCGGGGCGTGAAGGAGTCCGGCAGCCTCTTCGCCATCCCGACGTACGTCTTCGTCTTCGGCGTCTTCTGCATGATCGCCTGGGGTGCCTGGCGAGGACTCGTCCTCGACGACACCATGAAGGCGCCCACCGCCGACTTCGAGATCAAGCCCGAGCACCAGGGACTCGCCGGCTTCGCGCTGGTCTTCCTGCTGCTGCGCGCCTTCTCCTCCGGCTGCGCCGCCCTCACCGGCGTCGAGGCCATCTCCAACGGCGTCCCCGCCTTCCGCAAGCCGAAGTCGAAGAACGCCGCCACCACCCTGGCGCTCATGGGCGGCCTCGCCGTCACCATGTTCTGCGGCATCATCTTCCTGGCCATGGCCACCGACGTCCGGATGGCCGAGAAGCCCGCGCAGGACCTGCTCCACAACGGCGTGCCGGTCGGCGAGGGCTACGTCCAGGACCCGGTGATCTCCCAGGTCGCGGCCGCCGTCTTCGGCGACGGAACGTTCTTCTTCGTCCTCCTCGCCGCCGCCACCGCGCTCGTCCTCTTCCTGGCCGCCAACACGGCGTACAACGGCTTCCCGCTCCTCGGCTCGATCCTCGCCCAGGACCGCTACCTGCCGCGCCAGCTGCACACCCGCGGCGACCGGCTCGCCTTCTCCAACGGCATCGTGCTCCTCGCCGGCGCCGCCGCCCTGCTCGTCTGGCTGTACGGCGCGGACTCCACCCGCCTCATCCAGCTGTACATCGTCGGCGTCTTCGTCTCCTTCACGCTCAGCCAGATCGGCATGGTCCGGCACTGGAATCGGCACCTGAGCACCGAGCGCGACCCGGCCAAGCGCCGCCACATGATCCGCTCCCGCGCGATCAACACCTTCGGCGCCTTCTTCACCGGCCTCGTCCTCGTCGTCGTCCTCGCCACCAAGTTCACCCACGGCGCCTGGGTCGCCCTCCTGGGCATGGTGATCTTCTACGTGACGATGACCGCGATCCGCCGCCACTACGACTCGGTCGCCGCCGAGATCGCCGCGGCCGAGGAGCGCCCCGACGAGTACGTACGCCCCTCCCGGGTCCGCTCGATCGTCCTCGTCTCCAAGCTCCACAAGCCGACGCTCCGGGCCCTCGCCTACGCCAAGCTCATGCACGCCGGCGAGCTGGAGGCGCTCACCGTCGACGTCGACCCGGCCGAGACGAAGGCGCTGAGGGAGGAGTGGGAGCGGCGCGGCATCAACGTCCCGCTCAAGATCCTGAACTCGCCCTACCGCGAGATCACCCGCCCGGTCATCGAGTACGTCAAGAACCTGCGGCAGGAGAGCCCGCGCGACGCCGTCTCGGTCTACATCCCCGAGTACGTCGTCGGCCACTGGTACGAGCACCTGCTCCACAACCAGTCCGCGCTCCGCCTCAAGGGCCGGCTCCTCTTCACCCCCGGCGTCATGGTCACCTCCGTCCCGTACCAGCTCCGGTCCTCCGAGGCCGCGAAGAAGCGGGCGAGGAAGCGCCAGGACTGGAACGCGCCGGGCTCGGTCCGACGCGGCCCGGTCGAGAAGGTCCGGAAGGAACCGACGGCCAAGAGCAACTAGACTGGTGGGCTGCTGTGCGAACAGCGGCCCCCTTCTCTTTCCCCCTCTGTCTCTGGAGCCCCCGATCATGCAGAACACCCCTGTGAAGTCCCTGATCGGGGAGGAGTACGAGGTCGAGGTCGGCCCGGTGGCACACGGCGGCCACTGCATCGCGCGTACGGAGGAGGGCCGGGTCCTCTTCGTCCGCCACGCCCTGCCGGGCGAGCGCGTCCGCACCCGCGTCACGGAGGGCGACGAGACCAGCCGCTTCCTGCGCGCCGACGCGGTCGAGATCCTGGAGGCGTCCAAGGACCGCATCGAGGCGCCGTGCCCCTTCGCCGGCCCCGGCAAGTGCGGCGGCTGCGACTGGCAGCACGCCAAGCCGGGCGCCCAGCGCCGCCTCAAGGGCGAGGTGATCGTCGAGCAGCTGAAGCGGCTCGCGGGCCTCACCCCGGAGGAGGCAGGCTGGGACGGCACGGTCGTCCCCGCGGAGGGCGACAAGCTCCCGGCGGGCGAGGTCCCGCAGTGGCGCACCCGCGTCCAGTACGCGATCGACGCCGAGGGCCACGCGGGGCTGCGCAGGCACCGCTCGCACGAGGTCGAGGTCATCGACCACTGCATGATCGCGGCGAAGGGCGTCTCGGAGCTCGGCATCGAGGCCCGCACCTGGGAGGGCATGGCCTCGGTCGAGGCGATCGCCGCCTCCGGCTCGAACGACCGCCAGGTCATCCTGACCCCGCGCCCCGGCGCCCGCCTCCCGCTCGTCGAGCTCGACAAGCCGGTCTCCGTGCTGCGGGTCGACGAGAAGGACGGCGGCGTCCACCGAGTCCACGGCCGCGGCTTCGTCCGCGAGCGCGCCGACGAGCGCACCCACCGCGTCGGCAGCGGCGGCTTCTGGCAGGTCCACCCGAAGGCCGCCGACACCCTCATGAAGGCCGTCATGCAGGGCCTCCTCCCGCGCAAGGGCGACACCGCCCTCGACCTCTACTGCGGCGTCGGCCTCTTCGCCGGCGCCCTCGCGGACCGCGTCGGCGAGGCAGGCGCCGTCCTCGGCATCGAGTCCGGCAAGCGCGCCGTCGAGGACGCCCGCCACAACCTGGCCGACTTCCCGCGCGTCCGCGTAGAACAGGGCAAGGTCGAGTCCGTCCTCCCCCGCACCGGCATCACCGAGGTCGACCTCATCGTCCTCGACCCGCCCCGAGCCGGCGCCGGCAAGCAGACGGTCCACCACCTGGCCGGCCTGGGCGCCCGCCGCATCGCTTATGTGGCTTGCGACCCGGCGGCTTTGGCGAGGGATGTGAGCTACTTTGCGGAACGGGGTTACAGGGTTCGGACGCTGAGGGCGTTCGACCTGTTTCCTATGACGCATCATGTGGAGTGCGTGGCGATTTTGGAGCCGGTGAAGTAGGGGCTCTGAACTGCGATTTCGCCGGTGGGCAAGATGTGCCTCGCGGACGGTGCACCGCCGCTCATCTGCGCCCTGGCGGAGTCACTGAGGTCGGCGCACACACACCCTCATACGCGGTGTAAGCCTGTGAACAAAGTCAATGCGTTAGCCTGGCTCGGGAGTAGGAAGACGCGAGGGGCTGTCTGCTTGAGTGCTCGCGCAAGCCGGCACCCCGGTTCCGCTCGGCCGACGCCTCTGGAGAAGTGATGACCTCGCCCCCCGTCGTACCGGTGACCCTGGCCGAGATCGCCCGGCTCGCGGGAGTGGGGCGCGCCGCCGTGAGTAACTGGCGCCGTCGGCACGACACTTTTCCGCCGCAGATCGGCGGCACTGCCACGAGCCCGCACTTCTCCCTGACGGACATCGAAAAATGGCTCACGGACAAGGGGAAACTGGGCAAGACCACGCGCCGCGAATGGCTCTGGCCGCGGTTCGAGGCATTGGGTGACCGTGACGAGACAGGGCTCGCCATCGCCACCGTGGGACGGCTGCTCGCCCGCGGGGAGAGTGACGGCGGCGGGTCAGAGGGTGCCGGTGCGGGCCCAGTGCGGGCCGCCGTGGAGCTGGGGCGACGCGAGGGTTCGTACGGCATCCTCTTGTTTCTCTTGCGCCGCTGGCTGGATACCCATGTACGCCAGATCACCACCACTCCCGAGCCGCTGGCCGATCTCATGGCCGACCTGGCCCTGCGGACGCGGGGGCCTTTCGTCGGCGAGCACCCTGAGGATCCCATCAGGGTGCTCGACCCCGCGTGCGGAGCGGGCCATCTGCTGGCGGCCGCCGCGAAGGCCGTCTCCACCACACTGAACCGCCCTGCCGCGCTTCTCGGTTGTGACCGAGACCCGGTGCTCACCGCTCTGACCGACGTGCGGCTCGCGCTGCTGCCGAGCCCCGAGACGTCGGGGCCCGCGCCTGTGCCCGTGATCGCGCCGGGGGACTCCCTCCGTGCGGATCCCCTCATCGGCGCACAGGCGGACATGGTGCTCTGCAACCCGCCGGCCAACGAGCGGGACTGGGGGTATGAGGACCTTGCCGCGGATACCCGGTGGGTGTACGGCACCCCGCCTCGTACCGAGCCCGAACTCGCCTGGGTGCAGCACTGCCTGGCTCGGCTCCGCCCAGACGGCAGCGCGGTCCTGCTGTTGCCGCCGACCGTGGCCGCGCGCAAGGCCGGACGGAGAATCCGCAGATCGCTGCTGCGTACCGGGGCCCTGCGGGCCGTGGTGGCTCTTCCGCCCGGATCCGCCGCGCCGCACAGTCTGTCTCTGCATCTGTGGGTGCTGCGGCGGCCTGCTCCGGGGGAGAGTCCGCAGGGTCCGGGGGAGCTCTTGTTCGTCGACGCCGCCGCGCGGTTTCCCCGGTCCACCTCTCGGGGCAGCGGTCCTGAACGGGGCGAACTCGGGGCCTTCATCCGGTCCGTCGTCGGCACGGCCGGCAGGGGAGCCGTGGCCGGGGCATTGTGTGAACAGGCGACCGAGGACTCCGGCGCGACCGCCTGGGCTGCGGCCGTCCCTGTCATCGACCTCCTCGACGATGACGTGGATCTCACTCCTGGCCGCCATGTCACGCCGGCTTCGGGACACGTCGGACCCCGGCTTGCGGACTCCTGGAGCGAGGTCGGCGAGCTGCTCGACGGTCTCCGGGCCGAAAGTGCCTGTCTGGCCGCCCTCGAACTCACCCGCAGTACGGAGGATCAGCCGAGCGCGACCGTCGGCGAACTCGCTCGGGCGGAGGCGCTCACCTTGCGCTCAGGCCGCCTTCCGGCCGAAGCGGCCGTACCGGAGCCCAGGCAGGCGCGAGTCCCGCTGCTCACCATCTCCGATCTGCTGCTGGACGAATCCCCCAGTGGGTGGGTGTATCCGGACGACGCCGTCGTGGTGGAACCCCGGGACGTGGTGGTCGTCGGTGTGTCCAGGGAGTTCTCGGCCTGGGTCCACGAAGGCCCGCCGATGGCAGTGGGCCCGCAGATCCATGCTCTCCGGGTCGACCCGGATGTACTCGACCCCTGGTTCCTGGCGGGTTCACTCAAGTCGCCGGCCAACGCCCGCCACGCTGGCACCCATGCGTCCAGTTCTTCCCGGATCGATGTGCGTCGGCTCCAGGTGCGCCGGATCGATCTGTCGGAGCAGCGGCGGTACAGCGACGCGTTCCGGCACCTGGCCGCCTTCGAGGGACTGGCCGAACGCTTGCGGATCGTCGCCAAGAGGATGGGACGGGATCTCGGAGAAGAACTCGCGGCGGGCCGCCTGGCGCACGGGGAGTAGACCGGGCCCTGGGCGAGCGGAGGTCTGTTGGGGGATGCCGGGCCAGGTCGGGTGGTCCGGATCCGGCCCGGCCCAGTGATGTCATTCCCGCTCGGGCGCCGCGCTGGAGTCTGACCCGCCCTCCCGCTCGGCGAGCAATTCGGAGATGCGGTCCGCCACCTCGCGGCGTTCCGTCTCCAACTGACTGGCGTACGGTTCGGGCAGCGACGCCGCCAGGTAACCGGCCTCGGTGACCACGTCAACGGCCGCTGTGATGTTTCCGTCGGACTCCAGCCGGCACCGGGCGGCGCGCAGACCGAACACCATCCGGTCGGCCCGCTCCTGAGGGCCCTTTCCGGGTAGCAGCTCGTCCGCGATGCTCTGGTACCGCTGCGCGGCGGAATCGAAGTCTCCCACGAGCCAGAGCCCCCCAGCGGTCAGTTCCCAGACCTTCCGGACCAACGGGCGGCGTCCCCACTCCTCGCGCACGCGGTAGGTGAGCCCGGCGAGTTCACCTACCGCGCCCCCGGGCCCTCCCTCCGTCAACTCCCTCTCGGCCGCCGTGCAGAGCAGCGCGATCGCGTCCGGGTCCAGCCATCCCGCCCCTTTGTCTTCCTCGGTGCTCCAGGTGGGATCCTGCTGGGATGACTCGTCCGGGTCCACGGCCGTCGCGGGGCACCGGAAGGGGCGTGTGGGGTCGTGCAGGATCTGTGGCAGGGGCTCGGGGTCGCCGGGCCTGGGGGTGAACTCGACCAGGACGTCAAGGATTTCCCTCATGTTCGGGCGCTGTTCCGGCACTTTGGAGAGCCCTCGGAGTACCAGCTTGTCCAAGGTGTCGGGGATTCCCGCCGTCAGATCGCCCGGGCGCAACGGCATGTTGCGCAGATGCTGGCGCTCCACCGACCCGTCCCGTTCATTGGCTACGAACGGGGGCCTTCCGGTGAGGAGTTCGTAGAAGACACAACAGAACGAGTAGACGTCCCACGCCGCGGTGGCTTCTTCGCCCTGGATCTGCTCCGGCGCCTGATAGCCCCGTGTGCCGAGGGTGGAACCCGGCTGGGTGAGGGTCGACTCGATTCCCAGCTCTTTGCCGATGCCGAAATCGATCAAGACCCCCACGCCCCGATCGGAGATCATCGCGTTGTCCGGCTTCAGATCCCGGTGGAGCACACGGAGCTCATGGGCGTGGACGAATGCGGCGGCGATCTGCGCGGCGGCGGAGGTGGCGACCAGGGGTGCGAGCGGTGAGTACTGGTTCAGGAAGGCGCGCAGATTGATCCCCACCACGTAGGACATGACCAGGTAGGGGACACCGTGGTGTGTTCCGAAGGCGTACTGCTCGGGGATGTTGGGGTGTCGTAGGCGGGCGAGGAGTTGTGCCTCGCGATAGAACCTGAGGCGCCGAAAGTGGAGTTCCTCCTCCCGGTCCCGGGCGTCGAGCTGAAGGAGATCCTCGGAATCCAGCCGCAGAAACTTCACGGCGACCTGTCGGCCGGTCGTCCGGTCGCGGGCCCGCCAGATTTGGGCCATTGCGCCCTTGCCGGCCGGATCGACCAGCTCGTAGCACTCGCCGATCAACTCCCCCGCCCGTACGTCCTCCCAGTCCGCTTCCACTCTCTGCGCCCCTCTGTATACCGAATGCCCTGTCTTAAGGCGCAGCGTACCGTGTATCAGATGTGGTGGATTACATTCGACGACATAGTTCACAAGCTGTGTCACACTATTCGAGCGCTTCGGTGGCCCGTGTTCCTCGGTGTCACCCCGTCCGTGCCGCCCTGAGCAGGGGGAACCATGGAGAATCCGCCCGGAACCACCGGTGAGAGCTGGCTGGTCAAGGTCAGCACCACCCACGCCCGGACCGACCCCCATGCCTGTCCGTCTCAACTGCGCATCGCGGTCCGGCCCCTGCTCGGCGCGGAGGCCCCGGATGCCGCCGGAGCGCCGCTTACACCCCACATGGGGGAAGGGCCCAAGCTTCTGGAGGACTTCGGCGCCGGTCCCCTGTTCGCCGCGCTGGACCTATGGGAGCACGAGCGCTGGCAACCCAGGCGGGTAGTCGACGAATTGCGCCAGACATCTGGCGCGTTCCGTGGGCGCAGGGCACCCGCGCACCCCTCCCTCATCGCATGGACCATCCAGGCATTCGAACGGTATGTCGCCGCCCGTATGCGGGAGCAACACGCCGCGCATGCCGCGGGGTTGCCCCGCACCGTCCCGGTACGGCTGGACTGGACCGTGCGCACCGCGCTTCGGGAGTACCCTGACGGCCGTGGTGCCAGGCAGTACGAGCACAAGACCTGGGGCCGCCAGTACGCTTCTGCGGACGGCACAGTGAGGGATCTGTGGATCCCCTCCTTCGGCCGTGCGAAGCCCGACCGTCCGGCGGCGGAGAAGGCCGCGATCGCCTATGTCGTCGCACAGGGCCTGCCCGCCCGGAGGCGTGCCCGTCAGGCCCGCCCGCCGGAGACCTCTCTGGTGAACCCCACGCCACCGGAGCGGGTGCGGGTCTTCGACTTCGGGTGTGCGGACGGCAGCGTCACCCCCCTGCTCGACTGGGGGCCGGATACCGTGCGCGAGCGGTTCGGGCGGGACGCCGCACCCGCCTTCGTCGCCGCCGCCACCGGCACCGGAGTACGCCCAGGCGCCAGTTGTGTCGACTGCAAGGTCATCGGGCACTGTGCTGAGTTGCCGCGCACTCCGCACCTTTGGGGGCCGTTTCGGGGCGCCGCGCCGTTCCGTGCCAGACGCCGCTCCATCTCCGCCTGGGACCTGCGACTTCATGGAGACTGTCCCGCCCAGTACCACCTCGTGCGCCGGCTGTATCTCAACGACCTGACTCCCGAGAACCCTGGGGCGCGCCGGGGGCGGGTGGTGGACGCCGTACTGAACGCGCAGCATGCGCGGCATCTCCCCGGCGGCTGCCGGGAACTTCCCCAGGCACACGAGGGCATGCTGCCCCCGGGGCACTCGCTGGAGGAACCGCTGGCCCTGAGCACCCTGCGGATGCTGGATGAACACCGGGCGCTTTGTCCGCTGGACGGGCTGACTCAGGACGAGAAGGTGCTGCCGCAGCACCGGGTCACGGCGTACATCCCCGAGCTGGACGTTGTCGTCCTCGCCGTGCCGGACCTGCTCCACACCCGGCGGGGGCGGTGGATCTGGCGGGAGACCAAGACCGCCGCCGCACCCCTGTGGGAAGGTCGCCCGCTGCTGCGGGCGTTCCCTCAACTTGCCTTGGCTGTACTGCTGTTCGACAAGGGTGCCGTGGGCGGAGGGGCGCGCCGCGGCCGTGTCGAGCTGGAGCATTTGCGGGAGGGCGCGGGGGAGAGTCGCCTCGAAGCCATCGATCCCAGCCGCCCCGCGACGGTGGCGGAGGCCCATGAGGTGATCGCGGATCTTGCCGAGCCTCTGCTCAGGGACACCTCGTACGAGCCTCGCACCGGTCGCCACTGTCGCACCTGCCAAGTGCGTACCTGGTGTGCCCCCGGCACCGCGTACGTCTCCGCCTCCCCGCCAGCCTCCGTCCTCGACGCCGCGCCGGGATCGGTCGAGCCTGCGTGAGTGATGATGCCGGGACGATTCCGGACTGGCTGGAGAACCCCGACGTGGTCCTGCTCCGCGACGTCGCCACGGCCGTCGCGCGGCTGTACGAGGTCGGCCGGCTGGACTCCTTCGCCCTTCCGTACCCTCCTGACGCTCAGCGCGCCTTGGACCGACTGGTCCTCACCTGCCTGCGCAGCGGGGCGCAGCCGCCGACGGGGGTGCCGGAGATGATCGGCTGGTGCCGGACCCGCCCCTTGCGGAGCTGGCCCCTCGAGGCGCTGCCTCTGGATCTTTTCAGGGGGGACAACCGGCTCATCGACCCGCACTCCGGGAGGCCGACACAGCTCTGCGGCGAGCTCGAGGTCAAAGGCTTCGGGAACAGTACCGGCCGCCAGTACGCCCAGCTGGTGATCGGCGAAGCCATGAACGCCTGCCGCGCGGCGAACGTGCCCGAGTCGTACACCGCGTTCCGGCGGCTGCTGGTCACCCGGCCCGTGCTGACCGAGGCGGAGTGGCCCGACGTCAGTACGGACCTCTACCTCGAACCGGTCCAGTTCCTTGTCGACGAGGTCTACGCGCCTGTGCCGGCGGGCCATGGCAGGGACGGCGTCGGCCTCGCTTGCGACCGCTGCCTCACGCTGCTCGTCCCCTTGGTCGACGGCGGCTGGTGGTGCGAACGCGAACACTGCCGGCGCCTCGGCCATCCTCCCCCCGGCCGGCGACTGCCCGCCGATGAAGTGGGGGGACTGTGGCAGCTCCGGCGCCCGCTCCGGCAGTTCGTCACCGGGCCAGGACACGCAGAGGTGGAGCTGGAGAGGAAGCTGCGCCGTCTCGGCCTCGCCGTCGAGATGTGGCCCGGCTACGACGCGTACGACCTGAGGATCACCTTTCCCGACGGCAACATCTGGGCAATCGATGTGAAGGACTGGACCCACCCGGGGTTTCTGGGCCGTGCCGCCGGCACCGTACGGCCCGAGCCGCCGTACGACGAGGCGTGCTGGGCCGTGCCGCAATTCCGGGTCCGCGAGCGCGGCGACTACCTGGAGACCTTCGCCCGGGAGCGCCCCGCGCACGCGGCCGGACTGCGCCTGCTCACCGACAACCAAGTAGTCGAGGCCGCCCGGAAGCGCTTGCGCGGCGAACGAGGCCCGGACGCGCGCATTGGAGCGGAGCCGCACAGGAGGAAGGGGACGGATCGTGCGTGACCGCAGCGACTGGTACCGGGGGCTGGCCAAGGACCTGAGGCCCTGGCCCACGGAGTACCGCGGCATCAAACCCGCTCTGCTCTGCCAGGTCGAACTGGGCCTGCGACTGCTGGAGACGCTGGAGCCTGGCCGGGCGGCGGACGGAGTCTGGGTCCTCCTCGGCGGCTACCCCTTCGCCTCCGCCGCCGGACTGGCGAGAACCGCCGAAGCCCAGCTCGCCCTGACGGCGGCCCGCCACCTCCTGTGGCCCATGAGACGACGGCGCTTGTGGCAACAGAGCCTGGAAAGCTACCAGCAGCTTCCCGAGCAGCTGCGCGGTTACCGGGTTCCGGCCGGTGGCGGACCTGCACGCCGGGTGGCGCACCCGGTGGCCGCTCACCGCTTCGATGTCTACGACAACGCGCTCGGACGGGTCCCGGGCTTCGTGACGAACCCGCTTCCGTACGCAGGGGAGGGGGCCCATTGTTTCAAGGAGCAGCGCCGTTATTCCTCCGTCACCATCCCCCCGGAGTTCGTGTTCGATCCCCCGCTGGGGCACGACCTCGTCGCTCACCACCCCGGTCCCGGCGGCCCTATGGAGGTTCCCCTTGCCGAACTTGAGGACACGGCGAGGTGGATGGAGGCGCGGGAGCTCCAGCTCGGGAGGCCGTCCGGCCAATGGTGTGAGCGGCTGGCCAGCCTCGAACTGGACGTCCGTACGGCGGACGGAACGGACTTCGAGAAGGCAGAGGCGCTCACCCTGGACGGGCTGACGCACCTGGTGGGCATGGTCGGCGCCGGGAAGTCGACCCTCATGATCCTGCTCGCGGTCTGGGCGCACCAGCGGAATCTGCGCACCACCCTGGTGGTCGGCGATGTCGCCGAGCAGCTCAGTCAGACCCAGGTTCTCCAGGGGCTCGGTCTGCGGGCGGCGCTCGTCCAGGGCGCCACCACCCGGCCCAAGCACACCCAGCGCATGCACCGGCGGCTCGCCGCACGCGGCAAGTTCTCGCTCCTGGACCACATCGACCCGGCCTTCGCCCACTTGAGCACGGCCTGTCCGCTCGACGCGCTGCGTGCCCTGGAGGCCGACGCGCCACTGCGCTTCGCCGACGCGCCCTGCGGCTCCTTGTATCCGGTGGGCCGTCGTGCGGACGAACCCGACCAGGAGGAGGACGCGCGGTCGCACGCCGCCCGTGTCACCCGGGAACTCCGATACGCCCGGGGCGTGCGCCCGGGCGGCGCCGCCGGCGTCGGCCCCGAGCCCGGCGATGCCGAGGAAATGGAGGACCCGGGGAAGCCGCACGCCTGCTCGCTGTGGAGCGTCTGCCCCCGTCATTCCTCCGCGCGCGACCTCGTGGACGCGCTCATCTGGGTCGCCAACCCAGCGAGCTTGGTCCAGACTTCCGTGCCGCGGCAGCTCAACGCCGAGCGCCTGCGGTATCTGGAACTCGCCTGCCTGCGCAGCGACATCATCGTCGTGGACGAAGCCGACCGCGTTCAGATGCAACTCGATCAGATGTTCGCCCCCACGGCCACGCTGGTCACCACAGGCCCTGAATCGTGGCTCGACCGGCTCCAGACCCATGAGATCGCTGAACTCTCCCGGCAGGGCCGGCTGCAACTCTCCGATCAGGATGTCGAACGTTGGTCGGCCGCCCTAGATGTCGTCGGCTCCGCAGCCGATCGGCTCTACGCCATGCTCATCGACACCCCGGCCCTGCGGAAGTGGGCCCAGATCGACTACTTCAGCCCATGGACCCTTCAGGAACGCCTGCTCAACGCCTGGTATCCGCCGCCCCAACGGGCCGTCGACGATGACGACATGGTGGACGAGGCCGCACTCTACGACGACGAGGAGGCCCTGCACCGTCCGTCTGAGGCCACACCCGTTGTGGAGGACACCCCCTGGGCCGCCCACCGGGACCGGCTCACCAAGGTCTTCGACGTCTTCCGTGATGACCCCCTCGGTGATCGTGGGCCGTACGGCACCTTCGCCGACGACCTGGCGAGGCTGGCCCACGACGTCCTGCACACGCTTCAGGAGAAGCGGACGCGCGGGCGCGTGCGAGCCCTGCTCGACGCCCTGCTCGACGGTGCGCCCAGGCCCTTCGAGCGACCGCCGCTTCCCGGCGAGGTGCCACGGAACGAATCCGAATTCACCGAGGAGTGGCTCGAACTTCAAGCGGAGAGAATGGAGTTCACTTTGGTGCTCGCGGCCCTGCACCAGCGGCTCGACCGGGTGACCTTCCTTTGGCCCCAGGTCGAGGCAGCCCTGCGGCTCGACCCCGGAGAACATGAGCTGACCAGGCGTCCGCCCCTGGACTACGCACCCCTGTTGCCCGAGTCTCCCATGGGCAATGTGCTCGGCTTCCAGTTTCTGCTCGACGAGCGCGACAGTCGGGACGAACGGCGCACGGGTACCCTTCGCTTCTTCCGGTGCGCCGGGGTGGGCCGCGAGCTCCTTCTCTCCCTGCCCCGGCTGGGCACGGACGCCGACCGGGGCACGACGGGCCCGAACGTCCTGCTCATGTCCGGGACCAGCTGGGCGGGAACCTCCACCCGGGCCCACGTGGTTGCACCCGTCCAGGCGGTGCTCAAACCACAGCCGGAGGCACTGCGTTCGATCGGCGAGTCCCTGTTCCGCACCGAGTTCATGTACGACGACGCCGGGCAGCCCATCCGTATCTCCGGGCAGAACCCGGAGACGCGAGAGGAAGTCCTGCGCCTGCTCGTGGAGAAGCTGGCACGCTCCCCTCGGGACCGCACCCGTAGTCCTCTCCAACGCGAACTGGCACAGATTCCCGATCCGCGTCGTCGGCGAGCCCTTCTGCTCGTGGGCAGCTATCGGGAAGCCGCGCTGGTGGCCGCGACGCTCTCGGAGATGTCCGCCTGGCGGGAACGCGTCCGGGTGCTCGCCGCGGACGACGCCGAGCTGGAGGCATCCCTCGCCGCGGAGGCGCGCGCCGCGGGAGCGGCGACGGCGCCCGTCGTGCGTCGGGGCGATCTGGCTGAGTTCGCGGCTGACAAGAGGGCCCAGATCCTGGTCGCGCCCCTGCTCGCGGTCGAACGCGGACACAACATCCTCACCCCTTTCCAGAGCCCCGGAGAGGAGCGGGTGGCCGCGTTCGGCACCGTGTTCTTCCTCGTTCGCCCTCACCCCCGCCCGGATGACCTCTTCCTCTCCGTCTTCGCCGTCAATGACTGGGCGGCGCGGTTCGTTCGCAACCAACCCGGTCTGGCCGAGGGCACCTTCGCCGGACTGGTGGGCGACGGGACGGATCTGGACGGAGCGGGCAGTGCCTTCCGTACGGCCGCGCGCGGGGTGTGGCGCCGCCTGCTCTCCCGCTCCTACATGTACTCCAGGCTGTCCGCCCCCGAGAAGGAGTCGTTCGCCTGGGATCAGATGGTCACCCTCTGGCAGGTGATCGGCCGCCTGGTCCGCGGCGGGGTTCCCGCCAGGGTCGTCTTCGTCGATGCCGCGTTCGCCCCCCAGCTCGCGGCGGCCGGTGGCCGCGCGACCGACCAGCGCCGACCGCGCTGGCAGAACGATCCCGGCCTGCTGGTCCGCCTGCGCGACGTGCTGGCTCCCTACTTCAGCGAGGACCCCGGAGCTTGCGCCGACCCCGCCGATCCATCCCTGGTCAGGCTGCTCTACCGGCCGTTGTACAACGCGCTGTGCGGGATCGACACCTCGCCGCCCAGAGACCGCTGACCCACGCCGGACAGACACCGGCCTCATCACACAGCCCCCGAGGGAGTATCGCCGTGTACCGAGAGATCCGCCGATCCGCCTACCACCTCGCCGACCCCGCCGCACCTTGGACCCAGGACTACCGAGCTCTACGCTTCCCCGAACACTGGCAGAGCCCACTTCTGGCGCTCCACAACCACGGTCGCCCCGAGGCCGAGTGGCAGCGGACCCTGCCCACCAAGAGCCTGGACACCGCGCTGCAGTCACTTGCTCCCGAAGTGATCGTGCGGCCGCGGGCCCGGCCTCCCGTGGGTGAGGGACCTCTGCCACCCGAGGACTTCTGGATGTACGTGCCTGCGGACGCGCCCGACCCTCTCCCCGGCCGGGCGGGCGGTCAGGTATTCAACGCCTGGCTACGCACGCTGCTGCCCCGGCGAACCGAGACCACCCCGGAGCTGCGTGCCCTCCTCCGGCGATGCGGCGACGAGCTGGCGGGCACCCCGTTGAACTGGGAGAGCGTGCCGGGGATGGACCTTCTCGGCGCGCACCTCACCGACGGAGGGACGGCCGCACCGGAGCCCCGGCAGTTCCAACTCGCCGCCGACGCGCTCGCCCGCCGCGTCCGGGCCCTCGACCCCTATCCCTTCGACGGGGGTGAACTGCGCTTCCAGGCGCTGCCCCGAGGCCCCCGGGACCAAGGCGCGGAGCTCATGTCGCAACCTCTGTGCCGCACCATCAAACGCAAGGAGTGGTGGTTCTCGATCACACTCAACATCTCGCTGCACACCACCCCCTTCGACCCGCGGCCGCGGCTGCATCTGCACTGGGGGGTACGCCGCTGGGCCACCCACAAGAGGTCCGACACCGGACGGTTGCCGCTGCCGTACGGACAGTCCACCACGGTGTATCTGCGGCCCAAGATCCCCTGGCTGCCGGGGGTACCCGTGACCAAACGCGGCGCGCTGGCCCGGCTGCGGCGCGATCGTGCCTCCAACGGATTCACCTGGGTCGAGAATGACCCGGCCGGCATCCTGCACCAGCTCAGCGTTGTCGGACAGTTCCCCGCCCCCGACCACCTGCTCGCAAGCCCGGAAGACTGGATCGGCGAAGGCCCTGGCGTCCGGGCCGCCGTCGTCCACAGCAACCACATGGGCGCGCATGAGGTCGGCCCGGGACTCATGCCCCATCAGAGGTCCCAGCTCACGGCTTGGGCGGAGGCGGCGCTGCCGCCGGGCGTGGTCCGGCTGCCCGATCTGGTGCGCGGACGCGGAAAGGGCATCGGAGCCCCGGCCAATCGGCGTGCCAAGCCGTTGGGCGAGCCAGCGAAGAAGGCCGAGGAATCGCGCGCGGCGCTTGCCCGGCGCCGCGCCATCGCGGTGCTCGGGGACCGTGCCGGGCTCACGTCCGATCCGGAAGCCGCGCAGACGTATGTGACGGCCCGGCTGCTCTGGCGGACCGCGGAACTACGCTGCCACGCGGTCCGGGAGTTCGCCAGGACGCTGGGTTTCGACGGCGACGGAGGAGCGCACGACCTGTCGGAACAGGCCTTCGACGACGCCCGTCCAGGTCGGCCCGTGATACTCGAATGGCGGAGCCCGGAACTCGTGGTGCGGTTGCGCTGCCTGCCGCTCACCGACGGGCTCGCGGACGGGCTCGTTTTCGACCCGGCCATCGGGCGCCGGGGAGAGCGAGCGGCCCGTGCTCTGACCGTTCGCCGCCGGGAGCTGAGCGGCTGGCTGCGCGCGGACGGCGCCGACCCGAGCCGTCCCGGCCTCGCCCTGGTCGAGATCGGCCACCGGACGACCTTCCGCGAGGCGGACACCGACCCCAAGTTCGCCCAGCGCCTCGGGTGCGCCGATGCGGGTGTGTTGACCCAGTTCGTCGTCACGCCCTCTGGAGAACGGCGGATCGCCAACGCGGACACAGTCGAACACCGGGCTCACCAAGCCTGGCTGGACGGCTTCCGCCAGCTCGGCGTACGTGTCCTGCCGGAACACACCCTGGGCGGCGACCTGCCGGACGGTGTTCAGTACGCCGCCCTCTGGATGGTCAAGCGGCGTAAGGACGGACCTACCCGGCTGGCCAGGCATCTGCCGGTCGCCGTGCTCGTCACTCCGCTCGCCGAGGGCGGTGGACTCTGCGTCGTCCGTGGATGGGACGACGACACCCGCTCCTGGGTCCCCTATCCGCACTTCCTGCTCGGGCTGGTGAAGAAGGTCGAGATCGACCCGTTCGCTCCGGACAAGCCCGGCGTCGACGGCGCGCCGCGTATCACCGCGAAGGCACGGCGGACCAATCTGTCAGAGCAGCGCAAGGAGACCGCGCGCTTCCTTCAGCGCATGCTGCACTCGCTCCGCCATCACCCGACCGTTCTCATCACTCATGCGCAGAACAGCAGGTCGCACTGGCCCTGGCTGCAGGACGGGCAGATCGAACCCGACGCGATCAGGGTCGGCCACGCTCCACCGGGAGGCATCGACGACGAACTCCGCCTGGTCAGGGTGCGCGGGCGAGTCGGGCATGAGACGGCTCAGTGGTGGGGCCTGGCGGAGCCGGGCAAGGCCCATGGCCAGCCGGCGGGGTTCTGGGCACTACCTCCAAGGGGCGGGGCATGTGGTGACATCGCTGCGCGGGTGTTCTATAGCAGCACGGAACGTCCCGGATCCTTCGCGGTGTCACCGGCACTCGACAGGCTTGCCGCCCGGGTCAACGCCGTGGGAAAGCTCACCTCCCAGGCGGGCACCGGAGCCTGGAACCCGACGCTGGTCGAGATCGCCGTGCTCGGCTGCCATACGGAGCGGGACGTGGAGATGCCGTCATCTTCCGCGCCCGACGAACCCGAGGCCATTGCTCTCGCGACGCACCAACTGCGTATGGCTCCCGATTATCCGGTCGCGCTCTCTCTTCCGCTTCCTCTGCACCTTGCCGGACTGGCTCAGGCGTACGTCCTTCCCACCGTGGCGGCGGAAGAACCGGGAGCGGACGCGACAGACGGGGAGATCGCGCCTGAGCGTTCCGACGAAGGGATCGAGAGCCTTCCCGACGACCGAAACCTGGCCCCGGATGCCGCCGCCGTGCCGATTCCGGCTCCGCGTCGCGAGGCGCCGGACCGGTCGGCTCTCCTCTGATGTGGGGGATTCGGATGGATTCGAGGGAAGGGCTCCAGGAGGACCGCCGCCCGGGTGAGCGGCGGCACCCCGTTGCATCGACCGGAGGCGGGCCGAGGTTCCCTCCCCAGGGCCCGCCTCCAGCGGTGTCGCTCAAGCCCGCCTCCGGCCCGGCTCCGGCGTCACTGCCCCGAGCCTTGGCAGGCCTGTTCTACTCGAATTCGGAGAACAGCGCCGATTCGCAGGCGAGTTCAGCCGCCGGACGGACGGGCTTCCATACGCGGCCGTGCCATGTGGCGGAGGCCGCACCGGAGGTCAGACGGGCGTCGTGCCGCCGGGTGGAGTTCGTCCCGTTGACGCAGCGCCTCGGGTCGGGCCGGTTGGTACGGCGTTCGATGTGGTTTCGGGGCATGAGCTTCTCCTAGCCTTGAGTTCCTTGTTCGACTACTGGGCGGATTCTCCAACAATCGAATATCTATTCGGAATTGTCGAATGGATGACCCAGTGACTCTCGTCCCAACGGACTAGCCGGATCGGGATGCTCGAAGATTGGCAGGCCGATCGCGTCGCGCCAAGTGGCAAGCGTTAGGCGAACGTTAAATGCCGCTCGACGGGATGTGCCATGCTTCTCCTCCGATGCGCGCGGATCAACCGAGAACGGGAAGAAGGTGAGATGTCATGGAGCTCCGGTTACTGGGTCCGGTGACAGTCCTCAGGGCAGGCCGGGTCGTCGAGGTGAGGTCGCGAAAGGCCCTGGAGTTGCTGGTCGTTCTCCTTGTCTCGCCCGGCCTTCGTGCGTCCCACGACGAGATCATGCGTTACCTATGGCCCCAGGAGCCGTTGAGTCCGAATCGAATTCGGCAGACTTTCCACCAGCTTCGGAAGTCTGTGCCAGAAATTTGCCCCGAGAGCAATGAGAGGGGGTTTTGTGGAGTTTATGTCGAGTCGAAAGAGGTTGATTACCTGCGTTTCCGTGGATTACTGCGGACGGCGGACTCCACACGCGAATCCTCGGTGCGTCTCGAATCACTTCGCGACGCCATAGGGGAGTGGCGCGGGATGCTCTTCGATGGGATGCAAGGGGTTGCTTTCGATCGGAGACGGCATGAACTGATGGGGGAGCTCCGGGAGGCCACGACCGCCTGTGTCCAGACGGAACTGGAGTGCGTTCAGCTGCGGGCCGCCCTCGACCGGGTCGACTCTGCCTTGGTGCACTGGCCGACGAGTGACGCATTGCTTGAACTCAAGGTGTGCGCACTGCGTACGCTCGGCAGGGAGGTCGAGATTCCACCGCTTTTGGCAGAGTGGGAGCGGGAATGCGGCCGCTCCACCGCGCACCTCCTGCTCGCGGGCACGACAGGTGAATACGACCAGGGGACTGCCGTCTCCCTCCGCGCCATGACCCCGCCGAGGCCCCGTCAGCTTCCGCTCGTGTCGGTCTCGCTGGTGGGGCGCCGCCGGCAGCGCGACCGGATGACCGAGGTTCTTCTGGGGCGATCCCCGGAGCGGTCCCGGTTGGTCGCCCTGTCGGGACTGCCCGGCGTCGGGAAGTCCGCGCTCGCCGTTGAGGTCGCGGTGGCGCTCGACCAGTACTTCGCCGACGGCATCCTGCACGTTGATCTTGGAGGGGTCGCTCCTGAGGGCCTTCTGAGCCACGAGCACATCATCGCCCGGCTTTTGAACGATCTTGGCGTGCGCCCGGCCACGCCGACGCCGGACGGCATGCTGTCCGCGTACCGCACTGCGCTTGCGGACCGTTCGGTTCTCTTGATCCTGGACAACGCGCGGGACGAGGCGCACGTCCGCCGTCTGCTCCCCCCAGCCGGCGCCAGCGCGACGATCGTCACCGGCCGCCGCCACCTCGACGGGCTGGAGATCCGGGAGCACGCTGAACTCATCCCTCTCGAGCCACTGAATCGTACAGACGCTGCCGCACTCCTTGGCAAGCGGCTCGGCGAGGACCGCATGCGCACAGCCGCTCCCTTCGTGCCCGACATCGTGGAACATTGTTCCGGGCTTCCGCTGGCGCTCGGAATCATGGCCGCGCGCATCAAACGGCGCCCATGGGCATTGCCGGACATTGTGCGCGAACTGCGAGTGGAAAGCACTCGGCTGCGCTCACTCGACCTGGGCTCCGAGGATCTGAGCGTACGTCTGTCGCTCGACGCTTCCCGCCGGCAGCTCTCCGCGCCGGCGGCAAGACTGCTCGAACGGCTGGCGATCCATCCGGGGCCGACGATCAGTTGGGCGGCACTGCGGGCGATCGAGCCCGAGGACAGTCCTCACGTCAGTAATGCGGTCGACGAGCTTCTAGGGATGAGCCTGGCGCTCGAACCCTCGATTGAGCGGTACGCCCTGCATGATCTGGTCCGGGTCTACGCCGAGGCGCTGACCCGCGAGTGGGCCGAAGCCGAGCGTATTCGCGTAGTGAAGCGAGTGCTGCATTACCTGTTGCACCAGGCATGGGCCTGCGACCGGCGGCTGGAGCCCGGGCGGCGGTTGCCGATCGGCCAGCCCGGCACACTCGTAGTCATGGACCCGGCTGACGCGACGGCGGCGATGAGGTGGTTCGAGGCGGAGTACTCGACGCTGACCGCAGCCGTCGGGCTGGCCCAGCGGCACGGACTCGACCGCTTCACATGGTTGTTGTCGATGACCCTGGTCACCTTCCAGTGGCGGTCCGATCGTCATCTGGACGCGCTCGCCGGTCTCCATCGCGCTCTCCCCGCGGCGACACGGGAGTCCGGTCCGGCCGACGTGGCCATGGTGCGCCGGATGCTCGCCGGGACCCATCGAGCCCTGGGCAACGTCGAGGCTGCCGTGCGGGAGCTGAACGGCGCAGTGCGGATCAGTGGCGACGACGGAGACACGCTGGGAGCCGCCCTGGGGCGCCATACCCTTGGGGTTCTGCTCCAGGAGAGTGGTGCTCCCGATGAGGCGCTGGATCACTTCGGTGCGGCCCTGCCCGCCTTCGAAGAACTCCAGGACGTCCTTGGGCAGGCGGCCGTACTGAGCGGCATCGGGAGCGCGCGGTACGACCTCGGGCAGTACGAGGAGGCGGCCGAGTGCTGCTTGCGGGCCCTGTCCCTGCTGACAGACACCGGCGATATCAACGGTCAGGCGCACGCGCACTTCAGTCTGGGCCGCATCCGGATGGCACGGGAAGATCCCGAAGCCGCTGTCGTCGAGTTGGTGCGTGCCCGCGTGTTGTACCGGTCGCTGACCTATGGCAGCAGGGAGGCCCGGACGCTGGTGTGGCTCGCGAAGGCGCTCAACGCTGCGGGAAGGACGGCCGAGTCGGCTGAGGCGATAGGGCAGGCCGCGGCTGTACTGAGGAGGGCGGGGGAGAGGGACCTCGACACGGCCCTCGACCGGCTTGCCCGCCTTCCGTGACAGGTTTGATTGGCATCCGGCATCCGGCATCCGGCAAACGGGCGGAGCCTGAGCCGAGGTAAGAGGGGCCGGCTCGCGCACTCCGGTCACTTGCGCGGTGCGATCGAACCGCACACCGCCTTCATTCGCTCGGCCTCACTCCGGTTGACCCACTCTGCGGTACGGCGCTGCACCACGGGGCCGGAACGCAATATTTCCGGCCCGGACCAGTGCCGGTCCGCCACCTGGCGCCAGTGCCGCCAGCTCATCAAACTGGGTGTTCGCCCCCATTCGCGGCTGGAGGTCGCAGGGCAACCGCTCACGAATCACCCATGTACTCGGTCAAAGTTATCGCGGACGGCGAGAGTGCAGCCCGAGGTCGGTGAGAGGGAAAGCCAGCTTACACTCATCGCTCACATTATTGCCTTGTGCGGCTTCGCTGTGTTGATGCTGGCCCTCTGGTTCGGGGGCGGTACGGCAGACGCCGGTGACGCTTAGTTGACGCTCCAGGCCCATGACGACACGGGTGCAGCGTGCGCGCACCCGTCTGACCTGCGTTTTCTTTGATGGCTTGGAGTCGCACGTGTTTCCGATGACGCATCATGTAGAGTGCGTCCCGATTTTGGAGCCGGTGAAGTAGGGGCGGGGCGCTGAGCGGCTGATTTCCTTTCCGTGGCGCTTGGCGGGGCATCAGGGGGGCGTCCAGGTGTCTGGTGGAGGATGGATTTCGCCGATGAATGAGTTTCCCCTCTCGAAAGACACCTTGGGGAGCTTGACGCTGGGGAGAGTGGTTCCCCATGACCGCTGGGCCCTGTATGCGGCAACCGAGGGTGTTTTCGCCAAAGGCTCCACTCCGCAAGGCGATGTCTTGCTCACTCGCGGGCCTGGAGTCGGTAGGAATATCGAGGAAATCGCGAACGGTGCGGAGCGTTGGTCCATTTCTTTGCGCGGGGAACCGAGGCTTGTCATCAACAAGCTGGGTACCCCGGGGTATTTCGCGCAGAGAAGCCTCTCCCAAGGTGTGGAGGGGCATCTGGACGGCATCCCGTTCCATGCTGCCGCCAGGTCCGCGATGCGCCCATCGCGCCGTTACGTCGCGTTGGAGGGCGACTCGATCGGCGTACGCTTCATCGCTCGCCGGATCAGGCCGAGGCTCATCGAGCGTGGCGAGGAGGCGGGCGTCGTGACGGGGCGGTACTGGGATCTGAGGAGCCCTTCGGAGCAGGCGGTTCTCGCCGCCTGCCTCTTCGAGTGGGCTGGATGGGACCACTTCCTGAGGACGCCGGTGGTCCGGCAGATGTAGATCGGAACGCGTGGCTCACGCCGGTTGCTCTGGGCCGTCCTCCTGTCCCGAACTCCCCGAAGGGTCTCGGGGGCTCGAGAGTCTGATGCTCATTGTCGGTCAGGGCCCGTGCTGGGTGTCGATCTCGGTGATCAGGGTTTCGATGAGGGCCTTGATCTCGTCGCGGATCGGGCGGACCGCTTCTACGCCCTGGCCGGCCGGGTCCTCCAGGGGCCAGTCGAGGTACTTCTTGCCGGGGAAGACGGGGCAGGTGTCGCCGCAGCCCATGGTGATGACGTAGTCCGAGGTCTGGACGGCTTCGGTGGTCAGGGGCTTGGGGTGGTGGGTGGAGATGTCGATGCCGGCTTCGGCCATGGCTTCTACGGCGGCCGGGTTGAGGTGGTCGGCCGGGAGTGAGCCGGCGGAGCGGACCTCGATGCGGTCGCCGGCCAGGTGGTGGAGGAATCCGGCGGCCATCTGGGAGCGGCCCGCGTTGTGGACGCAGACGAAGAGGACGGAGGCGAGCGGGGTGGTCATCGGTTCTTCCTCAGGGGGAGGGGAGGGTCGACTCCGGGTGGTATCAGTGGTGAGTGATGTGACAGTATCAGCGCATGATGACGTCAGTCGACGCTGACCTGATTCGGGTGCTGGCCGACCCCCTCAGGCTTCGGATCGTGACCCTGCTCGCCCGCGAGACGCTCTGCACCACCCACCTCGTGGAGGAGACGGGTGCCAAGCAGACGAATCTCTCGAACCATCTGAGGGTGCTGCGGGAGGCCGGGGTCGTGGAGACCGAGCCTTGTGGGCGGTTCACCTACTACCGGCTCAGGCCGGAGGTCATCGAAGGGCTGGCCGGTCAGTTCGTCGCGCTGGCCGCGACCGCCCGCGCTTCCGCCGACTCCAAGCGGGCCTGCCCGTGACCTCCACCGCCCCCAACGCCCCTGCGGCCGTTGTCGAGGACTCTTCGGTTGTCGCGAGGCTGTCGACGCTCGACCGTTTCCTCGCCGTCTGGATCCTCCTGGCCATGGCACTCGGCCTGGGTCTCGGGCGGCTGATCCCCGGGATGGGGGACGCCCTTGCCCGGGTCGAGATCGGTGGGATCTCCCTGCCGATCGGCGTCGGCCTGCTGATCATGATGTACCCGGTCCTCGCCAAGGTTCGGTACGACCAGCTCGACGCCATCACCGGCGACAAGAAGCTCATGGTGTCGTCGCTCGTCGTGAACTGGGTGCTCGGGCCTGCGGTGATGTTCGCGCTGGCCTGGGTCTTCCTGCCTGACCTGCCCGAGTACCGCACCGGCCTGATCATCGTCGGCCTGGCCCGCTGCATCGCCATGGTCATCATCTGGAACGACCTCGCCTGCGGCGACCGCGAAGCGGCAGCCGTCCTCGTCGCGCTGAACAGCGTCTTCCAGGTCGTCGCCTTCGGCCTGCTCGGCTGGTTCTACCTCGACATCCTCCCCGGCTGGCTCGGACTCGGAGACGGCGAGAGCCTCGACATCTCCATGGGGAAGATCGCGCTCAATGTCGTTATCTTCCTCGGCATCCCGTTGCTCGCCGGCTTCCTGACCCGCCGCGTCGGCGAGAGGAAGCTCGGCCGCGAGACGTACGAGACGAAGTTCCTGCCGAAGATCGGGCCGTGGGCGCTGTACGGCCTGCTCTTCACGATCGTCATCCTCTTCGCCCTCCAGGGGAAGACGATCACCTCGCAGCCCCTGGACGTCGTGCGGATCGCGCTGCCTCTGCTCGTGTACTTCGCGGTGATGTGGTTCGGGACCTTCCTGCTCGGCAAGGCGATCGGCCTGCACTACGACCGCACCGCCACCCTCGCCTTCACCGCCGCCGGCAACAACTTCGAGCTCGCCATCGCGGTTGCCATCGCCACCTTCGGCGTCACCAGCGGGCAGGCGCTCTCGGGTGTCGTCGGGCCTCTCATCGAGGTGCCTGTTTTGGTCGGGCTGGTGTACGTGTCGCTGGCCTGGCGCAAGAAGTTCGCATGACGGGGGCGCTCGATGTCGTCGTCATCGGTGGCGGTCAAGCCGGGCTCAGTGCTGGGTACCACCTGCGCCGCCTCGGCCTCGACTTCGTCGTCCTCGACGCCCAGGCCACCCCGGGCGGTGCCTGGCAGCACGTCTGGGACTCCCTCCGCCTCTTCTCGCCGGCCGCGTACTCCTCCCTGCCCGGCCGGCTCATGCCGCCGCAGCCGGGCGAGACGTACCCGGACGCCGCGCATGTCGTCTCGTACCTCTCAGATTACGAGCAGCGGTACGAGCTTCCCGTCGTCCGGCCCGTGCGCGTCGTGGCCGTTCGTCGGGATGACGAGTTTCTCCGGGTGGAGGCGGATGGGGGTGCCTGGCGGGCGCGGGCGGTGATCAGCGCGACCGGTACCTGGTGGCGGCCGTTCGTTCCCTCGGTTCCCGGGCGTACGGAGTTCCAGGGCGCCCAGCTCCACACGGTGGAGTACCGCGGGCCGGCGGACTTCGCCGGGCGGCGCGTGATCGTCGTCGGCGGCGGCAACTCCGGCGCCCAGATCGCTGCCGACCTCGCGTGCGACACCGAACTGACGCAACTGACGCAGCTGACGGAACTGGCGTGGGTGACCCTGCGGGAACCTCGCTACCTCGCCGACGACATCGACGGCCGGGCCCTCTTCGACCTCGCCACCGCCCGCCGCCGCGCCCTCGACGAGGGCCGTACGGACACGGGAGGCGTCGCGTCGCTCGGTGACATCGTCGCCGTCCCGCCCGTACGCGCCGCCCGCGACGCCGGACTCCTCAAGGCCCAGCCGATGTTCACGCGCCTGACCGCGACCGGGGTGGAGTGGGCCGACGGCACCCGCGCGGCGGCGGACGCGATCGTCTGGTGCACCGGCTTCCGCCCGGCCCTGTCCCATCTCGCGCCGCTCGGGCTGCGCGGTCCGCGCGGCCGTATCGCCATGGCGGCGGGCAGCATCCAAGCCCTCGCCGAACCCCGCCTGCACCTTCTCGGATACGGCGACTGGACCGGCCCCGCGTCCGCCACCCTCATCGGCGTCGGCCGCCCCGCCCGCGACGCCGCCCGCGCGATCGCGGAGCGGTTGAGGCGGCCTGCCGCCGGTTCGTGAGGCGTCGGTCCTTGAGGCGTCGATTTGTGACGGTCAGTCTGTGGCGGCCTTGGTGAGGAGTGCGCCCATGGCGGCTATGACGGCGGGCTCGACCCGGTAGTAGACCCAGGTGCCGCGCCGCTCGGAGGAGAGGAGTCCGGCCTCCTTCAGCTTCTTCAGGTGGTGGGAGACCGTGGGCTGGGAGACGCCGACGTCGGAGATGTCGCACACGCACGCCTCGCCGCCCTCGTGCGAGGCGACCGCCGAGAACAGGCGCAGCCGGACCGGATCGCCCAGCGCCTTGAACATGACGGAGGTCCGTTCGGCCTCCTCGGCCGTCAGCGGGCGCTCCGCGAGGGGCGGGCAGCACGCCTCGACAGGGGGTTCCACGAGCGGCAGCACCTTCGCATTCGACATATGTCTATGTTGACACACGTCGAACTAGGCAGTCTTGGTTAGATGAATGTCTATGTTGACGTTTGTCGATGCAGGGTGTCATGCTGGGGGTGGAGAGATCGACGGATGTCGAAATATGAGGGGAACCGTCATGAATGCCGCCGCCGCCACCGCCACCGGCCCCGATACCGCCACCGCCACTGATGCCGCCTCCGTCGAGCGGCTGCCCGTCGTGGTCATCGGGGCGGGGTCCGTCGGTCTGGCCGCCGCCGCCCACCTCGTCGGCCGAGGGCTGGAGCCGCTGGTCCTGGAGGCCGGGGCGCGGGCGGCCGCGGCGGTACGGGAGTGGGCGCACGTGCGGCTCTTCTCCCCGTGGGGCGAGGTCACCGACCCGGCCGCCGAGAAGCTCCTGGCCCCGAGCGGCTGGGTGCGGCCGGACTCGGGTACGTACCCGACGGGTGGTGAGTGGGTGGACGGCTACCTCCAGCCGCTCGCCGACGTTCTCGGCGACAAGGTGCGCGTGGGTGCCCGGGTCACCGGCGTCTCCCGCGCGGGCCGCGACCGGATCGTCGACGCCGACCGTGAGGGTCGGCCGTTCACTGTCCATGTCACGTACGCCGGTGGCCGCGAGGAGCGGATCCTCGCCCGCGCCGTCATCGACGCCTCCGGTACGTGGTCGAGCCCCGGCCCCGCCGGCGGCGACGGCCTGGCCGCACTCGGCGAGCGCGCGGCGGCCGACCGGATCTCCTACCGCGTCCCCGACCTCAAGGACCCCTCCGTACGGGCCCGTTACGCCGGGAAGCGTACGGCCGTCATCGGCTCCGGTGCCTCCGCCTTCACGGCGCTCGCGGCCCTCGCCGACCTCGCGAGGTCCGAAGCAGGTGAAGACAGCACAAGGGCTGACACGCGCGCCACCTGGATCCTCCGGCGTGGCATCTCCGGCTCCACGTTCGGCGGTGGCGCCGCCGACCAGCTCCCCGCGCGCGGCGCCCTCGGTCTCGCCGCCAAGGCCGCGGTCGACGAGGGGCACGCGGACGCCGTCACCGGCTTCCGTACGGACGCGATCGAGCGCGATGCCGAGGGGTGCCTGGTCCTGATCGCGGAGGACGGCCGCCGCCTCGAACCGGTCGACGAGGTCATCGTCCTGACGGGCTTCCGCCCCGACCTGTCCTTCCTCGACGAGCTCCGCCTCGGCCTGGACGAGCGCCTCCAGGCGCCGGTCGCGCTGGCCCCGCTCATCGACCCCAACCAGCACTCCTGCGGCACCGTCTACCCGCACGGTGTGAAGGAGCTGTCGCACCCGGAGGAGGGTGTCTACCTTGTCGGCATGAAGTCCTACGGCCGCGCGCCGACGTTCCTCGCCCTCACCGGCTACGAGCAGGTTCGCTCCGTCGTCGCCGCGCTCGCCGGGGACCACGAGTCCGCCGAGCGCGTCGAACTCGTCCTCCCGGAGACCGGCGTCTGCGGCGGCGCCGGACTCTTCGACCAGACGGCCACCGCTACCGACGCCAACACCACGGTGGACGGTGGCGGTTGCTGTACAACCGCCACCGCGCTCATCCCGATAGGCACCTCGGCACCGGCCTCCTCCTCCTGCGGCTCGTGACCGACCTCGACACGCGCCTGGGCGGGGCCGCGACCGGAGCGGGGGAGCGGTCGCGGCCCCGGGCCGTCCTGCCCGCGCTGTGCGCGACGCAGATCACGAGCTGGGGCATCGTCTACTACGCCTTCCCCGTCCTGAACCCGCAGATCACCGCCGACACCGGCTGGTCCGCCGGTGTCACGATGGCGGCGTTCTCGCTCGCCCTGGTGGTCTCCGGCATCGTCGGGATCCGCGTCGGCAGGATCATCGACCACCGCGGTCCCCGTGCGGTCATGACCGCCGGCTCGGCCGTCGGCACGGCGAGCCTGGTGATCGTGGCGATGGCCCCGAACCTGCCGGTGTTCTTCGCCGGGTGGCTGCTGGCGGGGTTCGCCATGGCCGCCACCTTCTACCAGCCCGCCTTCGCAGCCCTCACCCGATGGTTCGCCCCCGACCACGTCCGCGCCCTCACCATCGTCACGCTCGCCGGTGGCCTCGCCTCCACGGTCTTCGCCCCGCTCACCGCCGCCCTCGCCGACCACCTGACCTGGCGCGCCACCTACCTCGTGCTCGCCGGGATCCTCGCCGCCGTCACGATCCCCGCCCACGCCCTCGCGCTGCGGGCCCCCTGGCCCCCGGCTCCGCCCACGCCCGCCGACACGGACGCGACGCCCCACGAGGTCGTCCGCAGCAGGCCGTTCGTGCTTCTCGCGGTCGCGTTCACGCTCTCGGCGTTCGCGATGTACGCCGTCGTCGTCACCCTCGTCCCGCTCCTCGTCGAACGCGGCTACAGCACGTCCCAGGCGGCCTGGGCCCTCGGCCTCGGCGGCGCCGGCCAGACCCTCGGCCGTACTCTCTACGCCCCGCTCGCCCGGCACACCGGCACCACCACCCGCACGGTGGTCCTCGTCGCGCTCGGCGGGCTGACCACGGCCGCCCTCGCCCTCACCCCCGGCCCGTACGGTCTGCTGATCGCCGTCTCGGTCGTGGCCGGCATGGTGCGGGGCAACCTCACCCTCCTCCAGGCCACCGCCATCACCGACCGCTGGGGCTCCCGGCACTACGGCAAGCTCTCGGGGATCCTCAGCGCTCCCGCCATGACCGCATCCGCCCTCGCACCCTTCGCCGCCGCCCTCCTCGCCCCGCCGCTGGGCGGCTACCCAGGGCTCTTCGCCGTACTGGCAGCCCTCGGCGGAGCCGCGGCGCTCGTCGCCCTCGGCTCGTCCGTCAGTCGGTCAGTCAGTCAGACAGTCGGTTCGGATGGAGCGCGGCGCAGGCCGTGGCGAGGTGGTCGAGCAGGGGAGCGGTGGAGGGGTGGGGGTCGCGGCGAGGCGTGATCGCGTAGATGCCCCGGGTCGGGGGATCCACGAGGCCCACCGTGGTCACATCGGGCCGCAGGGCGCGGACCAGGACCCCGGGGATCAGCGCGATGGCGTGACCGGTCGCGACCAGGGCCAGCTTGCCGGGTAGATCGGCCGCGGTGAGGTCGATACGCGCGGTGAGCCCGGCCCGGGCGGCGTGCCGGCGCAGGAGGGCCGCCGAGCCGTCGTCGTCCTCGGCCCAGGACTGGTCGGCCAGGGCCCGCATGGGCACGGGGCCGTGCCCGGCCTGCGGATGGCCGACGGGCAGGGCGACGACCATCTCGTCGAGCCCGAGGAAGCGGCGTTCGACGCGTGGCTCCTGGGGCAGGCCGGGCGGCGCGTCGGTGACGACCGCGATGTCGAGATCGCCGGAGGCCACCCGGTGATGCAGGGGCGCGCTCAGACCGGGAAGCAGGCTCCATCGGAGGGATCCTGGCTGGGGCTGGGGCTGGGGCTGGGGCTGGGGCTGGGGCTGGGGGTGGGGGTGTGTCGGGGGTTGAGCCTGTAGCTGTGTCAGGAGAGCGCGGATCGCTTCGGGGACGATTCCTGCGGCCAGGGAGGGTGTGGCGCCGACGGCCAGCGGTCGGTCGAACGCCCCGTCGCGGACTGCCTGTACGGCGCGGATCGCGCGGTCGGCCTCGTCGAGGGTGGCCAGGGCGTGGCGCCGGAACACCTCGCCGGCGGGCGTGGGACGGACGCCGCGCGCGTGGCGCTCCATCAGTGGCACGCCGAGCTGCCGCTCCAGTCCGGCGATCTGTCGGGAGACGGCCGACTGCGTGTGATGGAGCTCGGCGGCCGCCGCCGACAGCGAACCGAGCCGGCACACGGTCACGAAGGTCCGCCACACCGTCAGTTCCATCGCGCCAGTATGCCTAGCGGGAGGGAGGCATGAGGTATGCGGTGTGCGCAGAGCTGCCCTGCGAGATCTGCGCTTGTCGCAGGTTTCGTGGTGCACCACCGTTGTGCGTATGACCGCAACCACAACCACAACCACAACCCGCAGGATCGCCGTCCTCGGCCTGGGACGTATGGGCGACGCGATAGCGGCACGCCTCGCCGCGCAGAATCCGGGCCAGGGCCAGAGCCAGGGGCAGGGTGGGAAGGAGGGTTGGGATGTCGTCGGTTGGACACGCTCCGGGCGTGCGTCTCGCGCCGTCAAGACGGTCGGCGACCCGAAGGAGGCGGTGGCGGGGGCCGATGTCGTGGTGCTGGCGTTGTTCGACGGTCCGGCCTGCCGGCAGGTGCTGGACGCCGTCCGTGACGCGCTGCGGCCGGACGCGGTGGTGCTGAACACCGGCACGATCGCCCCCGCCGAGGCGTCCGAGCTGGCCCGGCGCCTGGGCTCGTCCTACGTCCACGCGCCCGTACTGGGCTCCGTGGCCGCCGTCGCCGCAGGTGCCCTGAAGATTCTGGCTGCCGCCGCCGAACCGGACACGCTCGACCGGGTCCGGCCGGTGCTGGACGCGCTGGGCACCGTACGCCCGGTGTCCGATGCCTCCACCGCCGCCGCACTCAAACTCCTCGCCAACAACAGCCTCGCCGGCGCCGTCCTCGCCCTGCGCGACGCCCTGCAACAGGGCGACGCCCTCGGCCTGCCCCGTAACCAGGTCCTGGCCATCCTCGAACTCGGCCAGCTCGGCGCGCTCGTGTCCCGTAAACGGCCCTTCCTTGCCCACGACCGGCGGCGACCGAACGCCGACCCCGCCACAGCCACTCCCGCCGCCGAGTTCACGATCGGCGCGCTGGCCAAGGACATGGCGCTGCTCGCCGACGCCTCGGACATCCCCGTACGCAACGCCGTCGGTCTGATCAGTACTCCCGCCGGCCCGGAGGCGGACATCGCCGTCGCCGCAACCGTCCCCGCCGTGGACGACGCCGTCCTCGCACCGCTCCGGGCGTACGTCCGTGGGCATGCCACCGGCGACCCCGTCCACTTCCGCGACGCCTTCCTCCCGACCGCCCACATCGAAGGGGTGCGGGACTCCGCCTTCGTGTCCTGGCCCCTGGACGAGTACTGCGCCCTCTTCCCCGGCCGACCGGCCCCCGACGAACCGGCCCGGTCCCGTCGCATCGACTCCGTGGACGTCCACGGCACCGTGGCGACCGCCACCATGACGCTCGTCCACGGCCCGGACACCTTCACCGACGTCTTCCTGCTCGTCCGAGGCACCGACGACACCTGGCGCATCGCGAACAAGGCGTACCACCGCCATTCTTGAGGGAGGGGGAGGGGTTTTTCCGTCCGCTCCTCTCAGGGGCTGGGGCTGGGGCTGGGGCTGGGGTTGGGGCCTTGTCTTTCGTCGAGCGCCAGGTAGTCGGCGAGCAGGGCGGCTGCCTTGAGCATGGCCAGGCCCCGAGTGGAGACTCGGCCGCGCCAGTCGGCGAGGGCCGCTTCCAGGGCGCGGGTGTCGCCCGCCGCCCGGACCTGCTGGACGACGGTGGCGATGAGGTCGAGGGGGTAGCGGCCCCGGCGGAGGAAGTGGGCCAGTTCGGCGTCGCGGACGGTGTCGGCGTCGTAGGTGCGGTGGTTGGTGTCGGGGTCGCGGTCCGGGAGGAGGACGCCCGCCTTCTCCCAGGCGCGGATGGTTGCCACGCTGACGCCCAGGCGGTGGGCGAGTTCGCCGATGGTGAAGGGCTGGGTGGTTCTCGGAGCGGCGCGCCAGGAAGCGCCGGTGGAGGTGCCGGTGGAAGTGTCGGTGGAAGTGTCGGTGGAGGTGCCGGTGGGAATGCCGGTCGAGTCCTTGGTGAGGTGGGCCAGGGCCTCGCCCACCGCGTCCAGGGTGCCCCGGTCGCGGAGGAGTTCGGCGTGGCTGCGGTCGACGGCGGCCAGGGCGTCCTCCAGACGCCCGTCTACGACCGACCGCATGATCGTGCCGCCCTCCGTGTAGCCATGCGCCAGGACGAGGGCGCGGTAGGCCCGGAGGGCCGCGGCGTGGCGTTCGGTGTAGCGGCGGTGACCGGAGTCGGTGCGGTCGGCGGGAGGGAGGAAGCCGTCGCGTTCGTAGTTGCGGACGGTCTGCGGAGAGATGCCGTGTTCCTGGGCGAGATCGGCGGGTCGGAAATAAGCCACGTTTGAAACTGTACGGCGCAAGAGCTTGCTTCTAGCGGGACAAAGTTCAACTGGATGTTCAGGTGTAGCTTCCAGCCTCAGGTGCTGCGGGGGCTCCCTTCGGGGCGACCGCGCGCCTGCCTTCCTTCATCTGATCCCGGAAGAGGAAGAGGAAGAGGAAGAGATGAGGTTGAGATCATGACTCCTGCCGACAACGCCGCCATCAAGGACGTCCTTGGGGACGCCGCTCACGTCGTCGACGCGGCGAACCTCCTGGGGATGCTCGGAAGACGGCCACGCCTGCTCGCGCTGGGGGAGCCGACCCATGGCGAGGACGTCCTCCTCCATGTACGGAACGACCTCTTCCGGCAGTTGGTCGAGGAGGAGGGGCGCCGGGTCATCGCGATCGAGAGCGACTGCATGGCGGGTCTGATCGTCGACGAGTACGTCACCGGCTCCGTGGCCGGTACCGACTCCGCCTCCGACGACCTCGACGACGTCATGGAGCGCGGATTCAGCCACGGCTTCGGCGGCTCCCCGGCCAACCGCGAACTCGTCCGCTGGATGCGCGCGTACAACGACGGCCGGCCCGCAGAAGAACAGGTGCGGTTCGCCGGGTTCGACGGCCCGCTGGAGACGAGCGGCGGGGCGAGCCCCCGGCAGGCGCTCACCGCCCTCCACGCCCACCTCGCCGCCCGGTACGACGCCACGATGCTGCCCTGCGCCGCCGAGACCCTCGACGGGCTCCTCGGCGACGACCGCCGCTGGACCGAACCGGCGGCGATGCGGGACCCCTCCCGGTCCGTGGGGCGGACGCCCGAGGCCGAACGGCTGCGGCTGATCGCCGACGACCTGACGGCCCTGCTCGACGCGCTGACCCCGGACCTGGGCGAGCCGGCGGAACGCGAGCGCTGGGAGCGGGCCCGGCTCTGCGCCCGCACCGCCACCGGACTCCTGCGCTACCACTCCGCCATGGCCGACACCTCGCCCGCCCGCCTCGGCCGCCTGCTGACCCTCCGCGACGCCCTCATGGCCGCCAACCTGCTTGCTCTCGCCGAGCGCGGCCCCGTCTTCGCCCACGGCCACAACGCGCACCTCCAGCGCGACCGCAGCAGCATGCGGATGGGGGAGTGGCGCCCGGAGTGGTGGAGTGCCGGCGCGATCGCCGCCTCCCGGCTCGGCGAGGAGTACGCCTTCGTCGCCACCGCCCTCGGCACCATCCGCCACCGTGGCGTGCAGGACCCGCCCCCGGACACCGTCGAGGGCCTCCTGTACGCACTCCCCGAGGACCGGATCCTCCTCGACCCGCACCGGCTGTCCGCCGCGCTCGGGGACGCAACGCCCACCCCTCGCGAGTCGCCCTGGCACGGCTACGCACCCCTCGACCCGACCCAGCTGACGACCAAGGACGCCCTCGTCTTCGTGAAGGAAGCCCCCGAGGGCCCCCAGTGGTGGCCGACGGGCTGAGCCGCGCAGCCCCGACTCCCGCCCGGGCCGGGGTACGGCTGCGGGGTGGACGCCCTGCCCCCCACCTTCACCACCGAGCGCGCCGCCTGCACCGGCATCCTCAGCCCCCACCCCGCCGCCCCCACCCCCCAACCCCGCAGGTCACACTCTCCAGGTGACCACCAGCACCTCCGCCGCCGCCCCAGCCCCCGCCCCCGTCCAACCCACCCCCACCCCCGGCACCGGTCACGCCCCCTCCCACCACGGCGAGCTCCTCCAAGGCGTCTTCCTCGACGCCGACGGCCGCCCGCGCGCCGGCCTGGTCACGCTCCCCATGGCCGCCCCCGGCACCCGCGCCGACTTCACCCCGCGCCCCGGCACCCCGCCCGACGCCGTGACCGTCGTCCCCGGAGGACGTACCAAAGCGGCCCGTGCCGCCCGGCTCGCCGTCACCGTCTGCGCGGCCCGCACCGGACGACCCGCCCACGGCGGCACGCTGCGGCTCACCGGCAGCGTCCCGCTCGGGCTCGGCATGGGCAGTTCCACCAGTGACGTCCTCGCGACCGTGCGGGCCGTCGCCGACGCGTACGGGATCCGTCTCGACGCCGGTACGACCGCCCGCCTCGCCGTCCGGGCCGAACGCGCCAGCGATCCCCTCATGCTCGACGCCCGGCCGGTTCTCTTCGCCCAGCGGGAGGGCCGCGTCCTCGAAGTCCTGGGGCCCGCGCTGCCGCCGCTCCTCGTCGTCGGCTGCCTCCTCGGCGGCGGCGCGCCCGTCGACACCCTGGCCCTGCCCGCCCCGGCCGCCACGCCGACCCCTGCCGAGCTCCGCGCGTACGCCCGGCTCCGCGACCGGCTCCGCCGCGCCCTCGCCGAGGGTGACACCGCGCTGCTCGGGCGGGTCGCGACCGCAAGCGCCCGACGCGCCCAACGGGTGCTGCGACAGCCGGAGTTCGACGCGCTCGTCGCCCTGGCCCGGCGTACCGGAGCGGTCGGCGTGCAGATCGCGCACAGCGGTTGCGTCGCCGGGGTCCTCCACGACCCGACCGTCCCTGGCGCCGAGGCCCGCGCCGACGCCACCCGTCGCGCGCTGGACGCCCACCGCATCACGTACACCCGGACGTTCACCGTCGGCGGCGCCAACTCCCTCCCGACTCCGCCCAGTCGGGAAAGCGCCGACTCCTGGACACCCAAACGCTGCTCTATACACTGAGCCGCATGCCTTCTGCCGCCCTGGTGCCCCAGCCCGGCGCCGCCTCGCCCGCCGCCGCCGTCTCGCCGGATGCCGCCACGCCGGTCGCCGCCTCGCCGGTCACTGACTCACCGGCTGCCGCCCCGACGGCCGGCGTCTCACCGGCAGCCGTCCCGCAGGCCGCCGCCCCCACGCCCCCGGTCACCTCCCGGCTGGGGAACGTCGCCTCCTCTCCCGTACGGGAGATCCTGGCGCTCACGGCACGCCCCGACGTCATCTCGTTCGCCGGCGGCCTGCCCGCCCCCGAACTCTTCGACACCGCGGGCATCAAGGCCGCCTACCAGGCCGTCCTCACGGACATCCCGCACTCGGCCCTCCAGTACTCCACCACCGAGGGCGACCCGGGCCTCCGCGAGGGCGTCGCCGCCCGCCTCACCGCCCGAGGGCTGCCCACCGGCGCCGACGACCTGCTCGTCACCACCGGCTCCCAGCAGGCGCTCACGCTGCTGACCATCGCGCTGCTCGAACCCGGCAGCGTCGTCCTCGTCGAGGACCCCTGCTACCTCGCCGCCCTCCAGAGCTTCGGCTTCGCCGGCGCCCGCGTCGTCCCCGTCCCGACCGACGAGGACGGCATCATCCCCGAGGCCCTCGACGAGATCGCCGCCCGCGAGAAGCCCACCCTGCTCTACATCATTCCGACCTTCCAGAACCCCACCGGCCGCACCCTGCCCCTCGCGCGCCGCACCGCCGTCGCCGAGGCCGCCGCCCGTCACGGCTTCTGGATCGCCGAGGACGACCCGTACGGCGAACTCCGCTTCGAGGGCGAGCACGTGCCCCACATCGCCGGCCTCCCCGCCGCCGCCGACCGCGCGGTCCTCCTCGGCTCCTTCTCCAAGGTCATGGCCCCCGGCCTGCGCCTCGGATACCTGCGCGCCCCCGCCGCGCTCCGGCGCGCCTGCGTCATCGCCAAGCAGGCCGCCGACCTGCACACTTCCACCGTCGACCAGGCCGCCGCCGCCCGCTACCTCCGCGACAGCGACCTCGACGCCCACGTCGCCGGCATGCGCGCCGCCTACCGGGCCCGCCGCGACGCCATGCTCGACGGCCTGGCCGCCGCCCTCCCCGAGGGCAGCCGCTGGAACCGGCCCGAGGGCGGCATGTTCGTCTGGGCCACCCTCCCCGAGGGCCGCGATGCCACCGCCCTCCTCCCGGCCGCCGTCGGCCACAACGTCGCCTACGTCCCCGGCGCCCCCTTCTTCTCCGGCACCCCCGACCCGGCCTCCCTCCGGCTCTCCTTCACCACCCACTCGCCCGACGAGATCGCCGAGGGCCTGCGCCGCCTGGCCAAGACCTTCGCCTGACCTCGGCCGGGCTTCCTCCTGACCTCCGACCGACCCGCCCTTCACCCCTTCACCCGTGTCGTTGTTGGGCCGAACGGGTGAGGAGCGGGAGGATGGGGCCATGAGTAGGTACGAGAGGTACGACGTCACCGACGAGCAGTGGGAGGGCCTGGCCCAGGTCCTGCCGCTGCGCGGCCGTGACGGATGGCCGTCCAGGGTCGACCACCGCACGATCCCCGAGCAGTACGAGTCCGTCGAACAGCGCCGCATGGTCGTGCTGCGGGTCCAGGTCTTCGCCGACGCCCGCGAGGTCGCCGAGTACCTCATCGCCCAGATCCCGGTCCTGCTCGACCTCACCAGCGCCGACCCCGAAGTCGCCAAGCGCGTCCTCGACTTCAGCAGCGGCGTCGTCTTCGGCATCGGCAGCGGCATGCACCGCGTCGACCGCAACGTCTTCCTGCTGGCCCCTCCCGGGACCCAGGTCGAGAGCACCGGCGACGGCCCGGCCGGCGACGAGGACGACGAGCCCGTCGGCGCCCCGCGCGCGAGCGTCCCCCGATCGTAGGAAGGTCATCCCGGCGTAACGGTTCGTCAGCGGCGCCCCTGCGTACGGTCCGATCATGGACCTCACCGCCGGCCCCGCCCTCGCCCGCACCCCGGGCCCCCGCACCCCCGCCACCCGCACACCTGACACTCGTACCCCCGAAACCGGCAGCCCTGAAACCCGTTCCGCCGACCCCCGATCCTCCGACCCCCGTTCCTCCGGCGCCCGTACCTCCGACTCGCGCAACCCGCGCCCGGACACCGTCCCGAACCCCCGCTCCACCCCACCGCCCGTGGCCCCGGCCCCGGCCCCGGGGCGAGGTGGGGGCGGGGGTGGAGGTGGCCGTACGGGATCGCGTACGGGATCGAGTACGGGTACGGGATCGGGTACGGGCACGAGCGCCGGTCAGGGATCCCGCAAGGGCGGTGGTACGGGAGCAGGCACCGGCACCGGCACGCCACCCCGCACCCGTTCACGTACCGACAGCGGTGCACGTCCCGGCACCGAAGCCGGCGCGCGGGGGATCCCGGCGGACCGGGGCGAGCCGTCGGCCGTCGCGAGGCCCGTCGTGACCGAGTTGCGGCTCTCCGCCTTCGCGGGGCGGCGGCGGGCCACGTACGCCCTCGGGCCGGTCACGCTCTTCAGTGGTCCCAGCGGCAGCGGGAAGTCCACCGTCCTCGGCGCGTACGAGGCGCTGGCCCGGCTCGGCGCGGGGGATCCGCTCACGGAGGTGTTCCCGGATCCCGCCGCCCGCGTCCCGGAGAGCGCGCGGCCGGACTCGCAGGGCCGCCGCGGCTTCCGGATCGGCTGCACGGTTGACGGCCCCGTCGGGCCGGTGCGGCTCGACCTGGCCGTCCAGGCGGACCCCGACCTCCGCATCGTCGGCGAACGCCTCACCCGCCACGGCCGCACCCTCCTCACCACCGCCCTCAGGGACCCCGGCCGCACCACCGTGCAGGCCGCCTGGCTCACCGCGGGCGCCACCCCCGTCACCCGCGCCCCGCTCCCCGACGACCTGCTCGGGACCGCCCTCCTGCCGCTGCGGGTCGCGGGCGCGACCGAAGGGCAGCGCGAAGTGCTGGCCGCGGCCGAACAGACCGTGGTCGGCCTCCGCTCGCTGTTCCCCTGCGCGCCCGAGCCGGCCAGGATGCGCGCCCCCGTCCTCCCCGGCGAGGGCAGGCTCCTGCGCGACTGCGCCAACCTCGCAGAGGTCCTGCACCGCACCCACAACGCCTGCCCCCGCCGTCACCAGCGGCTCGCCGCCGTCGCGGGCGCGGGCTGCGCCGGGCCCGTCACCGGCATCGGCGTGCAGGAACTCCGCGACGGCACCGTCGGCGCCCTCCTCGCCCGGGGCGCCCGTCCCGCCACCCCGCTCGGCCGGCTCGGCGACGGCGAACTCCGCTACCTCGCCCTCGCGCTGACCCTCCTCACCGGCCCCGGCGTGCTCGCCATGGACCGGATCGCCGAGGTCCCGGACGCCATGCAGTGCCTCACACTCCTGACCGACGACCTCGACCGGGGCCTTGACGCCCGCCAGGCGGCCGCCCTCCTCGACCTGGCCGCCGCCATCGCCGCCGACGGCCACATCCGGCTCGCGGGCTCGGTCGGCGAGGGCACCGCGGCGGAAGCCCGGCGAACCCCCGGGGTGACGGTGGTAGACCTGACCCCGTGACGGACACCGAACACGACGTGGCGGGGCTCCAGCGCCGCCTCGCCGCCTTCGCGGCGGCGCGCGACTGGCAGCCCTACCACACGCCCAAGAACCTGGCGGCGGCGCTCAGCGTCGAGGCGGCCGAACTCCTGGAGATCTTCCAGTGGTTGACGCCCGAGCAGGCGGACAAGGTGATGGAGGACCCGGACTCCGCCCACCGGGTCGCCGACGAGGTGGCCGACGTCCTCGCCTACCTCCTCCAGTTCTGCCAGGTGCTGGGGGTCGACCCCCTCGCCGCCCTCGCCGCCAAGATCGACCGGAACGAACTCCGCTTCCCACCCCGCAGACGGGACGGAACGGACGAGTCGGACGCCGCTGTGGATGATCGTCACTCTTCGGAGTGATCGCTTCTTCCCTGTCGAGATGCCTGTCCACAGATTTCCGAATTCCTCTGGTGCCGGGGCTCAGGCGGCCTCACTCTGGGTAGTGGATTGAGGGAACGGCAAGTCGTACGAACGGGGGCGGAGTTGATGGAAGCGGAGCGGCTCGTCCAGGCCGGCCTGCGCGCGCTGGCGGAGAGTGGGACGGCACACGACATCGTGGCGGAAGCCTGGCAGGCCCGGGCCCTCGCCCAGGCCATAGGGAGTCACCTCGCGCTCTGCGGACCGCTGGAGCTGCGCGGTGAGGCACGGGGGCTCAGCGAGGCGGGGGAGTACCCGACGTGGGGAGCGGCCGGACCGCGCGCCGCACGGCTCTCCGAGGTAGGCGACCCGCGCTCGGCGCTCACCGCCCTCGGTGAGCTCCTCGGGGAGGTCGGCATCGCCCTCGTCGGCGTGGCCTCGGTCACCGACGACGAGGGCCTGTACTGGCAGTGCATGGAGGCCATCGACGCCGCCGACGAGGCCGGCGACCGCGTCCGGGGCATGCTGCGCCGCCTCGACGTCCGCGAACAGGGCCGGGCCCGCCCTCCCGACCCGCCCCGGGGCCGAGCGGGCCCCCTGCCCACCACCCCGCACCCCAGGCCCCCCACCCCCCGCCCGGCCCCCGAGCCCGGCCGGGAAACGGGCAGGGAAACGGGCAGGGAAACGGGCAGGGAAACGGGCAGGGAGGAAGAACGCAACGGGGTGCGCGAAGGGGAGAACAACGGAGCGCGCGACGGGGAACGGGGGCGGGAGCGCGACCGGGCCCGGGACCGGTGACGGTCCCAGGCCCGGACGGGGACGGGGGAGGAAGGCGCTCGGTCGGCGCGTCAGCGCACTCCGGGACCGCCGTCGTGCCGGCCGTCGTGAAGACCGGCGTGGGGGTCGACGTGGGGGCCTGCGTCGGGGCCGTCGTGGAGACCGGCGTGCCCGTCCTCGTCGGCGGCCTCCGGCTCCAGGCGCTCCGCCGTGGACTGGAGGTCGGCGTCCAGCTGGGAGAGGTCGGCGGAGAGCGCCGCCATCAGCTCCTCCATCTGCTGGAGCAGACCCTTCGGGGCTCCCGGAGCCTGCTGCTCGGGCACGGACTGCGGCACGTGCTGCTCGGGCAGCGCCTGTTCCGACGCGGCTTCCTGGGACATCGCGGCCTCCTCGCCCCGGACCCCGGCCGGTTCGGACGGGACCACGGGAGAAGAACGACGCACCGGCTGCGGCCGCCGGCACGCGGGCCGGGCGGTCCGGCTCCGCCCGAGCCAACGACGGCGCCCGGTCACGGTCACTGTCCAGCGGTGACGCGTCCCGCCAGAGGGGACGGATATTCACCCGACCGGGCCGGACGGCGCCGCGCGCTGACGCACGGCTTGACACGCACCCGACGGTGCAGGATGGAGGCATGGATCTTCGCATCTTCACGGAACCCCAGCAGGGCGCCGACTACGACACCCTCCTCAAGGTGGCCCGCGCCACCGAGGACCTCGGCTTCGACGCCTTCTTCCGCTCCGACCACTATCTGCGCATGGGCTCGGCCGACGGACTGCCCGGACCCACCGACGCCTGGATCACCCTCGCGGGCCTCGCCCGGGAGACCCGGCGGATCCGTCTCGGCACCCTGATGACCGCCGCGACCTTCCGGCTGCCGGGCGTCCTCGCCATCCAAGTGGCGCAGGTCGACCAGATGTCCGGCGGCCGGGTCGAACTCGGCCTCGGCGCGGGCTGGTTCGCGGAGGAGCACACCGCGTACGGCATCCCGTTCCCGAAGGAGAAGTTCGGCCGGCTGGAGGAGCAGCTGGCGATCGTCACGGGCCTGTGGGAGACCGAGGTCGGCAAGACGTTCTCGTACGAAGGGGAGCACTACCGTCTCACCGACTCGCCCGCACTGCCCAAGCCCGCCCAGCGGAAGATCCCGGTCCTGATCGGCGGCCACGGGGCGAGCCGTACGCCCCGGCTGGCGGCGAGGTACGCGGACGAGTTCAACATCCCGTTCGCGTCCCTGGAGGACACCGAGCGGCAGTTCGGCCGCGTCCGTGCCGCGGCCGAGGCGGCCGGACGTCCCGCCGGCGACCTCGTGTACTCCAACGCGCTGGTCGTCTGCGTCGGCAAGGACGACGCGGAGGTGGCGCGCCGGGCGGCGGCCATCGGCCGGGACGTGGACGAACTGAAGGCCAACGGTCTCGCGGGCTCGCCCGCCGAGGTCGCCGACAAGCTCGGCCGCTACGCGGCGATCGGCTCCTCCCGGGTCTACCTCCAGGTCCTTGACCTGGACGACCTGGACCACCTGGAGCTGATCTCCGCGCAGGTCGCGCCGCAGCTGGGCTGAGCCGATGGCACCGGACCGGACGTTCGCCCAGGCCCTCGCCGACGGCGTGCTCGTCCTCGACGGCGGGCTCTCCAACCAACTGGAGGCCCAGGGCTGCGACCTGCCGGACGCGCTCTGGTCGGCGCGACTGCTCGCCGACGCGCCCGAGCAGATCGAGGCGGCCCACACGGCCTACGTCCGGGCCGGTGCCCAGGTGCTGATCACCGCCAGCTACCAGGCCACGTACGAGGGCTTCGCCCGGCACGGGCTGGACCGCAGGGCGACCGCGGGCCTCCTGGCCCGCAGCGTCGCCCTGGCCCGGGCGGCGGCGGAACCGGGGGAGGGGGGAGTGGGGGAGGGAGGGGTGGGGGTGGGGGAGGGGCCCCCGGAGAGGGCGGCACGGCGGAAGGTGTGGGTGGCGGCCTCCGTAGGGCCCTACGGAGCGATGCTCGCCGACGGGAGCGAGTACCAGGGGCGGTACGGGCTGTCGGTGCGGGAGTTGGTGGCGTTCCACCGGCCGCGGGTGGAGGCGCTCGCGGCGGCCGCGCCGGACGTGCTGGTGCTGGAGACGGTGCCGGACGCCGTGGAGGCGGAGGCGCTGCTGCGGGCGGTCGAGGGGTGCGGGGTGCCGGTCTGGCTGTCGTACACGGTCACGGGCGGCCGGACCCGGGCCGGGCAGGGACTGGCGGAGGCGTTCGCGGTCGCGGCGGGGAACGAGCAGGTCGTGGCCGTCGGGGTGAACTGCTGCGACCCGGCCGAGGCCGCCGACGCGGTCGCCGCGGCCGTCGCCACGACCGGCAGACCGGCCGTCGTCTACCCGAACAGCGGCGAACGGTGGGACGCCGACGCCCGAGGCTGGCGCGGTCCGTCCGCGTACGGCCCCGCCGCCGCCCCGGACCTCGCCGCCACCTGGGCCGCCGCCGGCGCCCGCCTGATCGGTGGCTGCTGCCGGGTGGGCCCGAAGACCGTCGCAGCCCTCGCCGGACGCGAGCGGCGGCGGCCCACGCTCTAGGTGGTGGCGGGGTGGGCCCGGTGGATCGGGGGCGGGCTGGCGGGCGGCCGTCCCACCCTCCTCCCCTCCCGCCGGTGCCGCGGCAAGCGCCGCGGCCGGTGCTCCGATCGGCGCCCCAGCTGGTGTGGCTTGCGCCCCTGCCGGTGCTCGGACCGGTGTTGCAGCCCGCGCCTCGGCCGGCACCGCGAGCGGCGCCTCCGCCCGCGCCCCGGCCAGGCCAGGCCGGCAACCCGGGCCAGCGCGCCCGCGACCCCCCGACCACCGCCCCTCCGGCGCGCCCGCCTCGCCAACGACCAGCGCCCCGCCCGCTGTCCCCGGCCGACACCCGGGCCACCGCGCCCACTCCCGCCCCGCGCCCCCATCACCGCGCCCACCCCCGTCCCGCGCCCCCACCGGCGCGTCCGCCATGCCGCCACCCGCGCCCGGCCGCCACCCGCATCCGGCCGCCACCCGCGCCCGGCCGCCACCCGCATCCGGCCGCCACCCGCGCCCGGCCGCCACCCCGTCACCAGCTCCCCCACCCACCTCGCCGCGCGCGCCGAAATTGCCTGGTAGAGGTCTGGGTGGGGCGCTCATACTCGGGTTGTGTTCTTGACGATCAGTACTACCGGCAGCCCGGAGATTCCTGCTACCGATCTTGGTTTTCTGCTGCATAAGCATCCTGGGCGGGCGCAGGCGTTCTCGACCTCTTGTGGGGTTGCGCATGTGCTTTATCCGGAGGCTTCGGCGGAGCGTTGTACTGCGGCGCTTCTGCTGGAGGTGGATCCTGTGGCGTTGGTGCGCCGGGGGAAGGGGAAGGGGCGGGGTGGGGCGCCGGATGCCGCGCTTGCGCAGTATGTGAACGACCGGCCCTATGCCGCTTCGTCGTTGCTCGCCGTCGCGATGGCGCAGGTGTTCAAGACGGCGTTGCACGGGGTGTGCCGGGCGTTGCCCGGGCGGGCGGCGGAGCCGTTGCCGTTGCGGATCGAGGTGCCGGTGCTGCCGGCGCGGGGCGGGGCGGAGCTCGTACGGGAATTGTTCGGGCCGTTGGGGTGGGCGGCGGTGGAGGTCGAGCCGATCGCGCTGGACGCGGAGTTCCCCGAGTGGGGGGACTCGCGGTATGTGCGGCTGGTGCTGGAGGGTGACGGGCTGCGGCTGGCGGATGCGCTGAACCAGCTTTATGTGCTGCTGCCTGTGCTTGACGACGCCAAGCATTACTGGGTGTCGCCCGACGAGGTGGAGAAGTTGCTGCGGGCCGGTGAGGGCTGGCTGGCGGCGCATCCTCGGCGTGAGCTGATCACCACGCGCTATCTGTCGCGTCGGCGGAGCCTCGCCCGGGAGGCGTCGGAGCGGCTGGAGTTGGTCCGGCTGGCCGAGGCCGAGGGGCTCGACGTCGAGGACGTCGACAACGCCGTGGACGAGGCGAGCGACACGGAGGAGCGGCCGGTGCCGCTCGCCGAGCACCGGAGGGCGGCGATCCTGGCCGCCCTGCGGGCCGCCGGTGCCTCCCGGGTCCTCGATCTGGGCTGCGGTCAGGGTCAGTTGGTGCAGGAGTTGCTGAAGGACGTCCGGTTCACGGAGATCGTGGGCGTGGACGTGTCGGTACGGGCGCTGACCGTCGCCGCGCGCCGGCTGCGGCTGGACCGGATGGGTGAGCGGCAGGCCGCCCGGGTGAAGCTGGTGCAGGGCTCGCTCGCGTACACCGACCGGCGGCTCGCGGGCTATGACGCGGCCGTGCTGAGCGAGGTGATCGAGCACCTGGACCTGCCGAGGCTGCCGGCCCTGGAGTACGCGGTGTTCGGCGCGGCCAGGCCCCGTACGGTCGTCGTGACCACGCCGAACGTCGAGTACAACGTGCGCTGGGAGTCGCTGCCCGCCGGGCACGTCCGGCACGGCGACCATCGCTTCGAGTGGACCCGGGCGGAGTTCCGGGAGTGGGCCGCGGGTGTGGCCGGACGGTACGGGTACGGCGTGGCGTTCGCGCCCGTCGGGGCGGACGACCCCGAGGTGGGCGCGCCGACGCAGATGGCCGTGTTCACGCGCACGGCGACGGATGACGATGGGACGAAGAGGGAGAAGGGGGACCGGGCATGAGCGCCGATACAACCGATACGACCGATATGAACGACACCATCGATACGGCGGCCGACCCCGACGGGAAGCGGCGGGTGCTGCCCGTCACCGATCTGTCCCTCGTCGTGCTCGTGGGGGCGACCGGGTCCGGGAAGTCGTCCTTCGCGCGGCGGCACTTCAAGCCGACCGAGGTGGTGTCCTCGGACTTCTGCCGGGGGCTCGTCGCGGACGACGAGAACGACCAGTCGGCGTCCCGGGACGCCTTCGACGTGCTGCACTACATCGTCGGCAAGCGGCTCGCCGCCGGCCGGCTGACCGTCGTCGACGCGACGAACGTGCAGCGTGAGGCGCGTCGGCAGCTCGTGCAGCTGGCGCGGGAGCACGACGTGCTGCCGATCGCGATCGTGCTCGACCTGCCGGAGTCGGTGTGCCGGGAGCGGAACGCGCTGCGGGCCGACCGGGCCGGCATGCCGGATCATGTGATTCCCCGTCACCGGCGCGAACTGCACCGGGGGTTGAAGGGTCTGGAGCGGGAGGGCTTCCGCAAGGTCCACGTCCTGAAGTCGGCCGCCGAGGTGGACGCGGCGGAGGTGCGGCTGGAGCGGCGGTTCAACGATCTGCGCCACCTGACCGGCCCGTTCGACATCATCGGTGACATCCACGGGTGCCGGAGCGAGCTGGAGACGCTGCTCGGGCGGCTCGGCTATGTGGACGGCAAGCACCCGGAGGGGCGTACGGCGGTCTTCGTCGGCGACCTCGTCGACCGGGGGCCGGACTCGCCGGGCGTGCTGCGCCGGGTGATGGGCATGGTGGCGGCCGGGAACGCGCTCTGCGTGCCGGGCAACCACGAGAACAAGCTGGGGCGCTGGCTGAAGGGCCGGAAGGTCCAGCAGACGCACGGGCTCGCCGAGACGGTCGAGCAGCTGGAGCGCGAGCCGGCCGAGTTCCGCGAGGAGGTCGGGCGGTTCATCGACGGGCTGGTCAGCCACTACGTCCTGGACGACGGGAAGCTGGTGGTGTGCCACGCCGGTCTGCCGGAGAAGTACCACGGCCGTACGTCGGGCCGGGTGCGGTCGCACGCGCTGTACGGGGACACCACCGGCGAGACCGACGAGTTCGGGCTGCCGGTGCGCTACCCGTGGGCGGAGGACTACCGGGGCCGGGCGACGGTCGTGTACGGGCACACGCCGGTGCCGACGACGTCCTGGATCAACAACACCATCTGTCTCGACACCGGCGCGGTGTTCGGCGGGCGGATGACCGCGCTGCGCTGGCCGGAGCGCGAGCTCGTCGACGTACCGGCCGAACGGGTCTGGTACGAGCCGGTCCGGCCGCTGGCGTCCGAGGCGCCCGGCGGGCACGAGGGCCGGCCGCTGGACCTCGCCGACGTGCACGGGCGGCGGACGGTGGAGACCCAGCACCTGGGCAACGTGGCGGTGCGGGAGGAGAACGCGGCGGCGGCCCTGGAGGTCATGAGCCGGTTCGCGGTCGACCCCCGGCTGCTCGCGTACCTGCCGCCGACGATGGCGCCGACGCCGACCGCGCGGGCCGAGGGCTATCTGGAGCACCCGGCGGAGGCGTTCGCGCAGTACCGGGCGGACGGGGTCGGGCGGGTCGTGTGCGAGGAGAAGCACATGGGCTCGCGGGCGGTGGCGCTGGTCTGCCGGGACGCGGACGCGGCCCGGGAGCGGTTCGGCGTGGACGGGCCGACGGGCGCGCTGCACACCCGGACCGGCCGGCCGTTCTTCGACGACGACACCGCCACCGAGCAGGTCCTGGCGCGGCTGCGGACGGCGATCGGGGCGGCCGGGCTCTGGGACGAGCTCGACACGGACTGGCTGCTGCTCGACGGCGAGCTGATGCCGTGGTCGCTGAAGTCGGGCGGGCTGCTGCGCCACCAGTACGCGGCGGTCGGCGCGGCGTCGGCCGCCGTGCTCCCGGAGGCCGTACGGGCGCTGGAGTCGGCGGTCGCGCGCGGGGTCGAGGGGCTCGACGGGCTGCTCGCGGCGCAGCGGGAGCGGGCGGCGGACGCGGGCGCGTTCACGGAGGCGTACCGGCGGTACTGCTGGCCGACGGAGGGGCTCGAAGGGGTACGGTTCGCGCCGTTCCAGCTGCTCGCGGTGCGCGGGCGGTCGCTCGCGGACGTCCCGCACGACACGCAGTTGGGGTGGCTGGACCGGCTCGTCGAGCACGATCCGACGGGGCTGCTCCAGGTGACGCGGCGGATCGTCGTCGACACCGGCGACGAGGAGTCCGTCCGCGCGGGCACCGACTGGTGGCTGGACATGACCGGCGCGGGCGGCGAGGGCATGGTCGTGAAGCCGCTCGCCGCGCTGGTCAGGGACGGCTCCGGCCGGCCGGTGCAGCCGGGCGTGAAGGTGAGGGGCCGGGAGTACCTGCGGATCGTGTACGGCCCCGAGTACACCCGTCCGGAGAACCTGGAGCGGCTGCGGCAGCGCCACCTCGGGCACAAGCGTTCGCTCGCCCTGCGCGAGTACGCCCTCGGCCTGGAGGCGCTGGAACGGCTGGCGGCGGGCGAGCCGCTGTGGCGCGTGCACGAGGCGGTCTTCGCGGTGCTGGCGCTGGAGTCGGAGCCGGTGGATCCGAGGCTGTAGGAGCCGGTGGATCCGAGGTTGTAGGTGCGGGGGAGGGGGGACCGGCGGCGGGCGAGCCGCTCCTCCGCCCTTGCTGCGGCGCGGAATTCGGCCGTGCGCTTCCGACGCGCGCGGCCGTTCGCTCCGTCAGGATGGGCGCATGGGATTCCATGTCGACTCAGAGACCGGCCGGCTCCGCCGCGTGATCCTCCATCGCCCCGATCTGGAGCTGAAGCGGCTGACCCCGACCAACAAGGACGCTCTGCTCTTCGACGACGTGCTGTGGGTGCGGCGGGCCCGTCAGGAGCACGACGGTTTCGCGGACGTGCTGCGGGACCGGGGCGTCGAGGTGCATCTCTTCGGCGATCTCCTGGGGGAGGCGCTGGAGGTGCCGGCGGCGCGGGCGCTGGTCCTGGACCGGGTCTTCGACGAGAAGGAGTACGGGCCGCTCGCCGCCGACCATCTGCGGGCCGCGTTCGATTCGCTGGACACGGGCGCGCTGGTGGAGGCGCTGGTGGGCGGGATGACGAAGCGGGAGTTCCTGGCGGCGCACCGGGAGCCGACGTCGGTCCGCTTCCACGCTCTTGAGCTGGACGACTTCGTGCTGGGTCCGCTGCCGAACCACCTCTTTACCCGCGACACCTCGGCGTGGATCTACGACGGGGTGTCGATCAACGCGATGAAGTGGCCGGCGCGGCAGCGCGAGACGGTGCACTTCGAGGCGATCTACAAGCACCATCCGCTCTTCACGGGCCCGGAGGCGGGCCCGTTCCACCACTGGTCGGAGGGGCAGGCGGACTATCCGTCGACGATCGAGGGCGGCGACGTGCTCGTCATCGGCAACGGCGCCGTACTGATCGGGATGAGCGAGCGGACGACCCCGCAGGCGGTGGAGATGCTGGCCCGGGGGCTGTTCGCGGCGGGTTCGGCGCGGACGATCGTGGCGCTGGACATGCCGAAGCGGCGGGCGTTCATGCACCTGGACACGGTGATGACGATGGTGGACGGGGACACCTTCACCCAGTACGCGGGCCTCGGGATGCTGCGCTCGTACACGATCGAGCCGGGCGACGAGGGGCAGGCGCTGCGGGTGACGGACCATCCGCCGGAGCAGATGCACAGCGCGATCGCGGCGGCGCTGGGGCTCCAGGACGTGCGGGTGCTGACGGCCACGCAGGACGTGCACGCGGCGGAGCGGGAGCAGTGGGACGACGGCTGCAACGTGCTGGCGGTGGAGCCGGGCGTGGTGGTGGCGTACGAGCGGAACGTGACGACCAACACGCATCTGCGGAAGCGGGGCATCGAGGTGATCGAGATCCCGGGGAGCGAGCTGGGGCGGGGGCGGGGCGGCCCGCGCTGCATGAGCTGCCCCGTGGTGCGGGACGCGGTGTGAGCGGGCGGGGTACGAGGGGCCGTGTGGGCCGGGGGCGTACGGCCGGGGCCGTACAGCCGGGGCCGTACGAGACATCATGGCCAGGGGCCGGGGCCGGGGCCGTACGGGCAGGGCTGTTTGGACAGGTCCTGGGGGCTGTATAAGCATGCTGGGCTATGTATAGACTTCCAGTGTCCCGTCGTACCCGTCCCGACCCCACGTACCCCCAGGAGCGCCCGCCATGGCCCTTGACCTCTCCGGCCGCCACTTCCTCAAGGAGCTGGACTTCACCGCCGAGGAGTTCCGCGGTCTGGTCGACCTCGCCGCCGAGCTGAAGGCGGCCAAGAAGGCGGGCAGCGAGGTGCAGCGGCTGCGCGGCCGGAACATCGCCCTGATCTTCGAGAAGACCTCCACCCGCACCCGCTGCGCCTTCGAGGTCGCCGCCGCCGACCAGGGCGCCTCCACCACCTACCTCGACCCCTCCGGCTCGCAGATGGGGCACAAGGAGTCGGTGAAGGACACCGCCCGCGTCCTCGGCCGGATGTTCGACGGCATCGAGTACCGGGGCGACAGTCAGGCCACCGTGGACGAGCTCGCCGCCTTCGCGGGCGTCCCCGTCTTCAACGGTCTGACCGACGACTGGCACCCCACCCAGATGCTCGCCGACGTGCTCACCATGACCGAGCACAGCGACAAGCCGCTGGAGGGCATCACCTTCGCGTACCTCGGCGACGCCCGCTTCAACATGGGTAACTCCTACCTCGTGACCGGCGCGCTGCTCGGCATGGACGTGCGGATCGTCGCGCCCGAGGCGTACTGGCCGTCGAACGAGGTCGTCGCCGCCGCCCGCGAACTGGCCGAGGCGAGCGGCGCCACCCTCACCCTCACCGAGTCGGTCGCCGACGGGGTCCGGGGCGCCGACTTCGTCGTCACCGACGTGTGGGTCTCGATGGGCGAGCCCAAGGAGGTGTGGGACGAGCGGATCGCCGCGCTCTCCCCGTACGCCGTCACCATGGACGTCCTGCGCGCCACCGGGAACCCGGGCGTGAAGTTCCTGCACTGCCTGCCCGCCTACCACGACCTGGGCACGGCGGTCGCGCGCGAGGTCCACAACCGGCACGGTCTGACCGAGCTGGAGGTCTCCGACGAGGTCTTCGAGTCGGAGCACTCGGTCGTCTTCGACGAGGCCGAGAACCGGCTCCACACCATCAAGGCGGTCCTCGTCGCCACGCTGGCCGACCGGGGATAGATCTCGTCTCAGGCTCAGGCTCAGGCTCAGGCTCAGTCTCGGCATAGCTTTGCGCCCGATTGGGTGAATATGCGGGGCGCGGTCTAAAGTCGGGGATCGCATCGTTCAGGGGGGTTCGGGCATACATGCCCGAACCCCCCTGACGCATGCTGCACGACCGGACATGCAAGACCAGAGATGAGAAGCGCCGCATGTTTTCGCGGATCAAGTCCCCCCAGCAGCTGATCGCCGAATCCGGCGCCGACCTTGAGGGCCACAGCCTCAAACGCACCATGGGCCTCTTCCAGCTCGTGTGTTTCGGCGTCGGGGCGATCGTCGGCACCGGCATCTTCGTCGGCCTCGCCGACAGCGTCGCCGAGGCGGGTCCCGCGGTCGTCGTCTCCTTCGTCCTCGCCGCCATCACCTGCGTCTTCACCGCCTTCTCCTTCGCGGAGCTCGGCGGCGCGATCCCGGTCTCCGGGTCGTCGTACTCCTTCGCGTACGCGAGCCTCGGCGAACGGGCCGCCTTCCTCGTCGGCTGGTGCCTGCTCCTGGAGTACGGCGTCTCCGTCTCCGCGGTCGCCGTCGGGTGGAGCCAGTACCTCGACGAACTCCTCCACAGCGTCACCGGCCTGCGGCTGCCCGAGGCGCTCGCCGCGGGCCCGGCCGAGGGCGGCGTGATCAACCTCCCCGCCGTGATCGTCATCCTGATGGCCGCGACGCTGCTGGTCCGCGGCGTCCGCGAGAGCGCCCGCGCCACCGCCGCCATGTCGATCCTGAAGATCGGCATCCTGATCGTCTTCTGCGCGATCGGCTTCTCCGCCTTCGAGGCCGGGCACCTCTCGCCGTTCGCCACGGAGGGCATGGGCGGCATCACGGCCGGCGCCTCGGTCGCCTTCTTCTCGTACATCGGCTTCGACGCGATCACCACCGCCGGCGAGGAGGTGAGGAACCCGCGCCGGAACATCCCGCTCGCGATCCTCATCTGCATCGGCATCGTCACCGTGCTCTACTGCGCGGTCGCCCTCGCCGCGATCGGCGCCCTCGGCGCCGACGAGGTCGCCGGCAAGCCCGCCGCGCTCTCCCTCATCGTCGACCAGGTCACCGGCTCCAGCGTCGGCGGCGGCGTCATCGCCTTCGGCGCGGTCGTCGCCATCGCCTCCGTCGTCCTCGCGGTGATGTACGGCCAGACCCGCATCCTGATGGCGATGTCCCGCGACGGCCTCATGCCCCGGGTCCTCGAACGGGTCTCGCCGAAGACCGCCACGCCGGTCGCCAACACCTGGATCGTCGCCGCCGTCTTCGCCGTCCCGGCCGCCTTCGCCCCGCTCGACGTCGTCGTCGGACTCACCACCATCGGCACCCTGGCGATCATGGTCGTGGTCAACCTCGCGGTCCTGGTGCTGCGCCGCCGCGAACCCGGCCTCGCGCGCTCCTTCAAGGTGCCCCTCTACCCGCTGAGCCCGCTCCTCGGCATCGGCTTCTGCCTCTACCTCATCTGGGGCACCGGCTGGCGGACCTGGCTGGTTTTCGCCTGCTTCCTCGTCGCCGGGTCCGTGCTGTACGCGGTCTACGGGCGCCGCAACTCCCGCCTCGCGCTCACGCCCGCCGCGGACCCCGCTGGGAGGGAACCCGGGGGAGCGTGAACCAGACCGCCTTGCCGTGCGCGGTCGGGCGGTGGCCGCAGTCGCTGCTGAGCGCCCGGATCAACAGCAGCCCGCGGCCGTGCTCCTGCCAGGGGTCGACCGCGGCGTCCGGGTCCGGACAGACCAGCTCGCCCGGGCCGGCCGGATCGGGGTCGTGCACCTCGATCTGACAGCCGCCCGGCGCCGCCAGCAGCTCCACGACCAGCTCGATCGCCCCCTCGCCCGAGGTGTGCTCGACCGCGTTGGCCACCAGCTCGGCGGTGAGCAGCTCCGCCGTGTCGCGGTCGGGCCGGCCGGGCGTGAAGGGCGCGGAGGACGACTCGAACAGTTCGGGTTCGGGCGCGGCGGGGGCGATCTCGCCGAGTGCGGTACGGACCAGGGCGCGGGCGATGGGGACGGCGGCGGTCGTACGGGGCAGCTGGATGCGCCAGCAGGCCCCGGGCGCGGCGGGTGCTGGACCGGTGACGTCGGGCATGGGGGCGGGCTCCCTTAGCCGGGGGTGATGGGGCGGGCGCGGGGGACGGGGGACGACCCGAGACATCCTGTTTTCAACCATATAGGGGGGCGATTCTCGGCCACAGAGCCCCCCTCCCCGTCCCGGCGGGACCCAGGTCCCCACCCGGGCGGGACCTTGGACGAGCCGCCGCGCTGCGCCGCCGAGCCTCCGCGCCGACGACCCGACAAGTCGACAGGCCGACGACCCGCCGAGTCGCCCTACAGGTCCTTCTCCACCGTCCGTACGTACTCCGCTCCCCGCTCCCACAACAATGCGTGCAGCGCGGCGAAGACCTCCGCCGAGCGCTGTCCCGGCCAGTCCGCCGGGAGGAGCTCGGGCGGCAGGACCGGGTCCGCGTACGGCAGCCGGCGCCAGGCATCGAGGGTGAGGAGGTAGTCGCGGTAGGCGTCCTCCACCGTGCCGGGGGCCGCGCGCCAGGCCGCGAGGACCGGCTCGTGGCCGGCCAGGAACTCCTCGTGCAGCCGCGCGATGGCCGGCAGGTCCCACCAGCGGGACACCGCTTCCGCCGTCGCCGTGTAGCCGAGGTGGTCGCCGCGGAAGAAGTCCACGTACGAGGAGAGGTCGAGCCGCTCCAGGGCGTTGCGGGTCTCCTCGTACAGCCGGGCCGGGGCGATCCACACGCCCGGCGCCGCCGTCCCGAAGCCCAGCCGGCCGAGGCGGGAGCGCAGCAGGTGCCGCTTGTGCCGCTCCTGCTCGGGGACGGAGAAGACGGCGAGGACCCAGCCGTCCGCCAGGGACGGCTCCGTACGGGCGTAGATCCGCCGGTCGCCGTCCTCCAGGAGCCGCCGGGCGTCGTCGGAGAGCGCGTATCCGGCCGAGCCGTCGGGGGTCCGGCGCGACAGCAGCAGGCCGCGCCGCTTGAGCCGGGAGACGGAGGAGCGCACCGAGGGGGCGTCCACGCCGACCGCCGCGAGCAGCCGGATGAGCGCGGCCACCGGCATCGGCGTCTCCTCCGACGGTCGGCCGTAGGCGCCGTAGAGCGAGACGATCAGGGAACGGGGGGTGTGCTGCTCGGCCACGTGATCATTTTAGGCCGTGCCGCGCGGGCCCGGCGGGTCCGCCCCCGGCCGGGGGGTGCGCAGCCGGTGGCGCTGGAGCTTGCCCGTGGCGGTGCGGGGGAGCACGTCGAGGAAGACGACCGCGCGGGGCGACTTGTACGGGGCGAGGCGGGCGCGGACGAAGGAGCGCAGCGCCGCCGCGGTGGCCGCGTCGCGCGGCACCCCGTCCCGTACCACCGCGTAGGCGACGACGATCTGGCCGCGCAGGGGGTCGGGGTGGCCCACGACCGCCGTCTCGACGACATCCGGATGGCCGAGGAGCACCTCCTCCACCTGGGGGCCGGCGATCGTGTACCCGGCCGAGATGATCATGTCGTCGGCGCGGGAGACGTAGCGGAAGCGGCCGTCGGGCTCGCGGACGTACCGGTCGCCGGTGAGGTTCCAGCCGTCGCGTACGTACTCCGTCTGGCGGGGGTCAGCCAGATAGCGGCAGCCGACCGGGCCGCGGACGGCGAGCAGCCCCTCCCGGCCGTCGGGCACGGGCAGGCCGTCCGGGCCGAGGACGGCGGCGCGCCAGCCCGGCACCGGGCGGCCGGTGGTGCCGGGGCGGCTGTCGGCGTCGGCGGCGGCGACGAAGATGTGGAGGAGTTCGGTGGTGCCGATGCCGTTGATGAGCCGGAGTCCGGTCCGGGCGTACCAGGCGGTCCAGACGGCGTCGGGCAGGTTCTCGCCGGCCGAGACGCAGCGGCGCAGCGAGGACAGGTCGGCGGCGGAGCCGGCGCCGAGGAGGCCCAGCATCGCCCGGTAGGCGGTGGGCGCGGTGAAGAGCACCGAGACCCGGTGCCGGCCGATCGCCGCGAGCAGTTGCTGGGGCCCGGCCCGGTCCAGGAGTACGGCGCTGGCGCCGGCGCGCAGCGGGAAGACCAGCAGCCCGCCGAGGCCGAAGGTGAAGGCGAGCTGCGGGGAGCCGGCGAAGACGTCGTCCGGGTGGGGCCGCAGGACGCGCGCGGAGAAGGTGTCGGCGGCGGCCAGGACGTCGCGGTGGAAGTGGACGCAGCCCTTGGGGCGGCCGGTGGTGCCGGAGGTGAAGGCGATCAGCGCCACGTCGTCGGCGGCCGTGGCCGCCGCCGGGTAGGGGCGGGCGGGCAGGCGCCCGGCGCGGGCGAGGAGGTCGTCGGGCCCGTCGCCGCCGTACGGGACGACCGCCAGGCCCGGGACGCGGGCGGCCACCAGCTCGTCGAGCGCGCCCGCGTCGCACAGCGCGAGGGAGCAGGCGGCGGTCTCGGCGACGAAGGCGAGCTCGGCGGCCCGCTGCTGCGCCGGTACGGCGACGGCGATCCCGCCGGCCTTCACGACGGCGAGCCAGCAGGCGGCGAGCCAGGGCGTGGTGGGCCCGCGCAGCAGCACCCGGTTGCCGGGCCGCAGCCCCAGCCCGCCGGTGAGCGCGTGGGCGATCCGGTCCACGTGCCCGCGCAGCTCCCCGTAGCTCCAGGTGCCGCCGTCCCCGTCGTGGAAGGCGGGCCGTCCGGCGCCGAACCGTTCCGCCGTGGTGTCGAGGAGTTCGGCGGCGCAGTTGAGCCGTTCGGGGTAGGCGAGCTCCGGCAGCTCGAAGACGAGCCGCGGCCACTGCGCGGCGGGCGGCAGCCGGTCGCGCGCGAAGCCGTCGACGTGGCCGGAGGGGGTCAGTTCCACGCTGCGGCTCCCTTGCGGGGGCGTATCGTGTGAGTGACGGACGTCACGGATCCGGGACAGGTCGACGGCATCGCACTGCCTGGTCCGGACGGGCGACGGCGGCGGTGACGGTGACCGGGACGCCCGAGGGCGTCGGAGAGGGCCCACATGTCCGCATTCTCACCCGATTCGACGCGGGCGACCTGGCGTGAGGCGGGGGTAGGCGAGGCGGGGGGTAAGCGTGGGGTCAGGCTCAGACGAACTGAGCCGGATCGGGAGCGGGATCGGGCGCGGGATCGGGAGGCGCGCGGCGAACTCGGCGCCGGTGCCGTGCCGGAGGGATGGGCCGCCGCTTGATCGACTGGTCGCGTCCGGGGGCCGGGCTTAGGGTCGAAAGGTGGACCGACCGGCCCACGGCTCCTGTGGTGAAGGCGCGACGCGCCATGAACGAATCATGAGCAATACACCTAAGCCGACGACTCCGGCGGTGGACCCGACTTCCACCCGCAAAGGCGACGGCAAGGGCATCGCCCTCTTCGTCATCGCCTCGTGCCAGCTGATGGTCGTCCTCGACATCACGATCGTCAACATCGCGCTTCCGGACATCCAGCGCTCGTTGGACTTCTCGACCACGAGTCTGGCCTGGGTGGTCAACGCCTACACGCTGACCTTCGGCGGTCTCCTGCTGCTGGGCGGCCGTGCCGGCGACATCCTCGGCAGGCGCAGGGTCTTCATCTTCGGCGTCCTGCTCTTCGGACTCGCCTCCCTGCTCTGCGGTCTGGCACAGAGCGAGTGGCAACTCCTCGCCGCCCGGGCCCTCCAGGGCGTCGGAGGCGCCATCTCCTCGCCGACCTCCCTGGCCCTCATCACCTCGAACTTCGACGAAGGCCCCGAGCGCAACCGCGCGTTCGGGGTCTTCGCGGGCGTCTCGGCGGGCGGCGGCGCGATCGGACTGGTTGCCGGCGGCATGCTGGTGGAGTGGCTCGACTGGCGCTGGATCTTCTTCGTCAACGTGCCCATTGCCCTGGTCATCGCGCTGCTGACGCCTCGTCATGTCAAGGAGTCCGAGCGCCATCCCGGGCACTTCGACCTCTCCGGCGCGCTGACGGCCACCCTCGGCATGGTCGCCCTCGTGTACGGCTTCATCCGCGCCGCCCAGGAGGGCTGGCGCGATGTGCTCACGATCGGCTCGTTCGTCGCGGCGGTGGTGCTGCTCACGGCGTTCATCCTGATCGAGCGCCGCTCGCAACAGCCCATCACACCCCTGCACATGTTCGCCGACCGCAACCGCTCGGGCACCTACGCGATCATGCTCTGCCTCGCGGCGGCGATCTTCGGGATGTTCTTCTTCCTGACCCTGTTCGTCCAACAGGTGCTGGACTTCAGTCCGTTGCGCACGGGCCTCGCCTTCCTGCCGGTCAGCGCGATCATCGCGGTGGGTGCCGGCCTGACCTCCAGCCTGCTGCCCCGCTACGGGCCGAAACCCTTCATGGTGACGGGTTCACTGCTCGCGGCGGCGGGACTCTCCTGGCTGACCCTCACCGATGTGCACTCGACCTACGGCGGCAGCATCCTCGGACCGATCCTGGTCTTCGGCCTCGGCATGGGCCTGATGTTCGTCTCGCTGACCATCATGGCGCTGTCCAACGTCGAGCAGCGCGAGGCCGGCGCCGCCTCCGGCCTCCTCAACGCGACCCAGCAGGTCGGAGGTTCGCTCGGACTGTCGATCCTGGTCACCGTCTTCGGCACGTACAGCCGCAACGAGGCCGACAAACAGGTCCCCGCCTTCCTCTCCCAGGCGGGCCCCCTGGAGAAGGCCGAGTTCGCCCGCACCGGCGAACTCCCACCGCCCTACGCCGACCAGATCCTCACCTCCGGCGTCTCGGCAGGCTTCGTCACAGCCGCGATCTTCGCCGTACTCGCCGCCCTGATAGCCCTCTTCGTCATCGAAACCCGAGCCTCCGACCTCGAACGGTTGAAGGGCGGGGGAGTGATGCCGGGCGGGTGACGAGTCCCCCTGCGCGCGCGAAGGCCCCGCCGGGACGGCGGGGCCTTCTGCGTGAACCATCGGTGGAGGTGGGCTCAGATGTCCCGGAAGATCTCGATCTGGGCGCCCACCGAGTTGAGGCGTTCCGCCAGGTCTTCGTAGCCGCGGTTGATGACGTAGACGTTGCGGAGGACGGAGGTGCCTTCGGCGGCCATCATGGCCAGGAGGACTACTACCGCGGGGCGGAGGGCCGGGGGGCACATCATTTCGGCGGCTCGCCAGCGGGTGGGGCCTTCCACCAGGACGCGGTGGGGGTCGAGGAGCTGGAGGCGGCCGCCCAGGCGGTTGAGGTCCGTCAGGTAGATGGCGCGGTTGTCGTAGACCCAGTCGTGGATGAGGGTCTGGCCCTGGGCGGTGGCCGCGATGGCCGCGAAGAAGGGGACGTTGTCGATGTTGAGGCCCGGGAAGGGCATCGGGTGGATCTTGTCGATCGGCGCCTCCAGCTTGGAGGGGCGGACCGTCAGGTCGACGAGGCGGGTGCGGCCGTTGTCGGCGGCGTACTCGGCGGAGCGGTCGTGGTCGAGGCCCATCTCCTCCAGGACCGCCAGCTCGATCTCCAGGAACTCGATCGGGACGCGGCGGATCGTGAGCTCGGACTCGGTGACGACGGCCGCGGCGAGGAGGCTCATCGCCTCGACCGGGTCCTCGGAGGGGGAGTAGTCGACGTCGACGTCGATCTCCGGGACGCCGTGCACGGTCAGCGTGGTGGTGCCGACGCCGTCGACCCGTACGCCGAGCGCCTCCAGGAAGAAGCACAGGTCCTGGACCATGTAGTTGGAGGAGGCGTTGCGGATGACCGTCACGCCGTCGTGGCGGGCGGCCGCGAGCAGCGCGTTCTCGGTCACCGTGTCGCCGCGCTCGGTCAGGACGATCGGGCGGTCCGGGGCCACGGCCTTCTCCACCTGTGCGTGGTAGAGGCCCTCGGTGGCGGTGATGTCCAGGCCGAAGCGGCGCAGCGCGATCATGTGCGGCTCGATCGTGCGCGTACCGAGGTCGCAGCCGCCGGCGTACGGCAGCTTGAAGCGGTCCAGGCGGTGCAGCAGCGGGCCGAGGAACATGATGATGGAGCGGGTGCGGATGGCGGCCTCGGCGTCGATGGACTCCATGTCCAGCTCGGCCGGCGGCACGATCTCCAGGTCCACGCCGTCGTTGATCCAGCGGGTGCGGACGCCGATGGAGTTCAGCACCTCCAGGAGGCGGAAGACCTCCTCGATCCTCGCGACCCGGCGCAGCACCGTGCGGCCCTTGTTGAGGAGGGTGGCGCAGAGCAGCGCGACGCAGGCGTTCTTGCTGGTCTTGACGTCGATCGAGCCGGAGAGCCGGCGGCGGCCGACGACGCGGAGGTGCATCGGGCCGGCGTAGCCCAGGGACACGATCTCGCTGTCGAGGGCCTCGCCGATGCGGGCGATCATCTCAAGGCTGATGTTCTGGTTGCCGCGCTCGATCCGGTTGACCGCGCTCTGGCTGGTGGCCAGGGCCTCGGCGAGCTGCGTCTGGGTCCAGCCCCGGTGCTGCCGTGCGTCACGGATGAGCTTGCCGATGCGTACGAGGTAGTCGTCTGCCATGCCGTCACGTTATCTCAGATATGAGATGCGACGATCATTGGGGTGAGGCATCCGAGTGACGTGTCGTTACGGATGAGGTTATATGACCGGTTTGGGCTACGTGAGGAGGTCGAGCGCCGTGGGGTGTCGCGGCTCGTACAGCGGCAGCTCCGTACCGCTCGGCAGCCGTACCGCCGCGAGCAGTCCCCACCCCTGGTCGGTGATGGCCCGTGAGATCTCCGCGCCCTTGTCCTCCAGGGCGGTGAGGGTACGCGTGAGGTCCTCGCACATCAGATAGACCTCGTGCTTCGGCTCGCCCTCCGTCGGATGGACCGCGACCTCGGCGGGCGGCAGCCGGAAGACCAGCCACCCCTGCCCCGCGTCCACGTACGGGAAGCCGACGATGTCCCGGAGGAAGGCCCGGTCGGCCTCCGCGTCCCGGGTATAGAGGATGACGTGCGCGCCGCTGAACATGCCTCGATCGTCAGCCCGCCCCCACCGCCCGGCAACGCGTGCGCGGCCGGACGGGTGGGGAGTGGGGCGGTCGGGGTTCGGTGCGGGCCGCGGTCGCCCGCGCCGCCCACCCCCCGATCGCGCGGTGATCGCCATCGTCCCCGGCAACGCCACGTGAGATCGGAGGGTGGCCGGGCATGACCGACGGCCGGGGATGCACTAGAGTTATCTCGACATCGAGATAACTGCTGACGGCGCACTGCGGCCGCCTCCCCGGTAAGGGTTACCTAACTTAGCCTTGCCTTAGCGGATCGGCGAGAAGCCGTGGCGGCAGCATGACGGTAGTACGCGCACATTGATGAAGGAGACTGTCGTGTCGGCGAACAGCTTCGACGCCCGCAGCACGCTGCGCGTGGGCGACGAGTCGTACGAGATCTTCAAGCTGGACAAGGTCGAGGGCTCCGCGCGCCTCCCTTACAGCCTGAAGGTCCTCCTGGAGAACCTGCTCCGCACCGAGGACGGCGCGAACATCACCGCCGACCACATCCGGGCGCTCGGCGACTGGGACTCCCAGGCCCAGCCGAGCCAGGAGATCCAGTTCACGCCGGCGCGCGTGATCATGCAGGACTTCACCGGTGTCCCCTGCGTCGTCGACCTCGCCACCATGCGCGAGGCCGTCGCCGCGCTCGGCGGCGACCCGGCGAAGATCAACCCGCTCTCCCCGGCCGAGATGGTCATCGACCACTCCGTCATCGCCGACAAGTTCGGCACCAACGACGCCTTCGCGCAGAACGTCGAGCTGGAGTACGGCCGCAACAAGGAGCGCTACCAGTTCCTGCGCTGGGGCCAGACCGCCTTCGACGACTTCAAGGTCGTCCCCCCGGGCACCGGCATCGTCCACCAGGTGAACATCGAGCACCTGGCCCGCACCGTCATGGTCCGCAACGGCCAGGCGTACCCCGACACCCTCGTCGGCACCGACTCCCACACCACCATGGTCAACGGCCTCGGTGTGCTCGGCTGGGGCGTCGGCGGCATCGAGGCCGAGGCCGCCATGCTCGGCCAGCCGGTCTCCATGCTGATCCCGCGCGTCGTCGGCTTCAAGCTCACCGGCGAGCTGCCCACCGGCACCACCGCCACCGACCTGGTGCTCACCATCACCGAGATGCTGCGCAAGCACGGCGTCGTCGGCAAGTTCGTCGAGTTCTACGGTGAGGGCGTCGCCGCCACCTCGCTCGCGAACCGCGCCACCATCGGCAACATGTCGCCGGAGTTCGGTTCCACCGCCGCGGTCTTCCCGATCGACGGCGAGACCCTGAACTACCTCAAGCTCACCGGCCGCTCCGCGCAGCAGGTCGCGCTCGTCGAGGCGTACGCCAAGGAGCAGGGCCTCTGGCTGGACCCGAAGGCCGAGCCCGACTTCTCCGAGAAGCTGGAGCTCGACCTCTCCACGGTCGTCCCGTCGATCGCCGGCCCGAAGCGCCCGCAGGACCGCATCATCCTCGCGAACGCCGCCGTGCAGTTCGCCCAGGACGTGCGCAACTACGTCTCCACCGCCGACGAGGCGGGCCAGGAGTCCTTCCCGGCCTCCGACTCCCCGGCCGTCTCCAACGGCGTCCCGTCGAACCCGGTCGAGGTCACCGCCCCCGACGGCTCGACCTACACCCTCGACCACGGTGCGGTGACGGTCGCGGCCATCACCTCCTGCACCAACACGTCGAACCCGTACGTCATGGTCGCCGCCGCGCTCGTCGCGAAGAAGGCCGTGGAGAAGGGCCTGACCCGCAAGCCGTGGGTCAAGACCACCCTCGCCCCGGGCTCGAAGGTCGTCACCGACTACTTCGACAAGGCGGGTCTCACCCCGTACCTCGACAAGGTCGGCTTCAACCTCGTCGGCTACGGCTGCACCACCTGCATCGGCAACTCCGGCCCGCTGCCGGAGGAGGTCTCCAAGGCGGTCAACGACCACGACCTGGCCGTGACCTCGGTGCTCTCGGGCAACCGTAACTTCGAGGGCCGCATCAACCCCGACGTCAAGATGAACTACCTGGCCTCCCCGCCGCTGGTCGTCGCGTACGCCATCGCGGGCTCCATGAAGGTGGACATCACCAAGGACGCGCTGGGTGTCGACACCGAGGGCAACCCGGTCTTCCTCAAGGACATCTGGCCCTCCGAGGCCGAGGTGAACGACGTCGTCGCCAACGCGATCGGCGAGGACATGTTCGCCAAGTCCTACCAGGACGTCTTCGCCGGCGACGCCCAGTGGCAGGCGCTGTCGATCCCGACCGGCAACACCTTCGAGTGGGACGCCGAGTCGACCTACGTCCGCAAGCCCCCGTACTTCGAGGGCATGACGATGGAGACCACCCCGGTCACCGACATCACGGGCGCCCGCGTGCTCGCGAAGCTCGGCGACTCGGTCACCACCGACCACATCTCCCCGGCCGGCGCGATCAAGGCCGACACCCCGGCGGGCAAGTACCTCACCGAGCACGGTGTGGAGCGTCGTGACTTCAACTCCTACGGCTCGCGCCGAGGCAACCACGAGGTCATGATCCGCGGCACCTTCGCCAACATCCGCCTGCGCAACCAGATCGCGCCGGGCACCGAGGGCGGCTTCACCCGCGACTTCACCCAGGCGGACGGTCCGGTGTCGTTCATCTACGACGCCTCGCAGAACTACCAGGCCGCCGGTACGCCGCTGGTCATCCTGGGCGGCAAGGAGTACGGCTCCGGCTCGTCCCGCGACTGGGCGGCCAAGGGCACGGCGCTCCTGGGCGTCAAGGCCGTCATCACCGAGTCGTACGAGCGCATCCACCGCTCGAACCTCATCGGCATGGGCGTCCTCCCGCTCCAGTTCCCGGCCGGCCAGTCGGCCGACTCGCTGGGCCTGACCGGCGAGGAGACCTTCTCCATCGCCGGCATCACCGAGCTGAACGAGGGCACCACCCCGAGCACGGTGAAGGTCACCACCGACACGGGCGTCGAGTTCGACGCGGTCGTCCGCATCGACACCCCCGGCGAGGCGGACTACTACCGCAACGGCGGCATCATGCAGTACGTGCTCCGCAACCTGATCCGCGGCTGACGCCCCTGATCCGGTAGCAAGCGGGAAGGGCCCCGCTCCTCTTCACGAGGAGCGGGGCCCTTCCGTCTGTGCGGGGGTGGATCAGAACATCGCGCGGAAGCCGTTCCAGCCCGACGTGCCGATCTTCATGGGGGCGGTGTACGGCGAGGACGCGCTGCCCTTGCCCTTGTACAGGAACAGCGCGCCGGCGCCGTTGCGGGCGACGAGGTCCGCGCGGCCGTCACCGGTCAGGTCACCGGGGGAGAACAGGTAGTTGTACGTGTTCCAGCCGCCGCCGACGCGGACGCGGGGGGCGAAGGGCGCGCGGTAGTTGCCCGTGCCCTTGTGCAGCCACAGGACCCCGCTGCCGTCACGGCCCACGACGTCGGCGCGGCCGTCGCCGGTCACGTCGCCCTTGCCCGCGATCTGGTTGTAGGCGTTCCAGCCGGGGCCGACGCGGTAGCGCTGGGTCAGGCCGGCGTTGCCGGTGCCCAGGTAGTGCCAGAGCACACCGGCGCCGTCACGGGCCAGGACGTCGTCCGGGGCGCCGCCGCCGGTGTTGCCGGCCGAGACGACCTTGTTGTACATGTTCCAGCCGCCGCCGAGGTCACGGACCGGGCCGCCGCCGGCGAAGTGGAGCCGGCCCGCGCTGTTGACCGCGTACCAGCCGTCGGCGTGGTACCAGCCCTCGCTCGAGATCCGGGCGTCGGTGTCCGCCTGGGTGAAGTTCTTGTAGCCCACCCAGCCCCAGCCCTGGCGGCCGGCCATCTTCTGGATGGTGCCGCCGCCGACGGGGGTGTAGCCGATGACGTCGCCGTTGGTGTGCCAGCCGTAGAGGTTGTTGAGCGCGGCCCCGGAGGCGGCGGCGGTCGCGGAGGCCGCGGAGGCGGACGCGCGGTCCGACTGCGCTGCCGCCGGAGGGGTGGACGCCGAGCCGCCCGGCTCCGCCGCCACCGCGGCCGTCGTGGTGCCCACCAGGGCGGCGGTCAGCGCGGCGACGGTGACACGGGCGAGTACGCCCGTGCGGTTCAGGCCAGAAGTCTTGGCCACGTGATCTCCAGATCAGATTCGATGACAGGAAGGGACGGAACACCACCGAACTCGGCCCGGTTCGGCGGGTTTTCCCCCGTTTCCGCCCGCCCGGCAGTGACTCCGTACATGACAGGAAGACGGTCCCTACGCCCGCGCGGTTCCGGCCATGCGCCAACTTCCTTGAGGGGCCGCCCGTTTCGCCGGTTTGCGAATGGACCATTCATCTAGTGAAGGCATGGCGGAGGGATGTGTTCCGAGAGTGCCGGGCAGGCTTCCGGCGGAGGTGCCGGGGAAATCCCCGAGGTCTCAACTCGGGAAAGATGCCTGAGGAATGCTGCTTTCGATCTTGCTCCCGCCGAGGGAAGTGGACTATACCTGTCGGCGTCCAGCCCGTCGGATCCTTCCGGCGTCGGCCCGACGCCTGCACGACCCAGCTGCACCTGCTGCAAATGACCGCGGTGGCGGGGCCCTTCGCCGGTGGCGAGACGAAGTACGGGCGACCGGTACACCGCCTGAGTCCTGAATGAAGGCGAGGACTTGAGCATGGGATCCACCTCCGCCCACTCGAACGAGGGCGGCCTCGGCCGTCGTGATCTGATCAAGCGTTCCGCCGCTGTCGGTCTGATCTCCGTCCCGGCCATGGGCTTTCTCTCCGCCTGCGCCAGCGGTGGCGGCAAGACCAACGACAAGGTCGAGAAGGGCGTCAAGTCCGACAAGAACCCCCTCGGGGTCAATGAGTCGGCCGAGCTCGATTTCTACCTCTTCGACGGCGGTTTCGGGCAGCAGTACGCCAAGGACGCGATCAAGCTCTACGAGCAGGCCCACCCGAAGGCCAAGGTCAAGTTCACCCCGACGCAGAAGATCACCACCGAGCTCCAGCCGCGGTTCAACGGCGGCAACCCGCCGGACCTCATCGACAACTCCGGTGCCGAGCAGATGGACATGGGCGTCCTCGTCGGCCAGAAGCAGCTGACCGACCTGACCCCCCTCCTGGACGCGCCCTCCGTCGACGACCCGAGCAAGAAGGTCCGCGACACCCTGCGCCCCGGCATCATCGAGATGGGCCAGTTCGACGGCGAGCCCTGCTGGATGCTCAACTACGCCTACACCGTCTACGGCGTGTGGTACTCGCAGAAGGCGCTCGACTCGCTCGACGCCGAGTACCCCGAGACCTGGGACCAGATGCTGGCCGTCTGCGAGAAGGCCAAGAAGAAGAACATCGCGCCCTGGACGTACGCGGGCAAGCACCCGTACTACCTCCCCTTCTCGCTCTACCCGATGATCGGCAAGGTCGGCGGCCGCGAGGTCCTCGACGCCATCGACAACCTGGAGCCGAAGGCCTGGGAGCACCCCGCGGTCAAGGCGTGTTTCGAGGCGTACTACGAGCTCTTCAAGAAGGGCTACATCCTCCAGGGCACCCCCGGCCTCGACCACATCCAGTCGCAGACCGCCTGGACCGAGGGCAAGGCCCTCTTCCTCCCCAACGGCTCCTGGGTCGAGAACGAGGCCGCGAAGACCATGCCGGCCGACTTCGGCCTCGCCGTCTCCGCCCCGACCGGCCTCGACTCCTCCGACAAGATGCCGTTCGGCACCATCTGGGCGGCCGGCGGCGAGCCCTTCATCGTCCCGGCGAAGGCGAAGAACCCCGAGGGCGCCATGGAGCAGCTGCGCATCATGCTCAGCGAGGCGTCCTCCAAGAGCTTCACCCAGTCCGTGAAGTCGCTCAGCGCGCTCAACGGCGGCACCGACGGCATCGAGCTCTCCCCGGGCCTCAAGTCCGGCGTCGCGGCCCTGGAGAAGGCCGGCACCAACGTGGTCAACCCCCGCCTCCAGGACTGGTACGTGGCGCTCCAGAAGGAGAAGATCGGCGTCGCCTGCATCGGCGAGATGATGGCCGGCCGCGCCACCCCGGCCGAGACGATCAAGAAGATCCAGAAGTTCGCCGACGAGGCGGCCGCGGACCCGAACATCAAGCACTACAAGCACCAGTGAGCAGTGCCGGGGCCCCTTCCCGCCGACCGGGAGCGGGCCCCGGCCCCTCGGCGCGCGGCGCCGCGGCGCGCGTCCTTCGCCGGAGATCGGGGTCGGTTCGGAATGCAGCACGGCAAGTACCGTTTCATCGTGGGGTTCCTGGCCGCACCCCTGGCGCTGTACGCGCTCTTCGTCATCTGGCCGTTCATCCAGTCCATCTACTACTCGCTCACGGACTGGACGGGACTGAGTCCCGAATTCGGGTTCGTCGGGCTCGCCAACTACACCAGGCTGTTCGAGGACGAGATCTTCTGGAAGTCGCTCCAGCACAGCCTGACCTTCGCCGTCGTGCTTCCGCTGGTGACGGTCGGATTCGCCCTCTTCCTGGCGTTCATGCTGAATGTGGGCGGTAAACGGCGGAAGGGAGCGGCGATCGCGGGCGTCCGCGGCTCCTCGTTCTACAAGATCGTTTATTTCTTCCCGCAGGTGCTGTCGATCGTGATCGTGGCGCTGCTCTTCCAGTTCGCGTACAACCCGAACAGCGGGGCGATCAATTCGTTCCTCAAGGTGATCGGACTGGGCAGCATCCAGCCGGACTGGCTCGGTGATCCGAAGCTCGCCCTCATCTGCGTGATGGTGGTTCTCGTCTGGTCCACGGTCGGGTTCTTCGTGGTGCTGTTCTCGGCGGGCATGGCGTCCATTCCGCGCGATTTCTACGAGGCCGCGCTGCTCGACGGCGCCAACCGTTTCACCACGTTCTTCAAGATCACCCTGCCGCTGCTCTGGGACACCGTGCAGTCCGGGTGGATCTACATGGGCATCCTCGCGCTCGGCGCGGAGTCCTTCGCGGTGGTGCAGATCATGACCGTCGGCCCCAGCGGCGGCGGGCCGGACTACTCGACCATCGTCATGCCGCTGTACGTGTACCAGAAGGCGTTCCGGGACGGTCAGGCCGCCTACGCCACGACCATCGGTGTCGCGCTCCTCCTCGTCACGCTCGCGTTCGCCGCGGTCGTGATGAAGCTGGGCCGGCGCGAGCGGCTGGAGTTCTGATGAAGACCACCGACACCCCGCCGACCGGCGGCGCGCAGATCCCCGCCCCCCGTGCCGGCCAGGCCCTGGAGGTCCGGAAGGCCGCGGCCCCCGTGAAGGAGAAGCGCGGCGAGGGCGGCGTCCTCAACGTCTTCTCGCACGGCGTCCTGATCGTCTGGGCGATCATGGTGGTGATGCCGCTGCTCTGGGCGGTGATGACCTCCTTCAAGACCGACCGGGCGATCTTCACCTCCCCGTGGTCGCTGCCGGACGCGCTCCACTTCGAGAACTGGTCGCGCGCCTGGACCCAGGCGCACATGAGCGAGTACTTCCTGAACACGATCGTGGTGGTCGGCGGCTCGCTCGTCGGCACCCTGCTGTTCGGCTCGATGGCGGCGTACGTGCTGGCCCGCTTCGAGTTCCCCGGGAACCGCTTCCTCTACTTCCTCTTCATCGGAGGGATGAGCTTCCCGATCATCCTGGCGCTGGTGCCGCTCTTCTACGTCATGCAGAACATGGCCCTGCTGAACACCCTGCACGGCCTGATCCTGGTCTACATCGCGTACTCGCTGCCCTTCACCGTCTTCTTCCTGACCGCCTTCTTCCGGACGCTGCCGACCTCGGTGGCGGAGGCGGCGTTCATCGACGGGGCCTCGCACACCCGTACGTTCTTCCAGGTGATGCTGCCGATGGCCCGGCCCGGCCTGATCAGCGTCGGCATCTTCAACTTCCTGGGGCAGTGGAACCAGTACCTGCTGCCGACCGTGCTCAACAGCGATCCCGACGACAAGGTCCTCTCGCAGGGCCTGGTGCAGCTCGCGGTCAGCCAGGGCTACAAGGGCGACTGGTCCGGGCTCTTCGCCGGACTGGTGATGGCGATGCTGCCGGTGCTCGCCGCGTACATCCTCTTCCAGCGGCAGGTGGTGGCCGGTCTCACCGCCGGCGCCGTGAAGTAGCGCGCCCCCGCTTCCGTACCGCTCCGAAGGCCCCCGCACGCTCCCGCGTGCGGGGGCCTTCGCGTGTTCCGGGTCTTGACGGGAGTGAAGGCGAAAGCGTCCCCTTAGAGTTCACATGTTGGAGAAAACGGTGGGAGTGAGAGAGTCGATGGAGACTCCGGGGTCGCAGACGTCTCTGCACAGGGCCAATCTCGAGCGGGTCGTCCGGGCGGTCCGGATGGCCGGTTCGCTGACCCAGGCGGAGATCGCGCGGGCGACGGGACTGTCCGCCGCGACGGTCTCCAACATCGTGCGGGAGCTCAAGGACGGCGGCACGGTCGAGGTGACCCCCACCTCGGCGGGCGGCCGGCGGGCCCGCAGCGTCTCGCTCTCCGGCGACGCCGGCATCGTCATCGGCGTCGACTTCGGCCACACCCACCTGCGGGTCGCGGTCGGCAACCTCGCCCACCAGGTGCTCGCGGAGGAGGCCGAGCCGCTCGACGTGGACGCCTCCGCCGCGGAGGGCTTCGACCGGGCGGAACAGCTGGTCAACCGCCTGATCGAGGCCACCGGCATCGGCCGGGACAAGGTGATCGGCGTCGGCCTCGGCGTCCCCGGCCCCATCGACGTCTCCTCCGGGACGCTCGGCTCGACCTCGATCCTGCCGGGCTGGAGCGGGATCAACCCCGCCGAGGAGCTGTCCGGCCGGCTCGGCGTCCCCGTCCACGTCGACAACGACGCCAATCTCGGCGCCCTCGGCGAGCTGGTGTGGGGGAGCGGCCGGGGCGTCAAGGACCTGGCGTACATCAAGGTGGCGAGCGGTGTCGGCGCCGGTCTGGTGATCGACGGGCGGGTCTACCGGGGTCCGGGCGGCACGGCCGGCGAGATCGGCCACATCACGCTCGACGAGTCGGGCCCGGTCTGCCGCTGCGGCAACCGCGGCTGCCTGGAGACCTTCACCGCCGCCCGGTACGTGCTGCCGCTGCTCCAGCCGAGCCATGGGCCCGACCTCACGATGGAGCGGGTGGTGCAGCTGGCCCGCGAGGGCGACCCGGGCTGCCGGCGGGTCATCGCGGACGTGGGCCGCCACATCGGCAGCGGTATCGCCAACCTTTGCAATCTCTTGAACCCGAGCCGGGTCGTGCTCGGCGGCGATCTCGCGGAGGCGGGGGAGCTGGTGCTCGCCCCGATCCGGGATTCGGTCGGCCGGTACGCCATCCCGAGCGCCGCTCGCCAGCTCTCCCTTGTGCAGGGGGCGCTTGGGGGCCGGGCCGAGGTGCTGGGCGCGCTGGCCCTGGTGCTGAGCGAGATGGGCGATTCGACCCTGTTGGAGAGTTCGCTGCCGACGGCCGCTCCGGCCTCCGTGCCCGCCTTCACTTAGAAAACAATAACCACCGTTGTCATCTCGTTAAGTTTTCACTTCTTGACGACGGTGTTGCGGCCGAGTTGACTTCGTGGCACCTCGGCCGCAGCGCTGCGGCCTCGTCAGGGAGGCAACCCCACATGAACGCAATGACCCGTCGCGTCGTCATAGGCACGGCCGCGGTCTCCATGGCCCTCGCCCTCTCCGCGTGCGGCCAGGCCGGCGGCGGCGACAGCGAGGACAAGGGCAGCTCGACGAAGATCGGTCTGCTCCTGCCGGAGAACAAGACCGCCCGGTACGAGGCGCTGGACAAGCCGCAGTTCGAGAAGGCCGTCAAGGACGCCTGCGGCGACTGCGAGGTCGTCTACAACAACGCCGTCTCCGACGTCGTGAAGCAGAAGCAGCAGTTCGACCAGCTGATCGCCGACGGCGTGAAGGTCATCGCGCTCGGCTCGGTCGACGCCGCCAAGGCCGCCGGCTGGGTCAAGGAGGCGCAGGGCAAGGGCGTCAAGGTCGTCGCGTACGACCGCGCGATCGAGGGCGCGGACGCCTACGTCAGCCACGACAACAACAAGGTCGGCGAGCTCCAGGGCCAGGCCCTGCTCGCCGACCTCGGCGCCAAGGCCGCCACCGCCCAGATCGTCATGATCAACGGCGACGAGAAGGACCCGAACGCCGGTCTGTTCAAGAAGGGCGCCCACACCGCCCTCGACGGCAAGGTCGGCAAGATCGCCTACGAGGCGTCCGGCGAGTGGGACCCGAAGATCGCGGGCGAGAAGATGGCCGCCGCCATCTCCTCCGTCGGCAAGGACAAGATCGGCGCCGTCTACTCCGCCAACGACGGCATGGCGGGCGGCATCGTCACCTCCCTGGAGAACGCCGGCATCAAGGGCATCCCGGTCGGCGGCCAGGACGCCGAGGTCGCGGGCATCCAGCGGATCGTCGCCGGCACCCAGACCTTCACCATCTACAAGTCGCCGCTCCAGCTGGCCCCCGAGGCCGCCAAGTTCGCGGTCAACCTGCTCAAGGGCAAGGAGCTCGGCGCTCAGGGCGAGACCGACGGCGTGAAGTCCACCCTCTTCGCCCCGGTGGTCGTCGACAAGACCAACATCCAGTCCACGGTCGTCAAGGACGGCATCTACGCCGCCGCCGACATCTGCTCCGCGGACCTCGCCGCCCAGTGCGCCGAGCTGGGCATCAAGTAAGCCCCAGGGGCCGGTTCCACCGGCCCCGCCCCCTCCCGCCGGAGCGTCAGATCCGGCCGGACGCGGAACGCGCCCACCCCCGTGACGCGGCTCCGCCCCCTCTACGCCGTCCGGCCCCGGCCGACCCAGACCCCGCTGTCGGTCCGGGGCCGGACGAGCACAGCCCCCCTCGAACTCGGCGCCGTACGGCGCGACATGCCGCCGCTCCCGTCCACGGGCGGCGAAGGAGTTGGTTCACGTGTCCCAGACGCCTGTCCTGGCGTTGCGCGGGATCTTCAAGCGATTCGGAGCGGTCCAGGTCCTCTCCGGTGTCGACCTCGAAGTCCACGCGGGCGAAGTCGTCGCCCTGGTCGGCGACAACGGCGCCGGAAAGTCCACCCTGGTCAAGACGATCGCCGGTGTTCACCCGATCGACGAGGGCGCCATCGAGTGGGAGGGCCGCCCGGTCGAGATCTCCCGCCCGCAGGACTCCCAGAGCCTCGGCGTGGCCACCGTCTACCAGGACCTCGCCCTCTGCGACAACCTCGACGTCGTCGCCAACCTCTTCCTCGGCCGCGAGCTCAAGAAGGGCGGCGTCCTCGACGAGGTCGCCATGGAGAAGCGCGCCAAGGACCTCCTCTCGACGCTGTCCATCCGCATCCCCAGCGTCCGCATCCCCGTCGCCGCCCTCTCCGGCGGCCAGCGGCAGGTCGTCGCGATCGCCCGCGCCCTGGTCGGCGACCCCAAGATCGTGATCCTGGACGAGCCCACCGCCGCCCTCGGCGTCGAGCAGACCGCCCAGGTCCTCGACCTCGTCGAGCGGCTGCGCGAGCAGGGCCTCGGCGTCATCCTCATCAGCCACAACATGGCCGACGTGAAGGCCGTCGCCGACACCGTCGCCGTCCTCCGGCTCGGCCGCAACAACGGCACCTTCCCGGTCGCCACCACCACGCACGAAGAGATCATCGCCGCGATCACCGGCGCCACGGACAACGCCGTGACCCGCCGGCAGGCCCGCACCGCGGAGGTAGCCCAGTGAGCACGACCCCGAAGGCGACCGACGAGGCGCCCGTGCCCGAGCCCCGTACCTCCGAGGACGCCGCCGCCGAGACCCCGGCCGCCGCCGCCGTCCCCGCCGTCGACCCCCGCCTCCTCGTCCGCGAGCAGGGCTTCAAGGGCTACGCCGACGAGTTCCGGCGCAAGATCCGCTCCGGCGAGATCGGCTCCCTCCCGGTCGTCGTCGGCCTCATCGTCATCGGCATCGTCTTCCAGGCGCTGACCGGCAACTTCATCACCTCGTACAACCTCGACCAGATCACCCTGTACGCGGCCGGCCCCGGCATCATGGCCGTCGGCATCGTCTTCGTGCTGCTGCTCGGCGAGATCGACCTCGCCGTCGGCTCCGTCGCCGGCCTCGCGGGCTCCGTCTGGGGCGTCCTCGCCACCGACATGCCGGACTCCCTCGCGATCCTCCTCGGCATCCTCTCCGGCACCCTCCTCGGCGCCTTCCACGGCCTGGTCTTCGCCAAGATCGGCGTCCCCGCCTTCGTCGTCACCCTCGCCGGCTTCCTCGGCTGGGCCGGCCTCCAGACCTGGGTGATGGGCGAGCGCTCCACCATCCCCACCCCGATCGGCAGCTTCGTCGGCGACCTCACCAAGTTCTACTTCGCCGACGTCGCCGCCGCCTACGGCCTCGCCGCGGTCGTGATCGCCGCCTTCTACCTCGCCCAGCTGCGCGACTCCCGCCGCCGCAAGGCCGCCGAGCTGCCCAGCCGCCCGCACAGCGAGATCCTGCTGCGCACCGGCGTCCTCGCGGTCCTCGTCCTCGTCGCGGCGTACGGCTTCAACCAGGAGAAGGGCCTGCCCCTCTCCCTGGTGATCTTCCTGGTGATCCTGCTGGTCACCGACTTCGTGCTGCGCCGCACCACCTACGGCCGGCAGGTCTTCGCGGTCGGCGGCGGCATCGAGGCGGCCCGCCGGGCCGGCATCAACGTCGCCTGGATCCGCACCTCCGTCTTCATGATCTCCGGCACCCTGGGCGCCGTCGGCGGCCTCTTCCTGGCCTCCGCCACCGGCGGCGCCGACCGCTCCCTCGGCGGCGGCAACCAGCTCATGATGTGCATCGCCGCCGCGGTCATCGGCGGCACGTCCCTCTTCGGTGGGCGCGGCAAGGTCTGGTCGGCGCTTCTGGGCATCCTGGTGCTCCAGTCGATCGTCCAGGGCCTCAACCAGCTCAACCTGGAGTCCAACGCCATCCAGTACATGATCACCGGCTCGGTGCTCCTCATCGCCGTGATCATCGACTCCGTCTCCCGCAAGACCCAGAAGTCCGCGGGACGGGCGTGACGCGGGTGACGCGTGTGACACGCCGTGGGCAGCGCCGCGGCTGAGGCCGCGGGCAGCGGCCGCGAGTAAGACGCGCCACATGGCCCGGCACCGGTGAACCGGTGCCGGGCACCGTCGCGTCCGGAGCAGTACGTCCCCCATGAGGGTGATGCCGCTCCGGCTGGCCCGATGCCCACGATCCAAGACGGAACATTAGACTCGGCAAAATCGGCAAGCTCGACCAGCTCAGAACGCAAGGAGGCACGGGTGGCCCTGCTGACCCGTATCAGGACACCGCGCGACCTGGACCGGCTCTCCCCGGAACAGCTGGACCAGCTGGCCGCGGAGGTCAGGACCTTCCTCGTCGACGCCGTCTCCAAGACCGGCGGACACCTCGGCCCCAACCTCGGCGTCGTCGAACTGACCATCGCCCTGCACCGCGTCTTCGACTCCCCGAAGGACAAGGTCCTCTGGGACACCGGCCACCAGAGCTACGTGCACAAGCTCCTCACCGGCCGCCAGGACTTCTCCAAGCTCAAGATGAAGGGCGGCCTCTCCGGCTACCCCTCGCAGGCGGAGTCCGAGCACGACGTGATCGAGAACTCGCACGCCTCGACCGTCCTCGGCTGGGCCGACGGCCTCGCCAAGGCCAACCAGATCCTGAGGAAGGACGACCACGTCGTCGCCGTCATCGGCGACGGGGCCCTCACCGGCGGCATGGCCTGGGAGGCGCTCAACAACATCGCCGCCGCCAAGGACCGCCCGCTCGTCATCGTCGTCAACGACAACGAGCGCTCGTACGCGCCCACCATCGGCGGCCTCGCGGACCACCTGGCCACCCTGCGCACCACGGACGGCTACGAGCGCTTCCTCGCCCGCGGCAAGGACATCCTGGAGCGCACCCCGGTCGTCGGGAAGCCGCTCTACGAGACCCTGCACGGCGCCAAGAAGGGCCTCAAGGACTTCATCGCCCCCCAGGGCATGTTCGAGGACCTGGGCCTCAAGTACGTCGGCCCCATCGACGGGCACGACATCGAGGCCCTGGAGTCCGCCCTCACCCGCGCCAAGCGCTTCGGCGGCCCGGTGATCGTCCACTGCCTCACCGAGAAGGGCCGCGGCTACCAGCCCGCCCTCCAGGACGAGGCCGACCGCTTCCACGCCGTCGGCAAGATCCACCCCGACACCGGTCTCCCGATCGCCACCTCCGGCGCCGACTGGACCAGCGTCTTCGGCGAGGAGATGGTCGCGCTCGGCAAGGAGCGCGAGGACCTCGTGGCGATCACCGCCGCGATGCTCCAGCCCGTCGGCCTCGACCGCTTCGCCAAGGAGTTCCCGGAGCGCGTCTTCGACGTCGGCATCGCCGAGCAGCACGCCGCCGTCTCCGCGGCCGGCCTCGCCACCGGTGGCCTCCACCCGGTCTTCGCGGTCTACGCGACCTTCCTCAACCGCGCCTTCGACCAGGTCCTGATGGACGTGGCCCTGCACAAGTGCGGCGTCACCTTCGTCTTGGACCGGGCCGGCGTCACCGGCACCGACGGCGCCTCCCACAACGGCATGTGGGACATGTCGATCCTCCAGGTCGTGCCCGGTCTGCGGCTCGCCGCCCCGCGCGACGCCGACCAGGTCCGCGCGCAGCTCCGCGAGGCCGTCGAGGTCACCGACGCCCCCACCGTGGTCCGCTTCTCCAAGGGCGCGGTCGGCCCCGCCGTCCCCGCCGTGGGCCGGGTCGGCGGCATGGACGTGCTCCGCGAGGCCGGCAGCGACCGGCCCGACGTCCTCCTGGTCTCGGTCGGCGCGCTCGCCCCGATGTGCCTGGACATCGCCGACCTCCTCGACAAGCAGGGCATCTCCACCACCGTGGTCGACCCCCGCTGGGTCAAGCCGGTCGACGAGGCCCTCGCCCCGCTCGCCGCCGACCACCGGGTCGTCGTCACCGTCGAGGACAACAGCCGCGTCGGCGGCGTCGGCTCGGCCGTCGCCCAGGCGCTGCGCGACGCCGGCGTCGACGTACCGCTGCGCGACTTCGGCATCCCGCCGGTCTTCCTCGACCACGCCTCCCGCGGCGAGGTCATGGCCGAGATCGGGCTCACCGCCCCCGACATCGCGCGCCAGGTCACCGGCCTGGTCTCGCGTCTCGACGGACGGTACGAGACCGCGCGGCAGGCCGTGGAGCCCGCCCGCGACTGATCCGCCCCACTCTCACGAGGCGATCACTCAGCGTCACCATTGGGCCGGTCGGTTCACCCTCCCGGGTGCCGACCGGCCCTTTCGCGTGCATTCTGGCCTCACTGCGGGCAGCGTCCTCTCGACCCCCGTCCACGGGGTCCCGGGACCCGACGTCACGGACGACGCGGAGGTACGACGGTGAGCACGGACCAGCGCCCCCCACGGGCTTCCGGAGTCTTCCGGACCAAGTCGGTCGAGCAGTCGATCAGGGACACCGAGGAACCGGAGCACGCGCTCCGCAAATCCCTCTCCGCCTGGGACCTCACGGTCTTCGGCGTCGGTGTCATCATCGGCACCGGCATCTTCGTCCTGACCGGCAAGGTCGCGAAGGAGAACGCGGGCCCGGCCACGGCCCTCGCCTTCGTCGCGGCCGGCATCGTCTGCGCCCTGGCCGCCCTCTGCTACGCCGAGTTCGCCTCGACGGTGCCGGTGGCGGGATCGGCGTACACCTTCGCCTACGCCTCCATCGGCGAGCTGCCGGCCTGGATCATCGGCTGGGACCTGGTCCTGGAGTTCGCGCTGGGCACGGCGGTGGTGGCGGTCGGCTGGTCCGGGTACGTGCGCTCGCTGATGGACAACATCGGCTGGCACCTACCCGCGTCCCTCGAAGGACCTGACGCGCCGGGCGGCACCTTCGACATCCTGGCCTTCCTACTGGTCCTGGTGCTGACCGTGATCCTCGTCCTCGGCATGAAGCTCTCCGCCCGGATCACCGCCCTGGTGGTGGCGATCAAGGTCACCGTCGTCATGATCGTGATCGTCGCGGGCCTGTTCTTCATCGTCGGCGACAACTACGACCCGTTCATCCCGCCCGCCGTCACCCCCGAGGGCGGCGGCGACAACTGGACGGCGCCGCTCGTCCAGCTCCTCTTCGGGTACGAGCCCACCAACTTCGGCGTCATGGGCATCTTCACCGCCGCCTCCATCGTCTTCTTCGCCTTCATCGGCTTCGACGTGGTCGCCACCGCCGCCGAGGAGACCAAGCTGCCGCAGCGGGACATGCCCCGCGGCATCCTCGGCTCGCTGCTCATCTGCACGGTGCTGTACGTGGCGGTCGCCCTGGTCGTCACCGGCATGCAGCACTACACCGAGCTGTCCGTGAGCGCCCCGCTCGCCGACGCGTTCAAAGCCGCCGGCCATCCCTTCTACGCGGGCGTGATCAGCTTCGGCGCGGCCGTCGGCCTCACCACGGTCTGTCTGATCCTGCTGCTCGGTCAGACCCGCGTCTTCTTCGCGATGAGCCGCGACGGACTGCTGCCCCGCTTCTTCTCGAAGACGCACCCCAAGTTCAGGACGCCGTACCGGCCGACCATCCTGCTCGGCGTGGTCATCGCCGTCGTGGCCGGTTTCACCAGCATCAACGAGCTGGCGACGCTGGTGAACATCGGCACCCTCTTCGCCTTCGTGATGGTGGCCGCCGGGGTCATCGTGCTCCGCCGCACCCGCCCCGACCTGCACCGCGCCTTCCGGACCCCGTGGGTGCCGGCGCTGCCGATCATCTCGATCGCCGCCTCGCTGTGGCTGATGCTCAACCTGCCGGGCGAGACCTGGTTCCGCTTCGCGGTCTGGATGGCGATCGGCGTCGTCGTGTACTTCGCGTACGGGCGCGGACACAGCCGGTTGGGCCGGGAGGGCGAGAGCCTGCGCTCCTGACCGGAACCCATGGGCGCGGGGTGGGCGGCCGGGTCGGGCGGATACAGTCGGTGCGAACCGACCCCCACTCGACCCGGAGCGCTGGATCCCCCCATGGTGAACCCATCCCAGGCCCCCGCAGACCCCACCCACGCCTCCCCGAGCGCCCCCGGCATGCACGGCGGCTGGCTGGCCCGGGGCGCCGAGGGACGCTTCAGCGTGTACGTCCCCCGGGACGGCGAGGTGTTCCGCTGGACCGAGGGTCCCGACCGGCGGTTCACCGGTCCCGACAAGCTCGGCGGCGGCGGTCTGCTGCCCTTCCTGGCGGCCGCGCAGGGCCCCGACCGCTATGTGCACCTGGTGGGCTTCCGGGCCACCGACACGGGCGCGGAGGCGGGGGAGCGCCATGTCGAGCTGGTGCACAGCGTCCAGTTCCAGACAGGCCGGCCCAACGTCGAGTGGAAGACCATCGGCAACGCCAACGGGCGGGCGGAGTGGCACGGCAACCCGGCCCTCGCCGTCGACGGCAAGGGCCGCGCCCACGTCTTCGTCCGCAACCGCGGCGGCGGCGTCAGCGCCCGGGTCCAGAAGGACGCCGGCGGCTGGCACCCCTGGTGGGACCTGAAGGGCGGCCGCACGGACCGGAACCCGGTGGCGGCGGTGAACGGCGACGGCCTGGTCGAGCTGTACACGGCCAACGACCGGGGGCTGCTGCGGTACACGCAGAAGGAGCCGGGCGCCCGCCCGGTCGTCGAGCCGGTGGTGGACGCCACCGTCGTCCCGGGCACGCTCACCGCGGTGACCGGCCCCTCCGGGCACGTCACGGCGTACTACGCGGACGGCTCCGGGCAGCTCTGCGCCTGGTCCCCGGCCCGCGGTCTGGACCCCACGCCGTTCGCCTCCGCCGTGGGCGGCGGGCCCCTCACCGCCGCGCTCTGCCGGATCGACGGCTACGACTGCACCCTGCTCGCCCAGTGCGACGACCAGGGCGGCGCCGCCCTGGCGGCCTACCTCACCGAGCGCGAGGACACCGGCCTCCACTGGACCCCCTCCGGCCCCCCCGTCCTCGGCCCCCCGACCCTCACCGCCGACACCGACGGCGCCGCGGCGGTGGCCGCCCTCGCCGCCGACGGCGGAGTGGTCGTCACCCGCCAGAAGGAGGAGCCGGGCCTGGCCCTGGCCCCCTGGACGCGTCTGTGATCCGGCCGCCCGCCGGTCCCTGACGGTACGAAAGTGCCCCGGCCCCCCTCATGGGGGCCGGGGCACTTTCGTACCGTGGGCGGTGGCGGTCAGCCGCCGGTCGCGGGGGACTTCTTCGCGGACTCCGGGATCTCGGCGTCCTCGCGGATCGCCTTCCACAGCCGGGAGGCGTTCGGTTCGGCGGCGACCACCCGGTTCGGGTCCTGCTTGTCGTACGCGACCGGCAGCATGATCGTCTCCATGTTCTGCGGGTCGACGCCGTTGAGGCTGCGGCCGAACTCGCTGAGCGCGGTGAGCGAGGCCAGCGCGGAGTCCGTGGTGAGCGCCTTGGTCGCCGAGTCGGCGATCTTGTAGCTCTTGGCGGGGCTGCTCAGCAGGTCCTGGTTCTTGACCTCGGTGAGCAGCGCGGTGAGGAACTGCTGCTGGAGGGAGATGCGGCCCAGGTCGGAGCCGTCGCCGACGCCGTGGCGGGTCCGGACGAAGGCGAGCGACTGGGTGCCGTCGAGCTTCTGCGGGCCGGCGGCGAGGTGGAGTCCGCTGTGGGAGTCCTCGATCGGCTCCTTCACGTCGACGGTGACGCCGCCGATGGTGTCGACCAGGTCCTTGAAGCCGGCGAAGTCGATCTCCACGAAGTGGTCGAGGCGGACGCCGGACATCGACTCCACGGTCTTGACCACGCAGGCGGGGCCGTACTGCGCGTACACGGAGTTGAACATCACGCGGCGCTCGGAACCGGCGGTGGAGCCGTCGCGGCGGGCGCACTCGGGCCGGGTGACCAGGGTGTCGCGGGGGATGCTGACGGCGACGGCCTGGGTGCGGCCCTCGGGGATGTGGACGACGAGCGTGGTGTCCGCGCGCCCGCCGCCGACGGCGCCGCCGACCAGGTCGCCGTTGTCGCCGGAGCGCGAGTCGGAGCCGAGGATGAGCAGGTTCTGGCCGCTGGTGGGCAGCTTCTCGGGCCGGTCGTCACCCAGCGCCTTCTCGATGTCGACGCCCTTGATGTTGCCGTCGAGGCTGCTGTACGCCCAGTACAGCGCGCCACCCGCGGCGAGGAGCAGGACGAGCAGCGTCACCAGGACGATCCGGCCGGTCCTGAGGCGCTTGCGGGGCGGCCGGGAGCCGGCGTCGCGGGGTCCGCCGACGGCCTCGGGCGTGCGTATGTCCTGGCTCATCGTGCGCGACGTCCTCGCAATTCTGGTGACCCGCCCGGGGTGCTCGGTGGCATCCGCGTCTCCGGGCGCGGGCACGGCGGCCCGCTGATTGAGCGTGGAGTATAGGCAGAAGGTCGGACGGGTGTACGACTCGGGGTGACCGCCTCAGGCGCCGCGCGGGACCTTCGGTGACCAACCGGACATAGGGGCACCGTTCACATCTCAGCTGCGTAACAGCAGGTCGAATAAGCCCGCCATAAGTTGTACGACACCTGTCTCCGATGTGAAGATCCGGTGCGAACGGCCTCCGTGTGGCGACACCACGGGGCCGTCGCCTTCCGGACCCCAGTCGGTCCGGACACTTCGGGGGGCCGGAGTTCAACGACGAGTCCGGGTATTCGGAACCGGGCACATACGTGCTCACGGGCGCGTGTGCCGCACGCGTGTGGTGTGGAAATGGTGGGTTGAACACGGTGGCGACCTCCCGCAACCCCGAATCCAGCGCGCTCGTCTCCGCGTACCGGAACCTCGTCCCGGTACGCGCCCGGCGCCGCATCGTGGCCGGCATCCCGCAGCCCTTCCGCCAGTCGGTGGCGCGCACCCTGGCCGGCGTCGACTCCGCCCGCTCCGCGATGATCACCCGGGCCCTCGGTGGCCGCAGGGGCGGAACCGACGGCGAGCGCGGCGTCGTCAGGGTCGTCCAGGACGGCGGCCGGCACCTGCGCGCCCTGGAGATCCCCGGCATCACCGAGTGGGCGGCCCGGGCCCGCAACCTGCACCTCCTCGTCGGCCTCCTGGAGGACGCCGGCATCGACTACTTCTGCGTCCGCGGCACCCCCAAGGGCCTGCCCGCCGTCGCCGTCCCCGCCCGGCTCCGCGCCGAGGTCGAGGACCTCCTCGCGCACGCCTGCGGCCAGGAGCCCTGCTACGCGGGGACCCCCGCCGCCGGCGCCGTCCTGCGCCCGGGCGCCCACCCGGCCACCTGGCGCCGGCTGCGCTCCGCGCCGGTCGTGCGGATCACCTGGGTCGTGTGCGACCCGACCGGCCGGCTGGTCTTCGGCGCCGGAGCCGGCTGCGACCTGGAGTTCTGGGACGAGACGGACGGCGAGCTGATCGCCCCCCGCCCCAACCGCGTGGTGACCGAGGCGCCCGCGGAGCCGCGCACGGTCGAGGCGCCGCAGACCCTCTTCAGCCGGGTCCCGCCGCAGTACACCACCGGCCGGGCCCGCACCCTGCCCGAGTTCACCGCCCAGCTGCCCGAGGACCACGGCTTCCCGGTGGACGTCGTCTACACCTGGGTCGACTCCGACGACCCCGTGTGGCGCGGCACCAAGGAGTCCACCCGCCGCCTCCTCGGCCTCGAAACGGCCGGCGGCCCCGCCCTGCACGAGCAGGCCGCCAACGACGCCCGCTTCACCAGTCGCGACGAGCTGCGCTACTCACTGCGCTCGATCCACCAGTACGCGCCCTGGGTGCGGAACGTCTTCCTGGTCACGGCCGGCCAGGTGCCCGGCTGGCTCGACCAGGACCACCCCGGCCTCCGGGTCGTCGACCACCGCGAGATCTTCTCCGACCCGGCCGCGCTGCCGACCTTCAACTCGCACGCGATCGAGAGCCAGCTGCACCACATCCCCGACCTGTCGGAGCACTTCCTCTACCTCAACGACGACGTGTTCTTCGGCCGCCCGACCACGCTCGGCAGCTTCTTCCACGCCAACGGACTCAGCAAGTTCTTCATGTCCAAGGCGCTCATCCCGACCGGCCGCGCCCTCCCCGACGACCTCCCGGTCAACGCCGCCGGCAAGAACAGCCGCGGCCTGATCGCCCAGCAGTTCGGCACCTTCGTCTCGCAGAAGATGAAGCACACCCCGCACGCCCTGCGCCGCAGCGTCCTCGCCGAGATCGAGCACACCTACGCCCGCGCCCACCACACCACCCAGCACGCCCGCTTCCGCTCGCCGCAGGACGTGCCGATCGCCTCCTCGCTGCACCACTACTTCGCCTACCACTCGGCCCGCGCCACCGTCGGCGACCTCCGGTACGTGTACGTCGACATCGGCGACCGGGCGGCCCAGCAGCGCCTCGACCGGCTCGGCGCCCGCCGCGACTTCGACACCTTCTGCATCAACGACACCGTCGTGCCCGAGGACCGCGACGCGCAGGAGCGGATGGTGCGGCGCTTCCTCGACGACTACTTCCCGGTGCCGAGCCCGTACGAGCGCACGGACGCCGTGGGGCTCCCGACCCGCCGACTGACCGACGACCTGGGATGTGCCGACTGATGGGCTCCATACGAAGGCGCCTCGGCCGGGCGCGCCGCGCCGCCGTGCGCCGGATCGCCGCGCCGCTGCGCACCCGGCTGATGCGCGGTGTCTTCCTGCCGCTGCGCGGCCGCCGCTCCGCCCGGGTGCTGTACGCCGCCGTGCTCGACGGCCAGACCATGAACCTGCACGTGGAACTGCCCCCGGCGGCCCGCGCGGCGGACAGCGCCGAACTGCTCCTCGGCTCCGGCCGGTCGCCGCACCGCGCGCCCGCCCGGGTCCACACCGACCGCGCCGGCCGGGTCCTCGTCGACGCGGCCGTCCTGCTCGGCACCGAGACCGGCGGGGTGCCGGTGCCGACCGGGGCCACCCGGCTGCGGCTCGGCGTCCGCACCGGCCGCAGGTCGCGCTCCTACCCGCTGCTGATGGTCGAGGCCCCGCACACGTACCGGGGCACCACCCGGCCCATGGGGGCGTCTCCGATCAGCGGCGACCGCTACCGGGTGGGCCGCACGCTCACCGGCAGCGCCCGGCTGCGGCGGGCCCCGGCCCGCCCCGGCGCCGAGGTGGTGGACGTCCACATCGAGCACGCCCGGATCGACGTGCGGCTGCGGTTGGTCGGGCTGCCCGCCGAGGACCCGTGGTGCGAGTTCGTCGCCTCCGGGCGCCGGATCCGCTGCGCGCTCACCGAGACGGAGCCGGGCCTGTGGCAGGCCGAGGCGCCGCTGGCCGGCATGTACCCGCGGTCCGGCCGGCGCGAGCACTGGGACGTCCTGGTGCACTCGGGGGAGCGGAGCCCGTACCGGGTCGCCCGGCTGCTGCACGACCTCAGCGACCCCCAGCGGGTGCTCGCCATGCGCGCGGTCGTGGTGGCCGCGCGGAAGGACTCCCTGATGGCGGTCGAGCCCCGCTACACCCCCGCCGGGAACCTCCGGTTCACCTGCCGTCGCGTCGAAGAGACGGCCTGAGGAAGCGCACATCGTGAAAGTAACGTTCCTGCTCCATGCCGCCGACGTCCTCGGGGACGCCGAGCGCGCGGTGTTCCACCAGGCGTCCGAACTCGCCGCCCGGCACGAGGTCGCCGTCCTCAGCCTCTTCAAGGCCCGCCGCCGCCGGTTCACCCCGGACGACCCTCGGGTCCCCGTCACCTTCCTCGTCGAGGCCGCCGGACCCCGGCAGCGGGCCGTCCGCCCGGACGGCCCCGACGAGACCCTCGCCGCCGCGCTCGCCGCCCGCCCCAGCGACCTCGTCGAACGCCGCTGGGACGAGACCCACAACCGGCTCACCGACATCGAGGCCGAGTACGCGCTCCGCACCCTCGCCGCCGACGTCCTCGTCACCACCACCCCCGGCCTCATGGCGCTCGCCGCCCGCTGCGCCCCCGCCGACACCCTCCTCGTCCACCTCGAACAGCGCGTCTCCCGGGTCGCCGAGGCCACCGCCAACGAACCGCTGCTGCGCCACACCGCGGCCTTCGACGCCGTCGTCCTGGCCGGCCCCCGCTCCCACGAGTGGTACGCGGAGACCTTCGGCGCCGCCGCCCCGCGCCTGCACCACGTCCCGGCCTCCCTGCCGGAGGGCTTCCGCCCCCGCTCCACCCTCCAGACCCGCATCGTCACCCTCGCCGCCCGCCTGGAGGAGAACTCCGGCGTCGAAGCCGCCCTCGCCGCCTGGGCCCGGGTCTCCCCGCTCCACCCCACCTGGACCCTGCGCGTCCTCGGCGACGGACCCCTCGGCGGCGCCCTGCGCCGCCGCCGCGACCAGCTCGGACTCCACGGCACCGTCCAGCTCGTCGGCGAGGCCACCCACCCCGCCGAGGAATGGGCCAAGGCATCCCTCGCCCTCAGCACCAGCCGCTCCGACGCGGTCGGCTTCTCGCTCATGGAGGCCCAGGCCGCCGGCGTCCCGGTCGTCGGCTTCGACAGCCCCGGCATCACCCGCGAACTCGTCGCCGACGGGCGCACGGGCCTCCTCGTCCCCGCCGACGACACCGGACTCCTCGCCGAGCGGCTCCTCCGGCTCATCGAGGACGCGCCGTTCCGCACCGACCTCGGCACCGCCGCCGCCGAGCGCGCCGTCGGCTTCGGCCCCGCCCACGCCACCGCCCGCTGGGAGGAACTGCTCACCGCCCTCGCCGCCGAACGGGCCGCCGGCGGGCGCGCCCGCGCCAGGGCCGCCCGCACCGCCGCCCAGGCCCTCCTCGGCGGCGACGGCGCGGCCCGCGCCGCCAGCGCCGTCCCCCAGGGCACCGCCCGCGACCGCGCCTTCAAGGAGGCCGAGGAGCGGCTGCTGAAGCGCGACCGCGCCCTCGTCCGGGACGGCGGCCAGGTCTGCCGCGTCATCGACGCCGAGACGCCCTTCGACATCGCCCAGGCCAACCTGGCGCTCACCGCCGACGCCCTGGAGGCCGCCGGCGTCCCCTACTTCCTCGTCCGGGACACCAAGATCCGGCACAGCGTGGCCGTGCACGCCGACTACCGGGGCGCCGTCCTCAAGGCCCTCGCCGACCGCTTCCCCGACGGCCCCGTCTACCTGGGCCTCCTCAACGACGCCGACACCACGATGGTCACCACCCTGGCCCAGCAGGCCGCCGACCACGTGAACACCGAGTGCTCCGGCGTCCGGGTCTACACCCCGGTCGTCTCCGCCACCGGCACCCTCCGCCTCGGCGCCACCTACGGCTGCCTCGTCTCCTTCTGGTACCACGACGAGGAGGAACCGCACTTCTTCCTCTCGCCCCGCCGCACCCTCGTCGGACAGCGGGTGCCCCGCGCCTCCATGCGCCGGATGCCGGCCGTCCTCGGCGGACGCGCGTACCCCACCGTCGAGCCGTACACCCACACCCTCCACCACGACGTGCCCTTCCCGATCGACGCCGTCTACACCTGGGTCGACGGCTCCGACGTGGAGTGGCTGGAGCGCAAGAACGCGGTCCTCGCCTCCATGGGCATCGTCACCGAGGACGCCGCCACCAGCGCCGCCCGCTTCCGCAACCGCGACGAACTGCGCTACTCGCTGCGCTCCCTCGACCTGTACGCCCCCTGGATCCGGAACGTCTACCTGGTCACCGACCGGCAGGTGCCGCCGTGGCTGGACACCTCGCACCCCCGCGTCCGGGTCGTCGACCACACCGAGATCTTCGGCGACGAGGGCGCCCTCCCGACGTACAACTCGCACGCCATCGAGAGCCGGCTGCACCACATCGACGGCCTCGCCGAGCACTTCCTCTACTTCAACGACGACGTGTTCGCCGCCCGCCCGATCCAGCCCTCGCTCTTCTTCCTCGGCAACGGCGCCGCCAAGCACTTCATGTCGTCGAACGCCATCCCCATGGGACCCGCCCTGGACGGCGACGAGTTCAGCCGGATCGCCGCCAAGAACAACCGCGACCTCATCGCCGGCATGTTCGGCCAGACCCTGGTGAACTCCTTCATCCACGCCCCGCACCCGCTGCGCCGCAGCGTGATGACGGACCTGGAGACCCACTTCCCCGACGCCCTCGGCCGCACCGCCCGCAACCGGCTGCGCGACCCCTCGGACGTCTCCGTGGCCTCCTCGCTCCACCACTACTTCGCGTACCACACGGGCCGGAGCGTGCCCGGCCGGATCTCCTCCGGCTTCGTCAACGTCGGCCTGAGCGAGCAGGTCAAGAAGCTCAACGGCCTTCTCGCCTCCCGCCCCCACGACGTCTTCTGCCTCAACGACTTCCACGACGGGGACGTCTCGGAGGACGAGCAGGACGCCACCCTCGCCGCCTTCCTGCCCAGCTACTTCCCCATCGCCAGCCAGTTCGAGACCGGTTCGCCGCGCAACGAACGCTTCCACGCCGGGCGCCTCGCCGCCTGGCCCCTGTGAACCGGAGGCCCCCATGCCCAAGCTCTGCATCCTCGGCGCGTCCGTCGCCAAATCCCGCAAGACCGCCGAAGGCCCGATCGCCGGCTGGGGCCAGTACATGTCCGAATTCCTCGCCCCCGGCTGGGAGGTGCGGAACTTCGCCCGCGACGCGATGACCGCCCGCACCTACTACACGGACCGCTTCGCCACCCTGCTCAACCTCCTCGAACCCGGCGACATCGTCGCCCTCGACTTCGGCGGCGTCGAGCAGCGCATCAACGTCCCCCTCCGCTACCACGGCAAGCGGGAGTTCAAGGAGTTCCTCAAGCTGTACGTGGAGGGCATCCGCGCCCAGGGGGCGGTCCCCGTGCTCCTCACCCCGTGCGCCCGCTGCGCCTTCGACACGCAGGGCCAGGTCTCCGACACCCGCGACGGCTACCCCGAGGTCACCCGGGAGGCCGCCGCCGAGACCGGCGCCGTCTTCGTCGACATGAACGCCCACACCGGCCGGCTGCTCCAGGAACTGGGCCCCGCCCGCGCCAAGCAGTACTACCGCTGGACCGACGCCGGCGAGCACCCGCTCCACCCCGACGGCATGATCGACTCCACCCACTTCAACCACGCGGGCGCCCGCGAGGTGGCCCGGATCCTCGCCTCCGCCCTGGAGCGCAGCCCCGAGATCCCGGCCGGCACCGTCGACCCCGCGACCCTCGCCCCCGGCGAGTACCCGCCGCCCGCGCCCGAGTTCACCGTGGTCAGCCCGGAGAGCGCGCTGTACGCCACCGAACGGGTCGGCACCGCACCGGACTTCACCTCCCCGGCCCCCGACCGCGCCGTCAGCGGGCTCCAGAAGTTCGCCGGCACCGCCGGCCCCGACACCGGCTACCTGCTCTTCTTCGCCCAGGGCACGTACCTCGGCGGCACCGCCGTCAACGAGCAGGGCCGCTTCCTGTGGCGCCGCACCATGGTCTGGCCGGCCGGCGAGCACACCGTGCAGGCCGTCGGCATCGCCCGGACGGGCGGGGTCACCCCGATCGCCTCGCTCCGCTTCGAGGTCCGCGACCACGTCGCCCCGCCGGCCGTCACCGCCCCGAAGAGCGGCGCCTGGGTCAACCCGCGCCCCCGCTTCACCGGCACCGCGGCCCCCGGCGTCACCAAGGTGATGGCCCTGGAGGGCGAGCGGCTGATCGGCGAGGCCACCGTGGCCGAGGACGGCACCTGGAGCTTGCGCCACCCGCACAGCTGGAGGCCCGGCACCTACCGCGTCGAGTTCGTGTCGATCTTCAGCGCCCTGCACTCCACCGCCACCCCGGTCGACATCAAGGTGCTCGGCGTCCCGGAGGACAGCTTCCTGCGCACCTCCGCCGACGCCCGCGAGCGCTGTGCCGAGACCTGCGACCACTACCCCTTCGACGGGCGCTGGTAGTCCGCTTCGCGCCCGGCGACCGGGAAAGGCGGAGGGGCCGGTGGCTGACAGCCGCCGGCCCCTCCTCATGTGTGCGGTCCGTTACGCCGGGACGCTCGCGAGGCCCTGGGCCAGGAAACGCTTGCCGTTGACGCGCTCGGAGACGCCTTCGCGGTCCAGGTACGGGGTGATGCCGCCCAGGTGGAAGGGCCAGCCGGCGCCGGTGATCAGGCAGAGGTCGATGTCCTGCGCCTCGGCGACGACACCCTCCTCCAGCATGAGGCCGATCTCCTGCGCCACCGCGTCGAGGACGCGGTCGCGGACCTGCTGCTCGGTGAGGACGGTGTCGCCCTGCTTGAGCAGCGCGGCGACCTCGGGGTCGAGCTCCGGCTTGAAGCCGTTCTCGGGCTTGTAGACGTAGAAGCCGCGCTTGCCGGCCTCGACGACGGCCTTCAGGTTGGGGGAGACGGTGAAGCGCTCCGGGAATGCGCGGTTCAGGGTCTCGGAGACGTGCAGGCCGATGGCCGGGCCCACGAGCTCCAGGAGGACCAGCGGGGACATCGGCAGGCCCAGCGGCTCGACGGCCTTCTCCGCCGTCTCCACCGAGGTGCCCTCGTCGATGACGTTCTGGATCTCGCCCATGAAGCGGGTCAGGATGCGGTTCACGACGAACGCCGGGGCGTCCTTCGTCAGGACCGCGGTCTTCTTCAGCTTCTTCGCCACGCCGAAGGCGGTGGCGAGGGAGGCGTCGTCGGTCTGCTCGCCCTTGACGATCTCCAGGAGCGGCAGGACGGCGACCGGGTTGAAGAAGTGGAAGCCGACCACGCGCTCCGGGTGCTGGAGCTTGGACGCCATCTCGGAGACCGACAGCGAGGAGGTGTTCGTGGCGAGGATCGCGTGCGCCGGGGCGACCGCCTCGACCTCCGCGAACACCTTCTGCTTGACGGACATCTCCTCGAACACGGCCTCGATGATGAAGTCCGCGTCCGCGAAGCCCTCGGCCTTGTCGAGGACACCGGAGACCAGGCCCTTGAGACGGTTGGCCTTGTCCTGGTTGATGCGGCCCTTGCCGAGCAGCTTCTCGATCTCGCCGTGGACGTAGCCGACGCCCTTGTCCACGCGCTCCTGGTCGATGTCGGTCAGGACGACCGGCACCTCCAGGCGGCGCAGGAAGAGCAGCGCGAGCTGGGAGGCCATCAGGCCGGCGCCGACGACGCCGACCTTGGTGACCGGGCGCGCGAGGGACTTGTCCGGGGCGCCGGCGGGGCGCTTGCCGCGCTTCTGCACCAGGTTGAAGGCGTAGATGCCGGAGCGGAGCTCGCCGCCCATGATCAGGTCCGCGAGGGCCTGGTCCTCGGCGTCGAAGCCCTTCTGGAGGTCGCCGTCCTTGGCGGCCTCGATGATCGCGAGGGCGCGGTAGGCGGCCGGGGCGGCGCCGTGCACCTTGGAGTCGGCGATGGCGCGGCCCTTGGCGACGGCCGCGTCCCAGCCCTCGCCGCGGTCGATCTCCGGGCGCTCGACGGCGACGGAGCCGTTCAGCACGCCGGCGGTCCAGATGAGCGACTGCTCCAGGAAGTCGGCGCCCTCGAAGAGCGCGTCGGCGATGCCGAGCTCGAAGACCTGCTTGCCCTTGAGCTGACGGTTCTGGTTCAGCGAGTTCTCGATGATGACCTGGACGGCCTTCTCGGCGCCGATCAGGTTCGGGAGGATCGCGCAGCCGCCCCAGCCGGGCACCAGGCCGAGGAAGACCTCGGGGAGCGAGAAGGCCGGGAGGGCCTTCGACACGGTGCGGTAGGTGCAGTGCAGACCGACCTCGACGCCGCCGCCCATGGCCGCGCCGTTGTAGTACGCGAAGGTCGGCACGGCGAGCGCGGACAGACGCTTGAAGACGTCGTGGCCACCCTTGCCGATGGCGAGCGCCTCGTCGTGCTTCTTCAGCAGCTCGACGCCCTTGAGGTCGGCGCCGACGGCGAAGATGAACGGCTTGCCGGTGATGCCGGCGGCGACGATCTCACCGTTGGCGGCCTCGGCCTCGACCTGGTCGATCGCCGTGTTCAGGTTGGCGAGGGACTGCGGGCCGAAGGTGGTCGGCTTGGTGTGGTCGAAGCCGTTGTCCAGCGTGATCAGCGCGAACCGGCCCGCACCCGCGGGCAGTTCGAAGTGACGGACGTGGGCCGAGGTCACGACCTCGTCCGGGAAGAGCTCGGCGGCGCCCTTCAGAAGCTCGGCGGTGGTGCTCACTTGCCCTCCCAGTGGGGGTTTTCCCAGATGACCGTCGCGCCCATGCCGAAGCCGACGCACATCGTGTTGAGGCCGTAGCGGACCTCAGGGTGCTCCTCGAACTGGCGGGCCAGCTGCGTCATCAGACGGACGCCGGAGGAGGCGAGCGGGTGACCGTAGGCGATCGCGCCGCCGTACTGGTTCACGCGGGCGTCGTCGTCGGCGATGCCGTAGTGCTCCAGGAAGGCGAGCACCTGGACCGCGAACGCCTCGTTGATCTCGAAGAGGCCGATGTCCTCGATGGACAGGCCGGCCTGGGCGAGGGCCTTCTCGGTCGCCGGGATCGGGCCGTAGCCCATGACCTCCGGCTCGACGCCGGCGAAGGCGTACGAGACGAGGCGCATCTTGACCGGGAGGTTGTTCTCCCGGGCGAAGTCCTCGGAGGCGATGATCGAGGCGGTGGCGCCGTCGTTGAGACCGGCCGCGTTGCCCGCGGTGACGTTGCCGTGGACGCGGAACGGCGTCTTCAGGCCGGCCAACGACTCCAGGGTGGTGCCCGGGCGCATCGGCTCGTCGGCGGTGACCAGGCCCCAGCCGGTCTCCCCGCCCGCCGGGTCGGTGCGGCGCACCGAGATCGGCACCAGGTCCTGCTGGATCTTGCCGTCGGCGTACGCCTTGGCGGCCTTCTCCTGCGAGCGCACGGCGTACTCGTCGGCGCGCAGCTTGGTGATGCTCGGGTAGCGGTCGTGCAGGTTCTCGGCGGTCATGCCCATGAAGAGGGCGGACTCGTCGACCAGCTTCTCGCTGACGAAGCGCGGGTTGGGGTCCACGCCCTCGCCCATGGGGTGGCGGCCCATGTGCTCGACACCGCCGGCGATGACGGCGTCGTAGGCGCCGAAGGCGATGGAGCCGGCGACGCTCGTCACGGCCGTGAGCGCACCGGCGCACATGCGGTCGATGGAGTAGCCGGGCACGGACTGCGGCAGACCGGCCAGGATGCCGGCGGTACGGCCGAGGGTGAGGCCCTGGTCGCCGATCTGGGTCGTCGCGGCGATCGCGACCTCGTCGATCTTCGCCGGGTCGAGGGCCGGGTTGCGGCGCAGCAGCTCCCGGATGGCCTTCACGACGAGGTCGTCGGCGCGGGTCTCGTGGTAGATGCCCTTCGGGCCCGCCTTGCCGAACGGGGTGCGGACGCCGTCGACGAAGACGACGTCCCTGACGGTACGAGGCACGATGGCTCTCCTCCAGGTGCGGGACGGCACTGCTGCGGCGCACACCACTAAGCGTGCGCTTGCTTCCTCCATGCTACTTGTGGGTAACCAGGCTGCCCACCCCTTGGGGGCCAAGCGGTGAAGGTCACATCCGCGCGCAGCCCGAAGCCCCCGACACCGATGGGGTGCCGAGGGCTTCTCGTACGCGGCGGGACACGGGCTCAGCCCTGCGCGCCCATCGCCTCCACCAGCAGCGGAGTCACCAGCCCGACCTGCCAGCGGCGGGCGCCGTGGGCGGTGAGGGCGGCGGCGACGGCGTCCGGGCTCGCGGGGCCGGGCGGCTCCCAGCAGATCCGGCGGACCGTGTCCGGGGTGATCAGGTTCTCCTGCGGCAGGTTCAGCTCCTCGGCGAGCGCCGAGACGCCGGTGCGGGCCGCGGCGAGGCGCGCGGCGGCCGCCGGGTCCTTGTCCGCCCAGGCGCGCGGCGGGGGAGGGCCGGCCGGCTGCTGGCCCGGCTGCGGCAGCTCGTTCTCGGGCAGCGCCCGGGCCCGGTCGATCGCCGCCTGCCACTGCTCCAGCTGGCGCCGGCCCATCCGGTGCCCGAAGCCGGGCAGGGCGGTGAGCGCGGCGAGGTTCACGGGCACGGCGAGCGACGCCTCGACGATCGCCGCGTCGCTCAGCACCTTGCCGGGGGAGACGTCACGCCGCTGGGCGACCCGGTCGCGGGCCGTCCACAGCTCCCGTACGACCGCCATCTGACGGCGGCGGCGCACCTTGTGCATGCCGGAGGTGCGGCGCCAGGGGTCCTTGCGCGGCGGGGCGGGCGGGGCGGTGGCGATGGCCTCGAACTCCTCGTGGGCCCACTCCAGCTTCCCCTGCCGCTCCAGCTCCTTCTCCAGCGCGTCGCGCAGGTCGACGAGGAGCTCGACGTCGAGGGCGGCGTAGCGCAGCCAGGGCTCGGGGAGCGGGCGGGTCGACCAGTCGACGGCCGAGTGGCCCTTCTCCAGGGCGTAGCCGAGGACGGACTCGACCATCGCGCCGAGGCCGACCCGGGGGAAGCCGGCGAGCCGGCCGGCGAGCTCGGTGTCGAAGAGGGAGGAGGGGCGCATGCCTATGTCGCGCAGGCACGGGAGGTCCTGGGTCGCGGCGTGCAGGATCCACTCGGTGCCGTCGAGGGCCTCGCCGAGTCCGGAGAGGTCGGGGCAGCCGACGGGGTCGATCAGGGCGCTGCCCGCGCCTTCGCGGCGGAGCTGGACGAGATAGGCGCGCTGGCCGTAGCGGTAGCCGGACGCGCGCTCGGCGTCGACGGCGACGGGCCCGCGCCCGGCGGCGAAGGCGGCGATCACCTCGGCGAGGGCCGCGTCGTCCTCGACGACCGGCGGGATGCCCTCCCGGGGCTCCAGCAACGGGGTGGGAAGCCCATTCGCAGGGACGTCGTCGTCCGGGGGGCCGCCCCCGGTGGTGCGCAGTGTGGTGTCTGCTGCGGTCTCTTGGGCGTCGGTCACCTGTCAAGGGTATCCGCCGACGGCAAGCGCCTGCCGACGGAACGTTCCGTCGACAGGCGCCGCGTTTCCGTCAGTCCGGTGTCAGTGGATGATCCCGGTCCGCAGGGCGACGGCGACCATGCCGGCCCGGTCGCCGGTGCCCAGCTTGCGGGCGATCCGGGCGAGGTGGCTCTTCACGGTGAGCGCCGAGAGCCCCATGGAGACGCCGATGGCCTTGTTGGACTGGCCCTCGGCGACCAGGCGGAGCACCTCGACCTCACGGCCGGAGAGCTCGCGGTAGCCGCCCGGGTGGCTCGGGGCACCCGGGGGGCGGCGGTGGCCGAGCCGGGCGGCCGCGGCGCCGATGGGCGCGGCGCCGGGGCGCGTCGGGTGGCCGATATTGGTCCTCGTGCCGGTGACGACGTAGCCCTTCACGCCGCCGGCGAGGGCGTTGCGCACCGCGCCGATGTCGTCGGCGGCGGAGAGGGCGAGGCCGTTGGGCCAGCCCGCGGCGCGGGTCTCGGACAGCAGGGTGAGGCCGCTGCCGTCGGGAAGGTGGACGTCGGCCACGCAGATGTCGCGCGGGTTGCCGACGCGGGGACGGGCCTCCGCGATGGACGACGCCTCGATCACGTCCCGTACGCCGAGCGCCCACAGGTGGCGGGTGACGGTGGAGCGGACGCGCGGGTCGGCCACGACGACCATGGCCGTCGGCTTGTTCGGGCGGTAGGCGACCAGGCTAGCGGGCTGCTCGAGCAGAACGGACACTCGGCCTCCTGGGGGGAAGGTGCGGGACGGAGCCGGCTCGGGGAGTAAGCCGGGGGCGAACCCGTGCTCTGAAGGGGTCATTGACTCCTTCGGCAGCAGGGCCGCCCGCCTTTAGGGAAAGATCACGATTTAGTGAGTAACAATTGGGGCAATTCGGACGGGCGATCGATCATCCTACGAGCGGCCCCCGCTCCCTCACCCCCACGGGGGACCCCTGTACGAACGCGAGAAGGGGCCCCGGAGGGCCCCTCACGCACACCGGTCCGGGCCACCCGCCGACGCGGTGCCCGGCGCGTCGCTCAGGCCCCCTGCGGGCCCCGGCGCTGGGGCAGCGAGACGATCCCCGCGCCCGACACCGTCCCCGTCGGACCGGGCGGCCCCGTGGGGCCCGTCGGGCCCGGGGGGTCGGCCGGAGCCGGCGGGAGGCCCGCGATCTGGCACAGCAGATCCGACCACGCCGCCAGGTGCGCCGCCGTGTCCGGCACCCCGCCGAGGCCCTCCCGGGGCGTCCAGGACGCCCGGATCTCGATCTGGGTGGCCGGCCGGCGCTCCGCCAGCCCCCCGAAGTAGTGCGAGCCCGCCATCGTCACCGTCCCGCTGGCCTCCCCGTACGCGAGCCCCCGCGCGTCGAGCGCGCCGGTCAGCCACGACCAGCACACCTCCGGCAGCAGCGGGTCCGCCGCCATCTCCGGCTCCAGCTCCGCCCGCACCAGCGTCACCAGCCGGAAGGTGCCCTTCCACGCCTCGTGCCCCGCCGGGTCGTGCAGCAGCACGAGCCGCCCGTCCGCGAGGGCGTCCTCGCCGTCGACGACCGCCGCCTCCACCGCGTACGCGAACGGCGCGAGCCGCTGCGGCGGCCGGGTCGGCTCGACCTCCATCTCGGACCGCAGCCGTGCCGTCCGCAGGGCGTCCACCGCCCGCCGGAACGCCGTCGGCACCGGGGTCCCCGCCGTACTGTCCGCCTTGTCGCCCGTCCCTCGAATGCCGTCGGAATGATCGGAAAAATGTCCCTGAGCCGCAGCCATGCGGGGAAGAGTAGGCGGAACGGGGCCGCCATGCGGGGAGGGACACCCGCCCGGCACGAGCCGCTTCCGGCCACATGCGAAGATTTGGGCGTGAGTGCCATGGACAGCCCGACGGGCCAGCAGACGAAGCAGCAGTCGCGGACGTACGACTCCGCGTTCCTCAAGGCGTGCCGGCGCGAGCCCGTGCCCCACACCCCGGTCTGGTTCATGCGGCAGGCGGGGCGCTCCCTCCCCGAGTATCTGAAGGTCCGCGAGGGCATCCCCATGCTGGAGTCCTGCATGCGGCCCGAGCTGGTCAAGGAGATCACCCTCCAGCCCGTCCGCCGCCACAAGGTCGACGCCGCGATCTACTTCAGCGACATCGTCGTCCCGCTCAAGGCCATCGGCCTCGACCTCGACATCAAGCCCGGCGTGGGCCCCGTCGTCGCCGACCCGATCCGCACCCGCGCCGACCTCGACCGGCTGCGCGACCTCACCCCGGACGACGTCCACTACGTCACCGAGGCCATCGGCATGCTCACCGAGGAGCTCGGCGACACCCCGCTCATCGGCTTCGCCGGCGCGCCCTTCACCCTCGCCAGCTACCTCGTCGAGGGCGGCCCCTCGCGCAGCCACGAGCGCACCAAGGCGATGATGTACGGCGACCCGCAGCTCTGGGCCGACCTGCTCGACCGCCTCGCCGAGATCACCTCCGCCTTCCTCAAGGTGCAGATCGAGGCCGGCGCCTCCGCGATCCAGCTCTTCGACTCCTGGGTCGGCGCCCTCGCCCCCGCCGACTACCGCCGCTCGGTCCTGCCCGCCTCCGCCAAGGTCTTCGACGCGGTCGCCGGCTACGGCGTCCCGCGCATCCACTTCGGCGTCGGCACCGGCGAGCTCCTCGGCCTCATGGGCGAGGCGGGCGCCGACGTCGTCGGCGTCGACTGGCGCGTCCCGCTCGACGAGGCCGCCCGCCGCGTCGGCCCCGGCAAGGCCCTCCAGGGCAACCTCGACCCCGCCGTCCTCTTCGCCTCGACCGAGGTCGTCCAGGCCAAGACCGACGAGGTCCTGGCCGCCGCGAAGGACCTGGAGGGACACGTCTTCAACCTGGGCCACGGCGTCATGCCGTCCATGGACCCCGACGCCCTCACCCGCCTCGTCGCCCACGTCCACGAGCGCACGGCCGTCTGACGCCACGGGGCCGGCGGTACGGCGGCGGGGTCAGCCCGCCGCCCGTACCGCCGCCACCGCCTTCCGCGCCGCGACCAGCACCGGATCCCACACGGGCGAGAACGGCGGCGCGTACCCCAGGTCCAGCGCCGTCATCTGCTCCACCGTCATCCGGGCCGTCAGCGCCACCGCCGCGACGTCCACCCGCTTCGCCGCGCCCTCCCGGCCGACGATCTGCACCCCCAGCAGCCGGCCGGTCCGCCGCTCGGCCAGCATCTTCACCGTCATCGGCGCCGCCCCCGGGTAGTAGCCCGCCCGGCTCGTCGACTCCACGGTCACGGTCACGAACCGCAGCCCGACCGCCCGGGCGTCCTTCTCCCGCAGCCCGGTCCTGGCGATCTCCAGGTCGCAGACCTTCGACACCGCCGTCCCCACCACCCCGGGGAAGGTCGCGTAGTCGCCGCCCACGTTCGAGCCGATGACCTGACCCTGCTTGTTGGCGTGCGTCCCCAGCGGCACGTGCCGCTCCCGGCCCGACACCAGGTCCAGGACCTCCACGCAGTCCCCGCCCGCCCACACGTTCTCCTGCCCCCGCACCCGCATCGCCAGGTCCGTCAGCAGCCCGCCGTGCGTCCCGAGCGGCAGCCCCGCCGCCTCCGCCAGCGAGGTCTCCGGCACCACACCCGTCCCGAGCACCACGACATCCGCCGGATACTCGTCCGCGTCCGTCGCCACCGCCCGGACCCGGCCGTCGTCGCCCGTGAGGATCTTCGTCACCGGCGCCGAGCCGACCGTACGGATCCCCAGCCCGTCCATCGCCACGTGCACCAGGCGGCCCATGTCCGGGTCGAGCGTGGACATCGGCTGCTCGCCCCGGTTGAGGACCGTCACCTCGTAGCCCCGGTTCAGCAGCGCCTCGGCCATCTCCACGCCGATGTACCCGGCGCCGACGACCACCGCCCGCCGCCCCGCCGTCCCGGCCAGCGAGTCGAGCAGCGCCTGCCCGTCCTCAAGGGTCTGCACCCCGTGCACCCCGGCCGCGTCGATCCCCGGCAGCGGCGGACGGGCCGGGCGCGCCCCGGTCGCGATCACCAGCTTGTCGAACCCCGTCCACGTCTCCGTACCGGCCGCCAGGTCCCTCGCGAGAACCCTCTGCCCGGCCAGATCGATCTCCGTCACCTCGGTCCGGGTCCGCAGGCCGATCCCGCGCGCCCGGTGCTCCTCGGGGGAGCGGGCGATCAGCTCGTCCCGCCCGCCCACGTCGCCGCCGACCCAGTACGGGATGCCGCAGGCCGAGTACGAGGAGAACCGGCCCCGCTCGAAGGCCGTGATCTCCAGCTCCCCGGGCCCCTTGAGCCTGCGCGCCTGCGACGCGGCGGACATGCCCGCCGCGTCGCCGCCGATGACCACCAGTCGTTCGCTCATGCGGCCACGCTACGGGGCCGGGGCCTCCTCGTCCGGCTCCTCGTCGGGCAGCGGCGGCCCGGCCGCGTTCGCGCGGGCCCGCTGCCCCGGTACGCCGGCGGGGACGGGCGCGGGCCGGGGCGCCGGGACGGGCGCGCGGAGCCGGCGGCGCGGGCGCACGACCCACCGCCACACCGCGTACGCCGCCAGCGCCACCACCAGCCACGGCGCGAGCGCCGCGAGGACCACCAGGGTCCAGGCGACCACCGCGACCAGCGCGTTCCAGCCGCCCGAGAGGGCGTCGCCGACCGCCGGACGGCTGTCGTCGGTCACCTCGTCCTCGACGGTGACCCGCTCCTTCTCCTTGAGGTTGAGCGTGATCGTCGCCAGCGAGGTCCGGTCCTTCAGGGACGACTGCTGGGCCAGCAGAGCCTCCAGGTCCGCCTGCCGCCGGCTCAGCTCGCCCTCCAGCGTGACCACGTCGGCCAGTTGCTCCGCCCGGTCCATCAGCGCCCGGACCCGGGCCACGCTCGCCCGCTGGGTGGCGATCCGGCTCTCCACGTCCACGACCTGGTCGGTGACGTCCTCGGCCTGCGCCTCGCGGGCCAGCACCTTCCCGGTGCCGGCCAGCGCGGAGAGGACCTGGTCGTAGCGGTCCTGCGGCACCCGCAGGACTATGTTCGCGTTGTCGTACCGGTCGTCCACGCGCTGGGTCGTCTCCGACTCCACCCGGCCGCCCGCGGCCGCCACCGCCGCCCGCACCCGGTCGGCGGCCGGCGCCACGTGGTCGACCTCCATCGTCAGCGAGGCCGTACGGATCACGTGCTGGACGGCCGGCGCCCTCGACGAGCCCGGCTTCGCGGACGCCGCCGCCGCGTCCCCCTTCGCACCGGCGGAGCCGCCCGAGCCGCCGGTGCCGCCGGTGCCGCCGGTGCTGCCCTCCTGGCGTGCCGCGTCCGGCGCGGCCTCGTCCGCCGCCACCTTGGTCTTGCCGCCGGCCGAGTCCGAGCCCCCGCCCGCGCAGCCCGCCGTCAGCGCCAGCGAGGCGGCGAGCAGCAGCGCCGCCCCCGCTCTCCGCCCGCCCGCCGTGCCGACCGTTCTGGCTGTTCTGACCGTTCTGTTCGACATGCGTACCGAACCCCCCAGGGTCGCCGGAAGTGATGTCCTTATGACGTACGGGACCGGCCCCGGGTTTGCGTCGCGGGGTAGCGATGCGGTCACGTTCCGGCCTCGGAACGGACGGCGGGGGCGATTTGAGAGAGTGGTCCCATGAACGCGGACACCACGGGACCCCACGCCGACCCTCACGCCGTATCTCATGCCGGACCCCACGCCGTATCCCCTGCCGGACCCCACGCCGTCGTCGTCGGCGGTGGCATCACCGGCCTCGCCGCCGCCCTCCGGCTGCTCGCCGCCGGTGCGCGCGTGACCCTCCTGGAGGCCGGCGGCCGGCTCGGCGGCAAGCTGTTCGCCGGGGAGATCGCCGGCGCACCCGTGGACCTCGGCGCCGAGTCCCTGCTCGCCCGCCGCCCCGAGGCCGTCGCCCTCGCCGAGGCCGTCGGCCTCGGCGACCGGCTCCAGCCCCCCGGCACCACCACCGCCTCCGTCTGGTCCCGGGGCCGCCTCGTCCCCATGCCCAAGGGCCACGTCATGGGCGTCCCCGGCGACGCCGGGGCCGTCGCCGGACTCCTCTCCGAGGAGGGCCTGCGCCGGATCGGCCAGGACCTGGAGCTCCCGCCGACCGACATCGGCGACGACACGGCCATCGGCGCGTACGTCGCCGCCCGCATGGGCCGCGAGGTCGTCGACCGGCTCGTCGAACCCCTCCTCGGCGGCGTCTACGCGGGCGACGCGTACAGCATCTCGATGAAGGCGGCCGTCCCCGCGCTCCTGGAGGCCGCCCGCCGCCACCCCACGCTCACCGCCGCCGTCCGCGCCGTGCAGGCGTCCGGCAGCGCCGTGCCCATGGACGTCGCGGGAGCCGCCACCGGCCTCGGCGGAGCCGCCTTCGCGGGCCTCGACGGCGGGATCGGCACCCTCCCCGGCGCCGTCGCCGACGCCGTCCGCGCCGCCGGGGGCACGATCCTCACCGGCACCCCGGCGACCGCCCTGCTCCGCGCCGGGACCGGCTGGCGGGTGGTCACCCCGGAGCGGACCCTCGACGCGGACGCCGTCGTCCTCGCCGCCCCCGCCCCCGTCGCCGCCGGACTCCTCCGCGGCCACGCCCCCGAGGCCGCCGCGCTCCTCGGCGGGATCGACTACGCCTCCATGGCCCTGGTCACGCTCGCCTTCCGCCGCGCGGACCTGCCGGAACTGCCCGGCTCCGGCTTCCTCGTGCCGCCCGTCGACGGACACACCATCAAGGCGTCCACCTTCTCCAGCCAGAAGTGGCGCTGGGTCGGCGAGGCCGCCCCCGAGCTCTTCGTGCTCCGCACCTCCGTCGGCAGGCACGGCGAGGAGACCTGGCTCCACCGCGACGACGAGGACCTCGTCGCCGCCTCCCTCAAGGACCTCGGCGCCGCCGCCGGCCTCGCCGCCAAGCCGGTCGCCACCACCGTCACCCGGTGGAACGGCGGCCTGCCGCAGTACCCCGTCGGGCACCTGGAGCGGGTCGCCCGGGTCCGGGCCGCCCTCGCCGGACTGCCCGGACTGCGCCTCGCCGGGGCCGCGTACGACGGCGTCGGCGTCCCCGCCTGCGTCGCCTCGGCCCACCGCGCGGCGGACGCCGTCGCCGACGAGATCATCGCCACGTCGGAAACGGGGCACCCCGGTGCGGGGCACTCCTCGTGACGGGCGAGAATAGGCGTATGAGTGCGCCCGAAAAGATCCCGAACGCCGGTAAGAAGGCGAAGGACCTCAACGAGGTCATCCGCTACACCCTGTGGTCCGTGTTCAAGCTGCGCGACGTCCTGCCCGCCGACCGAGCCGGTTACGCCGACGAGGTCCAGGAGCTCTTCGACAAGCTGGCGGCGGAGGACGTCACCGTCCGCGGCACGTACGACCTCTCCGGTCTGCGCGCCGACGCCGACGTCATGATCTGGTGGCACGCCGAGACGAGCGACGAGCTCCAGGCGGCGTACAACCTCTTCCGCCGTACGAAGCTGGGCCGCGCCCTGGAGCCGGTCTGGTCGAACATGGCGCTGCACCGCCCCGCCGAGTTCAACAAGTCGCACATCCCGGCGTTCCTCGCCGACGAGACCCCCCGCGACTACGTCTCGGTCTACCCCTTCGTCCGCTCCTACGACTGGTACCTGCTGCCGGACGAGGACCGCCGCCGGATGCTCGCCGACCACGGCAAGATGGCCCGCGGCTACCCGGACGTCCGCGCCAACACCGTCGCCTCCTTCTCGCTCGGCGACTACGAGTGGCTCCTCGCCTTCGAGGCGGACGAGCTGCACCGCATCGTCGACCTCATGCGGCACCTGCGCGCCTCCGAGGCCCGCATGCACGTCCGCGAGGAGGTCCCCTTCTACACCGGCCGCCGCAAGAGCGTCGCGGACCTGGTGGCGGGCCTGGCCTGACGGCCCGTCCCACGACCTGGTGGCGCCCCGGCATCCCGCCGGGGCGTCCGCCCCTCGACCCGGAAGATCAGACGGCGGCCACGCCATGGCCCGCCGCTCCAGCGACACCGGGTCCGGCACCGGGTGCGGCGCGCGCGAGCGCGCCGCACCGGCGTCCCTCCCTCAGCCCGTCCCCTCAGTTCGCTCCGGGGGCCGGCCCAGCGCGGCCCGCAGCTCCGGCTCCAGGACCACCGGTCCCCGGGTGGCCAGCGCGGTGAGCGGGTCCTCCGCCGACAGCCCCGCGAGGAGCCGCTGACCGGCGTGCGAGGCCCACGGGCTGCGCGGATACGAATCCGCCGCCCGCCCGAGCAGCAGACAGAGCCCCGAGGCCGTCAGCGGCAGCACGAACCCGGCGACGACCCGCGCCCGCTCCGCGTCCGGCGCCAGCGGCACCGAGACCGCCCCCAGCGCCAGCGCCAGCAGGAACGCCCCCCGTACCGCCCGCGTCCCGGCCGCGACCTCCCGCCGGCCCGGCGCCGGCACCGCGAGCCCCCGCTCCACCAGACCCTCCTCGATCCGGCGTACGCACGCGGCGGCGGCGACCATCGGACGCAGCCGCGGCACCGGAGCCTGGCCGCCGGGCCCGATCGCGCCGAGCACCGCGCGCTCCAGCTCGTCCCCGTGGCCGGAGCCGTCCACGACCGTGGCCCAGCCGGTGTGCGCGAGCAGCAGCCGCCGGGCCCGGTGCATCGAGACCAGCGTCAGCTCGGTCACCCGCCCCGGCCCGCCGGCGAGGAACGCGGCCTCGTCCAGGGTGAGTTCGGCGTCCCCGGCCGCCCCGCCGCCGTGCCCGCCGGCGGTGATCGCGGCCCGGCAGAGCCGGGCGCAGGCGACGGCGGTCACGGCGCACGCGACGAGGAGGAGGGGGATCCAGACCATGATCGAGTTGTACGACAGGACCGGCCGCCCCGCCACTCGAACGGCTCAGCCGCTGGACCCGCAGGACGAGGACGACGACGAACCGCACGAGGAGGAGGACGAGGAGCCGCACGAGGAGGACGGGGACGAGGAGGAGCAGGACGATCCGCCCGAGCCGCAGCCGGCCCCCGATCCGCAGCTCGATCCCGAGCCCGACCCGGAACCGGAGTCCGAACCCCAGCCGTCCCCGCCGCCCGTCGCCGCGCCCGCGCACCACAGCACGACGGCCGCGGCGGCGGTCGTGTCGGAGGGGTGCGGGGAGGTACGGCCCCGGCCCGTCGGCGCGTACGGCTGGGGCGGCCGCGCCGCGTCCCGCAGCCGCTCCCACAGCTCGCGGTCGGACAGCGCCCGGATCCCGCCGAGGGCCACGGTGTTGACGCCCCCGTAGCCGTACGCCCTCCGGTACGCGGCCAGCGCCTCGACCCCCGCCGGGCTCACCCGGCGGGTGGAGGTGGTGCCGCAGATCAGCGCCGTCACGAAGCAGACGAGGAACAGCGGCAGCACCTTCACGAAGAACGGCACCCCGAAGTCGTAGGGCGACGACGAGAACTCGAAGGCGGTGAGCACCGCCGACACCGGCATCAGCAGGAACGCCGACACGGCGACGCCGACGCACCAGCGGCGCAGGACGCGGCGCGGGCCCGGCACGGTCACGAGGCCGCGCGCGGCGAGACCGTCGCCGATCTCCTGCACCGCCGGGTGCGTCATCACACCGAAGCGCAGGTGGTGCAGGGCGCCGCTCGGGGCGGCCGCGTGGGTGTCGAGCACCGCCCGCTCCACCGGGTCGTGGGCGACCCGGTGGACGACGGCGACGACGCCGGGCCCGCCGATGCGCAGCCGGCCGTCCAGGTGCATCGCGGCGAGCGCCGTGTCGGCGACCCTGCCGGGTCCGCCGCCGAGGAACGCGGCCTCGTAGACGTCCTGGAGCGGGCCGCCGGACCCGCCGCGGCCGCGGCGGGCCAGCACGATGAGCCAGGTGACGGCGGCGGCGCCGGCGAGGTAGAAGACCACAAGGAGGAGGTCCATGCCGTTCACCGCCCCCCGAAGACGAGCCGGGCGGCGCGCGCGACACGCTCCGCGAGACCGGGCGGACGGCTCTCCGACCGCTCCCGCCACCAGCGGGTCAGCTCCCGCCGCTCGGGCCGCTGCCCGTCCAGCAGCAGCCCCTCGACGAAGTCGAGCGCGTCCCGCCGGTAGCTCCCCGGCATGGGCCGGGTCCGGGCGTACGCCAGGAACGCGGGCCGGAACTCCGCGCCCAGGATCTCCGGCAGCTCCGGCGCGATCCGCGCCACCACGGACGCCCGCTTCGCCGCGAGCGCCCGGCTCTGCACCCGGACCCGCCGCACGTCGAACCCCTCAGGCACCGGAGTCCCCGCCACCAACGCCGACAACAACGCCACCTGCCCCACCCCCACCCTCTGCCGCACCTCGTCCCGGGCGACCCCGGGTTCACTGTTCTTCGACGGAGCGGGTGCGGGAGCCGGGTCGGCTCCCGAAGGCCCCCCGGCCGCGACACCGGCACGCGCCGTGGCACCCGCCGTCGCGCCCGCCGGCATCAATCCGCCGGAGACGCGGGCGCCCGCTCCGATGAGGAGGGGGGTGGTGCCGGTGAGGGTGCGGCCGGCTCGGAGAGCGGCGGCGGTGGTGCCGTGGCGGGAGCCGGGGCGGTCGGTGGGGGGCTTCGCGCGGTGGCGGGCTGCCTTCAGCGTCGCGCGGATCGCCGTCAGTTCGGCGGCCAGCTCCGGTGCGGGCGGGAAGTTGTCGTCGCGCTCCAGGAGGACGCCCGGCGGGGCGACCCGGCCCGCGAGGTCCGCGAGGATGTCGAGGACCTGCGGCGGGACCGGGTGCGCGTGGGTGTCGTGCCAGACGCCGTCCCGTTCGAGACCGCCCGCCACGTGCACGTACGCGATGGCCTCCACCGGCAGTTCGGCGAGCGCCCGCGCCGGGTCCTCGCCGCGGTTGCGGTGGTTGGTGTGCAGGTTGGCGACGTCGATGAGGAGCCGTACCCCCGTACGCTCCACCAGCTCCGCCAGGAACCGGCCCTCCGTCATCTCCTCGCCCGGCCAGGAGAAGAGCGCCGCGATGTTCTCCAGTGCCAGCGGCACTGGCAGCGACTCCTGCGCGATCCGTACGTTCTCGCAGAGCACGTCCAGCGCGTCCCGGGTGCGGGGGACCGGCAGCAGGTGCCCGGCCTCCAGGCGCGGGGACGCGGTCAGCGGCCCCCCGGCCCGGACGAACGCGATGTGCTCCGTGACGAGCGGCGCCCCCAGCGCCTCCGCCTTCGCCGCGAGCGCGGCCAGCCGCTCTGGGTCCGGCCGGTCCGCCCCGCCGAGCCCCAGCGACACCCCGTGCGGCACGACCGTGACGCCCCGCGCGCGCAGCCGGGCCAGCGACTCGGGCAGGTGGCCGGCGCACACGTTCTCCGCGACGACCTCCACCCAGTCGACCCCGGACAGCCCCTCCACCGCGTCCGCGATCTCGGGACGCCAGCCGATGCCGATGCCGAGTTCCGTCATGTCCCCCTCCTTCGGTCCTCAGTCATCCACGTGATGACCCCGGCGATGCCGGTCGAACCCCAGGGGGAAGAGGTTCAGAGCTTCATTTGAGGTTCCCGGCCACGGGCTCCACCGGGTCCACCGGCTCCACGGGCTCCACCGGCGCCCCCTGAGCCTCCGGCGCCTCCAGGACCCCCGGGAACGCCGACACCACCGTCGCGCTGCCCGGCGCGATCTCCGTGAAGCCCGCGTCCCGGACGACCGGCAGGCCGCTCGCCGCGAGGGCGGGCCAGTCCGCCTCCGGCGCCGTGCGGACGGCGAGCGGGAACCCGGCCTCCCGCCAGGCCGCGCGGGCGGGCGCGTCCAGGGCCCACCACAGCAGCTGCGCGCCGTGCCCGGCCTGGGCCATCGCCTTGCCCGCGGACATGGCGAGACCGGGGTTCATCCAGAGCACCGCCGCGCCCTCCGGGACGGGTCCGGGCTCCGCCGGGTCGTCGAGGTCGGTGCCCGAGACCTGGAGCTTGGCCAGGTCCTTGGGCCAGCCGTCCAGCGGCACCGGCGGGAAGACCCGTACCTCCGCCTCCCCGCCGGTCACGGTGATGCCGGGCAGACCGCCCGCGCGCCGCCACTCCGCACCGCGCGCCCGCCGGACGACCTTGCGGATCCGGGCGTCCTCCCAGTCGGCCACGGCCCGCGCCCACGCGCCCTCGCCGTGCGCGCGCTCGTCGGTCAGGAGCCGGAGCACGGCCCGGGCCGCCGTCTCCAGGGCGTCGGTACGGGCCGGCGGCGCGTCCCGCTCGATGCGCACCACCAGCGGCAGGACGAACTGCGGCTTCCCGTCGCGCGGATCGGCGTCGCGCTGAGGCTGTGGCTGGGGATCGGTGTCGTTGCTGCTCACCCGGCAAGTCTGCCACCGCCCCGGATCTTGTGGCCGGGGCGGCGGCCGGGCGAGGATCCCGTCATGAGCACGTTGGTCGGAGAGCGGGAGCCGGTACGGCTAGCGGGCGTCGGGCGCCGGTACGGGCCGCGCGGCCCGTGGATCCTGCGCGGCGTCGACCTGGACCTGCGCCCGGGCCGCCTGGTCCGGGCCGTCGGCGCGAACGGCGCGGGCAAGTCGACGCTGCTGCGGCTGGTCGCGGGCGTCGACGCCCCCGCCGAGGGCCGGATCACCGGCCGCCCGCCCCGCACCGCGTACGTCCCCGAACGCTTCCCACCCGCCCTGCCCTTCACCTCCCTCGCCTACCTCGTCCACCTGGGCCGCCTCCAGGGCCTCCGCACCGGCCCGGCCCGCGCCCGCGCGGAGGAGTGGCTCGACCGCTTCGGAGCGACGGCGTACGCGGCCACGCCCCTGGCCGCCCTCTCCAAGGGCACCGCCCAGAAGGTGGCCGTGGCCCAGGCCCTGCTGGCCGCCCCCGACCTCCTCGTCCTGGACGAGGCGTGGACGGGCCTGGACACCGCGGCCCGCGCCACCCTCGACGAGGCGGTACGCGCCCGCGTGGCGGCCGGCGCCACGGTCCTCTTCGTGGACCACGCCCCCCAGCGCCTGGCGGCCGAACCCCACACCACCCTCCACGTGCACTCCGGCGGCATCCACCCCGACCCACCCGCGAGCGCCTCCGCCCTGGTCCGCGTCGTCGCCTCCGGTACGCGGCCCCTGCCCGATCCCCTCCCCGGTGCCGCCACTTCGGCGCCTGCCGGCGGGAGCGGCGGGGAAACGGTCTTCCGTGTCGACGCCGACGCCTCCGACGCGCTGCTGCGGGTGCTGCTGGACGCCTCCTGGCATGTGCGGCGGGTGGAGCCCGTGCGGGCGGGGGAGTTCGCGTGACGGCGCTTCTGCGGTACCACTCCGCCTTGCTCTTCCGCTCCCAGCGGTGGCTCGCGCCGCTCGTCGTGTACGTGGCGCTGGTCGTCGTCGGTGTCCGGCCGGGGGATCCGGTGGCCGGGTCGCTCGGGATCGCGGCGGCGGGGCTCGTACCGGTCTCGGCGTGGGTGGTGCGTGTCTGTCTGACACAGGAGGCGGGGGCCGCTCGGGCCGTGGTCGCCGCGGCGGGCGGGCGGACACGGGCGCATCTGGCGGCCCTGCTCGTCGGCGCCGGGTGGCCCGCCCTCATGGGCGCCGTCGCGGCGGTCGGGGTGACCGCCACCGGCGACCTCGCCGGGACGGGCGGACCGGGCGCCCTCCTCGCCGGGCTTCCGGCCACCACCGCCTGCGCCCTCACCGGCGCGGCCGTCGGCGCGCTGGCCTCCCGCCCGTTCGTCCAGGCGCCGGGCTGGTCGCTGGTCCTGCTGCTCCTGGGCTCGCTCTTCGCCCTGGTGACCACCGGCTCGCCCGCGAAGTACGCGGTCACCGCCCTGGTGGCCGCCGAGGGCGCCGCGCACCCGCCCTGGGGCGCCTGCGCCGCCGCCGTCCTGCTCGCCGCCGCCGCGGCCGCCGTCGCCTCCCGGGCCACCGGCCGCCTGGAATGACGCCCGGCCCGGAGTCCACGGGAGTAGCCTCGCTGACATGCCCACGGAACCGGAGTCCTGTGCCCCCGCACCCGCCCCCCGCCCCCCGAAGGCGGCCGAAGGGCCGTACGCGCGCTGCGTCCTGTGCCTGGAGCCCACCGAGTACGCGGAGACGGCGAAGGGCGTCGTCCTGTGCCCCGTCTGCGAATGGCAGGAGGCCCAGCGCCACGCCTGCTCCGGCTGAGCCTCAGCTCTTCGCGCGCATCAGCTCGCTGACCTTCACGAAGCGGTAGCCGCGGGCCCGGAGTTCGGGGACGACGCGGCGGATGGCCCGCTCGGTGGCCGGGGCGGCGCTGCGGGTGCAGTGGAGGACGACGAGGGAGCCGGGGCGGACCCCGGAGAGGACCTGTTCCGCCACCGCGTCGGGGTCCTCGGCGAACGCGTCGCCGCCGACCACGTCCCATTGGACCGCCGTCACGCGCGCGGGGGCGAGGGCGTGCAGGGCGGCGTCGTCGTAGCAGCCGCCGGGGAAGCGGAAGTACGGGACCACGTTGACGGCGCCCGCGTCGCGGAAGGACTCGAAGGCGCGGCGCACGTCGGCCGCCATGTCCGGTGCGGCGACCGTCGGCAGGCCGTAGCAGGGCTTGGCGAAGGCGTAGTGGCTGTACGAGTGGTTGGCGATCTCGAAGCGGGGGTCGGTGCCGATCGCACGCGCCTGGTCGGGGTACTCCTCCGCCCAGCGGCCCGTCATGAAGATCGTCGCGTCCACCTTCAGCCGCCGCAGCGTGGCGATGAGCTCCGGGTTGTCGAAGCGCTCGCCGCGCGCCGCCCGGGGGCCCTGGTCCGCGGTCATGTCGGCGTCGAAGGTGAGGGCGACGACCTTCTCCGTACTCGATCCCGTCCGTCGTTCGTAGACGGGGGTACGGCCCTGGGGCCCGGCCGCCATCGTGGGCGGCGCGGCGGGCGCGGCGGGCTGGCGCTCAGCGCCCGGGGCGGCGGTCGGCTTCACCGCGCTCTTCGGGAGCGTGGGCGCCGGGGTCATAGGGGTGTCGGCGCCCCCGCCGCAGCCGACCAGAACGGCGCCCAGAAGACCGAGGGTCGCCACTTTACGTACAGAAATGGTCACGAACGGAAGTTATCCGATGGGACTCGAAGCCCCGCCGCCGCACCCGGAGGCGCGGCGGGCCGCGTCACCCGTCAGGGCTCAGGTCGCGAGCAGCCTGCGCCGGCACTCCGCCACGTCGAAGCCGGCGGGCGGGTAGCGCGGGTCCAGCGCCTCCAGGTGCTCCAGGAGGAGTCGGCTGACGGCCCAGTTCCGGTACCACTTGCGGTCCGCCGGGACCAGGTACCAGGGCGTCTCGGGCGTCGAGCAGCGCTCCAGGGCCACCTCGTACGCCCTCCGGTAGTCGGGCCGGCGGGTCCGCTCCTCGATGTCGCCGGGGTCGAACTTCCCGTGCTTGTCCGGGTTGTCCGGGTTGTCCAGGCGCTCCAGGAGGCGGCGCGCGGCGAGGCGCGGCCCGAGGAGCGCGGCGGCGGCGACCCCGGCCGCCTTGTCACCCGGACCGTCCGGACCGCCGGGCATGTCCCGGGGGTCGTACGCGGAGAGGTCGACGCCCGCGCCGGGCGTCAGCCGCAACGCCTCCCGGAGCGACGCGCCCCGCCCGCCGTCGACGTCCCGCCTGCCGTGACCGTCCCGCCCGCCGCCACCGTGCTCCCCGTCGAGCCGCTTCCACTTCGCCACCGCGCGCGCCCCTTCCGCCCGTCCGCCCTGCCGCTCGCCTTCCGACGATCCTGCGCCGGATCGGGGCGGGCCGCGAGCGCAGCGCATTCACGACGGGGCCGGGCGTCAGCGCCAGGGGCCGCTGACCGCGAACGTCGTGCCGGGGGTGTAGCAGTTCACGTACATCGTGCCGCCGTCGGGGGAGAAGGTGACGCCCGCGAACTCGCCCCACTCGGGGTCCTCGGGGGTGCCGACGTCCTGGGCGTTCCGGGCGACCGGGTAGACCTCGCCGTGGCGGGTCACGCCGTAGACGTGCTGGGCGCCGGCGCCGTCCTCGCAGACCATGAGGCCGCCGGTGGGGGCGAGGCAGATGTTGTCGGGGGACTCGCCGGGGAGCCGGATGTCGCTGTCGGGGCCGAAGACGACGGCGAGGGTGAGGCGCCGGCCGCGCGGTTCGTACTTCCACACCTGCCCGTAGTGGGTGGCGCCGGAGCCGTCGGAGGCGCGGGCGAAGGAGGAGACGAAGTAGACGCCGCCACCGCCCCAGTAGCAGCCCTCCAGCTTCTGCGCGTGGGTGATCCCGCCGGGCCCGAAGTCCTGGTGGCGGATGGGCGTTTCGCGCGCCTGCGGGTCCGGCACCAGCACCCACTCGACGCGCTCGAAGACCGTCCCGGGCTCCTGCACCACCGACAGGTCGGGGACGCCGGGCACCCGCAGCGCCTGGAGGATGCCGCCCGCGCGCAGCGTGCCGGTGCCGCCCATGGGCCGCTGGGGCAGGAAGCGGTAGAAGAGGCCGAAGGGGTGCTCGAAGGCGTCCTCCGTCTCGTAGACGATCCCGCTGTACGGGTCGAGGGCGACGGCCTCGTGCGCGAAGCGGCCGAGCGCGGTGAGCGGGACGGCCCCGGTGCGCCGGGGATCGGCCGGGTCGACCTCGAAGACGAAGCCGTGGTCCTTCTCGTATCCCTTCGTCCCCGCCGTGTCCTCGGTCTCCTCGCAGGTCAGCCACGTGCCCCAGGGGGTGGGCCCGCCCGCGCAGTTGACGGCGGTGCCCGCGATGCCGACGCGCTCCCCGTCGGCGCCGTCGAGGACCTCGCCGCCGGGGCCGATGCCGAGGACGGTGCAGCCGCCCTTGCCGCCCCGGTCGTAGACCAGGCCGGGCACGTGCGGGACGGCGCGGCGGGCGTCGGTGCGGTTCTCGTGGTTGCGGACGAGGCGGACGCCGCCGTACGGGCCGGCGAAGGCGCTCATGCCGTCGCAGCGGCCGGGGACGGGCCCCTCGCCGGAGCGGAGCGGTTCGCCCTCGCGGGAGAGGACCCGGTAGGAGAAGCCGGCGGGGAGGTCGAGCAGGCCGGCCGGGTCGGGGAGGAGGGGGCCGTAGCCCCCGCGCGGCTCGGCGACGGCCGGGGAGCCGGCGAAGAGATCACCGAGCGCGCCGGTGAAGGCGATCCCGGCGACGGTCGCGCCGCCGCGGGCCAGGATCTGACGTCGTGTCACGGACATGGGACGGCCTTCCCGCCGGAGACAGGTGTGGACCCGCTGTGTGTACCACGCACGGGTGTGCGTGATGCCCCTGCGCGGGTCCACGACGCCTCGAACGGCGTAATCCGGCCCTGTCCTGACGAGGCGTCGGGAGACGTCCCGTCACATGACGGAACGTCAGACCAGCTCGGCCGTCAGCGTGATCGTCGTGCCGGTGAGCGCCTGGCTGACCGGGCAGTTCTTCTTGGCGCCCTCGGCGGCCTCCTGGAACTGGCCGGCGTCGAGACCGGGGACCTCGCCGCGCACGGTGAGGTGGATGCCGGTGATGCCCTCGCCCGGCTGGAAAGTGACGTCCGCCTTGGTCTCCAGGCGGGTGGGCGGGTTGCCCGCGCCGGCCAGGGCGTGCGAGAGGGCCATCGAGAAGCAGGAGGAGTGCGCGGCGGCGATGAGCTCCTCGGGGCTGGTCTTGCCGTTGGGCTCCTCGGAGCGGGCCGGCCAGGAGACGTCGTAGGAGCCGAGACCGGAGGAGTCGAGGGAGACGACGCCGGAGCCCTTGAGGAGGTCGCCCTGCCAGACGGTGTGGGCGTGACGGGTGGTGGCCATGGTGGATCCCTTTCGATCGGGTATGGCCCCCAACCTACTGCGCCACGAGCCCCTTTGCGTCCCGCGCCAGGGCGGTGAGCCGGGAGATGGCCCGGAAGTACTTCTTGCGGTAGCCGCCGTTCAGCATCTCGTCGCTGAACAGTCTGTCGAACGGGAGTCCGGAGGCGAGCACCGGTATCTCGCGGTCGTAGAGGCGGTCGGCGAGGACGACGAGCCGCAGCGCGGTCGACTGGTCCGGGACCGGGCCCACGTCGGTGAGGCAGACGGCCGTCAGGTCGTCGGTGAGGGCGCCGTACCGGCTCGGGTGAACCTTGGCCAGGTGTTCGAGCAGGTGCGGGAAGTCGTCCAGGGAGGCGCCGGGGACGCGGTACGCGGTCTCCGTGACGACCTGGTCGGAGTGGGGCGCGGGGGCCTCGGGCAGACCCCGGTGGCGGTAGTCCTCGCCGTCGATCCGCAGCGGGCGGAAGTGCGCGGAGAGGCCCTGGATCTCGCGGAGGAAGTCGGCGGCGGCGAAGCGGCCCTCGCCGAGCTTGCCCGGCAGCGTGTTGGAGGTGGCGGCGAGCGCCACGCCCGCCTCGACCAGCTTGCCGAGCAGGCTGGAGACGAGGACGGTGTCGCCCGGGTCGTCCAGCTCGAACTCGTCGATGCACAGCAGGCGGTGCTCGCTCAGCGTCCGCACGGTCTGCTGGAAGCCGAGCGCGCCGACCAGGTTGGTCAGCTCCACGAAGGTGCCGAACGCCTTCAGGGCGGGTTCGGCGGGCGTGGCGTGCCAGAGCGAGGCCAGGAGGTGGGTCTTGCCGACGCCGTAGCCGCCGTCGAGGTAGACGCCGCGCGGGCCGGCCGGGGCGGCGGGCTTGCGGGCGAACCAGCGGCGCTTGCCCACGCCGGTCGCGTGCGCCCCGCCCAGGGTCTCGGCGAAGCCGGAGAGCGCCTTGACGGCCTCGCACTGGCTGGGCTGGTTCGGGTCGGGGAGGTACGTGTCGAAGCGCACCGAGTCGAAGCGCGGCGGCGGGACCATCTCCGCGACCAGCCGGTCGGCGGGGACGTGGGGCTCGCGCGAGCACAGCGAGAGCGGGGCCGCCGCTGCGGAGGCGGCTTCATTCAGGGCACGGGTCGACACAGTTCCCCACTGTAAGCGCCGTGTCAGACTGCGAGGATGCGACAGCTCTTCCCTGTGACGGACATGACAGCTCCGAAGGCCCAGGCCGACGACGCCCAGGCCGGAGGCACCGGCACCGACCGGGAGTGGTCCCTCGACGAGCTGGCCGACGCCTACGCGTACCCGGAGGGGGAGGAGCGCTGGCTGCGGGCGAACATGGTCTCGTCGCTGGACGGCGCCGGGCAGCACGAGGGCCGCTCGCAGCCGCTCTCCTCCGACACCGACATGCGGATCTTCGGCACCCTGCGGGGGCTCGCGGACGTCGTGGTCGTCGGTGCGGAAACGGTACGCCTGGAGGGGTACCGGCCCGCCCGGGCCCGGGACGCCTTCGCGGAGCGCCGGGCCGCCGCCGGCCAGGGCCCCGCCCCCGCCATCGCGATCGTCACCGCCTCCCTCGACCTGGACCTCGCCCTCCCGCTCTTCACCTCCCCGCTGGTCCCGACCCTCATCGTGACCGGCGCCGGAGCCCCCGCCGAGCGGCTCGCCGCCGCGCGGGACGCCGGTGTCGAGGTGCTCCTCGCAGGGGAGGGGGCCGCCGTCGACCCGGCCCGCGCGGTCGCCCTGCTCGCCGAGCGCGGGCTGCGCCGGCAGCTCACCGAGGGCGGGCCCCGGCTGCTCGGCCACTTCACCGCCGCGGGCGTCCTGGACGAGCTGTGCCTGACGGTCTCCCCGACGATGACAGCGGGTGATGCCCAGCGGATCGCCCACGGACCTTCGCTCACGCTTCCGACACGCTTTGGGCTGGCTTCTCTGCTGGAGCAGGACGGCTTCCTCTTCAGCCGCTACCGTCGGATCTGACAATCGGCGGAATTTGTCGTTCCGCTTAGCGTCGGCTGGGCACAATCACAGTCGCAGTCCCCGTGCGGGCACGGGGAAGGATGGTTTCCGCAGAAGGGCTCCTGAGGTGTTCACAAGCGTTCTGATGATCGAGAAGCCCCTGACGTCCGTGGACGTGGAATTCGTCACCACCCTGCACGGCGACGAGGGCGTGTCCTTCATCGTGCTGATGCAGCCGCGCGGTGATCAGGCCGATGTACTGCTGCGCGCCATCGACGACGTCGCCCTGGGCGAACTCAAGGAAGCGGCGCGCGAGGGCGACGAACCGGAGGGCAAGGCGGCGCGCGAGCCGGCCGAGCTCGCCCTGGAGCACTCGCTCCGGGCCCTGAGAGAGGCGGGCTGCGAAGCGGTCGGACAGGTGGTCGAGGACCACCCCCTCGACAAGATGAAGGCGGTCGTCGACGAGGCGGAGGCGGACGAGGTGATCGTCCTCACGGCCCCGCACTACGTGGAGGAGTTCTTCCACCGCGACTGGGCCTCCCGCGCCCGCCACAAGGTGGGCGTACCCGTCCTGAAGCTCTTCGCCCACAGCGAGTAGCGGCGGGCCGACCCCGCGCGGCCGGGGGCACGGGGGAACCCGGGCCCCCGGACCCGGGCCCCGGACCGTGTCCCCGGCCGCCTTCCCGGGCCGCCCGGCCGCAGCCACTACGCTGGGGAGGTCAGTGAACACGCACACCCGGGGAGAGAACCGCATGGCACCCGCCATCCCTGCCGCCATGGAACGGCCGCACTTCATCGGCATCGGCGGTGCCGGAATGTCGGGCATCGCGAAGATCCTCGCCCAGCGGGGCGCCAAGGTCGCCGGCAGCGACGCCAAGGACTCCCCGACCGCCGAGGCGCTGCGCGCCCACGGCGTCACCGTGCACCTCGGCCACGCGACCGAGCACCTCGCCGACGACGCCTCCGCCGTCGTCGTCTCCAGCGCCATCCGCGCCGACAACCCCGAGCTGGCCCGCGCCGCCGAGCTCGGCATCCCCGTCGTGCACCGCTCCGACGCGCTCGCCTCCCTCATGGACGGGCTGAACGCGATCGCCGTCGCCGGCACCCACGGCAAGACGACCACCACCTCCATGCTGGCCGTCGCCCTCACGGAGCTGGGCGCCGACCCCTCGTACGCCATCGGCGGCGACCTCGCGGGCCCCGGCACCAACGCCCGGCACGGCGCCGGCGAGGTGTTCGTCGCCGAGGCCGACGAGAGCGACCGCAGCTTCCAGAAGTACGACCCCCAGGTCGCGATCGTCCTCAACGTCGAGCTGGACCACCACGCGAACTACGCCTCGATGGACGAGATCTACGAGTCCTTCGAGAAGTTCGCCGCGAAGCTCCGCCCCGGCGGCACCCTCGTCGTCGGCGAGCACTCCGGCGCCCGCGAGCTGGCCCGCCGCGTCGCCGCCACCGGCCGCGAGGACCTGGAGATCGTCACGGTCGGCGAGGGCGAGGGCTCCGACGCCCACATCCTCAAGATCGTCCCGAACGGGATGAAGAGCGAGGTCACCGTCGCCCTCGACGGCACCGAGCACACCTTCACCGTCTCCGTCCCCGGCCGCCACTACGCGCACAACGCCGCCGCGGCCCTCGCCGCCGGCGCCCGCGCCGGTCTCGACCCCGCCGCCCTCGCGCAGGCGCTCACCGCCTACACCGGCGTCGGCCGCCGCCTCCAGCTCAAGGGCGAGGCCGCGGGCGTCCAGGTCATCGACTCGTACGCGCACCACCCGACCGAGATGACCGCCGACCTGGAGGCCATGCGCGGCGCCGCCGGGGGCTCCCGCCTCCTCGTCGTCTTCCAGCCGCACCTCTTCTCCCGCACCCAGGAACTGGGCAAGGAGATGGGCGACGCCCTCGCCCTCGCGGACGCCTCCGCCGTCCTCGACATCTACCCGGCCCGCGAGGACCCGATCCCCGGCATCACCAGCGAGCTGATCCTCGACGCGGCCCGCGCCGCCGGAGCCGACGTCACCGCCGTCCACGACAAGGCGACCGTTCCCGACGTCGTCGCGGGAATGGCCCGCCCCGGCGACTTCGTTCTGACCATGGGCGCGGGCGACGTCACGGACCTCGGTCCGCTGATCCTGGCCCGCCTGGCGAACTGAGGGAGTGGACGCACGATGGCGTACGAGGTCGAGAAGCCGGACGAGGAGTGGCAGGCGCAGCTGACCCCGTCGGAGTACCAGGTGCTCCGGCTGGCCGGCACGGAGCCCGCCTTCCGCGGCGAGTACACGGACACCAAGACCAAGGGTGTCTACTCCTGCCGCGCCTGCGGCGGGGAGCTCTTCACGTCGAACGAGAAGTTCGAGTCGCACTGCGGCTGGCCGTCCTTCTACGACCCGAAGGACAGCGAGGCCGTCGAACTGGTCGCGGACACCTCCCACGGCATGATCCGCACCGAGGTCCGCTGCGCCCGCTGCGGCTCCCACCTGGGCCACGTCTTCGAGGGCGAGGGCTACCCCACCCCCACGGACCAGCGCTACTGCATCAACTCGATCTCCCTCCGCCTGGAGCCGGACGAGAACTGACGCGGACCGGCGGATCCACTAGCCCCCGCGCCTTCGGGCGCCGGGCCTAGTGGACCGAGAAGCCGCCGTCCACGAAGAGGGAGTGGCCCGTCACGTACGCGGAGGCGGGGCTCGCCAGGAAGACGGCGGCGGCGGTGAAGTCCTCGGGCAGGCCGTTGCGGCCGGTCAGCGTGCGGGCGGCGAGCGCCTCGACCTTCGCCGGGTCGGAGGAGAGGCGCTGGTTCAGGGGAGTCATCACGAAGCCCGGGACCAGGGTGTTCGCGGTGACGCCGTACGGGGACCACGCCTCCGCCTGCGAGCGGGCCAGCGACTCAAGGGCGCCCTTGGAGACCCCGTACGCCCCGCTCTGCACGAACGCGCGGTGCGCCTGCTGGGACGTGACGTGGATGATCCGGCCGAAGCCGCGCTCCGCCATCCCCGGGCCGAACCGCTGCCCCAGCAGGAACGGCGCCTCCAGGTTCACCGTCATCGTCGTGTCCCAGACCTCCTCGCCCAGCTCCCCGAAGGGCGGACGGAGATTGATCCCGGCGGAGTTCACCAGGATGTCCGGCTCCCCGAACACCCCGGCCGCCGCCTCCGCGCCCGCCTTGATGCCGTCGCGCGTGCTCAGGTCCGCGCTCACCCACTCCGCCCGGCAGCCGTCGGCCGTCAGCTCGTCCACCGTCGCGACGAGCTCCGCCTCCTTGCGCGCCAGCACGACCACGCGCGCCCCGGCGCGGGCCAGCGCCCCCGCGATGGCCCTGCCGATGCCCGAGCTGCCGCCCGTCACGAGGGCGGTCCGCCCTTCCAGGGAGAACAGGCCGGAGAGGTAGTCGGCGGGGGTACTGCTGCTCATGCGTTCGCTCCTCAGGACGTGCGGGTACCGGCCCGCCCACGTGCGGTAGGGGGCCGATACACGCATCCTGGCACAGCCGCCTCTCAGGCGAGCCGGGCGAGGAACTCCGTCCCTGCGGCTTCGGGCCGAGCCGGACCTCAGGGCGTGAGGTCAGGCTCGGCCCGGGGTGGGCTCAGCCCTTCAGGGGCTCGTACCCGGACGGGCGGGTGGTGAAGGTGCCGCGGCCCTGGGTGCGGCCGCGGAGGCGGGTCGCGTAGCCGAAGAGCTCGGCCAGCGGCACCGTCGCCGTCACCACCGACGTACCGCCCCTGACCTGCGAGTCCGTGACCCGGCCGCGGCGGGCCGCGAGGTCGCCGAGGACGGAGCCGACCGACTCGGCGGGGACGGTGACCGTCACCTCCGCGACCGGTTCGAGCAGCGTCATGGCGCTCGCCCGGAGCGCTTCGCGCAGGGCGAAGCGGCCGGCCGTGCGGAACGCCATCTCCGAGGAGTCCTTCGGGTGGGTCGCCCCGTCCGTGAGCGTGACGCGGACGCCCGTCACCGGGTGCCCGCCGAGCGGCCCCTCGGCGAGCGCGTCCCGGCAGCCGGCCTCGACCGCGCGGACGTACTCCTGCGGCACCCGGCCGCCGGTGACCGTGGACGTGAACACGAACTCCTCCTCCGCCGGTCCGATGTCGAGGACGACATGGGCGAACTGGCCCGCGCCGCCGTCCTGTTTGACGTGCCGGTACAGCACGCCGGTGACGCCCTTCACCACCGTCTCGCGGTACGCGACCTGCGGGCGCCCGACCGTGACCTCCAGGTCCCGGTCGCGCCGCAGCCTCTCCACCGCGACCTCCAGGTGCAGCTCGCCCATCCCCGACAGCACGGTCTGGCCCGTCTCCGGGTCGGTCCGCACCACCAGCGACGGGTCCTCCTCGGCGAGCCGGGCGAGCCCGGTCGCCAGCCGGCCGGTGTCCGTGCTCCGGCGCGCCTCCACGGCCACCGAGACGACCGGGGCGGCGGCCACCGCGGGTTCGAGGACGACCGGCACCGCCGGAGCGCACAGGGTGGCTCCGGCGCGGACGGCCTTCGGCCCGACGACGGCGACGATCTGCCCGGCGAGACCGGCGGGCAGATCGGCCGTCCGGTCGGCCTGCACCGACAGGACGCGGGCGACGCGCTCCGTCCGCCCGGTGGCGGTGTCGAGCACGGTGTCCCCCTTCCCGAGCGTGCCCGCGTAGACGCGGACGTACGTCATGCGGCCGGTCGGCGTCGCGCTCACCTTGAAGGCGAGTGCGACGAGCGGCGCGTACGGGTCGGCCGCCCGCTCGCCGCCGCCGACCGGAGGCCGGTCGAGCGGGGAGGGCAGATAGGCGACGATCGCGTCCAGGAGCGGTTCCACCCCCCGGTCGCGGTACGCCGAACCGCACAGCACGACGACGGCCGAGCCGGCGAGGGTGAGCTCCCGCAGGGCCTGCGCGAGCGTCGCGTCGGAGAGCGCGTCCGCCGCGCAGAACTCCTCCAGGGCGCCCGGGTGCAGCTCGGCCACCGCCTCCTCCAGGGCGCGTCGGCGGCGTACCGCCTCCTCGCGGAGCCGGGCGGGCACGTCGGTCTCGGTGCGGCCGTCGTCGTCCCACACGTACGCCCGCGTCGTGACCAGGTCCACGACGCCCCGGAAGCCGTCCTCCCGCCCGATGGGCAGCTGGACGGGGAGCGGGACCGCGCCCAGGCGGGCGCGGATCGACGCGACGGCGGCGTCGAGGTCGGCGCCCGCCCGGTCCATCTTGTTGACGAAGGCGATCCGGGGCACGCCGTGCCGGTCCGCCTGCCGCCACACCGTCTCGCTCTGCGGCTCGACGCCCGCGACCGCGTCGAAGACGGCCACGGCCCCGTCGAGGACGCGGAGCGAGCGCTCGACCTCGTCGGAGAAGTCGACGTGGCCGGGCGTGTCGATGAGGGTGATCCGGTGGTCCGCCCACGCGCAGGTGACGGCGGCGGCGGAGATGGTGATCCCCCGCTCCCGCTCCTGCGGGTCGAAGTCGGTGACGGTGGTGCCGTCGTGGACCTCGCCCTGCTTGTGGACGGCACCGGTGAGGAAGAGGATCCGCTCGGTGACAGTGGTCTTGCCCGCGTCGACGTGGGCGAGGATGCCGAGGTTGCGGACACGGGGGTTCTGGGAGACGCGCACGGTGTCGTGCCTTTCGCTGCTGTGTGGAGACGAGCGTGGAGAAGAGCTCGGAAACGCTCAGGGCAGCGCGATTCCCGGACGCGGGAGGGCGTCAGCGGGCCTGCGATGACGGGCGCGCAGCCGTCACCGGCAGGCGGGAGAGGCGAGGATCACGTCGTACCGGCGGGCGCGGGGGAAGACGGCGACGGCGGCGTACTGGTGACGCATGGTCGGCTCCCCTCGATCTCGTGCGGACGGTCCTTCGGACGGACTGGTTGGAGTGTAGGGAGTGGCCGCCCGCACGCGACAGCGCTTTTTTCAGGGGGTGTTGGGCGGGGAGTGGCTGTATCTGGTCTGTGCCGGAGGGGGTGAGGGGTGCTTAATGGGGCTGCTACGGCGACACGAGGACACGGGGGAGACATGGACTCGACGAACGGCCCTGGCATACCGCCCAACGACCCGCCGCCCGTTCCGCCTACTGCTCCGCCGCCTGTTGATCCGCCGACGCGGCGGCCTCTGCTCGAACCGGGCCGGGCTCCGGCGGTGCGCGGTTCGCGCGCGATCGACCTGCGGGTGAAGAACCGGGTCCTGTGGATCGGCTCGGCGGCGCTTCCGCTGCCGAACGTCACCTCGGTGGAGGTGGTGCGCGTCAAGCCCGACTCGGTGCTGAGGGTGTTTCTCTGCCTCGTGCTGGTTATCGCCGGGCTCGCGTTCACGCGCGGTGGCGGCGCGCTGTTCGCGGGCGACTTTCCCGTGATCGTCGCCTTCGTGGTCGGCGTCGGATTCTTCGTCCTGAAGGACGCGTTCGCACCGGCCAGGCCCGTACTGGTCGTCCAGACGGCCGCGGGTTCCACGGCCGTCGTGACCCTGCCGGACCCCGAGCAGCTGCGGCACATCGCCGGCCTGATCGTGTGGGCGATCGACGACCCGTCGGTGGAGATCGCCGTGGAGGTCAAGCTTTTTGGAGCCCGCTCGCGCGCGAGTGACCACGGCCCCGTCGTCCACATGCGGGGCAGGGCCAACCTGGGGATCAGCTACCGGTAGGGGCGTTCGCCGGCTGGAGGAGGTCCCAGCGGTTGCCGTACAGGTCCTCGAAGACGGCGACGGAGCCGTACGGCTCGTGACGGGGCTCCTCCAGGAACTTCACGCCCGCGGCGGTCATCCGCGCGTGGTCGCGGGCGAAGTCGTCGGTGTGCAGGAAGAAGGCGACGCGGCCGCCGGTCTGGTTGCCGACGGCGGCCTCCTCCTCGTCGTTCTTGGGGCGGGCGAGGAGCAGCCCGGCGTTCCCGATCCCGCCGACGCCGCCGGAGCCGTGCGGCCGGACGACGACCCAGCGGGTGCCGTTGCCCCGGTCGGTGTCCTCGACGAGGTCGAAGCCGAGGGCGCCGGTGTAGAAGGTGATGGCCTCGTCGTAATCACGGACGACGAGAGTGACGAGTGCGATGGACGGCATTACCCCAACGTAATACGCGCAAAGTGCAGGAACCCACCCGCGCGGACCCGCGTCGGACCCCACCCGACCCTAGACCCGGCGAGGGTCGGTACGAGGGTCGGGGGAGGGGTGCCGTGAGGGGCGGGACGGGAGCGGGCGGGGGTTTCGGGGGCGGTTTTCGTGGTGGGGGCGGTGGGAGGATGCCCACCATGGACGCGGAGGGGTTCGAGGAGTTGGTCGGGCGGGCGCGGGGGCTTGCGCGGGGCGCGGGACGGCGGGTTCTGGGCATCGCCGGGCCGCCGGGGGCCGGGAAGTCCACGCTTGCGTCGCGTCTCGTCGAGCGGCTCGACGGCCTGGCCGTGCTCGTGCCGATGGACGGGTTCCATCTGGCCGGTGCCGAGCTGGCCCGGCTCGGGCGCGCGGCGCGCAAGGGCGCGCCCGACACCTTCGACGCCGCCGGGTACGCCGCGCTGCTCGCCCGGCTCCGTACCCCGCAGCCTGGCACCGTCGTCTACGCCCCCGCCTTCGACCGGGCCCTGGAGGAACCGGTCGCCGGCTCGATCCCCGTACCGCCGGAGACGCCGCTCGTCGTCACCGAGGGCAACTACCTCCTCCATGACGTCGGCGCCTGGGCGGCGGTCCGCCCCCTCCTCGACGAGGTCTGGTACCTCGATCTCCCCGACCCCGTACGCGTCCCCCGCCTCGTCGCCCGGCACGTCCGCTTCGGCAAGGAGCGGGCGGAGGCGGAGGCGTGGGTGGCGCGGTCGGACGAGGCCAACGCGCGTCTCGTCGCGGCGGGCCGCAGCCGCGCCGACCTCGTGGTGACGATGAGCTGAGCCGACCGGGGCCGGGGTAGGGGGCCCTACCGCGGGCCCGCACCCGTCCGTCACCATGTCACTGACTACCGACAGGGGGAAGAGTGACGGAGATCCTTTACGGCGAGCGGTCGAGGAACCCGCTGGCCAGGACGGTCGAGCTGACCGAGAACGGCCTACGGAAGGGCGTCCGGTTCACGCCGCTGGGCGAGCTGAACCTGGCCGCGATGGCGGAGGCGTACCAGCGAGGGCGGTGGGTCGGCGGCGGCGGGTTCGAGCGCCCGCTGGCGGGGCTGGAGGAAGGGCCGGGCATCGTGCCGGTCGTCCGCGCCTCCGGTACGAGCGTGCCGCTCAAGGTGCGCCGGGCGGCGGAGTTCGCGCGGGAGCTGGGGCGGCTGGCGGTGCGGCTCAGCGGCGGGCCGGAGTGGGTCGCGGAGCTGGGCCGGCGGGCCGCGGCCGAGGGCGTGCCGCTGTGGCTGGCCCGGCGGACCGCGCCCGGACCGGCCGGGGACGTCACCGTCGCCGTGGACCGGCGGCTGGTGCGGGTGGACGTGTGGGGCCCGCACGCGCCCGTCGTACGCCTCCGGGCGCCGTACGGGTTCCACGCCGACGAGCCGCACCCGTCCCGCGGCCTCACCCTCACGGTCGGCGACACACCCGCGGTGCTGAGCCTGACGCACCGGAAGCTGCGCCGGTCCAAGAGCGCGGTGGAGGCGGAACTCGGCGGGCAGCGCTGGGAGCTGAAGCGCCAGACGGCGACCAGCTCATGGCTGCTCCGCGACGACCGCCGGATCGCCCTGCTCGCGAAGCCCTCGCGCCGCCGCCCGACCGCGCGTCCCGACGAGCTCCTGCTCCCGCTCGGACCGGTGGGCCTGGAGACCTTCGACCCCCTGGACGCGGTCATGGCGCACGCCTTCGCCACCGCCTTCGGCCTCGGCGACACCACCGGCCTGGCCCGCTTCCCCTCCCAGTGGCGGCCCAGTGAAGGCTACGAACCCGCCGCCACGGAAACCGACTGGTCCCGCCCCTGGTACACCAACCTGGGCACCCGACGCGACGACAACGAACCCGGCAGCGGCGACGGCTGGGGCTCCGACGGCGGCGACGCGGGTGACTCCGGCGGCGACGGAGGCGGCAGCGACGGCGGAGGCGGCGACGGCGGTGGCGGCGGTGGCGGCGGCGACTGAGCCCGCCGCCCACCCGGGCGCGCTCGTCCGCGCGCCCGGCCCGCACCGCCGTCCCGCGTCCCCCGGCGCCTCACCGGGGCCCGAGTAGGCTGGCGGTATGAGTGACGAGCGGGTCGGAAGTGAGGCGTGGGAGGAGCGGGTCGCCGCTCTCTGGGCGGAGATCGACGCGGTAGAGGGCGGGGAGTTCCGGGCTCGGATGGAGGAGCTCGTCGCCGAGCGCGGGGACGGGGACGCCGTCGCCGTCTTCGAGCTCGGGGCCGCTTGCGACTCGACCGGGGTGCCCGCCGAGGCCGTGCGGCATTACCGGCGGGCGCTTGAGCTCGGGTTGAGTGGGGTGCGGCGCCGGCGGGCCGTGATTCAGCTGGCCAGCAGTCTGCGGAATCTGGGGCGCCCCGACCGGAGCGTGGAGCTGCTTCTCGTCGAGCGGGACCTGCCCGACACGCGGCTCGACGCGGACGAGCGGGCGCTCGCGCCGGCCGTCGACGCGTTCCTCGCGCTCGCGCTCGCCGACACCGGGCGCGACCGGGAGGCCGCCTCGCTCGCCCTCGGCGCCCTCGCGCCCCTGCTGCCCCGCTACAACCGTTCCCTCGCGCACTACGCCCGCGCTCTCCTCACCGCCCCCGACGGGTCCTGACTTCGCCGGGCGGCCGGTGCTCGCACCACCCCACTCGCTAGGCTGAACGCAACGGCGACGGAAGGCGGGCTCACGTGGGGTGGCTGCGCAGAAGACCCAAGCGGGACGGCGAGGAAGCGCCGCGCGATCCGGAGTTCGCGTACTTCTCCGTGCGCGAGGCGGCCCTCTTCCGGGCCACCGTCCGCGAGGCGTTCGCCGAACTCGGCCTGGAGGTCACCGTCTACGCGACCTCCGTCCAGGACGACAGACAGCGCCGCTTCGGCCTCGGCAACCTCGCCGCCGTCTGCCACCGGGACCGGCGCGGACCCCGCGTCTGGCCCGACCTGATCCGCCGTCACGTCACCCTCGTGGTACGCACCTTGGACGGACCCTCCGCCCTCGACACGCTGCCGCCGGAGCAGATCCGCGCCCAGCTCTACCCGCGCGTCGTCAACGGCGAGGGCATCGACCCCGGCGCCTTCGGCTACGCCCGGACGCTCGCCCCGGGACTGTACGAGGTCCTCGCGCTCGACCTGCCGGAGAGCGTCATGATGCTCACCGACGACGCCCTCGACCGCCTCGGCGACCCCGCGCAGTTGCGCGCCCGCGCGCTGAAGAACCTGCGCGGGCTCCCCGTCGAGGACCACGAGACCGTCCGGGACGCCGACGGCATGTCCTTCGAGGTCGTCGCCGGGGACTCCTTCTACACGGCCAGCCGCGTCCTCGACCTCGACGCCCTCGCCCAGCGGGTCACCGGGCTGCCGCTCGGCGAGCACGGCGCCCTGGTCGCGCTGCCCTTCCGGCACCAGATCGCCTTCCACCCCATCCGGGACACCTCGATCATCCCGGCGCTCGGCGCGATGGCCTCCTTCGCCGCCTCCGAGTACGAGGACACTCCGGGTGCCATCAGCCCGTACGTCTTCTGGTGGCGCGCCGGCACCCTCACCCAGCTCAGCGACCACGACGAGGAGGGCGGCGAGCTGCGCATCGTCGTCGGCGACGACTTCCAGGACCTGCTCGAACGGCTCATCGCCCAGGGGCCCGGCCCGCGCTGACCCGGCGCCGCGCGGTCGCGGCGGCCGGGCCCGGCGGGGAGGATGCTGGAGGACGACCGCCCGCGCCACCGCGAAGGAGAGCCCCCATGCCGACCGCCCCCGCCGATGCCGCCGGTGACGCGCCCACGCCCTTCACCGCCGACGACTACCGGGCCCGGATGGACCGGGCGGCGGCCTCCGCCGCCGAGGCCGGGCTCGCCGGAGTGCTCGTCGCCCCGGGCCCCGACCTCGTCCATCTCACCGGCTACCAGCCGACCGCGATCACCGAGCGGCTGACCGTTCTCGTCATCGCCCCCGGCCAGGACCCGGTCCTCGTCGTCCCCACCCTGGAGGCCCCCGACGCGCAGAAGGCCGTCGGCGCGCCCGCGCTCACCCTCCGCGACTGGACCGACGGCAAGGACCCGTACGCCGTCACCGCACCGCTGCTCGATGTCGACGGGAGGTTCGGCGTCAGCGACAACGCCTGGGCGATGCACCTCCTCGGGCTCCAGCAGGCCCTCCCCTCCACCTCGTACGTCTCCCTCACCGAGGCCCTGCCGATGCTGCGGGCCGTGAAGGACGCCCACGAGCTGGACCGGATCGCGGCCGCCGGGGCCGCCGCCGACCGGGCGTACGGGGAGATCCTGAAGGTGCGGTTCGCCGGGCGCCGCGAGACCGAGGTCGCCGCCGACCTCGCCGCCCTCCTGATCCGCTTCGGGCACTCGCAGGTCGACTTCACCGTCGTCGGCTCGGGACCCAACGGCGCCAACCCGCACCACGAGGCGGGCGAGCGGGTCATCGAGCGCGGCGACATGGTCGTCCTCGACTTCGGCGGGCTCAAGCACGGCTACGGCTCCGACACCACCCGTACCGTGCACGTCGGCGAACCGACCGACGAGGAGCGCCGGGTCCACGACCTCGTCCGCGAGGCCCAGCAGGCCGGCTTCGAGGCGGTGAAGGCGGGCATCGCCTGCCAGGACGTCGACCGCGCGGCCCGCAAGGTCATCACCGACGCGGGCTACGGCGAGTACTTCATCCACCGCACCGGCCACGGCATCGGCGTCACCACCCACGAACCGCCCTACATGATCGAGGGCGAGGAGAAGCCCGTCGTCCCCGGCATGTGCTTCTCCATCGAACCGGGCGTGTACCTCCCCGGCCGCTTCGGCGTCCGCATCGAGGACATCGTGACGATGACGGAGGACGGCACCGGCCGCCGCTTCAACGCCACCCCGCACGAGATGGCGATCGTCGAGTAGTCCTTCAGGGAGCCGGCCGTCAGCCGTCCGAGAGGATCACCGCCGACTCGGGGGCCAGGCGCAGGAGGCCGTCTCTGGCGGGGGCCTCGGCCGGCTCCCACGCGGCGAGGACCCGGTCGCGGCCGTTGGAGCCCAGGGGGATCGCCGCCGGGGTCGCGGCCAGGTTGACCGCCACGCGGACGTCGCCGCGGCGGAAGACCAGCCAGCGGGCCTCCTCGTCGAAGGCCACCTTCACGCCGCCCAGGTCCGGGTCGGTCAGGTCCGGCAGGGTGCGGCGCAGGGCGATCAGTTCGCGGTGCCAGGCGAGGAGGCGGCGGTGCGGGTCGCGCTCGCGCTCCGTACGGTCGAGGACCGAGCGGTCGCGGGTCGCCGGGTCCTGGGGGTCGGGCACCTCGTCCTCGGCCCAGCCGTGCGCCGCGAACTCCCGCCGCCTGCCCCGCCGTACGGCCTCCGCGAGCTCGGGGTCGGTGTGGTCGGTGAAGTACTGCCAGGGGGTGCGGGCACCCCACTCCTCGCCCATGAAGAGCATCGGCACCGACGGGCCGGTGAGGACGAGCGCCGCCGCGCAGGCCAGCAGGCCGGGGGAGAGGGAGGCCGAAAGGCGGTCCCCCAGCGCCCTGTTGCCGATCTGGTCATGGGTCTGGGCGTAGCCCAGGAAGCGGTGGGCGGGGGTGCGCTCCCGGTCGACCGGGCGGCCGTGGTGCCGGCCCCGGAAGGACGACCAGGTGCCGTCGTGGAAGAAGACCCGGGTGAGGGTCTTGGCGAGCGCCGCCATCGGGGCGCGCGCGAAGTCCTCGTAGTAGCCCTGGGATTCACCGGTGAGCGCGGTGTGCAGGGCGTGGTGGAAGTCGTCGTTCCACTGCGCGTGCAGCCCGAGGCCGCCGAGCGCGCGCGGTGTGGTCGAGCGCGGGTCGGCCAGGTCGGACTCGGCGATCAGGAAGTGCTGCCGGCCCTGCTCCTTCGCCAACTCGTCTACGGCCGCCGACAGTTCCTCCAGGAAGGTCAGCGCCCGGTCGTCCGCGAGCGCGTGCACCGCGTCGAGCCGCAGCCCGTCGATCCGGTAGTCCCGCAGCCAGGAGAGCGCGCTGCCGAGGAAGTACGCCCGCACCTCGTCCGAACCGGACGCGTCCAGGTTCACCGCCGCGCCCCACGGCGTGTGGTGGGTGTCGGTGAAGTACGGCCCGTAGGGCGGGAGATGGTTGCCGGAGGGGCCCAGGTGGTTGTGGACCACGTCGAGCACCACGCCCATGCCGAGACCGTGTGCGGCGTCCGTGAAGCGCTTGAGCGCCTCCGGCCCGCCGTACGGTTCGTGCACCGCCCACGGCGCCACCCCGTCGTACCCCCAGCCGCGCACCCCGGGGAACGGACAGAGCGGCATCAGCTCCACATGGGTGATGCCGAGCCCGGCGAGCTCCCCGAGCCGGGCGGCGGCCGCGTCGAGGGTGCCCTCCGGGGTGAAGGTGCCGACGTGGAGCTCGTAGAGCACCGCGCCGCGCAGCCGCAGCCGGGGCGGCTCGTGGCGCCACGCGTAGGCCGCGTGGTCGACGACGGCGCTGAGCCCGTCCGGCCCGTCCGGCAGCCTGCGGCCGCGCGGATCGGGCAGGACGGGTCCGTCGCCGAGGCGGAAGCCGTACCGGTCGCCGTCGACGGCCGGGACGGTGCCGGTCCACCAGCCGTCCCTCAGGGGGTCCCGGTCGAGAGGGTGCCCGGTGCCGTTCAGCTCCAGGGTCACCCGGTCGCGGGCGTGCGGCGCCCAGACCTCGAAGAGCACGGCGGTTCTCCTCGCAGACGTCGGTACGGTCGGCTACGTCGTTCCCATCCTGATCGTTCCCATCCTGGCAGTCAGGGCCGCGACGCGCCCGGCGCGTCCCACACGTAGTCGACCTGCCGCTGGAAGTTCACGTACCCGGCGCGGGCGAAGGCGGCGGCCATCGGCACGTTCCCCAGGTCGGTCGCGGCCCGGACGCGCGGCATGCCCGCGTCGGCCAGGATCCGGGTGCCCTCGGCGAGGATGTCGTCGATGTACCCGTGGCCCCGGTGGGCGGGGAGCACACCGATGTAGGCGATGATCGGGTTGTAGTTGTTGCGGGCGGGGACCACGAAGCCGACGGCCTCGCCGGTGCCCGGGAGTTCCGCCACCCGCCACCACGCGCGCGGCGAGCTGTAGTGCGGGAACTCCTCGTCGTAGTGCCGCTCGGCGGCCTCCCGCAGGGACAGCCCCTCCGCGAGGTCGGCCTGCCCGTGCGCGTCGAGCGTGCCCTCCATCACCGGCGTCATCAGGGTCAGCAGGTCCTCGCGGTCCCGCACCGGGCGGAACGACAGCCGGCCGGTGGGCGCCGCCACCGGAGTCCCCGGCAGCCACTCCAGGCGCAGCCGCTCGACCAGCGGCCGGGCGCCCGTCTCCGCGAGCAGGGAGAGCACCAGCTCCACCCGGTCGCGGGTCTCCGGGACCTCGCGCCAGTCGGCGGGCAGGTAGCGGTTGTACTCCGGCGGCACGGTGCCCGCCGGCAGGACGACGGCGATGGCGGTGCGAAGGAGACGCCGGCCCACCTCCGCCGCCTCCGCGGCCGGAAGGTCAGGGGCGAGGTCGAAGAAGTCGAGGGCGAGCGGCTCGCCCCCGTCCTTGTTGGTCCACCAGGCGAGCCGGCCGAGCAGCCGGCCGCCGCGGAGGGCCACCCACAGCCACTCGGGGCGGCGGCGGCCGGTGCCGAGGTCGTCGGCGAGTTCGTGGTCGAGCGTGTAACTGAGGCCGAGGAACAGGTCAAGCTCCTCGGGCCCGGCGAGCGGGCGGACGACGAGGTCGTCGGTCATACGGTGGTTCCCCCAGGGGTACGGTGGAGCGAGCTCGCAGACCGTAGCAGTGATCTTGACGGGCGGGTACGGGAATTCGTGCCGGAGCCGGTACGGCCCTGGTGCGTGCCCGGCACGTGCCCGCTACGGACCCGGTACGGACCCGGTACGTCTCCGGTACGTCCCCGGGACGGGAGGCTTCTGGACAGCCCGGCCCGGGCACCCGGACAATCACGGTGTGACGACCCCGACCCCGTACGAGCCCCCGGCGCACTCCCCCCGGCTGACCGACGCCGAGCGGGACCGTGCGCTTGGCCTGCTCCGGGAGGGCGCGGCCCAGGGCCGTCTCTCGCACGACACCTTCCTCTTCCGGATGGAGCGGGTCTTCCAGGCCCGCCGCCCCGACGAACTCGCCGTGCTCACCGCGGACCTGCGCAGCGAGGGCACCTGGACCCGGCGGGTGGTCGGCGCCGTCGAGCAGATGTCGGCCTTCACCGCCCGCATACGCCGGGCCTGGCACTCCGAGCGGCTCCCGAAGCTGCTGCTGCCGCGGCCGGGGCCGCACCCGCTGCGGATCGGCCGCGACCCGGTGAACGGGCTGCGGCTCAGCCACGAGACGGCCTCCCGGCTGCACGCCGAACTCTCCCTCCAGGGCGGCCTCTGGGTGCTCCGCGACCTCGGCTCCACCAACGGCACGACCGTCAACGGGCGGCGGGTCGTCGGCGCCGTCGTGGTCCGGGCCGGTGACGTCGTCGGCTTCGGCGAGATGAGCTTCCGCCTCTCCCTGGACTGACGGCCGCCGCCCGGGGGCTTCGTCGCGGCCGGGGTTCTTCGAGGTCAGGGCCGTGCCTCCTCACCCGTTCGGCGGTACGCGGCGGGCGGGGCCGGGCCGTGGATGGTGGGCTGGGGGGACGCGCGCCACGATCCCGGCCGCGGCAACCACCGCCGGTGAGCGAGGCGGACCCGGCCGAACGACAGGGGGCGCGATGCGCGACGAGCCGAACCGCGAGACGGGACCCGACGAGGGCCCGGGCGCGGACGACCCCTGGCGGCGACTGCCCGCCATGGCCCCCGCGGGGCGCGCCGCCGCCGCCGCGCCCGGACAGGTGCGGACCCTCGCCGACCCGGCCGCGGGGCCGCCCGCGCCGCAAGGCGGGCGGACCGTCGCCCCCAGCCCCCTGGACCCGGGCGCCGCCGCCGACCCGCACCCCGTGCACCGCCGGCTGCGCGAGGAGTTCCCGCTCACGTACGACCCGCTGCTGCGCGCCTGGGTGCTCAGCCGGTACGCGGACGTGGCCACCGCCCTCACCGACCCCCGCTTCACCCACGGCCACCGGCCCGGCGACCCGGCGTGCGCCCGCGCCCACGCCGACGTGGACCACGCGGAGCTGCGGTCCGTCGCGGAGCGCACCGCCTACGTCCTGGCCCGCCGGATCGCCGCCCGCCAACAGGCCGACCTGGTCGCCGACTTCTGCCACTGGCTGCCCGCCGGGACGGTCGCCGCCGCCTTCGGCGTGCCCTACCGGGACATGATGCGGCTGGTCCGGGGCCGGGCGGCGGCGGCCCTCGCCGGGGAGTGCGGCGGCCAGATCGCCGTACGCGAGAAGGCGCTGGCCTCCTTCCTCGGCAACGTCCTCTCGAACCCCGACCAGGTCGCCGCCCTGCGCGACGCCCCGGCGGGTCTGGTGGCCCGCGCGTGGACGGAGTCGCTGCGCCGCGACCCGCCGGTGCAGATCGCCGTCCGGCGGACCCGGGCCGACGTGCGGGTGAGCGGCGGGATCCTGCCGGGCGGCTCGTCGGTCGCCCTGCTCGTCGGCGCGGCGGGGCGGGACCCGGAGCGGTTCCGCGAGCCGGACCGCTTCGACCCGCTCCGTGACGACGCGGACCAGCTCACGTACGGCTCCGGCTCCTGCCCCGCGGTGGTCCTGGCCGGTCTGGAGGCGGAGTACGCGCTCCGCGCGCTCTTCGAGGCGATGCCCCGGCTGCGGCTGGCCGACGGCTTCCGCCCGGTGTCGACCGGGCTGATCACCAGGGCCCCGCGCACCCTGATCGTCCGGCCGAACGGCTGATTCCCGGCGCCGCCACCGTCGCTGTTAGGGTGACGTGTGCTCGTCAAGCGAGCCGTTCTGATGGTCAATCTTCAACGGGGAATGAACAAGTGAAGCTTCGTCATGTCCGCGCGGTCGCCGTCTTCGGCATCGCCGTCTTCGCCCTCACCGGCGCCCGTGGCTCCGGCGGCGGTGGCTGCGACAACAGCAGCGGCTCCGGATCCAGCTCCTCCAGCTCCGGCGGCAGCGGCAGCCACAGCGACGACGACGACAACGGCTCCAGCGGTTCCGTGTCCGGCGGGGGCGGCAGCGCCGACAAGGCCGCCCGCGACGTCACCATCGACACCTGCGCCTACGACCCGGCGACGAAGAAGCTCGCCGCCCGGATCACGGTCAAGAACGACGGCGTGCTCGACTACGACTACAGCGTCACCATGAAGTTCACCGGCGCCGGGAGCGGCGTGGTCGCCGCGACCGCGGCGAAGACCGGCATCGCGGTCGCCGCCGGCGCCTCCGCGAAGGCCGAACTGACCGCGCCGTACCCGGGCTCCGGCGACGGCTCCGAGTACACCCGGTGCGAGGTCACGCGCGTCAGCCGCCTCTGACCGACCGGTGGGGGGAGCGGGCGGCGGGTCCTCACGGGGCCGCGCCGCCCGCTCCCCACCGCCGTCGTCGTCAGCGGCGCCTCTGGTAGGTGTCGCTCTGGTTCGCCGGTGCGTTGTGCATCGACCAGGAGTTGTACGAGACCCGGTCCTGGGCCGCCTGGACGCGCGCCTGCTCCTCGATGCGCAGGCCCTCCGCGTGCTCGGTGCCGGACCGGCCCCGGCGCAGCAGCACCACCGACAGCAGGACGACGAGGCCCCCCAGGACCCCGAAGAACACCCACAGCGTCATGACATCCCCCTCTTCCCCGCCTTCCGCCGGGCGCGGGACGCCGGGCGTGTACCGCCCAGTATGCGGTCAGTCCGTGATCCTGGCGAGGAGCGCGATCGGCCGGTCCGCCAGCAGCTCCGCCAGCTTGACCTCGCTCGCTGCGCCGCCCGGGAACTCCCGTACCCCGTCCAGGACATCCGCCCACCGCCCCTCCGGCAGCACCAGTTCGGTGTCCCGCCAGCCGCCCGCCTCCGCGAGCCGCAGCGACAGCCGGGTCACCACGGTGACCACCTCGCCCGAGCGCGCGAAGGCGAGGCAGTGCGCGGCGGCCGGACCCTCGGCGGCCAGCGGCACATGGGTGCCCCCGGGGCCGAAGACCGCCGGGCGCTCGCGGCGCAGCCGCAGCGCGGCCCGGACCAGCGCGGTCCGCCCGTCGTCCTGTCCGGGCGCGAACGGCGCCCGGTTGTCGGGGTCGACCAGCGCCCGGTACTCCCGCTCGGTGTTCTGGTACAGCTCCGGCACGCCCGGCATGGTCAGCTGGATCAGCGCCGCGCCGTCCGCGTGGGCCCGGACGTGCGGCTCCAGGGCGAACGCCGCCTCGGACGCCGTCCGCAGCGGTACCCGGCCGGGCCCGGCGGCGACGAACTCCGCCACCGCCCGCTCGTACGCCGGGTCCTGCTCGGTCCAGGAGGTCCGCAGCCCCTCCTCCCGTACGGCCTTGAGCACGGCGGGACCGATCCGCTCCGGGTCCGGCGCGCCGAAGCCGAAGGCGGTCTGCCAGGCCGTCCAGGCGAGGTGCGGGTCCGGCGCCGGCACCGTGGACACCTCGGACAGCAGCCCGGCCCACACGCCGGGGCACTGGGCGAGGACCGCGATCGCCGCCCGCACGTCCGCGCTGCGCTTGGTGTCATGGGTGGTGAGGACCGTGCCGGTGGCCGGCCGGTCGCGGGCGAGCCGGGCGCAGGCGGCGTGGAACTCCGCGACGCCGACGGCGGGCCTGCCCGGGTCGCCGCCCACCTCGTTGGCCGAGAGCAGGGGCGCGTACCGGTAGAAGGCGGTGTCCTCGGTGGACTTGGCCCGCAGCGCCGAGGAGGTCTGCGCGAACCGGGCCCGGAAGGCGCGGTGCGCGGAGGAGTCGCCGAGGGTGCCGAGGACGAGGCCCCGTACGGCGTCCACGGCGGCGGCCTCCTCCGGGACGGCGAAGGCGGCGCGCGCGCCCCGGGCGAGCTCGGGGGTGAGGATCTGTTCGGCGCCGGTCCGGTAGGGCCGGTAGACCGGCATGCGGACGAGCAGTTCCTCGATCGCGGTCCGCAGCGCCCAGGGCGCGTGGTCCTGGTGGGCGGGGTGGGCGGCGCAGAGGCGCGCCGCCTCCCGGGTCAGGCGGCCGGTCTCGGCCGCGAGGTCGTGCCGCACCACCTCGTACGCGGCGCGCCGGGCGGTCGCCTCCCACGCGCCGCCCCGGTCCCCGGCACGGCCGGTGAACTCCCGGTAGAGAGTGGTGAGTTCGGCGGCTCCCTCGGGGTCGGTGAGGACGCCGTCGATCAGGCGGAGGGAGTCGTAGCCGGTGGTGCCGGCCACCGGCCAGTCGGCCGGCAGGGTCTCGCCGTCGGCGAGGATCTTCTCGACCACCGTCCAGCACCGTCCCCGGGTCTCCCGCTCCAGGAGGGCCAGATAGCCCTGGGGGTCGGCGAGTCCGTCGGGGTGGTCGATGCGGAGGCCCTCGATCACGCCGTCGTGGACGAGCTCCAGGATCTTCGCGTGGGTCTCCGCGAACACCTCGGGGTCCTCCAGGCGTACCCCGATGAGGTCGGAGACGGTGAAGAAGCGGCGGTAGTTGAGCTCGGTGCGGGCCAGCCGCCACCAGCCGAGCCGGTACCACTGCCGGTCGAGGAGCCGCTCGACCGGCAGTTCCTCGGTGCCGGGACGGAGCGGGAACTCCTGCTGGTCCAGGCGGAGTACGCCGTCCTCGACGCGCAGCCGGTCCCGCACCTCGGAGAGCCGGGCGGGCAGCACCGGCAGCAGGATCCTGCCCCGCCCCGCCGTCCAGTCGACGTCGAACCAGCGGGCGTACGGGGAGTCGGGGCCGTGCCGCAGCACCTCCCGCAGCGCGTGGTTGTGCCGGGGCGAGGCCGCCATGTGGTTGGGCACCAGGTCCACCACCAGGCCGAGGCCGTGCGCGCGGGCGGTCGCGGCGAGCCGCCGCAGCCCCGCCTCGCCGCCGAGCTCCGCCCGGACCGCGCGGTGGTCGGTGACGTCGTACCCGTGGGTGGAACCGGGCACCGCCTCCAGGACGGGGGAGAGGTGCAGGTGCGAGACGCCGAGCCCGGCGAGGTGCGGCACGGCCCGCTCGGCGGCGGCGAAGGGGAACGCGGGCTGGAGCTGGAGCCGGTAGGTGGCGGTGGGCACGACGGCGGGGGCGTGGGCGGCGGGAGGGGCGGGGGCGGAGGAGGCCGGGGCGGGGGAGGGGGTGGCCGGGTTGGGCGTCATGCGAACGTACGTACCCCGTACGGAAGCTTCCGTGTCATCGCCCGATGCACCCGTTAGGGTGTATCGCGTTATTTTCGGCCGATGCTCCGGATGTACCGCGACACCCTCACGCTGCTCGGCCCCGCCCTGCCGGTCCTCTCCTTCCTCGGCCGGCTGCCCACCGCGATGTGCCAGCTCGGCAGCGTGCTGCTGGTCGCGGAGACCAGCGGCTCCCTCGCCACGGCGGGGCTCGCCGGAGGCGCGCTGGCCGCCGGGCAGACCGTCGCGGGCCCGCTCCTCGGGCGGCTCGCGGACCGGCGCGGCCAGCGCGGTCCCGTCCTCGCCGCCTCCCTCGCCAACGCGGTGGCCGTCGCGGTCCTGGTCCTCGCCGCCGTCGCCCGCGCCCCCCTCGGCGTGCTGGTCCCGCTGGCACTCCTCGCCGGGGCGACCGTCCCGCAGATCGGGCCGCTCGCCCGGACCCGCTCGGTGGCGCTCGCCCGCCGGGCCGGCGCCGACGACCGGACGGTCGGCGCCGTCCTCTCCTTCGAGGGCACCCTCGACGAGGTGTCCTTCGTCCTCGGCCCGGCGCTCGTCGGCCTCGCCGCCGCCCTCGCCCACCCGGGCGCCGCCCTGCTCGGCGCGTCCCTGCTGCTCGCCGTCTGCGGCGCGGGCTTCGCGCTCCACCCGACCGCCCGCGCCGCCGCCACCGGCCCCGCCGCCGCCACCGGACCCGGCGCGGGCACCACCCGCAAGGGCGCCGCCGAACGGACGCGGCTGCCCGGTTCCGCGTACGCCCTCCGGGTGACGATGGTCCTCCAGGGCGCCATGTTCGGCGCCTCCCAGGCGGGGATCACCGCCCTCACCGACCGCCTCGGCGAGCCCGCCCAGGCGGGGCTCGTCTACGCGGCGATGGGCGTCATGAGCGCCGCCGTCGGCCTCTCGATGGCCGCGCTGCCCGCCCGGATCGGCCTCACCCTCCGCTGGCGGACCGCGACCGCCGGGCTCGTCCTGCTCTCCCTGCCGCTGCTCGCGGTCGACTCCCTCGTCGGCCTGTACGTGGTGGTGACCGTCCTCGGCGCGGCCTACGCCCCGCACCTCATCACCGTCTTCGGGCTGACCGAGCGGGCCGTCCCGGCGAGCCGGCTCGCCGAGTCCATGGCCTTCCTCACCAGCGGCATCGTCGGCGGCCAGGCCCTCGCCCTGGCGCTCTCCGGCCGGCTCGCCGAACAGCACGGCGCCCCCGCCGCCTTCGCGGTGGCGGTGGGGGCGGCCGTGGCCTGCGCGGCGCTGTCCTGGACCGTACGGACCGGGGCGCCGCGCGGACTGCTCACGCCGGACGGCGCAGCACCGTCAGGCTCAGCGGCGCGAGGGTGACGCGCTCGCCCGCCACGATCTCCGGCCCCGACAGCGGCGGCATGCCCTCCGGCTCCGAGGTGTCCACCACCGTCCGCCAGCACCGTCCGTGGCTGTCCGGCACGGCGAACTCCAGCTCCTGCGAAGAGGCGTTGAACATGAGCAGGAAGGAGTCGTCGGCGATCCGCTCGCCCTGCGTGCCCGGTTCTGAGATCGCGTTGCCGTTGAGGAAGACGGTCAGCGCCCGGGCGTGCGCCGCCTGCCAGTCGCGGGCCGTCATCTCCTCGCCCTCCGGGGTGAACCAGGCGATGTCGGTGAGCTCGTCGTGGGTGCCCTCGACCGGCCGGCCGTGGAAGAAGCGGCGCCGCCGGAAGACCGGGTGCTCGCGGCGCAGCCGCACCATCGCCCGGGTGAAGCGCAGCAGGGTCGCCTCGGCCTCGCTGTTCTCCTTCGGCCACCGCACCCACGACACCTCGCCGTCCTGGCAGTAGGCGTTGTTGTTGCCGCCCTGGGTCCGCCCGAACTCGTCGCCGTGGCTGAGCATCGGCACGCCCTGCGACAGCATCAGCGTGGCGAGGAAGTTGCGCGTCTGGCGGGCGCGCAGCTCGTTGATCCCGACGTCGTCGGTCTCGCCCTCCTGCCCGCAGTTCCACGACCGGTTGTGGCTCTCGCCGTCCCGATTGCCCTCCCCGTTGGCCTCGTTGTGCTTCTCGTTGTACGAGACGAGGTCGCGCAGCGTGAAACCGTCGTGGCAGGTCACGAAGTTGACCGAGGCGAGCGGGCGCCGCCCGTCGTCCTGGTACAGGTCGGAGGAGCCGGTGAGCCGGGAGGCGAACTCGGCCAGCGTGCGCGGCTCGCCGCGCCACAGGTCCCGTACGCAGTCCCGGTACTTGCCGTTCCACTCGGTCCACAACGGCGGGAAGTTGCCCACCTGGTAGCCGCCCTCGCCGACGTCCCACGGCTCCGCGATCAGCTTCACCTGGCTCACCACCGGGTCCTGCTGCACCAGGTCGAAGAAGGACGAGAGCCGGTCCACCTCGTGGAACTGGCGGGCCAGGGTGGCCGCCAGGTCGAAGCGGAAGCCGTCCACGTGCATCTCGGTCACCCAGTACCGCAGGCTGTCCATGATCAGCTGGAGCACGTGCGGGGACCGCATGAGCAGCGAGTTCCCGGTGCCGGTGGTGTCCGTGTAGTAGCGCGGGTCGTCGCCCAGCCGGTAGTACGAGGGGTTGTCCAGGCCCCGGAAGGAGAGCGTGGGGCCCAGGTGGTTGCCCTCCGCCGTGTGGTTGTAGACGACGTCGAGGATGACCTCGATGCCCGCCTGGTGCAGCGCTCGTACCGCCGACTTGAACTCCAGGACCTGCTGGCCCCGGTCGCCCCACGAGGCGTAGGCGTTGTGCGGGGCGAAGAAGCCGATCGTGTTGTAGCCCCAGTAGTTCGAGAGCCCCGCGTCCACCAGCCGGTGGTCGTTCACGAACTGGTGCACCGGCATCAGTTCCAGCGCGGTGACGCCCAGTTCCTTCAGGTGCCCGATCACCGACGGGTGCGCGAGACCCGCGTAGGTGCCGCGCAGCTCCTCCGGGAGGTCCGGGTGGAGCATCGTCAGGCCCTTCACATGGGCCTCGTAGATGACCGTGTGGTGGTACTCGGTGCGGGGCCTGCGGTCGTCGCCCCAGTCGAAGTACGGGTTCACCACCACCGAGGTCATCGTGTGCGGGGCCGAGTCGGCGTCGTTGCGCGCGTCCGGCCGCCCGAAGGGATAGCCGTACACCGCCTCGCCCCAGGCGATCGACCCCGACATCGCCCGCGCGTACGGGTCGAGGAGGAGTTTCGCCGGATTGCAGCGCAGACCGCGCTCCGGCGCGTACGGCCCGTGCACACGGAAGCCGTACCGCTGCCCGGGCATCACGCCCGGCAGGTACGCGTGGCGGACGAAGGCGTCCGTCTCGCGCAGTTCGACGGACGTCTCCGTGCCGTCGTCGTCGATGAGACACAGTTCGATGCGGTGCGCCGCCTCCGAGAAGACCGCGAAGTTGGTGCCCGCTCCGTCATAGGTGGCGCCCAAGGGGTACGCCTGTCCCGGCCAGACCTGCATGGATGGAATCTTCCTCTTCTGTCCGGGTTCGGGGGTGCTCTTCGGCCAGATCCTGCCCGAAAGAGGCGCAACCACCCAGGAACGCGCCCCGTCCTACTGGGTGACCGCAGACCAAGCGGGGGATAGAGGGGGAAATGTGTACGAAATAGTGCGCCGCCACCTGGGGAAGGTGGTGGCAGGAGCGGCGATGGCGGTCACGGGAACCGCCGCCGCGGTCGCGATCAGCCTGCCGGGCACGGCCGGAGCGGAGGACACCCCCGCCGGCCGCGCCGCCGCGACCGGCGAGACCCCCGGCGCGTCCCGTACCGCCGTCGCACCGGACGGCACCCGGGGAACGGACGCCACGCAGGGGGCAGGCGGCGCGGAGGGAACGGGCGGCCGGGGGGCCGCCGCGCTCGCTCCCGCCACCGTCGCCCCGGCCGCCGCCGAGGGCCCCAAGGGCACCGGCACCGACCCGCTCACCGACGCCGAACTGGACCGGGCCCGAGCCCTCGCGCTCGCCCCGGCCGACACCGCCGCCCGCCAGGACGTCGACGGCGACCGCGGCCGGCCGCAGCACCTCGGCACCGAACTCGCCGACCCGGTCCCCGGACAGGACGGCGTCCGCCGCGCGCAGGTCCGCCTCTACGACTACGCCCGCGACGAACTCGTCACCCGGACCGTCGACCTGACCACCGGAAAGGTCGAGACGACCGCGACCCGGCGCGGGGTGCAGCCCTCCGCCCACCCCGAGGAACTGCGCGCCGCCCTGGACCTCATCCTCGCGAGCCCCCTCGGCAAGGGCGTGAAGGAGGACTACCGGGACGCCACCGGCACCGAACTGAAGAGCGCCGACCAGCTCTGGTTCAACGGCGACGTCTACCGCACCTACCGGGAGCGGAACGTCCCCGAGGCGCTCTCCCGCTGCGGCGAGCACCGCTGTGTCCGGCTCGTCACCAAGGTCCGCAACGGCGCCTGGATCGACACCCGGAACCTGATCGTCGACCTCTCCGCGAAGCGCGTCGTCCGCGTCGGCTGACCACCGGCGCCCGCCGTCCGCTCCGTCACCCGCCCCCGCCCGCGGGGCCCGCACGAAGGAGTACGTCCGCATGACCATCCGGCACCACCGGCGTGCCAGGGGGATCCTCGCCGCGACCGCGGCCACCACCCTGCTCGGCGCCGCCACCGCGGCCGCCGCCCCGGCCACCGGCGCACCCGCCTTCCCGAACCCGCCCGGCCCCGCCGCCACCGCCGCGCCCCGCCCGCCCGTCACACCCGCCTGCTCGGCCGCGTACCGCGTCACCAGGAAGCTCGACGGCGGCGCCTCCTGGGACATGTGCTGGCGCTACAGCACCGACGCCGGCCTGATCCTCGACGGCGTCACCTACCAGCCGCCCGGCGGCGCCCCCGTCCGCGTCCTCACCAGCGCCCGCCTCGCCCAGATCCACGTGCCCTACGACGACGGCGGCGCCGAGTACGACGACCTCACCGGCGCCGGCTTCGGCTGGGGCCTCCAGGACCTCAAGCCCGCCGAGTGCCCCGGCGGCACCCTTGCCACCGTCAAGGTCCCCGAGGTCGGCACCGTCAAGGGCGTGTGCACCACCACCCGGGCCCGCGGCCACGCCTACCGCATGGCCAGCGACAGCGGCTCCGGCGTCTACCAGGCCCAGGCCAAGGACCTGCTTGTCTACACCGTCAACAAGGTCGGCTGGTACGAGTACATCTCCGAATGGCGCTTCTCCTCCGACGGCACCATCGGTGCCAACGTCGGCGCCACCGGCAGCCTCTCGCCCGTCGACTACAACGCCACCGACGGACGCGGCTGGCCCATCGGCAAGGGCGCCCGCGGCTACGCCACCAGCCACGCCCACAACGTCTTCTGGAAGCTCGACTTCGGCCTCGACGGCGGCAAGGACCGCATCGAGCAGTACGACTCCACCGTCACCCCGCCCGCCGGCGACGGCAGCCCCACCGTGAAGACCCGGCGCACCGCCGTCACCAAGGAGCTCGCCGGCGACGCGAAGAACATGCGCTGGTGGCGGGTGGTCAGCGGCACCGGCAAGAACGCCGACGGGCACGCCCGCAGCTACGAGATCGTCCCCGGCCACACCGACACCCACGCCGGCCGCGGCTTCACCCGGCACGACGTCTACTTCACCCAGGCCCGCGCCTGCGAGCAGTACGCCAGCAACAACATCGGCAACTGCCCCGCCAATGCCGGTGACAGCGTGGACAAATGGGTCAACGGGGAGACTCTGGCCAAACCGACCGTCTGGGTCAACATCGGGTTCCACCACATCGCCCGGGACGAGGACCAGCAGCCCATGCCCGTCCACTGGCAGGGCTTCCAGCTCGCCCCCAGGGACGTAACCGCTATGAATCCCCTCACTCCGTCCGATCTCGCCTCGCAGAACGGGCAGCCGGACACCCGGAGTTGAGCAAGCGGCCGACCGATCCTGCTGCACCGCCTCCCGCTCGCGGAGTACCCTTCCTTGATCTTGTCGGAAGAATCGGGACGGGCGTCCAGAGCAGAAGGCGGTGCGCGGGTGAGCTCGGGAGGTCTTGAGCTGCCCCCAGGTGACGCGGGTCACGAGGGGGGACCGGCCGACCCCGGGGAGGCGCCGCCCACGGTGATCCTCCCCCCGGGCACGGCCACACCCCCCGGCACCGTCTCCGTGGTCCGCCCCGTGGAGATCGGCGCCGAGCTCGACTGGGGCGCCGAGGCGTGGAGCGAGGTCCGCACCCGCGCCCAGCGCGCCGGCCGCGCCTACATTTGGCTCAATCTCGTCGAACAGCGGATGCGGGCGGTCGTCGCCGCCGTCCTCAGACCGGTCTACGAACCCGTCCACGGCGACGAGTGGGTCGTCGCCGCCGCCGGCCCGGCGGGCCAGGAATGGGTCCGCCGGGCCGTCGCCGTCCGCGAGGTCTCCCGCCGCAAGGGCTACCTCCTCGACCCCGCCGACGACAACGTCCTCTCCTTCCTCACCCTGCCCCAGCTCCGCGAGCTGATGGTGCAGCACTGGCCCTGCTTCGAGCCCTACTTCGACGACCGGCGCGAGGTCGAGCTCGCCCTCGACGAGCTGGAGGTGACCCGCAACGTCGTCTCCCGCAACCGGGCCCTCTCGCCCACCGTCCTCGCCCAGGCGGAACGGGCCTCCGCCCGCATCCTGGAGATCCTCGGCAGCGGCGCCGGCGCCCCCTCCGCCGACCGGCTCCCCGTCGACGCCGTCGAGGACCTCGTCGGCGACCGGTACGCCGACGTCGTCTCCGTCCACCCCGACCGCGTCCGGCTCCAGCGCCAGCTCCCCGCCGAGGACCTCTTCGGCGGCGCCCGGCGCCTCGACGCCACCGGCATAGGTCTGAACCTCCTCGTGCAGAACTTCTCCGGCCGCCGCATGGTCCGCCTCGCCGAGTCCGGCTGCCGGATACGGCTCCTCTTCCTCAACCCCGCCAGCAGCGCCGTCAAGCGCCGCGAGCGGGAGCTCGGCATCAGGAAGGGCGAGCTCAGCCGCTCCGTCGAGATGAACATCCTCCACATGCGCCGGGTCCGCTCCAAGCTCCGCGACCCCGACGCCTTCCAGATCCACGTCTTCGACGAGACCCCCCGCTTCACCGCCTACCTCGTCGACGGCGACGGACCCGACGGCGTCGGCGTCGTCCAGTCCTACCTCCGCAGGGCCCGCGGCATGGAGGCACCCGTCCTCGTGCTCCGCGGCGGCGGCCGGACCGTCGTCCGCCACGACGCCCCCGGACGTGACGCGGACCACGGACTCTTCGAGACCTACCGGGAGGAGTTCGAGTCCGTCTGGCTCGACTCCCGCCCCGTTTCCTGAGCCCGCCCCCGCACCCCCCGGCCGCGTTGTCAGTGGCGCGTGCGAGGGTGTCAGCACCAACGGGGGAGATCACGTAAGGAGGACCCGATGGCCTGGCATGGGGAACCACTGGTCGGCTTCGACCTGGAGACGACGGGGACGGACCCGCTCGAATCCCGCATCGTCACCGCGTCGATCGTCGGCGTCCACCGCGGCGCGGTGGTCCGGCAGCGGGACTGGCTCGCCGATCCCGGAGTCCGCATCCCCGAACAGGCGTCGGCCATCCACGGCATCAGCAGCGAGCGCGCCGCCGCCGAGGGCCGCCCGGTCCGCGAGGTCGCCGACGAGGTCGCCGAGACCCTCACCGGCTACTGGACCCAGGGCGTCCCCGTCGTCGCCTACAACGCCTCCTTCGACCTCACCCTGCTCTCCGCCGAGCTGCGCCGGCATGGGCTGCCCTCGCTCGCCGAGCGGATGGGCGGCACCGGCATCGGGCCCGTCCTCGACCCGTACACCATCGACCGGGCCGTCGACCGCTACCGGCGCGGCAAGCGCACCCTGGAAGCGGTCTGCGGCGAGTACGGCGTCGAGCTCACCCGCGCCCACCAGGCGTCCGCCGACGCCCTCGCCGCCGTCCGGGTCGCCCTCGCGATAGCCGAGCGCCACCCGCAGGTGGCCGCCCTCGACCCCGCCGAACTGCACGAGCGGCAGATCGGCTGGTACCGCGCCTGGGCCGAGAACTTCCAGGACTTCCTGCGCCGCAAGGGCGACGAGGAGGCCGTCGTCGACCCGGTGTGGCCGCTGCGCGGCGAGCCGGCGGCCGTCACCCCCTGACGGGGAGCCCGGTCAGACCCGCTCCTTGAGGAAGGACAGCAGCAGGTCGTTCACGGCCTCCGGCCGGTCCAGCTGGAGCCAGTGCCCCGCCCCCTCGACCCGCTCGTACCGCCAGGGGCCGAGGGCCCGCTCGCCCGTCCGCTCCATCGAGCGCTCGGTGAGGAAGCGGTCGCCGGTGGACCAGACGCCCATCACCGGGACCCCGGCCGGCAGCGGCGGCACCGGAAGGTCAGGACCGAACTGGACCTCCGCCGGGAGCCCCGAGCGGTAGATGTTCAGTGCCGCCGTCAGCGCCCCCGGCGCGCGCAGCGGCTCGATCACGGCCTCCGCGTCCGGGTGCTCGCCCAGCATCTCGCGCAGCCGCGCGAAGTCGTCCCGCGCCAGCCACTCCTCCGCGAGCCCGGCGAGCTGGAAGAGCAGCATGTACCAGGAGCGCTGCTTCTGCTCCCAGCCCGCGTCCAGGATCGCCCCGATGTGCCCCACCGAGAGCAGGCTCAGGCTCCGCACCCGCTCCGGCGCCACCGACGCCAGCCCCTGGGCGACGCCCGAGCCCCAGTCGTGCCCGACCAGGTGGAAACGGTCCACCTCCAGCCCGGCGAGCAGTTCCAGCAGGTCACCGACGTGCTTGCCCGGGTGGTACGCCTCCGGGCCGCCCTCCGGACGGTCCGAGCCGCCGAAGCCGCGCAGGGTCGGGGCGACCGTCCGGAAACCGGCCGCGTTCAGCGCCGGGACCTGATGGCGCCAGAGCGTGTGGCTGTCGGGGAAGCCATGCAGCAGCAGGACCACCGGCCCCTCGCCGCTCACCTCGACGTCCAGGCTCAGCTCGGACAGCCGTACGCGCATCACAACACCCCGTTCCCGCGGGCCGGTTCGACGGGCCTTATGATGGCAGTCCGGTCAGAACGGATACCAGCGGACCTCGGGGTCGCCGTCCCGCAGCGAGGCCACCCGCCGCTCGAACTCGGCCAGCGCCTTCGGGTTGTGCGGCGCGTGCTGCGCCACCCAGGCGCAGCTCGCGGTCTCCCGCGCCCCGCGCAGCACCGCGCACCCCTCCCACTCCCGCACGTCCCAGCCGTACGCCTCCGTGAAGGCGTCGTAGGCCGCCGGGTCCAGGCCGTACCGGTCGCGGGAGAGCGCCAGGACCACCAGGTCGTGCTCGCGCAGGTCGGAGGAGAAGGTCTCCAGGTCCATCAGGACCGGCCCGTCCGGACCCACCTGCACATTGCGCAACAGGGCGTCGCCGTGGATCGGGCCCGGGGCCAGGCGCGGGGTGAGCGCGGCCGCCGACGGGGCGAAGGCGTCCCGCCGCTCCCGCAGGAAGGCCGCGTCCGCCGGGTCGATCGCGTCCCCGGCCAGCCGCAGCCAGCGCTCCACCCCGCCCAGCAGCTCACGCCGGGGCAGGACGAGGCCCGCCGGCTCGGGCAGCGCGTGCACCTTCCGCAGCAGCGGCGCCAGGTCGCGCGGCTCGGCCGGGCGGACGGCCTCCGGCAGCGGATGCCAGAAGGTGAGCGGATGCCCCTCGACCAGCCGCGGCTCCTTCTCCGCCGCCCGCACCGTCGGCACGCCCGCCTCCGCGAGCCAGCCGGCCAGCGCCACCTCCCGCCCGGCCCGCTCGAACAGCTCGGCGGACCGGCCCACCTTGACGACCACGCCGTCCACGGCGAAGACCGCGTTCTCGCCCATCGCGAGGAGCCGCGCCCCGCCGGCCGCGAGCCCCGCCGCGGCCAGGATCTCCCGCGCCCTCGCCTCGTCCATCACTCTCTCCCTACCCGGTGGTACGTGTGCGCGAGCAGTCTCCCATCCCTGGCAGCACCCCCCGGCATTAAGAAACCTTGTTCAATAAGTCACAGATGGGTGAAGGGTCTTCCGTTCGCCACCGTCCATCGGAGAGGGTTCCAACCAGCCACCGCGCCACCCCCCACGAGGCGCGGTGGCCTCTTAGGCTGGGCCGCATGACGACGACGTACGCGCTCCTCCTCCGCGGCATCAACGTGAGCGGCCACCGCACACTCCCCATGGCCGAGCTGCGCGCGCTCCTCGAAGGACTCGGCCACGGCGACGTGCGCACCTACCTCCAGAGCGGCAACGCCGTCTTCACCACCACCGGCTCCGCCTCCGCCGCCACCCTCGCCGCGGGCATCGAGGACGCGATCGAGGAGCGGTTCGGCTTCCGCTGCGACTGCCTCGTCCGCGACGGCGCCTACCTGGCCGCCGTCGCCGAGGCGTGTCCCTTCCCCGCCGCGGAACTGGAGGGGAAGCAGCTGCACGCCGTGTACTACTCCGAGCCGGTCACCGCCGAGCGCTTCGCCGCGGTCGACGCCGAGGCCCACCGCCCCGAGTCCTTCGCGCTCGGCGACCGCGTCATGTACCTGTACACGCCGGACGGCCTCGGCCGCTCCAAGCTCGCCGAGGCCGTGATGCGTCCGTCCCTCACCAAGGGCCTGGTGGCCACCGCCCGCAACTGGAACACGGTGCGCAAGCTGGTCGAGATGACCGCCGCGTCCTAGCCGGCGGCGACCGCCAGGCGCTCCGGGGCGCGGACCGCCTCCGCGTACCGCTCCACGAGGAGGCGGGCCAGTTCGGGGGAGGCGCCGAGGACGCCGGCCAGGACGTCCGCCCCGGCCGCGCCGGCCGCGATCCGGTCCGGCAGGCGGCCCGGGGCGATCACGTACGGGGCGACCGCCACCCGCCGGACGCCGGGCTCGGCGCGCAGCGCCCGTACCGCCTCGTCCGTGCGGGGAAGAGATGCGGAGGCGAACGCGGGTCGCACGGAGCACCAACCGGTGCGCCGCAGCTCCCGCGCCGTTTCTGCGATCGCCGCGATCGCCTCCGGGTCGGTGGAGCCCGCCGAGGCCAGGACGACCCCGGTGGTGCTCTTGTCGCCGGGCGTGAGCCCGGCCTCGTACAGCCGGCTCTCCACCGTCGCGAGGAGCAGCGGGGAGGGGCCGAGGACCTCCGCCTGGCGGATCCGCAGGGAGGCGGGGGCCTGGCGCAGCACGGCGGGGATGTCGGCCTTCGCGTGGAAGGCCCGGGTCAGCAGCAGCGGCAGCGCCACCACGTCCCGTACCCCCTCGGCGGCGAGCCGGTCCAGGACGCCCGCCACCGAGGGCAGGTTGAAGTCCAGGAACGCGGTCTCGACGCGCAGCCCCGGCCGCAGCGCGCCGGCCCGGCGCACCAGCGCCTGGACGGTCGCCGCGTGCCGCGGATCGCGGCTGCCGTGGGCGATGACGAGGAGGACGGGGCGGTTCATGGTCGGTCGCTCACTTCACCAGCAGGCCGCGGCTGCGGAGGACCCAGCGCTCCAGCGGGCTGAAGATCAGCAGGTCGATGGCGATGCCGACGACCAGGATCAGCAGGATCGCGAGGAAGACGCCGGGCAGGTCGATGTTGTTGCGGCCGTTCTCCAGGAGCTGGCCGAGGCCGAGGCCCAGGTCGGGGGAGGAGGCGATGATCTCGGCCGCCATCAGCGAGCGCCAGGAGAAGGCCCAGCCCTGCTTCAGGCCGGCCAGGTAGCCCGGCAGCGCGGCGGGGAGCACCACGTGCCAGGTGCCCTTGAGGCCGGTGGCGCCCATGGTGCGGCCGGCCCGCAGGAAGAGCGGCGGCACCTGGTCCACGCCGGAGACCAGGCCGTTGGCGATGGAGGGGACGGCGCCGAGCAGGATGACGGTGTACATCATCGCGTCGTTCAGGCCGAACCAGAGCACGGCCGGCGGCACCCACGCCACCGAGGGCAGCGACTGGAGGCCGGACAGGATCGGGCCGATCGCGGCGCGCACGAACTTCACCCGGGCCACGAGGAGACCGAGCGGGGTGCCGATGGCGAGGGCCAGCAGGAAGCCGGCCAGGCCACGGGAGACGCTGGTCCAGATGACCTCCAGGAGGGTGCCCTGGAGCCACATGTCGGCCAGGCCGTCCCACACCGCGGACGGCGCGGGGAGCTTGGTCTCCTCGGTGATCTTCGCGGAGACCAGGACCTGCCAGACGATCAGGACGAGGGCGACGGCGAGGGTGGGCGGGAGGACCTTCTTGAGGAGGACCTCGCGGACCGGCGTGCGGCGGACCTCGACCGCGTCCAGCGCGTCGAGCCCGGCCTCCAGGCCGGCGAGGTCGTCGGGCTTGACCTTCGCTGCGGTGTCAGTGCTGGCCATGGCGGCGGATCTCCCCACGCAGGTGTTCAGTGATCTCGACGGACAGCTCCGCCACGTCCGCGTCCTCGATGCGGCGCGGCTGCGGGATGCCCACGGTCCACTCCTTGGCCACCCGGCCGGGCCGGGAGGAGAGCAGGACCACGCGCTGGGCGAGGCGGACGGCCTCGCGCACGTTGTGCGTGACGAAGAGGACGGAGAGGTTCGTCTCCTCCCAGATGCGGGTCAGCTCGCCGTGCAGCACATCGCGGGTGATGGCGTCGAGCGCCGCGAACGGCTCGTCCATCAGCAGCAGCTGGCTGTCCTGGGCGAGCGCCCGGGCGAGCGCCACGCGCTGCCGCATGCCGCCGGACAGCTCGTGGACCCGCTTGCCGTACGCGCCGCCCAGCCGGACCAGTTCGAGCAGCCGCTCGGCCTCCGGCTTGCGCGCGGCCCGGGGCAACCCGCGCAGCCGCAGGGCGAGTTCGATGTTCTTGCCCGCGGTCAGCCACGGGAAGAGGGCGTGCTCCTGGAACATCAGGGCCGGCCGGCCGCCCGGGGTCGCGATGGACCCCTGGGTCGGCCGGTCCAGTCCCGCGACCAGGTTGAGCAGGGTGGACTTGCCGCACCCCGAGGCCCCCAGGATGGTGACGAACTCTCCGGGCGCGACGTCGAGACTGACGTCGTCCAGGACGAGCTGGGTACCGGCCGGGCCGGAGAAGGACTTCGAGACGTGCTCGATCCGGGCGGCGTGCGTCTGCTCCGCTACGGTGCCCTCGGCAGCCTTGGCGAACGTCGTGGCCATGGTCGTCACCTCCTGTGGGTTCCGTTACTTGACGCCGAGACCGGCGTCGGAGACCTCGGGCTGTCCGGCGGCCTTCAGCACCTTGTTGAGGAGCTTCAGGTCGTAGATGCCGGCCAGGTCGGGCTGGTCGATGAGCTTGGCCTTGACCGCCCACTCGGACTGCGTCTTCAGCGTCGCCGCCAGCGGGTCGTTGGTGATCGCGATGCTCGGCCACGCCGGGCCGATGATCTTGGCGTCCAGGGCCTTGCCGCTGAGCGACTCCAACGCGGCGTTGGCGGACTCCTTCGCCTTCTCCGGGTTGGCGTTGATCCACGCGTTGGTCTCGACCGTGCCCTTGAGGACCGCCTCGACCACGTCCGGGTGCTCCGAGAGGAACGTCTGCGACACGATGATGTTCGTGATCACGAACTTCTTGTCGGGCCACAGGGAGGTCTCGTCGAGGAGCACCGAACCACCCTGGGAGACCAGCTTGGAGGCGGTCGGCTCGGGCACCCAGGCGCCGTCGATGGAGCCGGACTTGAACGCGTCCGGGGTCACCTTGTTGTCCGTGCGGACGACGGAGACGTCACCCTTGCCGGACTCCGCGTCGACCGTCCAGCCCTTCTCCGCGATCCAGTTGAGGAGCGCGACGTCCTGCGTGTTGCCCTTCTGCGGGGTGGCGATCTTCTTGCCCTTGAGGTCGTCCAGGGTCTTGATCTTGTCCGGGTTCACGACCAGCTTCACGCCGCCGGAGGCGGAGCCGGAGATGATCCGCAGGTTCTTGCCCTTGGACTTGACGTAGGCGTTGATCGACGGCGAGGGGCCGATGAAGCCGATGTCGAGAGAGCCGCCGTTGAGCGCCTCGATCTCGGACGGGCCGGCGTTGAAGGTCTGGGGCTTGAGCTCCGTACCGCCCAGCGCCTTCTGGATCAGGCCGTTCTTGACGCCGATCAGCGCGGTGGCGTGCGTCAGGTTCGGGAAGTAGCCGATCCGGACCTCGGGGGCGGAGAGCTTCTTCGCGTCGGCCGCGATCGGGGCCTTCTCCGCGGAGTCGTCCTTCTTGGCGGTGGAGCCGTAGCCGCACGAGGCGAGCGCGCCGATCAGCAGAGGCAGGGTGGCGGCGGTGACCAGGCCGCGGCGCAGGGTGGTGCGGGTGGTGGCAGGCACGGGAGGTTTTCCCCTCGATTCAGCGTCTTCGAAGTCTGTGTTTGTGACGTGCGGGGTGGAGCGGGTGGAGCCGTGTCGCACCGCTCGCGCGGTGCTTCGAGGTCAGCACGCACATCGCGCGACACCTCCTCTGCCCGCGCCGAGGGCGCCGGAGCCGACCCGGCCGCCTTCCTTCGCGAAGGTCCCGTAGAAGTCCTGACTCGCCATCAGAAGTCCCAGCCTTCCTCGTCGTCGGTGCTGACGACGGCCTTGGTCGTGGCGAAGGACTCGCCCGCCATGCCCGCCGCGAGCGTAGTGCCGTCGGCCGGGTCGATCAGCAGGAACGAACCGGTACGGCGGGAATCCGCGTACGCGTCGAGCGCCAGCGGCTCCGCGGTGCGGACCTTCACCCGGCCGATGTCGTTGGCGACCAGCCGCCCGGGCTCCGGGTGCTGGGAGAGGTCGTCCAGCGTGAGCCGGGACGGGATCTCCTTGACGATCGCCTTGACCGTGCGGGTGGTGTGCTTGAGCAGCACGCGCTGGCCGACGGTGAGCGGCTGGTCCGCCACGTGGCAGACCGTCGCCTCGACGTCCTGGCTGGTCGCCGGGGCGTCGGCGCTCGGCGCGAGCAGGTCGCCGCGCGAGATGTCGATGTCGTCCGCGAGCCGGATGGTGACCGACTGCGGCGCCCAGGCGATGTCCACCGGCTCGCCCAGCGCGTCGATCGCGGTGATCGTGGAGGTCTTCCCGGAGGGGAGCACGGTGATCTGCTCGCCGACCCGGAAGGCGCCGGCCGCGATCTGGCCCGCGTAACCCCGGTAGTCGGGGTGCTCGGCGGTCTGCGGGCGGATCACGTACTGCACCGGGAAGCGGGCGTGGCAGGCCGTCAGGTCGTGGCTGACCGGCACGGTCTCCAGGTGCTCCAGGACGGTCGGGCCGCCGTACCAGTCCATGTGCGCGGAGGGCTCCACCACGTTGTCACCGGCGAGCGCCGAGATCGGGATCGCGGTGATCTCCGGGACGCCGAGCTCGGAGGCGTACGTGGTGAACTCCTCGGCGATCGCGGCGAAGACGGGCTCGGCGTAGTCGACGAGGTCCATCTTGTTCACGGCCAGGACCACGTGCGGGACGCGGAGCAGGGCGGCGACGGCGGCGTGCCGGCGGGTCTGCTCGACGACGCCGTTGCGGGCGTCGACGAGGACCACGGCCAGCTCGGCCGTCGAGGCGCCCGTCACCATGTTCCGGGTGTACTGCACGTGCCCCGGGGTGTCGGCGAGGATGAAGCGCCGGCGCGGGGTCGCGAAGTAGCGGTACGCGACGTCGATCGTGATGCCCTGCTCCCGCTCGGCCCGCAGGCCGTCGGTGAGCAGCGCCAGGTCGGGGGCCTCCTGGCCGCGCTTGATGGACGCGGCCTCGACGGCCTCCAGCTGGTCGGCGAGGACCGACTTGGAGTCGTGCAGGAGCCGGCCGACCAGGGTGGACTTGCCGTCGTCGACGGAGCCGGCGGTCGCGAAGCGCAGCAGGGTGGTGGCGGCCAGCTCGGCGGCCGGCTGCTCGGTGGACGTGCTCATGGTTAGAAGTACCCTTCGCGCTTGCGGTCTTCCATCGCGGCCTCGGACAGCTTGTCGTCGGCCCGGGTGGCGCCCCGCTCGGTGAGCCGGGAGGCGGCGATCTCGGCGATGACGGCGTCCAGCGTGGTGGCGTCGGAGTCGACGGCGCCGGTGCAGGACATGTCGCCGACCGTGCGGTAGCGGATCAGCCGCGTCTCGACCTGCTCGGTCTCCTTCGGGCCGCCCCACTCGCCGGCCGTCAGCCACATGCCGCTGCGGGCGAAGACCTCGCGCTCGTGGGCGAAGTAGATCTCCGGGAGCTCGATCTTCTCGCGCTGGATGTACTGCCAGACGTCCAGCTCGGTCCAGTTGGAGAGCGGGAAGACCCGGACGTGCTCGCCGGGGGCGTGCCGGCCGTTGTAGAGCTGCCAGAGCTCGGGGCGCTGGCGGCGCGGGTCCCACTGGGAGAACTCGTCGCGGAGGCTGAACACCCGCTCCTTGGCGCGGGCCTTCTCCTCGTCGCGCCGGCCGCCGCCGAAGACGGCGTCGAAGCGGTGCTGCTGGATCGCCTCGGTCAGCGGCACCGTCTGGAGCGGGTTGCGGGTGCCGTCCGGGCGCTCCTTGAGGGCGCCGCGGTCGATGTAGTCCTGCACGGAGGCGACGTGGAGCCGCAGCCCGTGCTCGGCGACCACGCGGTCGCGGTACTCGATGACCTCGGGGAAGTTGTGGCCCGTGTCGACGTGCAGCAGCGTGAAGGGCACCGGCGCGGGCGCGAACGCCTTCAGCGCCAGGTGCAGCATGACGATGGAGTCCTTGCCGCCGGAGAAGAGGATCACCGGCCGCTCGAACTCGCCCGCCACCTCACGGAAGATGTGGACGCCCTCGGACTCCAGCGAGTCGAGGTGCGACAGCGCGAACGGACTGTCCGTCGTGTCGTGCGTATGGGCAACGGTGGTCACAGCAGACCCCTCTCGGTGAGCAGCGCGTGGAGCCGCGCCGCGGACTCCTGCACGGTCTGGTCCTGGGACTCGATCCGGAGATCGGGGGTCTCGGGGGCCTCGTACGGGTCGTCGACGCCGGTCAGGCCGGAGATCTGGCCGGCGGCCTGCTTGGCGTACAGGCCCTTGACGTCGCGGACCGAGCAGACCTCGACCGGGGTGGCCACGTGGACCTCGACGAAGGCCGTGCCCTCGGCCTGGTGCCGCTTGCGGACGGCCTCGCGGCTGTCGGCGTACGGGGCGATGACCGGGACGAGGACGGTCACGCCGTGCGAGGCGAGCAGCTCGGCGACGAAGCCGATCCGCTGCACGTTGGTGAACCGGTCCTCGCGGGAGAAGCCGAGGCCCGCGGAGAGGAACTCGCGGATCTCGTCGCCGTCGAGGATCTCGACGCGGTGGCCCTCCTCGCGCAGCCGGCCGGCCAGCTCGTAGGCGATCGTGGTCTTGCCGGCGCTCGGCAGGCCGGTGAGCCAGACGGTGGCACCGGTCACGTGGGTCTCCAGGGGGGTGGTGTCGGGGGTGGTCATCAGCCGTGCAGCCCGCATTCGGTCTTGGCGCGGCCGGCCCAGCGGCCGGCCCGGGCGTCCTCGCCGGCCTCGACCCGGCGGGTGCAGGGGGCGCAGCCGACGGAGGCGTAACCGTCCATGAGGAGCGGGTTGGTGAGGACCCCGTGCTCCGTCACGTAGGCGTCGACGTCGTCCTGGGTCCAGCGGGCGATGGGGGAGACCTTGACCTTCCGCCGCTTCTCGTCCCAGCCGACGACCGGGGTGTTCGCCCGGGTCGGGGACTCGTCGCGGCGCAGGCCGGTCGCCCACGCGGAGTAGGCGGTGAGCCCGTCCTGGAGCGGCTGGAGCTTGCGGAGCGCGCAGCACAGGTCGGGGTCGCGGTCGTGCAGTCGCGGTCCGTGCTCGGCGTCCTGCTCGGCCACCGTCTGACGCGGGGTCAGGGTGATGACGTTGACGTCCATGACGGCCTCGACGGCGTCACGGGTGCCGATCGTCTCCTCGAAGTGGTAGCCGGTGTCGAGGAAGACGACGTCCACGCCGGGCATGGCGCGGGAGGCGAGGTGGGCGACGACCGCGTCCTCCATGGAGGAGGTGACGCAGAACCGCGGGCCGAAGGTGGCGGCGGCCCACTGGAGGATCTCCAGCGCGGAGGCGTCCTCCAGGTCGCGGCCGGCCTGCTCGGCGAGCGCCTTGAGCTCGGCGTCGGTGGTCGGCCCGTTGAGCTGATTGACCGTCATATCCCGTCCCCTCCAGATGAGTTGTTCGAAGTCGCCGGGGCCAGGAGCCCCAGGAACTTCAGCTGGAAGGCTCGGCTGCACGCGGCGCATTCCCAGGCCCCGTGGCCCTGCTCGTTCGGGCGCAGGTCCTCGTCCCCGCAGTAGGGGCAGAAGAAGGGCGCGGCGCGCTCGCTCATGACAGGGCCTCCTCGGAGGCGCGGGCGGCCCAGGTCGCGAAGCGCTCGCCGTCGGCGCGCTCCGCCTGGTAGCGGGTGAGGACGCGCTCCACGTAGTCGGGGAGCTCGGCCGAGGTGACCTTGAGGCCGCGGACCTTGCGGCCGAAGCCGGCCTCCAGGCCGAGGGCACCGCCCAGGTGGACCTGGTAGCCCTCGACGCGGTTGCCCTCGTCGTCCAGGACCAGCTGGCCCTTGAGACCGATGTCCGCGACCTGGATGCGGGCGCAGGCGTTGGGGCAGCCGTTGATGTTGATCGTCAGCGGCTCGTCGAACTCCGGCAGGCGGCGCTCCAGCTCGTCGATGAGCGCGGAGCCGCGGCCCTTGGTCTCGACGATGGCGAGCTTGCAGAACTCGATGCCGGTGCAGGCCATCGTGCCGCGCCGGAAGGGCGAGGGCGTGACCCGCAGGTCCAGCGCCTCCAGGGCGGCGACGAGCGAGTCGACCTGCGCCTCCTCGACGTCGAGGACGAGCATCTTCTGCTCGGCGGTGGTGCGGACCCGGCCGGAGCCGTGCGCCTCGGCGACGGCGGCGATCTTGGTCAGGGTGGGGCCGTCGACGCGGCCGACGCGCGGGGCGAAGCCGACGTAGAAGTTGCCGTCCTTCTGGCGGTGCACGCCGACGTGGTCGCGCCAGCGGCCGGCGGGCTGCGCGGGCGCCGGGCCGTCGGTCAGCTTCCGCTTCAGGTACTCGTCCTCCAGGACCTGGCGGAACTTCTCCGGGCCCCAGTCGGCGACGAGGAACTTCAGGCGGGCGCGGTTGCGGAGCCGGCGGTAGCCGTAGTCGCGGAAGATCGAGATGACGCCCTCGTAGACGTCGGGGACCTCGTCCAGGGAGACCCAGGTGCCCAGGCGGACGCCGAGCTTGGGGTTGGTGGAGAGACCGCCGCCGACCCAGACGTCGAAGCCGGGGCCGTGCTCGGGGTGGACGACGCCGACGAAGGAGATGTCGTTGATCTCGTGCGCCACGTCGAGCAGCGGCGAGCCCGAGACGGCGGACTTGAACTTGCGGGGCAGGTTGGAGAACTCCGGGTTGCCGATGATCCGCCGCTGGATCTCGTCGATGGCGGAGGTGCCGTCGATGATCTCCTCGGCGGCGATGCCGGCCACCGGCGAGCCCAGGATGACGCGGGGGGTGTCGCCGCACGCCTCGGTGGTGGAGAGGCCGACCGCCTCCAGGCGGTTCCAGATCTCCGGGACGTCCTCGATGCGGATCCAGTGGTACTGGACGTTCTGCCGGTCCGTGATGTCGGCGGTGCCGCGGGCGAACTCCTCCGAGATCTCGCCGATCACCCGGAGCTGCTGAGTGGTCAGCCGGCCGCCGTCGATGCGGACGCGGAGCATGAAGTACTCGTCGTCCAGCTCCTCCGGCTCCAGGACGCCGGTCTTGGTGCCGTCCAGGCCCTGCTTGCGCTGGGTGTACAGGCCCCACCAGCGCATGCGGCCGCGCAGGTCGTTGGGGTCGATCGAGTCGAATCCACGCTTCGAGTAGATCGTCTCAATACGTGTCCGCACATTGAGACCGTCGTCGTCCTTCTTGAACTGCTCATTGCCGTTCAGCGGGGTGAAGTGCCCCACGGCCCACTGACCCTCGCCACGGTGGCGCCCGGTCTTGCGGCGGGCGGCGGCGGGAGTGGGGTTTTCCGGGGTGGCGGCCATGGCGTCTTGTCCTTCGGGACTGCGGGAGGGCGGCTCTGACCTGCACACTCGCGCGCAGAACAGAGAGTGGCGCGGCGGTGCGCAGCAGGGTCGGGCAAAAAGGGGGATGCGGCGGTGCTGGCTTGCTCAGCGCGCCGGACAGATGGCGCTGGACATGCGGCCGAGGTCGACGTGCCGCCGACTCACCAAGGCAGTTCCAGTTCCAGGCATGGCGGAAGCCTGTCACGGGACTTTGGACCCAGTCCAGCATCGTCCGATATGTGGACGCCAGAGTCTCGATGAGTGAGACGGTGTGGTCTGGGTCACGCGAAAGGGGCCCTGATCAGGGCCCCTTTCGCGGCGAACCGGCGGTGGCTCAGGCGTGCGCGCCGGGCCACGGGCCGGGCGTCTCGCTCTCCTCGGCGGTCTCGGTCCGCGTGTCGAAGAGGCGGAAACCGCGGCGCTCGTAGTTGGCCATCGCGTGCGGTCCGTCCAGCGAGCAGGTGTGCAGCCACACGCGCTTCGTCGGCTCGCGGTCCGGCCAGCGCTCGGCCAGGTCCCAGGCGCGCCGGATGCCCTCGGAGAGCAGGTGGCCGCCGATGCCGCGGCCCCGGAAGGCGGCGATCAGGCCGAAGTAGATGATCTCGACGACCCCGTCGTCCTGCGGGTCGAACTCCACGTATCCGGCCGGCGTCCCCCGGTCGTACGCCACCCAGACCTCGGCGCCCGGCTTCTCCGCGATCTCCTTCCACTGCGCGTACGTCAGCGGCAGCCGGTCGGCCCAGTGGATGTCGCCGCCGACCGCGGTATAGAGGAAGCGGCTGAACTCGGGGGAGGGGACCTCGGCCCGGCGGACGGTGATCTCGTCGCCCTCGGGCACCCGCGACGGACGCAGGTCGTCCGGCGAGGTCTGTTCCAGGGACCACGTGGTGAGAGTGATGCTCATACCCCCTATCGCATCATGCGGAGCGCCGGATTCCCAGGTCGGCGGGGGGTGGGCCCCGTCTCCTCGAAGGGGGGTCGGGCGCGGCGGACGGGGCGTCCGGCATGTGGACACCCCGGGCTGTGGGGTGGGCCGGCGCCTCAGACGTGGCTGCCCGCGCGGATCGTCGGGGACGTCGCGTGGGGGAGGAGGTCGGAGGGGGACTGGGGGCGGTGGATCTCGACCTCGATCTCCTCGCGGAAGCGGTACGGGCGGTGGGCCAGGACTCCGGCGAGGGTGCGGCGGACGCGGGACATCTCAGCGCGGATCGTCACCGTCCTCGTGCGGTCCCCGAACACGTCCTCCGCCAGGTCGGCCGCCGTCCGGCCGTCGGGGTGCAGGGCGAGGAGGTACAGCAGCTCCGCGTGGCGCGGGCTCAGCTCCTGCTGCCAGCTGCCCGCCGCCCCGGAGACCGCCACCGTCCAGCGGCGCGGCCGGCTCAGGTCCAGTACGACCCGGGTCGCCGCCCCCGACTCCGTACCGGCGGGCGCGGTGTCCTCCTCCACGCGCAGCAGCCAGCCGCCGGGCAGCGGCTCCACCGCGCACAGGCCCAGCGAGGGCAGCCAGACCCGGCCGGCGCCCAGCGTCTTCGGCAGCGCGACCCGGTCCACCGGGGCGAGCCCGGTCACCGCGGCCGTCCAGCCGTGGGTGTCCACCGCGACGGCCCGCCCGCCCACCCGGCACAGGATCGGCGCGGCCACCGCCCGCAGCCGCTCGACCGTGCCGCGGTGCCGCTCGCGCATCTCGGCCTCGGCGAGCCGGGCGACGGAGCCGACCAGGGCCAGCATCGAGGGGTGGAAGGTGGAAGCGGGTCCGCTGACGTCGAGGACGCCGAGCAGCCGCTGGTCGCGCGGGTCGTGGACGGGCGCGGCGGCGCAGGTCCAGTTGTGCAGCGCGTGCACGTAGTGCTCCGCCGAGTGGACCTGCACCGCGCGCCGGGTGGCGAGCGCGGTGCCGACCGCGTTGGTGCCCGTGGAGCGCTCCGTCCAGGCCGCCCCCTCCTCCAGGCAGATGCCGTTCGCCTGCCGGATCACCGAGCGGTGGCCCTCGCGCCACAGCACCCGGCCCTGCTCGTCGGTGACCACCATGATCTGGAGGGAGGCGTCGGCGATCCCGGCCAGCCCGGAGCTCAGCGTCTGCATCACCTCGGCGAGCAGCGTGCTCCGCCGCCGGTGCTCCAGCTCGTCGCGCTGGAGCAGGACGCTGCTGGTGCCCTGGTCGGGGTCGAGGCCGAGGCGGGCCATCCGCTGCCAGGAGGCGTCGATCTCCGCGCGCGGAGCGATCGGCGGCGTCCGTCCGGCCAGGGTCTCCTCGCGGACGCGGTGCAGCAGCCGGGCCGCCTGGGCGGCGTCCATGGTCGCCAGCCGCTTCATGTCGAGCCGCGTGTTGTTCATCGGTCCCTCCCCGCCACCCGGTGTGCTGTATCGGTTCTGCAAGTGTCCGGGCGGATGACCGGAGCGTCGTGAGCGCCCTGCGGCCCCGTCCGAACGGTCGTCCCGGGCCGTGACTCGCAGTGTCGCGGGTCCATCGTGCCGTCCGGAAGCCCTCCAGGGAGCCCGGTTCGGGTAATCCTGCAACCCTTTGCAACTCTGGCCCCGCCCCGCCCCCGTGCGTGAGGGTGGTGACGGCGGGTGGTGGTGCCGTGTCGGCGCAGCACCACCCCCGCCTTCCGCGCGTGCCGACCCCGCGCCCTGTCCCACAGGCCGCCGGGTCCACCCCTGGTACGCGCGGCCAGACCTCCCGCACGCGCGGCCGGAGCCCGTACGTCCGTACACTTCCCGTCACTCCACCGGCCGGGCCCGCTCCACCACCGCGCGCAGGTCCAGCGTGTGGGGGAGCGTGCCGAAGGCCGAGCCCGCGTCGCCGCCCAGCCGGCCCGCGCAGAAGGCGTCCGCCACCTCCGGCGGGGCCCAGCGCACGAGCAGCGCGCCCTGGAGCACCAGCGCCATCCGCTCCGCCAGCCGCCGGGCCCGCGCCTCGACGCCCTCCAGGTCGGCCAGTTCGGTGAGCAGCCCGCGGATCGCCCGGTCGAGCCGCGGGTCCGCGCCCCGCGCCTCCCCGACCTCCCGCAGATACGCGTCCAGCGCCGCCGGCTCCGTCCGCAGCGCCCGCAGCACGTCCAGCGCCTGGATGTTCCCCGCGCCCTCCCACACCGAGTTCAGCGGCGACTCCCGCAGCAGCCGCGGCAGCCCGGACTCCTCCACGTACCCGTTCCCGCCCAGGCACTCCAGCGCCTCGGCCACCACCGGCACGCACCGCTTCGTCACCCAGTACTTCGCCGCCGGCACCGCGATCCGCAGCAGCGCCTGGTCCCGCTCCGTACCGGAGTCGTACGCCGCCGCCAGCCGCATCCCGAGGACGGTCGCCGCCTCCGACTCCACCGCCAGGTCCGCCAGCACGTTCCGCATCAGCGGCTTGTCGACGAGCAGACCGCCGAAGGCCGAGCGGTACGAGGCGTGGTGGACGGCCTGCGCCACCGCCTGCCGCATCAGCGCCGCCGACCCCAGCACGCAGTCCAGCCGGGTCGCCGCCACCATCCCCATCACGGTCCGAAGGCCGCGCCCCTCCTCGCCGACCCGCCGCGCCCACGTCGTCCCGTCGAACTCGACCTCCGCCGAGGCGTTCGACCGGTTGCCCAGCTTGTCCTTGAGCCGCTGGAGCGCGAACGCGTTCCGCGAACCGTCCTCCAGCACCCGCGGCACCAGGAAGCAGGTCAGCCCGCCGGGCGCCCGCGCGAGGACCAGGAACGCGTCCGACATCGGCGCCGAACAGAACCACTTGTGCCCCGTCAGGACGTACTCCCCGTCGGCGGCCAGCGGCAGCGCCGACGTCGTGTTCGCCCGTACGTCGCTGCCGCCCTGCTTCTCCGTCAGCCCCATCCCCAGCAGCGCCCCCGCCTTCGACGCGACCGGCGCGAGCTCCCGCTCGTACACCCGCGAGGCGGCCAGGGGCTCCCAGACCGCCGCCAGCTCCGGCTCGGCCCGCAGCGCGGGCACCGCCGCGTGCGTCATCGACAGCGGACAGCCGTGCCCCGCCTCCGCCTGCGTCGCCACCAGGAACCCGGCGGCCCGCCGCACATGCCCGCCCGGCCGCCCCCACGCGTCCGTCAGCCCCGCCGCCACCGCCTTGCCGAGCAGCCGGTGCCAGGCCGGATGGAACTCCACCTCGTCGATCCGGTGCCCGTACCGGTCGTGCGTCCGCAGCCTCGGCGGGAACGCGTTCGCCAGCTCGCCCCACTCCCTGACCTGCTCCGAACCGGAGGCCCGGCCCAGCGCGCGCAGCTCCTCCCGGGCCCCGTCCAGGAGCTCCGCGGGCAGGTGCCGGCCGACCGCCTCCGACAGCGCCCGGTCGCACGTGTAGACGTCGTACCCCACCAGGGGCGGAGCCTGGTTGGTCACTGTGTGGGAGCGTGCTTCCATGCCGATACGGTAAGCAGGTGCAGGCAGCAAGCGAAACACCCGAACGGCCGGAGCGGCGACCCTGGAGCAGACTCCACCGGGCCCGTGTCCTCTACCGCAACGTCTCCAAGCGGAAGATGGTCTGGCTGCTCCTCAAGGACACGGTCAACTCGTGCATCGAGTACCGGATCCTCGGCCTCGCCGCCGAGGCCGCGTTCTTCACCCTGCTGTCCCTGCCACCCCTGCTGCTCGGCCTCATCGCCCTGCTCGGCTACGCCGACGACTGGACCAACACCGACACCGTCGCCAGCATCGAGGAGAACATCCTCCGCGCCGCCGGCACCGTCCTCTCCGACCGCGGCGTCCACGAGATCGCGCAGCCCATCCTCGACGACATCACCCAGGCGAAACGTCCCGAGCTGGTCTCCATCGGCTTCGCCATCGCCCTGTGGTCCGGCTCCCGCGCGGTGAACGTCTTCATCGACACCATCACCGTCATGTACGGCCTCGACGGGCACCGGGGCATCGTGAAGACCCGGCTGCTCGCCTTCCTGCTCTACATCGTGGCGCTGCTCATCGGGGCGGTGGTGCTGCCCCTCGCGGTCGTCGGCCCCGACCGGGTCGTCGAACTCGTCACCTGGGGCACGAACGTCGTCGCCGTCCTCTACTGGCCGGCCGTCATCCTGCTCTCCATCGCCTTCCTCACCACGCTCTACCACGTCTCCGTCCCCGTCAGATCGCCGTGGATCGAGGACATCCCGGGCGCGCTCGTCGCCCTCGCGATGTGGGCCTTCGGCAGCTTCCTGCTCCGGATCTACCTGACGAGCCAGGTCGAGGGCCCCACCATCTACGGCTCCCTCGCCGCCCCCATCGCCATCCTCCTCTGGATCGGCGTCTCCGCCTTCGCGGTCCTCGTCGGCGCCGCCGTGAACGCGGCCATCGACCGCGTCTGGCCGTCCGTCGCCACCGCCGCCGCCCGCGAGGCCAACGAACGCGCCCGCGCCGTCCAGGCCGCCGAGCTCGTCGCCCGCATCCGCGCCGAGGCGGAGGACGTCGACGAGGACGACCCCGACATGCCCTCCGAGTTCCCCGAACGCTGGTCCCGGTTCCTCCCCCCGGACGACGTGAAGTCCCGCCTCCACACCGGCTGGGAGAAGGACTGACCGACCGGCGGGACGGGAAGCGGCGAGACTGGGAGCATGGTGTACGAGGAGCGCCCCGCCCGCCTCGACGGAGCCGTCCTGTGGACCCGGGCCGCCCCGGCCCCGGTCGTCTCCACGGCCCTCGTCGTCCCCGACGGCTGCATGGACCTGATCCGGGCCGACGGCCGGCTGCTCGTCGCGGGCCCCGACACGCGCGCGTACCGCTCGACGGAGGCCGTCGCCCACTACACCGGGCTGCGCTTCGCGCCCGGTGACGCCCCGCGGATCCTCGGCGTCCCGGCCGGCGAGCTGCGCGACCGCCGGGTGGACCTGGCCGACCTGTGGGGCGCCGCCCCGGCCCGCCGCCTCGCCGAGCGGATCGCCGCCGCCCCCGACCCGGCGGCCGCCCTGGAGGCGTACGCGCTCCGCCTGGCCGCCCGCGCCGGACCGGCCGACCCGCTCACCCGGGCGGTCGCCGCCCGGCTCGGCGCGGGCCGCCCCGTCGGCGAGACCGCCGACGCCCTCGGCCTCGGCGCCCGACGCCTCCACCGGCTCTCCCTGGACGCCTTCGGCTACGGCCCCAAGACACTCGCCCGGATCCTGCGGCTCCAGCGCGCGCTGGAGCTCGTACGGACCGGCCTCCCGCTCGCCGAGGTCGCCGCCCGCGCCGGGTACACGGACCAGGCCCACCTGACCCGCGACACCCGCGCCCTCGCGGGGACGACGCCGGGCGCCTACGCGCGCGCGGCGGGAGCGTCGGCGAACAGCGAGATCCCGTAGCCGTCCGGGTCGAGCACGACCGCGTACCGCTGCCCCCAGAAGGCGTCCCACGGCTTCAGGTGACCCTCGTACCCGGCCTCCGTCAGCTCCGCGTACGCCGCGTCCACCTCCTCCGCCGCGTCGCACCGGAACGCCAGCTCGCCCCGGCTCCCCTCGGTGGGCCGGAACGACGGATCGAAGGACCGGACGGACTCCTCCGTGTCCCACGCGAGCCGCAGCCCGCCGGGCAGCACCACCTCCACATGGGGCGCCTCCTCCGCGCCCTCCGGGAAGTCGAACCCCAGACGCCGGTAGAAGGCGAGCGAGGCGGCCATGTCGGCGACCACCAGTCCGATGAGATCGAGTCGAGGTGTCTTCATGCCCCCGACGCTAGGCGCACCCGGCCCCGGCGTCTTGTACGGATCGGACACGGGGGGCGGGCACGGTGGTGGGGACGGTGGCGGTCAGGCGGGTTCGGGCGCGGCCGGGGCGGGCTCCACGTCGCGCAGGTGCCGCAGCGGGGAGAAGTACACCCAGAGGCCGCCGAGGCTCGCCCCGACGAGGCCGATCCACAGGGTGGGCCGCAGCCCGAACCAGGTCGCGAACGCGCCGCCCAGGAGCGCGCCCAGCGGGATCGTGCCCCAGACGATCCAGCGCACCGCCGCGTTCATGCGGCCGAACAGCTCCGGCGGGCAGATCTGCTGCCGGTAGGTGACCTGCGCGGTGTTGTAGACGACGGCGCCGAAGGTGAACGTGAACCAGCCGATGCCGTACAGCACCACCCGCCAGCCCGGGTACGCGAGCGGGGCGAGGTACGAGGGCAGGCCGAGGGCGAGCGGGGCGAGCCAGATGATCCGCGCGGAGCCGACCGCGCGGGCGATCCGGCTCGCCAGCAGCCCGCCCAGGACGCCGCCGACGGGCCCGAGGGCGAGCAGCAGACCGGCCCGGCCGGGGGAGAGGCCCAGCTCCCGGACGAGGAACGGCATCTCCATCGCCAGCGCCATGTGCGCGAACAGGTTCACCGTCCCCGTGCAGGCGACGATCCGGCGCAGCACCGGATGGCGGACGACGAAGCCGAGACCCTCGCCCATCTCCTTCCGGAAGGCCGGGCGCGGCCCGTCCGGGCGGACCGGCTTCGGCTCCGGGGTCCGGATCAGGAACAGCGACAGGGCGCTGGCGAGGAACGACACCGCGTCGGCGACCAGGGCCCGGGCGCCGCCGATCGTCGCGACCAGCAGGCCCGCCGCCGTCGGGCCGAGCGTCGCCGCGGCCGAACTGGTCGTGCCCAGCTTGCCGTTGGCGTCGATCAGCCTGTCCTTGTCGACGAGGACGGGCAGATAGCTCTGGTACGCCACGTCGAAGAACACCGTCAGCGAGCCCGTGACGAGCGCCACCACGCACAGGTGGGTCAGCGTCAGCGTGTCCAGGTACCAGGCCACCGGCACCGTCGCCACCACCGCCGCGCGCAGCACGTCGCACCACATCATCAGCCGGTGCCGGGCCACCCGGTCCACCACCACACCGGCCGGCAGCGCGACGAGCAGGAAGGCCAGCGAACCGAGCGCGGTGAGCAGACCCACCTGGAAGTTCGAGGCGTCCAGGGCGGTCACGGCGAGGAACGGCAGGGCGAACGGGGTGATCATCGAGCCGACTTCGCTGATCGTCTGGCCGCTCCACAGCAGCATGAAGTCGCGGTGGCGCAGCAGGGACGGGCGTCCGGCGTCGGCGGCGGATCGGGTCTCGGTCACGGTATCGGTCCGATGGGTCGCAGGGGCAGGGCGGTGGCGCTGGCGAGCAGGGCCGCGTACCGCGCGGCGAGCCGCCGCGCGGTGGTGTCCTCGAAGAGGTCCTCGCTGTACTCCAGGCGTCCGGCGCAGCCCGCGCCGTCCCGGGTGAGCGAGAGGGACAGGTCGACCTTCGCGGTCCGGGTGTCCCCGAAGCCCCCGGCCACACGGCAGCCTCCGAGCCGCAGACCGGACGCCTGCGCGGGCCGGTGGCTGAACATCAGCTGGAACAGCGGGTTGGCGCCCGGGTCCCGCGCCGGGTTCAGCTCCTCCACCACGAGCTCGAACGGCAGCTCCTGATGGGCCAGGGCGTCCCGGCTCGCGTCGCGCGCCCGCAGCACCAGGTCGCGGAAGCTCGTCCCGTCCGGCACGTCGAGCCGCTGCACGACCGTGTTGCCGAACATGCCGATCATCGCGAAGTGACTCTCGCGCTCCCGCAGGGCCACGGGCGTGCCGATCACGACGTCCGGGCCGCCGCCCTCCTCGCGGACCAGCGCGGCGAACGCCGCCAGCGTCACGGCGTACGGGGTGGTGCCGCAGGCGCGGGCGAGGAGGTCGACCCGCGCGACGACCTCCGGTGCGAGGGTGAACGGCACATGGGAACCGGCGAAGCTCCACACCGCCGGGCGCGGGCGGTCGGCGGGGATGCCGGTCAACGCCGGTACGCCCGACAGGCGTTCGCGCCAGTGGTCGCGGGAGCGGTCCAGGGCGGTGCCCGCGACGCGCTCGGTCTGCGAGCGGGCGAAGTCGGCGTACTGCTCGGTGAGCGGGGGGAGTCCGGGCGGGCGACCGGCGGCGAACGCCTCGTACAGGGTGGAGAGTTCGTGCTCCAGGACGGCGAGCGACCAGCCGTCGCACACGATGTGATGAAGGGTCAGGCAGAGCGTGTGACGGTCGGGCGCCGTCGTGAGGAGCAGGGGGCGCAGGACCGTGCCGCCGGTCAGGTCGAACGGCCGCCGTGCCTCGGCGGCGGCGAGCCGGTCCGCCTCGGCCTCCGGGTCCTCGTGCCCGGAGAGGTCCACGCGCGGCACCCGCACCGGCTCCGCGGGCCGGACGACCTGGCGCAGGACGCCCTTGGCCGTCCGGTAGCCGGTCCGCAGCACCTCGTGCCGCAGGACCAGCTCGGTCAGCGCACGCTCCAGGGCCCCGACGTGCGGCTCGCCGTCGATGCGGTAGACGAGCGGGACGGCGTACGCGGGGCAGTCCGGGTGGAGCCGGTCGAGGATCCACAGCCGCTTCTGCGCGCAGGAGACCGGATGGTCACCGGTCACGGGACACCCCGTCCGGCGCCAGGGCGGAGACCTCGTGGGCGGACAGACCGGCAGCCACCTCCGTCGCCAGGCGCTCGACCGTCGGGTCGTAGAGGAAGTCGCCGAGGTTCACCCGCACCCCGAACGTGCCGGCGACCCGGGACAGCAGCCGCATCGCGAGCAGCGAGTGGCCGCCGAGCGCGAAGAAGTCGTCGGTGACGCCGACCGGGGCCAGGCCGAGCAACTCGCCCGCGAGCGCCGCAACCTCCCGCTCCAGGTCGTTGCGGGGCGCCACCGCGGCCGTGTCCCCGTCGCCCGCCGGGACCGGCGGCAGCGCCGCCCGGTCCAGCTTGCCGCTCGTCGTCAGCGGCAGCGCCGGCAGCACCACGAACGCCGAGGGGACCATCCACTCCGGCAGCAGCCCGGTCAGGAACTCCCGGAGCCCGGTGGGCGCCTCGCCGGGGACGGCCGGGGCCAGGTGCGCCACGAGCCGCCGCTCGCCCGACGGGCCGTCGGCGCCCACCGCCACGTCGCGGACCCCCGGGTGCAGGCGCAGCGCCGCCTCCACCTCGCCCGGCTCGACCCGGTGGCCGCGGATCTTCACCTGGTCGTCGGCCCGCCCGAGGAAGTCGAGCCGCCCGTCCTCCAGCACCCTGACCAGGTCCCCGGTCCGGTACATCCGGGCCCCGGGCTCGGCCGCGTACCGATCCGGGAGGAAGCGCTCGCCGGTCGCCTCCGGCTGTCCCGCGTACCCCCGCGCCACGCCCGGCCCGCCGATGAACAGCTCGCCGGGCTGCCCGTCCGCGACCGGCTCCAGGTCCTCGCCGAGCACGTAGCAGTCGGTGTTCGCGATGGGCCGGCCGATCGGCACCGAGCGGGCGTCGGCCGCGAGCGCGGTCACCTCGCCGCAGACGGCGAAGGTGGTGGCCTCGGTCGGGCCGTAGCCGTTCACCAGACGGGCCGGGCGGGCGGACGGATCCAGATCGAGCAGGCGTCGTACGGCCGCGACGTTCAGCACGTCGCCGCCGACCAGCAGGGTCCGCAGCCCGGCGAAGGTGTCGGGCCGGTCGGCCATCACCGTCGTGAAGAGCGCGGAGGTCAGGAACAGGGTGGTGATCCGGTGCTCCGCGAGCGCCGTGGCCAGCGCGCCCGGGGTGAGGACGGTCGCGGTCGGGAGCACGACGACCGTGCCGCCGTTCAGGAGCGCGCCCCAGACCTCGAAGGTGAACGCGTCGAAGGAGGAGTCGGCCACCTGCGCGATGCGCAGGCCCCGGCCGAGGTCCACGTAGTCGGCGCCGCGGACGAGCCGCAGCACCGAGCGGTGCTCGACGACGACACCCTTGGGACGGCCGGTGGAGCCCGACGTGAACAGGACGTACGCGGGGATGCGCGAGCCCGTCGGGAGGCGCGGCGGCCCGGCGGTCTCCGGCGCCTTCTCGGCCAGGCGCAGCTCTTCGGGGGTGACCGTCACGGCCGCCTCGGCGACGGCCAGCATGTGCTCACGGCGCTCCCTCGGGTACGCCGGATCGATCGGTACGTACGCGCCTCCGGCCTTGAGGATCGCGAGGAGCGCCGTGATCTGGTGGTGGCCGCGCTCCAGGAGCACGCCGACCCGGGCGCCGTCGGTCACGCCCCGGTCGCGCAGCAGGCGGGCGAGGCGGTCGGAGCGGGCGTCGAGCTCGGCGTACGTGAGGGTGTGCCCGCCGTCGACGACGGCGGGCGCGTCCGGCCGGGCCCGCACCTGGGCGGCGAAGACCTCGGGGAGGGAGGCGTCGGCCGGGTAGGGGGTCACGGCCCCGCGCAGGATGCTCACCTGTCGTTCTCCTGTTCGCTGTCGAGGGTCCCGGCGTGGGCCGTGGCGTGTGCGCGCAGCTCGCCGTCGTACCGGATCCGGCCGCCCGGACCGGCGAGCCGGGGTGGGGCGACGGCGGTCCGGCGGATCAGGGTGACGCTGTTCTGGCGGAGCTTGTGCGGCTCCAGGAGGTTCAGGACCTCCAGCTCGCCCGGCCTCGCCCGCTGGAGTCCGGCCAGATAGCGGAGGATCGCCTCGCCCTCCGGGTACGTCATCAGGTAGTGGAGGACGACGACGCCGCCGGCCGGGTCGATCCGGTCGAGGAAGTGGTCCAGGAAGTACAGGCAGTCCCACGCGTCGACCCAGGCGAAGTCGATCGGCTCGAAGCCGTCCGGCAGCAGGCCCGCGGCCTCGCGCAGCGGCGCGTCCACGACGGTGACCTGCCCGCCCAGCCCCAGCTCGGCGAGCACGTCCTCGACGCGCCCGGCCGAGGACTCGGGGATCGACCGGTCGTCGACGGCCACGAACCGGGGCCGGTACGGCTCCAGGTACGAGGCGGGGGCGGCGAGCGCCGGTGCGGCGCGCAGCCAGTCGTCGTCCAGCGGGGCCCCGGAGCCCAGGTACGGACGGGTCTTGGCGGCGAGCAGTCGGGACTCCTCGTCGGCCTGCTCCCGGACCTCGGCCAGGGCGGCCGCCAGGAACGGGGTGGTGTACCCCATGCCGACCTCCAGGACCCGGCGGGGCCTGGTCATCCGGATCAGCCCGGCCAGGAGCGGGGCGACCGCCTCGGTGCCCATGCCGGGCACCCGCAGCCGGGCGACCGCCCGCGCGAACGCCGGGCCGCCCGTGGTCGGTCCCGAGCGGTCAACCATGAATGCGCTCCCGGGCGTTGAGGTCGGCGATCCGTTCCAGGCCCCGCAGGACGGTCTCGTCCGGCAGCCCGAAGTCGATCAGGCAGGCGATCTCGTCCACGCCGATCCCGCGCAGCCGCTCCACCGCGCGCGCCGCCGTCGCCGGGGAGCCGAGCAGCCCGCAGTCGTCGACGTACCGGTCGAAGGAGCGGCGTACGAGGAACTCCAGGTCGTCCGGGTGCAGTTTCGCCGGGTCGATCCGACGCCTGCTATCGAGGCCCGATCCGAGCAGCAGCCCGAGCGAGCCGCGCAGGTAGCGCAGCAGCGGTTCCCGCACCAGCGCGCGGACCCGGTCCTCGTCGTCGTCGAGATAGGTGTGCGCCATGAGGACCACGTGCCGGCCGCCCGCCGCGCGGTACTCGCCTATCTTGTACGCGAGTTCGTCCAGGCTCTGGCCGAGCAGATGGGTGAGGACGCCCGCCCCCATGGCACCGGCGGCCCGGAAGGTCTCCACGCCGCCCGCGCTGGTGATCCAGGTCGGAAGCTCCGGCTGCACCGGCCGGGGGTGGACGGTCACCTTCCGCTCGGTGCCGGTTCCGTCCGGGAAGGCGAGCGCCTCGCCCCGCCACAGGTCCCGCACCTGCCGCACCTGGTCCGTCATCAGCCGGCGCCGGTCGGCGTACGCCTCCGGGCGCAGCGCGAAGTCGGCCGCGTGCCAGCCGGACGCGAAGGAGACGCCGACGCGCCCGCCGGAGAGGTTGTCCACGACGGACCACTCCTCGGCGATGCGCAGCGGGTGGTGCAGGGGCGCCACGACGCTGCCCGCCCGGATCGCCACCCGCTCGGTGACGGCGGCGACCGCGGCGCCGGTGACGGCCGGGTTCGGGTACAGCCCGCCGAAGGGGTGGAAGTGCCGTTCCGGCGTCCACACGGCGGCCAGGCCGTGGGCGTCGGCGAACCGGGCCCCTTCGAGGAGGAGGCGGTAGCGGGAGCTGGTGAGGTTCTTGTTGTTGTCGCTCTTGTTTATGTCGCTGTTGTGGTCGCTCCTGCTGTCGCTGTCGCTGTCGCTGTCGCTCGCGAAGTAGAAGAGGCTGAAGTCCATGGCGCGGTGGGGTGCGGCCGTGGCCGGGGGTTCAGACGAGGGCGGCATCGTCCACCTCGCTGATCGTCCGGCGGAGCGCGCTCCGGTCCACCTTGCCGTTGGCGTTGCGGGGGAGGGCGGCGAGGTGCTCGAAGCGGCGGGGGACCAGGTGGATCGGCAGCGTTCCGCGCAGCGCGCGGATCAGCTCCGTCCGGCCGGTCGCGCGCCCGGTGTAGCAGGCCACCAGATCGGTGACCCCGTCCCGGGCGACGCCGAGGACCACCGCCTCCGTGACCGCGTCCAGGCCGCGCAGCGCCGCCTCCACCTCGCTCGGCTCGACCCGGTGGCCGCGGATCTTCACTTGGTCGTCGAGCCGGCCCCGGTGGACGAGCTGCCCGTCCTCGACCCGGACCCGGTCCCCGGTGCGGAAGTACCCGTCCTCCGTGAACCGGCCCTCGTCGTCGCGCGGGTCCAGATAGCCGTCGAAGCGCTGCGGTCCGCGCACCCACAGCTCGCCCGTCCCCTCGTCCACCCGGTGCTCCAGACCCTCGTAGACCCGCCCGATCGGGACGGTGCCGTTGGAGGTCACCGGCCACTGGGCGGGATCCTCCGGGAGCCGGAACTCGGCGCAGGCGATGGTCAGTTCGGTGGGGCCGTAGAGGTTGTCGAGCGTCGCCGCCGGGGCCACGGCGTGCCACGCGCGCGCCTGGTCCAGGGTGAACTGCTCGCCGCAGAAGACGCTGTGGCGCAGGGCCGACGGGCGGCCGGTGGGGAGCTGTCCGAAGCCGCCGCTCACCGAGACGGCCGAGGGCACCGAGAACCAGTGGGTCAGCCCCCGGCCGGCCAGGTAGTCGACCGGGGAGAACAGCTCGGTCCTGGACGGCACGACCAGGGTCGCCCCGCCGCCCCAGGTGACGAACAGGTCGTACACCGACAGGTCGAAGGTCAGCTCGAAGGTGTGCGACATGCGACAGCCCGGGCCGACCCCGAAGCGCGCGATGTTGTGCGCCAGGAACGGCAGCACGTGGCGGTGCCGGATCGGGATGCCCTTCGGGCGTCCGGTCGTGCCCGAGGTGAAGAGCAGATAGGCCGGCCGGTCCGGATCCGCCGCGTACGGCGCGAGCCGTCCTGTCGGCGCCGCTGCCCGGACCTCCTCGGCGTCGAGCCGCAGCACGGGACGGCCGCCGCCGCCGGGCGACTCGGTTTCGCGGTGCGTGCCAGGGGCCGTCCCGGAGGTCGTATCGGCCACGATGACGCCGACGTCGGCCGTCTCGCAGACGTCGCGGATCCGTGCCGCCGGATGGTCGGGGCTCAGGGGCACGACCGCGGCGCCGAGCCGCAGGGCCGCGAGATAGCCCGTGTACGCGACGAGGCCGCGGGTGGCGAGCAGGCCGACCCGCTCGACCCGGCCGTGCTCGGCCGCGATCCGCTCCGCGACCGCCTCCGCGCCCCGTCGCAGCGCGCGGTAGGTCACCGCGCCGCCGTCCGGGAACTCGACGGCGGGGGCGTCCGGGTACAGCTCCGCCGAGGCCGCGAACACCTCGTACAGGCTCCGGCTCGGACTCGGACTCGGACTCGGACTCGGGCTCGTGCTCGTGCTCCGGCTCATGCTCCGGCTCATGCGTCGCTCCCCAGGAACGCCGCCTGCCCCCGTACGGTCGGATGCTGGAACAGATCGGTGGCGCGCAGCTCGCGCGGCGTCAGCTCGTTCAACTGCTCCCAAAGGAGGAGGAGCAGCAGCGAGTTGCCGCCGGCGTCGAAGAAGCCGACGTCCAGGGGTATCTCGGCCTCGTCGTGGCCCAGGGTGTCGGCCCAGGCCGCCCGCACCGGGCCGATCAGCCCGTCCGCGTCGCTCACGTCTCGTCCTCCTGTCGCCGGTCTTGCAGACGATGCGCACCCTGACGGCCGTCGCCGATCAGTGCGGAGATCCTGGTCTCCGGAGCCGCGGTCACCGCGGCGAGCAGCCTCTCGTACCGCCGGGCGGCCCGTGCGACGGTCGCGCCGTCGAAGAGGTCGCGGTCGTACTCCCAGATGAACTCGACCGCCTGCGTCACCGCCCCGCCCCGCTGCCCGATCGTCTGCTCGGCCCGGGGGATCGCGATGACGTTGAGGTCGAACTTGGCGCTGCCGTTGCTGACGCCGGGCGTGACCTCGACCTCCAGGCCGGGGATCCGCACGGCGCGCGACGGCGAGTCGTGGAACGCGAACAGCACCTCGCACAGCGGCTGTCGGCCCCGCACCCGGGGCGGCCGCAGCGCCGCCACCACCCGGTCGAAGGGCAGCTCCTGGTGCTCCAGGGCGCCGAAGGACGTCCTCCGCACCCGGCCGAGCAGCTCGCGGAACGACGGGTCGCCGCGCAGATCGGCCCGCAGGGCGACGGTGTTGACGAGCATGCCGAACATGCCGTCGACCTCGGGCCGGGTGCGGGCCGCCATCCCCGTGGCGACGCAGAAGTCGTCCTGCCCCGACCAACCGGCGAGCAGCACCTCGAACGCGGCGAGCATCACCGAGAACAGCGGCACGCGCTCGCGTGCGGCGAGCGCCCGCACCGCGTCCGCCAGTTCGGCGGGCACCGTGAAGCGCGGCGCGTCACCGGTGAAGCGGCGCGCGGGTGTTCTGGGACGGTCGGTGGCCAGATCGAGGAAGTACGGTACGCCGTCGAGCTGGTCGCGCCAGTACGTGAGTTGGGCGTCGGCGTCCGGGCCGTCCAGCCAGGAGCGCTGCCAGACCGCGAAGTCGGCGAACTGGACGGCCGGTTCGGGAAGCGGAGACGGCTCGCCCACCGCGTACGCCCGGTACAGCTCGCACAGTTCGTCGACGAAGAGGTTGAATGCCCAGCCGTCGTGGACGAGATGGTGTTCCAGATGCAGCAGGACGTGCCGGTCGTCGGCGGTCCGCAGTAGACGCCAGTGCACCAGCGGCAGCCGGTCCACCGGGATCTCCGCGGCCACCGCCCGCCGGACGACCTCCGCCTCCGTGGGCGCTCCGGCCCCGCGCAGGTCCTCCACCGGCAGCTCGACCCGGTACGGCGGGTGCACCACCTGGACCGGGCCGTCCGGCCCGTCGGCGAAGGTCGTGCGGTAGACCTCGTGCCGCCGCACGACCTCGGTGAGGGCGGCGGCCAGCGGCCCGGCGTCGAGCGCGCCGGTGAACTCGATCTTCGCCTGGAACTGGTAGGCGAGCATGCCCGGGTGCAACTGCTGCATGAACCAGAGCCGTTCCTGCGCGCTCGACAGCGGCAGGGGCACGCTTCCGTCGCGCGGCACCGGACGGATCGCCGCGGCGTCGTTCATCCTCGCTCCTCGGTGGGGGCGGACGGTTCGTGGGTCAGAGCCGTCCAGTCGACGTCCGCGCCCGCCGCCCACAGGCGTCCGGTCGCGGTGAGCAGCAGTTCCCACTCGGTACGGGTCTCCAGGCGGCCCGGCAGGGTCGGGACGACCGACGCGAGCGCGTCGGCGGGGCGGTCCGGGTGGCCGAGGGCGAGGCGGCCGAGCGCCTGACCGGGGCCGAGCTCGACGAGCAGCGGGCGGGGGAGCCGCCAGATCTCGGCCAGCTCGTCCGAGAAGCGGAGCGTGCGGGACAGCTGGCGGGCCCAGTGGGCCGGGCTCGTCGCCTCCTCGTCGCGCAGCCAGGTCCCGGTCACGTTCGACAGCAGCGGGATCGCGGGCGGGGCGAGCGGCACACCGGCGAGCAGCTCCTCCAGCGGGCCGGTCAGCGGCTCCGTCATGGTCGAGTGGTACGCGTGCGCCGTCGCGAGCCCCCGGCAGGCCAGCCCCGCCCCGGTCAGCCGCCGCTCGGCCTCCTCGACCGCCTCGACCGGGCCCGAAAGCACCGTCTGCTCGGGGCCGTTGAGCGCGGCCAGCGACAGTGGGCCGGGAAGCAGCCCGTCCAGCGGGCCGTCCATCGGGCCCTCCATCAGCCCGTCCAGCGGGCCGTGCAGCGCCTCCGGTCCGGCCGCGACCGCGAGCATCGCGCCGGGCGGCAGCCCGTCCACGAGCCGCGCCCGGCCGGTGACGAGCCGCAGGGCGTCCTCGACCGGGAACACCCCGGCGACGCACGCGGCCGTGTACTCGCCGACGCTGTACCCCGCGAGCGCGGCCGGGGCGGCGCCGAGCGCCGTCAGGGCGCGGGCCAGGGAGTACTGGAGCGCGAACAGCAGCGGCTGCGCCACCACCGTGCGGTGGATCTCCTCGGGCGCCATGGGCCGGTCGAAGACCTCCTCCCGGCGGCCGGTGCCCTCGGGGCCGCCGGGCGGGAAGAGGACGCCGCGCAGGTCCACGCCGTGCTCCTCCGCCAGCAGCCGGAAGCAGCGGTCGAGCTCCTCCCGGAATGCCGGCAGACACCGGTACAGACCGGCGCCGAGCCCCGGGTACTGGTCGCCGACCCCGGAGAACAGGAACACCCGGGAGGCGCTGTCGCTGGAGCCGCCGGTGAATACCCGTCGGGCATCCCGTCTCCTCAGCCAACGCGCCGCCCTCTCCGCCGAGTGCGCCACGACGGCCCGTCTCGCCGCCCCTGGCTCCGCCGGGGAGACGGGCGGGGCGGGCAGCGCCGGCAACCGCGCGAAGCCCTCCTCGCCGAGCGCTTCGAGGTGGCGGACGAGGTCGTCCGTGGCCCGTTCGAGCAGTTCCACGGTCGGCGCCGACAGGGTCAGGAGGCGCGGAGGCGCGGCCTCGGATTTCGGTACGAGGACGGGTGCGGGCTCGCGTACGGTCACGGCGCCACCGCCGCCCGTACGCTGTCCGGCCAGTTCCGCGGGTCCAGGCCGTGCCGGCACAGGAACGCGTAGGCGAAGCGTTCGAGACCGAACCCGGCGCACCCGGTGAAGACCGGCTCGCCGCCCTCGCCGTCGATCCCGAAGGACCGGCCGAAGAACTGCTCGTGATAGTTGAACGAGCCGACGGCGACGTCGCGTTCGGCGTCCAGCGGCAGCCGGAGCTCGTACTTCAGCTCAAGGAGCCGCTGCGACCAGGCGCGCGCCGCGGTCGTGTCGTTGAGGAAGAACGGATCGCCCGCCACCTCGCACCGCCCGCCCAGACCGAGCGCCTCCACCAGCTCGTACGCCCGCTCCATGAGCCGTCGCCGCGCGCCGAGCACGAAGTCCGGGGTCCCGAGGAAGACGGTCTCGCGGATCGTGAAGTCCCACAGGCGCTCCAGGGACCGCCGGTAGCGGGACTCGTTGCGGAAGGACTTGCCCCGCGCGGTCACCACCAGCGAGGTCTCCGGCAGCGGGGCGTCGGCGAACTGGTGGTAGGTGTGGAAGCACATGGTGGGCGGCAGGCAGTGGTCGAAGCCGCCGCTGTGCGCGGTGAGCGCCGTCCGCAGGTCGCCGCCGCCCGCGAGGTCGTCGAGGAAGCCGCGGTAGCTGTCGACGTCGCCGTGCAGCCGCGAGACGGACATCACCATCTGCGGGAAGGACTCGAAGTAGCCGGTACGGCGCAGCGCGTCGGCGGTGATCAGCGTCGGATAGCGGAACTCGCGGGCGTCGAACTCCTCGACCACCAGCGCCCGCAGGAGCGAGTCCAGGTGGTCCATCAGCGACAGCACGGGCTCACCGACGCCGATCTGCCCCTCCCCGGCCTCCACGGCGGCACCCCGGGCGACCAGCTCGTCGTACACGTCCGCCACCGGCCCGGTCCCGGCGGCGCGCCACACCGCCCTGGGCTCCACGACCCGCTGGTCGAGCAGGTCGTTCGCCGCCATGAGGTTGAGCTTGCGGGAGAGCGCAGCCGCCATGTCCTCGTCGGTATCGACATCGACGTTCACGTCGACGTCCACGCCCGTGATCTTGTCGTCCGTGAGGACGAGCGAGAAGCACGTGATCGCGTCCGAGACGAAGTACACCCGCTGGGCCAGCTCCTGGGCGAGTTCGGCGGGCAGCGCCGGTTCCAGCGGAAGCCTCAGCCTCGTGCTCCGTGAGGTCACCGCGTCTCACCTCCCGGCGTCGGCGTGCTCGACAACGCCCCGTGCACGCCGGTGAGTTCGGCGAGGATGCCGCGCTGCACCGAGTTCGCTCCGGCGTAGATCAGGCCGCCGAGCGCGTCGCGCAGCTCGCGCTCGATCCCGTACTCCTCCAAGTAGCCGCGGGCGCCGTGCAGTTCGATGGCGGCCCTGGCCGTGTCGACGAGTCCCTCGCTGATGAAGATCTTCGCCATGGTGGCCTCCTGGAGGGCGAGCCGCCCCTCCCGCTTCAGCCAGCCCACGCGGTAGAGCAGCATCTTCGCCAGTTCGAGCCGGATCTTCATGTCGGCGATCGGCTGCGACACCGCCTGGAGGGAGCCGAGCGTCCGGCCGAACTGGCGGCGGGTGTTGGCGTGCCGGACGGACGCCTCCAGGAGCCGTTCCATGGCGCCCACCTTGGAGGCGAACATGAAGGACCGCTCCCACTCGATGGTGGAGGTGAAGAGCGGGTAGCCGGCGCCCTCGCGGCCGAGGAGGTTCGCCGCGGGCACCGGCGTACCGTCGAACTCGACGACGCCCATCGGGGTCGTCCGCAGCCCCATCTTCGGCAGCTCGCGCTTCTTGATCACACCAGGCATGTCGGCGGTCACCAGGAACGCCGACAACTGCCCCTGTCTGCCTGCCGCGTCCGCCCCCGCACCCGTCCGGGCGAGCGTGACGAAGACGTCCGCCACCGGCCCGTTGCTGATGAAGCACTTCGTACCGCTCAGCCGATACCCGTCACCGTCACCGTCACGTACCGCCGTGGTGGTCATGCCGAGGATGTCGGAGCCCGCCTCCGGCTCCGACAGCGCGTGCGCGCCGACCAGAGAGCCGTCACACAGGCCGGGCAGGAAGCGCCGCTTCTGCTCCTCCGTGCCGTGCAGCAGCAGGTAGATCACGCAGCCCCAGAGGTGGTTGTCGACCGCGAACACCAGGCCGTTGTCGGGGCAGGCGTACCCCAGCGCCTCCAGGGCCATGACGGTGGTCAGCGGGTCGAGACCGCGTCCGCCGTACTCCTCCGGCACCGGCCACCCCAGCACGCCGAACTCGGCGCAGCGCCGCCAGTCCTCGCGCGGGAAGCGGGCGCCGCGGTCGGCCTCGGCGGCGTCACGGCCGAGCTCCGCCCGGGCGAACGCGATGACCTCCCGGCGCAGCGCGAGCTGCTCGGGGGTGGGTTCGACGATCACGCACCGCCTCCGACGGGGGCCGTCTTGCGCTCCACGAACGCGGCGATGGCGTCGATCGACCGGAAGTTGGTGAAGGCGAGGTCCTCGCCCGCGACCTGGAGGCCGTAGGTCCGCTCGACCCACATCACCACCTGCACGGCGAAGAGCGAGTTCACCAGCCCGGCGGCGAACACGTCCTCGTCGTCCTCCACCTCCACGCCGTGCAGGTGCCCGCCGAGGAACTCCCGGATCAGCACCTTGTTCTCGTCGGCCACAGCGTCAGCCACCGCGTCACTCTCCCGGTTCGTCAGGACTGGTAGGACTGGTCAGGACTCGTAGGACTGGTAGGACTCGTACGCATGGAAGCCCCGTCCCGTCTTGCGCCCGTGCAGACCGGCGTCGACCAGCCGGGTCAGGAGGGGGCAGGGGCGGTACTTGGGGTCGCCGAACTCGGCGTACAGCACCTTCAGGGACAGCAGGACGGTGTCCAGGCCGATGAGGTCCGCGGTCTCCAGCGGTCCCATCGGGTGCCCGAAGCACTCCTTGAAGAGGCGGTCGACGTCCGCCGCGGTGGAGACGCCCTCGTGGAGCAGGAAGACCGCCTCGTTGAGGGTGAGCATCGCGACGCGGTTGGTCACGAAGCCCGAGGAGTCCTCCACCAGGACGTGCCCCTTGCCGACGCCGTCGAGCAGGGCGCGGGTGCGGGCGATGGTCTCGTCCGAGGTGTGGTGGCCGCGGATCAGCTCGACGGTCGGTTTGAGGTGCGCCGGGTTCATGAAGTGCGTGCCGATGACGCGCGCCGGCCGGCCGGTGAGGGACGCGACCCGGGTGATCGGGATCGCGGACGTGTTCACGCCGAAGGGGACCTCGGGGCGGCAGACGGCGTCCAGCTCGGCGTACAGCGGCCGCTTGACCTCCCAGTCCTCGGTGACGTTCTCGACGAGGAAGTCCACCCGGTGCAGCCGCTTGGGGTCCAGGGTGAACTCGATCCGCCCGGTCACCTCCTCCGGATCCCGGACGGGCGCCCCCGGGCGGACCAGCGGGGCGAGGCGTACGTTCCCGGCGATCTCGTTCCGCGCGGACGCCAGGGCGCGCTCCTCCACGTCCACCAGCACGACCTCGTGCCCGTGCTCCGCGAACAGTTGCGCCACCCCGCGCCCCATGGTTCCGGCACCCACCACGCCTATGCGGTCCACCCGCGGTCTCCCTTCTTCTTCGTCGTCGTCGGTACGGATTCCCGCAGGGTGTCCAGGAGTGCGTCCCGCCCCTCGCGTGAGCGGAAGGGGAAGTGGCCCCCGGGCAGGAGCCGCAGGTCCGTCCCCGCGCGCGTGTGCGCCGCCCAGCCGTCCCGCCACGGCGCCCACGGTTCCTCGCTCCCGGCGAGGACGGTGACCGGGCAGTCCAGCGGCTCGGCCTCCCGGGGGCGGTAGCGGTCGAGCAGGGCGTAGTCGGCCCGGAAGGCCACGAGCGCGTGCTCCCGCAGGTCGGCGTCCTCCCGCAGATGGGCCAGGGGCTCGCCGGTGCCCCGCTCGATCGCGTCGAGCAGCTCGCCGTCCGACAGCCCGTGCACCGGCCGCGCGGCGGCGGGCAGGGGCGGCGCCGGGCAGGAGGACACGAACAGCCGCCCCGGCGTCTCCCGTCCCCTGGCGCGCAGCTCCCTCGCCGCCTCGAAGGCCACCAGGGCGCCGAGGCTGTGCCCGAAGAACGCGAACGGCCGGTCCCGCCCGAAGTCGACGGCGGACACCAGGGCGTCCACCAGCTCCTCCATCCGCGTGTACGGGGGCTCCGCCCGGCGCGTGGTCCGGCCGGGCAGGTGCACGCCCCAGACCTGGATCCCGGGCAGGCCGTCGGACCAGCGGACGTACTCGCCGGGCAGCCCGCCCGCGTGCGGGAAGCAGTAGAGGGACGCGACGGCGTCCGGCCGGCGGTGCCGCCGGACCGTCCACCCCGTCATGGCGTACGGCCCTGAGCCAGCCGCGCGTCGATCAGCGCGGCGAACTCCTGGGCGGTCGGCGCCGCGAGCAGCTCCTTGGGAGCGAGCTCCACCGGCCACGTCTCGCGCACCCTGGCCACGAGCCGGGTCGCGATGAGGGAGTCCCCGCCGAGGTCGAAGAAGCTCTCGTCCGGCTCGACCTCGGGCAGATCGAGGATCTCGGCGAAGAGCTTCGCGATCAGGTCGTAGGTGGGAGTGCCGAGGGGGGTGGCGACGGGCGTCGGGGCCGGGGAAGGGGAAGGGGTGGTCGTAGGGGTGGGCGGCGCCACGGTGAAGAGCCGCCGCTCGAAGGGGTACGTGGGCAGCGCCACGCGCCGAGGCCGCCGCCCCGCCCCCCGGTGCAGCGCCTCCCAGTCGACGGCGGCGCCGTCCAGCCAGAGCCGGCCCGCCTCGGCGGGATCGTCCTGCGGCGCCGGCCCGGGGGCCCGGAGGGACGGCTGCACCGCACCGGGCGCGGTGAGCAGCCGGTCCGGCTCCTCCCCGTTCAGGACCCGTACGGCGTCCGCGGCGTCCGTCACGAGCGCGACCCGCCGGTACGGATGCTCCCGCCGCCCGGTCTGGAGCGTCCAGGCCACATCGGCGAGCGGCGCCCCCGGCTCCCGCCCCAGCCGCTCCGCGAGCCGCGCGGTGACGGCCTCCAGGGCGTCCGGAGTCCTGGCCGACAGCGGCAGCACGTACGACCCGCCGACGAAGCTCGGCGGGGACCCCGGCTCGCCCTCCTCCTTCTCCTCCTCCGGCGGCTGTTCGAGCACGACGTGCGCGTTGGTCCCGCCGACGCTGAAGGAACTCACCCCGGCGCGACGCGGCATGCCGTCCGGCCGCCACTCCTCCGCGCGCGTGACCACCCGGAACGGGCCCGCCTCGAAGTCGATCTCCGGATTGGGCCGCGTGAAGTGCAGGCTGGGCGGGATGACGCCGTGCTTCAGCGCCAGGACGGTCTTGATCAGACCGGCCACACCGGCCGCCGCGTCCGTGTGCCCGATGTTGGTCTTCACCGAGCCGATCCCGCACCGGTGACCGGGGTCGGGGTCGGGGTCGGGGTCGAGGTCGGGGCCGGGGTCGGGGTCGTACGGGTCCCGGCGGAACGCCTCGCCGAGCGCGGCGATCTCGACCGGGTCGCCGAGGCGGGTGCCGGTGCCGTGGGTCTCCACGTACGTGCAGGTCCGCGCCGCCACGCCCGCCACGCGCTGCGCCCGCTCGATGACGGCGGCCTGGCCCGCGATGCCCGGGGCGGTGAAGCCCATGCGCTGGGAGCCGTCGTTGTTGACGGCGGACCCGAGGATCACGGCGTCGATGCGGTCGCCGTCCGCGACCGCCTCCGCGAAACGTTTCAGCACCACGATGCCGACGCCGTCGCCGCCGACCAGGCCGCGGGCCTCGGCGTCGAAGGCCCGCAGCACGCCGTCGGGTGCCTGGATCCCCACCTCGTCGGGTCCGCCCGGCCCGGTGGGGAACCGCACGGTGACGCCGCCGGCCAGGGCGAGGTCACAGTCGCCGGTCAGCAGCCCCTGGACCGCGAGGTGCACGGCGAGGAGCGAGGTGGCGCAGGCGGCCTGGACCGTCACCGTCGGCCCGCGCAGGCCGAGCCGGTGGGCGACCCGGGCGCACAGGAAGTCGGCGCCGTTCGCGACCCGCACCTCCCAGTCGGACACCGAGGGCAGCGACGCGCGGTTCGCCCGGAGGGCCTGGGCGTACGCGTTCTCTCCGCTGCCCGCGTACACGCCGACGGCTCCGGTCTGCCGCTGCGGGTCAAGGCCGGCGTCCTCGAACGCGGCCACGGCGCACTCCAGGAACACCCGGTGCTGGGGGTTGATCAGTACGGCCTCGCGCGGCGAGATCCCGAAGTACCCCGCGTCGAACTCCTCGGGCGCGTCCAGCAGCCCCCGCGCGGCGACCCCGTCGGGACCGGTGACGCGGGTGATCGAGTCCGTCCCGTCGAGCAGGTTCCGCCAGAACGCGTCGGGGCCGTCCGCACCGGGAAATCGGCAGCTCAATCCCACGACGGCGACACGCCTGTCCACCGCTGCCACGACGCCCCCCGTTTCCGTTCCGTGATCAACGGGCGGTCACGCTACTCCCACCCGCAGGAGGAAGAGAAGAGAGCGTGTTTTCCCCACCACGGCCGGATCTTTTCCCCTCGTTTAATCGGTGGTGCCGGGGGTCGGGGAGGGCTATGGTTCTGGTCGTCCGCTCTTCAGGGAGCGGTGTGCGTCGGTACGTCGAGAAGAAGCAGGAGGTGAGGACATTGATGACTGTCACGGTGACGGGCTCTGCCCGCATTCAGGAGTTCATCGTTCCCACCCCTGTGGTCTCCGGCTGACACACACTCGACTTCCGCGCGCTCGGAGCGCGCCGCCGGGGCCACCCTTCGAAGGGTCCCCCTTGTCTTTCCCGCGTTCTTCCTTCTCTTCCTCCATCTCCACCTCCCTCGACGCCCACGGCTGGGACTCCGGCTGGGCCGAGAGCTTCGCTCCGTACGCCGCTCAGGGGCTCGTCCCTGGGCGGGTGATCCGTGTCGACCGCGGGCAGTGTGACGTCGCCACCGCTGACGGGGTCGTACGGGCCGACACCGCGTTCGTGACCCCCCACGACCCGCTGCGGGTCGTCTGCACCGGTGACTGGGCCGCCGTCGACCCGGAGGGCGCCGCCGATCCCCGGTACGTACGGGCCTGCCTGCCGCGGCGGACCGCGTTCGCACGGTCGACCTCGTCCAAGCGGTCCGAGGGGCAGATCCTCGCGGCCAACGTCGACCACGCCGTCATCACCGTCTCGCTCGCCGTCGAGCTGGACCTCGGGCGCATCGAGCGCTTCCTCGCCCTCGCGTGGGAGTCCGGCGCGCAGCCGACCGTCGTCCTGTCCAAAGCCGACCTGGTCGGCGACCCGGTCGTCCTCTCGCACCTCGTCGAGGACGTGCGGGGCGTGGCGCCCGGCGTCGAGGTGCTGCCGCTCAGCTCGGCGACGCGGGAGGGGATCGACGTCCTCGCCGCGCTCGTCTCCGGCGGCACCACCGTCCTGCTCGGCGTCTCCGGCGCCGGCAAGTCCACCCTCGCCAACGCCCTCGTCGGCGAGGACGTCATGAGCGTGCAGGCGGCCCGTGACGTCGACGGCAAGGGCCGGCACACCACGACCACCCGCAACCTCTTCGTGCTGCCCGGCGGCGGAGTCCTCATCGACACCCCCGGCCTGCGCGGCGTCGGACTGTGGGACGCGGAGGCCGGCGTCGGCCAGACCTTCGCGGAGATCGAGGAACTGGCCGCAGACTGCCGCTTCCAGGACTGCTCCCACGAGTCCGAGCCCGGCTGCGCGGTGGCGGCCGCCCTCGACGAGGGCACCCTCTCGGTCCGCCGCCTGGAGAGCTACCGCAAGCTCCTCCGCGAGAACCAGCGCCTCGTAGCCAAGACCGACGCCCGCCTCCGCAACGAGATCCGCAAAGACTGGAAGCGCAAAGGCGCCGAAGGCCGCGCCGCGATGACCTTCAAACGCGAGGGCCGGCTGAGGTAGCGACAACCCGGCAGTGCCCGGCCACCGCCCTGTCCGAATCCCGCGAGTGTGCGGCGGCACACCGTCGCACACTGGAGGCATGACGGACGACGAGGGGGACACCCTCTATCAGGCGGTGAGCAGTAGGGACGCGCGGTTTGACGGGGAGTTCTTCTTTGCCGTGCGGACGACCGGGATCTACTGCCGGCCCAGCTGCCCCGCCGTCACGCCCAAGCGGCGCAACGTGGCCTTCTTTCCGACGGCCGCCGCCGCTCAGGGGCACGGGTTCCGGGCCTGTCGGCGGTGCCGGCCGGACGCGGTGCCGGGGTCTGCCGAGTGGAACGTTCGGGCGGATGTCGTCGGGCGGGCCGTGCGGATGATCGGCGATGGTGTCGTGGACCGCGAGGGTGTCCCCGGGCTCGCCGTGCGCCTCGGTTACAGCACGCGCCAGGTCCAGCGCCAGCTCACCGCCGAGCTGGGCGCGGGGCCGGTGGCGCTCGCCCGCGCCCAGCGGGCCCACACCGCTCGCGTGCTGCTCCAGACCACCGCGCTGCCGGTCACGGAGATCGCCTTCGCGGCCGGTTTCAGCAGTGTCCGCCAGTTCAACGACACCATCCGGGCCGTCTACGCCCGCACCCCGACCGAGCTGCGTGCCGAGACCACCGGCGCGCCCGCCCCCACCCCCGCCCCCGGCGTGCCGCTGCGGCTCGCGTACCGGGGGCCGTACGCCGCCGCCGAGGTGTTCGACCTGCTGGCCGCCGAGGCGCTGCCGGGGGTCGAGGAGGTCACCGGGCCGCCCGGTACCCGCACCTACCGGCGCGCGCTGCGGCTGCCGTACGGACCCGGGGTCGTCGCCGTCGACGAACGGGCGCCCGGACGGTGGCTGGAGGCCCGGCTGCACCTCGCCGAGCTGCGCGACCTCACCACCGCCGTGCACCGGCTGCGCCGGCTCCTGGACCTCGACGCCGACCCGTACGCGGTCGCCGAGCGCCTCGGCGCCGATCCCCGGCTCGCCGCCTCCGTCGCCGCCCGGCCGGGCCTGCGCTCGCCGGGCGCCGCCGACCCGGAGGAGTACGCCCTTCGGACCGTCCTCGGGCCCGGGGAGTCCGCCCGCGTCCTCGCCGAGCTCGGCACGCCCCTGGACATCCCGGACGGCACCCTCCGCGCGCTCTTCCCCACCGCCGGGCAGCTCACCGGGCACCCCGTCGCCGGGCCGCTCGCCCGCGCCCTCGCCGACGGCGCCCTCCGCCTCGACCCGGGCGCCGACCGCGAGGAGGCGGCCCGCGCCCTCGGAGCCGTACCCGGGATCGGCGCGCCGGCCGCCGCCCTGATCCGGATCCGCTCCCTCGCCGACCCGGACGTGCCGTCCCCGGACGGCCCGGACGTGCCGGAGTGGGCGCCCTGGAGGTCGTACGCCCAGCGCCACCAGGAGAGGGCCGAAAGCGCCGCGGGCGGCCTCATCCCAGGATGACCGCGCCCGCCCACGCCCCCACGATCAGCAGACAGGCGAAGAGCTCGACCAGCACGCTCGTCCCGGCCGCCCGCATGATCGCGCGGGTGGCGGCGCGCGCCTGCCCGTGGCCGCCGAGGCGGCGCCGCTCGGAGAGGTAGATTCCGCCGACGAAACCGGGGACCGCGCCCAGCACCGGGACGAGGACGAAGCCGAGGAGGGCGCCGGCGCCCGCCCAGCCGATCGTCCGGCGGGTCAGACCCACGCCACGGAACCGGCGCGGCGGCAGCTGCCACACCACCACCTGGGTGAGCAGCAGCAGGGCGGTCGAGGAGACCAGCAGGATCCACGCGAGGCCGCTCTGCTCGTGCAGCGACCACCAGAGCACGGCGGCCCACACCAGCCAACTGCCCGGTACGCCGGGTGCCAGGACCCCGAACAGCCCGAGCAGCATGACCGCCGCCACCATCAGGAGCTGCCACACACCCACCCGCCCAGCGTCCCCCAGGCGCGGCGTTCCCGCAGGTCGCGGAAGCCGTTCGAGCGGACGCCCAGCCCCCCGGCCCAGCCCCCCGGCCCAGCCCCCCGACCCCCCTACCGGGCCACCCACCCCTTCTCGTACGCGTGCCACCCCAGCTGGAGTCTCGTCGTCACCGCCGCCAGCTCCATCAGGCCCTTCACCCGGCGCTGGACGGTGCGCAGCCCCAGGTCGAGCTGCTTGGCGACGCTCGCGTCGGTCATGCCGGCGAGGAGGAGGGAGAGGATCTCCAGGTCGGTGGTGTCGGGGCCGGGGGCCTCCTCCTCGCTGATCTGGGCGCCCGCGCCGAGCCGCAGCGGCAGCGCCTCCCGCCACACCGCCTCGAAGAGGCCCATCAGGGACTCCAGGAGGCCGCTCGCGTGGACGACGAGCGCGGCGGGCTCGGCGCCCCGGCCGGTGAGCGGGACCATCGCGAGGCTGCGGTCGGCGATCACCAGCTTGGTCGGCACCCGGTCGACGACCCGGATCTGCTCCTCGCGGCCCAGCGCCGCCGACAGTTCGAGCAGCCCGGAGGGGAGGGTGAGGACCTCGCGCTCGACGACCACGCGGTAGCCGACGCCCCGCCCGGCGGCCAGCTCCTCCGCGTCGTTCTCCAGGCCGGAGACGGCGATCGGCTTGCCGGTGACCAGCGCGCAGACCTCCTCGGCCGCGCCGAGCTGGAGCTGGAGGAAGCGGTGGGTGACGGCACTCGCGCCGGTGACGACCTCGACCAGGTCGTGGACGGCCGGCTCGGTGGCCTCCGCCCGGTACTCCTCCGCGAGCAGCGCCGCCGCCAGCTCCGCCTGCTCCAGCTCGTGCCGCTGCTGGGTGAGCAGCGCGCCGAGCGCGACCGCGGGCGGCGCCGCCACCCAGCGGCCGGTGCGCGCCGAGGACTGGGCGGCGAGGCCCTGCGCCTCCAGGCGGCGCAGCGCCCGTTCGGTGTCCCGCTCGGGCAGCGTGAGCCGGTGCGCCAGGTCGGTGACCTCCGCCGCGCCGAGCGCGATCAGCGCCCGGTACGCGGACTCCTGCCGCTCGTCCAGTCCTATCGCACCCAGCATCGGTTCCCGCCCCTCGCCCTGTCCCCGGCGGACCGCGCGGGATGTTCCGCGCATGTTCTCCGGAGGCATTCGTTCCGTTGGTGACCTGGCGGGAATCGGCCACGGCGTATTCCCGCCGCGCCCATCATCCCTGTGCCGCCCTCACCTCTGCCAATGTGGCGCCACCGCAGCACCAACCGCCTCCGGATACAGGTGACTTGCGCCTGTTGTCCGGAATCTGATGGGGAGAGCGATGCGCCCGATTTCGCGTACGGCCCTGGGGGCGGCGACCGCCGCCGTCCTGGCCGTCACCGCGGCCCTGCCGTCCGTCGCGGCCCAGCCGCCGGCCGGCGGCTCCGCCGAACGCCCGCCGGTCGGCAGCGAGGCCCAGGCCCGCGCCGGGGAGCAGCCCGCCACGGTGACCCTGGTCACCGGCGATCGCGTTCTGGTCAGCAGGGACGAGCGGGGCAACCCCGCCGCGACCGTGCTGCCGCGCGAGGACGGCACCGTACCGCTGGTCCAGACCCGCCGCTCCGGCCAGGACCTGTACGTGTACCCCGAGGGCGCCACCGCCGCGCTCGCCGCCGACCTGGTCGACGAGGAGCTGTTCAACGTCACAGGGCTGGTCCGCCAGGGCTACGACGACGCCTCCACCAGCACCCTGCCGCTGATCGCCGTCTACGGCTCCGAGCTCGGCCGCTCGGCCTCCGCCGCCCCGCGCGGCGCCCGCCGCGGCCAGGTCCTCAAGACCATCGGCGGCGTCGCCCTCGCGGCCGACAAGAAGCAGGCCGCCACCTTCTGGGCCGAGGTCTCCGCCCCCACCGCCCGCGCCTTCTCCGCCGGGCTCGACAAGCTGTGGCTGGACCGCAAGGTCGAGGCCACCCTGGAGCGGTCGACCCGGCAGGTGCGCGCCCCCGAGGCGTGGGCCGCCGGCTACGACGGCACCGGCACCAAGGTCGCCGTCCTCGACACCGGCGCCGACGCCGAACACCCCGACCTCAAGGGCCGGATCGTCGCCTCGGAGAACTTCACCGACTCCGACAGCGCCGGCGACCGCCAGGGACACGGCACCCACGTCCTCTCCACCGTCGGCGGCTCCGGCGCCGCGGACGCCGGCAAGAAGAAGGGCGTCGCCCCCGGCGCCCAGCTGCTCAACGGCAAGGTCCTCAACGACTCCGGCTCCGGCGCCACTTCGTGGATCATCGCGGGCATGGAGTGGGCCGTCGCCCAGGGCGCCGACGTCGTCTCCATGAGCCTCGGCAACCCCGCCGAGACCGACTGCGACGACCCGATGAGCGCCGCCGCCGAGCAACTCGCCCAGAACGAGGGCACGCTGTTCGTCGTCGCCGCGGGCAACGCCGGGCCGACGCTCAACTCCGTCTCCTCGCCCGGCTGCGCGCCCAGCGTCCTCACCGTCGGCGCCACCGACCGCGACGACTCCACCGCGTGGTTCTCCAGCCGCAGCCCCGTCGCCAACGAGGCGCACACCCTCAAGCCGGAGATCGCGGCCCCCGGCGTCGGCATCTCCGCGGCCGCCGCGGGCGGCCGGGGCGTCTACGCCTACCGGGCGATGTCCGGTACGTCGATGGCCACCCCGCACGTCGCGGGCGCCGCCGCGATCCTGAAGCAGCGTCATCCCGACTGGACCGCCCAGCAGTTGAAGGCGGCCCTCGTCTCCTCCGCCGAGACCGACATCCCCGGCGACGTCCGGGAGACCGGCGGCGGCCGGCTCGACGTCAAGGCCGCCATCGACCAGACGGTCCTCTCGGCCCCGGCCGTCCAGGGCGGCACCTTCCACTGGCCGCAGGACAAGAGCGACCGCACCACGGTCACCGTCCCGTACACCAACACCTCCGGCACCCCGGTCACCCTCGACCTCGCCGTCGAGAAGGTCACCGGCAACGACGGCTCCAAGGTCCGCTCCTCCGTCGCCCGCCTCGGCCAACGCAAGGTCACCGTCCCCGCCGGCGCGACCGTCGAGGTCCCGCTCGGCATCGACCCCACCGCCCGCCTGGAGCGCGCGCAGTACGGCGACGTCACGGGCAGGGTCGTCGCCACCACGCGCGGCGGCGTCCACGTCTCCACCCCCTTCTCGCTCTACGTCGAGCCCGAGACGGTCACCCTCCGCGTCAAGCTGATCGACCGCCAGGGCGCCCCGGCCGGCGGCCCGTCCTCGCTCGACGTCATCGGCACCGACACCTCCACCGGCGAGCGCCGCTTCAACGAGGGCGCCACCGACCAGGTCTTCCGGGTGCGCCCCGGCAGCTACTTCCTCACCTCCTTCATCACCACCCCCGACGCCGGTGAGGGCGCCACGCTGAACGACTCGCTCAGCTACCTGGCCCGCCCGCAGCTGGAGGTCCGCAAGGACACCACCGTCGTCCTCGACGCCCGCCGGGCCCACAAGCTGTCGGTCCGCACCGACCAGCCCTCCGAGGTCCGCGGCGCCACCCTCGCCTTCTCCCGCTCCTGGGACGAGGTCTGGACCCACGGCGGCACCGCGACCGGCCCCCGCACCCTGCGCGGCTACTACGCCTCCGTCGACGGCGGCGCCCGGGACGGCGACTTCGAATTCGGCTCCTACTGGCGCGCCGCCGCCCCGCAGATCACCTCGCTGCGGACGACCGACGGCCTGACCCTGCACCCGGTCACCGGATCCACGGCCTCCGACAACCTCGACGGCACCGGCTCCGCCCGCCTCGTCGACGCCGGAACCGGCACCCCGGCGGAGCTGACGGCGGCGGGCGTCCAGGGCCGCCTCGCCCTGGTCCGCCTCCCCGACACCTCGGCCAACGTGGCCACCCTGACCCGCAACGCCAAGGCCGCCGGCGCCCTCGGCGTCGTCACGTACCGCAACGCCCCGGGCCGCTGGTACCCGACCGGCGCCTTCACCGGATTCGGCCTGCCGGCCCTCGGCATCCCGACGGACGAGGCCACCGCGCTCCTCGGCAGGCTCGCCGCCGGCGAGGTGACCCTCTCCTGGAAGGCCACCGCCCGGTCCCCGTACGTCTACAACCTCGGCTTCCCCGAGTCCGGCGAGGTCGACGACGACCGGACCTACCGGGTCCGCGACGCCCGCCTCGCCCGCACCGAGTCGCGCTACGGCTCCGCCGGCATCGCCGCCGACTTCATCGACTTCTCGGTGGCCCACCGCCCGGACGGCAGCACGATCTCCTTCAGCGGCCTGGAGACCGTCCCGGCCCCCGGCACCCGCACCGAGTTCCACACCCCCGGCGACACCGCCTGGCAGCAGTACGTCGGCAGCGGCTTCCCCTTCGGCGAGCTGATGATCGGCGACCGGCACACCCCGACCGCCGGCGAGAAGCGCACCGAGAACTGGTACGAGGGCGTGCTCGCCCCGACCGCCCCGCGCGACGCCACCGGAGCGCCGGGCCTCGTCGCCGAGCGCCAGGGCAACCTGATCGGCTTCGCCGCCGCCATGTGGGGCGACGGCCGCCACCACGCCGAGCCCGGCTCCTTCGGTGACATCGGCAGCCTGAGCCTGAGCCGCGACGGCGAGCTCCTCGCCCGCACCGGCTGGCCCTACGGAGTCTTCGAGGTGCCCGCCGAGGCAGGCACGTACGAGCTCGAACAGAACACCCGGAAGATCGGCAGCAAGGTGTGGGCGCGCTCCACCGCCGTCACCTCGGTGTGGAAATTCACCTCCCGGCTCGACGAGACGGTCTATTCTCAGGGCATCCCGATTCTCTTCCCCCGGTACGACCTGCCGGCGGACGGACTCAAGACCCTCGCCGCCACCGACGGCCAGCGGATCCGCCTCGGGGTGACCGGGCACGCGGGCTATCAGGCCGGCGCTCTCACCTCGGCCAAGCTCTCGTACTCCTACGACGGGGGCACCACCTGGACCCCGGCGCAGGTCGCCGAGGCGGGCGGCGAGTGGGTCGCGACCGTGAACCACGCGGGCGCGACGGGTAAGCCGGTCACCCTGAAGACCGAACTGACGGACGCCCACGGCGCCTCCGTCACCCAGACCGTGGTCCGCGCTTACGACGTGCGCTGACCACGCCGGTCCGCCGGACGTCCTTCCCGTGGGGGGTGGGGCCGTCCGGCGGACCACCCATTCGCAGCAACGGTTTTTCTCGTGTCCCGTTTTCCCGGGCCGCCCGCGGTGGACAATAAGGGCATGACTCAGCAGGGGGACAACTGGTGGGACGCGCTCTACGACGAAGCGGCGGAGGACATCGCCCCGACGTCCTCGGGTGACACCCTCGACGCCCGCTTCGACTCCGCCACCCGCGCCACCGCACCCGGGACGCCGGCACCCGGGACCACCGCACCCGGGACCATCGCCCCGCCGCCGGAACCCCCGGCGCGCCCCGTGGCCCCGCCCCCTCCGGCCCGCCCCGCCGCCCCGCCCGTCCCGTCCGCGCCTCCCGCCCCTCCCGCGCCCGCGGTACTGGGCCCCGCCCCGTGGGAAGCGCCCGTCAGCGGCCCCCGCACCTTCCCGGCACCGCCTCCGCCCGTCGCGCCGCCCGAGCCGGAACCCGTACCGGAACCGGAACCCGAACCCGCACCGGAGCCGAGGCCCATGCCCGGGGGGCACGAGCCGACGCTCCAGGTGCCGATGCCCACGCCCGTGCCCCGGCCCCGCACCGGCTTCCTCGGCAGCCGGCCGCCGACGTACGAGGCCGAGCCCACCGCCCTGCCCACCGCCCGGCCCGGCGAACTCGGCGACCTGGTCGCCGACACCGTCCTCGACGGCGCCCGCTACGGCACCGCCACCCTGCGCGCCGCCTCCGTGCGCGGCGACTCCGCCCGCTACCGGGGCGAACCCCGCAGGGACGCCCTCCTCACCGCCCGCTTCGGGCACGACGAGACCGCCCTCGTCCTGGTCGCCGTCGCGGCCGGCTCCCGCGCCGCCGACGACGCCCACCTCGCCGCCTCCGACGTCTGCCGCTGGATCGGCGAGGCCGTCGGCCGCAGCCACGCCCGGCTCTCCGAGGACATCCGCTCCGGCCGCCGAGGCGACCTCAAGTCGGGTCTCCAGCGGCTCACCGACCGCACCTACGGGCGGCTCAGGGCCCGCGCCACCGAGCGGGGCGCCGCGCCCGACGCGTACACCGCGACCCTGCGCTGCCTGCTCATCCCCGCCGACCCCGACTGCCGCACCCGGGTCTTCTTCGGCATCGGCGGCGGCGGGCTCTTCCGGCTCCGCGACGGCGCCTGGCAGGACATCGAGCCGCTGCTGCCCGACCCCGCGTCGGTCACCGGCGCGCCCGTCGTCGGCTTCGGCTCGACACCGCCGGGCGGGATTCCGGAGGTCACCGAGGAGGGCGACCGGTTCACCATGGACCTCGGCATCACCACCGCCCCCGGTCCGCTCATCGAGGAGCCCGTCCCGCCGCCCGCCGAACCCTTCCGCTTCCGCGCCTCGGTGGCCCGGCCCGGCGACACCCTCCTCCTCGCCTCGCCCGGCCTCGCCGAGCCGATGCGCGGCGAGCCCGCCCTCGCCCGCGAACTGGCCGCCCGCTGGGGCGGCGCCGAACCGCCCGGCCTCGCCGCCTTCCTCGCCGACACCCAGCTGAGGGTGACCGGGTACGCCGATGACCGTACGGGCGCGGCCGTCTGGGAGGCGTGAGCGGCCGGGCCGTGTGTTGATGGACCCATGGCCAAACAGAACGTAGCCGAACAGTTCGTCGACATCCTCGTCCGCGCCGGCGTGCGGCGCCTGTACGGCGTGGTCGGCGACAGCCTGAACCCGGTCGTCGACGCCATCCGGCGCAACCCCGCCATCGACTGGATCCAGGTGCGCCACGAGGAGACCGCCGCCTTCGCCGCGGGCGCCGAGGCCCAGATCACCGGCAGCCTCGCCGCCTGCGCCGGCTCCTGCGGGCCCGGCAACCTCCACCTCATCAACGGCCTGTACGACGCCCACCGCTCGATGGCCCCCGTCCTCGCCCTCGCCTCCCACATCCCGTCCAGCGAGATCGGGCTCGGCTACTTCCAGGAGACCCACCCCGACCAGCTGTTCCGCGAGTGCAGCCACTACAGCGAGATGATCTCCAACCCGAAGCAGATGCCCCGGCTGCTGCACACCGCCGTCCAGCACGCCGTCGGCCGCCGCGGCGTCTCGGTGGTCGCGCTCCCCGGCGACATCGCCGACCAGCCCGCCCCCGAGAAGGCCGCCGGCAGCGCGCTCGTCACCGAGCGCCCCACCGTCCGCCCCGGCGACACCGAGATCGACGCCCTGGTCCGGATGATCGACGCCGCCGAACGGGTGACGCTCTTCTGCGGCAGCGGCACCGCGGGCGCCCACCCCGAGGTGATGCAGTTCGCCGAGCGCCTCAAGGCCCCCGTCGGACACGCCCTGCGGGGCAAGGAGTGGATCCAGTACGACAACCCCTTCGACGTCGGCATGAGCGGACTGCTCGGCTACGGCGCCGCCTACGAGGCCACCCACGAGTGCGATCTGCTGATCCTGCTCGGCACCGACTTCCCGTACAACGCCTTCCTCCCCGACGACGTCCGGATCGTGCAGGTCGACGTCCGCCCCGAACACCTCGGCCGCCGCTCCCGGCTCGACCTCGCCGTCTGGGGCGACGTCCGCGAGACCCTGCGCTGCGTCACGCCCCGGATCCGGGCCCGCACCGACCGCCGCTTCCTCGACAAGATGCTGAAGAAGCACGCCGACGCCCTGGAGGGCGTGGTCAAGGCGTACACCCGCAAGGTCGAGAAGCACACTCCGATCCACCCCGAGTACGTCGCCTCCGTCCTCGACGAACTCGCCGACGACGACGCCGTGTTCACCGTCGACACCGGCATGTGCAACGTCTGGGCGGCCCGCTACCTCACCCCCAACGGGCGCCGCAGGATCATCGGCTCCTTCAGCCACGGCTCCATGGCCAACGCCCTGCCGCAGGCCATCGGCGCCCAGTTCACCGACCGCGGCCGGCAGGTCGTCTCGCTCTCCGGCGACGGCGGCTTCACCATGCTCATGGGCGACTTCCTCACCCTCGTCCAGTACGAACTCCCGGTGAAGATCGTGCTGTTCAACAACTCCTCGCTCGGCATGGTCGAACTGGAGATGCTGGTCGCCGGGCTTCCCTCGTACGGCACGGCCAACCGGAACCCCGACTTCGCGGCCGTCGCCCGTGCCGCCGGCGCCTACGGGGTCCGCGTCGAGAAGCCCAAACACCTGGCCGGCGCCCTCAAGGACGCCTTCCGGCACAAGGGCCCCGCCCTCGTCGACATCGTCACCGACCCCAACGCCCTCTCCATCCCCCCGAAGATCAGCGCCGAGATGGTCACCGGCTTCGCGCTCTCCGCGAGCAAGATCGTCCTGGACGGGGGAGTGGGCCGGATGCTCCAGATGGCCCGATCCAACCTGCGCAACGTCCCGCGCCCCTGAGGACCCCGGGGGCGGCGCATGCGGACCGGCTCGCGGGGCAGGCTTTCCCGTGAGCCTGTTCGATGCGACGACCGTGTGGGTGGGGGCTATGGCCGGGAAGGCACGACAGCCGACTCAACTGCTCAGAAAGGTGGGGGGAGAGGACCTGACCGCGGTGCCCGAGGTGCGCCACGCGTTACGCGAACTCCTCGGCGCCTGGGGCGAACCGGGCGCCGGTGACGTCGCCGAACTGCTCACCAGCGAACTGGTCACCAACGCGCTGGTCCACACCGGGCACGGCGCGGTCGTCACCGCCACCGTCGACCCCGCGCAACTCCGGGTCGAGGTCCGCGACTTCGAATCCGGCCTCACCGGTCCGCTCGTACCGCCCGCCGACGACGGTACGAGCGGCCGGGGGCTCTTCCTGGTGAGGGAACTCGCGGACTCCTGGGGCGTCGAGGAGCGCGCCACGGGCAAGGTCGTCTGGTTCGAACTGAACGGCGGGGCCGCCTGAGGGGCGGCCCCGCCGTGGGGTGGTGACGCGGTCCCGCTAGCCGAGCATCCGCTCCATCTCGGAGAGCTTCGCCTCCAGGGAGTCGAGCCGGGGCAGTGCCTGGGTGTCGTCCTCGGCGATGAGGTCCACCGTCCGCGACTCACTGCCCCTGACGGCTTGCAGGGAGGGCCGGGGCCTGAGCGGCAGTTGTCCCGGGTCCGCTATGGCGGGTTCCGCGACGGCGGCGGAGACCGCCGGTGTCGCGGAACCCGGCCCGGACCCGGGGGCCTGGCCCCCGCCGGTCCCGGGGGCGGCGGTCAGCGCCGCCACCTCCACCTGACGCCCGCCGCCCCGGCCGAAGGCCCGGTGCTGACGGTTGAGCGCCTTGATCTGAGCCCGGTCGAGCTTGGCCTGCTCGCGCCGGCGGATCCGGTTCTGCTCCTTCTCGCGCCGGTCCTCCCGCACCTCGTCCACGGCCTCGTCCAGGGTCCGTACGCCTTCCAGGAGCATCAGCGACCAGGCGGCGAAGGTCTCCCGCGGAGCCCGTATCCAGCGCACGATCCGGATCTGCGGCAGCGGCCGGGGGACGAGCCCCTGCTCCCGCAGCGCGGCCCGGCGGGTCTGCTTCAGCGCCCGGTCGAAGAGGACCGCCGCCGACAGGGACATCCCCGCGAAGAACTGCGGGGCCCCGTCGTGGCCCAGGCCGCGCGGCGCGTGCACCCAGTTGAACCAGGCCGCCGCACCCGCGAAGAGCCAGACCAGGAGGCGGGAGCCGAGGGCCGCGTCGCCGTGGCTGGCCTCGCGGACGGCGAGCACCGAGCAGAACATGGCGGCGCCGTCGAGGCCGAACGGGACCAGGTACTCCCAGCCGCCGGTCAGATTGAGGTTCTGCCGGCCGAAGCCGACGAGCCCGTGGAAGGAGAGCGCCGCCGCGACAGCGGCGCAGCAGAACAGCAGTCCGTACGAGGCGAATCCGTAGATGGCCTCCTTGCGTCTGCGACGCTCCTCGCTGCGTTCCCAGGAGTCCTCGGCCGCGGCCTGGTCACCGGCGCGCTTCCCGCGCGCGAGCACCGCCACCGCCGTCACGACCCCGGCCACCATCACGCCGCCCGGAAGCAGCCAGTCCAGCGATATGTCGGTCAGTCTCATGCGGTGTCCCTCGCATCGCAGTAGGGCGTTTGGCCGCCCATACTGTCCGACCGACCGGCGGGCACAGGGGGGTTTCGGGGCAAGAGCACGCCAACGGGGGCTCAGGGCATACGAATAGGTACCTTCTGCTCGAACGACCGGCCGTGGAGCCGGAGTTGCGTTCGATTCACGTCACTCGTGAGGGGGGTGTGAGTCGCCTGGGACGCCGGGGGGGCTCAGGCGGTCGCGGCGAGCCGCCGGACCCGCTCGGCGTCACAGGTGCGCGGGCAGGTGATGCAGGTGTCCTCGGGGCGCAGGGTGTAGAAGAAGCAGCAGGTGGCCCGGTCCCGGGTGGCGGTCGGGGTGCCGTCCGCCGCCTCGGCCCCGGGCAGCGGGCGGAAGCCGGCCCCGCCCGCGTACGGCTTCTCCGGCCTGCCGGTGCTCCCCGGCAGCAGCGACTCCAGCTCGGCCATGGCCCGCGGCTCCTCGCCGAGCAGGGCGCCGATGTACCAGAGGCTCTCGACGATCTCGTCCGTCACCATGCCCCACAGGGCCCGCCGGCCCCGCCGCATCCGCGGGCCGAAGCCCTCCAGGAGGGCCTCGAAGTGCTCGGCGAGCGAGGCGCGGACCTCCGCGCGCAGGGCGTCCTCGTCGGCGACCACCCGGGCGCCGGGCAGCGAGGCGGCGGGGTCGTCCGGCAGGCAGGCGAACTCCTCGACGCTGACCGCCATGCGGCCCAGGGCCCGCTGGAAGGAGACGGCCCCGACGGGGAGGCGGGGGACCCGGCGGTGCAGGAACCAGGGGACGGTGACCAGGAGGCAGGCGGGCCAGCCGTAGCGGTGCAGCCCGAAGCTGGCGACGACGTCGGGGCGGGCCTGCTGCCCGTAGTCGCGGAGCACCTGCGCGTTGTCCCAGGCGAGGAAGGCGTCCAGGGCGGCGCCGCCGGCCGCGAGCTCCTCGGCGCGGACCCAGCCGGCGTCGCGGGGCAGCCGTTCGTCCCCGGCCGTCTCCTCTATCCGCAGGCCGGAGAAGACCTCGGCGAGCCGGGCGTACGAGGCCGCGACGGGCGAGGCGAGGGGGGAGGGCAGCACAGCGTGGACGGTCATGCGGACCACCGAATCGCGATCGTTAGCAGGTTAGCCTTACCTTACCCGAAACGGCATCGCGTCTCACCACCGACCGGCCCGCTCCCGCCCGCGCCTCGTGGGCGCGGTCCCGCGGAACGGTCCGTTCGCCTATCGTGCACAGGGGACCCCGGTATCGCGAGCCGGGCCCGGCACGAGGCCGCAGGAGGACCCGGGTGGAGCAGGGCGCAGCGCGCGAGCGGGCGACGGAGGGACCGTCCGTGCGATTCGGCGACCCCGGCGGAGCGCGTACGGACACCGCGTACGGAGCCGTACCGGACGCGGACGGAACCGCGGCCGGCGCGTGCGAGGCCACCGTCGGCGCGTACGGGTCCCTTCCCGGCGAGGCCGTGCGCGTGCCCGAGCAGGCGCGGGGTGAGCACACCCACGGCGAGGCGCCTCTCCCCTCCTTTCCCGGCGACGGGCCGCGCGCCGTGCGGCGCCACTCCGTCCGGGGGCAGATCCTCGACGCGCTGCGCACCGCCCTCGTCGCCGGGGAGCTGCGGCCCGGCGAGGTGTACTCCGCCCCCGTCCTCGGCGAGCGCTTCGGCGTCTCCGCGACCCCGGTCCGCGAGGCCATGCAGCGCCTCGCCGTCGAGGGCGCCGTCGAGGTCGTCCCCAACCGGGGCTTCCGCGTCGTCGTCCGCACCGCCCGGGAGCTGGCCGAGCTGGCCGAGGTACGCGCCCTGATCGAGGTCCCGGTCATGCTGCGGCTCGCCCGCACCGTCCCGGCCGCCCGCTGGGCCGAGCTCCGCCCGCTCGCCGAGGCCAGCGGCGCCGCCGCCGCCCGGGGCGACCGCGCGCACTACTGGGAGACCGACCGCGCCTTCCACCGCGCGGTCCTCGCCCTCGCGGGCAACGAGCAGCTCCTCGTCATCGCCGACGACCTCCACCGCCGCTCCCAGTGGCCCCTCCTCAGCGCCCCGGTCCCGCGCCACGCGGACCTCGTCGCCGACGCCGCCGAGCACAGCGCCCTCCTCGACGCCCTGACCGCCCACGACCTCCCGGTCGTCGAGTCCCTGGTCCGCGAGCACTTCACCGGCGCCGACGGCTGAGCCGGCCCCGGCCCCGCCGGTCCCGGAAGCCGGCCCTCCCGAGGGGGCGGTCAGCGCGGCCTTCGCCTACTAAGGTCGGGGGCGACAGCCGTTCGTACCGCGTCGCCCGTGAGGTGCCCCATGCCGTCCGCGACCCCGTCCCCGGCGGACGGACGCCGACCATCCTCCAAGCCCTCGGCCTCGTACGAGCGAGGGGGCACCCCCGCCGGTACCGACCCCGGGGCCGCCGCGCTCCTCGGGTGGCTCACCGACCCCGACGCGCCCCGGCTTTGCCTGGTCACCGGCGCCCCCGGCAGCGGCAAGACCGCCCTCCTCGGCTGGCTCGCGGCCCACGCCACCCGGGCCAGGCGCGGCCGCGCCAGGACCGACCGGATCCTCGTCCCGCTCGCCGGGCAGAGCGCGCTCGGCGTGGCCTGGACGCTCGCGAACCGCCTCGGCGTGGTGGCCCGCACCCCCGCCGACCTCGGCCAGGCGCTCGCCACCAGCGAGGCCCGCCGCACCGGGCGGACCGTGCTCCTCCTCACCGACCTGCACGCCGCCGCCGAACCGGACGCCGTCGCCGACCTGCTCGCCGGGCTCGCCGAGATCGGACGGATCCGCCTCGTCGTGGAGGCCCGCACCGGCACCCGGACCCCCCGGGCCGCCCGCACCACCGTGGTCGACCTCGAAGGGGACGAGGGCCCCGGGCACCCGCCGCCCGCCCCGGCCCTCCCCGACCTCTCCGACCCGGTCGCCGTCTGCGCCGCCGACCCGCTCCTCGTCACCACCGGCTACACCACCCACTCCGCCGACGACCACGGCGGGCTCCGCGACGCGTGGCTGCGGGCCGGGCAGGCGCTGTGCGCGGCGGACGGACCCGCCGGCCGGGCGCTGGTGCTGCTCACCGCGCTCGGCGACGGCGCCGACCCCCGGCTGCGGCCCGCGCTCGCCGCGCAGGCGGCCCCGGCGCCGTGGCGGGTGCGCTGGGCCCGGCACCGGGGGGACGTCTCCCCGCCGTGGCCCGGCCCGGTCGCGGTGCTCGGCGCGACCGCCGGCGGGCCCTCGGCCGATCTCGTCCTGGTCGGCGACCGCACGGGCACCGTCCGGCTGCTGCGGGAGACCGACGCCTCCGGCGAGGGGCGGCTCGCCCACCGGGTCCAGGGCCGGATCACCGCCCTCGCGCCCACCGCCGACGGCACGGTCCTGCTGCTCGACGAGCGCGGCCGGCTGCACACCGTACGGGGCACGGCGCCCCGTCCCCCTTATCTGGAGCGGCTCACCGAGGCCGTCTCCACCACCCTGTCCCGCCACCCGGGCACGGCGCTCGCCGCCATCGCGGGCTCGGTGGTGGTGGGGGACCGGCTCGGCTCGGTCCACGCCTTCGGGGTCAACGGCCTCCACCAGGCCGCCTCGCACAGCGGCCGGGTCACCGCCGTGACCGCCGTCGAGTCCGCGACCCCCTTCGTCTGCTCGGGCGGCGCCGACGGCACCGTACGGCTCTGGACCCCCGGCCGCGCCCCGGTGCCCGAACCGCTCGCGGAGCGCCGGGCGCCGGTCGTCGCCCTGCACGCGGCGCCCGCTCCCGGCGGCCCGCTCGTCGCGGTCGCCTGGGCCGACGGCCGGGTCGAGCTGATCGCGCCGGAGGGCGGCGGACGCCGGGCCTTCCGCCCGGGGCCCGCCGTCCGCGCCGTCGCCGTCACCGCCACCGGAGCGCTCCTCGTCGGTACCGACGAGAGCCTCATCTGCCTGGAACCGCAGGGGGGATGACGGACCGTCCTGGAGGAAAACCCGGCGATTTCAGGTCACCGGAACCCGCCTACGGACGCCGTCACATGGCCGTCCGGGGCGTCAACTGCCCCGCCAGCCACGTCGGTACGCCCCCGAGGAGGCGGAACAGGCGGCGGGCCTCGGCGCGCAGCCGGCCCGCCTCCGGCTCCGTCTCCGTGTCCGCCAGCGCGGTGAGCGCCGGAGCCGTACCGACCAGATAGCCCAACTCCTCCCGGATGCGCAGCGATTCGGCGAAGCCGTGCCGGGCCTCCGCCAGTTCGCCCTCGCGCAGCGCGAGACCGGCGAGATGGCGCCAGGTGGAGGAGAGCAGCAGCGAGTCGCCCTGCGCGGTGGCTCCGGCGTGCGCGCGGCGGTACGCGGCGCGGGCGGCCTGCGGGGAGTCGCCCAGGTTCTGGGCGATCAGCCCGCGCCGGTAGTCGAGCAGCGGGCGGCCCGCCTCGGAGGGGGCGATCAGGGCGGCGGCCCGCCCCAGTGCCATCCGGGCCTCGTCGGCGCGGTCCCGGACGCCGAGGAGGGTGGAGGCGTAGGCGAGGTAGCCGCGTTCGCAGGCCGCCGCCCCGCGTTCCTCGTCGCTGCTCGCGACCGCCTCGGCGGCGCGCAGCGCCTCCTCGGCCTCGGCCCAGCCCTGTTCGGTGTAGAGGCAGCGCTCGATCAGCAGCGCGGCCCGTTCGAGCGCGGCGGCCGGTTCGTGGGCGCGGGGGGCGAGCAGCGCCGCCGCGTCGGACCAGCAGCCGCGGGAGCGGAGCCGCCATATGGCGGTCTCCACCGGAGTCTCCTTGCCGTAGGCGGGGGACGGACTTCCACCGCCCCCTGATTCGGAACCAGACATGGCGGTGTCCGCCACATTGCCCTCCCCGAGCGCGCCATCGAGCTGTTGAGTAGGACGGCATCTCAGCACGAACGGCCGCACGCGGCCAAGGGGTCGGGTGAAAAATTTCACAAAGCCGCGTGACGCGTGTGACGCCCCGCCGGGACCGGGTCCGACGGGGCGTCAGGGGGCGTTGGGGCCCGTGATCACGGCGGTGATCAGGGAGGGCGGTGGTGCGGCGGGCCGCGCCGGAGGGGCCGCGCGAGGCCCGGTCCTCACTCCTCCGGACTCAACCGAAGGAGTGAATTCCGGAACCGGTCAGCTCATCCGCAGGGCCAGGAAGAAGTCGAGCTTGTCCTCCAGGCGGGACAGGTCCCGGCCGGTGAGCTGCTCGATGCGGCCGACCCGGTAGCGCAGCGTGTTCACGTGCAGGTGCAGCCGGGTCGCGCAGCGCGTCCAGGAGCCGTCGCAGTCCAGGAACGCCTCCAGGGTCGGGATCAGCTCGGCGCGGTGGCGCCGGTCGTAGTCCCGCAGCGGGTCCAGGAGACGGGCCGTGAAGGCGCGCCGCACGTCGTCCGGGACGAAGGGCAGCAGCAGGACGTGCGAGGCCAGCTCGTGGTGGCCGGCGGCGCAGACCCGGCCGGGGCGGGCGGCGGCCACCCGGCGGGCGTGCCGGGCCTCCTCCAGGGCGCCGCGCAGGCCCTCCGCCGAGTGCACGGCGGCGCTGACGCCCAGGGTGAGCCGCCCGTCGTCGGCGAGGCCGGACGAGAGCGGAGCCCGTACCGCCGCCAGCAGGGCGTCGGCGTGCAGGCCCAGGGAGGGCGCCGGGCCGTCGTCCTCGCTCTCCGGCAGGGGTCCGGCGGCCAGCGGCACCAGCGCGATGGCCTCGTCGCCGGTGTGGGCGACCGCTATCCGGTCGGCGGACTCGGCGCCGACGGTCGCCGGGTCGACCAGGATCTCCTCCAGGAGCGCCTGGGTGACCGGGCCGGCCTCCACCGGGGCCTGCCCGCCCTCCTGGTCCCACTCGACGCGGGCCACGACGACCTGCCAGTGCGGGGCCGCGCCGAGGCCGGGCAGCAGCACCGGGGCGGCGACCCGCAGCCGGGCCGCGATCTCGGCGGGCGCGGCGCCCGTCTGCACCAGTTCGAGGACCTCCTGGGCGAGCCGGCGGCGCACCGTGCGGGCCGCGTCGCGCCGGTCGCGCTCGACGGAGATCAGCTGGGTGACGCCCTGGAGCAGGTCGAGCCGGGCGGCCGGCCAGTCCCCGGCGTCCGCCTCGACGGCCAGCAGCCAGTCGGACAGGACGGTCTCGCGGACGTCGCGGGAGGCGGGCGCGGCGGCCCGGCCGGTGTTCCGGATCGGGAAGAGCGAGTACGCGGTGCCGTGCACGTGCAGCCGGTGCGGGCCGCGCCGGCCGGTCCGGGTGGCGGCCAGGTGCTCGCCCGCCAGACCGGCCGCGAGGGCCGGGTCCAGGGGCTCCCCGGCGCCCGCGATCTGCCGTCCGGTGGGGGAGAGGACCCAGGCCCGCAGGTCCAGGTCGGAGCCGAGGAGGTCGAGTACGGCCTCCGGGCCGCCACCGGCCGGGCCGGAGGTCATCAGCCGCCGGTGCCGGTCCACGACGGCCGCCAGGTCGCCCGCCCGCTCACCGGAGACCTGTCGAACGACATGCTCGGTGATCGTCGCGAACGCAACGGATTCGTTGACCGCGAAGAGCGGCAGGCGGTGGCGCGAACACGCCTCCACGAGATCGTCGGGGATGGCGCCCAGCTCGGCCTCGCCGGCCGCGAGCGCGGCGACCCCCGCCGAGGCGAGGATCCGGGCGAAGGGCTCGGCGTCGGCCGGCTCCCGCAGCCAGGCCAGGCCGGTGAGGACCAGCTCGCCGCCGGAGAGGTACCGGCTGGGATCCTTGAGGTCCGTGGTCATCACGCCGCGGACCGAGCGGTCCAGCTCGTCCTCGCCGCCCAGCAGGCGCAGCCCGAGCGCGTCGTTCTCCAGCAGTGCGCGCAGCCGCATCGTGTGTCGCCGCCGTTCCTTCGAGTGGGTGGTGAGGTTGTCGGGTATTCGACGGTAGGGGTCGGTCAGGTGGTGCAGCCGTTTCCAGGGGGAAACGGCGAGGTGACCGTTCCCCGTCTTTCGTTCGAATCTACAAGACGTGCCGGGGCACCGGCCAACTCCTTCATGTTTTCGGTTACTGCACACGGGCCCGGCTGGCTTGTGTACTAGGCCACACACCGCGTGAACAGGACATGAACACCGAAGTCGAGGGCCGAACGTCCCCCAGGGCCCAGTCGTCCGACCCCGATCACCAGAATCACTAGAAGAGAGCCACCATGGACTTCCTTCGCCCCGCCAGCTGGGAGGAGGCGCTCGCCGCCAAGGCCGAGCACCCCACGGCCGTGCCCATCGCCGGCGGTACCGACGTCATGGTCGAGATCAACTTCGACCACCGGCGCCCCGAGTACCTGCTGGACCTGAACCGCATCGAGCTGCTGCGCGAGTGGGAGGTCGGCGAGGAGAACGTCCGACTCGGCGCTTCCGTTCCGTACACGCAGATCATGGAGAACCTGCGGACCGAGCTGCCCGGCCTGGCGCTCGCGTCCCACACGGTCGCCTCCCCCCAGATCCGCAACCGCGGCGGAGTCGGCGGCAACCTCGGCACCGCCTCGCCGGCCGGTGACGCCCACCCCGCCCTCCTCGCCGCCGGCGCCGAGGTCGAGGTCGAGTCGGTACGAGGCAGCCGCTTCATCCCGATCGACGAGTTCTACACCGGCGTGAAGCGCAACGCGCTCCAGCCCGACGAGCTCATCAAGACCGTCCACGTCAAGAAGGCGGACGGCCCCCAGCAGTACTCCAAGGTCGGCACCCGCAACGCGATGGTCATCGCCGTCTGCGCCTTCGGCCTGGCACTGCACCCGGAGACCCGGACCGTCCGCACCGGCATCGGTTCGGCCGCGCCGACCCCGATCCGCGCCAAGGAGGCCGAGAACTTCCTGAACGCGGCTCTGGAGGAGGGCGGCTTCTGGGACAACGGCAAGATCATCACCCCGTCGATCGCGAAGCAGTTCGCCGACCTCTGCTCGGGCGCCGCCAACCCGATCGACGACGTCCGTGGCACCGCCAAGTACCGCCGCCACGCCGTCGGAATCATGGCCCGCCGCCAGCTCGGCTGGACCTGGGAGCAGTACCGCGGCGCCGGCCGCACGCTTGAGGGAGCTGCATAACCATGCGCGTCAATTTCACGGTCAACGGTCGTCCGCAGGAAGCCGACGACGTCTGGGAGGGCGAGTCCCTTCTCTACGTGCTCCGCGAGCGTCTGGGCCTGCCCGGCTCCAAGAACGCGTGCGAGCAGGGTGAGTGCGGCTCCTGCACGGTCCGCCTCGACGGCGTGCCGGTCTGTTCCTGTCTGGTCGCCGCCGGCCAGGCCGAGGGCCGCGAGGTCGTCACGGTCGAGGGCCTCGCCGACTTCGCCAAGGAGCGCGCGGAGCACGCCGGCTGCGGAACCGGCGCCTGCGGCACCTCCATCGACGCCGCCAAGCGCTGGGAGGCCAAGCCCGGTCAGGACTCCCAGACCGGCGAGGGCATCGAACTCTCCCCGATCCAGCAGGCGTTCATCGACGCCGGCGCCGTGCAGTGCGGCTTCTGCACCCCCGGTCTGCTGGTCGCCGCCGACGAGATGCTGGAGCGCAACCCGTCCCCGACGGACGCGGACATCCGCGAGGCGCTCTCCGGCAACCTCTGCCGCTGCACCGGTTACGAGAAGATCCTCGACGCGGTCCGCCTGGCGGCCGCCCGTCAGGGAGAGGCGGTCTGATCATGGCTGGTACCACCACGGGCATCCCCCGCGACGTCACCCAGAACCACGTCAAGGGCGGCATCGGCGAGTCCACGCTGCGCCCCGACGGCACCCTCAAGGTCACCGGTGAGTTCGCCTACTCCTCGGACATGTGGCACGAGGACATGCTGTGGGGCCAGATCCTGCGCTCCACCGTCGCGCACGCCGAGATCGTGTCCATCGACACCTCCGAGGCCCTCGTGATGGACGGCGTCTACGCCGTCCTGACCCACGAGGACCTGCCGGCCGCGAAGAACTACGGCATGGAGTTCCAGGACACCCCGGTCCTCGCCTACGGCAAGGTCCGTCACCACGGTGAGCCGGTCGCCCTCGTGGCCGCCGACCACCCGGAGACCGCCCGCCGCGCCGCTGCCAAGATCAAGATCGAGTACCGGGAGCTCCCGGTCATCACGGACGAGGCGTCCGCCCTCGCCCCGGACGCGATCCTGGTCCACGAGAACCGCGACGACCACCACTCCGGTCACGTCCCGCACCCCAACATCGTGCACCGCCAGCCGATCATCCGCGGCAACGCCGACGAGGCCGCCCAGCGCGCCGACGTCATCGTCAAGGGCGAGTACACCTTCGGCATGCAGGACCAGGCGTTCCTCGGCCCCGAGTCCGGCCTCGCCGTACCGGCCGAGGACGGCGGCGTCGACCTGTACGTCGCCACCCAGTGGCTGCACTCGGACCTCAAGCAGATCGCCCCCTGCCTCGGCCTGCCCGAGGAGAAGGTCCGCATGACCATGGCGGGCGTCGGCGGCGCGTTCGGCGGCCGCGAGGACATCTCCATGCAGATCCTCGCGTCCATCCTCGCCCTGCGCACCGGCAAGCCGGTCAAGATGGTCTACAACCGGTACGAGTCCTTCTTCGGGCACGTCCACCGGCACCCGGCGAAGCTCTACTACGAGCACGGCGCCACCAAGGACGGCAAGCTCACGCACATGAAGTGCAAGATCGTCCTCGACGGCGGCGCCTACGCGTCGTCCACGGCGTCGGTCGTCGGCAACGCCTCCTCCCTCTCGGTCGGCCCGTACGTCATCGACGACGTCGAGATCGAGGCGATCGGCCTCTACACCAACAACCCGCCCTGCGGCGCCATGCGCGGCTTCGGCGCGGTCCAGGCGTGCTTCGCCTACGAGGCGCAGATGGACAAGCTCGCGGCCAAGCTGGGCATGGACCCGGTGGAGCTGCGCCAGCTCAACGCCATGGAGCAGGGCACGATCATGCCGACCGGCCAGGTCGTCGACTCGCCGGCCCCGGTCGCCGAGCTGCTGCGCATGGTCAAGGCCCGCCCGATGCCGCCGGAGCGCCAGTGGGAGACCGCCGGCGAGGGCGCGGACGTCCGCGCGCTGCCGGGCGGCCTGTCCAACACCTCGCACGGCGAGGGCGTCGTGCGCGGCGTCGGCTACGCGGTCGGCATCAAGAACGTCGGCTTCTCCGAGGGCTTCGACGACTACTCGACCGCCAAGATCCGTCTTGAGGTCATCAACGGCGAGCCGGTCGCGCTGGTCCACACCGCCATGGCGGAGGTCGGCCAGGGCGGCGTGACGATCCACGCGCAGATCGCCCGTACCGAGCTCGGTGTCCAGCAGGTCACCATCCACCCCGCCGACACGCAGGTGGGCTCGGCCGGTTCGACCTCCGCGGGCCGCCAGACGTACATGACCGGCGGCGCCATCAAGAACTCCTGCGCACTCGTCCGCGAGCGCGTGCTGGAGATCGGCCGGCGCAAGTTCGGCTCGTACCACCCGGCGTGGGCCAACGCCGAACTCCTCCTGGAGGGCGGCAAGGTCGTCACGGACAACGGCGAGGCTCTCGCGAGCATCGCGGACGTCCTGGAGGACCAGGCCGTGGAGATCGAGGAGGAGTGGCGGCACCGCCCCACCCAGGCGTTCGACCTCGTCACCGGCCAGGGCGACGGGCACGTCCAGTACGCCTTCGCCGCCCACCGCGCGGTGGTGGAGGTCGACACCGAGCTCGGCCTGGTCAAGGTCATCGAACTGGCCTGCGCCCAGGACGTCGGCAAGGCGCTCAACCCGCTCTCCGTGATCGGCCAGATCCAGGGTGGCACCACCCAGGGCCTGGGCGTCGCGGTGATGGAGGAGATCATCGTCGACCCGAAGACCGCGAAGGTGCGCAACCCCTCCTTCACGGACTACCTGATCCCGACCATCCTCGACACGCCGACCATCCCGGTCGACTACCTCGAGCTGGCCGACCCCAACGCGCCGTACGGCGTCCGGGGCATCGGAGAGGCCCCGACCCTGTCGTCCACCCCGGCCGTCCTCGCGGCGATCCGGGCGGCGACGGGCCTGGAGCTCAACAAGACGCCGGTCCGCCCCGAAGCGCTCACCGGCACCCTGTAGGACCCTCCGGGCGGTGCGTGCCTCCCAGGGAGCGTCACACCTTCCCAGCCCGCACCGCCCGGAGCAGTACACCCCAGCAGTGCCCCGCAGTAACCGCAGTGCCCAGAAGTACCCGCAGGACCAGCAGTAACCGCAGTACCCCGTTCGTCTCGGGCCGTCCCCCGGGTCGTGCAGCCAACGAAATATCCCAAATCCCGCAGCTTCACGTCAGCTTCCCAGTCAATGAGCTCCGAAGTCTGATGCGGGTGCCCCTTTGAACCTTGGGAGTAGGCCCCATGACCCAGTCGTCTGTGGAGCCCAAGACCGCCTCGGAAGACGCGGGCTCCGGCTCGCGCAACCCCGCCGGACGCTCTTGGCTCGACCGGTACTTTCACATCTCGGAGAGAGGATCCTCCGTCGGCACGGAGATCCGCGGTGGCGTCACCACCTTCATGGCGATGGCGTACATCCTCCTGCTCAACCCGATCCTCCTCGGAGGCCCGGACGTCGAGAAGAACGTCCTGTCCTCCTCCGCCGTCATCACGGCGACCGCCCTCGCGGCGGCGGTGACCACCCTGCTGATGGGCTTCGTCGGCAAGGTGCCGCTGGTCCTCGCGGCCGGCCTCAGCGTCTCCGGTGTGCTCGCCACCCAGGTGGTGCCCCAGATGACCTGGGCACAGGCCATGGGCATGTGCGTCGTCTACGGTCTGGTGATCTGCCTCCTGGTGGTCACCGGTCTCCGCGAGATGATCATGAACGCCATCCCGCTGCCGCTCAAGCACGGCATCACCATCGGCATCGGCCTCTTCATCGCGCTGATCGGCTTCAACAAGGCCGGCTTCGTCGGCGCCGGCCCGCAGTTCGGCCCGCCGGTCACCCTCGGCGCGGGCGGTGAGCTGGTCGGCTGGCCCGTCCTGATCTTCGCCGTCACCCTGCTCGCGATCTTCGCCCTCCAGGCCCGCAAGGTCCCGGGCGCGATCCTCATCGGCATCGTCGCCGGCACGATCATCTCGCTGATCGTCAACGCGGTCGCCGACATCCCGGCCAAGGGCGCGGGCGCCTGGGCCAACGGCTCCCCGGAGCTCAAGGGCAGCGCGGTCTCCACCCCGGACTTCTCGCTCTTCGGTGACGTCTCCTTCGGTGGCTGGGGCGACGTCGGCTACATCACGGTCGGCGTGATCGTCTTCACCCTGGTGCTCGCCGGCTTCTTCGACGCGATGGCCACCATCATCGGCGTCGGCACCGAGGCCAACCTCGCCGACGACAAGGGCCGCATGCCGGGCCTGTCCAAGGCGCTGTTCATCGACGGCGCGGGCGGCGCGATCGGCGGCGTCTCCGGCGCCTCCGGCCAGACCGTCTTCGTGGAGTCCGCCACCGGCGTCGGCGAGGGTGCCCGTACCGGCTTCTCCTCGGTCATCACCGGCCTGTTCTTCGCGGCCTGTCTCTTCTTCACCCCGATCACCCAGATCGTGCCCCGTGAGGTCGGCTCCGCCGCCCTCGTCGTCATCGGCGCGATGATGATGATGAACGCCAAGCACGTGAACTGGGGCGACAGCTCCGTCGCCATCCCGGTCTTCCTGACCGTCGTGCTGATGCCGTTCACCTACAGCATCACCCCGGGCGTCGCGGCCGGCGTCATCGCCTACGCCGTCATCAAGGTGGCGCAGGGCAAGGCCCGCGAGGTTGGCGCGTTCATGTGGTGCCTGACCGCGATCTTCATCGTGTTCTTCGCCCTTCACCCGATCGAGAGCTGGATGGGCGTCAGCTGACGCCCGACCGCCCCTCCCACACCGCCAAGGAGACCGACATGCTGGACATCGCCGAAGAGCTGCACCGGTGGGTCGAGCAGGGACGCGACTTCGCCGTGGCCACCGTGGTGGCCGTCGGCGGCAGCGCGCCCCGGCAGCCCGGCGCCGCACTCGCCGTCGACAGCGAGGGCACGGCGATCGGCTCGGTCTCCGGCGGGTGTGTGGAGGGCGCGGTGTACGAGCTGTGCCAGGCGGCCCTCGAGGACGGCAGGACCGTCGTCGAACGCTTCGGCTACAGCGACGAGGACGCCTTCGCGGTCGGCCTGACCTGCGGCGGCATCATCGACATCCTCGTCACCCCGGTCCGCGGCGGGGTCTTCCCCGCCGCGCTGGCCGCCGCCGTCTCGGGGGAGGCGGCGGCCCTCGCCCGGATCGCCTCCGGCCCCGAGGACCTGATGGGCCGGGCGCTCCTGGTCCGGCCGGACGGCTCGTACGAGGGGCGGCTCGGCGGCCACCCCGAGCTGGACCGCACCGCCGCGGCCGAGGCTCGGGCGCTGCTCGACGCGGGCCGCACGGGCACGGTGGAGATCGGTGAGGACGGGAGCAGGTGCGGGCAGCCGCTGACGCTGCTCGTGGAGTCCTCCGTGCCGGCTCCCCGCATGATCGTCTTCGGTGCCATCGACTTCGCGTCCGCGCTGGTGCGGGTCGGCAAGTTCCTCGGGTACCACGTCACCGTCTGCGACGCGCGGCCGGTGTTCGCGACCGCGCTGCGCTTTCCCGAGGCCGACGAGATCGTCGTCGCATGGCCCCATCGCTACCTGGAGTCGACGGAGGTCGACGGCCGGACCGTGCTGTGCGTGCTGACGCACGACGCGAAGTTCGACGTCCCCCTCCTCCAGGCGGCGCTCAAGCTTCCCGTCGCCTATGTCGGCGCGATGGGCTCTCGCCGGACGCACGAGGATCGCAACAAGCGGCTGCGCGAGGTCGGCGTCACGGAACTCGAGCTGGCGCGTCTGCGCTCGCCGATCGGCCTCGACCTGGGTGCCCGCACCCCGGAGGAGACGGCCCTCTCGATCGGCGCGGAGATCGTGGCCAACCGTCGAGGCGGTACCGGCGCGTCCCTCACCGGCGCCCACACCCCCATCCACCACGACGGCCCGAACCCCCCAGTAGCCGGCCACATAGGCTCAGTAGCCTGACCCGCCACTGCCGGCCGGCGCCCCCCGCGACCCCTCGGTGCGGCCCCGCGCCCGCAGGACGGCGCCCTCCGCCGCACCTGCCCGTGCGGGCCCGCGCCCGCGGGACGGCGTCCTGAGGTCGCACCCCTGGTGTGTGCCCGCGCCCACGGGCCGGCGCCCTTCGCCGCACCCCGCGTGTGCCCGCGCCGCGCTGGACGGCGCCCTTTGCCGCACCTCCGTGTGGGCATGCGTCCCGCTAGGGGCGGGACGGGTGGGCACACGGGACGGCGCCCCTTGCCGGGCCTAGGCTTCCCGCGCCTGAACCCGCACCGGATGTACGGAGCGGTACTGGTGCGGGTCCAGGCACCGGTGCGGAGGCACCCGCGAAGGGTGCCGTTCCGTTGTGCCCACCCGTTCCGCCCCAGCGGAACGATTGCCCACAACGAAACGGCGGCGGCTCGGCGCCCGCACGGGCGCGGGGGTGGGCACCGCCCTAGCGGGACGCGTGCCCACAACGAAACGGCGGCGGCCCGGCGCCCGCGCGGGCCCGGGCGCGGGGTGGGCACAGCCCTAGCGGGACGTGTGCCCACAACGCAACGGCGGCGGCCCCGCGCCCGCACGGGCGCGGGGGTGGGCACCGCCCCAGCGGAATGTATGCCCACAACGAAACGGCGGCCTGGCGCCCGCGCGGGCCCGGGCGCGGGGTGGGCACAGCCCTAGCGGAACGTATGCCCACAACGGAGCGGCGGCGGCACCCGCGCAGCGCCGGGCGCCGGGGTGGGTACCGCCCTGGCGGAACGTGTGCCGGGTAGGCCCAGGCGCGGGGGTGACTGCTACGGAGTGGTGGTCAGGGGGTTGTTCGGGGGTGGAGGGTTGCTGTCCAGGGTGGGGGGGCTTCTGGAGGGGTGGGAGGGGTTCTGCGGCCGCCTCGGGCGAAGAAGTCGGCCAGGGGGAGGCTCGCCGCGCCTACCGTCACCGCGTCCGGGCCCAACGTGCCCATCGCCAGGGTGACCCTCGCCGCGGGGTACGTCAGGGCGTACGCGCGCGCGTGCTCCTCCACCGTCGCCAGGAAGCGCGGACCCAGCAGCAGGCCCGCCCAGCCCCCGACGAGGATCCGCTCCGGCTGGAAGAGGTTGATCAGGTCGGCGAAACCGGCGCCCAGGTACTCGGCGGTCTCCTCCAGGACGGCGACCGCCGAAGGATCGGGCGCGCCCCCGTCCTCGGGCCGCGCCGCCGCCGCCATCGCCGCGAGCGCCGTCTCCTCGTCCGCGCCGGCCGGCGGGTGCCCACCCGCCTCCCGCCACCGTTCGAGCAGCGCCGAGGCCCCCGCGTACGCCTCCAGGCAGCCCTCGGCCCCGCACCGGCAGCGCCGCCCGCGGACCCGTACCTTCAGGTGGCCCCACTCCAGCGCCCGGCCGGGGCTCAGCGGATCGGTGGTCACGCAGGCGCCGACGCCGGAGCCGAAGAGGACGACGACCGCGCTGCTCGCCCCCCGCCCCGCGCCGAACCACATCTCGGCCTGACCGAGCGTCTTCGCGCCGTTGTCGATCCGGTACGGCACCTCCGCCGGCAGGTCGACCGCCTCGCGCAGCAGCCGCTCCAGCGGCACCGCGTCCCAGCCGATGGTCTGCCCGTGCACCAGGGCGCCCCCCTCGGCGGGGTGCTCCACGATGCCGGGGACGCCGATGCCGACGCCCAGCAGCTCCTCGGCGGGGACCTCCGCCGTGCGCAGCACCTCGGCGATGCCCTCGCGGATGTGCTCGACGACGACCCCGACCTCGTACCGCTCGCTCCCCTCGACCGAGGGGGACAACGGGCGTTCGGCGCGGGCGAGTTCGGTGAGCGTGAGGTCGAAGAGCTCGACCCGGACCCGGGTCTCGCCCACGTCCACGCCGATCATGCGCCCGCTGGCGGGCGCGACGCGCAGCAGGATCCGGGGGCGGCCGCCGGCCGAGTCGACGCTGCCGGCCTCCTCGACGAGCCCCTCGGCGACCAGCTCCGCGACCACGTTGCTGACCGAGCCGGAGCTGAGCCCGGTGGCGGGGCCGAGCGAGAAGCGGCTCATGGGACCGTCGAAGTAGAGCCGCCGGAGGACCGCGGTGCGGTTCTCGCGCCGCAGGTCCCGCACGGTCCGGCCGTTCGGTCTGGTCACTGGGGCCCCTCGCGGTAGTGGTCCAACGGACGGAGGTGGGTCATTCCGGGGCCGCCTCAGGCCCGGCGCAGTCCGCTGAGCAGCAGCTCGGCCAGCTGGTCGTACGCCTCGGCGTCCGCGAGGCCGGTGGCGGCGGCCACCTGGCGGCGCTGGATGCGGACCATCACGGAGGCGATGACGTCGGCGGCGAAGGCCACGTGGACCTCCCGGAAGACGCCGGCGGTGACGCCCTCCTCGATGAGCTGCTGCACCCGGCCGGCGGCGGCGCGGGTGTTCCGCTCGTACACCTCTGCGGCCGGTTCGAAGGCGGCGACGTCGTCGAAGAACTGCGGGGAGACCGGCGCCAGCTCGGCGGAGACGGCCCGCAGATAGGCGGCGAGCCGTTCGGCGGGCCCGCTCGCGGCGGCCAGGACGGCCTCGACGCGTGCCGTGGCGCGCCGGAAGAAGTGCACGACGGCCGCTCTGACCAGCTGCTCCTTGCTGCCGGCCAGGCCGTACAGGGTGCGCTTGGAGCAGTGCAGCCGGGCGGCGAGGTCGTCGAGGGTCAGCCGGGCGAAGCCCTCGCCGACGAGCAGGGCGACCAGTTCCTCGAAGAGCGCGGAGCGGCGTGCCGCTCCGCGGCCCGTGAGCTTCGGGGCGTCGGCGGCGGAGGTCTCGATCACCCGAACAGTATGCCGGGCCGTGAGGTCGGAGGGGTGGCGTCCGACGACACGTGCGCTATTTTTAGCGGTACTGGAGTACCAGCCCGAGTACCACTTTGCGCGCCGATGGAGTCGCCATGGATGTCGACCGCCTGCTTCCCACCCCCGAGGCGGCGGACCTCATCGCCCTCACCCGCGAGATCGCCGACAACGAGCTCTCTCCGCGGGTGGACGCACACGAGGCCGCCGAGACCTATCCCGAGGGTCTCTTCGCCACGCTCGGCCGGGCCGGCCTGCTCGGCCTCGCCTACCCCGAGGAGTACGGCGGCGGAGGCCAGCCGTACGAGGTCTACCTCCAGGTCCTGGAGGAGCTGGCCGCCCGCTGGGCCGCCGTCGCGGTCGCCACCAGCGTCCACACGCTGGCCTGCCACCCGCTGTACGCCTTCGGCACCGAGGCGCAGAAGGAGCGCTGGCTCCCCGCGATGCTGGAGGGCCGCCTCGTCGGCGGCTACAGCCTCTCCGAGCCGCAGGCCGGCTCGGACGCCGCCGCCCTCTCCTGCAAGGCGGAGCGCCAGGAGGACGGCAGCGGCTACCGGATCACCGGCACCAAGGCGTGGATCACCCACGGCGGCAAGGCCGGCTTCTACTCGCTCTTCGCCCGCACCGCCCCCGGCGGCCACGGCGTCTCCTGCTTCCTCGCCCCCGGCACCGCCGACGGCCTCTCCTTCGGCGCCCCCGAGCGCAAGATGGGCCTCCAGGCGGTCCCCACCACCTCCGCCTACTGGGACGGCGCCCTCATCGAGGAGGACCGGCTCATCGGCACCGAGGGCCAGGGCCTCCAGATCGCCTTCAGCGCCCTCGACAACGGCCGCCTCGGCATCGCCGCCTGCGCCACCGGTCTCGCCCAGGCCGCCCTGGACGCCGCCGTCGACTACGCCAACGAGCGCACCACCTTCGGCCGCCGGATCGTCGACCACCAGGGCCTCGGCTTCCTCCTCGCCGACATGGCCGCCGCCGTCGACGCCGCCCGCGCCACCTACCTCGACGCCGCCCGCCGCCGCGACCTCGGCCGCCCCTTCAGCCGCCAGGCCAGCGCGGCGAAGCTCATCGCCACGGACACGGCCATGAAGGTCACCACCGACGCCGTCCAGGTCCTCGGCGGCTACGGCTACACCCGCGACTTCCCGGTCGAGCGCTACATGCGCGAAGCGAAGATCATGCAGATCTTCGAAGGCACGAACCAGATCCAGCGCCTGGTCATCAGCCGGGGGCTGGCGCGCCCGGAGAAGTAGGGGTCGGTCGGTCAGGGGCGGTCGAGGTAGGCGGTGAGGGCCGGGTCGGGGGAGTAGCGCGTCCCGGCGAAGCGGTGCAGGGTCTCGTCGAGGCGGCGGAGGGCCGGGCGGGGGTCCTCCGACGCGTCGAAATCGAGCCCCATGGCGCCCTGCCGCTCGCCCTTCCGGGCGAAGCCGGCGGGGGCGGTCATGCCCTCTTGGAGGGTGGCGACCAGCTGCCAGTGGCGCTCGCCCCGGGCGCCCTCCCTCGTGGGCCGGACGGTGACGTGGGCGACGTCCGGCCACGGCGAGGACCAGCGCCGGTCCTGGAACCGGCAGTGGAGGTGGAGGGCGGTCAGCTGGACGGTCCGCCGGACGGGCGGCGCACCGTTGGTGACGACGACCCCGAGCACGAAGGCGAGCAGGCCGATCGCCGCGGTGACGGCGGTGGCGGGCCAGGGCGCGAAGAAGGCGAGGACGATCGCGCCGGGCACGAGGGCGAGCCCGCCGAAGATCCCGAGGCAGCCCCCGCTCTCCGTCCGCCGGCTCGGCGCGTCCAGCAGACCCGCGCTCACCTCCACCGTCTCCCAGAGCCCCTCCGTCCTCGGGGCCTGCGCCGTCGCCGGGAACCGGGCCGTCTCTGGGACCGCGCGGTCGGCGGTACGGGGCCGGGCCTCGGGTGCCGGGGCGGGTGCCGGGGCGGGCGCCGGGGTGTCCGGGCTCAGCAGGTCCAGGACGCGGGAGGCGGACGGGCGCCTCTGCGGGGTCTTCTCCAGGCACGCGGCGATCAGGGGGCGCAGGCTCGGGGGCACCCGGTCCAGGTCCGGGGCGTCGTGGACGACGCGGTAGAGGAGCGCGGGGGCGGGGCCCTCGCCGAAGGGGGCGCGGGCGGTGGCGGCGTACGTCAGGACCGCGCCCAGGGCGAAGACGTCGGTCGGCGGGCCCACGGGTTCGCCCGTGGCCTGCTCCGGGCTCATGTAGCCGGGGGTGCCGACGACCAGGCCGGTGTCCGTGAGGGCCGTGGCGCCCTCGGCTGCCTTCGAGATGCCGAAGTCGATGACGCGCGGGCCCGTCCCGGTGACCAGGATGTTCGAGGGCTTCAGGTCGCGGTGGACCAGGCCGGCCCGGTGGACCGCCTCCAGGGCCTCGGCGAGACCGGCCGCCAGGGAGCGCAGCTCCGGCTCGGGGAGCGGGCCCCGGTCGCGTACGAGCACCGCCAGATCGGGCGCGTCGATGTAGTCGCTCGCCACCCAGGGGACGAGCCCCTCCGGGTCGGCGTCCACGATCGGCGCCGTCCAGAAGCCCCCGACCGTCCTGGCCGCCGCCACCTCGCGGCGGAACCGCTCCCGGAAGCCCGGGTCGGCGGCGATCTGGGGGCGGATCACCTTCACGGCGAGCCGCCGGCCGCTGCGGGACTCGGCGAGGAAGACCTGCCCCATCCCGCCCTCGCCGAGCCGCGCCGAGAGGCGGTACGGGCCGATCGACGCGGGATCGTCCGGCTGCAACTCCTGCACGGTGCCCCCGAATTCGTGTGCCTGGAGGGGTGATCCTTTCAGAGGGGAGCGGGCTCGGGCCAGTCCTGGACGGACCGCCGGGGGCGTGCCAGGAGTGACGGTTCCGTGGTGATTTCGTATTGAACAAGTTGGGGCGTATGCTCGGGGCAGCCACCCCGGTTCGCCTGTGTTCCCCCGTTTCAGGCGGACCGGGGTCCGGCATGTCCGGGCCTACTTCTCCAGGGCCGCGACGCCCGCCCGCGCGAACTTCTCGTCGAGGTCGCCCGAGGGCGCGCCCGCCACGCCGATGCCCGCGATCGGGGCGCCCTTCGCGGTGACCGGGGCGCCGCCGCCGAGGAAGAGCGTGCCGGGGATGTCCTTCAGGTTCGGCGCCTGGGCCAGACGGCCCGCGAGGACCGAGGTCGGGGCGTTCCAGGAGACGGCCGTGTACGCCTTCCGCTCCGCCGACTCGTAGGACTGCGGGCCCGCTCCGTCGCCGCGCAGGGTGACGACCGTGTTGCCGTTCCGGTCGACGACGGCGACGGTGATCCGCTGGTTCTCCGCCTCCGCAGCGTCGAGCGCCGCCCTGGCCGCCTTCGTCGCCGCCGCGACCGTCAGGTGGGTGGTGGAGGTCGTGTTCTTCTTCTCGGCCTCGGTGACGGTCGCCGCCGCGGGGGCGGCGGCCTTGTCACCGCTCGCGCTCGCGGAGTAGGCGCCGACACCGGCCAGGCCGAGGGCGACGATCGCGCCACCGGTCATCAGGCGGTTCCGGTGGGCCTTCTTCACGTGCTTCATAGGGCTTCCGCTCCACAGGTCGGGGGTGTCGGGGGGTGGGGTGTCGAGAGGGGGTGCCGGGTCGAAGACCGGCCGACGCCTCATCCTCCGGCCGGTCCCGGGCCGTGACGGTCGGCGCACCGGCTGCGGGGCGCGGGCGGATCGGTGGACGCCGGGGTCCACCGATCGGATGACCCCGGCGCCCCGTCCCGCGCGAACGGGGTTCTATGGTGGCGGCGCAGATCGCGCAGACCGCGCGGTCCCCCGCGGGGACGCGCCCCCGGCCCGGCGGCCAACCCGCCGGCAGGGTCACCCGCACGACTCGAACGAGGAGTTCCATGGACATCGCCGGCTCCGCCGCTCTCGTCACCGGCGCCGCTTCCGGCCTCGGCGCCGCCACCGCCGCCGCGCTCGCCGCCCGCGGCGCCACGGTCTACGGGCTCGACCTGGACAAGGCCGTCGCCGCCGCCGGGGAACTGCCCGAGGGCGTCCGCCTGATCGCCGCCGACGTCACCGACGAGGACCAGGTCCGCGCCGCGCTCGCGGAGATCGACGCCGACGGGGCCGAGCTGCGCCTCGCCGTCAACTGCGCCGGGATCGCGCCCTCCGCCCGCGTCCTGGGCCGCAAGGGCCCGCACGACCTCGACCTGTTCCGTGCCGTCGTGAACGTCAACCTGATCGGTACGTTCAACGTGATGCGGCTCGCCGCCGAGGCCATCGCCCGGCACGAGCCCGACGCGCACGGGCAGCGCGGACTCGTCGTCAACACCGCCTCCATCGCCGCCTTCGAGGGCCAGGTCGGGCAGATCGCCTACGCCGCCTCCAAGGCGGGCGTCGCCGGGATGACCATCACCGCCGCCCGCGACCTCGCCCAGTACGGCATCCGGGTCGTCACCGTCGCCCCCGGCATCGTCGACACACCGATGATGGCCGGCTTCAGCGAGGAGATCCGGGCCGGGCTCGCCGCCGGCGTGACCTTCCCGCAGCGCCTCGCCCAGCCGGAGGAGTACGCCCGCCTGGTCACCATGATCGCCGAGCACGACTACCTCAACGGCGAGACGATCCGGATGGACGGCGCCCTGCGGATGACCGCCCGCTGAGCCGGGCCCGTTGACGCGGGTCCCGCAGAAGAGCACTCGGTGCCGGAATTTTCCGGCACCGAGTGCCGCGCGCGGGCGTTCCGGATGTTAGGTTCGTGCCATGGCAGCAGCGGCGACGAACCACGCGAACCCCCCGAAGCCCGCGATGCGGGACTCCCTCATCGCCGCGGCCTTCCAGCTCTTCCTGGAGCGGGGCTACGAGCAGACCACCGTCGACGACATCGTCACCCTCGCCGGCGTCGGACGCCGCTCCTTCTTCCGCTACTTCCCGTCGAAGGAGGACGTGGTCTTCCCCGACCACGAGCAGTGCCTCGACGACATGACCCGCTTCCTCGCCGCCAGCGCCGACACCGACGACCCCATGGTCCGGGTCTGCGACGCCGCCCGCCTGGTCCTGCGGATGTACGCCGAGAACCCCACCTTCTCCGTCCAGCGCTACCGGCTCACCCGGGAGGTCGCCGGGCTGCGCACGTACGAGCTCTCCGTCGTCTGGCGGTACGAGAAGACCCTCGGCGACTACCTGAGGGCGCGCTGGTCCGACCGCAGGGACGGCACCCTGCGCGCCAACGTGGCCGCCGCGGCCGTCGTCGCCGCCCACAACCACGCCCTGCGGCACTGGCTGCGCTCGGGCGGCGAGGGCGATCCGCTGGACGAGGTCGACCGCGCCCTGGAGTTCGTCCGCGCCACCTGGAGCCCGGACGCGGCCGCGGGCACCGGCGGCGACGCCTCCGCCTCCGCCGAGGGGGCCGACGACGTGGTCGTCGTCATCACCAAGCGGTCCACGCCCATGTGGCGCGTGGTGCGCGAGGTCGAGTCGAGCCTCGGCGAGGGCTGAGGGGCCTCAGTATCTCAAATTGAGGGAACTCAGGTCTTTCTTTGCTGGCACTGAGTGCCATATCTTGGGGCTCCATGCATGCACGGTCGAGCCGCCGAGTGCGAGGAGAAGGCATCGTGTTCCACACGGGACTGAGGAACCCCGGCGCCGTCCGGACCGAGGAATCGGACGCCGGCACCGATCTCTACTTCCAGCGCTGCGCCTGGTGCCACACCACCACCTTCCAGCGCCTGCTCTGTCCGACCTGCGGGTCGACCGACCTGGCGCCGCAGCTCAGCGACGGCGAGGGCGTCATCACCGTGCGCCGCGCCCACACCGCCGCGGAGGCGGACCTCTGGCCGGTCCACATGGCCGAGGGCTTCGTGGTCCGCTGCCGGGTCGACGGGCCGCCGCACGCCGTGCGCCCGGGCGTCCGGGTCAAGCTCGCGAGCGCCGCGGACACCGGGCGCAGGCCGGTCGTCCGGCTCTGCGAGGAGGTCCCGCTGGACGGCTGGATCTGAGCCCGCGCGGACGAGGGCAGCACTGAAGGAGGGGGTGGCACTCTGTGCCACCCCCTCCTTCCGTGTCTTTCGGGTCATACGGTGTCAGCGCGCGCCGATCTCGTCGGTGAGCTGCGGCAGCACCTCGAAGAGGTCGCCGACCACGCCGTAGTCGACCAGGTCGAAGATCGGGGCCTCGGGGTCCTTGTTGACCGCGACGATCGTCTTCGACGTCTGCATGCCGGCCCGGTGCTGGATCGCGCCGGAGATGCCCGCCGCGACGTACAGCTGCGGCGAGACCTGCTTGCCGGTCTGGCCGACCTGGTTGGCGTGCGGGTACCAGCCGGCGTCCACGGCGGCGCGGGAGGCGCCGACGGCCGCGCCGAGCGAGTCGGCCAGCTTCTCCACGACGCCGAAGCCCTCGGCGGCGCCGACCCCGCGCCCGCCGGAGACGACGATGGCGGACTCGGTGAGCTCCGGGCGGCCGGTGGAGACGCGCGCGGTGCGGGAGACGACCTTCGCCGCGTTGCCGGTGAAGGCGACGGTGACGTCCTCGACCGTGCCGGCGGCCGGGGCGGCCTCCGGGGCGGCGGAGTTCGGCTTGACGGTGATGACCGGAACGCCGTGCGAGACGCGGGACTTCACCTGGTACGAGGCGGCGAAGACCGACTGCGTGGCGACCGGGCCCTCGTCGCCGGCCTCCAGCTCGACGGCGTCGGTGATGAGGCCGGAGCCGAGGCGGAGCGCGACGCGGGCCGCGATCTCCTTGCCCTCGCCGGAGGAGGTCACCAGGACGGCGGCCACCTCCTTCGCCTTCGCGATCTGGGTGAGCGCGTCGACCTTGGGCACGACGAGCCGGTCGGCGAACTCGGCGCCGTCCGCGACGTAGACGGTGGCCGCGCCGTACTCGGCGGCGGTGGCCGCGACGGACGCGGCGGCCTCGCCCGCGCCGAGCACGACGGCGGACGGCTCGCCCAGCCGGCGGGCCAGGGTGAGCAGTTCGAGGGCCGGCTTGCGGACCGCACCGTCGGCGTGGTCCACGAGAACCAGGATCTCAGCCATGATTCCTTGCTCCTGAGGTGGGGTGACGGACGGTCAGATGAACTTCTGGGAGGCGAGGAAGGCGGCCAGCTGCTTGCCGCCGTCACCGTCCTCGTTCGTGACGATCGTGCCCTGGGTGCGGGCCGGGCGGGCGTCCGCCGACTCGACCAGGGTCCAGGAGCCGGCCAGGCCGACCTCGTCCTCGTCGATGTCCAGGTCGTCGAGCTCCAGCTCCTCGACCGGCTTCTTCTTGGCGGCCATGATCCCCTTGAAGGAGGGGTAACGGGCCTCGCCGGACTGGTCGGTGACCGAGACGACGGCGGGCAGCGGGGCCTCGACGAGCTCGGTGGCGGCGTCGCCGTCCCGGCGGCCCTTCACGACGTCGCCCTCCACCGAGACCTCGGAGAGGAGCGTCGCCTGCGGCAGGTTCAGCCGCTCGGCGAGGAGGGCGGGCAGCACGCCCATGGTGCCGTCGGTCGAGGCCATGCCGCAGACGACCAGGTCGAAGCCGGTCTTCTCCAGCGCCTTGGCGAGGACGGCCGAGGTGGCGATGACGTCGGAGCCGTGGATGGCCTCGTCGTTGACGTGGACGGCCTTGTCGGCGCCCATCGACAGCGCCTTGCGGAGGGCGTCCTTGGCGTCGTCCGGGCCGACGGTGACGACGGTCACCTCGGCGTCGTCGGCGTTCTCGGAGATCCGCAGGGCCTGCTCGACCGCGTACTCGTCGAGCTCCGACAGCAGACCGTCGACCTCGTCGCGGTCCACGGTCAGGTCGTCGGCGAAACCGCGGTCGCCGGTCGCGTCGGGCACGTACTTCACACAGACAGCGATCCTCAGGGTCACGGCCTGTCTCCTTTCGACGAGGGGTGGGTTACGGGAGGTTGCGGGCCATGACGATGCGCTGGATCTGGTTGGTGCCTTCGTAGATCTGGGTGATCTTGGCGTCGCGCATCATGCGCTCGACGGGGTAGTCGCGGGTGTAGCCGTAGCCGCCGAGGAGCTGGACGGCGTCGATGGTGACCTCCATGGCGACGTCGGAGGCGTAGCACTTGGCGGCGGCGCCGAAGAAGGTGAGGTCGCTGTCGACGCGCTCGGACTTGGCGGCGGCGGCGTAGGTGAGCTGGCGGGCGGCCTCCAGCTTCATGGCCATGTCGGCGAGCATGAACTGCACGCCCTGGAAGTCGGCGATGGGCTTGCCGAACTGCTTGCGTTCCTTGACATAGCCCTTGGCGTAGTCGAGGGCGCCCTGGGCGATGCCGATGGCCTGGGCGGCGATGGTGACGCGGGTGTGGTCGAGGGTCTTCATGGCGGTGGCGAAGCCGGTGCCCTCGGCGCCGATCATGCGGTCGGCGGGGATGCGGACGTTGTCGAGGTAGACCTCGCGGGTCGGGGAGCCCTTGATGCCGAGCTTCTTCTCCGGGGCGCCGAAGGAGACGCCCTCGTCGGACTTCTCCACGACGAACGCGGAGATGCCCTTGGAGCGCTTGTCGGGGTCGGTGACGGCCATCACCGTGTAGTACTCGGAGACGCCGGCGTTGGTGATCCACCGCTTCACACCGTTGAGGATCCAGAAGTCGCCGTCGCGGACCGCGCGGGTCTTCATCCCGGCCGCGTCCGAACCGGCGTCCGGCTCGGACAGCGCGTAGGAGAACATCGCGTCACCGGCGGCGAGCGGCGCGAGGTACTTCGCCTTCAGCTCCTCGGAGCCGGACAGGATCACCGGGAGCGAGCCCAGCTTGTTCACCGCCGGGATCAGCGAGGACGAACCGCAGACGCGGGCGACCTCCTCGATCACGATCACCGTCGCCAGCGCGTCCGCGCCCGCGCCGCCGTAGGTCTCCGGGACGTGCACCGCGTGCAGGTCGTTCGCGACCAGCGCGTCCAGGGCCTCCTGCGGGAAACGCCCCTCCTCGTCCACCGCCGCCGCGAACGGAGCGATCTTCGCCTCCGCCAGCGCACGCACCGACTCCCGGAGCATCTCGTGCTCCTCGGAGGTCCGGTACAGGTCGAAGTCCTTGCCCATGGTCTTGAGCTCCCTGGAAATGCTGGTGGCACCGGAGGTCCCGGGCGCCGGGCTTGTGGCACCCGGAACCGTCTACGGCACCGCGTATGGCACTGAGTACCCTCAGCAAAACACACTCAGTGCCATGACGCCAGAGCGCCCCGACGGCGGACTGCCGTCGGGGCGCTCAATAAAACCAAGCGGTCGGTTATTCCTCACTCTCCGTATCCGCCGAGTCAGCCTCCTCGTGGCGCCTCCGGGACTCCTCGTACTCGGCCGCCAGCCGCTTCGCGCGCTCCTGGGACATGTCGAGTCCGGTCAGCACCGCCGGGGTGCTGATGCTGGGCAGCACGTGCTGGAGCAGCACGACCACGCGGTGTGTCAGATCGTTGCGATCGCAAACCACCTGGGACATGGTCTGGATCCCCGCGAACGCGCCGGAGAAGAGCTCCGCCGTGTCCAGCACGTTGACGTGGGGCAGGATCTCGCCCCGCGCCTTGGCGACCGTGAGGGCCTCCGCGACCTGGTCCACCCACGCCTGGAAGGGTGCCGTCCGGTCCACGCCGGAGGCACCGCTGTCCAGGGCGAGTGCCACGCTCGCCTGGACCAGCGAGTCGCTCTGGAGCCGGTGGGCGAGGAGGAAGCCCTGGTCCACCAGCTCCTGGAGCTTCACGTCCTGCGGGGTCAGGGGCTCGTCGAGCAGCTGGGCGCTCAGCACGCCGAGGGCGAGTTCTTCCTTGGAAGCAAAGTGGAAATACAGTGCCCCCTTGGTCACCCCGGCGCGCGCCAGGATCTCCCCGATCGTCGCCCGCTCGTAACCGCGCTCCGCGAAGACCGCCGCCGCCGAATCGAGGATGATCCGCCGGGTCCTGATCGCACGCGCTTGCTGCGCCAAAGCGCCTCCTGCTGTCTCGCTGTCCGTGCTCACCCTGTGACGTGAGGCATTGAAAAGAAAACCGGATTGTACGTATTCTACGCGCGGCCTAGCTTGGTGAAGCTCGATGGGTGATGCAAGGGGAGTCATGAACCGGAACCTTCAAGGACTGTCAACTCCCGTCCCCGGAGAGTTCGTTCACCGTGCCGATCCCGCCGACATCCTTCCCACCGGTTGGACCCGCGTCGCGGAGAACCGATTCTCCGTGACGGCGAGCTGGCCCGCCGACCACCCCTACTTCGTACCTCAGAAGGGCGACCTGCACGACCCGCTGCTCGTCGCCGAGACCATGCGTCAGGCGACCATGCTGGTCTGCCACGCGGAATTCGGGGTACCCGCCGACGATCAGTTCGTCATGTGGGACCTCTCGTACGGCGCCGAGGCGGGGGAACTGGCCCGCGACGGAAGACCGGCGGAGATCACCGTCGACCTCCTCTGCTCGGACATACGTACCCGGGGGCGCGGACTGCGCGAGATGCGCACCGCCCTCGTCCTGCAACGCGACGGCCGCCGGATCGCCTCCGGCGGCGGCGGCATCAACTGCACCTCCGCCCCCGCCTACCGCAGGATGCGCGGCGCCAGGCTCGCCGCTGCGGACACCCCCGTCCCGCTGCTGCCCGCCCTGCCCCCGGGCACCGTCGGCCGCGACCGGGAGAAGGACGTCGTCCTCGCCCCCGGCGACACCCCGGACCGCTGGCTGCTGCGGGTGGACACCACCCACCCCACCCTCTTCCGCCGCGCCAACGACCACGTCCCCGGCATGCTCCTGCTGGAGGCCGCCCGTCAGGCCGCCGTGGCCGCCACCGGCGACCCCGGGCTGCTGCCCGTCGGACTCGACGCCCGCTTCCACCGCTACGTGGAGCTGGACGAGCCCTGCTGGATCGAGGCCGAGGTCCTCACCGGCCTCGGGCGGAACGCCGTCACCGTCCAGGTCCTGGCCCACCAGGGCGGCGCCGCCGTCCTCGACTGCACCCTCACCTCGCCGGTGCGCGTCCCCGTCGCGGCCCCGCCCACCGCCGCCGTCCTCGGCGCCGGCTGACCGCCCGCCCGCCGCCGTACCACCCCCACCCGTACCACCCCGCACCCGCACCGACCGGAAGAACCCATGGGAACCCGCCTCCTCGTCACCGGCGCCACCGGCTTCATCGGCGGCCGGGTCGCCGCCGCGGCCGCCGCGCACCCCGACCTCGACCATGTGCGCCTGCTCGTCCGGCGCCCGGACGCGGCCGACGCCGCCTACGCGGCGTACGCCGACGGGGGACACGCGGGACGGGTCGCCGGACCCGTCGTCGAGACCGTCCGCGGCGACCTCCGCGACGCCGGGGCCCTGCGCCGGGCCTGCGACGGCATCGACGCCGTCGTGCACTGCGCGTCCGCGATCGGCGGCGAGGAGGAGCTGCTGCGCTCCGTCAACGACCACGGCACCCGGGACCTCGTCGAGGCCGCCACGGCCGCCGGAGTCGGGCGGATCGTCGCCCTGAGCACCGCCTCCGTGCACGGTCGGGGCCCCTTCCGGGCCGCCGCCCCCGACAGCCTCCCGCTCGCCCCCGGGTCGGTGACCAGCCGCACCCGGGCCGCCGGGGAGCGGTACGTCCTGGACGCGGGCGGCACCGTCCTGCGGCCGCACCTGGTCTACGGGACGGGGGACCGGCAGGTCGTCCCCGGGCTCCTGAAGCTGCTCGCCGCGCTGCCGGGGCCCCTCGCCGACAACGGCTCGCTCCACTCCCTCGTCGAGGTGGAGAGCCTGGCGGGCGCCCTGCTGGGCGCCGCGCTCTCCCCGGCCACCCGGCCCGGCGCGTACTGCCTGGCCCATCCCGACCCGGTCTCCGACGCCGAACTGCTCGCCGCCGTCGCCCCGCTGCTGCCCGAGCCGGTGCGGGCCGCCCGGGGCCCCGCGGTAGAGCTCGCCGAGGCCCGCGCGCTGCTCGCCGGGAACCCGGTCGCCGCCCACCACCTGGAAATCTTCGGCGTCGACCACTGGTTCGCCGACGAGCGCCCCTGGACGGACTTCGGACGCGGCCCCGGCCCCGCCTTCACCGCCGCCTTCCCCCGCCACCTGCCCTGGTACCGGCAGCTGCTCGCCCCCCGCGACTGAGCTCCCCCGAGGCCCGCTCCGTACCACCCCGCACACATCCCCACCGCACGAGGCAGGACGCACCCCATGGCCCGACTGGCAGGCAGGACCGCGATCGTCACCGGAGCGAGCCGGGGCATCGGGCGGGGGATCGCCGAGCGGCTCGGCCGCGACGGCGCCCTCGTCGCCGTCCACTACGGCAGCGACACGGCCGCCGCCGCCGCGACCGTGGCGGCCGTCGAGGAGGAGGGCGGCCGGGCCTTCGCCTTCCGCGCCGAGCTGGACCGCCCCGACGCCGTCGACACCTTCTACGCCGCCCTGGACGCGGGGCTCGCCGGGGCCGGCGCAGGACCGGAGATCGACATCCTGGTCAACAACGCGGGCGCCAGCGGCTCCGGCCGGCTCCACCAGCTCACCCCCGAGGTCTTCGACCGGCTCTTCGCGGTCAACGTGAAGGCGCCGCTCTTCCTCGTCCAGCGCGGCGCCGACCGCTTCCGCGAGGGCGGCCGGATCGTCAACATCTCCTCGCTGACCTCCCGGAACGCCTACCCGGAGTCCGTCACCTACGCCATGACCAAGGGCGCCGTCGACACCATGACCCTGGCCCTGGCCAAGGAGCTGGGCCCGCGCGGGATCACCGTCAACACGGTCGCCCCCGGCTTCGTCGCCACCGACATGAACGCCCGTCACCGGGCCACCCCCGAGGCCGCCGCGGCCCTCGCCGCGCGCGCGGCCCTCGGCCGGATCGGGACCCCGGAGGACATCGCGGACGTCGTCGCCTTCCTCGCCTCCGACGACGCCCGCTGGATCACCGGCCAGTACCTGGAGGCCGGCGGCGGAACCGGGCTGTGAGACACGGCGGGTCGCCCCCGGCCTGATCAGGCCGCCCCGTCGAGCGGTACGGCGGCCGACAGGACGGTGCCCTCGCCGGGGGCCGACTCGACGGTGAGGGTGCCGCCGAGCTGACGGGCCCGGGTGCGGATGGCCGGAAGGCCGTGCCCGCGCACGCCGCCGTCCTCGCGGACGGCCGCCGGGTCGAAGCCCCGGCCGTCGTCGGCGACGTCGAGGACGACCTGGTCGTCGAGGTAGGTGAGGGTGAGCGCGGCGGTACGGGCGTCCGCGTGCTCCCGTACGTTCGCCAGCGCGCCCTGCGCGATCCGCAGCAGCGCCGACTGGACCCGGTCGGGCAGCCGGCGGGCCGGGACGCCCTCGATGTGGCAGCGGACGGTGAGCCCGTCCGTGGACTCCCGGCGGGCCAGGGTGCGCAGGGCCTCGCCCAGACCGCCGCCCCCGGCGAGGTCGGCGGGGGCGAGGTCGTGGACGAAGCGGCGGGCCTCGGTGAGGTTGTGCTCGGCGATCGCCCCGGCGGCGCGCACGTGCCGGTGGGCCGTCTCCGGGTCCGACCGCCAGGTGCGGTCGGCGGCCTGGAGCAGCATCCGCTGGCTCGAAAGCCCCTGGGCGAGGGAGTCGTGGATCTCCATGGAGAGCCGCTGCCGCTCGGCGAGGGTGCCCTCGCGCCGCTCCGTCGCGGCCAGTTCGCGCCGGGTGCGGACGAGGTCCGCGATGAGCTCGCGCTGCCGCTCGGACTGCCGGTCCATGCGGACGAAGACGGCGACGCAGATCGCGGCGATGGCGGGCGGGGCGAGCAGGATGTCGAACTCGAAGCGGCCCGCCAGCCGCAGCTGCGCGGTCACCGAGACCACCGTGAGCAGACCGATGTAGCCGGCGGCGACCGGCGGGCGCAGATTGCGCAGCCCGAGGTAGAAGAGCGGGATCGAGCACCAGGCGAAGCTCGGGGCCAGGAAGACGAGCGCGATCCAGGCGACCGAGCAGGCGCCGAGCCAGAGGTGGCGGCGGGCCCGGTCGGTGGCGAGCGCGGGCTCGGCCACGTAAAGGACCGCGAGGACGGCGGCGAGGGAGACCACCCAGGGGGCGATCCCCTCGCCGGTGTGCCGCATCAGGAAGCGGGTCAGCGAGGAGCCGAGCAGCAGGAAGAAGCCCACGTGGAGCAGGACCCGGAACCAGCGGGCCTCGTCGTCCGCCGCCCGCGCGGCCCCCTCGGGGCCCGCCCCCGCCTCCGTACCGTCCCACCGCGCCATGCCGTGCCGTCCCTCTCCGCCCGCTGATCGGATGAACGGAGCAAACCTCTCATATCGGCGACATCGGGTGTGCCTGGGGGAGAGGGTCCTAGCCGACGTGGACGTGCGGACGGCGGTCCCGGTCGGGCTCCGCCTCGCGCAGCACCTCGCGGGTGACGGGGGCTATCTCGCCCTCGCCGAGGAGGAAGAAGCGGAGGAAGTTGGCGAAGGGGTTGCCCTCGGTCCACTCGAAGTAGATGTGCGGGCGGGTGCCGGTGAGGTCGCGGGAGTGCAGCAGGAGCGCGGCGAGGGCGTTGGGGACGGAGGACGACTCGACCGTGAGGACCCGGTAGCGGTCGTGCAGGACCTCGCCCCTCACCGTCAGCCCGGCCTCGAACTCGGACGGGTCGGTGATGGTCACCTCCACGAAGACGAAGTCGTCGGTGGTCGGGAGGTCGTTGTCGGCGCGTATCTGCTCGATCTTGTCCCGGTACTCCGCCCGGTCCCGCCGGTCCGGCTCGTTGGCGATGAACCGGGGCGTGCGGTGCGCGATGTCCCGGACGAAGAGCGCGGCCGTCTGGTCCAGCTCGACATGGGTGACGCGCAGCTCGAAGGCGCGGCCGAGGCGGGAGAGGAAGGAGATGAGGATGATGCCGGCGATGAAGCAGGCGCCGATCTTCACACCGTCCGGGCGCTCGATGACGTTGAGCACGGTGGTGTAGAGGAAGACGGCGGAGATGACGCCGAAGCCGATCGTCCAACCGCGCTGGCGGGCCTTGCGCGCCGCGATGGTCACGGCGATGGACGCCGAGCAGATCAGGACGAGGACACCCGTCGCGTACGCCCCGCCCTGCGCGTCCACGTCCGCGTCGAAGATCCAGGTGACGAGGAACGCGACCAGGGTGAAGACGATCACCATGGGGCGGACGGCGCGCGCCCAGTGCGGTGCCATGCCGTACTTGGGCAGGTAGCGGGGCATCAGGTTGAGCAGACCGGCCATCGCGGAGGCGCCCGCGAACCAGAGGATCGCGATCGTCGACACGTCGTAGACGGTGCCGAAGGTGTTGCCCAGGTACTCGTGGGCGAGATACGCGAGGGCGCGCCCGTTCGCCTTGCCGCCGGACTCGAACTCCTCGTGCGGGATGAGCACGGTCGTGATGAAGCTGGTGCAGATGAGGAAGACGCTCATGATCAGCGCGGCGGTCGTCAGGAGCTTCTTGGTGTCGCGGATCCGGCCGGCGGGCTTCTCCTCGGTGTCGCCGGGGTCGCCCTTGACGTGCGGCATGACGGCGACGCCCGTCTCGAAGCCGGAGAGGCCCAGCGCGAGCTTCGGGAAGACGAGGAGGGCGACGCCGATCATCGCGAAGACGTTGCCGTGCTCCTGGGTCAGGGCGGCGGACCAGTCGGTCACCACGTGCCCCTCGGTGAGCACCTTCCACAGACCGGTGACCACGACGACGGCGTTGAGCGCCAGATAGGCGCCGACGAGGGCGACGGCGACGCCGATCGCCTCCAGGAAGCCCTTCAGGAAGACCGCGCCGAGCAGCGCGATCATGATCATGGTGATGAGGACCTGCTTGTCGTGGAGCGCCGACTCCAGGTGCGGGTTCTCCACGAGGTGGGTGGAGGCGTCGGCCGCCGACAGCGTGATGGTGATGAGGAAGTCGGTCGCCGCGAAGCCCAGCAGGGTCAGGACGAACAGCTTGCCCTTCCAGAACGAAAGCAGCCGCGACAGCATCGCGATCGAGCCCTCGCCGTGCGGCGACTCCTCCGCCACGCGCCGGTAGACCGGCAGCGCGCCCGCCAGCGTCACGAGGACGAGGACGATGGTCGCGATGGGGGAGAGGAGCCCGGCGGCGAGCGCGGCGATGCCGGGCTGGTAGCCGAGGGTCGAGAAGTAGTCGACGCCGGTCAGGCACATCACCCGGTACCAGGGCTGCCCCCGGTGCCCGGCGTCCGGCGCCGGTGCCTTCGGCCGGGAGGGTTTGCCCTTGCCCATGTCGGACAGGCCCTCCAGCATCCACGCGCGCAGCCTGCTCGTGCGCGTGTCGTTCGCGGTGGACATGGGTGCTCCCGGGCTGCCTGATGAGGGGTGGGTTCCGGCCCGCCGACCGACGGGCCGGGTCAGCCTAAGCAGCACGTGGAGCGCCGATCCCCGCCAGAGCGTCAGGGAACCGTCAAGATCCCTGATGGGGGCGTCGTGTCGGTCACACCAGGGTCGGACCCGACCCCTGCCCCTCCGCTACAGCCAGCCGTTGCGGCGGAAGCCCCGGTGGATGACGAAGCAGGCCACCGCGATCACTCCGATCACCGTCGGATAGCCGTAGGTCCAGCGCAGCTCCGGCATGTGGTCGAAGTTCATGCCGTACATCCCGCACACCATCGTCGGCACCGCGACGATCGCCGCCCAGGCGGTGATCTTCCGCATGTCCTCGTTCTGCGCGACGGTCACCTGTGCCAGGTGCGCCTGGAGCACCGAGTCGAGCAGGGCGTCGTACGAGGCGATCTGCTCGGTGACGCGGGCGAGGTGGTCGCTGACGTCCCGGAAGTACGCCCGGATGTCCGGGTCGATCAGCGGCATCGGCCGGGTGGCCAGCGCCGTCAGCGGGCGGGAGAGCGGGGCGACGGCCCGGCGCAGTTCGAGCAGCTCCCGCTTGAGCTGGTAGATCCGCCCCGCGTCGAGGCGGCCCGCCTGGTCGGAGAAGACCGCGTTCTCGATCGCGTCGAGGTCGGTCTGCACGGCGTCCGCGACGGCGAGGTAGTCGTCCACCACGTGGTCCGCCATGGCGTGCAGGACGGCGGAGGGGCCCTTGGCCAGCTGCTCGGGCAGCGCCTCCAGGGCCTCGCGCAGCGGCCCGAGGGAGCCGTGCCCGCCGTGCCGGATGGTGATGACGAAGTCGGGCCCGATGAAGGCCATCAGCTCGCCGGTGTCCACCACCTCGCTGGTGGCGGTCAGCTCCTCGTGCTCGACGTACCGGACGGTCTTCAGGACGGCGAACAGCACGCCGTCGTACTCCTCGACCTTGGGCCGCTGATGGGCGTGGACGGCGTCCTCGACGGCCAGCGGGTGCAGTCCGAAGAGCTCGGCCAGCACCGTCAGCTCCTTCTCCGCCGGCTCGTGCAGGCCGATCCACACGAAGCCGTCGCCGCCCCGGCGGACGTGCCGCAGCGCGTCCTCGGTGCTCGCCCCCCGCACCGTCCGGCGCACCCCGTCGACGTACACGACGCAGTTCACGACCGCGCTGCCGAGCGGCGAGCGGGCCGGGTGGCTCAGGTCCACCGTCCGCCGGTAGGTCCGGCGGACGGCGGTGCGCAGGCGCTGGATGACGGACACGGCGGGTACTCCTTCGGCAGACCGGGGGCCAGTGTGCCATCGCCCGGGGTGCCTGATCAGCCCCCCGCCGGGGGAGTGCCGAGGACGCGGTCGAGGTACGGGTTGGTCAGCACGCCGGTCGGGTCCAGGGCGTCCCGGAGGGCCACGAAGTCGTCGAACCGCCCGTAGCGCGGGCCCAGCTCCTCCGCGCCGAGGTCGTGCATCTTGCCCCAGTGCGGCCGGCCGCCGTAGGCGCCGAGGATCGCCTGGCAGGCGTCGAAGTACCGGCGGTACGGCATCCGGTGGTACTGGTGGAAGGCGATGTAGCAGCTCTCCCGGCCCTCGGCGGTGGAGAGCCAGATGTCGTCGGCGGCCGTGAAGCGGACCTCCAGCGGGAACGACACCGGCTCCCCGTGCGTGTCCACCCACGTACGGAGCTCCCGCAGCGCCTCGGCCGCGTGCGCGCGCGGGATCGCGAACTCACCCTCGTGGAACCGGACATCGCGCACTGAGGCGAAGATCCGGTACGCGTGGTCGGTCCAGCTCCGGGAGGACATCGCGCGCGCGGCGAAGCGGGTGATCGGCGGCACCAGGCGCGGCACGCGGGTGCCGAGCCGGTTCAGGGCCTCGAAGCCGGGGCCGCTCACGGCCTCGTCCAGCCGCCGGGAGAACGCGCCGATGGGGGAGAGGGGCGTGTCGCCGGGGAGCCGGCGGAAGCGGCGGGTGAGCGTGGTCTCGCTGTGCGGGAACCAGAAGAACTCGAAGTGGTCGTTCTCCTCGACCAGTTCGTCGATCCGGCCGAGGGTCTCCGCCACCGGCATCGACGCGTCCCGGGCGTGCAGGGCGTACAGCGGGACGGTCTGGAGGGTGACCTTGGTGATGATCCCGAGCGCGCCGAGGCCGACCCGGGCCGCCGCGAAGAGCTCCGGCCGCTCGGTCGCCGAACAGACCGTCACCGAGCCGTCGGCCAGGACGAGTTCGAGCGCGCGGACCTGCGTGGCGATGCCGCCGAAGCGGATGCCCGAGCCGTGGGTGCCGGTGGAGATCGCGCCGGAGACCGTCTGCCGGTCGATGTCGCCCATGTTCTCCAGGGCGAGGCCGTGCGAGGCGAGCAGCGGGTTCAGCTTCCACAGCGGCATGCCCGCGCCGACGGTGACGAGCCCGGTCCGCGCGTCCACCCCGTCCACCGCGTCGAGCCGGTCGAGGCGGAGCTGCACGTCGGGGGCGACGGCGACGCCGCTGAAGGAGTGCCCCGAGCCGACCGCCTTGACCCGCAGCCCGTCCCGTACCGCGTCCCGCACGGCGGCGGCGACCTCCTCGGTGCTCGCCGGGCGCACCACCCGCCGGGGGCGGGCCTCCTCGTTCCCGGCCCAGTTGCGCCAGACGTCGTCGTTCTCGCTGCCGCTCATGCCGGGCGTTCCCTTCGGGCCGGAGGGCCGGGCCGGGGGTCCGGCCGGACGGTGGCGGGTTACCGCCGGTTCTCGTTGTCCGGAAGGGTGGACTTGGTCAACCGTCCAAGTCAAGGGTCCCGGAGCCTTGACTTGGACGGACGACCAAGAGACGGTGACGGCGTCGCCACCCGGTCCGTCGCCATCCGGTCCGTCGCCCCCCGGTCCGTCGGCCGCCGGTCCGTCGGCCGCCCGCTCCGCCGTCACCCGGTCCCCGTAGAGGTCACGAAAGGCCGCCGCCATGGCAAGTGCCCGCACCGACTCCGAAGCCGCCGTGTCCGCCCCGCGCCCCGCGGGCTTCGCCGACCTGGAGAAGGCGACCGCCGGGCTCCAGCCGCCCTTCGCCGTCGTCGACCTCGGCGCGCTGCGCGCCAACGCGGCGCAGATGGCCCGCCGCGCCGGCGGCAAACCGATCCGCCTCGCCAGCAAGTCGCTCCGCTGCCGCGCCCTCATCGGCGAGGCCCTGGCCCACCCCGGCTTCTCCGGGATCCTCGCCTTCACCCTCCCCGAGGCCCTCTGGCTCGCCTCCCACGACCCCGCAGCGGACGTCCTCGTCGGCTACCCCACCGCCGACACCGACGCGCTCCGCCGCCTCGCCGCCGACGAGGACGCCGCCGCCCGGGTCACCGTCATGGTCGACTCGCCCGAGCAGCTCGACCTCCTCGCCGCCGCGATCGGCCCCTCCGGCCCGCCGGTGCGGGTCTGCCTCGACCTCGACGCCTCCCTCCGCCTGCTCGGCGGCCGGGTCCACCTCGGCATGCGCCGCTCGCCGCTCCACGCGCCGGGACAGGCCGCGGCGCTGGCCCGCGCCGTCGTGGCCCGCCCGCGCCTGCGGCTGGTCGGCGTGATGGCGTACGAGGGGCAGATCGCCGGCGTCGGCGACGACCAGCCGACCCAGGGCCGCCCGATGCGCGCCGCCGTCCGCGTGGTCCAGCGGCTCTCCGCCCGCGAGCTGCGCGCCCGCCGCGCCGCCGTCGTCCGCGCGGTACGGGACGTGGCCCCGCTGGAGTTCGTCAACGGCGGCGGGACCGGCAGCCTGGAGGCCACCTCCGCCGAGCCCGCCGTCACCGAGCTCGGCGCCGGCTCCGGGCTCTACGCCCCCGCCCTCTTCGACCACTACCGGGGCTTCAGCCCGCTCCCCGCCGCGTACTTCGCGCTCGCCGTCGTCCGCCGCCCCGCCCCCGGCCACGTCACCGTCCTCGGCGGCGGCTGGACCGCCTCCGGCGCCGCCGGCCCCGACCGGCTGCCCGTCCCCGTCCACCCGGCGGGCCTGGCCATGCTCGGCTCCGAGGGCGCGGGCGAGGTGCAGACCCCGCTGACCGGACCCGCCGCCGACACCCTCCGCCTCGGCGACCGCGTCTGGTTCCGGCACGCCAAGGCGGGCGAGCTGTGCGAACGCGTCGACACCCTCCACCTCGTCGAGCACGACCGGATCGTCGACGCCGTTCCCACCTACCGGGGCGAGGGCATGGCCTTCCTGTAAGCGATGCCCCCCGCGCCCCCTGCGGTACGTTGTCCCGCCCCGCCCCGCCCCGCCCCGTCCCTTCCGAGGAGCCCGCCCCATGCCCCGACTCTCCGCCGCCGAGCGCCGCGAGCAGCTGGCGGAGGCGGCGATCCGGGTCATGATCCGCGAGGGGGTCGCCGACACCACCACCCGGGCCGTGGTCGCCGAGGCGGGGGTACCGCTCGGCGCCTTCCACTACTGCTTCCGCTCCAAGGAGGAGCTGTTCCAGACCGTCATCGAGCGGATCATGGAGCGGAACCTCCCCCCGGCCGACCTCGCGCACCCCGAGGGCGCCACGCCCTTCGAGAAGGTCCGCGCGATCCTCCACGCCTACTGGGAGCAGGTCCTGGCCCGCCCGGCCGAGCACCTGGTCACGTACGAGGTCACCCAGTACGCGCTCCGCCGCCCCGGCCTCGCCGACCTGGCCCGCCGCCAGTACCGGCACTACCTGGACGTGAACCGCGCCCACCTGGAGTCGATGGCGCGGGCGGCCGGCCTCGCCTGGACCGTGGACCTGGCGGTCCTCGCCCGCCACGGCCTCGGCGTCCTCGACGGCCTCACCCTCACCTGGCTCGTCGACCGCGACGACGCGCAGGCGCTGGCCGCGCTGGACGAGTACGCCCGCTACCTCGCCTCGGTCGCCGAGCCGCTTCCCCCTGGGGGAGCCGAGGCGTAACGCCGCTCCCAGCCGCTCCCTCCACGTGCGAGCCCTCCCGAACCGTGGCAGTTTGTCCGGTAATTCCGGTCATGCGGCGCGGCGAGGAGGGCGGACATGGGCGAGCGCTCGGTGCCGACGGCGGAGGAGGCGCGGCGGACCGCCGCCGAGGCGTGGATCTGGGGATACCCGCTCCTGGCCGCCTACCGCACCCTGTACGCCCACGCGATCGACCCGTACGACCCCCGCTCCGTCGGCGGCTTCGGCCGCTTCCGGCACGACGCGGAGCCGTCCGGCCCGGCCGTATCGGACGCCGCCCCGCCCGACCACGACACCGCCCGCTCCTGGGCCTGGCTCGACCTGCGGGCCGAACCCTGGGTGCTGTCCGTCCCCGCCACCGACCGCTACTTCGTCCTGCCGGTGCAGGACCTCGACACCGTCCACGCCGGTTTCGTCGGGGCGCGCGCCACCGGCCCGGAGGCGGGGGACTTCCTGATTGCCGGTCCCGGCTGGACGGGCACCGTCCCGGACGGTGTCGCCGGTGTCCTCCACACTGCCACCCACCTCGTCGGCATCCCCGGCCGCACCTACCTCGCCGGACCCGACGACGTCCCGGCCCTGCGCGCGGTCCAGCAGCGGTACCGGCTGCGCCCGCTCTCCGCGTACACCGACACCGCCGCCCCGCACCCGGCGGAGGAGCCGCTCTGGCCGGTCCTGCGGGAGGAGGAGACCGACACCGTCGAGTTCTTCACCCTCCTCGACTTCCTCCTCGGCTTCTTCCCCGCCCTCGACACCGACCGCGACCTGCGTGGGTGGCTCGCCGCCCTCGGCGTCGACGGAGGCGGCGCGTTCGAACCCGCCGCGCTCGCCCCCGGGCTCCGCGCCGCCCTCGAAGCGGGCATCGCCGACGGGCGCGCCCGGCTCACCGAGGCGGTCGCCGCCCGCACCCACGCAGCCCCGCTCCACGGCACCCGCGCCGAGCTCGGCACGGAGCCGTTGCGCCGCGCGATCGGCGCCCACGAGGGCCTCTACGGACTTCCCGCGGCGGAGATGTGGTGCGGCGACGTGCGGTTCGACCCGGCCGGTGACGGCCTGCCGGACGGCTCCCGGCACGCGTACGCGCTCCGCTTCGGCCCCGGACAGCTCCCGCCCGCCCGCTTCTTCTGGTCGGCCTCCCTGTACGGGTACGGGAACGCGATCGGCGACCGCACGCCGGGGGTCCTCTACGACGACGACGGCGGACTCACCCTGTACGTCGCCCACCGGCGCCCCGCCGACCCGAAGCGCGCGGCCAACTGGCTGCCCGCCCCGGCCGGTCCGTTCGCCGTCGTGGTCAGGCTCTACGGCCCCGACCCCTCGGTCCTCGACGGGCGCTGGACGCTGCCCCCGCTCACGGTCGACGACGGGACGGACGTCTGACGCGCCCCGGCGAAGGGGCGGGGTCAGCGGTCTCCGGCCGGGGCCGGCGTCTCCTTGACCGTGTAGGTGGCCGCCGGCTCGCGGCGGGCGTCGTCGGCCTTCATCTCCCGTGCCTCGGCCTTGAGGATCCGGGACGCCTTGCCGGCGTTGCGGGCCAGCTCCGGCAGCTTCCGCGCGCCGACCACGAGGGCGACGACGACCAGCAGGATCGCGATCTCGCTCAGACCGAACATGGGGTGACTCTCCTGGCGGGGACGGGACGGGGCTCCGACCCGCGTCAATCTACAGGGACGTAGAAGGACCGGGTAGGGTCGCCCCCCGAACGATGAACGGCACCCGGGTGGACCGGACGAGCGGCCGGGAACCGGAAGGTGGACGACGGATGAAGAAGCGGGACGCCGAGGGGGCGGAGCCCGCCGGGGCCGCCGGAGCCGCGCGCCGGCGCGGCCAGGGCGAGCTGGAGGTCCAGGTTCTCGCGGCGGTCCGCGCCGCCGGACGGCCGGTCACCGCGGGGCTTGTACGGGAGAGCCTCGGCGGCGGACTCGCGTACACCACCGTCATCACCATCCTCACCCGCCTCCACGCCAAGGGGGCCGTGGCCCGCGAACGCGCCGGGCGCTCCTTCGAGTGGACCGCCGTCGCCGACGAGGCCGGGCTCGCCGCCCTCCGCATGCGCAGGCTCCTCGACGGCGAGGGCGACCGCGAGGCCGTCCTCACCCGCTTCGTCACCACCCTCCCCGCCTCCGACGAACAGCTCCTGAGGGAACTCCTGGCCCGCGCCGAAGCGGAGGACGCAGCGGAGGACGAGCCGGGGGACACAGCGGAGGACGAGCCGCACCGTGGGCCGGGGGAGGCGGGCTGACGCCGTGGGAGTCTTCGTCTTCCTGCCGCTCGTGCTGCCGCTGACCGCGTGGCCCGTCGCGCGCCTGGCCGAGCACCACCTCCACCCGCGCACGGCGACCCGGCTGCTCACCGCAGTCGCCGCCGTCCTCGCCGTGTGCAGCACGCTCTGCCTCGCGCTCCTCATGGTCGTCGGCACCGCCCAGCTCCCCGGCAACCCGCTCCCGGACGCCTGGTCGGACCCGGAGGTGCGCGCCGCGCTGCCGTACGACGAGATCGCGGGCCGGGCGGCGATCCCCGCCCTCCTCGCGCTGGTCGCGGTCTGCGGCCGGGTGCTGCTGCGCCACCGCCGCGTCCGCCGGCGGGCCGCCCGCGCGCTCGCCGGGCTGCCGGACACCCCGGTCGCGGTGCTGCCGGACCCGGCGCCGTACGCGTACGCCCTCCCGGCCGCGGCGCGCGGCTCCCGGGGGCGGGTCGTGGTCAGCCGGGGCATGCTCGCCCGGCTGGGCCCCGCCGAGCGGCGGGCCCTCTTCGCCCACGAGCGGGCCCATCTGACGGGCCGGCACGACCGGCTGCTGCTCGTCGCCCGGCTGGCCGCGGCGGCCAACCCGTTCCTGCGCCCGCTGCGTACGGCCGTCGTCTACTCCGCCGAGCGCTGGGCGGACGAGGAGGCGGCGGTACGGGTCGGCAGCCGGCGCGTGGTGGCGCGGGCCATCGGGCGCGCGGCCCTCGCCTCCGGCGGCGCGGGCGGCCCCGCGACCCTGCCGGCCTTCGCCGTCGCCGGGCCGGTGCCCCGGCGGGTCGCCGCCCTCCTCGCGCCGCCGCCCCCGGCCCCGCGCGCCTGGCCGCCGGTCTTCACGGCCGTCGGCCTCGCCCTCTGGGGCGCGGTCGTCGGCGTCGCCGTCTCGGCCCTCTCCTCGGCCAACTCCGCGGTGACCCTCTACGCGATCCTCAAGGCCGCGACGCCTCTGTAGGAAGCGGGCACCCCGAACCGGGTCCGGGCGGCGGGAAAACCAGTGGGGGGAGCGCGAGGCGGCTGTTAGGGTCGGCCGCATGTGCTCCGTCATCCAGAACTTCCGGGCGATCCGGCTCCGTTCCGCGCGCTGACCGCGGTTCCGGCCCTTCCCGCACGCGCACGCGCCCCTTCCGGGTCCGTGCCCGTGCCGCTCACCCGTGCGCTGTCGCGCCCGCCGGTCCCGAGGTCCACGCGTCCACCGTTACGCCCTCAGGATGACGAGGATCCTTCCCATGCGCATCGACGCGCTTCCCACGTTCGTGTTCGTGCACGGCGGCTCCAGCAACGCCCGTGCCTGGACCCCCCTCCGCAACGAGCTGGCCCTGCGCGGCCACCGCTCGTACGCGGTCGACCTGCCCGGCCACGGCGACTCGGCCACCGGGCCCGCCGCCTTCCACCGGCCGACCCAGGACCGTACGGCCCTGACCCGCGAGGACTCCCCGATGCACGGGGTCACCCTCGCCGACAACGTCGAGCACGTCGTCGGCGTGGTGCGGCGGCTCGCGGACCACGGCCCGGTCGTCCTCGCCGCCAACAGCCTCGGCGGCCTCACCCTCACCGGCGTCGTCAACGCCGTCCCCGAACTCGTCGACCGGGCGGTCTACCTGTCGGCGCTCTGCCTCGCCGACCCCGCGATGGTCTCCGAGCCGTGGGACGTCGTCGACGAGAACCTGCTCGACGCGGCCGCGGCCCTCATCGCCGTCCCGTACGACGCGCCCGGCCGCGACCCCGGCGTCGCCCGTCTCGACTGGCGCCGCGCCCACACCGACCCGGAGGTCTTCGCCGCGCTGAAGGCCGCCATCATGGCCGACGCGTCCGACGCCCTCTTCCGGCACTTCCTCGACTCCATGGACGCGGACGAGAACTACGCCGTCCTCGAAGCGGGCGCGGTGATCCGGCCCGAGGCGTGGCGCCAGGTGCCCCACACCTACGTCCGCCTCTCCGCCGACCAGGGCCTCACCCCGGCCGTGCAGGACCACATGATCCGCAAGGCGGACGCACTCACCCCCGACCACCCCTTCGACGTGCACACCCTGCCCACCTCGCACGTCGGGTACGTGAGCCGGCCCGAGCTCTTCGCCGATCTCCTGGCCCGTCTGGCCTGATACGGCCCCCGGTGGCCGCCGTACCCCCACGGCGGTCACCGGGGCGCTCGGCGGGGTCACCCGTTGGTGTGCACTCTGGCCACGCGCCGGGGGCGTACGCCTCCTGTGTGGTCCGGAGCGGGCGCGCCGGGTACCTAGACTCCGCGCCCATGTCGCTCTGGCTGCTCAACCACTTCAGCTCCTTCACCCTGGCCGTGATCCTCGTCGGCGGGACCGTCGCGTTCGCCGTCGCGGGCAGCGTGCTGCTCCGCCGCCGCCATCCCTCGCTCGCCGACGGGGAACACAACGACATGGTCGGCGTGACCCTCGGCATGTTCGGCGCGATCTACGGGATCATCCTCGCCTTCGTCATCGTCACCCTCTGGACCCAGTTGGAGAGCACCCAGACGATCGTCGCCGCCGAGGCCACCGACGTCGCCCTCATCGCCCGGGACGCCGCCGCCTTCCCGCCGCCCGTCCGCGCCGGCCTCGACGCGGCCCTGAGCGACTACGTCCACGCCGTCGTGGAGCACCAGTGGCCCCTGATGCGGGAGGGGCGGCCGCAGTACGGCGCCACCGAGCGCAGCCTCGTCGCCGCCTTCGACGTGCTCCAGGCGTACGACCCGAAGACCGCGCGCGAGGAGGTCTTCTACGAGGAGGCCGTCGCGCACCTCAACGACGTGGCCGCGCAGCGCCGCGCCCGGATCACCATGGCGGAGCAGGAACTGCCGCCGCTGCTCCAGGTCCTGGCCTTCGGCGGCGCGCTCGTCCTCGTCCCGCTGACCTTCCTGTACGGGATGCGGCGGCTGCGGATCCAGGTGCTGTTCGTCGCCTCGGTCGCCGCGCTGATCGGCTTCAGCCTGCTGCTGGTGCTCGTCCTCGACCGGCCCTTCGCCGGCGAGCTGAGCGTCAGCCCCGCCCCCTACCAGGAGGGCGCGCTCGCCCGCTACTGGACCGAGTGAGCCGCCCGCGCCGGGCCGGTGCCACGCCGGGCCGCCCCGTCCGGGTGCCGCCGAGTGGCCGGGGGGCCGTCCGTGCCGTCTCATGGCGGGGAGACCGGCGAGGCAGGGGCGGGGGACGGGATGGAGTGGAAGACCCGGGCGCGGGACCTCCGGGACGGCGCCGAGCGGCGCTTCCCGGTCCTGACCGAGCTGACCGAACGGGTCATGGACAGCCGCCTCCTCGACGCCGGCACCCGCCTCGCCGCGCAGGCGTTCCTCGCCGCCGTCCCGCTCCTCTTCGCCCTCGCCGCCTTCGCGCCCGCGTCCGTGCGCGACCAGCTCCGCGAGTCCCTGCGCGTCATGTTCGGCCTCACCGGCCCCTCCGACCAGGAGCTCCAGCAGGTCTTCGACCGGACCACCGCCGACGGGCTGCGGGAGACCACCGGGGTCGTCGGCGCCCTGATCGCCCTGATCTCCGCCACGAGCTTCAGCCGCGCCATGGCCCGCGTCTGCGAACGCGCCTGGGGCCTGCCGAAGGCGGGCACCCGGATCGCCGCCTGGCGGTGGGCGGTCTGGCTGCTCGCCCTGCTCCTCGTCGTCCTCCTCCAGGCGCCGATCCGCGACGGCTTCGGCGCCGGCGGCTGGCTCGGCCTCCCCCTCTTCTTCCTCCTCGCCACCGGCGTCTGGCTCTGGACCCAGCACCTCCTGCTCGCCAAGCGGGTCCCCTGGCTGCCGCTGCTGCCCGGCGCCCTCCTCGGCGCCACCGCCTCCACCGCCCTCGGCGTCACCGCCCGCTTCTACATGCCCGGCGCCCTCAACCGCGCCCTCGCCGAGTACGGCTCCCTCGGCCTGGTCCTCACCCTCCTGTCCTGGCTCATCGTCGTCTGCGCCGCCCTGACCTTCGCCTTCACCATCGGAGCCGTACTCGCCCGCGAACCCACCCTCAGCCGCAAGCTGGGCACCGACCGCATCCTCCCGGCGAACGCCGTCCCCGACACCGGCCCCTGACCCACCCGACGGGTGAGCGCGCGCCCTGACCGGCCCAACCCGGGGCCGCGCGAGTGGTGGGCCGTCCGCCGCGCTCCGAGACTCCCCGCATGACACGACAGCACACGACGCGCGCCCCGGCGCGCCCCCGGCGGCGGGCCGGAGCGACGGGCCTGGCCTGCGCCCTGGCGCTCGCCACCGTCCCCGTCCTGGTGCTCGGCCCGGCCGCCGCCCCCGCGGCCGCCGCCCCGCTCCCGGGCGGCCTCGGCCCCTGCGTCGCGGGTGACCCTCCCGGCTGCCCGAGCCCCTTCCCCGAGATCGACAACGATCCGATCAAGGGACGCGACGACGCGATCAACATCTACGTCGGCGAGGACTACCTGGTCCGCGGCCGGGCGGCCGAGGCGGAGGGCCGGATCGTCGTCCTCGACGCCTTCGACATGAACAAGGCCGAGGCCGGGGCCTACAACGTCGGAGAGGCGGGCGTCGGCTCCAAGGTGCCCCCGTCCGAGGGCGCCGACTGGCTCACCACCGGCGGGGACATCACCGTCGCCGCGGACCAGCGGCTGCTGGCCGAGGCCGGGGTCGTACGCCACGCGGGCACCGTCACCGGCGACGTCGAGTCCACCCTCGAACAGGACGACGACGCCACCGCCCCGTACACCGCCCTCCGCGACCAGCTGACCGCCGCGAGCCAGTGCTACGCGCGCGTGGACGGCGTCCCGCGCACCCCCACCGGCACCGCGGAGAACCAGGGCGGCCGGACCCTCTTCACCGGCGACGGCAGCTCCCCGCTCCAGGTCTTCAACGTCGACTTCGACATGGAGGCCCCGAACGACGGACAGCAGGGCATCGTCTTCGAGGAGATCCCCGACGGCGCGACGATCCTCGTCAACGTCCTCGGCGCCGACCGCACCCTGCGCACCTACAGCGGCGGCATCGCGGACGCCACCGACCCGCTCAACGCCTACCGCGAGCGGCTGCTGTGGAACTTCCCCGACGCGACCACGGTCGAGCTCGCCGGCACCGGCCAGTTCCAGGGCAGCTTCCTCATGGGCGACCAGGCGTCCACCACGACCGTCACCCTCCCCGGCATCAACGGCCGCTTCTTCACCACCGGCTCCCTCACCCACACCAGCCCCGACGGGGGCGGCGGCGGCCAGGAGTTCCACGCCTACCCCTTCACCGGCGACCTCCCGGACTGCGACACCCCGAACACCGTCACCGGCGAGGTGCGGGTCCTCAAGACGGACGCCGAGACCGGCGACCCTCTCCCCGGCGCCACCTTCCAGCTGTGGGAGGAGACCAACGGCACGGCCGGCCTCCAGACCATGGGCGTCGACCCGGACACCGCTGTCGCCGCGCCCTGTGTGACCGCCGCCGAAGGCGTCTGCGCCCGGACGGTGGAGACGGGCACGTACTACTGGCAGGAGACGGCGGCGCCCGCCGGGTACGACCTGCCGGACGACCCGGTCTTCGGCCCGCTGGTCCTGACCGGGGAGAACGCGGAGGCGGGGGTCGGCGTCGAGGCGTCCAACGAGGCCACGCCCGTCCCGCCGGTCACCGGCGAGGTGCGGGTGGTCAAGACGGACGAGGAGAGCGGCGACCCGCTGCCGGGCGCGAGCTTCCGGCTGTGGGAGGAGACGAACGGCGTCCCCGGGCTCCAGACCGGCGGCGCCGACCCGGACACCCCGCTCGGCGCGGTGTGCGTGACCGGAGCGGACGGCGTCTGTACGCGGACGGTGGAGACGGGGACGTACTACTGGCAGGAGACGCGGGCGCCCGACGGGTACGACCTGCCCGGCGATCCGGTGTTCGGGCCGCTGGTGCTGACCGCGGAGAACGCGCAGGCGGGCGTCAGCGCCGAGGCGGAGAACTCCCGTACGCCGATTCCGCCGGGGACCGGGTCGGTGCGGCTGTTCAAGACCGACGCGGACAGCGGGATGCCGCTGCGCGGGGCCACCTTCGAGCTGTGGGAGGAGACGAACGGCGTCGCCGGGCTCCAGACCACGGGCGCCGCACCCGACACCCGGGTCGGCGCGCCCTGCACCACCGGCTTCGCCGGCATGTGCGGCTTCGGCGACCTCGACCACGGCACGTACTACCTGCGGGAGACCGCCGCCCCCGGCGGGTACCCGCTGCCGGCCGACCCGGTCAGCGGGCCGTACGTGGTGAGCGCCGAGCAGGAGGTCGTCGTCGTCACCCTGGACAACGAGCGGGGCGACGACCCGGGCCCCGGCCCTGACCCCTGTGAGCCGAAGGGCTACGGCGACGAGGGCTACGGCGACGAGTGCTCGGCGTGAGCCGAACGACGCGGCCGAGGGGCGGGCGGTGGGTGACCACCGTCCGCCCCTCGGGCGTGTCAGGAGGCGTTCGGGCGCGGTGCGTGGGTGGTGCTGTCGCCGGGGGTCAGGGTGGGGAGGAGGAGGCGGGGGCGGGGGGTCGGCGGGGTGGTGGTGGTCGCGGCGTCCAGGGCGAGGTCCACGGCCTGGCGGGCCATGTCCCGTTTGGGGAGGACGACGCTGGTGAGGGCGGTGCCGGAGAGGAGGCCGGCGGGGGTGTCGTCGTGGGCGACCACGGACAGGTCGTGGGGGACGGTGCGGCCGAGGGAGCGGGCGGCCTCCATGGCGGCGACCGCGAGGACGTCGTGGGTGGCGAAGAGGGCCGTGGCCTCCGGGTGCGCCCGGAGGGCGTCGAGCGCGGCCGCGAGGCCGCCCCGGAAGGTGGGTTCGGCGGCCGTGCGCACGGCGTCCTCCGGCAGCTCGATCCCGTCCTCGCGGAAGGCGCGCCGGAAGCCGGCCGTGCGGACGGTGTGCGCGGGGCTCGCGAGGACGAGGGCCCGCTCGTGCCCGAGCGCGCGCAGGTGCCGCCCGGCGAGGTGGCCGCCGTGCTCGTAGTCGGCCGTGACGACCGGGAAGCCGGCCGGCAGCGCGGCCTCCCAGGCGCACAGCACCACGGGGAAGCGGGCGTCCGCGAGCAGCGGCAGATGGCCGGTCAGGCCCTGGTCGCCGGCGATCAGGAGGGCGTCCACGGAGCGGCTGGCCAGCGCGGCCAGATGGCGCCGGGCCCGCTCCCCGTCGAGCCGCGTGGTGCACAGCAGCAGCCGGTACCCCCGCTCCTCCAGCGCGTCCTCGACCTCCTCGACCATGTCCGCGTAGAACGGCGCGGAGACGGTCGGCACGAAGAGGCCGACGGTGCGGCTGCTGCCGGTGGCGAGGGAACGGGCCACCAGATTGGGTACGTAACCGAGTTCGGCGATCGCGGCGCGGACGCGCGCCTCCGTGGCGGGGCGCACCGCCACCCGTCCCGTGACGACGTTGGAGACGGTCTGCTTGGTGACCCCCGCCCGCTCCGCCACGTCCTGCATGGTGACCATGACGCCCCCGTCGTACCCGCCCCGCCCGCCGCACCCGCCCGGCTCGCAACGTAACCGGGCCCCCACCTGCGGTCAAGGCGTCCACGGAGGCTTCCCGGGGGTGGTGTGCGGGCCCAACTCCCTTGACCCGAAAGGAATCCGGCGGAGTCGGGGCTCTTGTTTTACCGGTCAAATGCGCTCTAGGGTCCGTGCCACCAGCGGCCCGACTCCTCCACCCCACAGGGAGTGTTCGTGCACCTCTCGCGCAGCAGACTCATGAGCTCGCTCGTCGCGGCGGCCCTCGTCGTGACCGGTGGCGCCGCCCTCGCGGCCGCCCCGCCGGCCACCGCCGAAGCCGCCCCCGCCGCCCCCGCCGCCCCCGCCACGTCCGCCGGCGCCACCGCCACCTACACCGTCACCGTCGGTGCCAAGGGCTCGTGGAACCGCCCCGACGACACCCCCGCCAGTCCGTACATCGACAAGGACGGCACCTTCTACTACCAGCAGGCCCACGCGCTGTACGGGGCGAACGACCCCCGCAAGTGGACCTTCTACACCGGCACCGACTTCGACTCCGCCAACCGCTCCGCCGCGATCAGCGACGCCGTGAACCCGGCGAACTCCGCCGACCGCAACAACGACACCACCTGGCGCTGCAACAACAGCCCCACCGGCGTGAAGTCCACCGCCGCGCCCTCCGGCAGCGGCTACGCGCACCGCAACTACTGCGACCTGACCGGGATGTGGGTCGATCCGGACACCGGTGACTGGTACGGCCTCGTCCACAACGAGTTCACCCCGCAGCCCTTCGCCGACGGCGTCCACTACGACGGCATCGACTACGCGGTCTCCACCGACCAGGGCCGTACCTGGAAGGTCAAGGACCACGTCATCACCTCGCCGTACAGCACGGACCGGGGCGACACCGCCGCCTTCCCGCGGCAGACGTACCACTACGGCACCGGCGACCCCCGGCTCTTCGTGGACACCGCCTCCGGCTACTTCTACGCCTTCTACGGCTCCCGGATCGTCAACAAGGGCGGCGGCTGGGCCGCGTTCTACGGGCACGTCGCCCGCGCCCCCATCTCCGGGAAGATGGCGCCCGGTTCGTGGCGCAAGTGGTACGACGGCGCCTGGACGCAGCCCGGCGTCGGCGGCCGCGAGTCGACGATGGTCCCGGTCGGCGCGGGCAGCACCACCGGCTACGTGCCGAAGGCGAAGGAGTACGACCCCGCCAACGCCGGCTCCGTGAGCCAGCAGGTCGCGGCCGGACTCACCCCCGCCACCTCCCCGCTCTTCGTCATGGACATCACCTACAACGCCTACCTCGGCCTCTACATCGGCGAACCGCAGGCCGTCGACCAGAGCGGCAACGCCCCGCAGGAGATCTACGCCACCACCGACCTGACCACCCAGAAGTGGTTCCGGCTCGGCGACACCGGCAGCTACCGGACCGCCTCCTGGTACCGCTGGTTCCTCGACGCGGGCAACCGCACCGGCTCCGGCATCGTCGGCAAGGACTTCCGCGCCTACTGCTCCTTCGGCTGCTCGGGCGGCACGAGCGCCGAGTACGTGAACCTGAGCATCGGTACGGACCAGCCCGCGGCGCCGATAGAGAGCGGCAGGACCTATCGCGTCGCCGCCTCCGACGGCCGGGTCCTGGCCCAGGTCTCCGGCTCCTCCGCCACCACGTCGACGGCCGCCTCCACCGGCTCGGCGCTGGAGCACTGGACCTTCACCGCGAAGGGCGACGGCTCCTACCGCGTCGCCAACGCCTCCACCGGCGGTCTGCTCGGCGTCGCCTCCACCGCCCCCGCCACGCGCGCGTGGGGCACGAAGCCGACGGTCACGGCGGCGGCCTCCGGCACCGGCCAGGACTGGTTCGTGATCCGCGGCGCCTCCGCCGCCGACAACGCCCCCACGGGCACCGTCAAGCTGGTCAACCGCTACAGCGGCCTCGTCCTCGGACTCTCCGCCGCCACCGCCAGGACCGCCGAGACCACGCCCGCCCGCAGCTGGACGGACACCACCGGCTCCCCGGTCGGCGCGGGCCGCACGGCCGCCGAACAGACCCTCACCCTCACCCCGGTCGGCGACGCCCCCCGGCCCGTCACCCTCACCACCGGAGGCAAGGCCCTCGACAACCCGGACAGCAGCTCCGCCGACGGCACCGGGCTCGTCCTCTGGAGCCCGAACAGCGGCGCCAACCAGAAGTGGACCCTGACCCCGCACGCCGACGGCGGCCACGAGCTGCGCAACAACTCCTCCGGGAAGTGCGCCGACATCGAGAGCGGCTCCACCACCGCCGGCGCCCGCGTCATCCAGTGGACCTGCCACGGCGGCGCCAACCAGCGCTGGACGATCACCCGCCTCCCCGACGGCACCTCCACCGTCACCTCCGTGCGCAGCGGCCTCCTCCTGACCGCCGCGTCCACGGCGAACGGGGCGGGGATCACCCAGCAGGCGGACACCGGGAGCGCGCTCCAGCGCTGGACGATCGGCTGACGGAGTCCGGGTTCTTTCGACCGGGTCAGAGGGTGACGACCGTGGTCTCCGTCGCCTTCACGCTCGTCCAGACGGTCACCCCGTCGGCCAGGCCGAGTTCGGCCGCGGCCTGCGGGGTGATCTCGGCCACCAGGTCGGGCGCCTCGGTGGAGCCGACCAGCACGCGGAGCCGGCTGCCGCTGCTGGTGATCTCGCGTACGGTGCCGGGCCAGACGTTACGGGGGCTGCCCGCGGGCTTCTCGCGGTGCAGCGACACCGCCTCGGGCGCGACGATCGCGAGCGCCGGGGTGCCGGGCGGCGGGGGTTCGGCGGCGACGAGGGTGCCGCCGCCTTCGAGGGCGAGGCCGTCGGGGGTGGCGGTGCCGGGCCAGGCGTTGCGGCCGAGCATCCGGGCCACCCAGGGGGAGCGGGGGTGGCGGGTGACGTCGGTGGGGGTGGCGTCCTGGAGGGCGCGCCCCGCGTCGAGGACGAGGACGCGGTCGGCCAGGGAGACCGCCTCGACGGGGTCGTGGGTGACGATGAGGCAGACGCCGCCGAAGCCCGCGAGGTGGGTGCGCAGGGTGTGGCGGACGTGGGCGCGGGTCGTCTGGTCGAGGGCGGCGAGCGGTTCGTCGAGGACGAGGAGCCGGGGGCGGGCGGCCAGCGCGCGGGCGAGGGCGACGCGCTGGGCCTGGCCGCCGGAGAGTTGCGCGGGCTTGCGGTGGCCGAGTTGGCCGACGCCGAGGCGGTCGAGCCAGGCTTGCGCGTGGCGGCGGGCCTCGGCGCGGGGGACGTGCTGGGCGCGGAGGCCGTAGGCGGTGTTGGCGAGGGCGGTGAGGTGGGGGAAGAGGGCGCCGTCCTGGGGGACCCAGGCGACGCGGCGGCGGTGCGGGGGGAGGGTGGTGACGTCCGTGCCGCCGAGGGTGAGCGCGGCGTGGGCGCGGGGGGTGAGGCCGAGGAGGGCGCGCAGGAGGGTGGTCTTTCCGGCGCCGTTGGGGCCGACGACGGCGATGGTGGTGCCGGGGTCCGCGTCGAGGGTGAGCGTGGTGAAGCCGGTGACGTCGGCGTGCAGCGCCCAGCGGTCGGTCGGGGAGGACGGTATCGGCGGGGTGGTGGTGTGCGGCGGCTCTGCGGTGACCGGTTCCTCGGTGGGCGCGGGGCCGCGGCGCTTCCGGTCGGCGGGGGTGCCGGTCCAGCGGCCGCGCAGGGCGATGAGGACGCCCATGGCGATGGCGAGGAGCAGGAGGGAGACGGAGGTGGCGGCCTCGGGCTCCTCCTGGAGGAGGAGGTAGACCTGGAGGGGGAGGGTCTGGGTGGTGCCGGGCAGGTTCCCGGCGAAGGTGATCGTGGCGCCGAACTCGCCCAGCGCCCGCGCCCAGGTGAGGGCCGCGCCCGCGAGGACGCCGGGCGCCACCATCGGCAGGGTGACGGTGAAGAAGACCCGGACCGGTGAGGCGCCGAGGGAGGCCGCGGTCTCCTCGTACCGGGGCCGGAGTCCGCCGAGGGCGCCTTCCAGGCTGATGACGAGGAAGGGCATGGCGACGAACGTCGCGGCGAGGACGGCGCCGGAGGTGTGGAAGGGGAGGGTGATGCCGAAGGTGGACTCCAGCCAGGGGCCGAGGAGTCCGCGCCGCCCGAAGGCGAGCAGCAGGGCCACACCGCCGACGGTCGGCGGCAGGACCATGGGCAGCAGGACGAGCGAGCGGACGAACGCCTTGCCGGGGAACGGCACCCGGGCCAGCAGCCACGCCAGCGGCACCCCGAGGAGCAGGGAGAGCCCGAGCGCCCAGAAGGACACCACCAGCGACAGCTTGAGCGCCTCGACCGTGCCCGGCGAGGTCAGGTGGGCGCCCAGCTCGCCCCATTCGGTCCGGACGAGGATGCCGGCCAGGGGGAGGGCCAGGAAGGCCACGCCGAGCAGCGCGGGCAGAGCCAGCGTGAGGGGCGGTCGGGCGCCGGAGGTGCGTACGCCTGCTCGTTTCATCGAAGGATCCTGAAGACGTGAGGAGAGAGAGGGGGCCGAGGTCGGCCTTGCCGGCGGCGCTCGCGGGCTCAGGTGCGGTCGATGTGCACGCTGGTCGACTTCACGCGGGCGGTGGCCTGCATGCCGACTTCCAGTCCCAGCTCCTCCACGGCCTCCCGGGTGAGGAGGGAGACCAGGCGGTGCGGCCCGGCCTGGATGGTGACCTGGGCCGCGATGTCGCCGAGCTTGATCGCGGTGACGATGCCCGGGAAGGCGTTGCGGGCCGAGGTGTACGAGGCGTCCTCCTCGGCGTCGCTCTGCGCGAGCTCCGCGGAGAAGGCGGCGAGCGATCTGCCGTCGATGACGCGCCGGCCGCTCTCGTCGCGGTGGGTCTCGACCCGGCCCGCGTCCGCCCAGCGCCGTGCCGTGTCGGGGCTGACGCCCAGCAGACGGGCGGCCTGCCCGATGGTGTAGGACTGCATATGCGACACGTTAGGACGGCCACCCTCTCACCTACAACAAGGCTGTGGGACTCTCCATGGTGGATGAGAGGGGACTGGAGGAAGGGACCAGAGTCGCCCGCCCCCGGTCTCACCCCTCGGACGGGCCGTCTCCCGGGACCCGGCAGGCGCCGATCCAGATGCCGGTGACGGCGCTGACGTACCGGGCCCCGCAGCGGTCGGACGGCACCACGAGCTGGGGTCCGGCCGCGTCCAGCTCCGCGCCGTCCATCCGGGTCGCGAGCAGCACGGGCGCGCCGCCGAAGTCGGCGTCGATCTCCGCCCACGACAGGACGGTGTGGTGCCCGTCGCCGCCCTGAACGGCCAGCAGGAAGCGCGAGCGCTCCTTGCGCCGCGCGGGATCGAAGACGGGCCGGGCCCGCTCGATCACCTCCCGCAGCAGCGGCCCGGCGAAGGTGTGGTGCTGCGGCCCGGCCGTGGCGCAGTCGAAGACGACCTCGGCCCGGTGCTCCTCCCACCCCCGGCGCAGCTCGGCCACGGTGAGCAGGCCCGGCTCGGCGACGTCCCCCCGCAGCGAGAAGGAGACGGCAGGCGCGGGCGCGGACGCGGGTGCGGGTGCGGTGCTGATCGGTCGGCTCATGATCGGCCCCCTCGGGCGGTCGGTGCGGCGGCTGCGCGCAGTGATACCCGACGCCTGGAGCGGGGAACCCTGTCTGCCATGCGAATACGACGATCGGCCCGGCATTCGTGAGCTTCCTACGAATCACGCCCTGGCAAAGTCCCGGCGGAACCCCCCACCCGGCCGACGCCCCGAGGTGCGCCGGTCAGGGGAGGTCGATGTGGACGCTGGTGGACTTCACGCGGGCGGTCACCGTGACGCCGACGTCCAGGCCCAGTTCCTCGGCCGCCTCGCGGGTGACCAGGGAGACGAGGCGGTGCGGGCCAGCCTGGACCTCCACCTGGGCGGCCACCTCGTCGTAGCGGACGGCGGTCACGATGCCCACGAAGGCGTTGCGGACCGAGGTGGGGACGGCGTCCTCCGGGACGGCGTGGAGGCCCGCGCCGCGTTCCTGGGCGAAGCGGGCCAGGGCGGTTCCCTCGATCACCCGCCTGCCGGAGCCGTCCCGCTCCATGCCGAGCCTGCCGCCGTCCGCCCAGCGGCGAACGGTCTCCGAACTCACTCCGAGCAGCCGTGCGGCCTGCCCAATGCTGTACGACGGCACCCCCGCACTCTATGCCGAACCCGCCCGCGCGAGCGCCCCGACCCTTGACGGCGCGATCATGCCCCGGGCAGCGGTGCCGGCCGCACCGATTCCGCCTCGTTCGGGCACCCGTTCTCAAGTGGTCCATTCGAGCGATCGGCAACTGGACCATTTCCGTCGCCCGATCTCACTTATGGTGATCTTGAAATCACGTGACGCACGGAGGCGGAGGGACATGTCCAGCAGCCGAACAGCGCCCGCTCGCGGGCCCCGGTCCCGTCCGCCGGCCCCGGAACCCGGCCCGCGCGGGCGCCGGCTGACCGGATGGGACCCGGAGGACGAGGTCGCCTGGGAGGCCGGCGGGAAGCGGGTGGCGCGCCGCAACCTGATCATGTCGGTGCTCTCCGAGCACGTGGGCTTCTCCGTGTGGAGCATGTGGTCGGTCCTGGTCCTCTTCATGTCCCCGCGGATCGGGCACGACTTCGACGCCGGCGAGAAGTTCCTCCTCGTGGTCGTCCCGACGCTGGTCGGCGCCGTGCTGCGGCTGCCGTACAGCTACGCGGTGACCCGGTTCGGCGGCCGGAACTGGACCGTGTTCGCCTCGGCCATCCTCCTGGTGCCCACGACGCTGGCCCTGTACTTCGTGCACCGGCCCGGCACCCCCCTGTGGGTCTTCCTGCTGGTCGGCGCCACCGCGGGCGTCGGCGGCGGGAACTTCGCCTCCTCCATGACCAACATCACCGCCTTCTACCCGCGGCGCCACCAGGGCTGGGTGCTCGGGCTCAACGCCGGCGGCGGCAACCTCGGCGTCGCGGTGATCCAGCTCGTCGGCCTCCTCGTGCTCTCCACCGCGGGCGACACCCACCCCTCGTACGTGGCCGCCGCCTACCTGCCGGTCATCGTCCTGTGCGCCGTGCTGTCCGCTCTGTTCATGGACAACATCGACGCCGTACGGACCCACCCCGGCGCCCTGCGGGAGGCGGCCAGGGACCGCGACACCTGGTGGATCTCCCTCCTCTACATCGGCACCTTCGGCTCGTTCATCGGATACGGCTTCGCCTTCGGCATCGTCCTCCAGAGCCAGTTCGGCTCCACTCCGCTCGAAGCCGCCCAACTCACCTTCCTCGGGCCGCTCCTGGGCTCGGTGAGCCGCCCGCTCGGCGGCTGGCTGGCCGACCGGTGGGGCGGCCCGCGGGTCACCCTCGCCAGCTACATCGGCCTGGCCGCGGGCACGGGCCTGCTGCTCTTCGCCTCCTCCCGCCACTCCCTCGGGCTGTTCCTCACCGGCTTCACCCTCCTCTTCGTGCTCAGCGGACTCGGCAACGGCTCCACCTACAAGATGATCCCGGCCGTCTTCGCCCGGAAGGCGGAACGGGACGTCACCGAAGGCGCCGACGCCGCACGGGCGTTCACCCAGGCCCGCCGGCTCTCCGGCGCGGCCATCGCCATCGCCGGGGCGATCGGCGCCCTCGGCGGCGCCGCCATCAACGTGACCTTCCGCTACGCCTACTTCACCTCCGGCACCGGCGAGGCGGCCTTCTGGACCTTCCTCGGCTTCTACGCGCTCTGCGTCTGCGTCGTCCGGGCCGTCTACATGCGTTCCGACCGCACCAGCAGGAGTTGAGCCCTCGATGACGGCAGACCAGGTGGGCACGCACTGCCCGTACTGCGCCCTCCAGTGCGGCACCACGCTCAGCCGGAAGGACGGTTCGGTCCGCGTCGAGCCGTCCGACTTCCCCGTCAACCGCGGCGGGCTGTGCCTCAAGGGCTGGACGGCACCCGCCGTCCTCGACGCCAAGGACCGGCTGTACCGGCCGCTCGTCCGGGGCCGTACCGGAGAACACTCCCCGGTCGCCTGGGACACCGCCCTCGACCTGACGGCCGACCGGCTCCGCGCCCTGCGCGAGGAGCACGGACCCGACGCGGTCGCCGTGTTCGGCGGCGGCGGGCTCACCAACGAAAAGGCTTACCTGCTCGGCAAGTTCGCCCGGCTCGCGCTCGGCACCAGCCAGATCGACTACAACGGGCGCTTCTGCATGTCGTCGGCCGCCGCCGCGGGCAACCACGCCTTCGGCCTCGACCGGGGCCTGCCCTTCCCGGTCACCGACCTCGCGGAGGCCGACACGGTGCTGCTCGCCGGCGCCAACGTCGCCGAGACGATGCCCCCGCTGCTGCGCCACCTGGAGCGGCCCTCCCTCGTAGTCATCGACCCGCGCCGGACCAGGACCGCCGAGCTGGCCGCCCTGCACCTCCAGCCCGCGCCCGGCACCGATCTCGCCCTCGCCCAGGGTCTGTTGCACATCGCCGTCACCGAGGGCTGGTGCGACCGGCGCTACCTCGACGAGCGCACCAGCGGCTTCGACGACGCCTGGCGGCAGGCCCTCACCTGGTGGCCCGAGCGCGTCGAACAGGTCACCGGCGTCCCCGCCGAGGACCAGCGGGCCGCCGTCCGCATGCTCGCCGAGGCGCGCGGCGCGTACGTCCTCACCGGGCGCGGCGTCGAGCAGCACAGCAAGGGCGCCGACACCGCCGCCGCCTTCATCAACCTCGCGCTCGCCCTCGGCCTGCCCGGCCGCCCCGGCAGCGGCTACGGCTGCCTCACCGGCCAGGGCAACGGCCAGGGCGGCCGCGAACACGGCCAGAAGGCCGACCAGTTGCCCGGCTACCGGTCCATCACCGACCCCGCCGCGCGCGACCACGTCGCCCGCGTCTGGGGCGTGGAACCGGCCGACCTCCCCGGCCCCGGGCGCAGCGCCTACCAACTGCTCGACGCCCTCGGCCGTCCCGGCGGGCCCAAGGCCCTGCTGGTCTTCGGCTCCAACCCCGTCGTCTCCGCCCCCGACGCGGGCCGGATCCGCGAACGCCTGGCCTCGCTCGACCTCCTCGTGGTCGCCGACTTCGTGCCGTCCGAGACCGCCGCGCTGGCCGACGTCGTCCTGCCGGTCACCCAGTGGGCGGAGGAGGAGGGCACCCTGACCAACCTGGAGGGCCGGATCCTGCGCCGCCGGCGCCTCCTCGACCCGCCCGCCGAGGTCCGCTCGGACCTCGACGTCCTCCACGGCCTCGCGACCCGCCTCGGCCAGCCCGCCGAACGGTTCCCGGCCGCGCCGCGCGAGGTCTTCGACGAACTGCGACGCGCCTCCCAGGGCGGCCGCGCCGACTACTCCGGCATCAGCTACGACCGGCTGGACGCGGGCGAGGCCCTCTACTGGCCCTGCCCGCAGGGCCCCGAGGACCAGGAGCCGCACCCCGGGACCGCGCGCATGTTCCTCGACCGCTTCGCCCACCCCGACGGGCGCGCCCGCTTCGCCGCCGTCGACCACCGCGACGCCGCCGAACCGGCCTGCGACCAGTACCCGCTGACCGCCACCACCGGGCGGCTCCTCGCCCACTACCAGTCCGGGGCCCAGACCCGCCGGGTCGCCGAACTCGGCGCGGCGGAACCGGAGATGTTCGTGGAGATGCACCCGGACACGGCCACCGCCGCGGGCCTGAAGGACGGAATGGCCGCCGCCGTGGAGTCGCGGCGCGGCCGGGTCACCGCCCAGGTCAAGGTGGTGCACACCATGCGCCCGGACACCGTCTTCCTGCCGTTCCACTTCCCGGGCGCGGGCCGGGCCAACCTGATCACCAACCCCGCTCTCGACCCCCGCAGCGAGATGCCGGAATTCAAGGTATGCGCCGTCCGCCTCGGGCCGGCCGAATCGGAGGGGTGAGCATGCGACTCGTCATCGTGGGCCACGGACCGGCCGCGCACCGGCTGGTCCAGGGGCTGCGCCGGCACGGATACGCCGGCGAGCTCACCGTCCTGGGCGCCGAGCGGCACCCCGCCTACCACCGCCCCCTGCTGGGCTCGGTCCTCGCGGGCGGACTGCCGCCCGAGGCCCTCACCCTGCCCGCCGTGGACGCCGACGTCCGCGCCGGACGCGCCGTCACCGCCGTCGACCGCCCGCGCCGCCTGGTCCACACCGACGACGGGACGGCGTACCCCTACGACACCCTCGTCCTGGCCACCGGCGCCCGGCCCGTCCGCCCCGCGTGGAGCGGCCCCGCGGCCGACGGCACGCCGGCCGGGGTCTCCACGCTGCGCACCCTGGACGACTGCCGCGCACTCCTCGCGGCCCTCGCCCCGGCACCCCGCGCCGTCCCCGCGCCCCGCCGCGCCCTCGCCCCAGCCCCCCGCTCCGTCGCCGTGGTCGGCGCCGGGCCGCTCGGGGTCGAGACGGCCGGGCTCCTGCGCGAGGCCGGACACCACGTCACCCTCGTGGACCCGGCGCCGCACCCGCTCGCCTCGCGCGTGGACGCGACCGCCGGCGGCATCCTCGCCGAGCGGCTCGAACGGCACGGCGTCCGGCCGCTGTTCGGCCGGACCGCGATCGGCCACGCACCCGGGGCCCTCCTCCTCGACGACGGCGAGCGGCTGTCCGTCGACCACGTCGTCCTGTGCGCCGGCGTGGTCCCCGAGACCGACGCGGCCCGGCGGGCCGGGCTCCTTGTCCGTACGGGCATCGTCGTGGACGAGCGGCTGCGGACCAGCGATCCGCGCATCCACGCGATCGGGGACTGCGCGGAACAGGAGGGAGTCCTGCCCGGCACCGTCTCGGTGGCGTGGGAGCAGGCCGACACCCTGGCCGGGCTGCTCACCGGCGCCCACCCCGAGCCGCCCTCCCGCCCGGCCCGCGGCGTCCTCCGGCTGCGCACCCGCGTCGCCGAACTGGCGGTCTTCGGACCCCCGGAGGAGCCCGCCGCGTCCGACCGTGACCGCGACCAGGAAGCCGAGGACCCGGGCACCGGGACCGTCACCTTCCACGACCGCTCCGGCGGGCGGTACGCGCGGCTCGTCCTGGACGGTGAGGGGCGCGTGCGCTCGGGCGTCCTGCTGGGGCTGCCCCGGGCCGCCGCCGCCCTGGCCCAGCTCTACGAGCGGGACCTCCGCCTGCCCACGGACCGGCTCTCGTTCCTGCTCGGCGACCCGCCCGTGACCGGCGACCGGACCGCCGTGCCGGACGACGCCGTCGTCTGCGACTGCAACAACGTCAGCCGGGCCGCGCTGCGCACCGCGTGGCAGGAGGGGGCCCGCGACCTGTACGCGATCGTGGCGGCCACCCGGGCCACGACCGGCTGCGGCGGCTGCGCCGACGCCGTCCGCGCGTGGTGCGCCCAGGCGGGCGCGGCCTCCCCGGCCCGGCCCGGCCAGGCCGGAGGGCCCGCCCGGCCCGGCCAGGCCGCCCTCTGCGCACCCGTCGCCCGGAACAGCACCGGAGGAAGCAAGTGAGCCGCACGCTCGTCGTCGTCGGACACGGCATGGTCGCCCACCGGCTGGTGGAGCGGGTCCTGGCGGGCGACACGCACCGCCGGTGGCGGGTCGTCGTCATCGGCGAGGAGCCGTGGCCCGCGTACGACCGGATCCGGCTGTCCGGATACCTGGAGGGCACCAGCGCCGCCGACCTGCTGCTGCCGACCCCGCCCCCGCTCGCCGACGGGCGGGTGGAGACCTGGACCGGCACCCGGGTCGTGGAGGTGGACCGGGAGCGCCGCACGGTGCGGACCGGACACGGCGAACGGCACACGTACGACGCCCTGGTCCTGGCCACCGGGTCGCGGCCCTTCGTGCCCCCCGTGCCCGGGCGCGAGCTGCCGGGCTGCTTCACCTACCGCACGCTCGACGACGTCCAGGCCATCCAGGCCGCCGCGACGCCCGGCGCGGCCGGCGTCGTCGTCGGCGGGGGCCTGCTCGGCCTGGAGGCCGCCAACGGGCTGCGGGCCCTGGGCCTGCGCACCCATGTGGTGGAGATGGCGCCGCGGCTGATGCCCGTGCAGCTCGACGGGCCCGGCGGGTCCCTGCTGGCCGACATCGTGCGCGGACGCGGCATGGACATCCGGTGCGGGGTGTCCATGGAGCGGGTGGCCCCGGGGGCGGACGGGCGCGTCGCCTCGGTGGCGCTGACCGACGGCACGGTGCTGGACGCGTCGATGGTGGTCTTCGCCGCCGGTGTCCGGCCCGGCGACGGACTCGCCGCCGGGGCCGGGCTCCCGACCGGTCCGCGCGGCGGGTTCCTGGTGGACGAGTGGTGCCGCACCCCCGACCCGCGCGTCTGGGCCGTCGGCGAGTGCGCGGCCGTCGCCGGGCGGTGCCACGGGCTGGTCGCGCCCGGATACCGCACGGCCGAGATCGTGGCCGCGCAACTGCTGCGGGAGACCCCCGCGCCGTTCCGCGACCCCGACCTGTCGACCCGGCTGAAGCTGCTCGGGGTCCAGGTCGCCAGCTTCGGCGACGCGCAGGCGGACACCGACGGGGCGATGGAGTACGCCGTCGGGGCACCGCGCGGCGGGCGCTACGCCAAGCTCGTGCTGAGCGGCGACGGACGCGTCCTGCTGGGCGGCGTGCTGGTCGGCGACACCGAGCCGTACCCGCGCCTGAAGGCCCTGGTCGGGCACCGGCTGCCCGCGTCCGCCGACGACCTGCTGCGCCACGGCTGAGCGGTACGGAGCCGTGGCCCGCCCCTCCTCCGTGGCGCCGCCGCCGGGTTCACGGCCGGACGCCCTCCCCGGGGTGCGGTCCGCCGGCGGTCGTCTCGACGCGCAGCTCCGCCAGCGCCTCGCGGGCGCGGGCGTGGGCCTCCCGGCCGGTGGGCCCGACGGCGATGGCATGGGCGTGACGGGCGGTGTTGTTCAACTGCGGCCGGCTGTGGTGGCCCGGCTCCACGTACAGGCTGACGTCGGTGACGCCCTCGGTCAGCCGGGCGCGGTCGGCGCCGTGGACGGCCCGGACCACGCCCGGACCGGCCGGCAGGAACGCGATGGCGGCGGCCTGCCGGAGGGTGACCGGGGGAGGCGTCCACGGCTCGACGTGCATGCGGACGAGCTCGTCGCAGAGGTCCACTCCCGTGGCCAGGGTGACGAGGCGCGTGATGCGGTCGCCCGCCGGGCGGCAGTTGATCTCGATCAGGTACGGGCCGTCGGCGGCGAGCCGCAGTTCGACGTGGGCCACGCCCAGGTCGAACCCCACGGCGCGCACCGCGTCGGTGGCGACGCGGGCGCAGCGCTCGGCCCGCTCGGCGTCCAGGCCGGCGGGCACATGGTGGCCGGTCTCGATGAAGTGCGGTGGGCTGCTCAGTTCCTTCCAGGTCAGCGCCACGACGGTGGGCGTGCCCTCGTACACCAGGATCTCGACGCTGACCTCGGGGCCGTCGACGTACGTCTCCACCAGGGCGGCCGGGATCTTGCGCTGGCCGCGCTCGTTGTGGGTGTCGGCGAGGATCGCGCGCACGTGGTCCGCCGACTCCTCGGGCGTCGTACACAGGCGTACGCCGTTGCTGCCCGCGTCGTCGAGCGGCTTGACGACGCAGGGGTGCGGCAGGCCCGTGCCGTACGCCTCCTCCGGCGTGGTGACGCGGGCGAAGCCGGGGACCGGCACCCCGGCCTCGGCGCACAGCCGCCGGGTGAGGGACTTGTCGCGGGCGGCCCGCACCCCGTCCGGGGAGGGGCCGGGCAGGCCCAGGGCCCGGGCGGCCTCGGCGGCGCAGATCATGTGCCATTCGCCGACGGCGAGGAGGGCGTCGACGGGCCGGTCGAGGTTCTCCACCGCCGCGACGACGCTCTCCGGGTCGTTGGTGTCGCAGGTCACGACGGCGTCCAGCCAGCCGGGGTCGAGCTTCTCGTGGCCGGGTGCCGTGTAGAGGCCGAGGTCGCTGGTGAGGAAGGTGACGTGGTGGCCCGCGGCGCGGGCGGCGGCCATCGCCTCGTACCCGCTGCCGGTCAGATTGCTTTCCAGGAAGGCGATGTGCTTCTGCATGGCTCGTGATCAGCCTGTCGTTCGGGGCCGGGGGGTGGTCGGGAGGGGACGGCGGTCAGCCGAAGGTCCAGACGAACTCGACCGGCGGGCGCGGGTCCTGGGTCACCGTCCGGGCCTGGTGGCGCACTCCGGCGGCGAACGTCGCGCGCACCTCGGCGAGGGCGAACGTGTCGGTCTCCCACAGGGCCGCGTGGAGGGAGCGGACGAGGGCGTCGAGGCTCGGGCGGACGGCGGCGACGGCGTCCAGGTCGAGCGGGCGGTCCCAGGCGGAACTGCCCTGCCGGAGCCGGCCGATGACGAGCAGGGCGGCGGCCGTGTCGGCGGCGTCCTGGCGGGGCAGCCCGGCGTAGGGGGCCAGCTCCTCGACGGTCTCCCGCAGCGGCTCGGACGCCCCGGTGGCCGCGTGCGCCGCGAGCGCGGGGAGCAGCGCCGCGTACGCCTCCTCGAAGGCGAGCCGCTCGAAGCTCTGGAGGCCGGGGGCGGGCTCCCCGGTGCCCTGCGCGGACGCCCGGCGCCAGTGGTGGGCCGCGACGTGCCCGACGGAGCGCCGTACGGACCGGGCGAGGGACGCCTCGACGGCGTCGGCGGAACGTTCCGCCGCCCCGGCGGGGGCGAGGTCCAGCCGGTGGCGCCGGGTGTTCACGAAGACGGTCGTCGCCGGGTAGGGCGAGGCCAGCGGCGTCAGGTCCCAGTGGCCGGAAAGCGTCACCCCGCCGGCCAGCAGCAGGTCGGCGGCGGCGACGCGGGGCGGCGGGTCCTCCTGGCCGGCGACGTCGCCGCCCAGGACCTCTCCCGCCGCGCGGCGCAGCCCGTCCAGACCGGCGGAGGCGTCCTCGGCCTCGGCCTGGAGGGCGTCATGGGGGGCGGCGACGATCAGGCAGAGCGGGACGCGCTCGTGGCGCGCGGAGAGCTCGGCGTCCGTCGTGCCGGAGGCGGCGGGATCGGGACCGACGTAGACCCAGGGCCGTCCGGTGTCGAGGCCGGACGGCGTGGTCACCGGCTGCCAGCGGCCCGAACCCGCGTACTCCGAGAGCCAGGTGGAGGCCAGGCGCGCGGAGGGGACGTCGTCCTCGTCCGCGCAGCGGTCCAGCTCCCGCGCCGCGGCGCGCAGGAGCGGCGCGAGCTGCTCGAAGTGCTCCCGGTCGGGTACGAGGGTGGGCGGCAGGTCGAGCACGGTCGCGGCGTCCAGCAGCGCCCGTACCCGGATCAGCCGCTGCCAGGACTTCGGGAAGCGGCCCCGCAGCAGGGCGTGCGCGGGGTCGAGGCGGGTGGGGCGGAGCTGGGGCTCGTCGTGCTGCCAGAACAGGAGCTGCCGGTGGGACTGCCGGACGGGTGCCTCCCGGCTGATGGCGTGGGCGCGGGCGGCGGGGGACATGACCGGGTTCATGGGTTCATCCTTCGGCGCGGGCGGGATGGGGCAGGCCGGGTCGGGCGAAGGCGGCCTTGAGCGCGGCGGTCTGGTCGGCGAGGGCCCGCCGGGTGAGCGCCGCCTGCGGGGCGGCGAGGTCGAATCCGTGGAAGGCCCCGGCGAAGCAGTGGAGTTCGACGGGGACGCCGTCGCGCATCATGCGGCAGGCGTAGTCGATGCCCTCGTCGCGCAGCGCGTCCACCTCGGCGACGAGGACGTAGGCGGGCGCGAGGCCGTGGAAGTCGTCGCAGCGGGCGGGGGCCGCGTACACGTGGGTCTCGGGCGCGTCCCCGAGGTAGTGGCGCCACATCAGCGGGCTGTCCTCGACGTCCCAGCCGGAGGCGCGGACGAAGCGCTGGAAGGACTTCGAGGTCAGGCGGTCGTCCAGGGCGGGGTAGAGCAGGAGCTGGAGCGTGATGGCCGGGCCCGAGCGGTCGCGGGCCATGAGGGCCAGTCCTGCGGCGAGGTTGCCTCCCGCGCTGCTGCCGCCGACGGCGACGCGCGTGCCGTCCCAGCCGCGCCTTTCGGCCAGTTCGGCGACGTGGAGCAGGACCGCGTAGCAGTCCTCCAGAGGTGCCGGAAAGGGGTGTTCCGGAGGGCGCCGGTAGTCGATGGAAACCACCGCGCAGCCCACGGCACGGGAGAAACGGAGGCAGCGGTCGTGTTCGGTGTCGAGATCTCCCGCGACGAAGGCTCCGCCGTGCATGTAGAGCAGCACAGGAGGTGGATTTCGGAATTCCGATTCCGTTGTCCCGCCCCCCGCGGGTATGTAGATTCTTACGGGAATTTTTCGGCCATCGTCGAATATGTCAAGTTCGGTGTCCTCGACCGTGACGTCCCCCTCGTCGGGGGCCGGCCCGCGGAGGCCCCGGGAGAGCGAGGTCGCCCTCCTGAAGTTGCGACGCGCTCTCAGCGGGTCGGCGAAGGAGACGAAGGGCTGACGGCGCTCGGACTCGATCAACTCCTGGTCAAGGAGCCCTGAAACCTCTTGTGTTGCGGTCACGCCGCGGACTGTACACATGATCGCCGCGCGGGCCGCAAGGGTGACCCGGCGCGCCGGACCGCGCCGGCGCGGCTTCGGGGACGCTTGGTCCGGCTTCCCGGTCTTCGTGGTGTGTTCGGCGTGTTTCAGCCGATCGCGAGGATCAATTCACGCTCCATTGGCCTAGACCCGTTGACGGCCTGATCATGGGACCGTTAATTTTTGCGCCAACGAGCACCGTGAGGGCTTGTCGTATACGACCATCATCTGTACCAACGCACAGTTTTCGCGAACCGCGAGCTGTGCGTTTCCTGTGTCGCCTGCTTCGCCGTCGCAGCAGGGCGTCGATCTCAATAGCCTCAGGGGGTGGATGATTCATGGAGTCATCCGTAATGCTGCTCATCGATGCACTACTGGTCGTCGGATTCGGAGTCCAGCACTCCGTTCTCGCGACACTCCGCGTGAAACGCGTGGTCAAGGCCAAGACGGGCATGGAGTCCCTGGCCTGGAGATCGGTCGAATCGCTGGCCAACGTCGTCTACATCCTGGCCGCCGCCGCGCTCTGGCAGCACACCGGCGACGTCGTCTGGGAGCTGTCCGGCGCGGCCATGGTCTCCATGTACGCCCTCGCCGTGGCCTCCTGGCTCTGGTACTGGCAGCTGCACCTCTTCGAGTACGACTGCGGCCTCGCCTTCGGCTCCACCACCCTGGTCGCCCAGACCGCCCGGGCCGAGGGCCCCAAGCTCATCAGCTGGAAGGTCGGCAGCCGCCGCTGGATCCGCTTCCCGGTCCACACCGCCTTCTTCGGCATGTTCTTCTGCCTGCCCGTCATGACCACGGACCTGCTGGTCCTGGCCGTGGTCGTGAACGTCTACAACGTGATCGGCAGCATCCTCTACGACAAGCGGCTCATCACCCTCGCCGGTGACGCCTACCGTCCGTACCTCGACCTCACCGGCCTGATCTTCCCGCCCGTCTACCGCAACCCCAAGGGCGCCCGCGACCTTGAGATGGCCGCTCCGCAGCACTGGCGCAAGCCGGCCATGCACCTGCCCGGTCTCGTGGTGGGCCTGGGCCTCGGCGTCATGTACCGCTTCCTCATCGGACCCGCCGCCCTCACCCCGATGGACATGCTGAAGGTCGGCGGCGCCGGTCTGCTCGGCGCCGTCCTCACCGGACTGCTGCTCGGCTCGATCCTCAAGCCGAAGGCCGACGACTGGGGCCAGCAGCAGACGGACCTGTCGACCACCGTCGCCCTCAACGCGGCGACCGGCGTGGTCACCTGGGCCACCATCGGTTGGGTCGAGACCGGCCAGGCCCCGTCCTTCGCGGCCTTCCTGCCGCTGTGGTTCACCGTCCAGTACCTCGGACACGTCTTCGCCTTCCTCGCCAACCGCAAGAAGTGGTCCGTCTCGCTCGTCCCGGTCCAGCGCACGGAGTCCCAGCCGTCCGCGCAGCCGGCCGGCCGCCCCGCTCCGGCGGTGACCACGGCGGCCATGGGACAGGCAAGCGCCAACTGAAGACGACCACTCGCGCACAAGGGGGACCCGCACGTGCCTAGCGCCAGCCTCGACATACCGCTCCGCCAGCCCATCCACCACTTCCCCTTCTGGCACCGCGAGGAGCCCGTCCTCGCCACCGTCCGGATCGACCCCGGATTCTCCGAACTGCGCCGGCGGTTCCCGGAGGGCTGGAAACACCTCGTACGGGCGAAGCTGATCCTCGACAGCGCCACCGCCCTGGACGTCCCCTCCGTGACCGGCGGGGACGAGCGGCACCCGGAGCGGGTGTCCGGACTGCTCACCGCGGCGGCGGAGGCGCTGACCCGCTTCGCCGACGAGGAGAAGGCCGCCGAGAACCGCACGGTGGCCGAACACGCGCGGCAGGCGGCCGAGCGGCTCGCCGTCTACGCCGACAGCCGCGAGTGGAAGCAGGCGACGCTGCGGGAGCCCCAGCAGGGCGAAGCCTGGCTCTACTGCGGCCCCATCGCCACCTGGGCGATGCGGGACGTCGACTCGCCCATCGGCCTGCTGGTCGCCGCCCCCCGCCCCGAGCTCCAGACCGAGATCGACGCGGTCGACGAGCGGATCGGGGAGGTCCGGGAGGCGGCGGCCGGGGTCCTCGGCGAGGACGTGAAGTCCATCCAGGACGTCCACCCGACCATGTACGTCATGGAACTCCTGCTCGCCGGCGGGGAGTCGGTCGCGGGGCACAAGAACTTCGCCCACTTCTTCCCGCTCGAAGCGGCCGAATCCACCGTGCTGGGACCCGAGTTCACCGTCGTCTTCGCCAACGTGCACCGGGAGCGGCTGCGCCGCTGCTCGCTGCCGCTGCTGGCGGACGTGCGGGGCGGCGGGGACACGGACGTGCTCGACTCGGACGTGCTCGACGAGGCGCTGCGCATGTCGCTGCGCTGGTTCCGCTGCCACGACCTCGGACACTTCTGGCGCCGCGCCTCCGTGGACGGTGCGGGGCAAGCCCCCGCCGGGATCGGCTACTTCGAACGCATGGCCCTGGAAGAGGCGTACGCCGACGTCCTCGGCCTGCTGACGGCCGGCGCGGTCGGACCCCACGGCAGGCTCGGCACGGCGTTCACCGCCGAGCTGATCCGCTATCTTTCCCGTCGCTACGACCACTTCGCGGACAGCGCCGCGGCCGTCCTCACCCTGGGCTGGATCCAGGAACACGCAAGGGAGTCCGACTTCCCGCTGACGGACCGCTTCATCGACACCTCGCGCGAGGTCCTGACGGATCTGGCGAAGGCTCTGCACAGCGTGCTGTGGGACGCCGACGCCACCGAGATCACCCGCCTGCGCACGGCGCTCGACCGGGGCCGCGGCTACCGCGACTCGCTCGCCGCGCACTACGACCGCCTGCCGACCGACCTCACCTACACCTTCGGTTAAGGAACCATGAACGCTCGCACCGTCGTCATCTCCGGAGCCTCCTCCGGCATCGGTCTGGCCACCGCCCGGCGCTTCGCCGCCCACGGCGACCGCGTCGTCAACCTCGATCTCGGCAAGCCCGCCGACGAGGACGCCGTGGGCCGCTGGATCGAGACCGACGTCACCGACTGGGACGCCGTCCGCACCGTCGTGGACGGCGTGGCCGAGGAGTACGGCTCCATCGACGTCGTCGTCGCCAACGCGGGCATCAGCCTGCGTCGGCTCTTCGTCGACATGACGGAGAAGGACATCAGGCAGCTGATGGACATCAACGTCATGGGGGTCATGGCGCTGTGGCAGGCCGCGGCGCGCCACATGATCGAGGCGCGCAGCGGTGTCCTGCTGGCCACCGCCTCCACCAACGGCTCGGCCGGCTACCCGTACTACGCCGACTACAACGCCTCGAAGGCGGCCGTCCTGGCCCTGTGCCGCAGCCTGGCCCTGGAGCTCGCGCCGCACGTGCGGACCGCCTGCGTCAGCCCCGGCTACGTCATGACGCCGATGCAGCGGGCCGAGTACACCGACGAGATGTTCGCCGAGGTCAACGCGAAGATCCCGGCGAACCGGCACGCGGACCCGTCGGAGATCGCGTCGACGTTCTTCTTCCTCGCCTCCGACGAGGCCCGGTTCATCACCGGCCAGCAGCTGATCGTCGACGGCGGCGAACTGGCGGGCGGGACCGCCTCGGCCCACGGCACCGTCTTCGCCTGACCGGCCGCCGGGCTCGACCGGCCCGGCCGGCCCGGCCGGTCCGACCGGCCTGATCCACCCGATCCACCCGATCCACCTGACAGAGAAATGGGAAGCAAGATGACCGTCACCTCAGAGGCCGTGAAGCTGCCGCTGATCACCGACGTGCTGGGGGACGCAGTCCGGGACTGCGTGAGCATCGAACTCGGGGGCGGCCTCACCGCCTATGCGGTGCAGTCCCCGGGCGAGGCGCTCACCGTGTCCACGCACTACCGCGTCTACGACGCGCTGGTGCCCGTCACGACGCAGTCGTTCGGCGCGGACATGACGCCGTACTGGGCGCAGCGCAGCAAGGAGGGCTACCTGGAGCGGCTCGCCGAGTTCGTGCTGATCGGCGACGAGGACGGGGCCTTCGTCGGCTGGACCGGGCACCACCGGCTCCGGTTCGACGAGCAGGTGATCATCTACCTGGACTCCACCGGCATGGTCCCGCAGCGGCAGTCCAAGGGCACCATGCGCAAGCTGATGCGGCAGCGGATCGTCGACACCGTCCTCCCGCAGTGCCCCGAGGGCATGCCGGTCTACCTGACGGCGCGGACCGAGAGCCCGATCTTCTACCGGCTCATGGTCGGCCTGACCGAGGGCGGCACGGTGTACCCGGCTCCCGGCGCCGCGCTGCCCCCGGGCATCGAGCGGTGCGGTGTCGACCTGGCGACCTGGCTCGGTCAGCGCGCCATCCTCGAACCGGGGACGCTGACGCTGCGCAACGCCTACGACACCCTCGACGAGCTGTACGGGGAACTGCCGACGGCGGGCAGCCCGGAACTGGACACCATGTTCCGCGGCACGCTGGGCCCGCTGGACGCGTTCCTCGTCACCGCCCGCATCCGCTGACCACGGGCGGGAAGAGGAACACGGGCGAGAGAAACCCGGCGAGAGAGACCCGGGCGAGAGAAACACGGGGGAGAAGTACATGCGAGCTGTTCTGATCCAGGCCGACGTCGACCACCGTCGGCCCCTTCCGGAGCGCGTGGCCGAGGTGTGCGACCGCGTGGTCGCCCACCGGGCCGCGGACCTCGTCGTCCTGCCGGAGCTGTGGGCGACCGGCTACTTCGCGTTCGACGACTACGAGCGGACCGCCGAGCCGCTCGACGGTCCGACCGCGCGGAGCCTGGGCGAGGCGGCGCGGGAGGCCGGCGTGCACCTGCACGCCGGAAGCATCGTCGAGCGCGGCGCGGACGGCGGGCTGTACAACACCAGCCTGCTCTTCGGCCCGGACGGGACGCTGCTGCACCACTACCGCAAGTTCCACCTCTTCGGCCACGACTCGCGCGAGACGGCCCTGCTGTCCCGCGGCGACGAACTGCGGGCCCACGGCACGGCGGTGGGCCGGCTCGGCCTGGCGGCCTGTTACGACCTGCGGTTCCCGGAGCTCTTCCGGGTGCTGGCCGACGACGGCGCCGAGGTGTTCGTCGTCGCCGCCGCCTGGCCGGCCGCCCGGATCGCGCACTGGCGGCTGCTGCTCCAGTCCCGCGCCCTGGAGAACCAGGCATGGGTACTGGCCTGCAACGCGGCCGGCCGGCAGGGGGAGACCGAACTCGGGGGCCACAGCGTGGTCATCGACCCGAGGGGGCTCGTCGTCGCCGAGGCGGGCGCCGCGGACACCACCGTGGAAGCCGAGTTCGACCCGGCCGACACGGCACGCGCGCGTGCCGAGTTCCCCGCCTTCACCGACCGGCGCATCACGACGGGCGGCACCGGCGGTGACCGCCCGGATCCGTCCCCGCACCGCCCCTGAACCGCACCCGTCCGTCGCCGCTGAGGAACACCATGCCCATCATCGTCCCCGAGGGTCTCGACCCCGAACTCGTGCGCGCCGCCGAGCTGCAACCCGATCTCGACTACGGCCGCCCCCAGGAATCCCGCGACGCGCTGCGCCGCGCGTACCGCATCTCCCGCGCCCTGCGCGGCCGCGGCGCGCCGGACGACGGAGTCGAGGTGACGGACCGCGCGATCCCGGCGCGCGCCGGAGCGCCGGACGTCCCGGTGCGGATCTACACCCGTCCCGGCGGCGAACAGCCCGCCCCCTGCCTGCTGTTCTTCCACGGCGGCGGTTTCGTCACCGGCAACCTCGACACCGAGGACGCGCGCTGCCGCGAGTACGCGCGGCGCACCGGCATCACCGTCGTCTCCGTCGACTACCGGCTCGCTCCCGAGCACCCGTTCCCCTGCGCGTACGAGGACTGCTACGACGCCCTCGTGTGGGCCGCGGCCCACGCCGGGGAGCTGGGCATCGACCCCGACCGGATCGTCGTCGGCGGGACCAGCGCGGGCGGCGCCCTCACCGTGGCCGTCACCCTGGCCTCCCGCGACCTCGGCGGCCCGGCCGTGCTCCACCAGCTGATCCTGTACCCGGTGATCGACCACGCGATGGACACCCGGTCGATGAAGGAGTTCGGCGACACCCCGGGCTGGCACGCCCGGAACAACGTCCACATGTGGCGGCACTACCTCGGCACCGACGCGCCGGAGAGCGTGTCGCCGTACGCCGCCCCGGTGGAGGCGGAGGACCTGTCGGGACTGCCCCCGGCGTACCTGATGACCATCGAGTTCGACCCGCTGCGCGACGAGGGCCTAGCCTTCGGACGCCGGCTGCTGGACGCGGGGGTCTCCGTGCACCTCCACAACATTCCCGGGGCGTTCCACGGCTTCGACGCCGCCGCCCCGCAGGCCGCCGTCGCCCGCCGGGCCCTCGACGAGCAGTGCGCCGTCCTGGCCCACGCCACGGGGGTGACCCTCGGATGACCGAGACCGTCGACTCCCTGGACCCGCGCGTCACGCCGGACGTACGCCGCCAGGCCGAGGAGTTCTTCGCGCTGCCCGAGCTGCGGGGCACCGACCCCGCGCGGCTGGAGGAGGTGCGCGCCGCCATCGAGGCGACGGGCACCTACACGCACACCCCCGAGGAGCTGCTCAGCGGCGTCAAACTGGCCTGGCGCAACCACGCGCGCTGCGTGGGCCGCAAGCACTGGCGCGGCCTCCAGCTGCTGGACTTCCGGCACTGCACCACGGCCGAGGAGGTCGCCGAGGCGTGCTGGGAGCACCTGCGGTACTCCACCAACGAGGGCCATCTGCGCGCGGTGATCTCGGTGTTCCCGCAGGCGGTCGACGGGGAGGGCATCCGGATCCTCAACCCGCAGCTGATCCGGTACGCCGGCTACCGCCAGGACGACGGCTCGGTGGTGGGCGATCCGCTCCACTGCGACCTGACGGACCTGGCCATGGCCCTGGGCTGGAAGGGCGCCGGCACCCGCTTCGACGTGCTGCCGCTGATCGTGCGGATGCCGGGCGGGCCGCCGCGCTGGTTCGAGGTCCCGGAGTCGGCGGTGCTGCGCGTCCCGCTCACGCACCCGCGCCTCGACTGGTTCGCCGAGCTGGGCCTCGAATGGCACGCGAACCCGGCGATCTCCAACCTGAACCTGGAGATCGGCGGCATCACCTACACGGCCGCCCCGTTCAGCGGCTGGTACGTCGCCTCGGAGATCGGCGCCCGCAACCTCAGCGACGACTACCGCTACGACATGCTGCCCGAGATCGCGCGGCGCATGGGCCTGGACACCTCCCACGACCGCTCGCTGTGGAAGGACCGCGCCCTGGTCGAGATCACCCAGGCCGTCCTGCACAGCTACCGTGTGGCCGGCGTCCACGTCCTCGACCACCACACGGCGGCCCGCCAGTTCGTGGACCACATCGAGCGGGAGGAGGCCGCGGGGCGCAAGGTGTCCGCCGACTGGTCCTGGGTCAACCCGCCGCTCTCCAGCAGCGCCACGGTCACCTTCCACCGGGAGTACGACGCGCCGGACTTCGAGCTGCGGCCGAACTTCACCACCCGGGACAACGGGCTGCCCGGCTGCCCGATGGCGGGCTGATCGCGTGCACGTCTCCACGCCGGCGGGCGGCGCATGACCGAGCCGACGACCACCCGCCCGACCGGTCTCGGCCTGATCGGTGCCACCAGCCTGGCCATCACCATCGTCGTGGGCAGCGGCGCGCTGATCCTGCCCGGCATCGCCTACCGGGACGTCGGCCGTGACGCGCTGTGGGCCTGGGTCCTGGCCGCCGCCCTCGCCCTGCCGCTGCTCGTCGTGCTCGGCAGGCTCGGCCGGGCCCTGCCGGACGCGGCCGGTGTCACCGGGTACCTGCGCGCCGCCCTCGGCGCGCGCGCCGCGGCCGGCGCGGAGCTGCTGCTCATGGGCACCTTCATGTTCGGCATCCCCGGCATCGCGCTCGCCGGGGGCCACTACCTGGCCGCGGCGGCCGGGCTTCCGGCGTCCCTCGGGGCGGCCGGGGCGCTGGTCCTCATGGCCCTGGCCGCCGTGCTGAACTGCCTGGGCACGCGGCTGTCCGGCGCGGTCCAGTCGGTGCTGTGCGTCGTGCTGGTCGCGGCGCTGCTGTTCATCGCCCTGTGCGGGACCTTCCTCGGCGAGGTCTCCGACCCGCTGCCCGACGTGTCGGCGCAGGCGCTGCACCTGGGACTGTCCGGGGTCGGCACGGTCTTCTTCGCGTTCACCGGCTGGGAGCTGGTCTCCTTCACCACCCGCGAGTACGCCCGGCCGAAGCGGGACTTCCCCCTGGTCCTGGCGCTGAGCTACCTGGTGGTCGTCGCCCTGTACTGCCTGATCGCCATCGCCGTGCAGTCCACGCTGCCCGCCGACACCGCCCATGTCGACCTGCGCCCCATGGAACTGGTGGTGGACACGCTCTTCGGGGCGACCGCGGCCCAGTCCATGGCGATGGTCAGCACGGTCCTGCTGCTGGCGAGCGTGCTGGGCAACTTCTGGGCCGCCTCCCGGCTGGTGGCGTCCAGCGCCGAGGAGGGGCTGCTGCCCGCGCGGCTCGCCGCCGTCAACCGGTTCGGCGTGCCGCACCGCGCGATCGTCCTCTGCGCCCTGGCCTTCGGCGCGGTGATCGTGGCCAACGGGACCGGTCACGTCTCCATCGCCGGAGCCCTCGAACTGGCGGGAAAGAATTTCCTCCTGCTCTACCTCCTGTGCTGCGTCGCGCATATCCGGCTCTTCCCCGGAGTGCTCGACCGGACGCTCGGCTTAGGCAGTGCCGCGCTGCTGGCGATCCCCTTGTTGACCTTCGAACCGATTTCTCTTCTGTGGGCGGCGTTTCTGCTCACCGCGGGATTCTTCCTGGGGGGCCGCGCGCGCGTATCCGAAAAGAGTCCCGTCAAGGACAGGATGCTGCGCTAGCCAGGGCGTTCACGCCCAAAGTCCGCTGCGTGCGGGCAGGTTGACAGTCATTTATGGCACATGGTGAGGTGAGGACATGAACAGAAAGAAGCTGTTGCTCATAGGGAGTGGCGGCCAGCCATTTCGGGAGTACGCCCTCAAGGCGATCAGCGAGCGCGTCGACGTCATTCTCGTCGAGGGCCGCGACATCACCTGGCAGACGCCTTATGTCAAAGGATTCCACCGAATAGACCCGAACGATTCGGTGAAATTGCTCGAAATGGCGCGGGAAGAGGCGCCCGACGGCGTTCTCACCTATGACGAGGCGCTCGTCGAGCCCACCGCGGAGCTCGGCCGGACGCTGGGCGTCCCGCACACCGACCCCGAGGCCGTCCGGCGGTGCAAGGACAAGAGCGCGCTGCGCGCCTGCCTCGCCGATGCCGGCATCGGCCCGGTGGCCTTCGCCGTCGCCCACGACGTCGAGGCCGCCCGTACCGCCGCCGCCGGGATCGGGTACCCGGTCGTGCTCAAGCCGCGCGCGCTGGGCGGCAGCATCGGCGTCGTCCGGGTGGACGACGACGAGCAGCTCGTCGAGGCGTTCGGCGTCGCCGCCGAGGCCAGCGCCTCCGACGGCACCACCTCCCGGATCGCGGGCGTCCTGATCGAGGAGTACCTGGACGGGCCCGAGTTCAGCGTCGACAGCGCCGTCTGGCAGGGCGTGACCACCCCCCTCGTGGTGGCCGAGAAGGCCGTCGGGTTCGCCCCGTACTTCGAGGAACTGGGCCACATCGTGCCCCCGGCCCCGCGTCCAGGGCTGGACGAGGCGCTCACCCTCGTCGCCGACGCGCACAAGGCCGCCGGGCTCGACAACCTGGTGACCCACACCGAGTTCCGCCTCACCGGCCGCGGCCCGCGGATCATCGAGATCAACGTCCGCCTCGGCGGCGACCTCATCCCGCACCTGGGCGCGCTCGCCCACGGCACCGACGTCGCGGGAGCCGCCGCCGACATCGCCGTGGGGCAGGAGCCGAGGCTGACCGGCGACCGCACGGACGTGGCGAGCATCGCCATGCTCTACCCCAAGGAGGACATGCGGGTCGACCGGGTCCGGCTGCGCCAGGACGCGGACGCCTACCCGGGCCTCGACCGCTTCGTCACCTTCCTGCCGGCCGGCACGGAGGTGCGGCTGCCGCCGAACGGCTTCCTGTCCCGGGTCGGTTTCGCCGTGGTGAGCGGCGCGGACCGCGAGGAGTGCCTGGAGCGCCGCGCCGCCGTCGAGGCCGACGTGGTCATCGAGGGCGAGTCGCTGGGCGCCGTATGAGTACGGACCAAGAGGCCGGCGCCCGCCCGGCGGACGAGAAGCCCCCGTCGATCCTCACGATCGTCCGGCACGCGCCGCGACCGGTCTGGGTGCTCGTCTCGGGCGTCTTCCTCAACCGGGCCGGTTCCTTCTTCGCCGCCTTCCTTGTGCTGTTCCTCCAGCAACTCGGCTTCAGCACCAAGGAGATGCCGGCGATCCTGCTGGCCGTCGGCGTGGCCACCCCGCTGGGCTCCCTGCTCGGCGGCTGGGCCTCCGACCGGCTGTCCAGGAAGACCTCGCTCGTCGGGTCGACGCTGCTGGCCTCCTGCGGACTGGGCGTCATCGGACTGGCACCCAACAAGACGGTCGCGCTGATCGGCGTGTTCGGCGCGGCGCTCTTCGCGCAGGCGTACCTGCCCGCCGCCTCCGCGCTCATCGTCGACCACACCGAGGAACACGAACGCGTCCCCGTCTTCGCGCTCTTCCGGCTGGCCCTGAACCTGGGCACCAGCGTCGGACCGCTGATCGCCGCCGTGGTCGCCAAGGACAGCCTGCGCCCGCTGTTCCTCATCAGCTGCTGCACGTACGCCGCGTTCAGCCTCCTGCTGGCCGTCGGACTCCCGTCCGTACGCGCCGACGCGAGCCCCCGCGTGAAGACCGAGGACGGCGCCGGCGGAGGGATCCCGCTGCGCCTGGTCGCCTTCTACCTCTCGGTCGTCGCCATCACCGTCGTGTACGTGCAGTACAGCTCGTCGGTCGCGCTCGCGGTGTCCGCGGACCACGGCGCCTCCGCCTACGCCTATCTGCTCACGCTCAACGGGGTCCTCGTGATCCTCTTCGAGATGCCGCTGAGCGGACTGACGCGCAGGGTCGCGTGGTGGATCCCGGCGGCCGGCGGAACGGTCCTGATGACGATCGGCATCGTCGTGTCGGGCGCCGCCCCGTCCTACGTCGCCATCGCCATCGGCGTCCTGATCTGGACCGTCGGGGAGATGCTCTTCTCGCCCGTCGTCAGCAGCGCGACGGCCACCCTGTCGCCCCCCGACCGCGTGGGGCGCTACCAGGGCTACCTCGCCACGGCCCAGGCGGTGGCCTTCGGCCTCGGCCCGGCCGCCGGCACCTTCCTGTACGGCACCGACACCGGGACGCTGTGGCTGAGCTGCGTGGCCCTGGGGGTGCTGGCGACCGTGGGATTCGCCGCGATCGGCCGGCGGCGTACCGGCTGAACCGATCCCGCACGGCACCACCGCACCGTAACGATCATCCTGGTTGGAGCACTGACAGCTGATGGACACACAACTCGCCGGGGTCGGGCAGCCGGCCCCGACCCGGCGCGGGCCCGGCGTCGTCATCGAGTGGCTGGGCCGCGCCCGCACGGGCGGGGTCCACGTCTTCCACCGGGGCACGGCGCGGTTCGTCAGCTGGTCCGACGTGCTCGGAGACGTCACCGAACTGACCCGGCGGCTCGACGACCGCGGCGTCCGCGCCGGGACCCGGATCGGCATCCGGGGACACAACTCGTACGAGTGGCTGGTCCTCGACCTGGCGCTGCTCAACCTCGGGGCCGTACCGGTCGCCCTGCCCGTCCCCGACTTCAAGGGACGCGACAACGCCGACATCGCCCGCCAGTACGGGCTGTCCGCGGTCTTCGCCGGCAGGGAGGGGCGCGGCGCCGCCGACCCCGCCTCCGTCGGCAGGCTGGAAACGGTCCTGAGCGAGCCGCTCACCGTCGAGCCGCTGGAGCACGCCCCCGAGCCGCAGGGCGAGCGGCTCCCGCCCGGCGACGCCGAGGAGTTCACCCTCGCGTTCTCCTCCGGCACCGCGGGCCGGGTCAAGTGCCTGTTGCTCGCCTGGAAGGGCGTCGAGGCGCTGATCGAGGCGCACACGGACGCGTACCCGCTCCGGGACGACGACCGGATCATGATCGCCCTGCCGCTCTCCACCTTCCAGCAGCGGTACCTGTGCTACCTGGCGATCCGCAACGACTGCGGCATCGTCCTCACCACCGTCGGGCACTTCGTCGACGCCCTCCCGGCGACCCGGCCGACCATCCTGCTCGGCCCCCCGAACTTCTACGAGTTCGTCGAGAACCGGTACCGCGCCATGGAGCCCCGGCGCCGCGCCCGGCTGGAGGCCGTCGCCTCCCTGGCCTCGCTGCTGCCGAGCGAGCGGATGCGGAGGCACTGGCGGCGCGGGGTGTACCGCGAACTCCACGACATGTACGGGGGAGCGATGCGGCTGATGCTCGTCGGCTCCGCGCCCGTGCGCGACGGGATGCTCGACTTCTTCGCCGAGACCGGGTTCGAGCTCTACCAGATCTACGGCATGACGGAGATCGGCTTCCTCACCTGGAACCGCCCGGGCGCCCACACCCGGGGCTCGGTCGGCCGCGAGGTCTACCCCGGGACCGTCTCCCTCACCGAGGACGGCGAGGTCGTCGTCCGGCACGACCGGCACCTGTGCGTCGGCTACGAGGGCGAGCCGGCCGAGGGCGTCACCCCGGTCTTCCGGGGAGAGGACGCCATCGCCACCGGAGACCTGGGAGAGTTCGACGAGAACGGCTTCCTCTTCCTCCGCGGCCGGAGGAAGAACCTGATCATCACCACCGGCGGCCAGAAGGTGCAGCTGGAGGACCTGGAGGAGGAACTGGTGAACGCCCGCGGCGTGACCCAGACCTGCCTCTACCCGCTCCCGGACGGCGGCATGGCCGCGGTCGCCTGGTTCCAGGGCGACCGGGAAACCGCCGAGAAGTCGCTGCGGACCCGGATCGACCAGCTCAACACGAAACTCGGACGGACCCAGGACGTACGCCGCCTGGCCCTGCTGGACGGCCCGCTCGCCTCCGACAGCCCGCTCCTCAACCGCAATCTGAAAGTCAACCGGGACGCGGTGCGCGAGGCCACCGCGGACCTGCTCACCCCCCTCACCCGACCGTGATTCCCCACGACCCGTGCGACAGGCAGGACGACATGACCGAGAACCAGACCCCGGACACCAGCGACATCGCCTCCGGCGTGGCCAAGCTCTGGGCGGACCTCCTCAAGCGTGACGACGTGCCGCACGACGTCACCTTCCCCGAACTGGGCGGCGACTCCCTGCTTCTGATCGCCCTCCTCACCCGGATCGAGGAGTCCTTCGACGTGTACCTGGAGGCGGAGGACATCCTCGACGACCTCACCGTCACCGGAATGGCGCGCGCGATCGCCCAGGCGCCCGCCGCGTCCTAGGCGCACCGAGCGCCGACCCCCACCCGTACATCCCGGCAGCCCCTTCAGGAACAGCCCCATGAATCACACACAGGACACCGGCAGCACCGGTGACCGGACCCGTCGCCTCACCGTCGGCATGTCGCCGCGGATCGCGGCGAGCTACCCCGAATGCCGCACCGTCTTCCTCCTCGTCCAGGGCGTCAAGAACAACGAGCCCTGGCCCGAGACCGAGGAGGCGCTGTCCGCCCTCGAAGCCGACGTGCGCGAAGGGCGCCGGCAGCTGCCCACCCAGGACGAGCCCGCCATCTCCGCCTGGCACGACCTGCTGCGCAGCTTCGGTACGAACCCCCGCAGGGCCCGCCCCAGCATCGACGCGCTCAGCCGCAGGCTCACCCGGTCCGGCCGGCTGCCCAGGGTCTCCTCGGTCGTGGACACCTGCAACCTCGTGTCCATGACGTACATGCTGCCCACCGGCGGATTCGACCTCGCGGCCTTCACCACCGGCATCGAGCTGCGCCACGCCCGGCCCGACGACGTGTACGTGCCCCTCGGGGAGCCGGACGTGACCGAGACACCGCTGGACGGCGAGGTGATCTACGCCGACGGCTCGCAGGTGATGACCCGGCACTGGAACCACCGCGACTCCGACGTCACGAAGGTCACCGAGGGCACCCGGGACGCGGTCCTGCTCCTGGAGGGCGTCGCCTCGGTCATCTCCGAGGAGACGCTGCTCCGGGCGCGGGACGAGCTGGCCGAGCGGGTCGCCCCGCACGCCGACCGCGTCAGCCCGTACGAGATCGACCCGGCCCGGCCGCTGGACCTCGTCTGGGAGGCGACGTCCTGACACCGGCTCCGTCGCCCGTCCCGGCCCCCGGCCGCGACGGGCGACGCCCCGGTCAGGCCCCGGCGCCGGCCTCCAGCTCGTAGAAGCCGCGGCCGTCGAGGAAGCGGACGGTGCCGAGGTCGCGGAGCAGGACCTCGTCCACGTCGTGCGCCAGCGAGAGCGTCATCGGGTACGTGGAGTCGTCCACCGTCGGGCTGACGAGCTCCCCGGGCGCGACCAGGGGGGTGACGCTCTCCACGCTCTCCAGCGCGGTGAGTTCGTCGAGTCCCCGGTACGCGCGCAGCCGGCCGCGCACCGGCGAGACCATCCCGGCCCAGGCGACGCTGCGGTGCACCGTGTACTCCTCGCCGCAGCGCTCGTGGAAGCGCTCGGGGTCGCCGAAGGCGTCGACGCTCCAGCCGATCTGCGAGTCACCGGTGGCCCGCTGGGTGAAGCCGGGCAGATCGAGCCCGGAGATCCGGGCCCCCACCTCGACCAGACAAGGACCGTCCGGTGTCATCTTCACCTCGATGTGCGCGGGACCGTGCAGGATGCCGAGGGCGTCCAGCACCTCCAGCCCGTAGCCCACGACCTGGTCCTGCACCTCTCCCCGGCGGGGCAGCAGATGGCAGGCCACCGCCAGGTCGGTCACGCCGTTGGCGCTGATCCGGTGGGTCTTCCACACGTCGGTCACCTGGTGGCGGCCGTCCCTGCTGACCGTGTTGATCAGGTACTCGGCGCCCACCAGGTACTCCTGGGCGACGACGCCGTCGTCCGGCTCGGAGAAGATGTTGCGCCGCCCGGTCAGGGCGCGGAAGGCGCGCACCGCGTCGTCGGGGGTGTCGCACCAGGTCACGCCGTCGTTGGCGGCGCTGCGCAGCGGCTTGAGGATCGCCTTGCGGCCCAGCGCGCGGTGCCACTCGAAGAGCTGCTCCTCGTCCCGCACCCGGATCTGCTCGGCGCCGCGCAGACCTCGGGACTTGACGCGCTCGATCATCTCGAACTTGTCGCGCCGCATCCGGCTCAGGGCCGTGCCGTTGGTCGGTATGCCGAACCGCGCGGCGAGGACCTCGCTGAGGGCGTCCGCCAGCTCCACGCCGAGTTCGCCGCCGGCCATCACCGCGACGGGCTTGAATTCGGCGATGCGGTCCGCCGTCTCCGTCACGTCGCCGTGATGCGCGAGATCGACGGTGTAAGGAAATGGATCGGGCTTCCCGGCATACAGTGCGGGAACTTCCGGGGTGCTCTGCACTCTGATGGGAGTGAAACCGGAGGCCGAGAAGGCGGCGGCCAATCGCCAGGACAGGGCATAGGTGTCAACGAGGATGATATGGCGGTTTGTCACGTCTCTCGGAACCTTTCGGTGAGGTATTCCGACGTCGATTCCAGTTGCTCGCCCTGGGGCTGTCAAGTCGCCTGTATTCAAGGGTTGTTGCCTATTCATCCAAGGCGAGTGACGTACCTTACAGATCGCTAATCGATCATGGACCCACCGGGTTCGATCTTGTATGTTCCTAGCGAGGCGGCAATTCGTTGCGTGCTGCATCCGGATTTTCACCGAATGGGTCGGGGGACTCGTGAAGCCCAGGTTGGATCTCGATGTCTAAAGTGTTCTCGATCGGCCGCCTGCAAGGGCTCCCGAGGAGCTTCTGGGTCGTTTTCGCGGGACAGTTCGTCAATCGCGTCGGCAATATGGTCGTCCCCTTCCTGGTGCTCTATCTGGGGCAGCACGGCATGTCGGCGAAGGACGCCGGGCTCGTGCTCGGCGCGGTCGGCGTGGGCGGACTCGTGTCCCAGCCGCTGGGCGGTCTGCTCACCGACCGCTGGGGCTCGCGGCTCACCCTGATCGGCGGACTCCTGGGCAGCTCGGTCGCCGTGGCGGCGCTCGGCGCGGCCCGCGGACTCCCCGCGATCCTCGCCGCCGCCTTCCTGACCGGCGCCGTGGCCGACGTCTACCGTCCGGCCGTCGCCACGGTGGTCGCCGACGTGGTCCCGGCGGCCGACCGCCCGCGGGCCTACAGCCTCGTCTACTGGGCCGTGAACCTCGGCGTGGCGCTCGGCGGACTGATCGCCGGACTGCTGACGAGCCACGGCTACTGGACCCTGTTCGTGGTGCAGTCGCTCACCACGGCGGCGTTCGCGGGCGTGGTCGCCCTGCTGCTGCCGGCGGACCGCCGCCGGGCACGACCGCGCCGGGGGCCCGAGGACGCCCCCGCCGGTGTCCGGGTCACCCGGGACCGGCTGATCCTCGCGCTGACCGGGCTCAACCTGCTCAGCAGCGTGGTCGCCGCGCAGATCACCGTGGGCCTCCCCCTGGCGATCAAGGACGACGGCCTCGGAGCCGGGTTCTACGGCGCGGTGTTCCTCGTCAGCGGCATCATCATCGGCGTCACCCAGCCGATGCTCTCCGCCTGGCTGGAGCGGTACGACAGGCTGACCGTCCTCAGCGTGTCGTGGCTCGTCTTCGGCCTCGGCCTCGCCGCCACCGCCCTGGCGGACACGAGGACCGAATACCTCGTCACGGTCCTCGTCTGGACCGTCGGCGAGATCGGCGCGGCGAGCTTCGTCGGCTCGCTCGTCGCCGACCTGGCCCCGGAGCACGCCCAGGGCCGCTACCAGGCCACGTTCGGCTGGTCGTACGCGGCCGGCTCGTTCATCGGCCTCCCGGCCGGCGCCTGGGTGTACGGCTCCCTGGGCCCCGGCGCGCTCTGGACCACCTGCGCCGCGCTCGGGGTCGTCGGACTGGCCGGCGGCCTCGCCCTGGTCGCCCCGTCGCGCCGCCGACTGCGGCCCGTTCCCCAGCCCATCCCGCTCGAGAAGGTTGGCTGATCCGCAATGCCCCACACCCCACACGCCCCCGCACCGGCACGCCCCGCCGTCACCCCGCTGGAACTGTTCCGGCGCATGACGCTCGCCAGACGCCTCGACACCCGCATCACCGAACTGACGGAGGCGGGCCTCATCCGAGGGCCCATGCACCTGAGCATCGGCCAGGAGGCGGTCGGCATCGGCGCCACCGCCCCGCTGGAGCGGGGCGACACCGTCACCGCCACCCACCGCCCCCACACCCTGTACGTCGGGTGCGGGCTGCCGCTCGGCGCCACCCTCGCCGAGATGATGGGGCGGGCCGACGGGCAGGGCAAGGGACGCGGCGGGCACATGCTCGTCGGCGACCGCGAGCACGGCCTCCTCGGCCCCTCGGGCATCGTCGGCCACTCCCTGCTGCTCTCCGTCGGCCACGGCATGGCCCACCAGCGCGCCGGCGAGGGCCGCGTCACGCTGTGCGTCACCGGCGACGGATCCGTCAACTCCGGCGCGTTCAACGAGTCGTTGAACATGATCGCGCTCTGGCGCCTGCCGGTCGTCGTCCTGGTCGAGAACAACGGCTACGGGCTCAGCGTCCGCCTCGACCGCCACGTCCACGAGACGGAGCTGCACCGCCGCGGCACCGCCTACGGGATCCCGTCCACCCGGGTCGACGGCAGCGACGTGGAGGCCGTACGCGACACCGTCGCCGAGGCGTTCACCCGCGCCAGGACCGGCGGCGGCCCGACCCTCGTCGAGGCCGTGACCTTCCGGGACTGCGCCTTCTCCGGCTCCGACCGCGGCGGCTACCGCGGGCCCGACGAGTGGGAGGGCTACGCCGACCCGCTCGCACTCACCGCCACGCGCCTGCGGGAGTCCGGCGTCCCGGAACCGGACCTCGCCCGTATCGCCCGCGAGGTGGACGAGGAGATCGACGTGGCCGTCGCCTTCGCCGCCGCCAGCCCCTGGCCGGACGCGGCCGACCTGTTCGAGTACGCCGCCCGATGGGACGGAGGGGACCCCCAATGAAGGCCACCCACGCCACGCACGCCCCGAACGCCACGCCCGCCACGCACTCCATGACGTACAGCGAAGCCCTGAACGCCGCCCTGCGCGAGGAGATGCGCAGGGACGACCGCGTCGTCCTCCTCGGCCAGGACGTCGGCGTCTACGGTGGGGTCTTCTCGGTCTCCCGGGGACTCCTGGACGAGTTCGGACCCGAACGCGTCGTGGACACCCCCATCTCCGAGAACGGCATGGTCGGCGCCGCCATCGGCATGGCCATGAACGGCCTGCGCCCCGTCGTGGAGATGATGTACACCGACTTCATGACGCTCGCCCTCGACAGCATCGCCAACGGCGCCGCCGTCCTCCCCTTCGCGTACGGCGACCAGGTCAAGGTCCCGATCGTCATCCGCACCCAGGGCGGCGCCGGCGCCAACGCGGGACCCCAGCACTCCAAGTCGCTGGAGGCGTGGACCGCGCACCTGCCCGGCATCCACACCGTGCTCCCCAGCAGCGCGGCCGACGCCAAGGGGCTGCTGACCTCCGCCCTGCGCAGCGACGACCCCGTGGTCCTCGTGGAGCACAAACTGCTCTACAAGGAGAGCGGCCCCGTACCCGACGGCGAGCACCTCGTCCCGCTCGGCACCGCCCAGGTCGTCCGCCCGGGCACCGACGTCAGCATCCTCGCCCTGTCCCGGATGGTCGGCGAGTCCCTCACCGCCGCCGAACGCCTCGCCGCCGAGGGAGTCGACGCCGAGGTCGTGGACATCCGCTCGCTGCGCCCGCTGGACGTCGCCACCCTCGCCCGGTCGGCGCGCAAGACCGGCCGGGTCGTCGTCGCCACCGAGTCGTGGGTCCGCTACGGTCCCTCCGCGGAGATCGCCGCCGCCGTCACGGAGGCCGCCTTCGCCGAACTGCGCGCCCCCGTCGTCCGGTTGGGCTCCCTCGGGGTGCCCTACCCGGCGAGCCCCGCGCTGGAGCCGGCCGTCGTGCCGCACGCCGCGGGCATCCAGCAGTCCGTCGAGACCCTCATGAAGGAGTAGACATGCCGGACAAGCGTTTCGACGGCAAGGTCGCCCTGGTCACCGGAGGCGGCACCGGCATCGGCCGGTCGATCGCCCTCGCCTTCGCCCGCCAGGGCGCCGCCGTCGCCGTCACCGGGCGGCGTACCGAGGAACTGAAGGCGACCGTCGCCGCGATCCAGGAGGAGGGCGGCACCGCCCTCGCCTGCCCGGCGGACGTCACCGACGACGCCCAGGTCGCCGGGATGATGGACGCCGTGCTGGCCGAGTACGGCGCGCTGCACATCGCCTGCAACAACGCGGGCGCGCCCGGATCGGGCCGCAGGCTCCACGAGTTCGAGGTCGGGGACTGGCGCCACATCGTCGACACCAACCTCCACGGGGTGTGGCTGTCGATGCGCCACCAGATCCCCGCGATGCTCCGCCAGGGAGGCGGCAGCATCGTCAACGTCTCCTCCATCGCCGGAGTCGTCGGCTACCTGAACGCGGCCCCCTACACCGCAGCCAAGCACGGCGTCGTCGGGCTCACCCGGACCACCGCCATCGACTACGGCCCCGAGGGCATCCGCGTCAACGCCGTCTGCCCCGGCCCGACCCTCACCCCGATGCTGGAGGAGGCACGCCGCAACCGCGGCCCCTCGGCGGACGACTTCTACCTCCGCAACATCCCGCTCGGACGGCTCGCCCGCCCCGAGGAGGTCGCCAACGCCGTCCTCTGGCTGGCCTCCGACGAAGCCTCCTACGTGACCGGCCAGGCCCTGGCCGTCGACGGGGGGTGGACCGCGCAGTGAGTGCGCGGCAGCGCACCGCCACCCTGGATCTGCACCTGGACGTGGACCTGGGCCTCCGGCGGGGCCGCGGCGAGCAGCTCGTGGCGGCCCTGCGGCGGGCGATCGAGACCGGCAGACTCCTGCCCGGGACCCGGCTGCCCTCCACCCGCAGCGCCGCCCTCGACCTGGGCGTCGCCCGCGGCACCGTCGTCAGCGCCTACCGCCACCTCACGGCCGAGGGACACCTCGAATCCCTCCCGGGCTCCGGAACCAGGGTGGCCCGGCCGGTCCGCGAGCCCGACCCCGCGCCCGGCCCCGGCACGGGCACCGGCGCCGGCCCCGGCACGCCGTGGCGGCACAACCTCAAGCCCGGCATGCCGGACGTGACGCTGTTCCCGCGCGCCGCCTGGGTCAAGGCGACGCAGCGGGTGCTCAACACCGCCCCCGCCGAGGCCCTCGACTACGGCGACCCCCGGGGCCGCCCGGAACTGCGCCGCGCCCTCGCCGACTACCTCGGGCGCAGCCGCGGGGTGGTGACGCGTCCCGACCGGATCGTCATCTGCCACGGCTTCACCCAGGCGCTTGGCCTGATCGCGACCGTGCTCGCGGAGCAGGGCGTCGGCACGGTCTCCGTCGAGAACCCGAGCTACCTCCACTTCCGGGACGTCCTCCAGCGCGCCGGGCTCCACACCCACCCCGTCGGCGTCGACGGCGACGGGCTGCTCCCCGGCGAACTGCGCGGCCGGGCCGCCTTCGTCACCCCGATCCACCAGTACCCGCGGGGCGTCGCGCTGTCCGCCGAACGCCGCAGGGCGCTGGTCTCCTGGGCGGAGGCGGTCGACGCCGTCGTCGTGGAGGACGACTACGACGGCGAGTTCCAGTACGGCCGGCACCGGGTCGGCGCGCTCCAGGCCATGGCCCCGCACCGGGTGATCTACGCCGGGACCACCAGCAAGACGCTCGCCCCGGGACTCCGGCTGGCCTGGCTCGTCGTGCCGGGGGAGTGGGTCGAGCGGATCACCGCCGCCAAGCGCATGGCCGACCAGCACTCCGCCGCGCTGACCCAGATGATCGTGGCGGACCTGCTGCTCTCCGGGGCCTACGACCGGCACATCCGGCAGTGCCGGGACCACTACCGCACCCGCCGGGACCAGCTCAGCGCGGGCCTCGCCGCCCACGTGCCGGGCGCCCGCCTGGTCGGCGCCAACGCCGGACTGCACGCCCTGATCCGCTGGTCGCCGGAGGGCCCCACCGAACGCGAGGTGCTCCGCGCCGCCCGCACCCAGTCCCTCGCCCTCTCCGGGCTCGGCGGCTACTGGGCCACCCCGGGCCCCCACCCGCCCGGCCTGGTCGTCGGCTACGCCACCCCGCCCCGGCACGCGTACGCGGCGGCCCTGGAGACGCTCCTCTCGGTCCTCACCCGCTGCTTCACACCCACGGCGTGAAGCAGAACGGCGTGAAGCGTGAAGGGCGTGAAGCGTGAGCGGCATGCCTCACGAATGAGGTCAGGAATCGTCCTCGATGCCTTGTAGCGTCCCCCGCATGGACTCCCTCCCCCCGGTCTCGCGCCGCGCCCTCGGCCGTGCCACCCTCGCCCGCCAACTGCTGCTCCAGCCCTCGCCGCTCGGGACCGAGGAGGCCGTGCACCACCTGGTCGGGCTCCAGGCGCAGAACACCAAGCCGCCGTACTACGCCCTCGCCGCCCGCCTCGAAGGGTTCCGGCCGGAGGAGCTGTCCGCCCTCATGGAGTCCCGGGCCGTCGCCCGGATCGTCACCCTCCGCTCCACCGTCCACACCCACACCGCCCGCGACGCCGTCGCCCTGCGCGCCTTCGCCCAGCCGGGCGCCATCGACCGCGAGCTCGGCATCTTCCGCAAGCGGCTCGGCGGCGTCGACCTCGACCGGCTCGCCGCCCTCGCCCGCGCGCTCGTCGAGGCGGAGCCCCGTACCCCCAAGCAGCTCCGCGAACACCTCCTCCAGGAGTGGCCGCAGGCCGATCCCCTCGCCCTGAGCGTCGCCGCCCGCTGTCTGCTGCCGCTCGTCCAGGTCACCCCGCGCGGCCTGTGGGGGCGCGGCGGACAGGTCGCGCTCACGACCACCGACGTCTGGTTCGGCGACGAGGCGGCGCGCGAACCCGCCGACCTGGACGAGACCGTGCTGCGCTACCTCGGCGCCTTCGGACCCGCCTCCGTGAAGGACATGCAGACCTGGTGCGGGCTCACCCGGCTGCGGCCCGCCTTCGAGCGGCTGCGGCCCCGGCTCGTCGTCCTGCGCGACGAGGAGGGGACCGAGCTCTTCGACCTGCCCGACGCGCCCCGCCCGGACGAGTCCACCCCCGCCCCGCCCCGCTTCCTGCCCGAGTTCGACAACCTGCTGCTCTCGCACGCCGACCGGCGCCGGATCGTCCCCGACGAGCACCGCGGCCGCACCTGGACGAGCAACCGGTCCCACCGCGTCTTCCTCCTCGACGGGACCCTCGCCGGGCTCTGGCACCTGGCCGAGGACAAGGGCCGCGTCATCCTCACCGTCGAGCCCTTCGTCCGGCTCACCCGCGCCGACCGGGCCGCGCTCACCGCCGAGGCCGAACGCACCCTCCGCCTCACCCTGCCCGCCGGCGGCGCCTACGACCTGGCCTTCCGTGCCGGCGCGTGACCGCGAGCCCCGGATGAGCCGGGACGAGACCGAGGCGGTGCTCGTCGCGATGGGGCGGCGGCCCGGCCGGGACATCGGCGACACGCGGCTCGACGCGCTGCTGCGGACGGTGACCGGACGGTTCGCCGAGGAAGGACACCCCGTCGAGGCGTTCCCCGCCGCCCGCGCCTTCGTCCGCGCGTACGGCGGGCTCCGGTGGGAGATCCCCGGTACGCCCCCGGACGCCTTCGCCTTCACCCCGCACTGGATCTACGAGGAGAGCGCCGAGGACGTCGCCGAACTCGCCGCCCTCCTCCGCACCCGCCTCTTCCCCGTCGGATACACCACCTTCGACGCGGCCATGCTGCTCCTCGACGAGACCGGACGCTTCTTCCTCCTCCACCACACCGGCCCCTACCACCTCGGGGACGACGTCCACGAGGCCGTCAGCCGCCTCCTGCGCGGACCCCAGGTCGAGGCCCGCACGCTCTTCCCTACGGAGGCCCCCACGGAGGCTCCTACGGCAGCGCCCCCGCCCGCCGCGCCGCCACCACCGCCTCCAGACGGGTGTGCGCCCCCAGCTTCCGCATCGCCGAGCGCAGATAGCCCTTGACCGTCTCCGGGCGCAGCCCGAGCCGCTGGGCCGCCACCGCGTTCGTCGCCCCGGAGGCGACCGCCGCCAGGACGTCCGTCTCGCGCGGGGTCAGCGTCACCCCGGAGACCGGCACGGGGGCGCCGGCCGCCGACTCCAGCCGGCCGCAGACCGCGAGCAGCCGGTCCCGCAGCTCCGCGTCCACGACCCGCGGGGCGAGCGCGCGCAGCTCCGCGTGGGCCTGCCGCACCTCCTCCCACGACGGGCCGGGACCCTCGGCGGCGGCCGGGTCCGCCGACTCCACCAGCCGGCTCATCTCGTCCCGCACCGCCAGCGCCTGCTCCACGTCCCGGGCCGCCGCCACCGCCGCGTCGAAGACCCGCTCCCCGAGCGGCAGCGCGTCCCGCAGCGCCCCGTACAGCACCCCGCGCACCTGCCGCCGGACGACGACCGGCACCGCGATCACCGACCGCAGGCCCTCCGCCGACACCGGCAGGTCGTACTCGTGGGTGATGTGCCGGGCCACCGGGTAGTCGGTGACGGCGCAGGGGCGGGCGAGCGCCAGGCACTTCCCGCCCAGGCCGTTGCCGGGGGAGATCGCCAGACCCTGGAGCGCCGGGGTCAGCGCCCCGTGCAGCTCCGCGATCCGCAGCGGCCGGCCGCCGTCCTGCATCAGGCCGCCGAAGACCACGGGCAGCCCGCTGCCCCGCCGCAGCCGCACCAGCGCGGCCCGCAGCTCCACCGCCTCGATCCGCTCGGACACGGGAGAACACCACTCCTTCACCCCCGAACGGGGGTAGTGAGACCTGGGCCACCGATTACACGATGGGCGGGACCGGTCCCGCAACGAGGAGGACACATGACGGCTACCAGCGCGACCGAGGAGTTCCGGTCCGCCCGGGACTTCCTGCTCGGACACCGGGAGGACTACACGGCGGCCTACGGCGGCTTCGCCTGGCCCCGCCCCGAGCGGTTCAACTGGGCGCTGGAGTGGTTCGACGTCATCGCCGAGGGCAACGACCGCACCGCCCTGCACATCGTCGAGGAGGACGGCTCCGAGACGAAGGTGAGCTTCGCGGAGATGTCCGCCCGCTCGAACCGGGTCGCGAACTGGCTGCGCGCCCAGGGCGTCCGCGCCGGGGACCGGATCATCGTGATGCTGGGCAACCAGACCGAGCTGTGGGAGACGATGCTCGCCGCGATGAAGCTGCGCGCCGTCGTCATCCCCGCCACCCCGCTCCTCGGCCCCGCCGACCTCCGCGACCGGGTCGAACGCGGCCGCGCCCGGCACGTGATCGTCCGCGCCGAGGACACCGCCAAGTTCGACGACGTGCCCGGCGACTACACCCGCATCGCGATCGGCGGCGACGGGGTGACCTGGCTGGGGTACGAGCACTCCGCCCGCGAGCCGGAGGTCTTCGAGCCCGACGGTGTCACCCTCGCCCACGACACCCTGATGCTGTACTTCACCTCCGGCACCACCGCCCGCCCCAAGCTCGTCGAGCACACCCACGTCTCCTACCCGGTGGGGCACCTGGCGACGATGTACTGGATCGGGCTGAAGCCCGGCGACGTGCACCTCAACATCTCCTCCCCGGGCTGGGCCAAGCACGCCTGGTCCAACCTCTTCGCCCCCTGGAACGCCGAGGCGACCGTCTTCATCCACAACTACACGCGCTTCGACGCGGGCCGGCTGATGGCCGAGATGGACCACCACGGCGTCACGTCCTTCTGCGCCCCGCCGACCGTGTGGCGGATGCTCATCCAGTCCGACCTGAGCCGGCTCGCCACCCCGCCGCGCGAGGTCGTCGCCGCGGGCGAGCCGCTGAACCCCGAGGTCATCGAGGCGGTGCGGCGCGCCTGGGGCGTCACCATCCGCGACGGCTTCGGGCAGACCGAGACCGCCGTCCAGGTCTCCAACAGCCCCGGCCAGCGGCTCAAGGAGGGCTCGATGGGCCGCCCGAGCCCCGGTTACGCGGTCACCCTCGTCGACCCCGTCACCGGCCGCGCGGACGTGGAGGAGGGCGAGATCTGCCTCGACCTGTCCGCCCACCCCGTGGGCCTGATGACCGGCTACCACGGCGACCCGGAGAAGACGGCCGAGGCGATGGCGGGCGGCTACTACCGCACCGGCGACATCGGCAGCGTCGACGAGGACGGCTACATCCACTACGTGGGCCGCGCCGACGACGTCTTCAAGGCCAGCGACTACAAGATCAGCCCGTTCGAGCTGGAGAGCGCGCTCCTGGAGCACGAGGCCGTCGCCGAGGCCGCCGTCGTCCCTGCGCCCGACCCCCTCCGGCTCGCCGTCCCCAAGGCGTACGTCGTCCTCGCCGAGGGCGTCAAGCCGGACGCGGACACCGCCCGGGCCCTCTTCGCGCACTCGCGGGCCGTGCTGGCCCCGTACAAGCGGGTCCGCCGCATCGAGTTCGCCGAGCTGCCGAAGACCGTCTCGGGCAAGATCCGCCGGGTCGAGCTGCGCCGCCTCACCGCCGAAGGCGCCTCCACGGGGCCGGAGTTCACCGAAGGAGACCTGACATGAGCGGCACGACCAGGACGACGGAAGCGGAACTCTCGTACGCGCACGGGGTGGCGGACACCCCGCTCCTCGGCGACACCATCGGCGCCAATCTCGACCGGGCCGTCGCCGCCTGGCCCGACCGCGAGGCCCTGGTCGACGTGGCCGCCGGACGCCGCTGGACCTACGCCGAGTTCGGCGCCGACGTCGACCGGATCGCGGGCGCGCTGCTCGGCAGCGGGGTCCGCAAGGGCGACCGGGTCGGCATCTGGGCGGTGAACCGCGCCGAGTGGGTGCTCGTCCAGTACGCCACCGCCCGCGTCGGCGCCGTCATGGTCACCATCAACCCGGCCTACCGCGCCCACGAACTCGCCTTCGTGTTGCGCCAGTCGGGGATCTCCATGCTCTTCGCCTCGCTCGCGCACAAGACCAGCGACTACCGGGCGATGGTGGAGGAAGTCCGGCTCGAATGCCCGGAGTTGAGGGAGGCGGTGTACTTCGGCGACGCGAGCTGGGAGGAGTTCGCGGCCCGCCCGTCCGGCGGGCTCCTCCCCGAGCCGCTCTCCGCCGACGAGCCGGTCAACATCCAGTACACCTCGGGCACCACCGGCTTCCCGAAGGGGGCCACGCTCTCCCACCACAACATCCTCAACAACGGTTACTACGTGGGCGAGATGATCGCCTACACCGAGCGGGACCGGATCTGTGTGCCGGTGCCCTTCTACCACTGCTTCGGCATGGTCATGGGCAATCTGGCGGCCACCTCGCACGGCGCGTGCATCGTGATCCCGGCCCCGTCCTTCGACCCGGCCGCGACGCTCCGCGCAGTCCAGGAGGAGCGCTGCACCTCCCTCTACGGCGTGCCGACGATGTTCATCGCGGAGCTGAACCTCCCCGACTTCGCCGCGTACGACCTCTCCTCGCTGCGCACCGGCATCATGGCGGGCTCGCCGTGCCCGGTGGAGGTGATGAAGCGGGTGGTCGCCGAGATGAACATGGCGGAGGTGTCGATCTGCTACGGCATGACGGAGACCTCGCCGGTCTCCGCCCAGACCCGCCGCGACGACGACCTGGAGCGGCGCACCGGCACCGTCGGCCGGGCTCTGCCGCACATCGAGCTGAAGGTCGTCGACCCGGCCACCGGCCTCACCGTGCCGCGCGGCACCGCGGGCGAACTGTGCACCCGCGGCTACAGCGTGATGCTCGGCTACTGGGACGAGCCGGCGAAGACCGCCGAGGTCGTCGACGCGGGCCGCTGGATGCACACCGGCGACCTCGCCGTGCTGCGCGAGGACGGCTACGTCCAGATCGTCGGCCGCATCAAGGACATGATCATCCGCGGTGGCGAGAACGTCTATCCGCGCGAGATCGAGGAGTTCCTGTACGGGCACCCCAAGATCGCCGACGTGCAGGTCGTCGGGGTCCCCGACGAGCGGTACGGCGAGGAGATCCTGGCCTGCGTCATCCCCCGCGACCCGGCCGACCCGCCCACCCTCGGCGAACTCTCCGCCTTCTGCCGCGACCGCCTCGCCCACTACAAGGTCCCGCGCCGCGTCGAGATCCTCACCGAGTTCCCGATGACGGTCAGCGGCAAGGTCCGCAAGGTGGAGCTGAGGGAGCGGTACGGCTCCTAGACGGGCGCCTTCGCCAGCTCGCGGCGCATGCAGACGCGGGGCCAGGTGGCCAGACCGTGGGTGGCCTCCGCGTGGCTGATGGCGCGCAGGCCGTCGGTCAGGTCCGGGTCGGTGTCGGCCAGTTGGCGGAAGCCGAGGCGGGTGTAGTAGGGGGCGTTCCACGGCACTTCGGTGAAGGTCGTCAGGGTGAGGGCCGTCAGGCCCTCCCGCCGGGCGGCCTCCGCCAGGTGCTCGATCAGGGCCCGGCCGACGCCCCGGCGGGCCGCGTCCGGGTGGACGGAGACCTGCTCGATGTGGGCGGCGCCGTCGACGGTGTCGGCGAGCAGGTACGCGACGGGGCGGTCGGCCCCGTCGACCGCCACCCACGCCCGGCCCGCCGCGCGGTACCCCTCCAGCACGTCCAGCGGCAGGGGTTCGTCGTCGGCGATCGCGGTCATCCCGAGGGTGCGGAAGGGTTCGCCCGCGGCGCGCTCGATGGACTGGAGCAGCGGGAGTTCGGCCGGTGCGGCCGCTCGGATGCGCATACGACAGTATGGCCCCGGCTCACCGCCGGTCGGGGGCCCGGCGGCCGAGCAGCCCCCCGTCGCGGGAGAAGTGCGGCAGGAACAGGGCGAGCGCGGGGTCGCCGTACAGCGCCACGTACAGCTGGACCAGGCGGCCGTCCGTCACCTCGCGCCGGTGCGCGGGCAGCGGGTGCCGCTCGCGCAGCTCGGCCAGCAGCCGCCGGGCGGCCCGCGTCGCGGGCGGCAGCCGCAGCAGCGCGAGGGCGGCCAGGAGGGCCGGCGCCCCCGTCGCCAGGACGAGCGCGAGCCCCGGCCCGTCCCCGGCGCCCGCGCCCGCGCCCGCGAGCAGTCCGGTGGCGAGGGTGACCGGTGCCGCGGCCAGCAGCAGCCGGGCCGTGCGGTGGCGCCCCGGCGGGCGCAGCAGTCCCGCGCGCCCCAGCTCGGCGCGCAGGCCGTCCACCGCGCGGCGCGCCTCGGGGCGCAGGGCGAGGGCGCGCAGGGCCAGGGCGTTGCGCAGCGAGCGGTGGACGCCGAGCTGGACGGGGTTCCTGGTCCTGCCCGGTCCGCCGTTGGCCCGAATCGTGTGTCTGCGTCCCGCCGCGACCGCCCCGCGCTGGTGCAGCGCGACGAGCGCGACCGTCACCGCGGCCCGCCGCCCGCCCCGCAGCAGGGCCAGCGCCTCCGGCCCGGGCACCGCGCCCGCGGAGCCCGTACCGCCGCCGGTACCGCCGCCGCGTGGGCTCAGCAGCACCGCCGCGACCAGCAGTTCGGCCCAGGCGGCGCAGGCCGCCGCCACGAACCACCACGTCCCCGTCCCCATCCCGTCCACCCCCAGGGTGTTTCTGCCCGGGGAAGCGTGATCATCACGCGTGGATGGCCGGATCCGTTCGCCCCGGGCGCCGCGGAGGGCGTCAGATGGCGCCGCCGGAGGTCAGTTCGTCGGCCGCGTTGTTCACCGGCTGCGGGGTGCCGGTGAGGTCCAGGACGAAGAGCGGCAGCCCTATCTCGGCGGCGCGGGACCGGGCCTCGGGCGTGTACCCGGCGAGCGAGAAGAAGATGCTCACGGCGGAGGCGCTGAGCCCGTTCAGCCACAGGCACTCCACGGCCCGCAGCCCCGCCGGGCGGGTGCTGGGGTCGACCTGCGCGACGAGCCCGGAGCCGCGCAGGTCCACCCCGGCGGAGTGCCGGTCCTCGGGCTGCACGATCTCCCGGAAGCCGAGCCAGTGCAGATACGTGGCCGCCGCGGCGACCGCGTCCCGCGCCGTCCTGATCGTCACCGGCCGGAACGCACCCCGCGCCGGAGCGGGCCGAGGCGCGGTAGGCGGCAGCGGAATATGCACGGGATACCGCTCCGCGAACGCCCGAGGCGCCACCCCGAACCAGTCCGAAACAGGCGAGCCCGCGTCCCGCCCGCCGCCGCCGGGTCCCACCCCGTCGCGGAACCCGTCCCCGAGACCGTCGCGAAGGCCGTCGCGGGGCCCGTCGCGAAGGCCGTCGCGCGGCCCGTCGCGAAGGCCGTCGCGCAGGCCGCCTCCGTCCCCGCCGCGGAGCCCGTCACGCAGGTCGTCGCCGTGATCGTCGTACCGGTCGTCGTAGCGGTCCTCGCGCAGGTCGGCGCGGTAGTCGTCAGCGTGGTCCTCGCCCAGGTCGTCGTACCGGTAGTCACCGAGATCGCCGACCTGGTCGTCGCCGTGCTCGTCGAGCGGGTCGTCGCCGTGGTCGTCACGCGGGCCGTCGAGCTGGCCTTCGCCGAGGCCGTCGAGCCGGGCGTTGAGCGGGTCGTCGTCGGGGTCGTCGAGCGGGCCGTCGAGCCGGGCATCGCCTAGGCCGTCGAGCTGGCCGTCGCCGAGGCCGTCGAGCGGGTCGACGCCGTGGTCGTCATGCGGGCCGTCGCCGTGCTCGTCACGCGGGCGGTCGAGCTGGCCTTCGCCGAGGCCGTCGAGCCGGGCGTTGAGCGGGTCGTCGTCGGGGTCGTCGTCGGGGTCGTCGAGCGGGCCGTCGAGCCGGGCATCGCCTAGGCCATCGAGCCGGCCGTCGCCAAGGCCGTTGAGCTGGTCGTCGCCGTAGCCCTTAAGCGGGTCATCGAGCCCGGCGCCACCACGGCGCTCTTCCCCTGCCTCGGCGGCCTGGGCGGTGTGAGGGGCTGTCGGGTCGTCCGGGTGCCCGGGGCCGGCGGAGGCGGGGGGTGTCGCGTGGGGCGTGGGGGTGACCGGCGCGGAGTCGTACCCCTTCTCGGGGGTGGTCACGGTGCCCGCACCCATCTGGTGCGTGACGGGGGCGACCGGGATCCGGAGGACCGTCCCGCAGGCGCAGCCCAGCTCCGGGTGGGGCCACTCGTCCTCGCGGCCGCAGGCACCGCAGCGGACGGTGACCCACTCGTTCAGCCAGGTCCGGTGGCGGATGGGTTCGGCGGTCGCGCCGGGGATCACCGGCGCGGCGACGGGGCTCCCACAGGGGCAGGGGTAGACCGGCGCCGCGTACGGATGGCTCCGCAGGCATTCCGGGCAGTGCACCGACACCGACTCGCTCACACCGAACCCCCTCTTCCCGTCCGCTCATCGTCCACCAATCCGGCCGCGCGGGGGAGCGACTTCGGCCATCGCGAGGGCCTCCCGGTGTCCGTCCGGTGCCCGTCTGGTGGGCCTCCCTTGACGGCTTCCTCGGCGCCGACCTACATTGCTTCCGTATAGCAGAACAGTTATTCCGCATTACGGAAACAGGATCGGGCAGCCCGCCCGGTCTCTGCGACCGACCGGCCGAGCAGGAGCACTCCTATGCCTCGTATGACCGCCGCCGCAGCGGCCGTTGAGATCCTCAAGCGCGAAGGCGTCACCAACGCGTTCGGCGTGCCCGGCGCGGCGATCAACCCCTTCTACCGCGAGCTCAAGAACGTCGGCGGCATCAGCCACACGCTGGCCCGCCACGTCGAGGGCGCCTCCCACATGGCCGAGGGCTACACCCGCGCCAAGGCCGGCAACATCGGTGTCTGCATCGGTACCTCCGGCCCCGCCGGCACCGACATGATCACCGGCCTGTACTCGGCGATCGCCGACTCCATCCCGATCCTGTGCATCACCGGCCAGGCCCCGGTCTCGAAGCTCCACAAGGAGGACTTCCAGGCCGTCGACATCGCCTCGATCGCCAAGCCCGTCACCAAGGCCGCGACGACCGTCCTGGAGGCCGCGCAGGTCCCCGGCGTCTTCCAGCAGGCGTTCCACCTGATGCGCTCCGGCCGTCCCGGCCCGGTCCTCATCGACCTGCCGATCGACGTCCAGCTCACCGAGATCGAGTTCGACCCGGAGACGTACGAGCCGCTGCCGGTCTACAAGCCGCAGGCCACCCGCGCCCAGGCCGAGAAGGCGCTGAGCTTCCTCCTGGAGGCCGAGCGCCCGCTGATCGTCGCCGGCGGCGGCATCATCAACGCCGACGCCACCGACCTCCTCGTCGAGTTCGCCGAGCTGACCAGCATCCCGGTCATCTCCACCCTCATGGGCTGGGGCACCATCCCGGACGACCACGAGCTCGCCGCCGGCATGGTCGGCGTCCAGACCGCGCACCGCTACGGCAACGCGACCTTCCTGGAGTCCGACACCGTCATCGGCATCGGCAACCGCTGGGCAAACCGCCACACCGGCTACAACATGGACGCCTACACGGCGGGCCGGAAGTTCGTCCACGTCGACATCGAGCCCACCCAGCTCGGCAAGATCTTCGCCCCGGACTACGGCGTCGCCTCCGACGCCAAGGCCGCGCTGGAGCTCTTCGTCGCCATCGCCAAGGAGTGGAAGGCGGAGGGCAAGCTCCCCGACTTCACCGCCTGGGCCGCGTCCGCGCAGGAGCGCAAGGCCACGCTCCAGCGCCGCACGCACTTCGACAACGTGCCGATCAAGCCGCAGCGCGTCTACGAGGAGATGAACAAGGCGTTCGGCCCGGAGACCCGGTACGTCACCACCATCGGCCTCTCCCAGATCGCCGCCGCGCAGTTCCTGCACGTCTACAAGCCGCGCCACTGGATCAACTGCGGCCAGGCCGGCCCGCTCGGCTGGACCATCCCCGCCGCCATCGGTGCCGCCACCGCCGACCCGGAGACCCCGGTCGTCGCGCTCTCCGGCGACTACGACTTCCAGTTCATGATCGAGGAGCTGGCGGTCGCCGCCCAGCACAAGGTCCCCTACGTCCACGTCCTCGTGAACAACGCCTACCTGGGTCTGATCCGTCAGGCGCAGGGCGGTCTGGGGATCAACTTCGAGGTCAACCTCGAGTTCGAGAACATCAACACCCCGGAGATCGGCGTCTACGGCGTCGACCACGTCAAGGTCGCCGAGGGCCTCGGCGTCAAGGCGATCCGCGTCGAGGACCCGGCGAAGCTGGGCGAGGCGCTGGAGCAGGCCAAGAAGATGGCCGTCGAGTTCCAGGTCCCGGTCGTCGTCGAGGCGATCCTGGAGCGCATCACCAACATCGCGATGAGCAAGACGGTCGACATGAGCGACGTCACCGAGTTCGAGGACCTGGCCACCGAGCCGGGCCACGCCCCGACCGCGATCAAGCCGCTCGCGGTCTGATCCTCCCCTCCGGGGCGACCGCCCCCGGAACCACGTGCCCGGCCGGCTCCATCCGGCCGGGCACGTCGGCGTGTCGGCCCCTACGCTGGCACGAGCCGAGGATGAGGACTCCGCCATGACCGCCATGCCCGCCGTGCCCGCCGTGACCCGTCTGGTCACCCACGTCGAACTGGACGAGGACGAGACCTCGGCCGCCCAGTTCTCGGCCTCGGCCCGCCTGGAGGCCGAACTCTCCGACGGCCGCGCCCTCGTCCTCCTCGACGACCGAGGCTGGAGCGAGAGCGGCCCCGAGGACATCCGCGCCTACCTCACGCGCGCGTCGGTGGAGGACACCGCCCGGACGGTGGTGGGCCCCGACGAACCCTTCGCCGACGAGACACCCGAACAGGCCGCCACAGCCCACTGGACGTCCCTCGCGGACAGCCTGGCCGGCGAGGGGGTAGTGGTCGACGCGGCGGTACTCGCGAACGCTCCCCACGACGTCGTCCTGAGCGAACGCCTCCGCACCTGGGCCGCCTTCGACTGACCCCGCTCAGCCCCCGCCTGTACGCGCACGACACCCGCCCCGCATCGGACCGGCACCGGCCCTGATCTTTCAGTCCCGCGCCCCTGCCTGAACGAGTACGACGCCCACCCGCCCGGATGGCACGGCACCGCCCGGCGGGCCCGCCGGCGCCGCACGAGACCGCGTGGCCCTGCCCCCCCGCTCAGCCCCGCGCCCCCGCCCGGACGAGCACGGCACCCGCCTCCGTCCAGTCGTACAGCACGGACCGGCCCGCCCGTCTTCGCCGCACCAGGCCGGCGTCGTGCAGGACCTTGAGGTGGCGTCCCACCGAGCCGAGGCCCTGGCCGGTCAGGGCCACCAACTGGCTGGTAGAGAGCGGGGATTCGAGGCGGAGCAGGACGCCCGCGCGGGCCGGGCCGAGGAGGGCGCCGAGTGCCTCCGGGACCACCGGGCCCGCGCCGTCGGCGAGAACTCCCGCGCAGGCGTAGACGATCGCGCACCGCTCGACGGTGTCGCCGGGAGCCTCCCAGGACACCCAGCCCGCCGTCGGCGTCACCGGCACCAGCAGCAGCCGTCCGCCGGTGACCGAACGCGGCGGGTAGTCACGGGGGTTGACCTGGAGCCTGCCGTCCCCGAGCCACCGCATCCGCCCCGGACACAGCTCGTCCAGCGCCGCCGCCCAGCCGTCCCGCGCCAGCCGCGCGGTCCTGGCCGCCACATCGGCCTCCAGCACCCGGCGCCGCCGCGGCCACTCCGGCAGCACCGTCTCCCGCCACACCCACTCCAGCAGCACCGCCAGCCGCTCCGGCAGATCGCGCGCCGAGCGCAGCGGCTCGGGCACGGGACCGCCCACCGACACGGCCAGATCGGCGAGAGCCGCCTCCGGCGTGGTCGCCCGCACCGCCTCGACCTCCTCCTCGAAGCACCGCTCGCCCTCGCCGTACGGGGTCGGCGTGAGAAAGTCCGCGTTCCAGGTGGGGCTGATCGCCGCCCGCACGAGCAGCGCGTCCAACGGCTCGGCGGCCAGCCGCGCCCGATACGCGGGCAACCACTCCCCGAGCCACCGCCGCTCACCCGGATGCCCAGCCCGCCCCGTATGCAGCGTGTGCAACGAAGCGACGGCCTCAGCAAGCGGCGAGATCACAAACCTCCCTCCCGCCAACACATCAGCCCCCAACCGCCACCACCCCATACCCACTCCTTCCCCTCACCACCGAACAGCCACATGCCGCCGAACGCTCCCGCGCCGCCGGACGGCTGCCGCCGCCGGAGGCCGTCTGCCCTCAGACGGCCTGTGGCCGCCGGAGGCCGCGCTGGCATCCGGACGGCCCGTGGCCGTCGTACAGCCCCGCGCCGCCGGACGGCCGCCTGCCGCCAGACCGCCCTCCACCGCCAGACGGCCGCTCCCGCGGGGCCCCGCCCCACCCGCGGTCGTCCGTGTCCGTGGCCCAGCGTGCCCGCACGCCCCGCCCGCCGCACAGTGTTTCGCGGTGGCGCGAAACACTACCGGGGGCCGTCCCGGCCTCCTCAGAATCGCCGGCATGTCCCTTCCCGTTTCTGAGGTGTCTTCGCCGTCGCGGTATCGCGATCTCTTCCGTACGCCCGAGTTCTCGCCGCTCTTTCTCGCCGGGGCCGCGCAGGTCGCCGCGCAGACCGTCGGGGGGCTGGGGTTGGCCACGCTCGTGTTTCGGGGGACCGGGTCGGCGTTGCTCAGTGCGCTGGCGATGTTCGGGCCTTCCCTGGCGCAGTTGCTCGGGGCCACTACGTTGCTGTCGGCCGCTGATCGGCTGCCGCCGCGTGGCGCGCTTGCCGTCGTCGGTGTGGTCTTCGCGGTGGGGACGGGGGCTCAGGCCCTGCCGGGGATGCCGCTCGGGGGCGCGTTCGGGCTCCTTGCCGTGCTCGGGGTCGTGGGGTCGCTCGGTGGGGGCGTGCGGTACGGGTTGCTCGGGGAGGTCCTGCCGCGCGAGCGGTATCTGCTCGGGCGGGCGGTGATGAACATGGCCGTCGGCGTCTGCCAGATCGCCGGGTTCGCCGTCGGCGGGGTGCTCCTGACGGTGCTCTCCCCGCGCGGCACCCTCCTCACCGGCGCCGCCCTCTACCTGCTCGCCGCGCTCCTCTACCGCTTCGGCCTCACCGCCCGCCCGCCCCGCGCCACCGGCCGCCCCTCCGCCGCCGAGACCTGGCGGACCAACGCGCGGCTGCTCGCCGACCGCCCGCGCCGGCTGCTCTACCTCGCGCTGTGGGTGCCCAACGGGCTGATCGTCGGCTGCGAGGCGCTCTTCGTGGCGTACGCCCCCGACCGCGCCGGCCTGCTCTTCGCCTGCGCCGCCGTCGGCATGCTGGCGGGGGACACCGTCATCGGGCGCTTCCTGCCGGAGCGGCTGCGGGGGCGGCTCGCCGCACCCCTCCAGGCCCTGCTGGCGGCCCCGTACCTCCTCTTCGTCCTCGGTACGGGGCTGCCGATGGCGGCGGCGGGCGCGGCCGTGGCCGTCTCCGCGATCGGCTACGGGGCGAGCCTGCTCTACCAGGAGCGGCTGCTGGCCCTCGTTCCGGAGGAGTCCAGCGGGCACGCGCTCGGCCTGCACGGCTCCGGGATGCTCGCCTGCCAGGGCCTCGCCGCGGCCCTGGCGGGCGGTCTCGCGCAGCTCACCTCGCCGGCGACGGCGATGGCCCTCCTCGCGGTGGCCTCGCTCGCCGTCACCGGAGTCCTCACTACGGCGCTGTCGAGCGCTGCACCACGGTCTCCTCGCACGGCCCGTCGCCGAACAGCTTGAGCGCCTCCATCTCGTCCTTGTCGACCGAGAGCCCCCAGCGCAGCTTGGTGCCGACCCACTCGCCGACGTAGCGGCAGTACGCGGCGTTCCCGTCGGGCACCCACTCGGCCGGGTCCTGGTCGCCCTTCGCCTTCTGGGCGCGGGCGGTGACGGCGACCAGGGTGGCCGCGGCCCCCTGGTCGTTGGCGTACGCCGCCCGCCGCGCGTCCGTCCAGCCGGACGCGCCCGAGGCCCACGCCTCCGCCAGCGGCACGAGGTGGTCGACGCGGAGCAGCGCCGGGTCGGTGACGGTCTGCCCGTCGTAGTACGAGGTCCACTTGCCGCCGGTCAGCGCGCAGGCGGTGCCGGTGGCGGGCACCTCGACGGCCTCCGCGAGCAGCACCTCGGCGCGGGTGTCGCAGTCGTCGGCGGAGTCGAGTCCCTTGTCCCAGTGCGGGAAGGCCGTCTCCGCGTACCCCTGCGCGTCCTCGGTGGCCTCGGTCAGTTCGGCGAGCGCGTCGGGGAAGAGCTGGATGCCGGCGGAGGCGGCGGGGGCGGGGGCGGCGAGCGGGGACAGGACGAGGGCGAGCGGGACGAGCCCGCGCATCAGGTTCTTGATCACGTACTGGTGGATAGCGCCGGAACCGGGGCGCACGGGAGGCGCATCGCGGTGCGCTCCCCCGTGCGGGTGCGGATCTTCACCGCAGAAACGATGCGCTCCGTCCCCGTACCGGCGCATGGAAACCGCCACATGGAAACCGGCGCAGGCGCATGGAAACCGCCGCATGGAAACCGCCGCATGGAAACCGGCGCAGGCGCATGCAACCGGCGCATGGAAAAGAGCGCGGAACCAGGGACCGTAAACCTGGTTCCGCGCTCTCGTCTGGTGACCGCCCGACGGCACGAGGCTGGCGCGACAGGACGTTCGCACCGCCGGGCGGAGTCTGTGGTGCTCCCCGGGGTGGGGGAGGGGCGTGGGGACCGCGGCGGCTCCGACGGACGCTTCGGCCGGTCCCTTCCTTCAGGTCTGGAAGGGGGGCCTGGTGTCCTGGCCACCGCACTGGCTCGCAGCCGCCGCGGTCTCACGCTGTCCGTTGAACACCGACCACCCCTCATCCGGGCCGGTGTTCCGGACGGCGTACGGCATTGACCTCCCGTCAGATGCCGTACGCGGTCTGGGAATCCGAGAAGATCAGTCCTCGCGCAGGGCGCGGACGGCCTCCTCGACGCGCTTGCCGTAGTCGGCGTCGGCGGCGGCGAAGTGGGCGAGGTTCTTCTCGATGACGTCCTCGCGGGACACCTGGGACAGACCGCCGGCGATGTTGGCGATCAGACGGGTCTTCTCCTCCTCCGACATCAGGCGGTAGAGCTCGCCGGCCTGGAAGAAGTCGTCGTCCTTGGTGTGCTGCGGGGCCGCGTGCGTGCCGGTCCAGCCGTGGATCGCGAGCGGCGCGGAGAGCGGCGCGTCGGTCTGGGCCGGGCCCTGGTACGAGTTGGGCTCGTAGTTCTTGTCGTACCGCGAGCCGTTACGGGTCGCCATGGCGCCGTCCCGGCCGTAGTTCTCGGCGACGGTCGCCTTGGGGGCGTTCACCGGGAGCTGGGTGTGGTTGACGCCGAGGCGGTAGCGGTGGGCGTCCGCGTAGGCGAAGAGACGGCCCTGGAGCATCTTGTCCGGCGAGGGACCGATGCCCGGGACGAAGTTGTTCGGCGAGAACGCCGACTGCTCGACCTCGGCGAAGACGTTGTCCGGGTTGCGGTCGAGGACCATGCGGCCCACGCGCTGGAGCGGGTAGTCGCTGTGCGGCCACACCTTGGTGAGGTCGAACGGGTTGAAGCGGTAGTCCGCGGCCTCGGCGGCCGGCATGACCTGCACGTACAGGGTCCAGGAGGGGCTCACGCCGCGCTCGATGGCCTGGAGCAGGTCGGTCTGGTGCGAGTTCGCGTCCTTGCCGACGGTCTCGGCGGCCTGGTCGGCGGAGAGGGAGCGGATGCCCTGGTTCGTCTTGAAGTGGTACTTGACGAAGAACGCCTCGCCCGCCTCGTTGGTCCACTGGTACGTGTGCGAGCCGTAGCCGTTCATGTGACGGTACGAGGCCGGGATGCCGCGGTCGCCCATGAGCCAGGTGATCTGGTGGGTGGCCTCGGGGGCGTGCGCCCAGAAGTCCCAGACGTTGTCCGCCTCCTGCTTGCCCGTGAAGGGGTCGCGCTTCTGGGAGTGGATGAAGTCGGGGAACTTGATCGGGTCCTTGATGAAGAACACCGGGGTGTTGTTGCCGACGAGGTCGTAGTTGCCGTCCTCGGTGTAGAACTTCACCGCGAAGCCGCGCGGGTCGCGGACGGCGTCGGCGCCGCCGAGCGAGTCGGCCACGGTCGAGAAGCGGATGAAGAGCTCCGTCTTCTTGCCGACCTCGGAGAGGAAGTCCGCCTTGGTGAAGCCGGTGACGTCGTCGGTCACCTCGAAGTAGCCGTACGCGCCGGAGCCGCGGGCGTGCACCACGCGCTCCGGGATCCGCTCACGGTTGAAGCGCGCGAGCTTCTCCAGCAGGTGCTGGTCCTGGAGGAGGATGGGGCCACCGACGCCGGCGGTGGCGGAGTTCTGGTTGTCGGCGACGGGGGCGCCGGACTCGGTCGTAAGCACGCGCTGCGTCATTTGTCGGGGCGGCCTTTCCGTACGGATGCTGCTGACTGACGTGGAGCGTAGGTTCGCTCAGAACAGGGCGTCAACAGTTTGTTGAAAATGAAGTGTGGGTGTTCCGGTCGGCGGCGGCGCCTGGGCGCGACAGGACAGGTGTCAGCACCGCCGCCGACCGGAAATCTGGGGGCCCCGCCGAGGCGGGGCGTCGGATCAGACCTGGGCGCCGGAGAGGCGCTCGACGGCGCGGAGCAGGGCCGAGTGGTCCAGGCCGCCGTCACCCTGCGCGCGCAGCGAGGCGACGAGCTGGGCGACCACGGCGCCGACCGGGAGGGCCGCGCCGACGTTGCGGGCGGCGTCGGTCACGATGCCCATGTCCTTGTGGTGCAGGTCGATCCGGAAGCCGGGCTTGAAGTCCCGGTTCAGGAAGTTGTCCTTCTTGCGGGTCAGCACGGTCGAGCCGGCCAGACCGCCGTTGAGGACGTCGAGGGCGGCCTGGAGGTTCACACCGGACTTCTCCAGGAAGACCACGGCCTCGGCGCACGCCTGGATGTTCACGGCGACGATGAGCTGGTTGGCCGCCTTGACCGTCTGGCCGGAGCCGTGCGGGCCGCAGAGGACGATGACCTTGCCGAGGGCCTCCAGGATCGGGAGGGCCTCGTCGAAGTCGGCCTGCTCGCCGCCGACCATGATCGAGAGCACGGCCTCGATGGCGCCGGCCTCGCCGCCGGAGACGGGCGCGTCGATGACGCGGATGCCCTTCTCCTTGGCGTTCTTCGCCAGGTCGACCGAGGTCTGCGGGGTGATCGACGACATGTCGATGATCAGCGCGCCCTGCTTGGCGTTCTCCAGGATGCCCTCGGGGCCGTAGGAGATGGCCTCGACCTGCGGGGAGGCGGGCACCATCGTGATGATCACGTCGGCGTCCTTGACGGCCTCGGCGATCGAGCCCGCCGCGGAGCCGCCGGCCTTGGCCAGACGCTCCAGCTTGTCCTGCTCCAGGGTGAAGCCGGTGACGGAGTAGCCGGCCTTGATCAGGTTCTCGGACATGGGGGAGCCCATGATGCCGAGGCCGATCCACGCGATCTTGGGAAGGTTGCTCATGAGGGTGCCTCTCAAAACAAGGTCGTACGGGGAGGGGGCCTGCGTCAGCGGGCCGGACGGGCCTCTGCCGGGAGCCATTCGAAGGACGCGGCGGCGTCGGCGGCCTTGTACTCCAGGCCCACCCAGCCGTCGTAACCGGCCTTCTTCAGCTCGTCGAGCAGCTGCTCCAGCGGCAGTTCGCCGGTGCCCGGGGCGCCGCGGCCCGGCATGTCCGCGATCTGGACGTGGCCGGTCTTGTCCGCGTACCGCGCGATGACGGCGCTGACGTCCTCGCCGTTCATGGCCAGGTGGTAGATGTCGAGGAGGAACTTGGCGTTGCCGAGCCCGGTGGCCTCGTTCACCTTGTCGACGACCTCGATCGCGGAGGGGGCGCTCACCAGCGGGTAGAGCGGCGACTCCGGCTTGTTCAGGGTCTCGACCAGCAGGATCGCGCCGACGCGGTCGGCGGCACGGGCCGCCAGGACCAGGTTCTCCAGGGCGAGGGCGTCCTGGACCTCCGGGTCGACGCCCTCGACGCGGTTGCCGTAGAGCGCGTTGAGCGCCTTGCAACCGACCGAGGCGGCGAAGTCCGCGGCGATGTCGATGTTGGCCCGGAAGCGGTCGGACTCCTCGCCCGGGACCGAGACCGCGCCGCGGTCCGGGCCGGGGAGCTGTCCGGCGTAGAAGTTCAGGCCCACCAGCTGGGTGCCGGCGTCCTCAAGGGCTTTCTTGAGGGCGTCGAGCTCGCTCTGCTCGGGGGTGGCGGTGTCGATCCAGGGCCACCACAGCTCGACCGCGGTGAAGCCCGCCGCGGCGGCGGCCGCGGGGCGCTCCAGGAGCGGGAGTTCCGTGAAGAGGATCGACAGGTTCACATCGAAGCGCTGGTCGGTGTATCCCATGAGGGGCAGGCGCTCCTTCCGTATTGCGGAAGTAATTTTCTGTCTGACGGAATGTTGCAAGCCTGTGGCGGTGCTTGTCAAGGGCGCCCCTCGCGTTCGGGACTCCCCAGCCGGTCGAACGGCCCGTAGCGTGGGGGCATGGTGCGTTTGAGAGTGGAGTTCACGACCGAGCCGTTCGACCTCGACGAGGCGCCGGCCCACGCGGTCGTGGCCCGTGAGGTCATCCAGTCGGCCGAACTGGACGCCGTCGATGTCGGCCCCTTCGGCAACACCGCGGAAGGCGGCTCCGACGCCGTCCTCACCGCCGTCGACGAGCTGCTGCGCAAGGCGCTCGCCGCCGGTGCCACCCGGGTCTCGCTCCAGCTGAACGTGATCGGTGAGGGCGGGGAGGACGCGAAGTGACCGAGCACCCCTTGGCGGCGGCGGTGAAGCCGCTGGTCGACGCGATGGGCGCGGAAGTGCTGGAGCCCGCGCAGGCGGCGGTGGACGATGTCGTCCTCTCCTGGGAGGGAGAGGACGTCCTCGCCGTACGGCTGCCGCAGCTGTCGGACTCCCTGGACCACATCCTCGCGGCGATGGAACGGCGGCACGGGATGCCACTGGCCGCCCTCGACCGCAAGGCCAAGCAGGAGGTGGTCCGGCTCCTGGAGGCGCGGGGCGCCTTCTCCGTACGGCACGGCGTGGAGACGGTGGCGGGTGCACTGGGTGTCAGCCGCTTCACCGTCTACAACTACCTGAACAGGGAAAACGCCTCCAAGAACGCCTAGTTGATCAAGAATTGCCACAAGCCGTCGTCCGGATGTCGGGACGACGGCTTTTGTGTCACCGAGTTTTCAACAAAGTGTTGACGTCGTGTTGCCGAGGGCGTTAGCTATCCGCAGCCCGTCCGACGCACAGCGAAAAACAGCCACGGAGGCTTCCCGTGACTTCAGGTACGACACCGGGCCTCACCCGGTTCAACACCTCGGCGGACAGCGAGGCTCTCGCCGCGCTCCACGAGGTGTGCTCCAGTTCGGCGTGGGGGAGCAAGCTCCTCTCCCAGCGCCCGTACACCACCGCCGAAGCCCTCTTCCTCGCCAGCGACGCCGCCATGGCCGAGCTGACCGCCGAGGACCTGGCCGACGCGATGGCGGGCCACCCGCCGATCGGTCGTCCGAAGGAAGGGGATGCCACCTCCACCCGCGAGCAGAGCGGGATGGCCGGCTCCTCCGCCGAACTCAAGGCCGAGATGCTCGAACTGAACCTGGCCTACCAGGAGAAGTTCGGCCACGTGTTCCTCATCTGCGCCACCGGCAGGACCGGCGAGCAGATGCGGGACGCGGTCAAGGACCGGATCGGCAACGCGCCCGAGCAGGAGCGCGAGATCGTCCGGACCGAACTGGGCAAGATCAACCGCATCCGGCTCACCCGTCTCGTAGAGGAAGAGAGCGCCGCATGAGCACCGACACCACGGCCTCGGTGTCCACCCACATCCTGGACACCAGCATCGGACGCCCCGCGGAGGGCGTGGCGATCAGCCTCGCCGCCCGCGCCGGCTCCGACGCCGCCTGGGTCGCGCTCGGCGGCTCCGCCACCGATGCCGACGGACGGTGCAAGGACCTGCCGGCCCTGCCGGTCGGCACCACCCACGTACGTCTCGACTTCGAGACCGAGACGTACTTCCTGAGCAAGCAGAACCAGCAAGCCGAGGCGCAGCAGGACGCCCCCGCGAATCGGGACAGCGGTCCGGAGGGTGCTTTCTTCCCGGAGGTGGCGATCACGTTCGCCGTCAAGCCGGGCGAGCACTACCACGTACCGCTGCTGCTCAACCCGTTCGGCTACTCCGTTTACCGAGGGAGCTAGCAGACATGCCCACGATTCTCGGCCAGAACCAGTACGGCAAAGCAGAGAACCGCGTCGTCAAGATCACGCGGGACGGCGCGACCCACCACATCAAGGACCTGAACGTCTCGGTCGCCCTCTCCGGCGACCTCAGCGACGTGCACCTCACCGGCTCCAACGCCAACTGCCTCCCCACCGACACGACGAAGAACACCGTCTTCGCGTTCGCCAAGGAGTACGGCATCGAGTCCGCCGAGCAGTTCGGCATCCACCTCGCCCGTCACTTCGTGACGAGCCAGGAGCCGATCAAGCAGGCCCGGATCCGGATCGAGGAGTACTCCTGGGAGCGCATCGCCTCCTCGGACGCCAACTCCAAGTTCATCGGCTCCGACGAGGTCAACCACTCCTTCGCCCGCAAGGGCCAGGAGACCCGGGTCACCCAGATCACCTACGACGGCGAGAAGTGGGAGGTCATCTCCGGCCTCAAGGACCTCGTCGTCATGAACTCCACCAACTCGGAGTTCTGGGGCTACATCAAGGACCAGTACACCACCCTCCAGGAGGCGTACGACCGCATCCTGGCCACCCAGGTGTCCGGCCGCTGGCGGTTCAACTGGACCGACGACGAGCAGCGCATGCCCAACTGGGAGCGGTCCTACGAGCAGACCAAGCGCCACATGCTCGAGGCGTTCTCGGAGACCTACTCGTACTCCCTCCAGCAGACGCTGTACCAGATGGCCACGCGGATCATCAACCACCGTTCGGAGATCGACGAGGTCCGCTTCTCGCTCCCGAACAAGCACCACTTCCTGGTGGACCTCGAGCCCTTCGGGCTGAAGAACGACAACGAGGTCTACTACGCCGCGGACCGCATGTACGGCCTCATCGAGGCCACGGTCCTGCGTGACGGCGCCGAGGCGCTGATCCCGGTCGACATGACCAATCTCTGAGCGGCACCACATCTCTGAGCGGCACTGAGTGACCCGGTCCCCGCCCGCCCGCAGTCGGGCGGGGACCGGCACCAGACCGGAGGGAACCCAGCATGGCACTGCCCGCAAAGGGGCCGGCGTCCGCCGAAGGCCCGTGTTCCACCCCGTCGACCACCGAGGCTCCTGCCCAGGCCGCCTGTCATCCGGTCGACGAGAAGCTCCCCGCCTCGCGGCTCGTCCCCGCGGCACTCCAGCACATCGCCGCCATGTACGCCGGCGTCGTCACCCCTCCGCTCATCATCGGCCAGGCCGTCGGCCTGGACGCCGCCGGGATGACCCGGCTCATCGCCGCCAGTCTCCTGATCGCCGGCTGCGCCACGATCCTTCAGACCCTCGGCGTCCGCAACTTCGCCGGAAACCGGCTCCCGTTCGTCAACGCCGCCTCCTCCGCGGGCATCGCCCCCATGCTGGCCATCGCCGAGACGAGCGCCCCCGGGCACCAGCTCCCCGCCATCTACGGCGCGGTCATGGTCGCCGGTGTCTTCTGCCTCGCCGTCGGCCCCTTCTTCGGCCGGCTCCTGCGCTTCTTCCCGCCGCTCGTCACCGGCGTCGTCATCACCCTGATCGGCGTCACCCTGATGCCGGTGCCCGTCAGCTGGGCCCAGGGCGGGGACAAGACCGCCGCCGACTTCGGCGCCATGAAGTACCTGGCCCTCGCCGGCTTCACCCTGGTCGTCGTCCTGCTGTTCCAGCGCTTCGGCCGCGGCTTCCTCAAGCAGATCGCCCTCCTTCTCGGCCTGCTCATCGGAACCCTCGCCGCGATCCCCTTCGGGATGGCCGACTTCACGGCCCTGCGCGAGGCTCCCGTCGCCGCGCTCCCCACCCCCTTCGCCTTCGGCGCCCCCGAGTTCCAGCCCGCCGCGATCCTCTCCCTGTGCATCGTGATGCTGGTCCTCATGACCGAGTCCAGCGCCGGCATGCTCGCCCTCGGCGAGATCTGCGAGCGCCCCAGCGACGGGAAGACCATCACCCGGGGCCTGCGCACCGACGGCATCGCCACCCTGGTCGGCCCCGTCTTCGGCGGCTTCCCGACCTCCGCCTTCGCGCAGAACGTCGGCGTCGTCTCGCTCACCCGGGTCCGCTCCCGCTACGTGGTCGCCGTCGCCGGCGGCGCCCTCCTGGTGCTCGGCGCCTTCCCGGTCCTCGGCGCGGTCGTCTCCATGGTCCCGATGCCCGTCCTCGGCGGCGCCGGCATCGTCCTCTTCGGCTCCATCGCGGTCAGCGGCATCCGGACCCTCTCCGAGGCCGGACTCGACGACAGCTCCAACATCATCCTGGTGGCCGTCGCGCTCGGCGCGGGAATCATCCCGCTCGCCGCTCCCACCTTCTACGCCGGATTCCCCGCCTGGGCGCAGACCGTGCTCGGTTCCGGCATCAGCGCGGGCGCGCTCGTCGCCGTCCTGCTGAACCTTTTCTTCCATCATCTCGGCACCCGGAGCCGTCAGACGGCCCCGGCACTCAAATCCTCCTAGGGTCCTGCCGTGCCCACCCCACCCATGAGGAATGAAGGAAGCACCGCCATGGCAGCACCTTCGGCAGACCAGCGGATCGTCATCGAGAACGCGGCGATCGCCACCGTCGACGCGCACGACACCGAGTACGCCTCCGGCTACCTCGTCGTCGCCGGCAACAGGATCGAGTCCCTCGGAGCCGGCAAGGCCCCCGAGAACCTGGAGAACGTGGTCCGGCGGATCGACGCCACCGGCCACCTGATCACGCCGGGCCTGATCAACACCCACCACCACTTCTACCAGTGGATCACCCGTGGTCTCGCCACCGACCACAACCTCTTCAACTGGCTGGTCGCGCTCTACCCGACCTGGGCCCGCATCGACGAGCAGATGGTGCGCGTCGCCGCCCAGGGTTCGCTGGCCATGATGGCCCGCGGTGGTGTCACCACCGCCATGGACCACCACTACGTCTTCCCGCAGGGCTCCGGCGACCTCTCCGGCGCCATCATCGGCGCCGCCTCCGAGATGGGCGTCCGCTTCACCCTGGCCCGCGGCTCCATGGACCGCAGCGAGAAGGACGGCGGCCTGCCGCCGGACTTCGCGGTCGAGACCACCGAGGGCGCGCTCGCCGCGACCGAGGAGACGGTCAAGAAGCACCACGACGCCTCCTTCGACTCGATGACGCAGGTCGCCGTCGCCCCCTGCTCGCCCTTCTCGATCTCCACCGAGCTGCTGCGCGAGGGCGCCGCCCTCGGCCGCCGCCTGGGCGTGCGCATGCACACCCACGGCTCGGAGACCGTGGAGGAGGAGAAGTTCTGCCACGAGCTCTTCGGCATGGGCCCGACCGACTACTTCGAGTCGACCGGCTTCCTCGGCGAGGACGTGTGGATGGCGCACTGCGTCCACATGAACGACTCCGACATCGCCGCCTTCGCCCGCACCAAGACCGGTGTCGCGCACTGCCCGTCGTCGAACGCGCGCCTCGCCGCCGGCATCGCCCGCGTCCCCGACATGCTGAAGGCGGGCGTCCCCGTCGGCCTCGGCGTCGACGGCACCGCCTCCAACGAGTCCGGTGAGCTCCACACCGAGCTGCGCAACGCGCTGCTCATCAACCGCCTCGGCGCCCACCGCGAGGCCGCGCTCAACGCCCGCCAGGCCCTGCGCCTCGGCACCTACGGCGGCGCGCAGGTCCTCGGCCGCGCCGACAACATCGGCTCCCTGGAGGCGGGCAAGCTCGCCGACTTCGTCCTCTGGAAGATCGACGGCCTCGGCCACTCCTCGATCGCCGACCCGGTCACCGCCATCGTCTTCGGCGCCGCGGCACCGGTCACCGCCTCCTTCGTCAACGGCAAGCAGATCGTCGAGAACAACCGACTGCTCACCGTCGACGAGGACACCATCGCGCGCGACGCGCGCACGGAGTCCCAGCGCCTGGCCCGCATCGCGGCCAAGAGCTGACGCTCCCCCCGGAGTCCGGTCGAGGGGGACGGCCCTCGACCGGTCGCCGCGGACCCGAGCGGGGTCCGCGGCAGCCCGACCGGGGGGCGCCGTACGCAGAAGACGTACGACGCCCCCCGGGACGGTGAACCCCGCCCCCACCCCCCTCGGGCCTCCCGCCCCCGCGCCGTACCCCCTCCTCAGGCGCGTCGCTCCACCCCGTACCGAGCAGCCGCACCTCCTGCACTTCGCACCGCATCGCACCACCTCCCTGACACCCGTGTCACCGCCGACGCGTACCCGACCGGAGGAACCGCCGTGGCCGATGAGCCCCAGGTTCGCAATGCACAAGACGCAGGCACCGCCCCGGAAGACCGGACCAAGCATCCGGTCGACGAGACCCTGCCCCCACTGAAGATGTTCACCAGCGGCCTCCAGCACGTGGCCGCGATGTACGCGGGCGTGGTGGCCCCGCCCCTGATCGTCGGAGCGGCCGTCGGTCTCTCCGGGACCGAACTCACCTTCCTGACCGGCGCCAGCCTCTTCACCGCCGGCCTCGCGACCTTCCTCCAGACCCTCGGCGTCTGGAAGATCGGCGCCAAGCTGCCCTTCGTCAACGGCGTCACCTTCGCCGGCGTCGCGCCGATGCTGGCCATCGTCGACACGACGGAGGACAAGGCCGACGCGCTGCCGATCATCTTCGGCGCGATCATCGTCGCCGGTCTCCTCGGCTTCCTCGCCGCTCCCTGGTTCTCCCGGCTGGTGCGGTTCTTCCCGCCGGTCGTCACCGGCACCGTCATCACCCTCATCGGCGTCTCGCTGCTGCCGGTCGCCTTCGGCTGGGCCCAGGGGCCCAACCCCGCGGCAGAGAACTACGGTTCGGTGAAGTTCCTCGCCCTGGCCGGCATCACGCTCGTCGTGGTCCTGCTGCTGCGCCGCTTCACCCGCGGCTTCCTCAAGCAGATCGCCGTCCTCGTCGGCCTGGTCCTGGGCACGCTGATCGCCATACCCTTCGGCGTCACCGACTTCAGCGCGGTGGCGGAGGCGGACATCGTCGGCTTCCCGACGCCGTTCCACTTCGGCGCCCCGCAGTTCGCCCTCGCCGCGATCATCTCGATGTGCGTGGTCATGCTGGTCTCGATGACCGAGTCCACCGCCGACATGCTGGCGCTGGGCGAGATCGTCGAGCGGCCCGCCGACGAGAAGACCATCGCCGCCGGTCTGCGCGCCGACACCCTCGGCTCGGCACTCAGCCCGCTCTTCAACGGCTTCATGTGCAGCGCCTTCGCCCAGAACGTCGGCCTGGTCGCCATGACCCGGATCCGCAGCCGCTTCGTCGTCGCCTGCGGCGGCGGTCTGCTGGTCCTGATGGGCCTCTCGCCCGTCATGGCCTCGCTGATCTCGGTCGTGCCCCGCCCGGTCCTCGGCGGCGCGGGCGTCGTCCTCTTCGGCTCGGTCGCGGCCAGCGGCATCCAGACCCTGGTCAGGGCCGGCCTGGAGAAGGACAACAACGTCCTCATCGTGGCCGTCTCGCTGGCCGTCGGCATCATCCCGATCACGGCGCCGGAGTTCTACCACGCCTTCCCGGAGACCGCGAAGATCATCCTGGACTCGGGCATCTCCACCGGCTGTGTCGCCGCCGTCCTGCTCAACGTGGTCTTCAACCACTTCGGAGCGCGCACGGAGGACGACGAGGTCACCGCGCCGATGGAGCCGGGCGACGACATCTCGGAGGCACGCGGCGCCAAGGCGGCCCACGTCCACTAGGCCCCGCCACACCCCTGTCGCCCGCCCCGGCCCCCGCGCACCCCGCGGGGCCCGGGGCGGCGTCGTGCCCGCCGCCGTGCCCGCCGCCCTCACGCCGACTCCCGCGCGATCCGCCGGGCGCACTCCCGGGCCAGCGCCGGGTAGGCGGCCGCGATCGCCTCGTACAGCCTGCGCCGCAGCAGCCGCTCGGCCTCGCGCCGGCCGGTGTCGCCGTACAGCCCGTCGAGCAGCGCCTCGTACCGGCCCAGCACCTGGCGCAGATAGCCCACCTGCCATCGCGTGAGGGAACCGGACGGCGCCCGGACGCCCCGGCCGCCCGCGCCGCCGCCCGGCGGGCCGCCCGGCGCGCGGGCGGTCAGCAGGTGCCGGTGGCGGGCGGCCCGCCGCTCCAGCTCGGCCGCCGGCAGCCGCGGCACCAGGATCGGCTCGGCCCGGATCGCCGCGAGCACGGCGGCCCGCCGCCCCTCCGCGAGCACCCCGACGGCGGCGCTCCGCCGCACCTCGGCGACGGCCGTGGAGGCCGCCGCGAACTCCGGCGTCCGCTCCACCGCCTCCACCCGCGCCAGCAGGTACAGCCGCACCGGCGCGGGCGTGTGCCGGCGCGGATCGCGCCCCTGGACGTCCGGCAGCCCCAGCAGCTCCCGCATCATCGCGTCGCTCCAGCCGCGCCGCCGCACCCCGGCCGGCGACACGTACAGCGAACGGTCCGTCATGATCCCCCCAAGAATCGACTACGGAGAGTAACGGTTCCAGTGAAGCGCGCCCCACTGACAACGCCCTCTTGCGAACCCCTCCCTCCGCATGCGATATAGGTCTGGACCTTTCTGACGGACGGAGGCCGGCCCGTGCAACGCCCGCTCGCCGCAAGCCTGTTGATCGCCCTCACCGCTCTCGCGGGCTGCTCCGCCGCCGACCCCCCCGACACCAGCCCGCCCACCGTCCCCACCGGCCTCACCGCCGACTCCGGCAGCGCCACCACCGTGCACGTCATGTGGGAGGCCGCCACCGACGACCGGGCCGTCACCGGCTACCAGGTCCTCCAGGACGGCCGCCAGGTCAGGGAACTCCCCGCCACCACCCTCATGACCGACGTCACCGGCCTCACCCCCGGCACCCGCCACAGCTTCGCCGTCCGCGCCCTCGACGCCGCCGGCAACATCTCGCCCGCCACCCCCGCCGTCCCCGCGACCACCCTGCGCGCCACCGCCGAGGACCGCGAACCCCCCACCGCCCCCCGCGCCCTGCGCGCCACCCCCGACGGCCCCGACGCCGCCGCCCTCACCTGGACCGCCGCCCGCGACGACACCCGTGTCACCGCCTACGACGTCTACCAGGCCGGTGTCCGCATCCACACCGCCCCCGGCACCGCCACCACCGCCCGCCTCACCGGTCTGCGCCCCGGCACCGCCTACTCCCTCACCCTCCGCGCCCGCGACGCCGCCGAGAACTCCTCCCCGGACAGCGCCCCCGCCGACGTCACCACCGCCTCCGCCCCCGGCGCGCCCCCCAACACCTCCCCCCTCGCCCTCGCGGCCGCCTCCGCGAACGGCGAGATCACCCTCACCTGGACCCCGCCGAAGACCGGAGGCCCCGTCACCCACCACGAACTCCACATCGACGGGCGCTTCGCCACCACCGTCGTCTGGGGCGCGGACCCGCCCCCCGGCCGCGCCACCTACACCTTCCCCGCGCAGACCGCACCCGGCACCACCCTCACCCTCACCCTCCGCGCCCGCCTCCCCGACGGCACCTGGGGCGACTTCTCCGCCCCCCGGACGGTCGTCGTGCGCTGAGCCCTCCCGGGGGCCGCCCGGGGGCCGCCCGGGGGTGTCCCTCAGGCCGTTCCCGGCACCCCCGAACTACCCTGGAACCGTGGCCGAGACCGTTCTCACCAATACCGGGCTGGACAGGTTCCTCGCGCGCCTCGACGGCGGGGCCGAGGCGCGGGACCCCGCCTTCCGGCGGGCCGCCGAGGTGGTGCTGGGGCTGCTGGCCCTGCGCGGCGCCGACCGGGCGAGCGGCATCCCCGAGCCCGGCCCCGGACTCGTACGGCGCCTGCTCGTGGAGGACCTGCCGGCCTTCGTGTACGTGCCGCCCGGCGAGCTGGCCGCCTACCCCGCCGCCGTGGGAGCCCTCGCCGGCTGCTTCGACGGAGGGCTCCGCGAGCGCGTCGCCGCCGTCGTCGACGAGAGCGCCGGCGACTTCGAACGCGCCATGGACGACCCCGGCAACCTCACCTGGTACCGCTGGTACGCCTCGCTGCTCCGCTCCATGGGGACCGACCTCGGCGACCCCGCCGACGTCCGGCGGCGCATCGGCGCCCTCGACGGCGCGCCCCTGCCCGACGGGGTGCTCCGCACCGACCTCATGGGACGGACCGCGCTCGCCGACACCGTGCTCGCCGAGGCCCTCGCCCGCGCCTACGTCCGGGACGCCGAGAGCCCGCCCGCCGCAGGGCCGCTCCTCACCGACCACACCGTCGCCGCCGGCGTCGGACGCGTCGCCGCCGCCCTCCTCGACCGCTGGACCGCCGCCGGACTCGCCGAACAGCTCACCGGCGACTACGCCCACTTCGCGCCCGGCCCCGAGGACTTCCCCCACCTCGTCCTCGCCGACGCCCTCCTCGACGAACACATGGACTACCACGGCGACACCGGCATCGCCGTCCCCCCGCCGCACACCGTCGAGGACGGGAACGCCGAGCGGGACGCCGACGCCCTGCTCGCCGCCGTCGAGGAACTGGCCGAGGAGGAGTACGAGCCCTACGGCGGCGAGGCCCCGCACCTGCTCTACGCCCTCTACCAGCGCGGCTGCGCCGCCGACTCGATCGCCCGCCGCGCCGCCGAGTACGAGGACTGGACCGTCGACCCGGCCCTGGAGGACGTACCGGTGGCCGTACCGGAGGGCGTCACCGGCGCCTACGCCGTCCCGCCCGTGCCCGAACTCGTCCGGCTGCTCGGCGCCGCCGGCCTCGGCGAGGACGACCGGGTCCGGCTGGAGGGCCCGGCCCGCGAACTCGCCGCCGTCGCCGACCGGCTCGCCGCCACCGGCCTCGTCCTGCGCGCCGGCGACGCCTTCGGGCTGACCCCGCGCGGCGCCGCCACCGTCCGCTACCTCCTCCGGGTGCGCCGGATCGCCGCGCCCACCACCGCCGAGGCGACCGCCTGGCCCGCGCGGGAGCTGGTGACCGCCGCCGCGCAGTGGCCGCACGCGCCCGCCGCGCGCGTGCTCGCCGCATGGCTGCACGCGCGCGGGGACACCGCCGAAGCCTGGTCCGAGCTGCTGGCCGCCTTCGCCACCGCCCACGCCCACGCCGCCGAAGGGGCCGACGTACGGGCCCTGTTCGGGCTCCTCGACACCGCGACCGCCCCACCCGGCGCCCTGCGCGGGGTCCTGCGCGACCCGGTGATCGGCGCCCAAGCCCTGCACGCGCTCCAGGCGCGCGGCGAGGAGGCCGACGCGATCCAGGTGCCGGTCTCGGCCCGCGCCCTGCTCGTCCTCGACCGGCTGCCCGGCAAGAAGGGGCCGCTGGAGTCCCGGCGGGCCGCCTTCGACGCCGCCGCCGCCGACTGGCCGGGCGGCTCGGCCGCCCTGGTGAAGGCGATGGCCGAGGCCGACCGGCACGGCGCCGGACGGGTCCTCGGCCCGCTCGGCATCAGCCTGCCGTGAGGTACATCCCCGAGGGGCCGGAGCCCGCCGCGTTCCGGCAGGACCGGTGGCCCGACGGCACGGCCTCGATCAGCGCGAGACAGCGTCCGAGCGCCTGCTGCCCGTAGGCGTTCGGGTGCATGGACTCCTGCACGAGCCCCTGGGTGCTCCGGCTGTCGATCCACCGCGCCCACTCGCTCGCCGCCCCCGACGGGGGCACCGAGGCCGTCGCCTGACGGCTCGCCTTCGCGCACACCTCACGCCCCTGGAGCGCGTCCCGCAGGTCCAGGAACTGCGCGCCCTTCGCCACGGCGACCTGCCGCAGCCGGCCCGAGAGCTGCGGGACGAGGGAGTCCCGCGCCCAGTCGGAGTCCTTGTTCCAGAACGGGCAGCCGCCCGTGTTCATCCGCGACCAGCCGCTCTCGGAGTAGCGGTTCTCGGCCGCGCGGGGGATCGGCGACGGGTAGGACTGGAGCACGATCCGGTAGTCCGAGGCCGCGTAGCCCGCCCCGCTCATCACCGCCCGGATCTCGTCTACGGCCTTGCCGACGGAGGCCATCGCGGCGTCCATCCGGGCGTCGACCTCGGCCTGCTGGTCGTCGTGGCAGTAGGAGTACCAGACGAGGTAGTCGGTGGCGCAGGAGGTGATGATGTCGGCGAAGCCGAGGTCGTTGCCGCCGACGGAGAGGGCGATCAGCTCCACGTCGTGCGAGGCGGCGACGGCGGCCAGCTGGTCGGCCTGCGGGGCCTCGCCCCGGTACGCCCGGCCGCCCTTCGCGGCGCGGAAGACGTTCTCGGTGGTCGCCCCGGAGCAGGCGAGGTTGATCAGGGAGCTGGCGATCGGGCCCGCGCTGCGCACCTCGGAGGTGTCGGAGCGGTGGCAGCCGCCGGCGGTGGGGCCGTACACCCGGGAGGGGTCGTAGCCGCTCCCGGTCCAGGCGCGGTCCGTGCCGTCGCGGCCGCCGGAGTTGCTGAGGCCGTTGCCGAGCCAGCGGCCGGCCTCGCCGGAGATGTAGCTGTCGCCCATCGCGACGACGGCGGTGGGGCCGGTGCCGGGGGCGGCGGGCGCGGCCGAGGCGGCCGGGGCGGAGACGGACGCGAGCCCGGCGGCGGTACACAGTGCCAGGAGTGCGCGCAGCGCACGGTGGGGGGTGGAGGGCATGGCTGTGCTCCTGCGGTACGCAGTGATGTGGGGGACAGCCGCCGGCCGGTGGCATGGCGGAATCTCGCACGCGCTGACTTATTACCGCTAGGTAGCTGCATATCTCGGTTGCGTCACGTCCCCTGTGACACGACAGGGCCTGGGCCCCGGAGCTGTGCGTTCGCCGGGGGCCGGGCCCTGTTCGTGGGTGCCGGGGGGTGTCAGCCGATCAGCTGCTCGTACGCGGGGAGGGTGAGGAAGTCCGCGTAGTCCGCGTCGAGGGAGACGTGGAGGAGGAGGTCGTGGGCCTGCTGCCACTTGCCCGCCGCGAAGGCGTCCTCGCCGATCTCGGCGCGGATGGCGGCCAGCTCCTCGGCGGCGACCTCGCGGGCCAGCTCCGGGGTGGCCTTCTGGCCGTTCTCGAAGACGACGCCGGCGTTGATCCACTGCCAGATCTGCGAGCGGGAGATCTCGGCGGTGGCCGCGTCCTCCATCAGGTTGAAGATGGCGACGGCGCCGAGGCCGCGCAGCCACGCCTCGATGTAGCGGGTGCCGACCTGCACGGCGCTGACCAGGCCCGCGTAGGTGGGCTTGGCGTCGAGCGAGTCGATGGCGATGAGGTCGCCGGGCGCCACGGAGACGTCCTCGCGCAGCCGGTCCTTCTGGTTGGGCTTGTCGCCGAGGACGGCGTCGAAGGAGGCCATGGCGATCGGGACCAGGTCGGGGTGGGCGACCCAGGAGCCGTCGAAGCCGTCGCCGGCCTCGCGGTCCTTGTCGGCCTTGACCTTCTCGAACGCGACCTTGTTGACCTCGGCGTCCTTGCGGGACGGGATGAAGGCCGCCATGCCGCCGATCGCGTGCGCGCCGCGCTTGTGGCAGGTGCGGACGAGGAGTTCGGTGTACGCGCGCATGAACGGGGCCGTCATCGTGACCGCGTTGCGGTCCGGGAGGACGAACTTGGCGCCGCCGTCACGGAAGTTCTTGACGATGGAGAAGAGGTAGTCCCAGCGGCCCGCGTTGAGGCCGGCGGCGTGCTCGCGGAGCTCGTAGAGGATCTCCTCCATCTCGTACGCGGCCGTGATGGTCTCGATGAGGACCGTGGCGCGGACGGTGCCCCGCGGGATGCCGACGTAGTCCTGGGCGAAGACGAAGATGTCGTTCCAGAGGCGGGCCTCCAGGTGCGACTCGGTCTTCGGCAGGTAGAAGTACGGGCCCTTGCCGAGGTCGATGAGGCGCTGCGCGTTGTGGAAGAAGTACAGGCCGAAGTCGACCAGCGCGCCGGGGACCGGGCGGCCCTCGAAGGCGAGGTGGCGCTCCTCCAGGTGCCAGCCGCGCGGGCGCATGACGACCGTGGCGAGCTCCTCGGCGGGCTTGAGGGCGTACGACTTGCCCGAGCGCGCGTCCGTGAAGTCGATGTTCCGGGTGTAGGCGTCGATCAGGTTGACCTGGCCGAGGACCACGTTCTCCCAGGTGGGGGCCGAGGCGTCCTCGAAGTCCGCGAGCCACACCTTCGCGCCGGAGTTGAGCGCGTTGATCGTCATCTTGCGGTCGGTCGGGCCGGTGATCTCCACGCGGCGGTCGTTCAGGGCCGCCGGGGCCGGCGCGACCTTCCAGGAGTCGTCGGCGCGGATCGCCGCGGTCTCCGGCAGGAAGTCGAGCGTGGAGGTGCGGGCGATCTCGGCGCGGCGCTCGGCGCGGCGGGCGAGCAGCTCGTCGCGGCGCGGAGTGAACCGGCGGTGGAGCTCGGCGACGAAGGCGAGGGCCGCCTCCGTCAGCACCTCCTCCTGGCGCGGCAGGGGCTCGGCGTCGACGACGACCAGGGGGGACGGCGCTGGTGCGGACATGAACTGTCACTTCCTTCAGCGGACTACGCGTGCGGTACCAGGCGGCCGCCGGGCGTCACGGACGGCACGGGGTGCCGCGGGTGCCGAGATACGGCCGCGAGCGCCGTTGCAGGGGCTCGGGCGCTTCTATGCAGTGGATATTAGTTTCCTCATGGTGGAAGTTCAATCGTTTGTTGATGTCGAGATTCTTCGGGTCGACAGAACGTGGCTCCGGGTGCCAGCGCCTTCACTCCTGGTGCCCGCACCCGGACCCCCTCACCCCTCCAGCCGGTACAGGTCCGCCTCGGTGTCGATGTCGAAGGGCTCGGCCACATCCGAACAGTCCACCAGCGTGATCGCATCCCGGTGCGCCGCCAGATAGTCCCGCGCCCCCCGGTCGCCCTCCGCGCCCTCGGCGATCCCCGCCCACCGGTCCGCCCCGAACAGCACCGGATGCCCCCGCTTCCCGTCGTACGAGGCCGCCGCCAGCGCGCCCCGCGCCCCGTACGCCCCCCGCACCCGGGCCACCGCCGCCGCCCCGATGCCGGGCTGGTCCACCAGCGACACCAGCGCCGCGTCCACCCCGCGCGGATCCGCGGCCAGCGAGGCCAGCCCCACCCGCAGCGAGGAACCCATCCCGTCCGCCCACCCCGGGTTCTCCACCAGCACGCACTCCGGGAGCTCGGCCCGTTCCCGTACGAGCTCCGCCGAGGCGCCCAGCACCACGTGCACCACCGCGCAGCCGCCCTCGCGCAGCACCCGCACCGCGTGCTCGACCAGCGGCCGGCCCCGGTACGGCAGGAGGGCCTTCGGGCGCCCGCCGAGCCGGCGTCCGCCGCCCGCGGCGAGCAGCAGCCCGGCGACGAGGGGAGGGGTGGAAGGGGAGGGAGAGGCTGTGTTCGTCATGGGGACTGCATACCTCATGACACGGAATGACACGGTCGCATGAATGCGTCGCACGGCCTCTTCCCCGCCGGGCGGCCGGGGTGTTGACTGACCCCCACTCAGGGCGCCCGACCACCGCCCCGGGGGGACCAGGACGGACGGCTCGGAGTGGGGGACCGTGTTGCGGAGCGTGGGGCAGAGGCGAGTGACCGGCGAGGCAGTGGACCCGAGGGTGAGCGGACTGCGGTCCGCGGTGGCCCGGCTCCGGCGGGAACTGGCCGGACACCGGGTGGACCTCGCCGACCGTGAGATCGCCGAGGACGAACTCGCCGCGCTGGACGCGATGGCGGTGAGCGGCGCCCCCGAGGTGTGGCGGCTGCGCCGCAGCCTCCTCCTCGTCGCCGGCTCGCTCGGCTCCGTCAGCGCCCTCGCGGAAGGGCTCGCGGGCGTCCGGCACGCCGTCGAACTCTTCGGCCCGTCCGTACCGCCACAGCCGCCCGCCTGAGCGACAAGGCTTGAGAGTCAGAGAGTCAGCGTCCGAGCGTCAGCGTCTGATGAGGCGTCGCTCGCGGGCCGCGGCCACCGCCGCCGTCCGCGAGTCCACGCCCAGCTTGGCGAAGACGTGCACCAGATGGGACTTCACGGTCGCCTGGCTGAGGAAGAGCACCTTGCTGATCTGCTGGTTCGACAGGCCCTCGCCGACCAGTTGGAGCACCTCCAGCTCCCGCTTCGTCAGCGCCTCCGCCGGGGTCCGCATCCGGTCCATCAGCCGGTGCGCCACCGCCGGGGCCAGCGCCGACTGCCCGGCCGCCGCCGTCCGCACCGCCGCCGCCAGTTCCTCCGGCGGCGCGTCCTTCAGCAGATAGCCCGAGGCGCCGGCCTCCACCGCCGCGAGGATGTCCGCGTCCGTGTCGTACGTCGTCAGGACCAGCACCCGCGGCCCGCCCGGTACCGCCGTGATCGCCGCCGTCGCCTCCGAACCGTGCATCCCGGCGCCGAACTGGAGGTCCATCAGGACCACGTCCACGCCCCCGGCGGCCGCCAGCTCCACCGCGCGCTCCGCCGTCGCCGCTTCGCCGACCACGGTGAAGCCCGGCTCGGTGTCCAGCACCGCGCGCAGCCCCGCCCGTACCACCGGATGGTCGTCGGCGAGCAGCAGCCGGACCGTCTCGGGAGCCGTCACCGGGCACCTCCGGCGGGCAGCGGGAGGGTGACGGCGACGGCCGTGCCCTGCCCGGGCGCCGACTCGACCGTGAACGTGCCGCCCAGCGACTCGGCCCGCGAGCGCATCGCCGGCAGCCCGAAGCCGCCGCCGTCGCCGGACGGCCGTACCCCCTCGGGGTCGAAGCCCTTCCCGTCGTCCACCACGTCCAGCGCCACCACGTCCTCCATGAACGACAGTGTGATCTCCGCCCGCTCCGCGCCCGCGTGCCGCACCGTGTTCCCGACCGCCGACTGCGCGATCCGCAGCAGCGCCACCTCGTACGGGGTCGGCAGCTCCACCGGCGTGCCGCTCACCGAGAACCGCACCCGCGGCCCCGCGCCCGGCTCGCACAGGCGCTCCAGGGCGGCCGCCAGCGAACCGTGCTCCAGGTCCGGCGGCGCCAGCGCCCGCACGAAGCGGCGCGCCTCCGCCAGGTTGTCCTGCGCCGCCTGCCGCGCCCGGTCGATGTGCCCGGCCGCCGGCGAACCCTCCGGCAGCGCCCGCTCGGCCGCCCGCAGCAGCAGCTGGATCGACGAGAGCCCCTGCGCGAGCGTGTCGTGGATCTCCCGGGCCAGCCGCTCCCGCTCGGCCAGCGTCCCCGCGTGCCGCTCGGCCGCCGCCAGCTCGGCCCGGGTGGTGATCAGCTCCTCGATCAGCCGCTGCCGCCGCTCGCTCTCCCGGTACAGCGCCTGGTAGCCGAGGACGGTCGCCACGGCCACGGCGCCGCCGAGCAGCGGCCCGATGAAGACCCCCGGGTTCAGGGCGGCGCCATGCCCCACGTACGAGAGGATCGCCGCGCCCGCCGTCAGCGCGACCGCCGGCAGCGACCAGCGGGCCGGCAGCAGGTGCAGCTGGAGGAAGTACAGCGGGAACGCCAGCCACAGGGCCTCCGGCGTCGCCCACAGCAGCGCCAGCCAGCACAGCACCAGCACCGCCAGCCACCCGGCCGCGGCCCGCTGCGACTCCCGTACGGAGGGGAGCCAGGCCCCGGCCGCGTAGACCGCGCCGGTGAGCGCCGCGAGGACGGTGCCGGTGGGGGAGTGGGCGCGGACCGCCGCGAGGACGAGCAGCCCCGCCATGAGGAGGTGGAGGCAGGCGCGGAGGGCGCGGAGGGCGGGGGTGAGGGACCGCCGGGAGGGAGGGTGGGAGATGGGGGGTTCCATGACCCCACCAGCGTAGACAGGGGGAGGCGGGGTCGGGTCAATCGAAAGTTTGAATACGGAGCCATCCGTGGCGCGATGTCCGGAGGGGGTCGGGAACAGCAGGCTTGGGCCCATGTTCGTGGCATGGAGAGACCTGAGATTCGCCAAGGGGCGGTTCGCCCTCATGGGCACGGTGATCGTGCTGATCACCCTGCTCGTGGGGCTCCTTTCCGGGCTGACGGCCGGACTCGCGCGGGAGAACATCTCCGCGATCACCGGCCTGCCCGCCGACCGGATCGCCTTCGCCGCCCCGCCGGCCGGGCAGTCGGTCTCGTTCACCAACTCGACGGTGACCGAGAAGCAGTGGACCGCGTGGGCGGAGCGGCCCGGGGTGACCGGGGCGGCGCCGCTCGGCATCCGTACCCTCAACGCGGTCTCCGGCGAGCGGACCGCCGCCGTCTCCGCCTTCGGTACGGAGCCGGGCGACGGGCTCGCGCCCGGGGCCGTGGCGCCGGGGAAGGCGGTCCTGTCCGAGTCGGCGGCGGAGGAGCTGGACGCGCGCGCCGGGGACGCGGTCCGGCTCGGCCCGCTGGAGGTCACCGTCGCGGCGGTCGCCGGGGACGCCTCGTACAGCCACACGCCCGTCGTGTGGACCTCGCTCGACGACTGGCAGCGGCTGGGGCACAGCGGGACGACGACCGAGGAGCAGGCGACGGTGATCGCCCTGCGCGGCGGCGATGGCGCCGACTGGGCGGCGGGTGACGCGGCGGTCGGGACGGAGGCGCGGACGGTGGACGGGGCGCTGACCGCCATAGGGTCCTACCAGGCCGAGAACGGCTCCCTCCAGCTCATGCGGGGCTTCCTCTTCGTGATCTCCGCGCTCGTCATAGGGGCGTTCTTCACCGTCTGGACCATCCAGCGGAGCGGCGACGTCGCCGTCCTCAAGGCGCTCGGCGCCTCCACGTCCTATCTGCTGCGCGACGCGCTCGGGCAGGCGGTCCTGATGCTGGTGGCGGGGACGCTGCTCGGTACCGGGCTCGCGCTCGGCATCGGGGCGCTCGTCAGCGGCGGCGACGTGCCGTTCGTCCTCTCGCCGCTGACCGTGCTCGGTCCGGCCGGCGTGATCATCGTGCTCGGCGCCGTCGGCTCCGCGCTGTCCATCCGGCGGATCACCGCCGTCGACCCCCTCACCGCGCTCGGGAGCGTCCGATGAGCCTCGCACTCGATGCCGTGACCCTGACGTACCCGGACGGCGACGGGCGGCTGACCGCGCTCGACGCGGTCTCCCTCACCGTGCCGGCGGGCCGTATGACCGCCGTCGTCGGGCCCTCCGGCTCCGGCAAGTCCAGCCTGCTCGCCGTCGCGGCGACCCTCGTCACGCCTGATCGGGGGCGGGTCGTCGTCGCCGGGACGGACACGGCGGGGCTCGACGCGGCGGGGCGGGCGGAGCTGCGGCGGACGTCGATCGGGATCGTCTTCCAGCAGCCGAACCTGCTGCCCTCGCTGACGGCGGTCGAACAGCTCCAGGTCATGGCGCACCTGTCCGGGCGTCCGCCGAAGTCGGTACGCGAACGGGCCATGGAACTCCTCGACGCGGTGGGTCTCGCGGACCGGGCCGCGCGCCGCCCGCACCAGCTCTCGGGTGGGCAGCGGCAGCGCGTCAACATCGCGCGGGCGCTGATGAACGAGCCGTCGGTCCTGCTGGTCGACGAGCCGACCAGTGCGCTGGATCATGAGCGGGGGGCGGGGGTGGTGGCGCTGCTCGCCGATCTCACGCGGGCGCGGGGCACGGCGACGATCCTGGTCACGCACGACCACACGCACCTGGCGGCAGCCGACGAAACGAACCAGGTCATAGACGGCCACCTATCCCGAGCCTGACCCCAGCAACGGCGCCCTCCGAAGCACCCCCGTGCGGGGCGCGCCCCGCTGGACGGCGCCCTCCGCTGCACCCACCCCCGTGTGGGCAGGCGTCCCGCAGGGCGGGACGGGTGGGCACACGGGACGGCGCCCCCTGCCGGGCCTAGGCTTTCCGCGCCTGAACCCGCACCCGTAGCGCGGTGCACTAGTGGTGCGGGTCCAGGCAACGGAAGCGGAGGCACCCGCAGAGGGTGCCGTTCCGTTGTGCCCACCCGTTCCGCCCCAGCGGAACGATTGCCCACAACGAAACGGCGCGGCGGGGTGGGCACCGCCCCAGCGGAACGATTGCCCACAACGAAACGGCGCGGCGGCGCGGCCCGGCCGCCCACAACGGAGCGGCGGCGGCTCGGCGCCCGCGCAGCCCCGGCGCGGGGGTGGGCGCCGCCCCAGGGGAAGGACTGCCTGCAACCGGGCGGTGCTGTTACGGGTGGTTGTTGGGGGTGGTGTTGGCTAGGGCTGTGGAGAGTTCTTGGGCTACCTGCTGGAGGATGGGGACGATTTTCTCCGTCGCCGCTTCCGTCACCCGGCCCGCCGGGCCCGAGATGGAGATGGCCGCCGCCGTGGGGGAGTCGGGGACCGACACCGCGAGGCAGCGCACCCCTATCTCCTGCTCGTTGTCGTCGACGGCATACCCCGTCTCCCGCACCGCCGCCAACGCCGCCAGAAACCCGTCCGCCGTGGTGATGGTCTTCTCCGTCGCGGCCGGCATCCCGGTACGCGACAGCAGCGCCCGTACCTCCTCGTCCGGCGTGTACGCGAGCAGCGCCTTGCCGACGCCGGTCGAGTGCGGCAGCACCCGTCGCCCGACCTCGGTGAACATCCGCATGGAGTGCTTGGACGGCACCTGCGCGACGTACACGATCTCGTCGCCGTCGAGCAGCGCCATGTTCGCCGTCTCGCCGGTCTCCTCGACGAGCCGCGCGAGGTAGGGGCGGGCCCAGGTGCCGAGCAGGCGGGAGGCGGACTCGCCGAGCCGGATGAGGCGCGGGCCGAGCGCGTACCGCCGGTTCGGCTGCTGGCGGACGTAGCCGCAGGCGACCAGCGTGCGCATCAGGCGGTGGATCGTGGGCAGCGGCAGTCCGCTGCTGGCGGAGAGTTCGCTGAGCCCGACCTCGCCCCCCGCGTCCGCCATCCGTTCCAGAAGGTCGAAGGCGCGCTCGAGGGACTGGACGCCACCGCTCGCGGCGGGCTTGGCGGCGTCGGTGGTGCTGGCGCTGGACGTCGGCACGTCAACGGTCCTTTCGGGGCAGGCGGGCAAGGCAGCAGCCTACCGGGCCGCCGGGCCGGGCACAGTGTGCGGGGCGCGGCGTCCCGGCCGGTCAGCGGGGTGTTTGTCCGTTGTCGGCGGCTGCACGGCGGGGGTCGGGTCCGCCCCGCCTGTGCGGAGCTACCTTCTACTGTACGAAATCCATATTCCACTTTGTGGAAACGTCTAAGTGGGGTGGCTCGCGTACCGCCGACCGGGGTCCGGTCTTGACGGCTCGTTCCTCCCGGCCGCAGACTCCTTCAACAGTTCGTTGAAATTCTGCTTCGTGGAAGCGGAACGGGAAGGGGCATGGTGGACGTCAACCTGGTACTGCGCTCGACACGGGTCATCACCCCGGAGGGCACGCGCCCGGCGGCCATCGCCGTCTCGGGCGGGATGATCGCTGCGGTGCTGCCGTACGACGCCGAGGTACCCGCCGGAGCCGTCCTGGAGGACGTCGGCGACGACGTCGTCCTCCCCGGCCTCGTCGACTCCCACGTCCACGTGAACGACCCCGGCCGCACCGAGTGGGAAGGCTTCTGGACCGCCACCCGCGCGGCCGCCGCCGGCGGCATCACCACGATCGTCGACATGCCGCTCAACTCGCTCCCGCCGACCACCACCGTGGAGAACCTGCGCGTCAAGCAGGAGGTCGCCCGCAGCAAGGCGCACGTCGACGTCGGCTTCTGGGGCGGCGCCCTCCCCGACAACGTCAAGGAGCTGCGCCCCCTGCACGACGCCGGCGTCTACGGCTTCAAGTGCTTCCTCTCGCCCTCCGGCGTCGACGAGTTCCCCGAGCTCGACCAGGAGCAGCTCGCCCGCTCCCTCGCCGAGATCGCCGGCTTCGACGGGCTGATGATCGTCCACGCCGAGGACCCCCACCACCTCGCCGCCGCCCCGCAGAAGTCCTCCTCCGAGTACGCCGACTTCCTCGCCTCGCGGCCCCGCGACGCCGAGAACACCGCCATCGAGAACCTGATCAACCAGGCCCGGCGGCTCGACGCCCGCGTCCACGTCCTCCACCTCTCCTCCTCCGACGCGCTGCCGCTCATCGCCGCCGCCAAGGCCGAGGGCGTCAAGGTCACCGTCGAGTCCTGTCCGCACTTCCTCACCCTCACCGCCGAGGAGATCCCGGACGGGGCCACCGAGTTCAAGTGCTGCCCGCCCATCCGCGAGGCCGTCAACCAGGACGCGCTCTGGCAGGGACTCGCCGACGGCGTCATCGACTGCATCGTCTCCGACCACTCGCCGTCGACCGCCGACCTCAAGACCCCCGACTTCTCCTCCGCGTGGGGCGGGATCTCCTCCCTCCAGCTCGGCCTCCCCGCCATCTGGACCGAGGCCCGCCGCCGCGGCTTCGACCTCACCGACGTCGTCCGGTGGATGTCCGAAGGCCCCGCCCGCCTCGCCGGACTCGACCGCAAGGGCGCCATCGAGGCCGGACGCGACGCCGACTTCGCCGTCATCGACCCCGACGCCACCTTCACCGTCGACCCGGTCGAACTCCAGCACCGCAACCGCATCACCGCCTACGCGGGCAAGACCCTCCACGGCGTCGTCACCTCCACGTGGCTGCGCGGCGAGCGCATCAACGACCGCGGCACCCTGGCCGAGCCCGCCGGCCGCCTCCTCGAAAGGAACAACTGACCCGTGAGCACCGGCATACCCTCCTTCACCGGCGACGCCAGCCCCTACGGCGGCGGCGACCCGTACGCCGACTACCGCACGGCCGAGTTCCCCTTCACCCAGTACGCCGACCTCGCCGACCGCCGCCTCGGCGCGGGCGTCATCGCCGCCAACGACGAGTTCTTCGCCGAGCGCGAGAACCTCCTCAAGCCCGAGGCCGCCGAGTTCGACCCCGAGCACTTCGGCCACAAGGGCAAGATCATGGACGGCTGGGAGACCCGCCGCCGGCGCGGCGTCTCCGCCGCCGAACCGCACCCCACCGCCGAGGACCACGACTGGGCCCTCGTCCGGCTCGGCGCCCCCGGCGTCATCCGCGGCATCGTCGTCGACACCGCCCACTTCCGCGGCAACTACCCGCAGGCCGTCTCCGTCGAGGCCGCCTCCGTCGCCGGCTCGCCCTCGCCCGAGGAGCTCCTCGCCGACGACGTGAAGTGGACGACGCTCGTCCCGCGCACCGCCATCGGCGGCCACGCCGCCAACGGCTTCGCCGTCGACGTCGAGCAGCGCTTCACCCACCTCCGCGTCAACCAGCACCCCGACGGCGGCATCGCCCGCCTCCGCGTGTACGGCGAAGTCGCCCCCGACCCGGCGTGGCTGAACGTCCTCGGCACCTTCGACCTCGCCGCCCTGGAGAACGGCGGCCAGGTCGAGGACGCCTCCGACCGCTTCTACTCCCCGGCCACCAACACCATCCAGCCCGGCCGCTCCCGCAAGATGGACGACGGCTGGGAGACCCGCCGCCGCCGCGACAAGGGCAACGACTGGATCCGCTACTCCCTCGTCGCCGAGTCCGCCATCCGCGCCGTCGAGATCGACACCGCGTACCTCAAGGGCAACAGCGCCGGCTGGGCCGCGCTCTCCGTCGCCGCCGAAGGCTCCGACGACTGGACCGAGATCCTTCCCCGGACCCGGCTCCAGCCCGACACCAACCACCGCTTCGTGCTCGACACGCCGGCCATCGGCTCCCGCGTACGGATCGACATCTACCCGGACGGCGGCATCTCCCGCCTCCGCCTCTTCGGCTCCCTCACCGAGACCGGCACCGCCCGTCTCACCGCCCGCCACCAGGAACTCGGCGGCTGACCGGAGCCCGTACGACCCCGGGGCCCGGCCGGCCGACACCGACCGGCCCCCGGCAACGACTGGGCGGGCACGACACCCCGCCCGGCCCGCGAGGGCGCACCGCCCGACAGCAACGGTGCGCCCTCGCGTAACAGGGCCCCCTTTTTTTGGGCTCGGTTCTCCTCCGGGGCGCTTTGTGCCGGGCTCACGGGTCCGGCCGTGCTCGGCCCGCTCGTTCCTCCCGGGCCTGCGCGCGGCCGGACCCGTTCCCCCGGCGCGCCCCTTCGGCTC
>NZ_JBHZBB010000006.1:0-464110 GCF_042754585.1 Streptomyces sp. NPDC059201
CGCCCGGTTACATTCCGAACCCGGAAGCTAAGCCTTTCAGCGCCGATGGTACTGCAGGGGGGACCCTGTGGGAGAGTAGGACGCCGCCGAACAATTCTTCAGGACCCCTGGTCCCAGCGTTCACGCTGGGACCAGGGGTCCTTTTGTTTTTTGCTTGACTTTTCCGAGGCGCGGCCGGGTGCCGGCTGCGCGAGAATGACTGAAGTACCCGAAGACAGGAGTCACACCGATGTCCACCAACTCTCCCGACGACCGTCCGGAGCGCGAGCCGCGTCGCAGGGACGGTGCCGGTGGCGACCGGGGCGGCTTCCGTGGGCCCCGCCGTGACGACAACCGTGGTGGTGGCTACCGCCGGGACGACCGTGGCGGCGACAACCGCGGCGGAGACAACCGTGGCGGTGGCGGCGGCTTCCGTCGCGACGACCGGGGTGGCGACCAGCGCGGTGGTGGCGGTTTCCGCCGCGATGACAACCGTGGCGGTGGCGGCGGCTACCGCGGTGGAGACAACCGTGGCGGCGACCAGCGCGGTGGTGGTGGCTTCCGTCGGGATGACAACCGTGGTGGTGGCGGCGGTTTCCGTCGTGACGACCGTGGTGGCGACAACCGTGGCGGTGGCTTCCGTCGCGATGACCGTCGGGACGAGCGGCCTTCGTCGTTCCGTCGTGACGACCGTCCTTCCTTCCCGCGTGATGACCGTCGTGATGACCGGCGCGATGAGCGGCGTGACGACAACCGTGGTGGTGGCTTCCGTCGCGATGACCGTGGTGGTGACCAGCGCGGTGGCGGTTTCCGTCGGGATGACAACCGTGGCGGCGGTGGCGGCGGGTTCCGTCGTGACGACAACCGTGGCGGTGGCGGTGGCTTCCGTCGCGATGAGCGTCGCGATGAGCGGCCTTCGTCGTTCCGGCGCGATGACCGTCCCTCGTACCCCCGTGACGACCGTCGCGATGAGCGTCGTGACGACAACCGTGGTGGTGGCTTCCGTCGCGATGACCGTGGCGGCGACCAGCGCGGTGGTGGCTTCCGTCGGGATGACAACCGTGGCGGTGGCGGTGGCGGCGGGTTCCGTCGTGACGACCGTGGTGGCGACCAGCGCGGTGGTGGCTTCCGTCGCGATGACCGTCGGGACGACCGTGGTGGATTCCGTGGGCGGGACGACCGGGGTGGCGACCGTGGTGGGTACCGCGGGCGGGACGACCGGGGTGGTTACGGGCGTCGGGACGAGCGTGGGGACCGGGAGCGGAGCGACCGCGCGCCGATCAAGCGGCTGCCGATCCCGCCGGAGGTCACCGGTGAGGAGATCGACCCCGATGTGCGCCAGGAGCTGATGAGCCTGCCCAAGGGGCTCGCCGACGATGTCGCGCGCAACCTGGTCATGGTCGCGCAGCTGATCGACGAGGACCCGGAGAAGGCGTACGGCTACTCCCGGGTCGCGCTGCGGCTCGCCTCGCGCGTCGCCGCCGTCCGAGAGGCCGCCGGCTTCGCCGCGTACGCCAACCAGAAGTACTCCGAGGCGCTGGCCGAGTTCCGGGCCGCGCGGCGGATGAGCGGTGGCGTGGACCTGTGGCCCGTCATGGCCGACTGCGAGCGCGGCCTCGGCCGGCCCGAGCGGGCGCTCGCCATGGCCGGTGAGCCCGAGGTGGCGAAGCTCGACAAGGCCGGGCAGGTCGAGATGCGGCTCGTCGCCGCCGGCGCCCGCCGGGACATGGGGCAGCTGGAGGCCGCCATCGTGACCCTCCAGAGCCCCGAGCTGGCGTCCAGCGCCCACCACCCGTGGACCGCGCGGCTGCGGTACGCCTACGCCGACGCCCTGCTCGCCGCGGAGCGGGAGCAGGAGGCCCGTGAGTGGTTCGCCAAGGCCCTGGAGGCCGACAAGGACGGGGCGACGGACGCCTCCGACCGGCTCGCCGAGCTGGACGGGGTCGAGTTCGTCGACGCCTTCGAGGACGAGGAAGAGGACGAGGACGGGTCGGACCGCGCGGCCGAGCAGGGTGACGCCCGCGAGGACGATGAGTCGGACCTCGGCGACGTCGACGACATCGACGAGGACGACGACGAGGACGGCCTGGAGCGCTGAGGCTCCGTGACATGACGAAGGGGCGGCACCCGATGGGTGCCGCCCCTTCGTCGTTCTGTCGGCGTCAGTCGATGGCGAGGCTGCGGAGGACCAGGCCCGTCGCCGGCTTGGGGCCGAAGGACGTCGACTTGCGGGGCATCGTGACGCCCTGGCGGGCGAGGTCGCGGACGACCTCCTCCCGTACCGGATGCATCAGGACCGCCGTGCCGCCGCGGCGCTCGGCCTGGGCGACGGCCGCCGCCGTGTCGTGGATGTAGGCGATGTCCTCGGGGGCGTCCGGGACGTTCCAGACGTGCTCCAGGAGCGTGGCGTGGAGGACCGTCGCGTCCAGGGTGCGCCAGGACTCCGGGCGGTCGGCGCGGACGGTGCGGGCCAGCAGGGCCGGGTCGGGGCGGTCCAGGAGGTGGAAGGCGCCGTCGCCGGCGAGGAGGAAGGCGTTGCCCTCTGCGGTGGCCTCGGCCAGGGCCTCCAGGGCCTCCGGGAGGGGGCGTTCGACGCGGCGGACGCGGAAGGAGTCGCCGACGGCGTCCAGGGCGTCGGCGACCGGCAGCCGGCTCAGGAGGCGGTGGATCGCGCGGACCCGCAGTGGGTAGCGGACGGTGTCGATGAGGAGCACCAGGCCCTGGTTCCAGGGGCCGGGGGAGGGGTGCTCGTCGCGCAGCCGCAGGTAGGTGGCCCAGCGGTGGTGCCCGTCGGCGATGAGCGCCTGGTGGCGGGTGAGCTCGGTGGCGACCGCCGCCTGCTCGGTCGGATCGGTGACCGCCCACAGGCGGTGGTGGAAGCCGTCCTCGGTCGTCGTGGCGAGCAGCGGCTCGCGCAGGATCGCGGCCTCGATCACCGTGTCCGCGCCGTCGCCGCCGCCCGGGTAGGTGAGGAGCAGCGGCTCCAGGTTGGCGGCCGTCGTGCGCATCAGGGCGGCGCGGTCCTCGACGACGTGCGGCATGACGTCCTCGTGGGGGAGGACGACGCCCTCGTCGGGGGTGGTGAGTTCGAGGGCGCCGATGATGCCGCGCTGGAGGATGCCGTCGCCCTGCTGTTCGTACACGTACAGCGCGGGGCGGGGGTCGGGGGCGAGGACGCCGTCGGCCAGCCAGCGGTCCATCGTGACCGCCGCCTTGCGGTGGCGGGTGCCCGCCGTGACCGCCTGAGGGAGGATCAGCCGGACGATGTTGTGCGGGTCGGCGGACTCCAGGTGGAGCAGTCCGTCAGGTCGTACGACGACGTCGTAGGGCGGGGAGGTGACGGCCGCGAGGCTGCCCACCCGCTCGGGGACGTACCGGATGCCGCGGAACGGATGCAGGCGCAGTCCCGCCGTGTCGTCGCGGACGGCGTCGGCCGCGTGACCTGAGGTGTTCATCTCGTCATCGTAGGCGCGCGGCGGCGATGAGCGATGATCGGGGGAGCGGGGGATTTACCGGCGGTGAGTGAGGAGCGGGTGGTCATGGCGCGAGACGGCCAGGAGCGGCGGACGGAACGGAGCCGGCCCGGCGGCAGCGCGGTCGCGCTGAGCGCGGCGTACGACACGGCGCTGCTCGACCTCGACGGGGTCGTGTACGCGGGCGGGGAGGCGATCCCGTACGCCGTGGAGGCGCTCGGGGCGGCCCGGGACGGCGGGATGCGGCTCGCGTACGTGACGAACAACGCGCTCCGGACGCCGGACGCGGTGGCCGCGCACCTCACCGAGCTGGGCGTGCCGGCCGAGGCGGGCGACGTCGTCACCTCGGCGCAGGCCGTGGCGCGGCTCGTCGCCGAGGACGTGCCCGCGGGGTCCCGGGTGCTCGTCGTCGGCGGCGAGGGGCTGCGGGTGGCGCTGCGGGAGCGGGGGCTCGTGCCCGTCGAGTCGGCCGATGACGGGCCGGTGGCCGTCGTGCAGGGGTATGGCGGCCCGGAGATGGGCTGGGGCCGGTTCGCGGAAGCGGCGTACGCGATCGGGCGGGGCGTGCGGTGGTACGCCTCCAACACCGACCTGACGATTCCCGGCGCGCGGGGGATCGGGCCCGGGAACGGGGCGGCCGTCGAGGTCGTGCGGATCGCCACCGGCGGGCGGGTCGAGCCGAAGGTGGCGGGGAAGCCGCAGCCGCCGATGCACCGGGAGACGGTGCTGCGGACGGGGGCCGAGCGGCCGCTGGTGGTCGGGGACCGGCTGGACACCGACATCGAGGGGGCCTTCCACGGGGGTGTCGACTCGCTGCTCGTGCTGACCGGGGTCACCGACGGGGCGACGCTGCTGGCGGCGGTGCCGGAGCACCGGCCGACGTATGTGGCGGCGGACCTGCGGGGGCTGCTCGTCGGTCAGCCGGAGGTCGTCGCGGACGGCGACGGCGGGTTCCGGTGCGGCGGGTGGCGGGCCTCGGCGAGCGGGGACGCGCTCGTGCTGGAGGGCGCGGGGGAGCCCGACGCGCTCGACGACGCGCTCGACGGGCTGCGGGCGCTGTGCGGTGCGGCGTGGACGTCGGCCGGCTCCGGGGCGTGCGGGCTGGACGCGGGGAAGGCGCTGGCGCGGCTCGGGCTGTAGGAGGTGTCCTTCGGGCCGGGGCGGGCGGAGCTGCCGGCTCGGGTGGGAGGGAGCGTTCGGGTTGGGGCGGGGCGGAGCTTTCGGCTCGGGCCGGGCGGAGCGTTCGGATGGGCGGCGGGGCTCTCGGATCAGGCTGGGCGGAGCGTTCGGATTGGGGCGGGGCGGAGACTTTCGGCTCGGGCCGGGTGGAGCTCTCGGATCGGCCGGAGGGAGCCTTCGGGGCGGGGCGGAGACTTTTGGCCTGGGCCGGGCGGAGCTTTCGGATGGGGCGGGGCGGAGACTTTCGGTTCGGGCCGGTCGGAGCTTTCCGATCGGTCGGAGGGAGCTTTCGGCCTGGGTCGGGTGGAGCTTTCGGCTTGGGACGGGTGGGCGGGTGGTCCCGGGGGTTTGGGGCTGCGGCTGTTGGCCTCTGCTCGGGGAAAGTTGGGTAGGCTAACCTAACCGGGTGTTGGTCGAGAGTCCCTCCCGTACGAGCGCGGAGCCGGTGATGTCAGGGCAGGCTCCGAGGCGCCGGAACTCCGTGCGCGCCTTCGGTCTGCTCGCCGCCGTCGGTGTCCTGCTGCTTGTCTGTGTCCTCAGCATCATGATCGGTGCCAAGCCGGTGCCGCTCGGCGACGTGTGGCACGGGCTGTTCCACAACAGCGGCGTCGGCAACGACGTCGTGATCCACGACGTGCGGGTGCCGCGCACCCTGCTCGGGCTGCTCGTCGGGCTCGCGCTCGGTCTGGCCGGCGCGGTGATGCAGGGGCTGACCCGCAACCCGCTGGCGGAGCCCGGACTGCTCGGGGTGAACGCGGGCGCGGCCGCCGCCGTGGTCTCGGCCATCGCCTTCCTCGGCGTCACCGACGTCCGTGACTACGTGTGGTTCGCCTTCGTGGGCGCCGCCGTGGTCTCCGTCGTCGTGTACCTGCTCGGCGGCAGCCGCAGCGCCACCCCCGTGCGGCTCGCGCTCGCCGGTACGGCCGCCACCGCCGCCCTGTACGGCTACGTCAACGCCGTGCAGCTGCTCAACTCGGCCGCCCTGGACCGGCTCCGGTTCTGGACGGTCGGGTCGCTGGCCTCGGCCGACATGGGCACGGTCGGGCGGGTCGCGCCGTTCATCCTCGTCGGCGCCGTGCTGGCGCTGGGGATCGCGCGGCCGCTCAACGCGATGGAGATGGGCGACGACTCCGCCCGCGCGCTCGGCGTCAGCGTCAACCGGACCCGGATCGTCGCCATGCTCGCCGTCACCCTGATGTGCGGGGCGGCGACCGCCGCCTGCGGGCCGATCGTCTTCCTCGGCCTGATGGTGCCGTACATGGTGCGGGCGATCACCGGGCCCGACATGCGGTGGATCCTGCCGTACGCGGCGGTGCTCGCGCCCGTGCTGCTGCTCGGCTCCGACGTCCTCGGCCGGGTCGTCGCCCGGCCCGCCGAACTCCAGGTCGGCATCGTGACGGCCCTCATCGGCGGGCCCGTCTTCATCCGACTCGTACGCCGCAAGAGGATGGCCCAGCTGTGACCACCAAGACCCTGCGGGCCGGCGGCGGAGTCTCCGTACGGTACGTGCCGCGGGCCGCGCTCTGCGGCCTCGGGCTGATCCTGTTCACCCTCGGCGTCGCCACCGTCCTCGTCGGCACCGGCGACTTCCCGATGACGCCGGGCGAGGTCCTCGACACCCTCCTCGGGCGGGGGACGGTCGTCCAGGAGTTCGCGGTGTTCGAGCTGCGGCTCCCGCGGGTCCTCGTCGCGATCCTCGTCGGCGCGGCGCTCGGCCTCGGCGGGGCCGTCTTCCAGTCGGTCTCCCGCAACCCGCTCGGCAGTCCCGACGTCATCGGCTTCGGCCAGGGCGCCACGGTCGGCGCGCTGATCGTGATCGTCCTCTTCCAGGGCAGCGCGGTCGCCACCGCCCTCGGCGCGGTCGTCGGCGGTGTCGTCACCGGCGTCGCGATCTACCTGCTCGCCTGGAAGCGGGGGGTGCACGGCTACCGGCTGGTGCTCGTCGGCATCGGCGCCGCCGCCATGCTGACCTCCGTCATCCACTACCTGATCACCAAGGCGAACCTGGTGGACGCCACCCGCGCCACCGTGTGGATGACCGGCTCGCTCGAAGGGCGCGACTGGACGCAGTTCTGGCCGCTGCTCGCCGTCTGCTGCGTGCTCGTGCCGCTGGTCCTCGGCCACGGCCGGGCGCTGCGGATGCTGGAGATGGGCGACGACGCGGCGTACGCGCTCGGCGTGAAGGTCGAGCGGACCCGGATCGTGCTGATGGCCTCCGCGGTGCTGCTCGTCGCCGTCGCGACCTCGGCGGCCGGGCCCATCGTCTTCGTCTCCCTCAGCGCCCCGCAGGTGGCCCGCGGGCTCACCCGCGCGCCCGGCCCCAACCTGGCGGTCTCCGCCGTCATGGGCTCCGCGCTGCTGCTGAGCGCCGACTGGATCGCCGGGAACGCCTTCGGCGAGCGCCAGCTGCCGGTCGGCGTCATCACCGGCATCCTCGGCGGCTGCTACCTGCTCTGGCTGCTCGTCAGCGAACGCAAGGCGGGCCGGATATGACCACGAACCAGCGCACTACGGACAAGGACAACAGGAGTACGCCCATGAGCGAACGGCAGCAGCAGCGCCTCGGGGCCGAGTCGGTCACCCTCGCGTACGAGCAGCGGGTCATCGCCCGCGACCTGTCCGTCGAGATCCCCGACAACTCCTTCACCGTCATCGTCGGGCCCAACGCCTGCGGCAAGTCCACGCTGCTGCGCGCCCTCTCCCGGATGCTCAAGCCGGCGCAGGGCCGGGTGCTGCTCGACGGGCAGTCGATCCACTCCCTGCCGGCGAAGAAGGTCGCCCGGACCCTCGGCCTGCTGCCGCAGTCCTCCATCGCGCCCGACGGCATCACCGTCGCCGACCTCGTCGCCCGCGGCCGCTACCCGCACCAGGGCCTGCTGCGCCAGTGGTCGCCCGAGGACGAGCGGATCGTGCAGGAGTCGATGGAGTCGACCGGGGTCGCCGAGCTCGCCGACCGCTTCGTCGACGAGCTCTCCGGCGGGCAGCGCCAGCGCGTGTGGATCGCCATGGCCCTCGCCCAGCAGACCCCGCTGCTGCTGCTCGACGAGCCGACGACGTACCTCGACATCCAGCACCAGATCGACGTCCTCGACCTCTGCGCCGAGCTGCACGAGACCCAGGGGCGGACGCTCGTCGCCGTCCTGCACGACCTCAACCACGCGGCCCGGTACGCCACCCACCTCATCGCGGTCCGCGGCGGCGAGGTCGTCGCCGAGGGCCCGCCGTCCGAGGTGGTGACCGCCGAGCTGGTCGAGCGGGTCTTCGGGCTGCGCTGCCAGGTCATCGACGACCCGGAGACGGGCACCCCGCTCGTCGTCCCGGCCGGCCGCCAGGCCCGGGCCCGGCGGTCCCTCCCCCAGCAGGAGCCCGCGCTACAGAAGTGAGCCCCGCGCCACAGAAGCCACAGAAGCCACAGAAGCTACAGAAGTGAGCGCAGCCGCAGCAGGTCGCGGAAGCCGGCCTCCAGCCTGACCCGGCCGGAGGCCCACGCCTTCGCGAAGTTCAGCCCGCCGTTCACCATCGCGACCAGGTCGTCGCCGGTCATCGCCAGCCGGATCTGGGCCTTCTGCGGCGGCGGGCCCTCCACCGTCGACTCCACGACCATCCGGCCGCCGGTGAGCCGGCCGAGGAAGGTCGTGTCGAGGTCGGTGAGGTGGCAGCTCAGGGTGCGGTCGAGCGCCGTCGCGCCCCGGACGTCGCCGTCCGCGCGCGAAAGGCTGTCCGCCAGCTTGTCGAGTGCGCCGCGGCACTCCGTGATCGTCGCCATCGCCGTCGACCGTACCCCAGGGCTTCGCGATAGCGTCGGGGGATGAGCGAAGCGATGACGGAGGCGGAGGCCGGTACGGACCCCGTGGACGGCGGCGCGCCGGCGGAGCCGGACGAGCCCGCCGCGGCCGCCCCGCTGGGGGTGGACCGGGAGCCCACCGGCCTGCCGGCCGTCGACGCGCTCCTGGAGCGGCTCGGCGAGGCAGACCACCTCCCGGCGGACGGACACCTCGCGGTGTACGAGGATGTACACCGGGCCCTGCGCGCCGAGCTGACCACGCTCGACGCGCACCCCGCCCCCGTACACCGTCCGCACGACCCCAGGAGCTGAACCGAACGTGGCAGGAGTGGCACGCCGCCGACTCGACGCCGAGCTGGTGCGGCGCAAACTCGCCCGCTCGCGCGAGCACGCCGGCCAGCTGATCGCCGCGGGCCGGGTGACCGTCGGCAAGACCGTCGCCACCAAGTCCGCCACCCAGGTGGAGACCGCCGCGGCGATCGTCGTCTCCCAGGACGACTCCGACCCCGACTACGTCTCGCGCGGCGGCCACAAGCTCGCCGGCGCCCTCGCCGCCTTCGTCCCCCTCGGCCTTGAGGTCGAGGGCCGGAGGGCGCTCGACGCCGGCGCCTCCACCGGCGGCTTCACCGACGTGCTGCTGCGCGCCGGCGCCGGACACGTCGTCGCCGTCGACGTCGGCTACGGGCAGCTCGCCTGGTCGCTCCAGAGCGACGCGCGGGTCACCGTCAAGGACCGCACCAACGTGCGCGAGCTGACGCTCGACTCCCTCGACGGCGTCCCCGTCGACCTCGTCGTCGGCGACCTCTCCTTCATCCCGCTCGGGCTCGTGCTGCCCGCGCTCGCCGCCTGCACCGCGCCCGGCGCCGACCTCGTCATGATGGTCAAGCCGCAGTTCGAGGTGGGCAAGGAACGGCTCGGCTCCGGCGGCGTCGTCCGCAGCACCGAACTGCGCGCCGACGCCGTGAAGAACGTCGCCCGGCAGGCGGCGGAGCTCGGGCTCGGCGTGCTCGGCGTCACCGCCAGCCCGCTGCCCGGGCCGTCCGGGAACGTCGAGTACTTTCTGTGGCTGCGGGCCGGCGCGCCCGCACTCGATCCGGCGGATGTCGACCGCGCCGTGGCGGAGGGACCTCGTTGACAGAGACAGCGGCACCACAGGCACCACGTACCGTCTTCCTGCTCGCGCACACCGGCCGGCCGGCCGCCGTGCGCAGCGCCGAACTCGTCGTGCTGGGGCTGCTGCGCAGCGGCATCGGCGTCCGTGTCCTGGAGGCCGAGGCGGCGGACCTGCCGGTGCCGCCCTCGGTGGAGAAGATCCCCGACCACTGCCCCGAGGCGCTCGACGGCTGCGAACTGATCATCGTCCTCGGCGGTGACGGGACGCTGCTGCGCGGCGCCGAGTTCTCCCGCGCCTCCGGCGTGCCGATGCTCGGCGTCAACCTCGGCCGCGTCGGCTTCCTCGCCGAGGCCGAGCGGGACGACCTCGACAAGGTCGTCGACCGGGTCGTCACCAGGGCGTACGAGGTCGAGGAGCGGATGACGCTCGACGTCGCCGTCTACGAGAACGGTGACGTCCTGCACAGCGACTGGGCGCTCAACGAGGCGGCCGTGCAGAAGGTGTCCCCCGAGCGGATGCTGGAGGTCGTCCTCGCCATCGACGGGCGGCCGGTGACCGGCTTCGGCTGCGACGGGGTGATCTGCGCGACGCCGACCGGCTCGACCGCGTACGCCTTCTCGGCCGGCGGCCCGGTCATCTGGCCCGAGGTGGAGGCGCTGCTCATGGTGCCGATCGGGGCGCACGCGCTGTTCGCCAAGCCGCTCGTCACCACCCCCGACTCGGTCCTCGCCGTCGAGGTCGAGCCGCGCACCCCGCACGGGGTGCTGTGGTGCGACGGGCGGCGGACCGTCGAGCTGCCCGCGGGCGCCCGGGTCGAGGTCCGGCGCGGCGCCGTCCCGGTCCGGCTCGCCCGGCTCCACCACGCCTCCTTCACCGACCGGCTCGTCGCCAAGTTCGCCCTGCCGGTCTCGGGCTGGCGGGGCGCGCCCCACTGACCGCCCCGGGGCCTCCTCGGTGGGGGTGATGTCGCGTCGCGGCACGGAAACCTCGTATGGTCTGGGGCGTGCTGGAGGAGATGCGGATACGGTCGCTCGGGGTCATCGACGACGCGGTGGTCGAGCTGTCGCCCGGCTTCACCGCGGTGACCGGTGAGACCGGCGCGGGCAAGACCATGGTCGTCACGAGCCTGGGGCTGCTGCTCGGCGGACGGGCCGACCCGGCCCTGGTGCGGATCGGGGCGGGCTCGGCGGTCGTCGAGGGGCGGATCAGTCTGCCGCCCGGCGCGCCCGCCGCGCTGCGGGCCCAGGAGGCCGGGGCGGAGCTGGACGAGGGTGCCCTGCTGGTGACCCGTACGGTCTCCGCCGAGGGGCGCTCACGGGCCCACCTCGGCGGGCGTTCGGTGCCGGTCGGGCTGCTCGCCGAGCTCGCCGACGAACTCGTCGCCGTGCACGGCCAGACCGATCAGCAGGGCCTGCTGAAGCCCGCCCGGCAGCGCGGCGCGCTCGACCGGTACGCGGGCGAGGCGGTGTCCGGGCCGCTCGCCGCCTACACAGCGGTGTACCGCCGGCTGCGGGCCGTCACCGCCGAGCTGGACGAGATCACCACCCGGGCACGTGAGCGAGCCCAGGAGGCGGATCTGCTGCGCTTCGGGCTCTCCGAGATCGAGGCCGTCGCGCCGCTAGCCGGGGAGGACACCGAGCTGGCCGCCGAGGCCGAGCGGCTCGGGCACGCCGAGGCGCTGGCCTCCGCCGCCGCGCTCGCGCACGCCGCGCTCGCCGGGAACCCGGAGGACCCCGAGTCCGTCGACGCGACCACGCTGGTCGCGGGTGCGGGCCGGGCCCTGGAGGGCGTACGGGCGCACGATCCGGCGCTCGCGGCGCTCGCCGACCGGATGGGGGAGATCTCCATCCTGCTCGCCGACGTGGCGCAGGAGCTGGCCGGTTACGCAGACGACCTGGACGCCGACCCGCTGCGGCTCGCCGCGGTCGAGGAGCGGCGGGCAGCCCTCACCCAGCTCACCCGGAAGTACGGCGATTCCGTCGCGGGCGTGCTGGCGTGGGCGGAGGAGAGCGCGGAACGCCTCGGGGAGCTGGACGGCGACGACGACCGGGTCGGGGAGCTGACCGCCGAGCGGGACCGGCTCCGCGACGAGCTGTCCGTCCTCGCGCAGCGGCTCACCGACGCCCGCACCGAGGCCGCGGACCGGTTCGCCGGGGCGGTCACCGCCGAGCTGGCCTCGCTCGCCATGCCGCACGCGCGCGTGTCCTTCGACATCCGGCAGACCGAGTCCGCCGACGAGGCGACCGGTGTCGAGGTCGGCGGGCGGTGGGTGGCCTACGGGCCGGCCGGTGCCGACGAGGTCGAGCTGCTGCTCGCCCCGCACCCCGGCGCGCCGCCGCGGCCCATCGCCAAGGGCGCGTCCGGCGGTGAGCTGTCCCGGGTGATGCTCGCCGTCGAGGTGGTCTTCGCCGGGGTCGACCCGGTGCCGACGTACCTCTTCGACGAGGTCGACGCGGGCGTCGGCGGCAAGGCGGCCGTGGAGATCGGCCGGCGGCTGGCCAAGCTCGCCCGTACCGCGCAGGTCGTCGTCGTCACCCACCTCCCGCAGGTGGCGGCCTTCGCCGACCGGCAGCTGCTGGTGGAGAAGACCAACGACGGCTCCGTCACCCGTTCCGGCGTCACCGTCCTGGAGGGCGAGGAGCGGGTGCGCGAGCTCTCCCGGATGCTCGCCGGGCAGGAGGACTCCGAGACCGCCCGCGCCCACGCCGAGGAGCTGCTGGCCACGGCCAGGGCGGACGGCTGAACCGGCGCGCCCGGCCGCGAGGTCGGCCGGGGGCGCGCGGAGGGGGCGCGTGCGCTCGCTCGGGCGGGTGAATCCGGGTCGCCGGGTGGGGCGTTGGGGCGCCTTCGGACACGGGAACGATGCCATGTCGGTGCCGGAACGTGCGTACGGTCGGGCGCCGGGGCTGGCATCCTTGGGCGCGTGACACAGCTCCGTACGGTCCAAGTGCTGGGCGGCGGCAGCGCGGGCAGCAGCGCTCACGTCCGATCACTTGCCTCGGGGCTGGTGGCGAGGGGCGTCCGGGTGACCGTGTGCGCTCCGTCCGAACTCGACCGCCTCTACGACTACTCCGGGGCCGGCGCCCATGTCGTGCCGCTGCCCCGCCGCAACGACCCGGCGACCGTCGGCGTGCTCCGCAACGCCTGCATCGGCGCCGACGTCGTCCACGCGCACGGGCTGCACGCCTCGGTGCGGGCCGCGCTCGCCGTCTCCGGCGGCGTCGGGCTCGCCCGCACCCCGCTCGTCACCACCTGGCACGGCCGGCCGCACGCCGACGGGCCCCGGGCCGGGATCGTACGGCTCCTGGAGCGCCGGACCGTGCGGGCGGCGGCCGTCGTCCTCGGGACCTCCTCCGAACTCGTCGACCGGGCCCGGCGGCGCGGGGCCCGCGACGCGCGCCTCGCCCCCGTCACCGTGCCCGCCGCGCGCGGGCCCGTCTGCCTTCACGACGGCAAGACCAGGGCCGAACTCGGCGCCGTCGACCGGCCGCTGCTCGTCGCCGTCGGCGCGCTCGAACCCGGACGGGGGTACGGGACGCTGCTCGACGCGGCGCGGGAGTGGCGGGAGCTGGACCCGCAGCCGCTGCTCGTCATCGCGGGCGAGGGGCGGGAACGGGCCGCGCTCCAGCGGCGGATCGTCGCCGAGGGGCTCGCCGTCCGGATCGTCGGGCGCCGCGACGACGTCGCCGAACTCCTCGCCGCCGCGGACCTCGCGGTGCTGCCGTCCCGCTGGGAGGCGCGGTCTCTGCTGGCGCAGGAGGCGCTGCGGCTCGGCGTGCCGCTGGTCGCCACGGCGGTCGGCGGCGTGCCGGAGCTGGTCGGCGACGCGGCGGAGCTGGTGCCGTACGGCGACGCGGGCGCGCTCGCGGCGGCCGTCCGGGGGCTCCTGGAGGACGAGGAGCGGCGGATGGACCTCGCGGCGGCGGGGCGGGTACAGGCCGGGACGTGGCCGACGGAGGACGACACCATCGCCCACGTCCTGAGCGTCTACGACGAGCTGTCCGCCCGCTGACTCACGGGGTGTGCCGGCGGGCCCGCAGCGCCAGGGACAGGGCCAGGACCGTCTGGGGGTCGTCCAGGTCCGTGCCGAGGAGCTCGGAGATGCGGGCGAGGCGGTTGTAGAGGGTCTGGCGGTTGAGGTGGAGCTCGCGGGCCGTCTCGGCCTTGCGGCCCGCGTGCGCCAGGTACGTCTCCAGGGTGGGGAGCAGCGGGGGGCGGGAGGCGCGGTCGTGGTCGCGGAGGGGGCCGATCGCGCGGTCGACGAAGGCCGCCAGGTCCGGGTGGTCGCGCAGCCGCCACAGCAGCAGGTCGATGTCGAGGCGCCGGGCGTCGTACCAGGGGCGGTCCATGAGGCCCTGGGCCGCGGTCGCCGTCTCGGCCGCGTGCCGCAGCCCGGCCGACGCGGCCGCCCAGCCGCCCGCCATGCCGACCACGACGACGGGCGGGTGCGGGCCCGCGCCTTCGAGGCCGGCCCGCTCGACGCCCGCCCGCAGCGCCGCCGCGACCCGGTCCGCGACCGCCGTCCGCTCCGACTCCGAGCGCAGCCCCAGGAGGAGCGGGACCCGGCCCTCGACCGGGCGGACGCCGAGGAGGGCGGGGACGCCGACGGAGGAGAGCTCCTCGTGGACGGCGCGGGCGAGCAGGGCCCAGCTGCCGGAGGGGGAGAGTTCGGGGGCGAGGCGCATGACGACCGGGAGCAGCGGGCCCTCGCCCGGTTTGAAGCCGAGGACGCGGGCCTGCGCCGGGGCGTCCTCCGCGGTGATCCGGCCCTCGGCGAGGTCGGTCAGGAAGTCGCCGCGGCCCCGGGCGGCCAGCTCCTCCTCCTGGCGGGCCTGCATGAGGACGACCGCGAGGAGGCCCGCGGCCCGCTCGGCGGCCATCCGGTGGACGGGGGAGAGGGCGCCGTCCACCGCGAGCAGCACCAGGCGGGCCCGGACCGAGCCGGTGCCGGGACCTCCGCCGGGGACGTCGACCAGGACGGTGCCGGTCGGCGGGCCGGACTCGCGGGCCGCGCGCTGGCCGCGGAGCCCGTCCCAGACCTGGAGCGGGTCGGCGGGTCCTGACTCGGTGCCCGCCGCGTACAGCAGCTGTCCGTCGGCGGTCTCCAGGAAGACGGGGTTCGCGGCGAAGTCGGAGAGGATGCGGAGCACCTGCGGGACGCCGCCGCCGCCGAGCAGCGCCTCGGTGCACTGCCGGTGGACCTCCTCGGCCTGGCGCTGGAGCGCGTAGTGGCCGTTGACGATCTCGGTGTGGATCTCCTCGGTGACCGCGACGAACGGCACCTCGCGGTGGAGCTGGACCAGCGGCAGCCCGGCGGCGCGGGCGGTCTCCACTATCGTCGCCGGGAGGCGGGCGAAGCGCGGGCCGAGCTCGACGACGAGGGCCGCGATGCCCCGGTCGGCGAGGCGGCGCACGAAGGCCCTCTGCTCGGCCGGGCGGGTGCCCAGGCCGAGGCCGGTGGTCAGCAGCAGCTCGCCGCCCTTCAGCAGGGACGCGATGTTGGGCACCTCGCCCGCGTGCACCCACCGGACGGTGCGCTGGAGCCGGTCGGCGCCGGCGACGACCTCCGGGAGGCCGCTGCGGAGCCCCGGGAGTTCGAGTGCCCGTTGTACGGTGATGCCGCCCTGCGTGTCCATGGGCGGACGGTATCGTCCGCGGTGTTTCCGGGGTATCACCCGACGGTCACGTGACCGGACACTTCGTACAAGAGGGCGACAACTCGTCGTGGTGTGGCGGGAATTGTATGACCACCTGTCACTTGTGGCCTACGTCACTCCCGAGGATGCTCTCGCGCCATGGCAGACACCTCCACTCCGCGGGGCCCGGCCCCCCGCGTCGACCGCCTCAAGGCGAACTCCGTCGGTCTCGTCGGCGTCGTCTTCATGGCCGTGGCCACCGCCGCGCCGATCACCGCCATGACCGGCAACCTCCCCATCGCCGTCGGCTTCGGCAACGGCACCGGTGCCCCCGCGGGGTACCTCTTCGCCACCCTCGTCCTGACCGTCTTCTCCGTCGGATACGTGGCCATGGCCAAGCGGATCACCGCCGCCGGCGCCTTCTACGGCTACATCTCGCACGGTCTCGGCCGGATCGCCGGCATGGCCTCCGGCATGCTCGCCGTCCTCGCGTACATCGTCTTCGAGGCGTCCATCGTCGGCGTCTTCGCCTACTTCGCGCAGACCACCGTCGCGGACCAGCTCGGCGTCGAGCTGCCGTGGATCCTGTACGCGGCCGCCATGCTGGCCGTCACCGCCGTCCTGTCGTACTTCGACATCAACCTGACCGCCAGGGCCCTCGGCGTCATGCTCGTCGCGGAGATCGCCGTCCTCTTCGCGGTGGCCACCGCCGTCCTGATCCACGGCGGCGGACCGGACGGCATCCCCGCCGAGCCGATCGACCCGAGGAACGCCTTCACCGGCGCCTCCGCCGGCCTCGGCCTCTTCTTCGCCTTCTGGTCCTGGGTCGGCTTCGAGTCGACCGCCATGTACGGCGAGGAGTCCCGCGACCCCAAGCGCGTCATCCCCCGCGCCACCCTGATCTCGGTCGTCGGCGTCGGCCTCTTCTACATCTACGTGTCGTGGATGGCGATCGCCGGGAACGGCCTGACAGGCTCCGTCGAGCTTTCCTCCTCCGCCGCCCCGCTCGACCTCTTCTTCGCGCCCACCCGGACCTTCATCGGCGCCTGGGCCGTCGACGCCTTCCAGTGGCTGCTGCTCACCGGCTCCTTCGCCTGCGGCATGGCCTTCCACCAGTGCGCCTCGCGCTACCTCTACGCCATCGGCCGCGAGGGCTTCCTCCACCCGGCGCTGGGCCGCACCCACCCGAGGCACGGCTCCCCGTACCTCGCCTCCTTCGTGCAGAGCGTGATCGCCGTCGGCCTCGTCGGCGCCTTCTGGCTCACCGGCCAGGACCCCTACATCCACCTCTACACGCTGCTCGCGATCCTCGGCACGATGGCGATCCTCATCGTGCAGACGCTGTGCTCCTTCGCCGTCATCGGCTACTTCCGCACGCACCACCCCGAGGACCGGCACTGGTTCAGGACCCTCACCGCGCCCCTCCTCGGCGGCGTCGGCATGACCGCCGTCGTCGTCCTCCTGGTCGTCAACCTGGAGACCGCGGCCGGGCTCGCCGCCGACTCCCTGTTCTTCGAGGCGATCCCGTGGATCGTCGGCGGGGTCTTCCTCGGCGGCCTCGGCCTCGGGTTCTTCCTCAAGGCCAGACGGCCCGAGCGGTACGAGATCATCGGCCGGATCGTCCTGGAGGACGCCGCCGAACGCGACGACGACGAGCGGGCGGAGCCCGTACCGGTCGTACGGAGCTGACGCGCGCCGCCGGAGCCTCAGCTCTTCGCGGGCGCGATGTTGTGGTTGAAGCGGAAGACGTTGTCGGGGTCGTACGCGGCCTTCACGGCGGCGAGCCGCGGGTAGTTGCCGGCGCCGAAACCGGCGACGACCCGCTGCTCGCCCTCCGTCCCGATGAAGTTGAGGTACACCGCGTCCGTCGTCCACGGCCGCATGTCCGTCCGCACGTCGTGCACCCACTGGATGGCCCGGCCGTCGTCCGCCGGGTCCTCCCAGGTCGCGAAGGGGTGCACGACCCAGGGGTCGGACCGCCATGGCACGGGGTAGTCGGCGGGCCCGCGGGCCACCGCGCCGCCCACCGGGAAGAGCACGTGCTGGGTGGTCGTGCCCACCGGGATCCGCTCCCCGCGGGCGCAGAACACGTCCACCGCCTCGTCCGGGAGCGAGCCCAGGTACTCCGCCGACCAGTAGTTCCGCAGCCCCGGCGGGTCGTCCAGCATGCACTGGAGGTCCGCGTACGGCACCTGCCGGACCAGCTCCACCACCGGCCGCAGCGCCGACAGCTGCCCGGCCAGGTCGCGGACGCCCGCCACCGGCCCGGCGAAGGTGATCAGCGCGGCCACCACCAGCTCGCCGACCAGGTGCGCCGGGACGAAGGGCTCGGGCGGGGCGGGGAAGTACAGCACCCCGCCGCCCGCCGCGTCCGGCATCGTCTCCGCCAGCTCCCGGTAGGCCGCCACCACGTCGGGCCCCGAGCGCGGCGGGAAGAGCATCAGCGCGAAGCTCATCGCGGGCAGCTCGTGCAGCCGCAGGGTCAGCGAGGTCGCCACCCCGAAGTTGCCGCCTCCGCCGTGCAGCGCCCAGAACAGCTCCGGGTTCTCCTCGGCGCTCGCCACGACGTGCTTGCCCTCGGCCGTGATCAGGTCGGCGGACAGCAGGTTGTCGCAGGCGAGCCCGAACTTCCGCTCCAGCCAGCCGGAGCCGCCGCCCAGGGTGAAGCCGCCGACGCCGGTCGTGGAGACCCGGCCGCCGGTGGTCGCCATGTGGAAGGGCTGGGTGGCGTGGTCCAGGTGGCTCATCAGCGCGCCGCCCTCGACCCGTACGGTCATGTGCTCGGGGTCCGCGACCACGGCGTGCATCCGGCGCAGGTCGACCACCAGGCCGCCGGCCACGGTGGACGCCCCGGCGACGCTGTGGCCGCCGCCGCGCACGGCGATCGGCAGCCCCGTCTCCCGCCCGAAGAGGACCGCGTTGGCCACGTCCGCCTGCGTCGCGCACTGGGCGATGACGGCGGGCCGCCGGTCGATCATGCCGTTGTGGACGGTCCTGGCCTCGGCGTAGCCCTGATCGCCGGGTACGAGGACCTCACCGGCCAGATCCTCGCGGAGGCCGGCCAGGGCGGTGTCCGGAACGGTGAGCTGGGGAGCCATCGGGAGCCCCCCCTTTCGTACGGGGGCCAGGACACTCTCATGGTAGGTCCGGCCCCCGGGGGTCGCCCCTCAGCCGCCGTAGGCCCCGCTGGCCGTCAGCCGCAGGGCGGTGTCGATCAGCGGGACGTGGCTGAACGCCTGCGGGAAGTTGCCCACCTGCCGCTGGAGCCGCGGGTCCCACTCCTCGGCGAGCAGCCCCAGGTCGTTGCGGAGCGCCAGCAGCTTCTCGAAGAGGGTGCGGGCCTCGTCGACCCGGCCGATCATCGCCAGGTCGTCGGCGAGCCAGAAGGAGCAGGCCAGGAACGCGCCCTCGTCGCCCTCCAGACCGTCCACGCCCGCCTCCTCGCCGGCCGTCGGGTAGCGCAGCACGAAGCCGTCCGAGGTGGACAGCTCGCGCTGGATCGCCTCGATCGTGCCGATCACCCGCTTGTCGTCCGGCGGCAGGAAGCCCATCTGCGGGATGAGCAGCAGCGAGGCGTCCAGCTCCTTGGAGCCGTACGACTGGGTGAAGGTGTTCCGCTCCTTGTCGTAGCCCTTCTCGCAGACGTCCCGGTGGATGTCGTCGCGCAGCACGCGCCAGCGCTCCAGCGGGCCGTCGGCGTCCCCGGACTCGATCAGCTTGATCGTGCGGTCGACGGCCACCCAGGCCATCACCTTGGAGTGGGTGAAGTGCCGGCGCGGGCCGCGGACCTCCCAGATGCCCTCGTCGGGCTGGTCCCAGTTCTTCTCCAGGTAGGCGATCAGCTTGAGCTGGAGGAGGGAGGCGTAGTCGTTCCGGGACAGGCCCGTCATGTGGGCCAGGTGCAGGGCCTCGGTGACCTCCCCGTACACGTCGAGCTGGAGCTGGCTCGCGGCGCCGTTGCCGACCCGGACCGGGCCCGAGTTCTCGTACCCCGGCAGCCAGTCCAGCTCCGCCTCGCCGAGCTCCCGCTCGCCCGCGATGCCGTACATGATCTGGAGGTTCTCCGGGTCGCCCGCGACCGCGCGGAGCAGCCAGTCCCGCCAGGCGCGGGCCTCCTCGCGGTAGCCGGTGCGCAGCATCGAGGAGAGGGTGATGGCCGCGTCCCGCAGCCAGGTGTAGCGGTAGTCCCAGTTCCGTACGCCGCCGATCTCCTCCGGCAGCGAGGTCGTGGGGGCGGCGACGATCCCGCCGGTCGGCGCGTACGTCAGCGCCTTCAGGGTGATCAGGGAGCGGACCACGGCCTCCCGGTAGGGGCCGTGGTACGTGCAGTGCTCGACCCACTCGCGCCAGAAGCCGGCGGTGGCCTCCAGGGAGCCCTCCGGGTCCGGCAGCGCCGGCGGCTCCTTGTGCGAGGGCTGCCAGGAGAGGGTGAAGGTGATCCGGTCGCCGGGGGTGACGGTGAACTCGGAGTAGGTGGTGAGGTCCTCGCCGTGGGTCTCGGCGTCGGTGTCGAACCAGACGGAGTCGGGTCCGGCCACCGCGACCGTGCGGTCGCCCACCTTGTGCACCCAGGGCACGATCCGGCCGTAGCTGAACCGCATCCGCAGCGCCGAGCGCATCCGCACCCTGCCGCTGATCCCCTCCACGATCCGGATCAGCTGGGGGGCGCCGTCACGCGGGGGCATGAAGTCGGTCACCCGGACCGTGCCGCGCGGGGTGTCCCACTCGGACTCCAGGATCAGCGAGTCGCCCCGGTAGCGGCGGCGGTCGGCGGGGGCCGGCTCGGAGTCCTCCGGGCCGGCCGGGCCCACTCTCCAGAAGCCGTGCTCCTCCGTGCCGAGCAGTCCCGCGAAGACCGCGTGAGAGTCGAAGCGGGGGAGACAGAGCCAGTCGACACTGCCGTCCCGGCAGACCAGTGCCGCGGTCTGCATGTCTCCGATGAGTGCGTAATCCTCGATACGCCCGGCCACGTGCTTCACTCCAGTCGTACGGCCTGTCCGCCCCTCGGGGCGCGTGCAGCAGATGTTGCGAGTTGCGAGTCGCGGGAGGTGCCCGCGGTGCCAGTGTGCGGGATGGCCGGCTCCGACAGCGGGTCGAAGGAAGCGACACGGGCTCCCGGTCCGGATTCCACGGGCGGGGGTGGTGCCGGCGGCCGGCCGCCCGGCGACGAGGGCCGGGCGGGATGGACCGCACAGTAGTGACCGTGGTGATCACCCGGGTAACGCGCTGCTCCACACGGGTGAAAAGAATGTTCCCCGGACGTTCGCCCGAACGTTTCCCCGCGGCCTCCCACGTCGCTCCCACCCCTGCTCCCTCCCCTCCCGCGTCCAGCGCTCCGTCCCTGGTCAGGGCCCGCTTCCGGCGGTTTTCCCGCCCCTTCGGGCGAGGCGTCACCGCCCTGCTGGACCGGCCCGCCGGAGCGGAATCCCACGGTCCGCAGGAGCCTCCGGAAGGCCGCGCGGCGGCGCGTCCCACCCGGTCGGCCGGTGTGCCGACCGTGTGGCCGGAAGCGGTCTCCTGATGTCACTGATACCCTGGTACCCCGTGGACCGGTGGGAAACGGCGCCAGCCGAAACCCCCGAAACCGCAGCGACGGCACCCCCGATTCTTCCGGAGGACCTGCCGCTTCGCACCTCCAGAACGCGACCACGGGAGCCCCCTCTTGGCGATGCCGCCCAACACCACGACGACCAAGCACATCTTCGTCACCGGGGGTGTCGCCTCCTCCCTCGGCAAGGGCCTCACCGCCTCCAGCCTGGGTGCGCTCCTCAAGGCCAGGGGCCTGCGGGTCACGATGCAGAAGCTCGACCCCTACCTCAACGTCGACCCCGGCACGATGAACCCCTTCCAGCACGGTGAGGTGTTCGTCACCAACGACGGCGCCGAGACCGACCTGGACATCGGCCACTACGAGCGCTTCCTCGACGTCGACCTCGACGGCTCGGCCAACGTCACCACCGGCCAGGTCTACTCGCAGGTCATCGCCAAGGAGCGGCGCGGCGAGTACCTCGGCGACACCGTGCAGGTCATCCCGCACATCACCAACGAGATCAAGTCCCGGATCCGCCGCATGGCCACCGACGACGTCGACGTCGTCATCACGGAGGTCGGCGGCACGGTCGGCGACATCGAGTCGCTGCCGTTCCTGGAGACCGTCCGCCAGGTCCGCCACGAGGTCGGCCGCGACAACGTCTTCGTCGTGCACATCTCGCTGCTGCCCTACATCGGCCCCTCCGGCGAGCTGAAGACCAAGCCGACCCAGCACTCCGTCGCCGCCCTGCGCAACATCGGCATCCAGCCCGACGCGATCGTGCTGCGTGCCGACCGCGAGGTCCCGACCGCCATCAAGCGCAAGATCTCGCTGATGTGCGACGTCGACGAGGCCGCCGTGGTCGCCGCCATCGATGCCAAGTCGATCTACGACATCCCGAAGGTGCTGCACACCGAGGGCCTGGACGCCTACGTCGTCCGCAAGCTCGACCTGCCCTTCCGCGACGTGGACTGGACCGTCTGGGAGGACCTCCTGGACCGCGTCCACAACCCGGAGCACGAGGTCACCGTCGCGCTCGTCGGCAAGTACATCGACCTGCCCGACGCCTACCTGTCGGTCACCGAGGCCATGCGCGCCGGCGGCTTCGCCAACAAGGCGCGGGTCAAGGTCAAGTGGGTCACCTCCGACGACTGCAAGACCCAGGCCGACGCCGAGAAGCAGCTCGGCGACTGCGACGCGATCCTCATCCCCGGCGGCTTCGGCGACCGCGGTGTCTCCGGCAAGGTCGGCGCCATCCAGTACGCCCGCGAGCACAAGGTGCCGCTGCTCGGCATCTGCCTCGGCCTCCAGTGCATCGTCATCGAGGCGGCCCGGAACCTGGTGGGCATCCCCGAGGCGAACTCCACCGAGTTCGACCCGGCCACCGCGCACCCCGTCGTCTCCACGATGGAGGAGCAGCTCGCCTACGTGGAGGGCGCCGGCGACCTCGGCGGAACGATGCGCCTGGGCCTCTACCCGGCGAAGCTCGCCGAGGGCTCCGTCGTCCGCGAGACCTACGCCGACGAGCCGTACGTCGAGGAGCGGCACCGTCACCGCTACGAGGTGAACAACTCCTACCGCGCCGAGCTGGAGAAGAAGGCCGGCCTGGTCTTCTCCGGCACCTCCCCGGACAACAAGCTCGTCGAGTTCGTCGAGTACCCGAAGGAGATCCACCCCTACCTGGTCGCCACCCAGGCGCACCCGGAGCTGAAGTCCCGCCCGACCCGGCCCCACCCGCTCTTCGCGGGCCTGGTCAAGGCGGCCGTCGAGCGCAAGACGGCCAAGTAGCACGGCGCGTTAACGTAGCCGGGGTACGGGTTCTCGCACGAGGACGCGTACCCCGGCTTTCGTATGTGGGAGGACCAGACGATGCAGGTGCAGGACACCCCGGAGGAGTGGCGGGTCGTCGCCACGACCACCCCCTTCAAGGGAAACAAGACGAGTGTCCGCACGGACGACGTGGTCATGCCGGACGGCTCCGTCGCCCGCCGCGACTACCAGGTCCACCCGGGCTCCGTGGCCGTCCTGGCCCTGGACGACCAGGACCGGGTGCTCGTGCTGCGGCAGTACCGGCACCCGGTGCGGCAGAAGCTGTGGGAGATCCCGGCCGGACTGCTCGACGTGCCCGGCGAGAACCCGCTGCACGCGGCGCAGCGGGAGCTGTACGAGGAGGCGCACGCCAAGGCGGGGGAGTGGCGGGTGCTGACGGACGTCTACACCACGCCGGGCGGTTGCGACGAGGCGGTACGGATCTTCCTGGCGCGGGATCTCGCCGAGGCGGAGGGGGAGCGGTACGCGGTCTCCGAGGAGGAGGCGGACATGGAGGTGGCGCGGGTGCCGCTGGACGAGCTGGTGCGGGGGGTCTTCGCGGGCGAGCTGCACAACAACTGCCTGGTGGTGGGCGTCCTGGCGCTCGCCGCGGCCCGCGCGACCGACACCCTGGAAGCCCTCCGCCCCGCCGAAGCCCCCTGGCCGGCCCGCCCCTTCTCGCCGTAACGCACCCGGGTCCCGCTGCGGGCCGCGCCCCCGTCCGTTGTGGGCATGCGTTCCGCCGGGGCGGAACGGGTGGGCACAACGGACGGCGCCTTGCCGGCGCCAGAGGCTTCCGTGCCTGAACCCGCACTGCCTGTGCGCCGCGCTCGCGCTGCGGGTCGGGGCGCGGAGCGCGGAGGTGCCGCTGAGGGCACCGTCCCGTGTGCCCACCCGTCCCGCCCTGCGGGACGATTGCCCACACGGGGCGAGGCGGGGGCGACGTGGGGCCGCCGGTGTGACTGTGTGCTGATCCGATCGGGGGATGTGTCCGCCGCGCTCCGCCGGGTCCGCCGCGGGGGCTGAACTACGCTCGTACACGCCCGTGCGGAGTCCCTCGCGGGATCGGCTCGTGCGCAGGTGGACGGGAGTGTGGCCCGTGACGGATCAGGCGGTGGCGGCGGCCGGCAGCCGGCAGTTCTACGGCCGGCAGCGGGAGTTGAAGGCCCTCCGCGCCGACATCGAGCGGACCGGTCTGGACACCCTCACCGGCCGCAAGGAGCCCCGCGCCCGCGTCCTCCTCGTCGCGGGGCGCCCCGGCTCCGGCCGCACCGCGCTCGCCGAGGAACTGATCGCCTCGGTCGCCTCCCGCTACCCCGACGGGGTCTACCGGGTCCGGCTCACCGAGCCCGGCGGGGAGCCCGTCCCCACCGCCCGCGCCGCCCGCGGACTCCTCCGCGACCTCGGGGTCGCCGAACCGCCCGGCGCCGCCGAGGACGAGCTGACCGAGCTCGTCCGCGAGGCGCTCGCCGGACGCCGGGCGGTGCTGCTGCTCGACGACGCCGTCGACGCCGAACAGGCCGATCCGCTGCTCCCCGACAACCCCGCCGCCCTCGTCGTCGCCGTCGCCCGGGGCCCGCTCACCGGCATCCCGGACGTCCGGCCCTGCACCCTCGGCGGGCTCGACGCGAAGTCCGCCATCGAACTGCTGACCTCCGCCACCGGCTCGGTCCGCATCACCGTCGACCCGCAGGCCGCCGAGGCCCTCGTGGAGGAGTGCGGCGGACTGCCCGGCGCGGTGGTCCTCGCCGGCGGCTGGCTGGCCGGCCGGCCCGAGACCTCCGTCGCCGACCTCGCGAAGCGGCTGCGCGGCCTGAACGGCGACCCCCTCACCCGTACCTTCCTCCTCGCCCACCAGGCGCTGCCCCAGCCGGCCGCCCGGATACTGCGCTACCTGGCGCTCGCCCCGCTCGGCCGGGCCGACGCCCACACCGCCTCCGCCCTGGCCGGCTGCTCGGTCCAGGCGGCGGCGACCACGCTCGCGGACTTCGCCCGCCTGGGCCTGGTCGCCGGGGCCGCCGACCCCGCCGACGGGCGGTACGAGGTCCCCGGCCATCTCGTCCCCCTGCTCCGCGCCCAGCTGGAGGAGCGCGACCGGCCCGCCGAGGTGCAGCTCGCCCGGGCTCGGATGCTGGAGCGGACCGTACGGCTCCTCCAGTCCTGCCGCGCGGTCACCGAACCCGAGGGCTCACCGGCCCGGCGCAAGCTCGCCGGACTGCCGCGCGCCCTGCGCTTCCCCACCCCCGACGACGCCGCGCGGTGGCTGGCCTCCCGCCGGACGGAGCTGCTGGCCTGCGCCCGGCTCGCCGTCGCCGACGGCGAACTGGACACGCTCGCCCGCCGGCTCATCGCCTCCCTGGTGCGCGCGCTCACCGCGCACGGCGGCGCCGAGGCCGCCGCCCCCGACCTGTACGGGCTGCACCGGCTCGTCCTCGACGTGGCCGAGCGGCGCGGACTGCACCGCGAGCGGGCCGCGGCCCTGCTCAACCTCGGCGACCTCGATGCCGGGACCGGCCGCGCGAAGGACGCTCTGCTGCGATATCGGTTGGCATGGGAGGCCGGAAGGCAAGCAAATGATCCGTACGCGACCGGTCGCGCAATGGAATCCGTAGGTGGCAGCTACCAGGAGCTCGGCGACTGGCAGCGGGCCGGCGACTGGTACGGCCGCGCCCTCGCCCAGCGCCTCGCCCACGACGAGCGGGCCGACCAGGCGCGCCTGTACGCCCGCCTCGGCGCCGTACAGACCTATGCCGGGCGGTACGGGGAGGCGCTGCGGCACTGGCGGGCGGCCGCGGCCGGATACCGCAGGCTCGGCGATCTCCCGGGCCACGCACGGGCGTTGAGCGAGGCGGCCCGGGTGCAGGAGTACGCGGGGCGTCCCGAGGAGTCGCTGCGCACCTGCGAGGAGGCGGTCGAGTGGGCCCGCCGCGCCCAGGACACCCGGCTCCAGGCGGCCCTCCAGCTGCGGCTCGCCGACACCCTCGACCGGCTCGGAGACCCCGCCGCGGCGCGGCTGCACCGGGCCGCGGCGGACCGTCTGCTGGAAACGGAACGCTTCGCCTACGAAATCCGCAGTGGGTCCGCAGAAGATTAGTACTTTGAAAGGCTAGACAGCGGGAACTCCTTCATTAGACTGGTTCCGCCGCGTTCGAACGTGGTCTGCCTCGGTGTGCCGCAGTGCATCCGGGTATGTATCGCAGTGCACCAGTTATCCCCCTGATTCAAGGACCGTGATCGACGATGAAGGTCGGCATCCCCCGCGAGGTCAAGAACAACGAGTTCCGCGTGGCCATCACCCCCGCCGGTGTCCACGAGCTCGTCCGCAACGGCCACCAGGTCTTCATCGAGCAGAACGCCGGCGTCGGCTCCTCGATCACGGACGAGGAGTACGTCGCCGCGGGCGCCCTGATCCTCCCCACCGCCGACGAGGTGTGGGCCACGGCCGACCTGCTGCTCAAGGTCAAGGAGCCGATCGCGGAGGAGTACCACCGCCTCCGCAAGGACCAGACGCTCTTCACCTACCTGCACCTGGCCGCTTCCAAGGAGTGCACGGACGCCCTCCTGGAGTCCGGCACCACCGCCATCGCCTACGAGACGGTCGAGACCGCGAACCGCGCGCTCCCGCTGCTCGCCCCGATGTCCGAGGTCGCGGGCCGCCTGGCCCCGCAGGTCGGCGCCTACCACCTGATGCGCCCGGCCGGCGGCCGCGGCGTCCTCCCCGGCGGCGTCCCCGGCACCCACGCCGGCAAGGCCGTCGTCATCGGCGGCGGCGTCTCCGGCTGGAACGCCACCCAGATCGCCGTCGGCATGGGCTTCCACGTGACCCTGCTCGACCGCGACATCAACAAGCTCCGCGAGGCCGACAAGATCTTCGGCACCCAGGTGCAGACGATGGTCTCCAACGCCTACGAGCTGGAGAAGGCCGTCGTCGAGGCCGACCTCGTCATCGGCGCCGTCCTCATCCCGGGCGCCAAGGCCCCGAAGCTGGTCACCAACGAGCTCGTCGCCAAGATGAAGCCCGGAAGTGTCCTTGTCGACATTGCGATCGACCAGGGCGGCTGCTTCGAGGACTCGTACCCGACCACCCACGCCGAGCCGACCTTCCAGGTCCACAACTCGGTCTTCTACTGCGTCGCCAACATGCCCGGCGCCGTCCCGAACACCTCCACCTACGCGCTCACCAACGCCACGCTGCCCTACATCGTGTCGCTGGCGAACAACGGCTGGGCCGAGGCGATCCGCCGCGACTCCGCCCTCGCCCTGGGTCTCAACACCCATGACGGCAAGGTGGTTTACAAGGAGGTCGCCGAGGCGCACGGCTACGAGCACGTCGAGCTGAGCACCCTCATCGGCTGACGCTCAGGCGCCCACCGGCGGTCCCGACGGGCCTCCCCGTCAACCCCACCGTCAATGTCACGCACCCGGCCGGACCTTGTTCGACAAGGTCCGGCCGGCTGTGTCTCCGGCCACGCCAAAACGTTCGGTCAACTCGCCTCGAACGTAACCCTTTAACCGTTTCGCACACCCCTGAAACGTGTGGATGCGTGGCTGCGCACCCTTGACAGAGGCGTCTTCGGTTGCCGACACAACCGGCCGGGTCCGGGCGATTGTGTTGCTGCGGAGCGGTGACACGCCATAGAGTCGCCAACCGTCGGCATGGTGCCACGCTGACCTATCGATAAATGTTCCTGGTCACGTCCAAGGAGGTAAGACGACTTGTGAATGAGTCGACATTTACTCCCGGGAGCGCTGCGCCAGGTGCCCCGGTCGGTTCCGTCGCGGTGCGGACCTTCGCGACGCACCAGCCCATGACGACAACCCACACGCTGAAGACGATGGACGGCCTACACGTGAACGCCACGGCCGGCAACGAGATGGGCCGAGAGTCCACCCACTTCGCCGCCTACGACGAGCTGCCCGAGGGGCACTTCTACGACCCCGACGCCGAGTACGAGCCCGACCCGGAGTACGCGGCCACCCTCGCGCCCGACGCTGCCCGCCAGCGCCGCGAGCGGATCGGCCCGACCGGACGGCCGCTGCCGTACTTCCCGATCCCGGGCCCGCTGACCGACCACGGTCCCGCCAAGATCATCGCGATGTGCAACCAGAAGGGCGGCGTCGGAAAGACCACGTCGACCATCAATCTGGGCGCCGCGCTCGCCGAGTACGGACGACGGGTGCTGCTCGTCGACTTCGACCCGCAGGGCGCCCTGTCGGTCGGCCTCGGCGTGAACCCGATGGAGCTCGACCTCACCGTCTACAACCTGCTCATGGAGCGGGGCATGTCGGCGGACGAGGTGCTGCTCAAGACGGCGGTCCCCAACATGGACCTGCTGCCGAGCAACATCGACCTCTCCGCCGCCGAGGTGCAGCTGGTCTCCGAGGTCGCGCGCGAGTCCACGCTCCAGCGCGCCCTCAAGCCGCTGATGAACGACTACGACTACATCGTGATCGACTGTCAGCCCTCGCTCGGCCTGCTGACCGTGAACGCCCTGACGGCGGCTCACAAGGTGATCGTGCCGCTGGAGTGCGAGTTCTTCGCGCTGCGCGGTGTCGCCCTGCTGACCGAGACCATCGAGAAGGTGCAGGAGCGGCTCAACCCCGAGCTGGAGCTCGACGGCATCCTCGCCACGATGTACGACTCCCGGACCGTCCACTCCCGCGAGGTGCTCGCGCGGGTCGTCGAGGCATTCGACGACCACGTGTACCACACGGTGATCGGCCGGACGGTGCGCTTCCCGGAGACCACGGTCGCCGGCGAGCCCATCACCACGTACGCCTCCAACTCCGTGGGCGCCGCCGCCTACCGCCAGCTCGCCAGGGAGGTGCTCGCCCGGTGTCACGCCGAGTGAGTCTGCCCGGAGCCGACGAACTCTTCCGTACGACCGGGGGGATGGCGCTTCAGTCGTCCTCGCCCCGCCGAACCGTTCCCGCTCCGGCGGGTGAGAGCGACACGGCGGCCGGCGCGGACGGCGGTGCCGCCGGCTCCGCCGAGCACGCGGCGGCCGACTCGGAGGCGGCCGAGCCGCGCGCCCGGGAGAACGAGCCGGTCCCCGCGCAGCAGCCCGCCCCCGTGAAGGCGGCCGCGCAGGCGGCCGCACCCGCACGGCGCCGGGGCCGGGCCGCCAACCGGCGCCCCAGCGGCCGGGAACGGCACGACGAGAAGATCACGGTCTACGTCTCCGCCGAGGAGCTGATGGACCTGGAGCACGCCCGGCTCGTGCTGCGCGGCGAGCACGGCCTCGCCGTCGACCGCGGCAGGATCGTCCGCGAGGCGGTCGCCGTGGTCCTGGCGGACCTGGAGTCCCGCGGCGACGCGAGCATCCTCGTCCGCCGTCTGCGCGGCCGCTGACGGTAGCCTGCGGGCGGCCCCGCCCCCGCACCCCTGGAACCGCCCCCGATGCACCCGCACGCTGACGAAACGTCCCGCCCACCGCGCCGCCGCGCGCTGGGACGGGGCGGCGGGCTGCCGGACGCGGAGCCGGAGGCCGTACCGGAGGTCGTACCGGCTCCTGAAGCGCCGGACGGCGAGGCCGGGGCCGTACCCCCCGAAGCGCCGGGGGACGGGCGGTTCACCGTGCGGCTGGCCAACTTCGAGGGGCCGTTCGATCTGCTGCTCCAGCTGATCACCAAACACAAGCTGGACGTCACCGAGGTCGCGCTCTCGCAGGTCACCGACGAGTTCATGGCCCACCTGCGGGCGCTCGGGCCGGACGGGGACCTCGACCAGACCACCGAGTTCCTGGTCGTCGCCGCCACCCTCCTGGACCTCAAGGCCGCCCGGCTGCTGCCCGCCGCCGAGGTCGAGGACGAGGCGGACCTCGTGCTCCTGGAGGCCCGGGACCTGCTCTTCGCGCGGCTCCTCCAGTACCGCGCGTACAAGCGGATCGCCGAGATCTTCGCCGAGCGCTGGGAGACCGAGGGCCGGCGCCACCCCCGCACCGTCGGCCTGGAGCCGCACCACGCCGAGCTGCTGCCCGAGGTCGTCATCTCCATCGGCGCCGAGGGCTTCGCGAAGCTCGCCGTGAAGGCCATGCAGCCCAGGGCCGAACCGCAGGTCTACGTCGACCACATCCACGCCCCGCTCGTCAGCGTCCAGGAGCAGGCGGGGATCGTCGCCGCCCTGCTGCGCGAGCGCGGCACCGCGCACTTCCGGGAGCTGATCGAGGACGCGGGGGACACCCTCACCGTCGTCGCCCGCTTCCTCGCCCTCCTGGAGCTCTACCGGGAGAAGGCCGTCTCCCTCGACCAGGAGGACCCCCTCGGCGACCTCACCGTCTCCTGGACCGGCGGCGACGGTGAGACCCGTGTCACGGCAGAGTTCGACCAGGAAGCACCGGAGCCCGCATGAGCGACCTCAAGCCCGCCCTCGAAGCCGTCCTCATGGTCGTCGACGAGCCCGCCACCGAGACCCACCTCGCCAAGGTCCTCGGCCGCACCCCGCGCGAGGTCGCCGACGCCCTGCACGAGCTGGCCGACGAGTACACCGCCGACGGGCGCGGCTTCGAGCTGCGCCGGGTCGCCGGCGGCTGGCGCTACTACACCCGCCCCGCCCACGCCGCCGCCGTCGAGTCCTTCGTCCTGGACGGCCAGCAGGCCCGGCTGACCCAGGCGGCCCTGGAGACCCTGGCGGTGGTCGCGTACCGCCAGCCGGTCAGCCGCTCCCGGGTCTCCGCCGTCCGCGGGGTCAACTGCGACGGCGTGATGCGGACCCTGCTCCAGCGGGGTCTGGTGGAGGAGGCGGGCGCGGAACCCGAAACAGGTGCGATCCTGTACAGGACGACGAACTACTTCCTGGAGCGGATGGGCCTGCGCGGCCTGGACGAGCTCCCGGAGCTCGCGCCCTTCCTCCCCGAGGCGGACGCGGTCGAACCGGATTCCCTGGAAGGCGTTCCGTCGTTCGATCCCGACAGGGACGAACCAGTGGACGAAGAGACGACGGAAGCGTGATGCGAAGCAGCAGCGGCAGGAACAGCGGAAACAACGGCGGGAGCCGTGGTGCCAAGAGCGGCGGCCGCGGCGACAACTACCGGGGAGCGGGCAACGGCCGCGACGAGCGCGGCCAGAGCGCCGGCCGCCCGCGCAAGGCCCGCCCCGAGGAGCGCAGCTACGACGTGAGCATGCCCTCCGACAGCCCCAAGGGCGGCACCGGCGCCCGCAAGGGCCGCGGCGACGCGGCCCGCGGCGGCGCCAAGGGCGGCCCGAAGCAGTCCCCCAGGCAGCAGCAGCAGCGGGGCGGCGGCCGCACGGCCGCGCCGTCGCGCTCGCGCGAGTACGACGCCCGGGCCGAGGAGCGCAACCGGGAGCGGTACGCGAACAAGCCCCAGGTCAAGACCCCCAAGACCTTCCCGGGCGCCGAGCAGGAGGGCGAGCGGCTCCAGAAGGTCCTGGCCCGCGCCGGCTACGGCTCGCGCCGCGCCTGCGAGGAGCTGATCGAGCAGGCCCGCGTCGAGGTCAACGGCGAGATCGTCCTGGAGCAGGGCCTCCGCGTGGCGGAGAGCGACGAGATCCGCGTCGACGGCCTGTCCGTCGCCACCCAGTCGTACCAGTTCTTCGCGCTGAACAAGCCGGCCGGCGTCGTCTCCACCATGGAGGACCCGGACGGCCGCCAGTGCCTGGGCGACTACGTCACCAACCGCGAGACCCGGCTCTTCCACGTCGGCCGGCTCGACACGGAGACCGAGGGCATCATCCTGCTCACCAACCACGGCGAGCTGGCCCACCGTCTCACCCACCCCAAGTACGGGGTGAAGAAGACCTACCTCGCCGCCGTCACCGGCCCGCTGCCCCGCGAGGTCGGCAAGCGGCTCAAGGACGGCATCGAGCTGGAGGACGGCTACGCCCGCGCCGACCACTTCCGCGTGGTCGAGCAGCTCGGCAAGAACTACCTGGTCGAGGTCGTGCTCCACGAGGGCCGCAAGCACATCGTGCGCCGCATGCTCGCCGAGGCGGGCTTCCCGGTGGAGAAGCTGGTCCGCACCGCCTTCGGCCCCATCGGGCTGGGCGACCAGAAGTCGGGCTGGCTGCGCCGCCTGTCCAACACCGAGGTCGGCATGCTGATGAAGGAAGTCGGCCTGTAAGGGTTCCGGCGAGGTTCTTCCGGCAGGAGGCCCGTGCCCCGCGCGATCCGCGCGGGGCACGGGCCTCCTCCCATGTCCGGCCTTGTGTCCGGGGCCCGCCGTCTTTTATAGTCAAGGTGACTCTTAAGGAGCCGGCATGAACCTCTCCACCGTCCTCGCCGACCACGGCCGGCGGACCTGGGCCCACGGGGGTGGACCAGGGACGCGGCCGTCGGCGGCGAGGACGGTGGAGACCCTCCGGCGACCTCCGGAGGTGACCTCATGAGCGGTACGCGCCACGGGCACGGCCTCGTCCCCGGCCGGTTCCGCCCGCCCCACGCCGGCCACCACTTCCTCGTCCGCACCGCCCTCGACCGCTGCGCGCGCGTCACCGTCCTCGTCACCGGCTCCGCCGAGGACCCGCCGCCGCTGACGCTGGAGGAGCGGGTGGGATGGATGCGCGAGATCCACCCCGAGGCCCTGGTCGTCGGCGCCGACCTCACCGGACACCCGGCCTCGGTGGAGACCGTCCTGACCGCCGTGACCGAGCCCGTCGACGCGCTGTTCACCTCGGCGCCGGACGGGAACGCGCTCGCCCGAAGGCTCGGCGCCGTCCACGTCCTCGTCGACCCCGAGCGCCGCACCCACCCCGTCTCCGGCGCCGACGTCCGCGCCGACCCCGCCGCCCACTGGGAGGAGCTGGCCGCGCCCGTACGGGCCGCGCTCACCCGCCGGGTCGTCGTCCTCGGCGCCGGCTCCACCGGCACCACCACCCTGGCCCGCGCCCTCGCCGCCCACTACCGGCGGCGCGGCGGCGTCTGGGCGCGCACCCGGTACGTCCCCGACGCCGGGTACGCGTACGGACCGGGGCGCGAGGCGGGAGCCGGCACCGGGACCCGTACGCGCTCCGCCGACTTCGCCGTCCTCGCGCAGGAGCAGGCCGAGCGGGAGGAGGAGGCCGCCCGCGCGGGCTCGCCCCTCCTCGTCTGCGACACCGACGCCTTCACCGCCACCGTCCGGCACGAGCGCCGCCTCGGCACCGCCAGCCCCGACACCGGCGCCGTCGCCGCCCGGGGCCGGCACCACCTCTGGCTCCTCACCGACCACCGGGGCGTCCGCGCCGGGGAGGGCGACGCGGACGGCCTGCGGGCCTGGACCACCGCCCGCCTCCTCACCCGGCTCAGCCACAGCGGCCGCCGCACCGTCGTCCTCACCGGCCCCCACGAGGAACGCCTCGCCACCGCCGTCGCCGCCGTCGACGCGCTCCTCGCCGAGGGCGCGCACCTCACCGCACCCCTTCCGGAGCGCCGATGAACCCCCCCGAGGGGTACGACCCCCGGGCCTTCGAGCCCTTCGCCGTCACCGTCGACCTCGCCGTCCTCACCGTCCGCGCGGGACGGCTGCACGTCCTCCTCGTCCAGCGCGGCCAGGAACCGTACGCCGGTGCCTGGGCGCTCCCCGGCGGCTTCGTGCTGCCCCGCGAGTCCGCCGGCGCCGCCGCGCGCCGCGAGCTCGCCGAGGAGACCGGGCTGCCCGGCGCCACCGTCGCCGGACTCCACCTCGAACAGCTCCGCACCTACACCGAACCCGACCGCGACCCGAGGATGCGGGTCGTCTCGGTCGCGTACACGGCGCTCGTCCCCGACCTGCCCGAACCGCGCGGCGGCGGCGACGCCGCGGAGGCCCGCTGGCTGCCCTACGACGAGGTCCCGCCGCTCGCCTTCGACCACGACCGCATCCTCGCCGACGCCCGGACGCGCGTCGGCGCCAAGCTGGAGTACACCTGCCTCGCCACCGCCTTCTGCCCGCCCGAGTTCACCCTCGGCGAGCTGCGGGAGGTGTACGAGACGGTCTGGGGCGTCCCGCTGGACCGCCCCAACTTCCGGCGCAAGGTCCTCACCACGCCCGGCTTCGTCGAGGCCCTGGAAGGACCGCCGCGCCGCACCGGCGGACGGGGGAAACCGGCCGCGCTCTACCGGGCGGGAGAGGCCACGGCCCTCCACCCGCCACTGCTCCGACCGGAAGGACGAACCACATGACCCTCCGCATGACCAAGCAGGCCGCGACGGGGACGCTGATGGGGCTGGCGCTGGGGGACGCGCTGGGCCGCCTCACCGAGTTCATCGACGTACCGAAGATCACCAGCTGGTACGGGCCCTGGCGTGAGCTGCCGCTGCCCGACGACGGCAAGATCACCGACGACACCCAGATGACCCTGTCGGTGGCCCGGGCCCTCCGTGCCTGCCAGGAACGCGGGGTGGCCGGGCCGGAACGGTTCGCCGACACCCTGCGCAAGGAGTTCGTCGACTGGTACCGCTCGCCCGAGAACAACCGGGCCCCGGGCCGCACCTGCCTGATGGCCTGCGGCCTCCTCACCACCGACCGCCGCTGGCAGGACGCCAGTCAGATCCACTCCAAGGGCTGCGGCGCCAACATGCGGGTCGCGCCCCTCGGCCTGATGCGCGAGTACGGGGAGGCCGCCGCGGGGGCCGCCCAGCTCCAGGCCGCGCTCACCCACGGGCACCCCACCGGGCTCGCCGCCTCCGACCTCACCGCGCGGGCCGTGTGGCTGCTCGCCCAGGGGGTCGACCCGGCCGGGCTCGTCGGACAGCTGCGCTCGTACGCGTACGAGAACCGCGACCGGTACCACGAGCGGTGGCTCGGCGACCTGTGGACCCGCTCCCAGGACCCCGACGCCCTGCACTTCGTCCGGCGCGGCTGGGACGAGTGCCTCGCCGTGCTCGAACGGCTCGACGCCGTGCAGCGCACCGCCGACCCGGAGCTCGACCCCTGTACGTACACGGGCGACGGGTGGATCGCGGAGGAGGCGCTCGCCACCGGGCTGCTCTGCTTCCTGCTCTTCCCCGGCGAGCCGCTGACCGCGCTGCGCCGGGCCGCCTGCACGCGCGGCGACTCCGACTCGATCGCCGCCCTCGCCGGAGCCTTCGCCGGGGCGCACCTCGGCGCCGCCGCCTGGCCGGAGGCGTGGACCGCGCGGATCGAGCACCGGGACGAGCTGCTGGCCCTCGGGGCCCTCTGGGACGCGTGAGCGGAGTCTGGGAGGCTGTGGGCCCATGACGCTCACCCTTGAGGCCCACCAGGCCGAACTGACCTCCGTGGTGGCCGGGGAACCGGACCCCCTCCTCTTCGCCACGGTCTCCGGTGCCCACCTGTACGGCTTCCCCTCCCAGGACTCCGACGTGGACCTGCGGGGCGCCCACCTGCTCCCGGCGGAGGCGCTGGTCGGGCTCCGCGAGCCCGAGGAGACCCGGGACCGGATGTGGGACCGGGACGGCGTCGAGATGGACCTCGTCACGCACGACCTGCGGAAGTTCGCCCGGCTGATGCTGCGCCGCAACGGCTACGTCCTGGAGCAGCTCACCTCGCCGCTGGTCGTGCACACCACCCCGGTCCACGCCGAGCTGACCGCGCTCGTGCCCGGGGTGCTCACCTCCCACCACGCCCACCACTACCGGGGCTTCGCCGCGACCCAGTGGCGGCTCTTCGAGAAGAACGGCGAGCTGAAGCCGCTGCTCTACACCTACCGGGCGCTGCTCACCGGCATCCACCTGATGCGCTCGGGCGAGGTCCAGGCCCATCTGCCGACCCTCGTCGGGGAGGTGCCGGAGGCCCCCGCGCGGATCCCCGACCTGGTCGCCGCGAAGACGGCCGCCGAGCACGGCGCCGCCGGGGTCGTGACGGAGGACGTACGAGCCGAGGTGGAGGCGCTGCACGGGACGCTCGACGCGGCGCAGGAGTCCTCGGGACTCGCCGACGCGGTCCGCGCCGGCGACGCCCTCCACGACCTCGTCGTACGGGCCCGGCTAGACGTCCTGAAGGGCTGAGGCGCGGCGGGCGCGGACCAGGAGGTCCTGCACGCGCGCGTGGTCGGGGGCGGCGGGCAGCGGGCTGGTGTCGAGGGCGGTGTCGGCCTCGTCCTGGAGGCGGTTCATCCAGGTCTCGACCTCCGGCCAGGTGAGCTCGCCGCGCTTGACGGCGAGCAGCCGCTCGCGGTCCTCGCCCACGTCGATCCGCAGCTCGCCGGTGCGGAGCAGGTCCCGGCAGCTGCGGAGCAGGCGCAGCAGGTGCATGGCGTGCTTCCAGCGCGGATGCCCGTACTGGCGGACGTCCGCCTCCAGCTTGCGGCGCTGGCCGCCCGCGTACCGCACGAAGGTGCCGTGCGCCTGGCGGGAGAGGAAGGCGCCGCGCAGGGCGAGGAGTTCGTGGCCCCACTCGGTGGTGTGGGTGACGAGGGGGGAGTGGAGGCACTCCAGGACGTTGGGGTTGTTCCGGAGGGCCAGCTCGCAGAAGCGTTCCAGCTCCCAGCTGAACTGCTCCGGGGCCGGGCCCTCCACATGTGCCGGAGGCTTGTCGAAGCGCCAGAACAGCGGCGTCGGGGCGAGGTAGACGCCCCGCACGTCGGTGTCGCTGTCCTCGGTCGCCAGACCGAAGGCGCGCGAGCCCATCACGCAGGCGTAGACGGTGTGCTCGCGCACCAGTGCCTCGGGGGACATGTCCATGGCGGTCAGGCTACGCGAGGGTGATCGTCTCCCCGGAGACGGTGATCTCCTCGGCGGGCAGCGGCCGGGGCGCGGGCCCCGCCTTCACCGCCCCGTCGGTGATGGCGAACTTCGAGCCGTGGCACGGGCAGTCGATCGTGCCGTCCGCCACCTTGTTCACCGTGCAGCCCTGGTGGGTGCAGATCGCCGAGAACGCCTTGAACTCGCCCTCGGTCGGCTGGGTGACGACCACCTTGCGGTCCGCGAAGACCGTGCCGCCGCCCACCGGGATCTCCGAGGTGCTCGCCAGCGGGGTGCCGGCCGGGCCCGTCGTGGTCGCGGTCGCCGTGCCGGTGGGCTCGGTCGCGGTCTGCTCCGCGGTGGCGGTCGGCGAGGTGGTGGCCGGGGCGCTCGTCTCCGTACCGCCGTCGCCGCCCCCGCCGTCCGAGCCGCAGCCGGTGGTCGTCGCCGCGGTCGCCGTCGTGAGGGCCGCGGCGGCGAGGAGGACCGTCCGGCGGGGTGTCGTCCGTGAAGTCATACGGCCCAGCTTCGCGCCGTCCGGGCCACCGCCCCCGCAACACGCCGGACCCGGGCTACACCCGGGGCGCCAACTCCCTCGCACGGCCGTCCGCGTCCCGCAGCACCTCCAGGACGGCGGTCACCGCGGCCCGCTCGACCGGGCCGTACACGTGCGGGAAGAGCCGGCCCTCCGCGCCCTCCCAGCGGACCTCCCCGGAGAGCAGGGACTCGTCGATGACCAGCACCAGGAGGGGGCCGGGCACCTTCCGGTAGTGGGCGTCGGCGATCGCCAGGGCGGCCCGCTCGTCCGGCGAGCAGTGCACGAAGCCCTCGGCGGCGAGCGACGGCGGGGCGTAGGGGAGACCGGGGTCCGCGGACCACTCGGCCAGCGGTACGACATGGAGCAGCATCCGCCCTTTCTACCGGGTCGCCGGTCCGCGCTCGGGTCCGCTCTTACGCCGGGTGGCGGAATGGGTCGGTATGGGTGAGATTGGGGCTGTTCCGCCCCGGTCCTCGCCGGGGCGCTCCGCACGAAAGGCAGAACCATGGCGGGAAACGATCTCGGCAGTCTCCTCGGCTCCCTGCTCGGCGGGGGCGGAGGGCAGGGCGGCAGCGGAGGGGCCGGCGGCATCCTGGGCTCCCTGCTCGGCGCCCTCACGAGCGGCGGTCAGGGGAGCGGCGGCGCGGCCGGTGCGGCCGGTGCGGCAGGCCAGAACCCGCTCGGCGGGCTCCTCGACATGCTCACGAAGTCCGGCCTCGCCGACCAGGCCCAGTCCTGGATCGGCACCGGCGACAACAAGCCCGTCGACGGCGCCCAGATCGCCCAGGCCCTCCCCGACGAGACCCTCCAGAAGGTCGCGCAGGAGGCCGGGGTCACCCCGCAGCAGGCCGCCGACGAGATCGCGCAGTCGCTGCCGCAGGCCGTCGACAAGCTGACGCCGGGCGGATCGCTGCCGCAGGGCGGCTCGCTGGAGGACATCATCCGGTCCCAGAAGCTCTGAGCCCGGGTCCGTACCCCTGGGCCGTACCCCTGGGCCGTACCCCGGGATCCGTACCCCGGGTCCGTACCCCGGCTCCGCGCCCGCCCCGCGTCCCGCAGGGCGGGCGCACGCGCGCGTGGGCCCGGCGGCTGACTAGGCTGGGCCCCTGCCCGCCCCGCCCCGTACGCCACAGCGGGCAGGGGCCCCGCCCCACGAACCCGCGCCCCCAAGGACATCGCCCCGTGAGAACAGCGCTCGTCATCGGTACCGGACTGATCGGCACCTCCGCCGCCCTCGCCCTCGCCGGCCGGGGCGTCACGGTCCACCTCCGCGACCACGACCCGGCGAGCGCCCTGACCGCCGCGTCCCTCGGGGCGGGCACCGACGCGGAGCCCGAGGGCCCGGTGGACCTCGCGATCGTCGCCGTACCGCCGGCGCACGTCGCCGCCACCCTCGCCGAGGCCATGCGCGCGGGGGCCGCCCGCGCCTACCTCGACGTGGCCAGCGTCAAAGGCGGCCCGCGGCGGGAGCTGGAGGCGATGGACCTCGACCTCGCCCCGTACATCGGCAGCCATCCCATGTCCGGCAAGGAGCGCTCGGGCCCGCTCGCGGCCACCGCCGACCTCTTCGAGGGCCGGCCCTGGGTGCTCACCCCGACCCGGGACACCGACACCGAGGTCCTCAACCTCGCGCTGGAGCTCGTCGCGTTCTGCCGGGCCGTGCCCGTCGTCATGGACGCCGACGCCCACGACCGCGCCGTCGCCCTCGTCTCCCACACCCCGCAGCTCGTCTCCTCGATGGTCGCGGCGCGCCTGGAAGAGGCCGAGGAGTCGGCCGTACGCCTCTGCGGGCAGGGGATACGGGACGTCACGAGGATCGCCGCTTCCGACCCGCGCATGTGGATCGAGATCCTCGCCGCCAACCCCGGCCCCGTCGCCGACGTCCTCTCCGGCGTCGCGGCGGACCTGGACGAGACGGTACGGGCGCTGCGGGCGCTCCAGTCCACGGACGAGGAGAAGCGGCGGGCGGGCGCCACCGGCGTCGAGGACGTGCTGCGGCGCGGCAACGCCGGGCGGGCCCGGGTGCCCGGCAAGCACGGCGCCGCGCCCACCGCGTACGAGACCGTCGCCGTCCTCATCAGCGACCGGCCCGGCGAGCTGGCCCGCATCTTCGCGGACGCCGGCCGGGCGGGGGTCAACATCGAGGACGTCCGCATCGAGCACGCGACCGGCCAGCAGGCGGGCCTCGTCCAGCTCATGGTCGACCCCAAGGCTGCCCCGGCCCTCTCCCAGGCCCTCCAGTCGCAGGGGTGGGCCCTCCGCACCCCCTAGACGCCCGTCACCTCCTGAGACGCCCGTCACCCTCAGGGGCGCCGGAACGGGGGGCGGGGAACCGTTGGGCCGGACGGGGTGGGGGACTCGGTAACCTTGTAGGGGTCCCGGACTGCCGCCGGGGTCGCCGCTCCCCCAGGAAGGTCCCCCTCACCGTGGAATCCGTGATCGTCGCCATCGACGGCCCCTCCGGCACGGGCAAGTCGAGCACCTCGAAGGCGGTCGCCGCCAAGCTGGGGCTGAACTACCTGGACACCGGTGCCCAGTACCGGGCGATCACCTGGTGGATGATCAGCAACGGGATCGACGTGAACGACGCCGTGGCCGTCGCCGACGCCTCCGGCAAGCCCGTCATCGTCTCCGGCACCGACCCGTCCCGCCCGACCATCACGGTCGACGGCGTCGACGCGTCCGGCCCGATCCGGACCGAGGAGGTCACCTCCCGGGTCAGCGCGGTCAGCGCCGTCCCCGAGGTCCGCGCGCTCATCACCGAGCTCCAGCGCGGCATCGCCCGCGAGGCCGTGCCCGGCATCGTCGTCGAGGGCCGGGACATCGGCACGACCGTCCTGCCCGACGCCGACCTCAAGATCTTCCTCACCGCCTCGCCCGAGGCCCGCGCCGCCCGCCGCTCCGGCGAGCTGAAGGGCGCCGACGTGCGGGCCACGCAGGAGGCCCTGGTCAAGCGGGACGCGGCGGACTCCAGCCGCAAGACCTCCCCGCTCGCCAAGGCCGGGGACGCGGTCGAGGTCGACACCACCGAGCTCACCCTCGACCAGGTCATCGAGTGCGTCGTCACCCTCGTCGAGGAGAAGCGGACGGCCGCCAAGTGACCCAGCCCTCGGCGAAGGGCGCCGCCGTCGGCCGTCGCATCGGCATCGGGCTGATGTACGGCTTCTGGAAGCCGCGTGTCCTCGGCGCCTGGCGGGTCCCGGCCTCCGGCCCCGTCATCCTCGCCGTCAACCACGCGCACAACATCGACGGCCCCATGCTCATGGGCACCGCCCCGCGCCCCGTGCACTTCCTCATCAAGAAGGAGGCGTTCGTCGGGCCGCTGGGCAACTTCCTGGAAGGCATCGGACAGCTCAAGGTCGACCGGGACTCCACCGACCGCCACGCGATAGGCAACGCGCTCGGCGTGCTGGAGCAGGGCGGTGTCCTCGGGATCTTCCCCGAGGGGACCCGCGGCGAGGGCGACTTCGCCTCGCTCCGCGTCGGTCTCGCCTACTTCGCCGTCCGCAGCGGCGCCCCGATCGTCCCGGTCGCGGTGCTGGGCAGCACCGAGCGGCCCGGACGGCTGGTGAAGGGGCTGCCGGCCCTCCGCAGCCGGGTGGACGTCGTCTTCGGCGACGCCTTCGACGCCGGGGACGGCAGCGGGCGGCGTACCCGCAAGGCGCTGGACGAGGCCACGCTCCGCATCCAGGAGCACCTCACCGGCCACCTGAAAAACGCCAGGCGCCTCACCGGGCGCTGAGTGACACTTCAGTAGTGGGACCACGGCTCCGGCCGGCCGGGACCACCGACCACGAATGATCAAGGAACGGACTTCATGAACGACCAGCACGACCACGGGGCACTTGGCGACGCCGAGTACGCGGAGTTCATGGAGCTCGCCGCGGAAGAGGGCTTCGACGTCGAGGCCGTCGAGGAGGCGATCGAGGAGGCGGGCCACGGCCCGCTCCCCGTCCTCGCCGTCGTCGGCCGCCCGAACGTCGGCAAGTCGACCCTGGTGAACCGCATCATCGGGCGCCGCGAGGCGGTCGTCGAGGACAAGCCCGGCGTCACCCGCGACCGCGTCACCTACGAGGCCGAGTGGGCGGGCCGCCGCTTCAAGGTCGTCGACACCGGCGGCTGGGAGCAGGACGTCCTCGGCATCGACGCCTCCGTCGCCACCCAGGCCGAGTACGCCATCGAGGCCGCGGACGCCTGCCTCTTCGTCGTGGACGCCACCGTCGGCGCCACCGACACCGACGAGGCCGTCGTCAAGCTGCTCCGCCGCGCCGGCAAGCCGGTCGTCCTGGCCGCCAACAAGGTCGACGGCCAGTCCGGCGAGGCCGACGCGGCCACGCTCTGGTCGCTGGGCCTCGGCGAGCCGTTCCCCGTCTCCTCGCTGCACGGCCGCGGCACCGGCGACCTCCTCGACGAGGTCCTGAAGAAGCTGCCCGAGGCCCCCGAGCAGACCTTCGGCAAGGCCGTCGGCGGCCCCCGCCGCATCGCCCTCATCGGCCGCCCCAACGTCGGCAAGTCCTCCCTGCTCAACAAGGTCGCCCGCGAGGACCGCGTGGTCGTCAACGAGCTGGCCGGCACCACCCGCGACCCGGTCGACGAGCTCATCGAGCTCGGCGGCGTGACCTGGAAGTTCGTCGACACCGCCGGCATCCGCAAGAAGGTCCACCTCCAGGCCGGCGCCGACTACTACGCCTCCCTCCGCACGGCCGCCGCCGTGGAGAAGGCCGAGGTCGCGGTCATCCTCATCGACACCACCGACAACATCTCGGTCCAGGACCAGCGGATCATCACGATGGCCGTCGAGTCCGGCCGCGCCATCGTCATCGCGTACAACAAGTGGGACGAGCTCGACGAGGAGCGCCGTTACTACCTGGAGCGCGAGATCGAGACGGAGATGCAGCAGGTCGCCTGGGCGCCCCGGGTCAACGTCTCCGCGAAGACCGGCCGCCACATGGAGAAGCTGGTCCCGGCCATCGAGACCGCCCTCGCCGGCTGGGAGACCCGCGTCCCCACCGGCCGGCTCAACGCCTTCCTCGGCGAGCTGGTCGCGGCCCACCCGCACCCGATCCGCGGCGGCAAGCAGCCCCGCATCCTCTTCGGCACCCAGGCCGGCACCAAGCCCCCGCGCTTCGTGCTCTTCGCCTCCGGCTTCCTGGAGGCCGGCTACCGCCGCTTCATCGAGCGCCGGCTGCGCGAGGAGTTCGGCTTCGAGGGCACCCCGATCCACATCTCGGTCCGCGTGCGCGAGAAGCGCGGCAAGAAGAAGTGACCCGCGCGGGGGCGACCCCGCACCGGAGCACGGCCGAGGGCCGGAGTCGTACCGACACGACTCCGGCCCTCGGCCGTTCCTCCGCCCGCGCCCGGGGGCGCGGAGGCTTCAGACGCTTCTGCGCGGTCCCGGGGGCAGCGCCGCCTGCGGGGGGTGGTGCTGGGGCGTCGACCAGGCCGACGGGTACGCCGCGTGCTGGCCGTAGAGCCCCGAGAGGCCCGTGCTCATCGCCGTGCCGAAGGCCCGGAACGCCAGGCCCTCCTCGCCGCTGCGGTCACCCGGGAGCGTGCGGAACGACCGGAGGTACTCCGAGTACAGGGCGTCGAAGATCGGCGTCGTCGAGTACCCGGCCGGAACGTCCTGCGCCGGGCGCATGGCGGGGATCGGCATCGGATAAGGCTGGGGGAAGGGGTCGTATGGGTGCACGTAGGTGCCAACGACCCCGCCGTCCGTCGGATGCGGGCGGCTCTCCGAAAGAGGGGCCCGCCGGGGACGGGGGACGGTCGGGACCCCCGGCCCGCGCGCCGGCCCTATCCCCGGCCGCCCGTCGTCCATCAGGTCCCGGCCAGCGGCATCGCGGCGGCGACCAGGCGCCCGTTCGCCGCGGCCTTCTCCAGGGCGTCGCGCAGCAGGTCCTCGCGCGGCTGCTGGCCGATCGAGCCGACCGGCGCGGCGAAGACCAGCACCGTGTGCGACTTGTTGGCCGCCGCGCGCCAGCCCTCGGTGACCTGGAGCGGCTGGTGCGCCTGCCACCAGGCGGTCTGGCCCGCGCCGCCGATGCCCGGCTGGAGCACCGAGTGCAGCTGGCCCATGGCGACCAGGACCGACCAGCCGGGCAGCGCGGCCGGGCGGCTGTTCAGGTCGCCGACCGGGTGGAAGCCCTGCTCGGCGAGGAGCGGCAGGAACTCGTCGGTGAGCCCGCCGGACCCCGGTCGGGCCACCGGCGCGGTCGGCTCCACGACCAGCGCCGGGTGCAGCTCGCCGTCGATCAGGACGAGCCCGCTGGTGACGCCGAGCACGGCCTGCTCGGGGTGGGCGGCCGACAGCGCGTCGGCGGCGTCGGCGGCCGTGATGGAGGCGACGGCGCCCTGGAGCTGGTCCTCGGCGACCCGGACGACCTGCGACGGGATGCAGCTGGCGTGGGCGAACGCGAGGACCGCGGTCTCGTCGCCGACGAACAGCACCGTGCTGGTCCGCTCCTGCTCGGAGTCGCCCGGCGTGCGGCAGGAGGTGCAGTCGTAGCTGCCCGGGGCGTTGTCGCCGGCGAGCAGCCGGTCGGCTTCTTCGTCGCCGATCTCGGCGCGTACGTCCTCGCTGACGTCGAGCATGCGCGGCACGGAGGGCTCCCTGGAGTCGGTAAGGACGGACCCCGGGCCTTTCCCGGGTGTCTCATGCCGAGTTCAACGGGTCAGGCGCGGGCGGGGTCACGCGCGGAAGCCGGGCAACTTGGGCCTCCGGCGCGTGCGGAGGGGCGGGCCGGGGCGCCACGGGCGCCGGTGACTCCGACCGGGTGGCAAGTGAACAGTGTTCCGCGCGGCACGGGGCCGGGCCCGGGGAGCCCGACCTAGCCTGCGGCGATGTCGATGATCCGATTTTGGACAGCCGGCTCGCTCGCGGCGGCCTCCGCGGCGGCGCTGCTCGCCCTCCACCAGGCGCCCGTCGCCGCCGCCGCGCCCGGCGACGACGGGCCCGGCGGCGGAGCGCCCGGAGCACCCGGAGTGCCGGGAGCCCCCGGCGTACCGGCGCTGCCGGACGTGGCGGGCACCGCCGCCGAGTCCGGGCTCGCGGCCGCAGCCGACGCGCTCGCCGCCGCCGCGGCCGCCGTGGAGGCGGCCAAGGGCGGCGCGACCGGGGCGATGCCGCCGCCACCTGCGCCGGGACCGGCCGGCGCGCCCGCGTACGCCTGCGCCAAGGACCAGTGGCCGTGGGGCTGCGTCGCCGAGTGCGAGAGCAGCGGACGCTGGGACGTGAACACCGGCAACGGCTACTACGGCGGGCTCCAGTTCTGGCAGCCGACCTGGATCGAGTACGGCGGCCTGAAGTACGCCCGCCGCGCCGACCTGGCCACCCGGCAGCAGCAGATCACCGTCGCCGAGGACGTCCTGCGCGTGCAGGGCTGGGGCGCCTGGCCCGTCTGCTCCAAGCGGTACGGGCTCAGCGGCCGCGTCCACACCGTGCAGCCCGGCGACACCCTCGCGGGCATCGCCCGCCGCTTCTCCGTCAAGGGCGGCTGGCAGCGCCTCTACGAGGCCAACAAGAGCCTCATCGGCCCCGACCCGAACCAGCTCCACGTCGGGACGATGCTCAGGATCGCGCCCCTCTGAGGCGCCGCGCGGCGGCCGGCTCCGCCGCCTCGCCGCTGAAGACGCGGGAGCCGCGCCGCAGCTCGTGCAGGAGCGTGCCGCGCGGCAGCCCGTCCGGCACGCGCTGCTCGGCCAGCACCACCGCCGCCCCGCCCCCGGCGGCGAGGGCGCCGAGCAGCGCGTACGTCCGGGCCGCGACCGGCGGCGCCATGCCCAGGGCCGCCTCGTCCACCAGCACCACCCGCGCCGGACGCAGCAGCGCGCGCGACACCGCCAGCATCCGCCGCTCCCCGCCGGAGAGCGTCCCCGCGGCGCGGGACAGCAGGGGGAGGAGCTCGGGGTACGGGACCGGGGCGTCCGGCCCCGCGAGCGCCAGGTTCTCGGCGACGGTCAGGCCCTCGTACACCGCGCCCCGGTCCGGTACGAAGCACAGCCCGCGGCGGGCCCGCTCGTGCGGCGGCAGCCCCGTCACGTCCTCGCCGCGCCACAGCACCCGGCCCGCCGCGAGCCGTACCGTCCCGGCCAGCGCGCGCAGGGCCGTGGTGCGGCCCGCGCCGTTGCGGCCGGTCAGGACGGTCACGGTGCCCGCGGGGACGGGCAGGTCCAGGCCGTGCAGGGCCTCCAGGGGGCCGTAGCGGACCCGTGCGCCGTACAGCTCCATCTCCGTGCTCATGACCGGAGCCGGCCTCCCTCCATGGTGTGGACGGAACGGGCGATGCCGGCGACGAGGTCCAGGTCGTGCTCGACCACGAGGACGGTCAGGCCGTCGGCGGCGAGCGCGGCGAGCAGCCGGGACAGGGCCTGGGTCTCCGCCGCGTCCAGACCGGCGGCGGGCTCGTCCAGGAGCAGCGTGTGCGGGCCGCCCGCCAGGGCGCGGGCCAGCTCGACCCGGCGCAGGGTGCCGGTCGGGAGGCCCGCCGAGGGCAGCGAGCGCACCGGTCCCGCGAGGCCCGTCAGGAGCAGCGCGCGCTCGGTGGCGGCGGCGGGGCGGTCGCGGTGCCGGCCGTGCTCGGCGCCGACGCGCACGTTCTCCTCGACGGAGAGTGACGGGAAGAGGGCCGGTTGCTGGAAGGTCCGGGCGATGCCGAGCCGCGCCCTGGTGTGCGCGGGGCGGCCGGTGATGTCCGCGCCGTCCAGGAGGACCCGCCCGCGGCGGGGCCGGGCGGCCCCGGCCAGGCAGTCGAAGAGGGTGCTCTTGCCCGCGCCGTTCGGGCCGACCAGGGCGGTGACCTGCGCGGTCGGCACGACCAGTCCGACGTCCCTGAGGGCCGTCACGCCGCCCCGGTGCACGAACCACAGGCCCTCCGCGCGGAGCCGCACGGCGGGCGCGGGCGGCGGAGGGCGGACGGTGCCGAGGTCTTCGGGAGTGCCCTTGAGGCTGCGCGGGGCGTCCTGGGCCGGGGCGCGTGTGAGGAGGGCGGTCAGGGGCGGGACGCGGCCCGTCTGGGTGGCCAGGAGACCGATGGCCAGGGCCGCCGCGCCGGCCGGGCCCGCCGTGTCGAGGGTCAGCAGGAGGGGCGCCGCCAGCAGCGGGGTCAGGAGGTTGTCGGCGCCGAGGACCACCACCGCGGCGAACCAGAGGAGGCCCCTCAGCGGGTCGAAGGCGGTCGGGTCGAGGGCCTGCACGCCCATCGTGAGGAGGCCGCCGCCGAGGGCCGCCAGGGACGCGGCCAATGTGAAGGCGAGCAGCTTGAGGGCGGTCGAGGCGATGCCCGCCGCCTCGGCGGCCGGCTCGTGGTCGCGCAGGGCCGCCAGCGCCCGCCCGGCCCGGCCCCGGCGGAGGGCCGCCACCAGGAGCAGGGCGACCGTCAGGAGGAGCAGTTCGAGGACGTAGTAGGCGCGGTCGGTGGTGAAGCCCGCCGGGCGGAGCGGGGCGGGCAGGTCCGCCGTCGCGTACGGCTGGGTGAGGACGAAGCGGCTCACCGCGACGCCGACCGCGAGGGTCGCCAGGGCGAAGGCGAGGCCGCGGCGCCGGATCGCCGGTCCGGCGGTCAGCAGGCCCGCCGCGCCGGCCAGGGGGACGGCCAGGGCGAGGGCCAGGAGGGCGGGCAGGCCGGCGGCCGCGAGGAGCGCGGTGAAGAGGGCGCCCAGGCCCGCGTAGGCCGCCTGGCCCAGGGCGATCTGGCCCGCGCGGCCCGTGACCACGGTCAGCGACAGCAGGACGATCGCCAGCGCCGGGACCTGGATCGCGGTGCGCAGGTCCGGGCCCGCCACGACCAACGGGAGGAGGAAGCAGACGGCGGCGACGGGCCAGAGCGCCGGGGGCGTACGGGCGGCGCGGGGCGGGGGCGGCAGCGCGTCCTGGCCCTTGCCGCCGATGCCCGGCAGGACGAGGGCCGCGACCAGCAGCGCGATCACGAACAGGTTGGCCCCCACCGACCGCAGCAGCGGCTCCGCCCAGCCCTCCGGGTGGAAGCGGGTCAGCTGGGCCTGGGTCACCCCGATGAGCAGCGCCGCGCCGATCGCGACGGGCAGCGACCGCATCCGGGCGATGACCGCGACCGCCATCACCTCCACCACGAGCAGCGGCAGCCCGTACGGGTCGAGCCGGACGTACGGGGCGAGCAGCACGCCCGTGAGTCCGGCGGTGAACGCGCCGAACGCCCAGCCGGCCGCCGCGACCCGGTCCGCGTCCACCCCGCCGAGGACCGCGAGCGGCCGGTTGTCGACGACGGCCCGCAGCCGCCGCCCGAAGCGGGTCCACCGGGTCACCGCCGCCACCAGGCAGGCGACCGCCACGACCGTCGCGAGCTGGAGCCACGGGTCGTCGCCGAGCAGCACCGGAGCGTCGTCCCTGGCCCCTGGGCCCCAGAGGAGGACCGCCGCGCCGACGAGGAGGACGAAGACGCCGGTCGAGGCGACCAGGGTGCGGGCCGGTCCCGCGCCGGCGCGGGCCAGCGGGCGGAAGACCGCCCGGTCGAGCAGCAGGCCGAGGCCAGGGGCCACCAGCAGCAGGGTGACCAGGGCGGCGGGCCACAGCGGCCACCCCCAGACGGCCACGAACTGGCGGAGCACGTACGCGCAGATCATGGCGACCGCGCCGTGCGCCAGGTTCAGCACCCCGGTCGCCCGGTGGGTGACGATCACGCCGATGCCGGTGAGCGCCGCCGCGCTGCCGACCGCGAGGCCGGCCAGCGTCAGCTCGTACGTCAGGGAGGCCACGGCTCACACACCGGGCAGGGCGCCAGGGCGGGGTCCCCGGCGGCCGGTACCGCGTCCGCCCGGCCCGCCATCAGCGGGCAGTCCGGCCGGTGCGCGAGCGTGCCGCCGGGGACGCGCAGCGGGGGGCCGTCGGAGGAGGGCGGGGGAGGAGGGGCGCCCGGATCGGCGAGCGGGGCCTTGCCAGGGGACCCGCCCAGGGCTCCGTCCAGGGCTCCGTCCGGGGCTTCGGCCGGGGGCAGGGGGCCGGTGGGGCCGGGGGTCCGTGCAGCCGTCGCCGCGAGCACCGCGCCTGCCACGATCAGGGCCGCCCCCGGGACCGTGCACGAGGCGAGATAGGGCAGCTGGCGCTCGGCGAAACGCTCGCCCGAGATCCCGTACCAGCCGAGGACGCACAGCAGCGCGCCCCCGGCGGCCGCCACGAGGCCGCTCCACCACAGGATCCGGGCCGTCGGCACCAGGGGCCTCCGTCGCCACGCCGCTTCGGGTTCTTCCCTCGACTATGCCCCGTATCCTTGCGATCTGCCCCGTATCGTCCGACCCTGGAACCATCAGTCGTACGGCCCGCGTCACGCACACCCGGTGGTGAGCCAGATGGTTCTCAGGCGACGAGCGGCCGCCCTCGCGGCCGCGGCGGCACTGCTTCTCGCCCCGACCATGGCGGCCTGCTCGGACGGCGACGGCGGGTACTCGACGGGCACCACGACCACCACCGCGCCGCCCACCACGGCCGAGCCGCCGGCGGCGGACGAGCCGGCCGACCCGGCGGCCGCCCGCGCGGAGATCGAGCGGAACTGGGCGGCCTTCTTCGCCGCGGACACCCCGGCCGCCGAGCGGGTGAAGCTGCTGGAGAACGGCGAGGAGATGCGGGAGGTCCTCGCCGCCTTCGCCGGCAACCCGCAGGCCGCGGCGACCACCGCGAAGGTCACCGGGGTCGCCTTCACCTCGGCGACCGGCGCCGACGTCACCTACGACCTGCTCGCCGGCGGCAACCCGCTGCTGCCGGACTCCCGGGGCACCTCGGTGTTCCAGGACGACACCTGGAAGGTCTCCGTGAAGACCCTGTGCGGCCTGGTGAAGCTCAGCGGTGTCACCGTCCCGGGCTGCTGAGAGAGCCGCGGCGCGGCTCCCGGCCCTGCTGCTCGTCCTCCTCCTCGTCCTCCTCGCGGGGTGCGGCAGCCGGCTCCCGGAACGCGCCTTCGAGACGCGGCCCACCGCCAACCCCTCCGGCGGTGAGCCGCTCCGCGTCGGCATCATCACCAGCGCCACCAGCCCCGTCGGCGGCGAGGCCCTCACCGGGCCGCGCGACGGCGCCCTGGCCTGGTTCGACGCCCTGAACGCCGCCGGCGGACTCGACGGGCGCCGGGTCGAGGTCGAGACCTGCGACGACGGCGGCAGCGGCGTCGGCAACACCGCCTGCGTCCACGAACTCCTCGACGAGCGGAAGGTCTTCGCGCTCGTCGCCACCACGGCCCTCGACTACGCGGGTGCCCCGCTCGTCGCCCGCGCCGGCGTGCCCGACATCGGCGGCCAGCCCCTCACCCCCGCCTACGACACCCACCCCCACCTCTACTCCCTCTACGGCAGCTCGGCCCCGCGCACCGGCGCCTCGCCCGGCTGGGACGGCACCCTGTACGGCGGGACCGAGGTGTACCGGTGGTTCGCGCGCGAGCAGGGGGCGCGGACCGCCGCCGTCGTCTCGTACGACCAGCCCGCCTCCGCCGCCTACGCCCGGCTCGTCGTGCAGGGGCTGCGGGCGGAGGGCTACCGGGTGGTGACCGAGCGGGTCGACTTCGTCCTGCCCGACTTCCGGGCCGTCGCCGCCGATCTGCGCGAGCGCCGGGTCGACCTGGTCTTCGACGCGCTGGACGCCCACGGCAACACCCGGCTCTGCGAGGCGATGGAGGCGCTCGGCGTCCGCGTCACCGCCAAGGTGACGAACGTGCAGAACTGGACCTCCTCCGTGGCCCGCGCCTACGCCGAGGCGCCGGCCTGCCGCGACTCCCTCTGGGTGACCGGGTCGAGCCGCAACTTCGAGGACACCGGACACCCGGCCGTCCGCGCCTTCCGGACCGCCATGGGGGACCGGGAGCTGTCCCAGTGGCAGCTGGAGGGCTGGGCGGCGGCCATGTGGTTCACCGACGCGGCCCGCTCCTGCCTCGCCCGCCCCGACAAGGGCGGACTCACCCGGACGTGCGTCGAGGCGTACCTGGACCGCCCGGAGCCGTACACCGCGCGGGGGCTGCTGCTGCCCGTCCGCTTCGAGCGCCTGGAGAGCCCGCCCGCGACCCGCGAGACGTGTCTCTCGGTGGCCCGCTGGCAGGACGGGCGGGGGTGGGTGAGCCAGGGCGAGATGACCCGGAACTGCGCGACCGTCCCGCAGCTCGGTTACCGGCCGTGAGGAAGGCCGCCGGCGGAGCAGTACAGTCGGCCCGACCGACCAACTGACCGGGGGGAACCGGCAGATGCGCATCTCCTTCCTGCTCCACAACGGCTACCACTACGGCGGAACGATCCGCACCACCTTCACGCTCGCCGAACAGCTGGCGGAACGTCACGAGGTGGAGATCGTCTCGGTCTTCCGCCACCGTGACCGGCCGCGCCTCGGCCTGCCGTCCGGGGTGACCCTCCGTCATCTCGTCGACCTGCGGCAGGACTCGCCGGACTACGACGGCGACCACCCCGACTTCCACCTGCCCGCCCGGGTCTTCCCGCGCGGCGACGGACGGTGGAAGCAGTACAGCGCGCTCACCGACGCGCGGATCGGGGACCACCTGCGCGGGGTGCGGGCGGACGTCGTCGTCGGCACCCGGCCGGGGCTCAACGTGCACCTGGCCCGGCAGGCCGGGGGGACCGGGCCCCTCCTCGTCGCCCAGGAACACCTGATCCTCGACGGGCACAGCCGCCGGCTGCGCCGGGACATCGCCCACGAGTACGCGCTCCTCGACCTCGTCACCACCGTCACCGAGGCCGACGCGCGCGCCTACCGGCGGCTCGGGCTGCCGGACGCCGTCCGGGTCGCGTCCGTGCCCAACAGCGTGCCCGTGCCCGCCGTCCCGCCCGCCGACCCGTCCGCCCGGGTGGTGGTGGCGGCCGGCCGGCTCACCCGGGTCAAGCGGTACGACGTCCTCGTCGACGCCTTCGCCGAACTGGCCGCCGACCACCCGGACTGGAGCCTGCGGATCTACGGCAGCGGGGACGCCGTGCAGGACCTGCGCGGGCCGCTGGCCCGGCAGATCGAGGCTCGCGGGCTCGGCGGGCAGGTCCGGCTGATGGGCCAGGTCCACCCCATGGAGCCGGAGTGGGCGAAGGGCTCCATCGCGGCGGTCACCTCCGAGCGGGAGGCGTTCGGCATGACGATCGTGGAGGCGATGCGGTGCGGGCTGCCGGTGGTCGCCGCGGACTGCCCGCACGGGCCGCGCGAGATCGTCGAGGACGGGGTGGACGGGCGGCTCGTCCCCGTCGGCGACCCCGGCGCGGTCGCCCGCGCGCTGCGCGAGCTGATGGCCGACGAGGAGCTGCGGGCGAAGGCGGGCAGGGCGGCCCTCGTCTCGGCGGAGCGCTTCGACCCCGCGCGGATCGCCGCGCGCCACGAGGAGCTGTGGACCGGACTCCTCGCCCGCGACGCGCCCCGCCGCACGCACGCCCCGGCCGCCGCCGCGTGGCACGCGTGGACGGGCCGGGCGATCGACGCCGCGTACACCGCCAAGGCCGCGGCCGGCCGCACCCTGCGCCGCCTCGGGCTGCGCTGACGGGCGTTACGGGGTGTCCCGCCGGTCCCGCCCGTCCCGCCGGGTCGGGGGCGGGCTGGTGACCCGCATCCGCTCGTAGACGGCGAACTCCGGGTGGTGCAGGTCGAAGGCGGGGGACTCGGAGCGGATCCGGGGCACGGCCGTGAAGTTGTGGCGGGGCGGCGGGCAGGTGGTGGCCCACTCCAGGGAGCGCCCGTAGCCCCACGGGTCGTCGACCTCGACCTTCGGCGCGTACCGCCAGGTCCGCCACACGTTGTAGAGGAACGGCAGGGTCGAGATCCCGAGCAGGAGGGCGCCGAGGCTCGACAGGGTGTTGAGCGCCGTGAAGCCGTCCGCGGCCAGGTAGTCGGCGTACCGCCGGGGCATCCCCTCCGCGCCCAGCCAGTGCTGGACGAGGAAGGTGAGGTGGAAGCCGGTGAAGAGGGTCCAGAAGTGGACCTTGCCGAGCCGTTCGTCGAGCATCTTGCCGGTGAACTTCGGCCACCAGAAGTGGAAGCCGGCGAAGGTCGCGAAGACCACCGTGCCGAAGACCGTGTAGTGGAAGTGGGCGACGACGAAGTACGAGTCGGTGACGTGGAAGTCCATCGGCGGCGAGGCCAGGATCACCCCGGTCAGGCCGCCGAAGAGGAAGGACACCAGGAAGCCGGTCGCCCACAGCATCGGGGTCTCGAAGGAGAGCGAGCCCCGCAGCATGGTCCCGGTCCAGTTGAAGAACTTCACGCCGGTCGGCACCGCGATCAGGAAGGAGAGGAAGGAGAAGAACGGCAGCAGCACCGCCCCGGTCGCGAACATGTGGTGGGCCCAGACGACCACCGACAGGCCGGTGATCGTCATGGTGGCGGCCACCAGGCTCACGTACCCGAAGATCGGCTTGCGGGAGAAGACCGGGAGGATCTCGCTGACGATGCCGAAGAACGGCAGGGCGATGATGTAGACCTCGGGGTGGCCGAAGAACCAGAAGAGGTGCTGCCAGAGCAGCGCCCCGCCGTTGCCGGGGGCGAAGACCAGCGCCCCGAACCGCCGGTCGGCCTCCAGGGCGAGCAGCGCCGCCGCGAGGACGGGGAAGGCGATGAGCACCAGGATCGCGGTGAAGAGCACGTTCCAGGTGAAGATCGGCATCCGGAACATGGTCATGCCCGGGGCGCGCATCGCGACGATGGTGGCGAGGAAGTTCACCGAGGTGAGGATCGTGCCGAAGCCGGAGAGCGCGAGCCCCATGATCCACAGGTCGGCGCCGATCCCCGGCGAGCGCTCGGCGCTGTTCAGCGGCGCGTAGGCGGTCCAGCCGAAGTCGGGCGGTCCGCTCGGGGTGAGGAACGAGCCGATCACCATCAGCCCGCCGAGCAGGAACAGCCAGTACGAGAACATGTTCAGGCGCGGGAAGGCGACGTCGGGCGCGCCGATCTGGAGCGGCACCAGCTCGTTGGCGAAGCCGGCGAAGGTGGGGGTCGCGAAGAGCAGCAGCATGATCGTGCCGTGCTGGGTGAACGCCTGGTTGAACTGCTCGTTGGAGAGGAACTGGATCCCGGGCCGGGCCAGCTCCGCCCGCATGGCCATCGCCAGCAGACCGGCGAAGAGGAAGAAGACGAACGAGGTCACCAGATAGAGGTGACCGATCTTCTTGTGGTCCGTGGTGGTGAGCCAGTCGATCAGGATCCGGCCGTGCCGCTCCCGTACCGAATCCACCGTGCCGGCCGCCGTCTCGGTGCTCATCCGGTCAGCGTAAGCATTGTGTAAGGGAACAGTGAGGGAGCCGCGCACACGTCCGCGCAGAATTCGCCGGTTGGGCCCCTCGGCCGGAATGGGCGACGCCCGGATAATCCGCCCCGAACACTTCGTGCGAATCTCCGGCCGCCTTTTCGAATGACCGGAGAAACAGCCGGAATCGGGGGGTCCCACCGAGGACACGGTCATCGCGGAGGCCGTCGAGAAGTTGTGACGCAAGCGTGACCGCGGGAGGACTAACGTGAACCCCATGGCACCCATGTCGCGCAGCCCCGAACCGCCCCGAGACGCGCCCGAGTCCTATGTGGGCCTCGACGCGGACGCCGCCGCCCAGCTCGCCCGCACCCGCGGCTGGCGGGTCGTCCGGCCCCTCCCGCCCGGTGCGATCATCACCATGGAGTACCTCGCCGGACGCCTCAACTTCGAGGTCGCGGACGACACCGTCACCCGCTGCTGGATCGGCTGACCCGGACGCGCGAAGGGCCCCGGCCGGTGTGGCCGGGGCCCTTCGCGTACGCAACCGGGCTGTCGCGGTCAGGCGGTGAGACGGTCCGACGACGGCCTGGCACGGGCCGCCCGGGCGTGGCTCGCGGCCACCCCCACGGACTCCCGGGCCGGGTCCTCCTGCCCCGCCGGAGCGGGGAACAGGCGCGGCCCGCCGGCCGCCACCGGCAGCGAGGGAACCAGCCGGCGCCGGGCCCGCAGCCGCTCCCTGATCCGGTCCCGCCGGTCCAGGATCCACGCCTCCACCACGCCGATCACCGGCTCGCACCACGGCAGCGCGAGCAGGATCAGCAGACCGGCGGCCCAGCCGAGCAGCACGTCGCTCAGCCAGTGCGTCCCGAGGTAGACCGTCGTGAGCCCCACGCCGAGGGCGACCACGGCGGACAGTGCCGACAGATAGCGGCGGGCCCGCGGGGTGGTGGCGAGATAGGCCAGGATGCCCCAGGTCACCACCGCGTTCGCGGTGTGCCCGGAAGGAAATATGTCGCCGCCCGCGAACAGTTCGGCCGAGCCGATCTGTGTCGCGTAGTGGGGGCCGAGGCGGCCGAGTCCGAGCTTCACCGCGCCGACGGTGACGTTGAGGAGCAGCAGCGCCGCGCCGAGGGAGAGGAGCGGCCGCAGGGTGTGCTGGCGCCAGGAGCGCCAGCCCAGCCAGGCCGCCACCATCACCGCCGTCGGACCCCGCTGGCCGAGGACGACGTAGTAGTCCAGGAACGCGTGCAGCTCCGGCCACTGCTGGTAAGGACGGAAGAGCATGATCTTCCAGTCGAGGGTCACCAGCCAGGTGGACAGCAACACCGCCACCACGATCAGGAGATAGAACGCCGACGTCCCGCCGAAGAGGGCGAGACGCGTCCGGGTCATCCGCGGGACCTCTATCTTCGGCGGGACCGGCTCCCGGTCCAGCCGGGCAAAGATGTCGGTACGCACCCAATCGACGTTACAGGGGGTGAGGAGGCGACCCCGGCGATCCGCTCCCTTCGTGATGACGATGTGATGTGGAGTGGGTCTCAGCGGCCCCCTTATTCCGGACCCCCGTCGGAAAATCCGATGACCTTCAGCCCTAGGGGCGCCGGGGGTGATTCCGGAAGCCTGTTTGTATGGCACGGAATTACTTCAAACACCCGTCCGTGCGGAATTCCATGCGACGCACGGGCCCGGCGGAGTGGCGTACGCCACACCGGGAGCCTCGTCGGGGTGAGAGGTGCGCCACCCTCCAGGGGCCCGTCCTCGCGTACGCTGACGGCTCACTCGCCCCTCATCGCCGCGCCGCCGCACGCACATCAGCCCAGGTCGGCGGCGCCTGCCGAGAGCGAGAGCGTCACTTGGAGGTACGCACATGTCGCGGACGATCACGGCCCGAACAGGACGTAGCGCCGCCGGCGGCGGCGCGAACCGGTGGGCCGTCCTCGTCGTCCTCTGCGTCAGTCTCCTCCTGGTCGCCCTCGACGCGACCATCCTCCACGTCGCCGTCCCCTCCCTGACCGAGAACCTGCGGCCCGGCTCCACCGAGCTGCTCTGGATCGTCGACGCCTACCCCCTGGTCTGCGCCTCGCTGCTGATCCTCTTCGGCACCCTCGGTGACCGGATCGGCCGCCGCCGGGTGCTCCTCCTCGGATACGGCATCTTCGGCCTCGCCTCGGCCGTCGCCGCCCTCGCCACCGAGCCCTGGGTCCTCATCGCGGCCCGCGCCCTGCTCGGCGTCGGCGGCGCCATGATCATGCCGGCGACCCTCTCCCTCATCCGGACCGTCTTCCCGGACCGGCGCGAGCGCGCGACGGCCATCGGCATCTGGACGGCGGTCGCCGCGATCGGCGCCGCCGCGGGACCCGTGCTCGGCGGCTTCCTCGTCGAGCACTACTGGTGGGGCTCCGTCTTCCTCATCAACATCCCGCTGATGGCGCTGATCCTCCCGCTCGCCCGCCGCCTGCTGCCCGAGTCCCGGGGGAGCGTCGAAGGGCCCTGGGACGTCCTCGGCGCGCTGATGGCCGCGGCCGGCGTCCTCGGCTGCGTCCTCGGCGTGAAGCGCGCCGGCGCGGGCGAACCGCTGCTCTCCGTGCTCACGGCCGGACCCCTGCTTGTCGGGGCGCTGCTGCTCGTCCTCTTCGTCCGGCGCCAGCGGCGCAGGCCGCACCCGCTGATCGACATGCGGCTCTTCTCCCGGCCCGCCTTCACCACCTCCGTCGGCTGCATCGTCCTCGCCATGCTGGCCCTCGTCGGCCTGGAGCTCATCGCCGTCCAGTACCTCCAGCTGGTCCTCGGACTCACCCCCCTGGAGACCGGGCTGCGGCTCCTCCCGCTCACCTTCGCCGCCATGGCGGCCGGCGCCACCGGCTCGTACACCCTGCGCCGGATAGGGCCCCGCCGGATGGTCGGCTGGGGCTTCCTGCTGACCGCGGCGGCGGTGCTGCTGCTCACGCTCATGGGCCAGCACGACCGGCCGCTGCTGCTCACTGCGGGCTTCGTCCTGCTCGGCTTCGGCCTCCAGACGACCCTCTTCTCGGCGTACGAGTCGATGCTCAGCGAGGCGCCGCCGCGCAGCGCGGGCGGGGCGGCGGCGATCGGCGAGACCTCGTACCAGCTCGGCGCGGGCATGGGCATCGCCCTGCTCGGCAGCGTCATGAACGCGGCGTACGCCCCCGGCCTCGCGCACGTCTCCGGGGTGCCGGCGGAGGCGAGCGGCGCCGCGGCGAACTCGCTCGGCGAGGCGTACCAGGTCGCCGACCGCCTCGGCGGCGCGGCCGGTGAGGCCCTCCACACGGCCGCGCGCCACGCCTTCGTCGGCGGACTGCACCTCACGCTCTTCGTGAGCGCGGGCCTGCTGCTCGCCGGAGCGGCGATGGCCCTGCGACTGCCCCGGGTGATGGAGTGCCCGGTCGACGTCGAGGCGGCGGTGGAGGAAGCGACGGCGGCGGCGGAGGCCGAGGCGGAGGCGGAGGCCGCGGCCGCTGCCGCGAAGACCGGGAGTGCGGTGACCGGGAGTGCCGCGGCTCCGTCGGCGCCGGCTGCGGGAGCGGTACGGGACGGGGGTGCCGGGTCGGCGATGGTGCCCGGGCAGCCGGTCGGGTCCCCGGGCGACACGGCTCAGGGCGCCGCACCCCAGGCGCCGTCCCGGCCGCTGCCGGGCGGCGACGCGGCGGGCACGATGAGCGGCGCGGCCACGAGGACCCGCTAGGGCCTGACCGGCGGGATCGGGCCTAGCGGGTCGGCGGGATCGGGCCGGGTCGGGGGGATCGGGCCGGGGCGGAATGAGGCGGGCGGGCCGGATCGGGTCAGGCCGGTCGGGCGGGGCGTTCGGGGTGGCGGGTCCGGTGGGCGCCTGTCGTACGGGCCTCGACGGCGGCCGGCCCGGATCCGCTGGGCGGGTCCGGGCCGGGGGGCGTCGGGGGGCGGGATCGGGTCGCGATCCGGGGTGGGGCGGCGTGTCGTGCGGGCGAGCGGGCGTCAGCTCTGGTTGAAGAAACCGTCCTGCTTACGGCGGCCGGACTCGCCGCTGACGATCTCCGTGTCCGCGGGGGTCAGCAGGAAGACCCGGGTGGCGACGCGCTCGATCGAGCCGCGCAGTCCGAAGGCGAGGCCGGCGGCGAAGTCCACGACCCGCTTGGCGTCGTTCGGCTCCATGGCGGTGAGGTTCACGATCACCGGGACACCGGCCCGGAAGAGCTCCCCGATGCCCCGGGCGTCCCGGAAGCCGTCCGGCGAGACGGTGGCGATCCGGCGGCCCCGCTCCTCGGCGGTGTCCGTGGCGACCCGGACGCGGGGGTCCGTCACCCAGGCGTCGCCGCTCTCGGCACCGTCGGCGTACTCGTCGTCGTAGTAACGCTCGTCGTTGTCCTCGACGAGTCCCAGCCAGGCGCTCGCCTTGCGCACCGATCCCATGGACGCCTCCTTTCACGCGGTCACTGCGGTCACTTGTGGTTCCGCAATCCCTATCGTCGTCCATGATGCGGATCGCGCGCCAAGTGGATAGGCGCCGCGCAGGGGATTCGTGACGGTACTGGTGCAGAACGTGAGGCCCGTTTCCTGGCGATTCGTCAGGAAACGTGGGGTATGCGGGGGCTGATGGGGAGCCATGTTGCTGAAAATATGAAAGTCGGTCCAGAAGGGTGACGTCGGGCGCGTACGGGTGAACGCCCCCCTCGCTACGATGCCGCGAGGCCGACCGGCGGTTCCTCGGGAACGCCCTCCGGGGACCCCGCGCGGCCCGTCGCGCGCTCCGCGCGCGACACGCTCTCGCACCGCATCACGGGGGATCGCATTGTTCGGAATCGTCAGACCCTGCACGCACCGGCTCACCGACCACCTGAAGACCCAGTGGATGGCCCACCTCTGCGGTCTGTGTCTGGCTCTCCGCGCCGACCACGGCCAGTTCGCCCGGGTCGTCACCAACTACGACGGGCTCATCGTCTCGGTCCTGACGGAGGCTCAGACCGGCGTCACCGACTCGGGACGCCGCACCGCGGGCCCCTGCCCGCTGCGCGCCATGCGCACCGCGCCCGTCGCGCGCGGCGAGGGCGCCCGGCTCGCCGCCGCGGTCTCGCTCGTCCTCGCCTCGGCCAAGGTGCGCGACCATGTCGCCGACCGGGACGGCCTGCTGGCCCGCCGGCCGGTCGCCGCCGCGGCCCGCCGGGTCGCCCGCTCCTGGGACAAGGCCGGTGCCCGCGTTGGCCACGCGGTCGGCTTCGACACCGCGCTCCTCGTCGATGCCGTGGACCGCCAGACCGGGATCGAGGCGCTCGCCGGGCCCGGCACCCCGCTCCTCGTCGTCACCGAGCCCACCGAGACGGCCACCGCCGCCGCGTTCGCGCACACCGCGCTCCTCGCCGGCCGGCCCGGGAACGCCGAACCGCTCGCCGAGGCGGGCCGGCTCTTCGGGCGTCTCGCCCATCTCCTGGACGCCGTCGAGGACCAGAGCGCCGACGCGGAGAGCGGCGCCTGGAACCCGCTCACCGCCACCGGCACCTCCCGCGACGAGGCCCGCCGGCTCGCCGACGACGCCCTGCACGGCATCCGGCTGGCGCTGCGGGACGCCGAGTTCACCGACGGCAAGCTCGTCCACCAGCTCCTCGCGCACGAGCTGCGCGTCTCGGTCGACCGCGCCTTCGGCACCACCACCTGCTCCCACGGCGGCGCCCCCGCGCACGGCCACGGGCCGGTGCCCGGCAACCCGTACGCACCCGAAGGGCCGGGCCAGGCGAGCCCGTACGGCCCCGGGCCCGGGCCCGGCAACCCGTACGCGCCGAGTCCCGGCGGACCGGCGGGGCCCGGCGGGCCCTGGAACCCCGGCCCCGGCGGACCGGGCGGGGGTGGCGGGCCCTTCCCGCCGGGACCGCCCCGCAACCGGCGCGGGCTGATAGCCGGTTGCGCGGTCTGGGTGGGACTCGCCTGCACCTGCCAGATGTGCTGCGGCACCTACGAGGACCCGTGGAGACGGGAGCGCAAGGACGGCCTCTGCAAACAGTGCGACTGCGGAAGCTGCTGCGACGGATGCGAGTGTTGCAGCTCCTGCGGCGAGGATGGCGGCTGCTGCGACGGCTGCTGCTGTGATTGCAACTGCTGACCGGCGGGAGGGAACGAGGAGGGGGAACGGGTGTGGAACAGGCATCCCTTCCCCAGTCAATCGGTAGGAGACGCACGCCACGTGCGGTACTCCGCCCAACAGCCGTTGCATCAGCGGGACTTGACAGTCGCGCCTCGCCCCGTAGCCTCGCAGGGAGGACACCGGGCTGAGGGGCCCGGCGTGCTTCCGGCAGTCATGGAGCCTTCGCATGTCCTCCTCCTCACCCTTCTCGTGGCCCCGCCGGTGAGCGCCGCCTCCCTGGTGATCGTCGGCGCCGGTCCGCGCGGCACCGGCTTCCTGGAGCGGCTCGCCGCCGGTCTGCCCGAGCTGTACGGTGACCGGCCGCTCGACGTCCACCTGGTCGACCCGTACCCGCCCGGCCCCGGCCGGATCTGGCGCACCGCCCAGTCCCCGCTGCTCTGGATGAACTCCCGGGCCGGGGACGTCACCGTCTTCACCGACGAGACCGTCCCCCTCGAAGGGCCGGTACGCCCCGGACCCACGCTCGCCGAATGGTCCGGGACCGACGGCCGCCGCTTCGCCACCCGCCCGGAGCAGGGCGCCTACCTGCGCTGGGCGTACGAGCGGGCCCGGTCCGCGCTGCCCGCCACCGTCACCCTCCACGAGCACCGCACCACCGCGCTGCGCGTCGACGGCCCGCGCGAGGGCCGGCAGCGGGTGCGGCTCGCCGGCCGCGCCGAGCCCCTCCCCGCCGACCTCGTCGTCCTCGCGCTGGGCCACTTCGACGCCGAACCCGACGCCGAACAGAGGGAACTGGCCGCCTTCGCCGCCCGCCACGGCCTCGTCCACGTGCCGCCGGGGCCCACCGCCGACCTCGACCTCAGGGCCCTCCCGGCCGGCGCCCCCGTCCTCGTCCGGGGTCTCGGCCTCGCCTTCGTCGACCTGATGGTGCTGCTCACCGAGGGGCGCGGCGGCCGCTACGAGGGCCCCGAGGACGCGCTCGTGTACGTGCCCTCGGGCCGCGAACCGGTGCTGTACGCGGGCTCCCGCAGGGGCGTCCCGTACCACTCCAAACTCGGCTACGCGCTCGACGGCGAGCCGCCCCCGCTGCCCCGCTTCTTCGGGCCCGAGCAGGTCGGGGCGCTGCTCGGCGGGGGCGGGCCGCTGGACCTCCGGCGCGACGTCTGGCCGCACATCGCCAAGGAGCTCGGCTGGGCCCACTACCACCGCCTCTTCACCGCCCACCCGGAGCGCACCGCCCGCGCCTGGAGCGCGTTCGCCGCCGACTGGACCGCCGCCGCGCCGGGCGCCCCCGCCCTCGGCGCGCTCGCCGCCGCCGCCGTCCCCGACCCGGCCGACCGCTTCGATCCCGAGGCCCTCGACCACCCGCTCGACGGGCTGCGCGTCACGAGCGCCGACGCGCTCCAGGCGGAGCTGCGCGCGTACGTCACCGCCGATCTGACGCGCCGCCACGACCCCGCCCACAGCGCCGACGCCGCCGTCTTCGCCGCCCTCGACTCCGTCTACGCGCAGCTCGTCCGGATCGCCGACCGGATCGACACCGGCGGCTGGTGGCACGGCTACTTCAGCTACCTCGCGTCCGGCCCGCCGGCGCCCCGGCTGCGCCGGCTGCTCGCCCTCTCCGAGGCGGGCGTCGTCCGCTTCCTGGGCCCCCGTCTCGCCGTCGAGGCCGACGGGCGGCGCGGCGTCTTCCGGGCCTCCTCGCCCGCCGTGCCCGGGGCGGTCACCGAGGCCCGCGCCCTGGTCGAGGCCCGCCTGGAGCTCTCCACCGTCACCCGCGCCGCCGGGCCGCTGCTGCGCGGACTGTACGAGGACGGCGCCCGGACCAACCCCGGCGGGCTGCTCGCCGTCGACCCCGCCGACGGGCGGATCACCCAGCGGGACGGGCGCCCGCACCCGCGCCGGATCGCCCTCGGCCCGTACACCACCGCCGGGGCGGGCGGCGGCTTCACCCGCCCCCGGACCGGCGGCTTCGCCTTCACCCAGAACGACGCCGCCGCCCGCGCCGCCCTCACCTTCCTACGCAACGCCCCCTGTCGCCCAACCACCCCGGCCCCACACGCCTGAACCCACCGCGCGCCCATGCCGGTCGCGCACGCGCGCGTGCCGGTGGCCGTGCCCGTAGCCGCACCCACGCCGGTGGCCGTACGCGCTACCGCGCCGGTGGCCCTACGCGCTACCGCGCCGGGCGCCGTACGCGCATCCACGCCGGTGGCCGTACGCGCGCCGTGCCGGTCGTCGTACGCGCGGCCCTGCCGGTGGCGGTACGCGCATCCGCGCCCGTGGCGGTACGCGCACCCACGCCGGTGGTCGTACGCGCGCGTGCCGGTGGCCGTACGCGCTACCGCGACCCCGAGCCCGTCGCCGTACGCGCTACCGCGCACCCGCTTCCGCCGCAGTACCGAAGCCCGTTCCCGTACGCCGGGCCCTATCCCGTACCCCATGACCGCCACTCCTTCGTCGGCACCCCCGAGTCGGTCGCCGGCGCCCTGGAGGGGCACGTGGCCACGGAACGCCGCCGACGGCTTCGTCCTGGTCCCGTGCCTCACCCCCGGCGGGGTGCCGATGCTCCAGGAACGGGGCGTCTTCCGTACGGAGTACGCCGGCACGACGCTTCGGTCGCACCTCGGGGTTCCGGCGTCGGTGTGGAAGGGTGGAACACCATGAGCGACACCACGAGCAGCAGCGAGACCACCGACGCCGCCGAGGAGTGGCAGCACTGGCACGAGCGGCGCGAGGCGGCGGTGGCCTCCTCGTACGGGCCGCTCTCCCTCACCGGCACGCACTGGCTCGCGGACTTCCCCGAGGGCCGGCTGCCGGACCTGCCGGGGGAGTGGCGGGAGGACGGCGACGAGGTGGTCCTGACGGCGGGCGCCGAGGACGGGATCACCGTCGACGGCAAGCCCTTCACCGGCACCGTCCGGCTCACCGCCGACCACGCGCCGATCCACGAGTCCCGGGTCGAGTCGGCGGGGCGCCGGATCGTGGTGCTGCGCCGCGAAGGGCTGTGGGCGGTACGGGACTTCGACCCCGAGTCGGCGGCGCGGCGGGCCTTCCGGGGTATCGAGGCCACGCCGTACGACCCGCGCTGGGCGGTGCCGGGGGTCTACCGGCCGTACGAGGAGGCGCGCAGCGTCCGGGTGGAGAACGCGGACGGCAAGGAGCGCGGGCTCGGGCTGGCCGGCGAGGTCGTCTTCGAGCTCGAAGGGCGGGTGCACGCGCTCCAGGTCGCGGTGGAGGAGGACGGCTCGCTCTGGGCGGTCTTCGCGGACGCCACCGGCGGGCGGTCCACCTTCCGCTTCCGGTTCCTGCGCCCGGCGGCGCCGGCGGAGGACGGCACGGTGACGGTGGACCTCAACCGGGCGCTGCTCCCGCCGTGCGCCTTCGCGGACCACTTCATCTGCCCCTTCCCGCCGCCGGGGAACACCCTCGACCTCGCGGTGGAGGCGGGGGAGCGGCGGGTGCTCACCGCCTGACCCGTGCCCCCGGCTGTGCTGTCCAGCCGGGGGCACCCCCTTCCAAGATCTTGTGAATCCGTTCACAAAAGGACTTCCGGCCCCGCCCCAAGGGTCTTTCCGCGCCCCTTTTCGCAGGTCATCGGGTGTCGAATGGAGACATCGAAGAAGTAAGGGACCGGTGAAGGAGGGCCTGTGATGGAGGCCAAGGAGATGGTGGAAGGACTCGTCGGGCGGGCGCTCGGAGCGCTCGCGGAGTTCGAGACCTTCGACCAGGAGCAGGTCGACCACATCGTGAAGAAGGCGTCGCTCGCCGCGCTGGCCGCCCACGGCGAGCTGGCCCGGCTCGCCGTCGAGGAGACCGGCCGCGGGCTCTTCGAGGACAAGGCCGTCAAGAACCTCTTCGCCTGCGAGCACGTCACCAACTCGATGGCCGGGCTGAAGACCGCGGGTGTCATCTCCCGTGACGAGCTGAACGGCATCACCGAGATCGCGGAGCCCGTCGGCGTCGTCTGCGCGATGACCCCGGTCACCAACCCCACCTCGACGACCGTCTTCAAGGCGCTGATCGCGCTCAAGACCCGTAACCCGATCGTCTTCGCCTTCCACCCCTCCGCCCAGCGGTGCTCGGCCGAGGCCGCCCGGATCGTCCGCGACGCCGCCGTCGCCGCCGGAGCGCCCGCCGACTGCGTCCAGTGGATCGAGGAGCCCTCCATGGAGGCCACCGGCCTCCTCATGCACCACGACGGCGTCTCCACCATCCTCGCCACCGGCGGCAACGCGATGGTCAAGGCCGCCTACTCGTGCGGCAAGCCCGCCCTCGGCGTCGGCGCCGGAAACGTCCCCGCCTACGTCACCAAGGACGCCAAGCTCCAGCGCGCGATCCACGACATCGTGCTCTCCAAGGCGTTCGACAACGGCATGATCTGCGCCTCCGAGCAGGCCGTCGTCCTCGACAAGGAGGTGTACGAGGAGGGCATCGCCGAGTTCGAGCGGCTCGGCGCCCACGTCGTCACCGCCGCCGAGAAGACCAAGCTGGAGGAGTACCTCTTCGGCGTCACCGCCTTCGGCAGCAACTGCGGCGGCGCCAAGCTCAACGCGGCCGTCGTCGGCAAGTCCCCGGTGTGGATCGCCGAGCAGGCCGGCTTCGAGGTCCCCGAGGGCACCTCGATCCTCCTCGCGGAGTGCGCCGAGGTCGGCGAGAGCGAGCCGCTCACCCGCGAGAAGCTCTCCCCGGTCCTCGCCGCCCTCAAGGCCGACAGCACCGAGCACGGCCTCGAACTCTCCGCCGCCATGGTCGAGTTCCACGGCCTCGGGCACAGCGCCGCCATCCACACCGAGGACGAGGCGCTCGCCGAGGAGTTCGGCAAGCGGGTCAAGGCGATCCGCGTCATCGTCAACGCCCCCTCCACCTTCGGCGGCATCGGCGACGTCTACAACGCCTTCCTCCCCTCCCTCACCCTCGGCTGCGGCTCCTACGGGCACAACTCGGTCTCCGACAACGTCACCGCGGTCAACCTGATCAACGTCAAGCGGATCGGACGGCGCAACACCAACATGCAGTGGTACAAGATCCCGCCGAAGATCTACTTCGAGCGCAACGCGATCCGCTACCTCGGCGAGATGGAGGACGTCCACCGGGTCACCCTCGTCACCGACCGGACCATGGGCGAGATCGGCTTCGTCCAGAAGGTCACCGACATCCTCAACGGCCGCGCCGAGCCCGTCGCGATCCAGGTCATCGACAACGTCGAGCCCAACCCCGAGCTCGCCACCGTCCAGGCCGGGGCCGCCGCCATGCGGGACTTCCGGCCGGACACCATCGTCGCCCTCGGCGGCGGCTCCCCGATGGACGCGGCGAAGATCATGTGGCTGATGTACGAGCGGCCCGAGGTCGAGTTCGCGGACACCAAGGAGAAGTTCTTCGACATCCGCAAGCGGGCCTACCGGTTCCCGAAGCTCGGTGAGAAGGCCCGCCTGGTCGCCGTCCCGACCACCTCCGGCACCGGCAGCGAGGTCACCCCCTTCGCCGTCATCTCCGACCCGGAGGCCGCCCAGAAGTACCCGCTCGCCGACTACGCGCTCACCCCCGACGTGGCCATCGTCGACCCGGTGCTGCCGATGAACCTCCCGCCGAAGGTCACCGCCGACTCCGGCTTCGACGCCCTGACCCACGCCACCGAGGCGTACGTCTCGGCCTACGCCAACGACTTCACCGACGGGCAGTGCCTCCAGGCCATCCGGCTCGTCTTCGAGAACCTGGAGACCTGCGTGAAGGAGGGCGCGAAGGCGCCCGAGGCCCGCGAGAAGATGCACAACGCGTCCACCATCGCCGGCATGGCCTTCGCCAACGCCTTCCTCGGCCTGGTCCACGCCATGGCCCACACCCTCGGCAACACCTTCCACGTCGCCCACGGACGCACCAACGCGCTGCTCCTGCCGCACGTGATCCGGCACAACGGCACCGTCACCCACAAGGCCGTGCCGTGGCCCAAGGCCGAGGTCTACCGGGCGCCGGAGCGCTACCAGGAGATCGCCCGGATGCTCGGCCTGCCGGCCGCGACCCCGGCGGAGGGCGTGGAGTCCTACGCCCGGGCCGTCGAGGAGCTGCGCGAGCGGTGCGGCATCCCGGCCGGCTTCCAGGCCGAGGGCGTCGACGAGGCGGCCTTCATGGAGGCCCTGCCGCAGCAGGCGATGAACGCCTACGCCGACCAGTGCGCCCCGGCCAACCCGCGGATGCCGATGATCGAGGACATGAAGGAGCTGATGACCCGGGCGTACTACGGCGAGTAGTCCCGGAGCGCGTGAGGAGGCCCCCGCGGCGGCGGGGGCCTCCTCGTGCCGCGGCCGGGGTCAGGCGCGGGGCTCGCCCAGCTCCGCGGCGATCGGCTCGCCCTCCGGCTTCCGCTTCAGCGAGGACATCACCAGCGTGACCGCGGCGCCGACCACCGCCCAGGCGGAGAGCACCAGCATCGAGGCGGTCATGTCGTTGCCCTTGAAGTACGCGATCGAGCGCGCCGCCCAGGTGCCCGCGCCCGGCGGCAGGGCCGGGCCGATCGCCTTCCAGAACGGCGGCAGCATCGGCGAGGGGAAGGCGCCGCCGGCGCTCGGGTTGCCCGCGACGACGATGAGCAGGATCGCCAGGCCGATGCCGACGATCCCGAAGACCGACTGGAGCGCGAGGGTGGCCGCGCCGACCGCGAAGACGACCAGGGTGCCGAGTCCCCACAGGGCGGCGACGGAGCCGGGCAGGGCGCCCAGGACCGGGCCGACGATGACCGCGCCGCCGAGACCGCCGAGGGCGGAGTAGAGCGCGAGGACGCCGAGCCGGATGACCGCCCGCTCGCGGTTGGCCGGCCGGGAGCCGGCGCTGATGGCGAGGATCGCGGCGCAGATGTAGCCGCCGACGCACCAGCCGACCACCAAGTAGAAGGCCGAGAGCCCGTCGAAGTCCCGCGGCGAGGCGGGGGCCACGTCGACCGTCCGCACCTCCCGCTGCTGGGCCGCCTCCACCTGGGTGAAGATCTTCTCCAGGGCGGAGGAGAGGACGGTGCCGCCGCCGGAGGCGACGAGCAGGGTGTCGGTGCGGCCCGCCGGGTTCAGGATCAGGGCCCCGTCGATCTCGCGGTTCATGATCTTGTCGCGGGCCTCGTCCGCGTCGGCGACCGTCTGCGGGTCGAGCGGGTCGCCCGGCAGCTTCTCCAGCTCGCCCATCAGGACGGCGGAGACCTGCGGGGGCGCGACCACGCCGAAGGGCACGTCCGTCGGCTTCGGGTTGTGCAGGGCCCCGACGTACGAGGTGATGAAGAGGAGCTGGAGGGCGAAGACCCCGACGACGAGCAGGGCGGCTCGGGGGGTGACGGCGCTTTTCAGTTCGTCGACGAGACTCATGCCCCCCAGGCTCCGGCGGCGGGGGCGTTTCCACAGGTGGGGAGCGGCCGAACGGCTGATGGGGTCGGCTGCGCTCCGCTTATCGTACGTGCGTTCGAAATGGGTTACTGTGGAGTGCGGGGGTGGGAACGTCTGTACGAATACCGGTGCGGAAGCACCGCCGGAGCAGGAAGCGCGGGAGGTGCGCCATGACGGGCTTCACCCATCTGCACACCGCCTCGGGGTACTCCCTGCGGTACGGCGCCTCCCACCCCGGAACCCTCGCCGCCCGCGCCGCCGAGCGGGGCATGGACGCCCTCGCCCTGACCGACCGCGACAGCCTCTCGGGCGCGGTCCGCTTCGCCAAGGCGTGCGAGAAGGAGGGCGTCCGCCCCCTCTTCGGCGTCGACCTCGCCCATGAGCCCCTGACCCTTCCGGCCGGCCCCGCCGACGGGACGGGCCGTGCCTCCTCCGCCGGCAGGGCCTCCTCCGCCCGCCGGGTCCCCGTGCGCGGCGGCGCCTTCGTCGACGAGTCCGCGCCCCGCGCCGTCTTCCTCGCCCGCTCCCGGACCGGCTGGGCCTCCCTCTGCGCCCTCGTCACCGCCGCCCACGCCCGCGCGGGGGAGGGCCGGCCCGTGCTGCCCGCCTCCGCCGACCCCGGCACCGGCCTCTTCGTCCTGCTCGGCCCCGACTCCGACGTCGGCCGCGCCCTCGCCGCCGGCCGCCCCGACCGCGCCGCCCGGCTGCTCGCCCCCTGGCGCGAGCGGTACGGCGACGCGCTCCGCCTCGCCGCCGTCGACCACGGGCGCCCCGGCACCGGCCCCGGCTCCCTGCGGCTCGCCGCCCGCACCCTCGGCTTCGCCGCCGAACAGGGCGTCACGCCCGTCCTCTCCCACGCCGTCCGCTACGCCGACCCCGGCCAGGGCCCGGTCGCCGACGTCCTCGACGCCGCCCGCCTGCTCGTCCCCGTCGACCCCCGCAAGGGCCTCGACAGCGGCGAGGCGTGGCTCAAGGACGCCGACGCGATGACGGCCGCCGCCGAGCGGATCGCCGAGGCCGCCGGCTTCCGCGCCGACGCCGCCCGCCGGCTGCTCGAACGGACCGCGGAGACCGCCGCCGCCTGCCTGGTCGACCCCGAGGACGACCTCGGCATCGGCTCCGCCCACTTCCCCGAGCCGCACCTCGTCGGCGCCGCGCACCGCACCGCCCAGCGCGTCCTCGCCTCCCGGGCCGCCGCCGGCATGGTCCTCAAGGGCTACGAGAAACGGGGCGCCTACTGGGACCGGATGCACCGCGAGCTCGACATCATCGCCCACCACGGCTTCGCCACCTACTTCCTGACGGTCGCCCAGGTCGTCGACGACGTACGGGGGATGGGGATCCGGGTCGCCGCCCGCGGCTCCGGCGCCGGCTCCCTCGTCAACCACCTCCTCGGCATCGCCCACGCCGACCCCGTCGAGCACGGCCTGCTCATGGAGCGCTTCCTCTCCAAGCGCCGCACCGCCCTGCCCGACATCGACATCGACGTCGAGTCCGCCCGCCGCCTGGAGGTCTACCGGGCGATCATCGGCCGCTTCGGCGCCGAACGGGTCGCCACCGTCTCCATGCCCGAGACCTACCGCGTCCGCCACGCCGTCCGGGACGTCGGCGCCGCCCTCTCCATGGACCCGGCCGAGACCGACCGGATCGCCAAGGCGTTCCCGCACATCCGCGCCCGGGACGCCCTCGCCGCCCTCGACGAACTCCCCGAACTGCGCGAACTCGCGGGCGAACGGGACAAGTTCGGCCGCCTCTGGGAGCTGGTCGAAGCCCTCGACGCGCTCCCGCGCGGCATCGCCATGCACCCCTGCGGAGTGCTCCTCTCCGACGCCTCGCTGCTCACCCGCACCCCCGTGGTCCCCACCAGCGGCGAGGGGTTCCCCATGTCCCAGTTCGACAAGGAGGACGTGGAGGACCTCGGACTGCTCAAGCTCGACGTGCTCGGCGTGCGCATGCAGTCCGCGATGGCCCACGCCGTCGCCGAGGTCGAACGCGCCACCGGCACCCGGCCGGACGTCGACGCCGTCCCGGCCGGCGACCCCGACACGTACGCCCTGATCCGCTCCACCGAGACCCTCGGCTGCTTCCAGATCGAGTCCCCCGGCCAGCGCGACCTGGTCGGCCGGCTCCAGCCCGAGACCTTCCACGACCTCGTCGTGGACATCTCGCTCTTCCGCCCCGGCCCGGTCGCCGCCGACATGGTCCGCCCCTTCATCGAGGCCCGGCACGGCCGCGCCCCCGTCCGCTACCCCCACCCCGACCTGGAGGGCACCCTGAAGGAGACGTACGGCGTGGTCGTCTTCCACGAGCAGATCATCGAGATCGTACGGATCATGACCGGCTGCGACCGGGCCGAGGCCGACCAGGTGCGGCGCGGGCTCTCGCACCCCGAGTCGCAGGGCCGGATCGAGGTGTGGTTCGCCCAGCTGGCGAAGCGCCGGGGGTACGCGGACGAGGTCGTCGCCCGCACCTGGGAGATCGTCGCGGCCTTCGGCTCGTACGGCTTCTGCAAGGCGCACGCGGTGGCCTTCGCCGTGCCCACCTACCAGTCGGCCTGGCTCAAGGCCCACCACCCGGCCGCCTTCTACGCCGGGCTGCTCACCCACGACCCCGGCATGTACCCCAAGCGGCTGCTGCTCGCCGACGCCCGCCGGCGCGGGGTGCCGGTGCTGCCGCTGGACGTGAACCGGTCGGCGGTCGCCCATCGTATCGAACTGGTGTCCGAGAAGCCTCCGGTGTGGGGGCTCCGGCTCGGCCTCACCGACGTCCACGGCATCAGCGAGGCCGAGTCCGCCCGCATCGAGACCGGCCGCCCCTACGCCTCCCTGCTCGACTTCTGGGACCGCGCCCGCCCCAGCAAACCCGTCGCCGAACGCCTCGCCCAGGTCGGCGCCCTCGACGCCTTCGGCGCCAACCGCCGCGACCTCCTCCTGCACCTCACCGAACTCCACCGCACCCAGCGCGGCGCCGCCTCCTACGGCGGACAGCTCCCGCTCGCCCAGGGCCGCAAGACCGCGCCCGTCGGCCTGCCGGACCTCGACGAGTCGGAGCGCCTCAGCGCCGAGCTCGGCGTCCTCGGCATGGACGCCTCCCGCCACCTCATGGGCGACCACCACGCCTTCCTCCGCGAACTCGGCGCCGTCTCCGCCGACCGGCTGCGCTCCACCCCGCACGGCAGGACCGTCCTGGTCGCGGGCGCCAAGGCCGCCACCCAGACCCCGCCGATCCGCTCCGGCAAGCGCGTCATCTTCACCACCCTCGACGACGGCACCGGCCTCGTCGACCTCGCCTTCTTCGACGACGCCCACGAGCGGTGCGCCCACACCGTCTTCCACTCCTGGCTGCTCCTGGTCAGGGGCGTGGTGCAGCGGCGCGGCCCGCGCAGCGTCAGCGTCGTCGGCGCCGCCGCCTGGAACCTCGCCGAACTGGCCGAACTACGGGCCTCCGGCGGGCTGGAGGCGGTCGGGGAGCGGCTCGCGGAAGCGGCGTCCGCCCCCGGGGAGAGCACCGACAACGGGCGCCGGATCCGCATGGGGACCGGCTACGAGATGAACCCCTGGGCCGACCTCCGGCCCGCCGGGGAGGGCGCCGCGACCCCGGCGCGCAAGCTCTGGCACAGCAGCCCGGGGAGCGCCGGATGATCCTCTGCGTACGGTTCCGCCCGGAGGCCGCGGAGGAGTCGCTCTTCCCCCGACTGGTCGAGCTGCTCGGCGAGTTCACCCCCGTCGTGCAGGCCGCCCCGCCGCACGAGGCGCTCGCCGACGTGCGCGGCGCGCTGCGCTACTTCGACCGCACCCCGGCCGAGCTCGCCGCCGTGATCCGCGTCCGGGCCCTCGCCCTGTACGGCGTGGACTGCGTCATCGGGGCCGGACCCAACCCGATGCTCGCCCGCATGGCCGCCCGCGAGGCCCGCCCCGGCCGGACCCTGACCGTCGACGACCCGGCGGCCTTCCTGCGCGACCGCCCCGTGGTCGCCCTCGACGGCGTCGGCCGCGCCACCGCCCGCACCCTCTGCGGCTACGGACTCGACTCCGCAGGACGGGTCGCCGACGCCCCGCTCGCCGTGCTCCAGCGGCTCGTCGGCGCCAAGGCCGGCCGCGACCTGTGGGAACGGGCCCGGGGCATCGACCGCACCCCCGTCGTGCCGAACGCCGCCTCCCGGTCGATGGCCGCCGAGCGCTCCTTCCCATACGACGAACTCGACCGTACGGAACAGCGCCGGGCGCTGCTCTCGCTCGCCGGCGAACTGGGCGCCCGGCTGCGGACCGAGGACCAGGTCTGCCGGTCCCTCGCGCTCACCGTGCGGTACGCCGACCGGAGCACCACCAGCCGGAGCCGCACCCTGCCCGAACCGACCGGGCACACGGCCGCGCTCACCGCCCTCGCGTACGCGCTCCACGACTCCCTCGGCCTCCAGCGGGCCCGCGTCCGGGGCATCGCGCTCCGCGCCGAGGGCCTCGGGCCCGCCGAACGGGCCGGGCACCAGCTCACCTTCGACCCGGCGGACGAGAAGGCCCGCCGGATCGAGGAGGTGGCCGACCGGGCGCGGGCGCGGTTCGGTCCCCGGGCGATCGTCCCCGGCTCCCTGGCGGCCTGAACTCCCGCCGTACGGAGTCGATCTGACGATACGCCAGGTTTTACCGACGCGTAACTTCCCAGCGGGTAACACCCGTGCGTAACGTGGCCGGAGAGCATCCCCACTTGTGGTCCGGACCGCAGGGCACAGCACCCCCACCATCCCCTTGAGCCGCAAGGAGATCGCCCGATGCTGCCCCGGAACCCCCGGAATCCCCTGGCCTCCCGGACCTCCCGGACCTCCTTCAGGAACCCCAGGACCCCCTGGAAGCACCTCGCCAGAGCGCTGTCCGTCCTGCTCCTGATGGTCGCCGCCGTCCTCGCCCCCACCGCCACCGCCCAGGCCACCACCGCCCAGGCCGCCGCGCCGAGCCGGGGCTGGAACGACTGGTCCTGCAAGCCCTCCGCCGCCCACCCGCGCCCGGTCGTCCTCGTCCACGGAACCCTCGGGAACTCCGTCGACAACTGGCTGGCCCTCGCCCCCTACCTGGTGAACCGCGGCTACTGCGTCTACTCGCTCGACTACGGGCAGCTGCCGAACGTGCCCTTCTTCCACGGCCTCGGCCCCATCGAGAAGTCCGCGGGCCAGCTCGACGTCTTCGTCGACCGGGTCCTCGCCGCCACCGGTGCCCCCGAGGCCGACCTCGTCGGACACTCGCAGGGCGGCATGATGCCCCGCTGGTACCTCAAGTTCCTCGGCGGCGCCGAGAAGGTGAACGCGCTCGTCGGCATCGCCCCCGACAACCACGGCACCACCCTGCTCGGCCTCACCAAGCTCCTGCCGCACTTCCCCGGCGCCGAGGACCTCATCAGGTCCACGACGCCGGGCCTGGCCGACCAGATCGCCGGCTCCGCCTTCCTCACGAAGCTCAACGCGGGCGGCGACACCGTGCCCGGCGTCCGCTACCACGTCATCGCGACCAAGTACGACCAGGTCGTCACGCCCTACCGCTCGCAGTTCCTGAGCGGCCCGGACGTCACCAACGTCCTCATCCAGGACAAGTGCGCGCTCGACCTCTCCGAGCACGTGGCCATCGGCACGGTGGACCGGGTCACCTTCCACGAGGTCGCCAACGCCCTCGACCCGGCCCGCGCGACCCCGACCACCTGCCTGTCGGTGATCGGCTAGCCGCGCCGCGTCCGCCGGGTCGCCCCGAACAGCACGGCCGCGCCGACCGCCAGCACGCCGGCGCCGCCGAGGGCGAGGTACGGCGTCGTGCCGTCCCCGCCGGTCTCGGCCAGCTCCACGGCCCCACCGGCGGGGGCGGGCGCGGGCGCCGGCGTCGTCGCCTTCGCCTCGGGCCCGGTGGACGCGTCGGCGTCCCCGTGCCCGCCGTGCTCGACGGTGGAGTGCTCCCGGCCCGCCTCGATCTGCTCGTCGGAGGGCGCGGAGGCGGTCGGCGCGGGCGTGGCGGGGGCCTCGGTGGCGGACGCCGTGGCACTCGGCGCGGTGGCGGAAGGATCGGCCGACGTGGTGGCGGTCGCGGTCGCGGTCGCAGTGGCCGTCGCGGTGGCCGGCGTCGTCGGAGCCGTACCCCCGCCGCCCTGCTGCTCCGCTCCGAAGACCACATCGGAGCAGGTGTAGAACGCCTCGGGGGAGTCGGACCGCTGCCAGATCGAGTAGATCAGGTGGCGGCCCGACTTCTCCGGAACGGTCCCCTCGAAGACGTAGTCGCCGCCCTGCATCCCCGGGTCGGTCACCGTCAGGAACGGCTGCGCCTCCAGGTCCGACCAGGCCAGCGGCTTCGAGGCGTCGTACCCGTCCTTCGTCACGTACAGCGCGAACGTGCCCTTGTGCGGCGCCGTCCCCTTGTACCGGAAGGTGTGCTTCCCGGACGCCAGCTTCGACGACGGCCAGTCCGCCCGGGCCAGGTCGAGGCCCTTGTACTTGTCGTTGCCCGCGCTGCACAGCTTCCCGTCCGGGATCAACTGCCGGTGCTGCCCGGCCGCGTTCGCGATGTTCACCGCGTTCCAGTCGTAGAACGCCTGCGCCCCGCTCGCCGCCACCGCCGCCTTGCACGCCGCCGACGACGGCGACTCCGGCCCCTCCGCGTAACAGGCCGCGACCCGGCTCACCGGATCGGTCATCGACCCGTGCGCGTACGCGGGACCGCCGGCGAGCCCGGCGAGGGCGACCGCGGCCGAGGCGGTGAGAACGGCGGCCGTACGACGAGACGTCATGGGGGAACACTCCAGACACGAGGGTGGTGTGGGGGGTTGCCCCGCACGCTAGCCCCCGAAATCCCCGAAAAAGGCCCCGGAGAAGGGCAGATGACGTTTCTTAGGACCGCTTTAAGGTGCCGCTAAGAAGCGACTCAGGCAGACCGTGCCGACGGTCGGGGTCGGCGGGAATCCTTTGTGACGGCCGGGTCCGCCTGGATACCCTGGCCGACAAGCGACAACGGAATGGGGGCGGTTCGTGGACGCGGAGTTGGCCGTACTTGCGGGCACGGCGGGGACGACCTTGGTCACTTTGCTGACGACCGAGGCATGGCAGCGCATCAGCGACGGCATCACCTCGCTGTGGCGCCGTGCCGAGCCTGATCGGGCCGAGGCGATCTCCGCCGAGCTGGAAGTGACCCGCACGGAGCTGCTGTCCGCGCGGGAGGCCGGTGACCTCGAAACCGGCGGCGAACTGGGTGTGGAGTGGCAGGGCCGCATCCGGCGGCTGCTCGTGGCCCACCCCGAGGAGGCCGCGGTGCTCCGCACACTCCTCGACGAGCTCAGGCCCGTCACGCCCGACGCCCCGGCAGTGACCCAGCACGCCACCGCCTCCGGACACGCCCGCGTGTACCAGGCGGGACGCGACCAGCACATCGGCCCGTCATGACCGGCGCCAACGACGGACGTGCCGACGGGCACGGACGGGTTTACCAGGCATCGGGTGACCAGCACATCATCGAGCACCATCACCACGCCCCAGAGTGGGCGGGCCCCGACTCGGTACGCCACCCGGCGGTCGGCCGCGCGCCCGTCGTGCTCCGAGACCGCGTCGGGGAGATGGACCGCCTGCGGGCCGCCGTCGAGCCCGGTGTAGGCAACGGCGTCTACGTCCTCCACGGCATGGGCGGATGCGGCAAGACCGCCGTCGCCCACACCCTCTTCCGCCACGCCGTCGACCACACCGGCCGGATCGGATTCTGGGTCAACGCCTCCGATCCGGCCTCCCTCCGCGGGGGCATGCTCGCCGTCGCCGCCGACCGGGGTGCCACCGACGCCGAGCTCACGGGCGCCCGGAGCGGGCTGCGCCCCGCCGCCGACCTCGTCTGGCAGTACCTCGACGCCTCCGACCGGCCATGGCTGCTCGTCCTGGACAACGCCGACACCCCCGCCGTGCTCCGCGACGGCGGGTGGCTGCGTACGAGCCCCACCGGCATCGTCGTCGTCACCACCCGACAGGCGGCGGCCCACTGGTGGCCGGGTGCCGAGCTGCTGCAGTTCGGCGTCCTCCCCCGGGAGGACGCCGCGCTCGTGCTCCAGGACCTCGCTCCCCACGCGGGAAGCGCGGAGGAAGCGGCGGAGGTCGCCGACCGCCTCGGTTGCCTCCCCCTGGCGCTCACCCTGGCCGGCGGATTCCTCGCTCACCAGATCATCGATCCGTGGAACCTCACGGACTACCGGCATGGGCTCGACGGCGCGGCCGGTCACCACCCCATCGAACTCATCGACCAGGGCGCCGAGACCGGCGCGGAGTCCCGCCATCTGCTCAGCCGCACCTGGCAGCTGTCCCTCGACGCCCTCACCGCTCAGGGCCTCCCCGAAGCCACCGCGTTGTTGCGTCTGCTGGCCTGCTGGGCCGGTGACCCGCTCCCGCTCGCCCTCGTCGCCGGGGCCGACCTCGGTACGGAACTCCACCCGTCCCGCGTCGAATCCGCCCTCCGCGGCCTCCTCGATCACTCGCTGACCGAACTCGTACCGGGCCGGGTACGCTGCCTGCGGGTCCACGGGATCGTCCTCGACAGCGTGGCCAGGGCGACCCCTGCCGAGCAGCGGGAGCGGTTCGCCACGACGGCCACCCGTCTCCTCAAGGCCGTTCTGCCCGAGGTGCCTGAACACGGCGAGCAGGACCCCAGGACGGTCCTGCTCGCTCCTCACGTCATCGCCTTCCTACGGCGCGTGGTCGGCTGGAATGCCGGCGCGGCGGCTGTCGAAGACGCTACCGACTGTGTCCTCAGGCTCGTCACCGCCGTGCACAGGTCGGGGGATTACGCTTCCGCACTCACCTTGGCGAGGGACGCCCTCGACATCGTCACTCCTTGCCTGCCGGCCGACAGTGCGCTCGTCCTCAGGCTCCGCATACGTGTGGGGCGCATTCTCTTCCGGCTCGGACGGTTCGAGGAGTCCGAGCGCGAGTGCCGGGAGGCGCTCGACGCATGTGAGCAGGCGTTCGGGCCCGACGCTCTCGACACCCTGGAGGCATGTCTGCGCCTGACGGGCGCACTCAGCAACCTCGGGCGGTTCGAGGAGTCGTTGAGCCTGCTGAAGCGGGTGGCTCAAGGCAGGGAAGCAGCACTCGGGCCCTCCCACCCCCTCACGCTCATCGCGTCCCTGTACGTCCTGGAGGCGGCCGGTCACCCCGACGCGGCCGCGCTGCCGGAGCGGGACGAGATCATCGCGACGGGTCCTGCTGTCATCGAGGGCTGGCGCGGTGCCACGAGGGAGGGCCACCTCATGAGGTTCACCGCCGAACTGAACTACGCGTACGTGCTCTCCGCCGCGGGGCGCCCGCTGGAAGCGCTGCCTCATGCCCGCGAAGCCCTCTCCGGGTACGAGCGCTTCGCTCCGGGCCATCCCCTGCTGCTCAACACGCGACAGACACTCGGCGTCATTCTTGACGCCCTGGGACGACACGACGAAGCGATCGAGCTGGGGGAGATGGTGGTGGAGGGCCGGATCCGGCTACTGGGCCCTGCGCACCCTTGGACGGTCCGCGCCGAAGCGCTTCTCCAGCGGTACCGGACAGCCGCCCGCTCGTCATGACGGCCCCTCACCCCGCCGGCCGGTAGCGCCGTTCCGGGCGGCCCGTTCCTCCGTACCGGAGGGTCACCTCGGCGCGGCCCGTGGTGGCGAAGTGTTCGAGGTAGCGGCGGGCGCTGACGCGGGAGAGGGAGCCGGCCTCGGCGCACTCGGTGGCCGAGAGGCCCTCCGGGTGGGCGCGGAGGATGCCCTCCAGGAGGTCCGCGGTGTGCGGGGCGAGGCCCTTCGGGAGTTCGCGGGAGCCGGGCGGGCGGGTGCCGAAGATCTGGTCCACGTCCTCCTGCCGGGCCTCGTCCAGGCCGTCGAGGCGGGTGCGCAGGGACGCCGCGTGGCGCAGCTGCTCGTGGAGCGCCGCCTGGTTGAAGGGCTTGATCAGGTAGTGCAGGGCGCCGGCCCGCAGCGCCGCCCGGACCATGCCCGCGTCCCGCGCCGCCGTGATGAAGAGCGCGTCCACGGCGAGACCGGCCCCGCGCAGCTCGCGCAGCACCCCGATGCCGTCCATGTCCGGCAGGAAGATGTCCAGGAGCACCAGGTCGGGGCGGAGGCGGTGGGCGGCGCGCAGCGCCTCCGCGCCGGTGTGCGCGACACCGACGACGGAGAAGCCCGGCACGGCCGACACATAGCGGCTGTGCAGCTTGGCCACCATGAAGTCGTCGTCGACCACCAGCACCTTCGTCACGCCGCACACGGTAGGTGGAGACCACAAGGACCACAACGTCCGTTGGTTGCGGAAGAGAGACAGCTTCTTAACGCGCGGGCAACATGTGGCCCACTTCACGTTTCCCGGGCCCTGCCCGGAAACCCCTTCCACCCCCCAACCACCGAGAGGCGGCCTCGTGCGTCTTCGCACCCCCTTCGCCCTGCTCGGGGCGGCGCTGCTGGTGCTCGTGGGGCCGCCGCTGCTCACCCCCGGCAGCGGCTCCGACACCGGCACCGACATTCCCGGCCTGCGGTTCATGGTCCCCAACACTCCCGGCGGCGGTTACGACATCACCGCCCGCACCGCGGCGAAGAACGCCGAGGAAGCCGGTCTCACCGGCGACATCGAGGTCTTCAACCTGCCCGGCGCGGGCGGCACCGTCGGCCTCACCCGGCTCGTCGGCGAGCGCGGCGACGGGCGGGTCGCCATGTCGATGGGCCTCGGCGTCGTCGGAGCCGTCCACACCAACAAGACCCCCCGGACCCTCGCCGACACCACCCCGATCGCCCGGCTCACCGAGGAGCAGGACATCGTCGTCGTCTCCAAGGACTCCCCGTACACGACCATCCAGGAGCTGCTCGCCGCCTGGAAGGAGAACCCCGGGAAGCTGCCCGTCGGCGGCGGCTCCTCGCCCGGCGGCCCCGACCACCTCGCGCCGATGCTGATGGCCCAGGCCGCCGGCATCCCGCCGAAGGAGGTCAACTACATCCCCTTCGACGGCGGCGGCGAACTCCTCGCCTCCATCCTCGGCGACAAGGTCGCCTTCGGCGTCTCCGGCGTCGGCGAGTACCTGGACCAGATCAAGTCCGGCGAGCTGCGCCTGCTCGCCGTCACCGGCGCCGAGCGCGTCCCCGGTCTCGACGCCCCCACCCTCCGCGAGGCCGGGCTCGACACCGAGTTCACCAACTGGCGCGGCATCGTCGCCCCGCCCGGCCTCACCGACGCCGAGCGGGAGAAGCTCGTCACCCTCGTCACCAAGCTGCACGACTCGCCCCAGTGGCGCGAGTCCCTGAAGACCCATGGCTGGACCGACGCCTTCCTGCCCGGCGAGGAGTTCGGCGCCTTCCTCACCGAACAGAACACCCGCGTCGATACGGTGCTGAAGGAGCTGGGACTGTGACCACCCCCGGAAAGCCCTCTTTCAAGAACCGGCTCAAGGACCGCTCCGAGCTCGGCGTCGGCGTCCTGCTGCTCCTGCTCGGCGTCCTCGTCCTCACGGACGCCCTCACCCTCGACGTCGACGTCTCCGCCCGCGGCCCCGTCGGCCCCGCCACCGTCCCCCTGCTCGTCGGCTGCGGCCTCGTCGCCGTCGCCGTCCTCCTCACCGTCGACGTGCTGCACGGCGGCCGCGGCGAGGCCGAGGGCGGCGAGGACATCGACCTCGCCGCCCCCGCCGACTGGCGCACCGTCCTGCTGCTCGTCGGCGTCTTCCTCGGCTTCGCCGTCCTCATCGGCCCGCTGGGCTTCCCGGTCGCCGGCGCCCTCCTCTTCTGGGGCGCGGCCTACGCCCTCGGCAGCCGCCACCCCGCCCGCGACCCGCTGATCGCGGCCGTCCTCTCCCTCCTCACCTACGGCGTCTTCGACCGCCTGCTGGGCGTTCCGCTGCCCGGCGGGCCGCTGATGGGAGTGCTCTGACCCATGGAATCCCTCAACTCCCTGATGGACGGCTTCGGGACCGCCCTCACCCCGGTCAACCTGCTGTGGGCCGCCGTCGGCGTGCTCCTCGGCACCGCGATCGGCGTGCTGCCCGGCATCGGTCCGGCGATGGCCGTCGCCCTGCTGCTCCCGGTGACCTACGGCCTCGAACCGACCGGCGCCTTCATCATGTTCGCCGGCATCTACTACGGGGCCATGTTCGGCGGCTCCACCACGTCGATCCTGCTCAACACCCCCGGCGAGAGCGCGGCCGTGGTCGCCGCCATGGAAGGCCATCCGATGGCCAAGGCCGGGCGGGGCGCGCAGGCGCTCGCCGCCGCCGCCATCGGCCACTTCACCGGCGGCATGATCGGCACGATGCTGCTGGTCGTCCTCGCCCCCACCGTCGCGTCCCTCGCCGTCGACATCGGCGCACCCGACTACTTCGCCCTGATGGTCCTCGCGTTCATCGCGGTCACCTCGGTCCTCGGCTCCTCCCGGATCCGCGGCGTCGCCTCGCTGCTCATCGGCCTCACCATCGGCCTGGTCGGCCTCGACCAGCTCACCGGCCAGCAGCGGCTCACCTTCGGCTCGCTCCAGCTCGCCGACGGCGTCGACGTCGTCATCGTCGCGGTCGGCCTCTTCGCCATCGGCGAGGCCCTCTGGGTCGCCGCCCATCTGCGCCGCACCGCCGGCCGCCCCGTCCCCGTCGGGCGCCCGTGGCTGGGCCGCGAGGATCTGAGGCGCACCTGGAAGCCGTGGCTGCGCGGCCCGTTCCTCGGCTTCCCGTTCGGCGCGATCCCGGCCGGCGGCGCGGAGATCCCGACCTTCCTGTCGTACGTGACGGAGAAGCGGCTCTCGAAGCACAAGGACCAGTTCGGCAAAGGCGCGATCGAGGGCGTCGCCGGACCCGAGTCGGCCGCGTCCGCCTCCGCCGCCGGCACCCTCGTCTCCATGCTGACGCTCGGCCTGCCGACGACCGCCGTCGCCGCGGTGATGCTCGCCGCCTTCCAGCAGTACGGCATCCAGCCGGGACCGCTGCTCTTCGAGCGGGAGCCCGAGCTGGTGTGGGGCCTGATCGCCTCGCTCTTCGTCGGCATGGTCCTGCTGCTCGCGCTCAACCTGCCGCTCGCGCCCGTCTGGGCGAAACTGCTGCGCATCCCGCGCCCGTACCTCTACGCCGGCATCCTGTTCTTCGCCGCCGTCGGCGCGTACGCGGTCGGCGGCGAGGCCCTCGACCTGGTCGTCCTCCTGGTGGTGGGGCTCCTCGGCCTCGGCATGCGCCGCTACGGCCTGCCGGTGCTGCCGGCGGTCATCGGCGTCATCCTCGGCCCGGCCGCCGAGCAGCAGCTGCGCCGCGCGCTCCAGATCAGCGACGGCTCCGTCACCGGCCTGGTGAACACCCCGTTCTCGGTGACCGTCTACGCGATCGTGCTGCTCCTGCTGGTGTGGCCGCTGCTGCGGAAGGCAGTGACCCGGCGCCGTACCGCGTCCTGAGGCGGGGAGCGTACGACCGTACGACGATCGGCGCGCGGTCCGGCCAACGCGCCGATGAAGGAGTGAGTTTCGGACATCGGGCGGCTGGATCCGGTATCCCTGGCGGGCGACATCTCCCCCCACCCCCGAAGGGACACCCCCCATGCGCGTCCGACTCGCCCTCGCCGCCACGGCCACCGCGCTCCTCGCCGTGACCGCCGCCCCTCTCGCCCACGCGGGAGGGGCGGACGGCTTCACGACCGAACAGGCCGGACAGGCCGGACAGGCCGGACAGGCCGGACAGGCCGAGCAGGCCGGACAGGCCGAGCAGGCCGAGCGGGCCCAGCAGGCCGATCCGGCCGGACGGCTCGCGAACTTCCTCGCGGTCGACCCGGCCGGCCTGCTCGGCGCCGACGGAACGATCACTCTCTCCGGCACCTACCGCTGCCTCGACGACAGCGCGGGCCCGGTCTTCGTCAGCTCCACCCTCGTCCAGAAGGACCGTTCCGCCAGCATCGGCGGCACCCGGGCCGTCTGCGACGGCCTCCTCCGCACCTGGACCAACACCGCGGTGGTGAAGGACCCCGGCTACCAGCCAGGCGAGGCCCGCGTCCAGAGCACCCTCATGCAGCTCGTCCCCGACGCCGGCCTCGGCCTCCCCGCCCCCGCCTTCCTCACCATCGAGACGGCGCCCGTGATCCTGGCCTGACCCGGAAGGATCCGGCCTGACCCGGAAGGATCCGGCCTGACCCGGAAGGACCCGGCCTGACCCGGAAGGACTCGGCCTGACCGGGAGGGCCCGGAAGGACCGGCCTAGGCTTCGAGCAGCTCCCGCAGGCCCCGGCGCCCCAGCCGTTCCAGGTCGTCGAGGGCGGTCACGGCGCGCTCGGCCGCCTCCGGGTCGGAGACGGCCAGACCGCTCGCCGCGAACTCGTCCTCGTCGAGCCGCAGCACCTCGCTGCCGTCCGCCGACACCCACAGGTCCAGATCCAGGTCCTCGACCGACACCCCGGCCGCCCCGAACTCGGCCGGCCGGGTGATGTCGCAGTACCAGCCCTTGAGCGCGCCCTCCGCCGACCACACCTCCTTGACCGTGAACCAGCGGTCGCTCCAGTAGTGCTCGACGAAGACGTCACCCGGCTCGAAGCGCACGAACCCGAAGTCCCGCACCCCCTCCGCCGCCCACGGCGCCCGCACCGAGAGCCGCGTCGGCGACTCCGTCACCACCTCGGCGGGATAGCGGATCTTCAGCCGCCCGGCCTTCCACAGCGCCACCTCAACCGAGCGCCCTGACATACCGCACCTCCGTCGCACCGATCGCGTATCCGAACCACTCGTTGATCGCCAGCATCGGCTCGTTCCCCGCGTCGTTCCCGGTGAACGCCTCCGTGCAGCCCGCCTCCCGCGCCCGGTGCAGCGACGCGTTCTTCGCCAGCTTCGCCAGCCCCCGGCCGCGGAAGCCCGGAGCCGTACCCGTCATCCCGGAGGAGTACCGTCCGAGCCCGTCGGTCTGCGCGGCGCTGAAGGCGGCCGGCACCCCGTCCACCACCGCCACCGTCGTCAGCGCCCGGTCGTGCAGCGGGTGGTTCCAGGTCGTCTCCAGCCAGTGCGGGTAGTCGTCGATCTCGACCACGACGTCACTCGGCTCGTCGGCGGTGGTCGCCGCGTCGAGCTCGAAGACCGGCCGCGGGTCCGCCGCGAACTCCTCGGCCGACAGCAGCTCGACACCGGCCGGCGGCGCCTGGAGCGGCGGCAGACCCGCCGTCAGGTCCAGCCGCAGGAAGTGCGCCGACCGGCTCGGCGCGTACCCCCGCCGCTCCGCGTAGCCGCGGTTCGCCGGCTCGTCGAGGACCCAGCTGTAGAGCGCCGTCGCCCCCCGCTCGGCCAGGTGCTCCTCGGCCGTGCGCACCAGCAGCGCCCCCGCGCCGAGACCCTGACGGGCCGGGTCCACATACACGTTGAGGCGGCCGATGCCGGGCTCGGGGGAGTCATGGGCGAGCGAGACCTGGGCGGTCCCGATCACCTCGCCGTTCTCGGTCACCGCCACCAGCGGCCGGGCGTGGGAGTCGGGGTGGGCGTGCGCCCAGTCGAACGCCACCTGCTCCGCGGTGGCCAGCATGTACGGGAGGGCCGCGCGCCGGACGCGGGCGAAGGGCTCGGCGTCGTCGGGGCGTACGTCACGGACGATCACAGTCATGGGGCCGCACGCTACGGCCGGGGCCGCGCCGCCGCCTCCCATTTTCCGGTGGGGTGGGGGCAGAATCGGGTGGGTGACACTGACACTCGACGTGGACCACCAGTCCACCACCGCCCCCTACGAACAGCTGCGCGCCCAGATCTCGGAGCGCGCCCGGTCGGGCAGACTCCCGGTCGGCTACAAGCTGCCGACGGTCCGGGGACTCGCGGAACAGCTGGGGCTCGCCGCGAACACGGTCGCGAAGGCGTACAAGGCCCTGGAGGCCGACGGGGTCATCGAGACCCGGGGCCGGCACGGCACCTTCGTCGCCGCGGCGGGCGACGCCGCCAGCCGCCGCGCCGCCTCCGCCGCCGCGCAGTACGCGGAGGAGGCGTACCGCCTGGGGCTCACCCGGGACGAGGCCGAGGCGGCCGTGCGGGACGCGCTGAGGGCCGCGTACGACTCCGAGTGACGGCCGGCGGTCCGCCGGGGGGGACGCCCTCCGGCGGACCGCGCCCTCACCGCGCCCTCACCGCTCTCGCACCCCTCGCGCCCCTCACCACCCTTACAGGGCTTACAGATAGAGACCGGCGGCCGGGGTGCGCTGGTCCGGGAGGTCCGAAGGGGAGGCCCCGCGCCGCAGCGCGAACAGCTCCGCCAGTGTGGCGCCCTCGCCCGGCACGCCCTCGTCCCGCCCCAGCCACGCCACCGACTCGGCGCGGGTGAGCGGCCCGACCTCGATCCGCGCCAGGCAGCGGCCCGGGCGCACGATGGCCGGGTGCAGCCGCTCCAGGTCCTCGTTGGTGGTGAGCCCCACCAGCACGTTCCGCCCCTGGCCGAGCAGACCGTCGGTCAGGTTCAGCAGCCGGGAGAGCGCCTGGCCGGTGGCCTCCTTCGCGCCGCCCCGGATCAGCTCGTCGCAGTCCTCCAGGAGCAGCAGCCGCCACCGTTCCTTCTCGGTGCCGTCGCCGTCCTCGCCGATGGCGATGTCCATGAGATAGCCGATGTCGTTGAAGAGCCGCTCGGGGTCGAGCACGCAGTCGACCTGGCACCAGTCCTGCCAGGACCGGGCGAGGGTGCGCAGCGCGGAGGTCTTGCCGGTGCCCGGCGGGCCGTGCAGCAGCAGGAGCCGCCCGGTGACGTCCTCCGGGGTCAGCTTCATCAGCCGGTCCATCGCGCCGGCCACCGGCGCCGTGTAGTTGGGCCGCGCCTCGTCCCAGGTGTCCGCGCTGATCCGGCGGGTCATCCGGCGCGGTCCGCGCTGCGGGGCCAGGTACCAGAAGCCCATGGTGACGTCCTCGGGCTCCGGCTCGGGCTCGTCCTTGGCGCCCTCGGTGGCCTCGGCGAGGACCCGGGCGGCCAGCTCCGGGTCGGTCGCCGTCACGGTGACGTCGGCGCGGTGCTTCCAGCGGGAGGAGAGGATCGTCCACCCCTCGCCCTCGGCGAGGACGGAGCTGCGGTCCTCCTCCTTGGACCCCCACAGCACCCGGGCGCCCGGCGGCAGCAGGCTCGCGTCGGCCCGGGCCCGGTCCAGGGTGACGCCGTGCGAGTGCGGCTGCTCCCCGGTGGTGAACCGGTCGAGGAAGAGCGCGTCCATGACGTCGCCCGGCGAGTCGCTGTCGTCGAGGTTGACCACGACCGGCAGCGCGCTGCGGGGCCCGGACGGTACGGCGGGGGTGTCTGGCATGCCGCCATGATCCGCCAACCGCCCGGGCGGCGCACGGGGTTTTGCCCCGGCGGGCCGCGCCGTCCGCCGGTCCCCTGGATCCCGTGCCCGCGCGGCTAGATCCAGTGCCCGCGCAGCGCGCCGCGGGCCCGGCGGGCGAGCGCGTACCCCTTCGTCAGCGCCCGGTCGGCGGCGAAGTTCCGCCCGAGGGCCCGTCCTTCGACGAGGCGGGTGAACTCCTCGACGGTGGTGGAGCGGCGCACGGTCACCCGTTCCAGCGCGTACGGCCCCTGGCGGCGGCGCGCGAGGGCGTTGCCGACCGCGAGGGCCTGGGCGAAGCCGGCCTCCCGGACGGCGGCGCGGACCCGGCGGCTGGAGTAGCCGTAGGGGTAGGCGAAGGAGTCCGGCGCGGTGCCGAGCTCCTCGCCGACGAGCTCCCGGCAGCGCAGCGCCTCGAACCGCAGCCGCCGCGCGTCGAGCTGGTCGAGCTGCGGGTGGCTGTGGCTGTGCCCGCCGATCTCGGTCCCGGCGGCGGCCAGTTCGCGCACCTGCCCCCAGGAGAGCATGGTGTCGAGGGCCCCGCCGGTGGCGTGCCGGCCGGGCAGCCAGCCGCTGGTGACGAAGACGGTGCTCACGAAGGAGTGCCGCGCGAGCACCGGCAGCGCGTACCGATGCACCCCCTCGTACCCGTCGTCGAACGTGACGAGCACCGGCCGCCCCGACAACTCCACCCCCCGCCGCCAAGCACCCCCCAGCGCGGCGGTAGTGACCGGCGTGAACCCGAGCCCCGCCACCACCTCCATCTGCGCCGCAAACGCCTCAGGCGTGACGGACAACCCCAAGGTCGCAGCCGCAGGCTCCGGCGCGACCGCGTGATACATGAGAATCGGCACGGGGGCGGGCCCGCTGGGGTCCCGGTCCCGGTGTCCGGACGCGACCTCGCGCCCGGCCCCGTACCCGGGTTCGTACCCGCCACCGGACTCCGGCCCGGCGCCGTACCCGGCCCCGGGCCTGGCCTCGTACCCGGCACCGGACTTCGGCCCGGCGCCGTACCCGGCACCGGACTTCGGCCTGGCGCCGTACCCGGCACCGGACTTCCGCCCGGGTTCGTACCCGGCACCGGACTCGGGCCCGGCGCCGTACTCGGCCTCGGGCACGTACCCGTACCGGGCCTCGGCCTCGGCCCCGGCCCCGTACCCGGGCCTGGCCCCGGCCCCGTACCCGGGCCTGGCCCCGGCCTTGGACTCCGGCCCGGCGCCGTACCCGACCTCGGGCGCGTACCCGTACCCGTACCGGGACTCGGCCCCGGACTCGGGCCCATGCCCGGATTCGGGCCTGGGTGCGGGCCCGTGCCCGGACCCGGCTTCCCGTACGGCCTCCGGTACGTGCTCCGCCCCCGCGCCCGTCGCCTTCTCGGGCCCGGGCCCGAGTCCGGCCGCGCCCGCGCCCGTCGCGCTCACGCGGCCGTCCCCTTCGTCGCGGGGGCGCGGTTCGTCGGGGTGTCCCGGGTGCCCGGGGGTACGTCCTCCGGGGTGATCGGGCCCCAGGAGAAGGTGGGGGAGCCGCCGCGGCGGGCGCGGAGGGTGCCCAGGGCGTAGCCGCCGGCGGCGAGCGCGACGCCCGTGACGATCGCGCCGGCGCGGCCCGCGCCGCCCGGGCGGCCGAGCAGGGTGTCCCGCAGCCCGCGCAGGACCCCGGCGGGCAGGACCCGGCTGGTGTAGCGCCGCTCGGACTCCAGGCCCTTGCCCGCGCCGACGCTCTGGGCGACGAGCGCCTTCGACAGGCCCTCGGCGTAGACGCGGGTGCGGAAGTAGGCGAAGCGCTCGCGGACGGCGGGCACCTTGTGGTGGATGACCGCCCGGTCGTCGATGAGCAGGACCGCGCCCGGCACCGCGTTCGCGAGCCGGATGCACAGTTCGGTCTCCTCGCAGCCGAGCGGGCGCCGGTCGCCGTCCCGGCCGATGCCGGTGGCGAAGCCGCCCGCCGCGTCGAAGGCGGTGCGCCGGAACGAGGCGTTGCCGCCGAGCACGTTGCGCACCCGCACCCGGCCCGGGGGCAGCCCCCGGTACGTACAGCCGACGACCCAGTCGAACTCCTCGGGGAACCAGACGGGCCGGCGCCCGGAGGCCCAGACGGGCAGCGTGCGCCCGCCGACGGCGACGACCTCCGGGTCCGCGTAGCCGTCGGCGAGGTGGTGGAGCCAGTCGTGCTCCGCCACCGCGTCGTCGTCGAGGAAGGCGACGAGCTCGCCGCGGGCCGCGGCGATCCCGGTGTTGCGGCCGGAGGAGAGCCCGCGGGGGCCCGCGTTGGCGAGCACCCGCACCTCCTCGCGGGCGCGTGCGTCCGCGAACTCCTCGGTGAGCCGGTCCAGGAGCCGCTCGTTGTGGTCGACGACGAGCAGCGTCTCCAGCGGCGGCAGCGACTGCTTCCGGACGGAGTCGACGGCGGCGAGGATGTCCCCCCACCGCTCCTCCGTGTAGACGCAGATCACCACCGAGAAGCGGGGCCGGGTCGTGCGGTCGCTCAAGAGACCTCTCCCCGGGGGACGTTGACCGAGAACGCGGCGGGCCGCCGGAGCGCCCGGGCGGACCTCGTGACGCGCTTCTCCCGGAGGATCACCTTGAGGACCCGGATCCCGTCGCGCACCGCGTTGAGGTTGCTGACCCCGTGGATCCGCAGGTACTCGTGGCTCGGCACCTCCTGCACCTTCAGGCCGGCCTTGACGACCCGGATGTTGATGAGGGTCTCGATCTCGAAACCGGTGCAGTCGAGGGTGATCTTGTCGAGGCAGTGCTTCCAGAAGGCGTTGTAGCCGTAGCAGAGATCGGTGTAGCGGGCGCCGAACTTGCGGTTGACGAGCGAGCACAGCGCCCAGTTGCCCAGCCGGCGGATACCGGTCATGTCGTCGGTGCCGCCGCCGTTCGCGAAGCGCGAGCCCTTGGCGAAATCGGCGCCCCCGACGAGGGCGGAGACGTACGAGACGATCTCCTGGCCGTCGGCGGAGCCGTCGGCGTCGACCATCACGATGATGTCGCCGGTGCAGGCGGCGAAGCCGCTGATCAGCGCGTCGCCCTTGCCCTTGCCGACCTGCTTGACGACCTTGACGCCGGGCCAGTGTGCCTTGGCCACCTCGACGGTGTCGTCCGTCGAATTTCCGTCGACAAGGACGACTTCGTGAATCCATTCCGGCAGTGTCTTGAACACGTACGGAAGATTTTCCGCTTCATTCATCGCGGGAATGACGACACTCACCGGGGGAGTGATCGCCAGATGTGAAGTGATGGCCCGGTACTGGGCCGCTATTCGGCTCGTCTCGGTGAATTCGTGGCCCGTGGCGGCCGGGCGCAGGAACGAGCTCATGGATCGGTCTCCCTCTCGTCCGGTGGGCCGCCCACCCCTGGGGCGGCCCGATCGTGTGTCCGGTTCGAAAGGGGGGTTCTCGCCATCCCCGCGCGGAAGCGATCTCCTTGCGAGACCGGCGAGTTGGCATGACTGGCTGCGCGGTACCCGCGACTCGGCGCGTCTGGACACACCGAGCACGGCACCCCCCTACCGCGCCCCGCTCCGGGATCATCGCGACGCCAGCGCCCTCCCCTGAGCCGCCTTGCTGATGAACCGATGCGGGTGAGATGTACGACGGTATTGATGAATGGGACTGTATGGCAAGTCCCGCTTGAGCGGCCCGGTTTCTGGCACTTTGGCGAGCGAACGGCGTTCGTGAGCGCTCGCTTTTCGATCGGATTCGATCAGTCCGCTTCCGCGGTGGGAGCGGTGGGGTTTTATCACCCTCCTGGGTGGATTCGTGCGCCTGTGTCGCGATCCCGTTCGAGCAGAAAACGAAAGAGGATCCTCCGGTTCCTCAGGTGGCCGAAAACTGTTGGCTCCTGAGGGATGTTCACTCACTCTCCAGGGTCAGTTTTGACATGAACACTTCCGGAGTGGCGGATCCGATGCTACTTCCTGGTAGCGCAGAGATCCTGCTACAGGGAGGTTCCATGAAACTGTCGCGATGCGCGGCCTTCGCGTCCTCGCTCCTGCTCGGTTCCGTCCTCGCCCTCACCGGGGCGGGAGCCGCGCAGGCCGCCGAGTCCGCCGCCCTCGACTACGTCGCCCTCGGCGACTCCTACTCCTCCGGCGTCGGCGCCGGCAGCTACGAAAGCGCCAGCGGCGACTGCAAGCGCTCCACCAAGGCGTACCCGCGCCTCTGGGCCAACGCCAACTCCCCCTCCTCCTTCTCCTTCACGGCCTGCTCCGGCGCCGTCACCACCGACGTCACCGGCAAGCAGCTCGGCCCGCTCTCCTCCGCGACCGACCTCGTCTCGATCACCATCGGCGGCAACGACGCGGGCTTCGCCGACGTCATGACGACCTGTGTGCTCCAGTCGGAGACCACGTGCGTCAACCGGGTGAACCAGGCGAAGGGGTACGTCGACTCCACGCTGCCCGCCCGGCTCGACGCGGTGTACGACGCCATTCGCGCCAAGGCCCCCGCCGCCCACGTCGTCGTCCTCGGCTACCCGCGCTTCTACCAGCTGAACGGCAACTGCATCGCCGGCCTCAGCGAGAACGAGCGCAGGGCCATCAACGGAGCCTCCGACCACCTCAACGCCGCCGTCGCCAAGCGCGCGGCCGACCACGGCTTCACCTTCGCCACCGTCGTCCCGGCCTTCACCGGACACGAGATCTGCTCCGGCTCGGCCTGGCTGCACAGCGTCAACTGGCTCAACATCGGCGAGTCCTACCACCCGACGGCCGCCGGCCAGTCGGGCGGCTACCTGCCGAGCTTCAGGAGCGCGGCGTAGTTTCGGGTCCCCCCACCCGCGCACCCGTACCCGCGGCGCCGGAAACGGCCGGAGCGGTGCTCGATGCCCCGCCCCCGCCCGGACCGGCGCCCGGATCCCCGTCCCTGACGGCCTGCCAGACCAGCGCCGCCACGATCAGCAGAAGCCCGACGATCCCGGCCGCGATCACCGCGCCCCGGCGGGGTCCCCGTCTCCTCCGCGCGCCCGCGCTCTCCTTCGTCCGTGTACGCGCCCCGCGCACGCCGTCCGAGCCGTCGTGCTCCCGATCGCCCGGTCGCCCGGATGCGCGCTCCGGCGCCCCGTCGGCCGCCGCGTCCCCACGCGGCCGCTCCCCGGGCCCGGCCGTCCGCTCCAGTTCCCGTACGGCCCCGGCCCGCACGCCCGCGTCCGCGTCCGCGAGGCCCTCGATCACCGGCGCCAGAGGCCCCGAGGCCGGATCGGCCACCGTCCCGGCGAGCAGCGCGCCCAGTGACCGCGCGTCTTCCTCCGGGCCCGGCGGAGGCGTGTCCGGCGCGTCGCCCGGCGCCGAGGTCCCGGTGGCCACGCCCGTGACCACCACCCGCCCGTCGTTCGCCAGCAGCACCCGGTCCGGGCCCAGTTCGCGATAGGGGACACCGGCCTCGCGCGCCGCTCGCAGCGCCGCGAGCACCCCGAGCGCGACCCGCGCCGCCTCCCGGTCGGGCAGCGGTCCGCCGGCCTCCAGGGTCTCCGCGAGCGTCAGCCCGCGGATCAGTTCCATCACGATCCAGGGCCGGCCGTTCTCCACGGCCACGTCGTACACCTCGGCCACACCGGGGCCGGAGATGGCCTCGGCGGCCCGCGCCTCGCGCTCCACGCGCGCGTACAGCAGCCGTTCCTCCGCCTCGGGCGTCCCCGGCGGGGCGTGCACCTCCTTGACGGCCACCTCGCGGCCGAGCGCCTCGTCCCGGGCGCGCCAGACGATCCCCGCCGCGCCCTCCGCGAGGGCGTCGAGCAGCCGGTAGCGGCCCGCGATCAGCGTCATGGCCCCACGGTAGCCGTCACCCCGGCGGGTGGCGAGCCACCCGACCGGCCCCCGGTGTCGTAGATCACACCGGGCCGCGGGGCCGCGGGCGGGCGGCCGGGGTGCAGGATGGTTCATGACGGTTCGGCAGGTGTTCGAACCCTGTCCAACTCGCCCTGGAATCACACGTATTCATAGAGTGACCGTCAACCCCCGTACGAGTGCCGTCAATCCTGTCGGCGGGATACACGCGTGTCACTATGGGGCGATAGGGTTAACCTGCCCGGGCCGGGTGCCCTCGTACGGGTGGGGAGTGACATGGAACAGATAACGATGCGCAGCAGGCCGCGCGTGCCTGCCATCACCTGCGGGAGCAGCGCGACCAGTTCGCGCCTCGACCGCCATCTCGCGGTGCTCGGCGGTCCCGCCGTGCCCCAGCGCGAGGTCGCCGAGGCGACCCTGCTCATGCGGGAACTGACGACACGTCGACCGGAGGCACCGGTCCAGAGCCCGCACGGCGGCCGCGCCCGCGTCTCGCTCTTCGCCCCCCTCCGCCGCCTCCGCCGCACCCTCTTCGGCACCCGCCACTAACCCCACCCAGCTCCACCACACCCACCCAATAACGAGAGCGCCGGACGCATCCCCACCCGCCCGGCGCTCACCCACACCCACCAACGCCAGGCCCCCTGCCCTCGCCCATCGGCCCGTGGCGCGCGGCCCCCCGGCCAGGCGCACCGCCCGCCGGCGCCCGGTGGGCGGCTGCGGCGTCCTGCACCCGGCTCCCAGCCCTCGGCACTCGGCACTCGCCCATGACTCCCGGCCCCGGGCGCCCGGCCCCCGGTCAAGCGATCACACCCGCCGCCCACCGGCGCTCGCCGCCTGGCCCTCGCCGCCCGGCCGCCGCCCCCCTCAGGCGATCACGCCCGCCGCCCGCAGATCCTTCACCTCCTCCGCAGGTACGCCCAGTTCCGCGAGGACAGGGTCCGTGGATTCGCCGAGGGCTGGGATGCGGCCCATGGGGGCTTCTGGGGTGTCCGGGAAGACGAGGGGTGGGAGGAGGGAGGGGAGGGGGCCGGCGGGGGAGTCGACGGGGCGCCAGCGGTTGCGGGAGGACAGTTGGGGGTGGGTCAGGAGGTCGGCTACCGAGTTGAGGCGGGCGCAGGCGATGCCGGCCGCGTCCAGGCGGTTCAGGGCCTTCTCCGTCGGCAGGGCGGCTAGGGCGGCGGCCACTGCCGCGTCGGTCGCGGTGCGGCCCGCGACCCGGGCCGTGTTCGTCGCGAAGGCGGGGTCGTCGGCCAGTTCCGGCCGCTCCAGGACCTGTTCGGCGAGGCGCCGCCACTCGCGGTCGTTCTGCACCGAGAGCAGCACGAGACCGCCGTCGGCCGTCGGATAGGCGTCGTACGGCGCGATCACCGCGTGCGCGAGCCCCGTGCGCGCCGGGGCCGTACCTCCGTGCGCCCCGTGGTGCAGGGGGTGGCCCATCCACTCGGCCAGCGCGTCGAACAGCGACACCTCCACGGGCCCGCCGAGACCGGTCCGGCCGCGCCGGACGAGCGCGGCGAGGACGCCCGAGTACGCGTACATCCCGGCCGCGATGTCCGCGGCCGGGATGCCGGACTTGACGGGCTGTCCGGGCGTGCCGGTGACCGAGACGAGCCCGGTCTCGCACTGGACGAGCATGTCGTACGCCCTCCGGTGCGCGTACGGGCCGTCCGGTCCGTAGCCGGAGACGTCCACCGCGACCAGCCGCGGGTGCGCGGCGCAGAGGGTGGCCGCGTCGAGGCCCAGCCGGGCCGCCGCCCCGTGCGCGAGGTTCTGCACGAAGACGTCGGCGCCCGCCACCAGCCGCCGAGCCAGGGCGAGTCCGCGCGGGTCCTTCAGATCGACGGCGACCGACTCCTTGCCGCGGTTGCACCAGACGAAGTGCGAGGCCAGCCCCCGGGCCGCCGTGTCGTACCCCCGGGCGAAGTCGCCGCCGTCCGGGCGCTCGATCTTGATCACCCGGGCGCCGAGGTCGGCGAGCTGACGTGTGGCGAAGGGTGCGGCGACCGCCTGCTCGACGGAGACGACCGTGATCCCCTCCAGGGGGAGTGGCTGAGTGCTCATGCCGCCTGCCTACCGCGCCCGGCAGGCCCCTGTCATCAGGACCTCGATCACTCCGCCCCCGCCCCCGTTGCGGCCGGCTCAGCGGCGCGCGTACCGGCGGACGGCGAGCGGGGCGAGGACCGCGAGGAGGCCGAGGGACCACAGCAGCGAGCCCGCCACCGGGTGGGCCACCGGCCAGGCCGCCTCGGCCGGCACGGGCGCGTTGCCGAAGAGCGCGCGCACGGCGGTCGCGACGGCGGAGATCGGGTTCCACTCGGCGACCGTCCGCAGCCAGCCGGGCATGCCGTCGGTGGGGATGTACGCGTTGGACAGCAGCGGCAGCATGAACGTCGCGCTGCCGAGCTGCCCCGCCGCCTCCTCGCTCTCGGAGGCGAGACCGAGCAGGATCCCCGCCCAGGTGGTCGCGAAGCGGAAGAGCAGCAGCAGCCCGAAGGCCCCCGCGGCCTCCAGGGCGGTGCCCTCGATCCGCCAGCCCATGGCGAGCCCCACCAGGACCAGCGGGACGGTGCCGACGGCGCAGACGAGGAGATCGGCGACGGCCTGCGCGAGCGGGACCGCCGTCCGGCTCATCGGCAGTGTCAGGAAGCGGTCCATGACGCCCCGGTGGGTGTCCTGGGCGGCCTGGAACATGCCCGTCATCAGCCCGCCCGCCGCCGTCGCGACCAGCAGCCCCGGCACCAGGAAGGAGCGGTACTCGGCGCCCGGCACGGCGAGCGCGCCGCCGAGGACGTACCCGAAGAAGAGCAGGAAGACGATCGGCATCGTCTGGGTCATGACGGTGATGGCCGGGGCGTGCCGGATCCGTCGCAGGCTGCGGCCGACCAGGGCGGACCCTTCGAGGGCGAGCGCGTTCACGCGGCGGTCTCCTTCCGTCCGGTGAGGCGCAGGAACACCTCGTCGAGGGTGGGCGGACGCAGCGAGGCGTCGACGATGTGGATCCCTGCGGCGTCGATCTCGCGCACGAGCCGGGGCAGGGTGAGGGTCGGGTCGGTGGTGACCGCGCCGACCGTACGGCGCTCGGCGTCGAGCACCGGCGCCGAACCGGTCAACCGGTCCAGGACCGCCGCGGCGGGCTCCAGCGGCCCGCCCCCGGCGAGGACGACCTCCGCCCGGCTGCCGACCAGCGCCTTCAGCTCCGCGGGGGTGCCCCGGTGGGCGGCCCGGCCGTCCTCGACGAGGACGATGTCGTCGGCGAGCCGGTCCGCCTCCTCCAGGTACTGGGTGGTGAGGACGACCGTGGTGCCCTGCTCGGCGAGCCCGCGCACCGCGTCCCAGATCGCGTTGCGGCTGCGCGGGTCGAGCCCGGTGGTCGGCTCGTCGAGGAAGAGGACCGCGGGGCGGGCGAGCAGACCGGCCGCGAGGTCGAGCCGGCGGAGCATCCCGCCGGAGTAGGTGCGGGCCGGCCGGTCCGCCGCCCCGGCGAGGCCGAACTCCTCCAGGAGCTCGTCGGCCCGGGCGCGCGGGAGGCGGAGCAGCCGGGCGAAGAGGCGCAGGTTCTCGGCGCCGGTGAGGTCGCCGTCGACGGAGGCGTACTGACCGGTGACGGCGATCCGCCGACGTACCCCGGCCGGGTCGCGGACCAGGTCGTGCCCGGCGATCCGGGCGCTGCCGGCGTCGGGCGAGAGCAGCGTGGTGAGGATCCGGACGGCGGTGGTCTTCCCGGCGCCGTTGGGCCCGAGGAGGCCGCAGACCGTGCCCTCGGGCACCGCGAGGTCGAGCCCGCGCAGCGCGTGGACCTCGCCGTAGCGCTTCTCCAGACCCTCACTAAGTACAGCGTACGTAGTTGTCATGGCGGCACCGTACCTCACTACGTACGCTGTACGTAACTACGATGGGGGCGAGGTGATGAGATGGCGGGCCGAGCGGCCGAACCCGAAGTGATCTGGTCGCGCCCCGAGCGCGCGGGCCGCGGCCCGAAACCGGCCTTCAGCAGGCAGGACGTGGTCGACGCCGCCGTCCGCATCGCCGACGCGGACGGCATCGACGCCGTCTCCATGCGGCGCATCGCGGCCGAGCTCGGCTGCGGCACGATGTCGCTCTACAACTACGTCCCCCGCAAGGAGGACCTGTACGAGCTGATGGTCGACGCGGCGAGCGCCGAGTACGCCCTCCCGGAGCGGCCCAGCGGCGACTGGCGCGCCGACATGACCGCCCTCGCGCACCAGACTCGCGCGATCATGTACCGGCACCCGTGGCTCTCCCGGGTCATGACCACCGCCTACGGCTTCAGCCCGAACGCCCTGCGCTACCTGGAGTGGTCCCTCGGCTGCCTGGAACCGCTCGACGTCCCCGCCGGGCTCAAGATGCAGCTCATCGCCATGGTCAACGGCACGGTCATGGCCACCGTCCGCAACGAACAGGCCGTAGCCGAACGCGCCCGCGGCCTCCCCTGGTCCGAGGAACAGGAACAGACCGTCCGCGCCGCCTACCTGAAATCCCAACTGACCACCGGCCCCTACCCCCACCTGGCCGCCCTCCTGGCGGAGTCCCCCACCCCCGTAGACCGCGACGAGATCTTCGCAATGAGCATCACCCGCCTCCTGAACTCCTTCGCCACGGAGGACCCGGGCGGGGGCTCTGAGGGGCGGTCGTTGAGCGGCTCGGCCGGTCCGTAGGCGCTGTTGCGCCCTGGCCCGGCCGGTCGGTCGGCGCCGCCATGAACCGCCCCGGCCGGCCTGCCGGCCGCCGCGAACCGGCCCGAGGGCCGTCGCGCCGTCGTGTGCCGGCTCGGGGAGCCGTCCCGCCTGGCATGACTGGCCTGGGGGCCTTCATGGCGGCGTGTGGCGGTCCCGGGCCGTGTCGCGCCATCGTGAACCGGCCCGGGGAGCTGTCACGTCTGCGTGAACCGTTCCGGAGGTCCGTCGCGCCAGCGTGACCGGCCCGGGGGGCCTTCACAGCGTCGTGTGCCGGTCCCGGGCCGCGTTGTGCCGTCGTGAAACGGCCGGGGGATCCGTCATGCCTGCGTGAACCGTTCCGGGGGTCCGTCGTGCCAGCGCGGCTGGCCCGGGGGCCTTCACGGCGACGCGTGTCGGTCCCGGGCCGCGTCGTCGTCGTGAAGCGGCCCGGGGACCCGTCACGCCTGCGTGAACAGTCCCGGGCGTCCGCCGCGCCAGGGTGAACCGGCCCGGGGAGCTGTCACGCCTGCGTGAACCGCCGCGAGGGGCCGTCGCGGCGGTGTGAACCGGTGGCCCCCGCGCCCCGTCACAGGAGCATGAACTGGCCCTCCGGGCCTTCCTCCTGGTGGTCGAGTACTGAGGCCGGGCGGCGGGAGTGGGGTGGGACGGGCAGGATTCCGGCCGTGTGGAGGGCTGCCCGGCCGGGGCCGCCGGCGGTGGTGGTGAACGGGGCGCGGTCCGGCTCGCGGGCGCCGAGGAGCGACAGGACGGTGATCAGGTCGAGGAGTTCGGAGGTCCATTCCTGGGGCCAGGCCGCGGGACCCATCGCCTCCAGCGAGCCCGGCTCGGCCGGCGCGGTCCGGCGCGCGAACCACTGCTCCAGGACCCGCACCCCGCCCGCCCGGTACTCCCAGGCCGCCTCCGGGACGGGGGAGACCCGGCCCTCGCCGACGCTCAGCACCTCGCCCTCGGGGTCGTACGCCAGCTCCTCGGGCCGCGCCGGGAGCGCCGCCCGTACATAGGGCCGCCGCCCGCCGGGCAACCGCGGCCGCGCCCCCGTCAGCGCGCCCCGCAACTGCACGTCCAACAGCTCCCGGCCCAGCGCCACGCCCGCCGCCCACGCCTCCGGGCCCGCGGGCAGCGGCACCCGGCACCCTGAGGGGGAGGGGACGGCAGCGGCCGCGGCCCAGGCCGCCCACGCCACCGGATTGCCCGCCCCGGGCCCGTACCGCTCACGGAGGAATCCGGACAGCCCCGGCGCCAGGTTCGGCTCCTCGCCGCCGGGGCGCCGGAACAGCGGCCGGATGCGGCCCGGGCGTCCCGCCGGGGAACGCCCCTCGGGCAGCGCGCCGGTCACCAGCAGCGGAGGCCCGGCGGCCCCGGGCAAGTACCCCTGCTCCACGACGAAGAGCTGCGGCTCGCCCGCCACCCGCCACAGCTCGGGCCGGGCGGTGTCGAGCAGCCGGTGGTCGGGAAGCAGCCACTGCTCGTCGAAGGGCCCGGACAGCACCCGTACCGGCTCGGGGCAGGGCCCGGACTCGCGGACGAACCGCCCCGTCCCCGTCCGCTGCCCCGGCAGCGCCGCCACGGCCGTCCCCGTCGTGCGCGCCCGGCTAGGCCGGAACAGCGCCTCCCGCTCGCCACCCTCCGCCGCCACCAGCCGGTCCCACCGCCCGCGCAGCGTACGGACGTCCGGCGCCGCCACCCAGGCCCGCCCGAACCGCAGCGGCGCCACCGACCACGGCATCAGCTCGTCGAGCAGGGGCGTGTCGTCGTCCGGTACCGATGCCTGCCGCCGAGGAACCTCTGTCACGCCCCGCATGCTAACGACCGCTGTCCGTACGGGGCCAGCGGTCGTTGGGCCGGGCGTCCGCGGGGCCAGCGCTCGCGCGGCAGGAGCTGACGGGGTCGAGCGTCTGCGGGGCTCGCCCCCCGCCGGGCAGGCGCCCGCGGGCCCGGCGCCCCTAGGGGCAGGCGCCGGAAAAGCAGCCGCCCGCGGGGCTCGGCGCCTGCGGGGCTCGGCGCCCACAACGCAGGCCCCCCCGCGTTCAGTGGGCCTCGACCGTCACCGTGAAGGAGAAGCGGTCGCCGCGGTAGCGGATGCGGGCTACGTCGACTACTCGGCCGTCTTCGGCGTAGGTGACGCCGGTGTAGTGGAGGATCGGGGAGAGCAGGGGGACTCGTAGGAGTTCCGCCGTCTCCGGGTCGGCCAGCCGTGCCTCGACCGTGTCGGTGATCCGGCTGATCCGCACGCCGACGACGTCCCGCAGGACCTTCGTCATCGGCCACCGCTCCAGGTCCGCCGGGTCGATCGCGGCGGCGAACTCGGGCCGCACCGCGTTCTCCGCCCAGTTCGTCGGCTCGTCGCTCTCCCCGTCGGAGCGCAGCCGCCGGTACGTCATGACCTCGGCCACGTCCGGGAAGTACTCGGCGAGCTCGCCGGGCACCGGCTCCGGCCCGTGGCCGAGGACCGTGGTCCGCTCGCCGGACTGCTGCGCCACGATCGCGTCGATCGAGCCGAGCAGCCGGCGCGGGGTCGAGCGCCGGGCGCCCGGCTCGATGAAGGTGCCGCGCCGCCGGTGCCGGCTGATCAGCCCCTCCTCCTCCAGCTCCTTCAGCGCCTGGCGCATGGTCAGCACGCTGACGCCGTAGTGCGCGGCGAGCTGCTCCTCGGTGGGCAGCCGCAGCGAGGCGTCGGGCGTGCGGCCCAGTATGGAGGCGCGCAGGGACTGCGAGACCTGGTACCACAGCGGCAGCTTGCGGTTCAGGACCAGCGAGTCGGGAGCGAAGGCGGTCACGGCGTTCTCCGTACGACGGCGCGGTGGGACGGCTGAGCGGACTCTACGGCCGGAAACGGACCCCGCGGGCCCGGACCCTACGGCCGGAAATGACGCTCCAGACCCTGCCACACGTCGTCGTAGCCCCGCTGAAGGTGGTCCGCGCCGGCGGCCTGCGCGGTGGCCGTCACCGGCCAGCGGGTCTCGAACATGAAGGCCAGACCGTCGTCGATCTTCTGCGGCTTCAGCTCGGCCGCGCTCGCCCTGTCGAAGGTCTCCCGGTCGGGGCCGTGCGCGGACATCATGTTGTGCAGCGAGCCGCCGCCCGGCACGAAGCCCTCCGCCTTGGCGTCGTACGCGCCCTCGATCAGGCCCATGTACTCGCTCATCACGTTCCGGTGGAAGTACGGCGGCCGGAAGGTGTCCTCGCCGACCAGCCAGCGCGGCGCGAAGACCACGAAGTCGACGCCGGCCAGGCCGGGGGTGTCGGAGGGCGAGGTGAGGACGGTGAAGATGGACGGGTCGGGGTGGTCGTAGGAGATCGTCCCGATGACGTTGAAGCGGTGCAGGTCGTAGACGTACGGGGTGTGGTTGCCGTGCCAGGCGACGACGTCGAGCGGCGAGTGGCCGTACGTCGCCGTCCAGAGGTTGCCGCAGAACTTGTTGACCACCTCCACCGGGCCCTCGACGTCCTCGTACGCGGCGACCGGGGCGCGGAAGTCCCGGGCGTTCGCCAGGCCGTTGGCGCCGATCGGGCCGAGGTCGGGGAGCTGGAACGGGGCGCCGTAGTTCTCGCAGACGTACCCCCGCGCGGTCTCGTCCAGCAGCTCCACGCGGAAGCGGACGCCGCGCGGGATCAGCGCCACCTCGCCGGGGCGGGCGGCCAGCAGGCCCAGCTCGGTGCGGAGGAGGAGGCCGCCGCGCTCGGGGACGATCAGCAGCTCGCCGTCGGAGTTGCCGAAGACCCGCTCCATGGAGGCGTTGGCGTGGTAGAGGTGCACGGCCATGCCGGCCCGCTGCGTCGCGTCGCCGTTGCCGCCGACGGTCCACAGGCCGGCCAGCCAGTCGGTGCCCGGCGCCGGGTCCGGCAGCGGGTTCCAGCGCAGCCGGTTCGGGTCGGCGACCGTCTCGGTGAAGGGCGCGGTCCGCACGGCGCCGTTGTCGGTGCGGACGAACGGCGGGTGGGCCGCCGAGGGGCGGATCCGGTACAGCCACGAGCGGCGGTTGTGCGCCCGCGGCTCGGTGAACGCGCTGCCGCTGAGCTGCTCGGCATAGAGCCCGAGCGGGGCGCGCTGCGGCGAGTTGCGGCCCTCCGGCAGGGCGCCGGGGAGCGCCTCCGAACCGTGCTCGTTGCCGAATCCGGTGCTGTAGCTGAGCGCCTCGGCCGTCTTCCTGGCCTGCTCGGTCGTCATCGCCCGCTCCTGTCCTGAACCTGTCCCGAAGAGAATCCTATGGATGACCGTAGGATTCCGCGACCGCTCCCGTCAACGGGGCGGGGGTGAAGGGCCTGCGATCGCTTCGCGCACGGTGGGGTCAAAAAGATGAACAATGCTCTACTCTCGCGGCCATGTCGTGGACCAGAAGGCTCGTCTCCGTGCTCTCGGTCGTGCTCGCGGTGCTCGCCGCGGCCCTGCTCACCGCCCCCGGCGCCCAGGCGCACGAGGAGCGGCCCGTCACCTTCCCCGACGGCTCCGGCAGCGTGCCGGAGTACCGCGCGGGCGAGCCCGACCTCCTCGTCTGCAAGACGGACCGGGCCGACTTCGAACGCCGCGTCGCCGGCTTCCCCGCCGACCTCAAGGCCCGCAACCTGGAGCTCTTCGCCCGCTGCGGCCGCTCCGGCTTCCGCCACCTCCAGCAGGCCGTCGACGCCGTCGACAAGCCCGGCACCACCATCGCGATCCTGCCCGGCCTGTACGAGGAGGAGCCCTCGCTCCCCGCCCCCACCGGCGCCTGCGCCTCCCTGAAGGCCCCGAAGTCCTCCTTCGGCTACCAGGTCCTGTCGTACGAGCAGCAGGCCCAGTGCCCGCACAACCAGAACCTCGTCGCGATCCTCGGCAAGAAGGACCTCCAGATCGAGGGCACCGGCGCCTCCCGCCTCGACGTCGTCATCGACGCCAAGTACACGAAGCTCAACGCGATCCGGGCCGACAAGTCCGACGGAATCTACTTCCGCAACTTCACCGCCCAGCGCACCACCTTCAACTCGCTGTACGTCCTCGCCGCCGACGGCTTCGTCATCGACGACGTCCTCACCCGCTGGAACGACGAGTACGGCTTCCTCACCTTCGCCTCCGACCACGGCCTCTACAAGGACTGCGAGTCCTACGGCAACGGCGACTCCGGCATCTACCCCGGCTCGGCCTCGAACATCAACGACGGGCGCGGCTACGACGTCCCCCGCTACTCCATCGAGATCACCGGCTGCCGCAGCCACCACAACATGGTCGGCTACTCCGGCACCGCCGGCGACTCCGTCTGGGTCCACGACAACGAGTTCGACCACAACATGGGCGGCGCCTCCATGGACTCCGCCTTCCCCGGCCACCCCGGACTCCCGCAGAACCACGCCAAGTTCGAGCGGAACCTGATCCACGACAACAACCAGGACTACTACCGCCACGTCGCCGACGGCACCTGCGCCAAGCCGCCCGCCGAGCGCGGCTACGAGAACGGCGTCGTCTGCCCCCAGATCTCCATGCCGCCCGGCACCGGCATCATCACCGCAGGCGGCAACTGGAACCTCTACGAGGACAACTGGATCTACGGCCACGACCGCACCGCCTTCTACCTGAACGCCGTCCCCGCCTTCATCCGGGGCGAATCCGCCTGGGCCAAGCAGACCGACACCTCCCATCACAACCGCTACGCGAACAACCGCCTCGGCACCGACAAGGCCGGCAACTCCCGCCCCAACCGCACCGACGTCTGGTGGGACGGCCAGGGCCGCGAGAACTGCTGGCAGGACGACACCGGCGCCTCCAGCCCCCGCTCCCTGCCCGCCTGCGGCACAGCCCGCGGCGAGGTCTCCGGCGCCACCGCCCGCCTCGTCGGCGAGCCCGTCAAGCTCGCCCAGCTCCTCGTCTGCGCCGACTACAACGTCCAGGCCCGCCGGCTCCCCGCCGGGTGCGACTGGTACGGCGCCCGCGGCCTCCAGCGCGTCGAGACCCAGATCGCCCTCGCCGCCTCCCTCCTCCTCGCCCTCGTCGGCACCGCCCTGTGGTGGCGACGGCTCCGAGGCCGCCGTCTCGCCGCCGCCGCCCTCGTCACCGGCCTCGCCGGACTCGCCCTCGACGTCGCCGGCTCCACCCTCACCCTCGCCTCCACCTACGTCCCCGCCCTCGCCCTCCTCTTCACCGGAGCCTGGTGGACCGCCACCGGCCTCCTCCTGCGCCGCACCCGCCCGGTCTTCGCCTGGACCACGGTCGTCCTCGGCCTCCTCACCCTCCTCGACGCCTTCGACAAGGCCGTCCTGATGATCCCCGGCATCCCCCTCAGCCCCGCCTGGCTCCGCCTCCTCCTCGGCGTCGTCTGGGTCCTCTGGGCCGTCGTCGCCGCCGGCGCCCGCCCCACCCCCGACCCCGCCACCCCCGCCGACACCCCCGCACGCCCGGCCGAGGACCCCGAGGAGGCCACCGCATGACCCGCCGCACGCCCCGCCGCACGCCCCGCCACGCGACCCCGCGCCCGCCCCGCCCCCTGACGCCCGGCCGGACGGCGGGCCGGGCGCCCCGCCGCCGTACCGCCCCGCTCACGGCGGCCGCCCTCACGGCCGTCCTGCTCCTGGCCGCCGGCTGCGGCGGCCGGGCCACCACCCACCACAAGCCGGGCACCGGCCACGAGCAGGCCACCGGCTCGAACGGCACCCTGCTCGCGGCCCGCGACGACTCAGGCCACCGCCTCCGCGACCTCCCCGCCGCCGACGCGCCCGCCGTCCGCGCCGAGGCCCACCCGGACACCGAGGGCGGCTGGAACGTCCACCTCACCGTGGAGAGGTTCCGCTTCACCCCCGAGTCCACCGGCGGCGCCGCCCTCACCGGCCGGGGCCACGCCCGCCTCCTCGTCGACGGGCGCGCGACCGCCCGCGCCTACGGCCCCTGGTTCCACGTCCCGCCCGGCGCCCGCACCCTCACCGTCCGCCTCCACGCCGACGACCACACCGTCTGGTCCGTCGCCGGCACCCCCGTCCAGACCACCCTCCCCCTCACCCCCTCGACCCCACCCCCTTCCTCCGCACCCACCCCGACCACCAACCCCACTCCCACTCCCACGGCCACCCCCACCGGTCGCATCCTCGACATCCGCGTCACCGGCTCGACCGTCGAGCCGGCCCCCTCCCGGGTCGAAGTGAAGAAGGGGGAGCGGGTCACCCTGCGCGTCACCTCCGACCGCGCCGACACCGTGCACGTCCACGGCTACGACCGCGAGGCGAGCCTCGCCCCCGGCACCCCGGCCAGCCTCACCCTGACCACCGACCGCACCGGCCTCTTCGAGGTGGAGACGCACGAGTCCGGACTCGTGCTCACCCAACTGGTGGTCCGATGACGGCCGTCCAGGCCCCGCCCCTCCCGCTCGCCCACGGCGTCGGCGCCCAGCACGACCTGCCGCTCTCTCCCTTCTACGCGTACGCCGGCGCCTTCACCGCCCTCCTCGTCTCCTTCCTCGGCCTCGCCCTCCTCTGGTCCACCTCCCGCTTCCGCGGCGACCGCGCCGGCCGCCCCCTGCCCGCCGCCGTCCAGCGCCTCGCCGACGCCCCCGCCACCCGCACCGCCCTCCGGCTCCTCGGCGCCGCGCTCGCCCTCCTCTTCCTCGCCCACCTCCTCCTCGGCCCCGACGACCCCGACCGCAACCCCGCCCCCGGCGCCCTCTACGTCCTCCTCTGGGTCGGACTCGTCCCCGCCTCCCTCCTCCTCGGCCCCGTCTGGCGCCTCCTCAACCCGCTGCGCGCCCTCCTCTCCCTCCGGCCTCCCCGCGACCCCCGGCCCGTCCCCGCCGCCGTCGGCATCCGCCCCGCCGCCGCCGGACTCCTCCTCTTCGCCTGGCTCGAACTCGTCGCCCCCGACAACACCTCCCGTTCCGTCCTCCTCACCGCCCTCGCCGTCCACCTCGCCGTCCAGCTCCTCGGCGCCGCCCGCCACGGCGCCGACTGGTTCGCCCACGCCGACCCCTTCGAGGTCTACTCCTCCCTCCTCGCCCGGCTCTCCCCGCTCGGCCGCCGCGCCGACGGCCGGCTCGTGCTCCGCTCCCCTTTCAACGGCCTCGACTCCACCCCCGAGACCCCCGGACTCGTCGGCACCGTCTGCGTCCTCCTCGGCACCACCGCCTACGACGGCCTCTCCGACAACCCCCGGTGGATCACCACCCTCCAGACCTCCTCCCTCGGCCCGACCGCCACCGCCACCCTCGGCCTCCTCGCCGCCGTGGCCCTCGCCGCCGCCTGCTACGGACTCTGCGCCGGCACCCTGCGTCTGCTGAACCGCGACCTCGCCACGCCCCTCACCTCCTTCGCCCACTCGCTGCTGCCCATCGCGCTCGGCTATCTCACCGCGCACTACTTCTCACTCCTTGCGGTCGAAGGACCACGCACCGTCATGATGGCAGCAGGCACTGACAACGCCCCCTCACCCGCTCCACCACTGGGCCCCGGGGGCCTCGCCGTCCTCCAGGTCGCCTCGATCGTCACCGGTCACGTCCTCGGCGTCATCGCCGCCCACGACCGGTCCGTCCGCCTCTTCCCGCCCGCCCGAGCCGTCGCCGGACAGCTCCCGCTGTTCGCGCTGATGATCGCCTACACCCTCGGCGGCATCGGACTGCTCATCGCCTGAACAGGATCGGAGCGGCATCATGGACCCCGTGCCCCAGACCCGCCCGCAGGTCGCGCCCCCCGCGCTCCGCCGCACCCCCGTCCAGCAGCGCAGCGCCGAACGGCTCGCCCGCATCCTCGACGCCTGCGCCGGCCTCCTCGACGAGACCGGTTACGAACAGCTGAGCACCCGGGCCGTCGCCGTCCGCGCCGGCGTCCCGATCGGCTCGGTCTACCGCTTCTTCGGCAACAAGCGGGCCATGGTCGCCGCCCTCGCCCACCGCAACCTCGACCGGTACGCCGAGCGGATCGCCGCCCGTTTCGAGCGGACGCCGGTCCTCGACGCGCACGCCGCGATCGACGGCGTCCTCGACGAGTTCATCGCGATGAAGCGGAGCGTCCCCGGCTTCGCCCTCGTCGACTTCGGCGTGCCCGCCGCCGAGGAGCCCGGGGGAGGGGCCGCCGAGGACCCCAACGGGCAGGTCGCCGAGCGGCTCTGCGGCCTCCTCGCCACCCACCTCGGCCGCACCGCCGACGAGGCGCTGCGGCGCAAGGTCCTCGTCGGCGTCGAGACCGCCGACACCCTCGTCCGCCTCGCCTTCCGCGCCGCCCCCGAGGGCGACCCGGCGCTCATCGACGAGACCCGCGAACTGCTCCACGCCTATCTCGCCCCCTCCCTCTCCGCCTGACCGCCCCCCCCGGTCACTCCCACCCGCCGTCGCACCCCTCCCGCACGTGCCTACCGGTCGGTATGCTCACCGCGAGCCGCCGCCCCGCCACCGCCCACGGGAGACGCCATGCCCATCGCCCCGCGCATCTGCCCCCTCTGCGAAGCGACCTGCGGACTCGTCCTGACCCTCGACGGGGGCCGGGTCACCGGCGCCCGCGGGGACCGCGACGACGTCTTCAGCCGCGGCTTCGTCTGCCCGAAGGGCGCCGCCTTCCCCCAGGTCGACGGCGACCCGGACCGGCTGCGCACCCCGCTCGTCCGCGACAACGGCCGGCTGCGGGAGGCGAGCTGGGAGGAGGCGTTCGACACGATCGCGGCGAGAATCCGCCCGATCATCGAGGATTACGGCCCCGACTCCCTGGGCATCGTCCTGGGCAACCCCAACGTCCACACGATGGCCGGAGCGCTCTACCCGCCCCTCCTCCTCCGCGCCACGGGCACGAGCAACCTCTTCACCGCCTCCACGCTCGACCAGATGCCCAAGCACGTCTCCAGCGGCCTCCTCTTCGGCGACCCCTTCGCCGTCCCCGTGCCCGACCTGGACCGGACCGACCACCTCCTGGTCCTCGGAGCCAACCCGCTGGACTCCAACGGAAGTCTCTGCACCGCCCCCGACTTCCCCGGCCGGCTCGCCGCGCTGCGCCGGCGCGGCGGCACCCTCACCGTCGTCGACCCCCGCCGCACCCGCACCGCCCGCCTCGCCGACCGCCACCTCGCCCCCCGCCCCGGCACCGACGCCCTCCTCCTCGCCGCCCTGGTCCACACCCTCTTCGCCGAGGACCTCACCGACCCCGGCCCGCTCGCCGACCGCGCCGAGGGGATCGACCAGGTCCGGGACGCTGTACGGGAGTTCACCCCCGAGGCCGTCGCACCCGCCTGCGAACTCGACCCCGGCACCATCCGCGCCGTCGCCCGGGAACTCGCCGCCGCGCCCACCGCCGCCGTCTACGGGCGGATGGGCAGCTCCACCGTGGCCCACGGCACCCTCGCCAACTGGCTCGTCGACGTCCTCAACGTCCTCACCGGCAACCTCGACCGGCCCGGCGGCGCCCTCTTCCCCCGCTCGGCCACCGCCCCGGCGCCCCGTCCCGCCGGTCCCGGCCGCGGCTTCCTCCTCGGCCGCCGCCGCAGCCGCGTCTCCGGACACCCCGAGGTCAAGGGGGAGTTCCCGCTCGCCGCCCTCGCCGAGGAGATCGACACCCCGGGGGAGGGCCGCATCCGGGCCCTCGTCACCATCGCCGCCAACCCCGTCCTCTCCGCCCCCGACGGGATCCGGCTCGACGCCGCCCTCGACACCCTCGACCTGATGGTCTGCGTCGACCCCTACCTCAACGAGACCACCCGCCACGCCGACGTCCTGCTGCCCCCGCCGCCGCCCTCCCAGAGCGCCCACTTCGACTTCGCCTTCAACGCGTTCGCCGTCCGCGACCAGGTCCGCTACACCCCGGCCGCCGTCCCCCTCGAAGCCGGCCGGATGGACGAGTGCGAGATCCACGCCCGGCTGGTCCTCGCCGCCTCCGGCATGCACGGCGCTCCGCCCTCGGCCGTCGACGATCTGGCCGTCGACGCCACCCTCGCCAGGGCCGTCGCCCAGCCGTACTCGCCCGCCTACGGCGCCGACCCGAAGGAGTTCGCCGCCGGGCTCTCCGGGGCGAGCGGAGCCGAGCGGCGGCTCGACCTGATGCTGCGCCTCGGCCCGTACGGACTCACCCTCGACGAGCTGAAGGCCCGGCCGCACGGCATCGACCTCGGCCCGCTCAAGCCCCGCCTGGACGAGGTCCTGAGGACCCGCAGCGGCCGGATCGAGCTCCTTCCGGCCCCGATCGCCGCCGACCTGCCCCGGCTGCGGGCCGCCCTCACCGCCGTACCGGAGCCGGGGACGCTCCAGCTGGTGGGCCGCCGCCATCTGCGGTCCAACAACAGCTGGCTGCACAACACGCCCGCGCTCAACGGGGGTTCCAACCGGTGCACCCTCCAGGTGCACCCGGAGGACGCCGGCCGGCTGCGGCTCGCCGACGGCGCCCCCGCCCGGATCAAGGGCGAGGGCGGCGAGCTGACGGTGGAGGTCGAGGTCACCGACGCGATGCGGCCCGGCGTCGTCAGCCTGCCGCACGGCTGGGGCCACGACCGCCCCGGCACCCGGCTGAGCGTGGCCGCCGCCCGGCCCGGGGTCAACGTCAACCAGCTCCTCGACGGCTCCCTGCTCGACCCGCTCTCCGGGACCGCCGTCCTCAACGGCTTCCCGGTGGAGGTGACCCCGCTGGAACCGGCGGCACGGCTGTGACCTGGGGTTCTGCTCGTATTGCTCACGCGTCGACCCCTTGTTGAGGCCGGAAGGGGGCACCTACGGTCATCCGGACCGCCGCTCGGCGGCTGTTCAACGGTGAACGTGAGGTGCCTCCATGCTGACCGTCCTCGGCTTCGCCATGATCGCGACCTTCCTGGTCCTGATCATGACCAAGAGGATGTCGCCGATCGCGGCGCTCGTCCTGATCCCCGTCCTGTTCTGCGTCGCGGTCGGGCAGGGCGCGCAGCTCGGCGACTACGTCATCGACGGCGTGGGCAAGCTGGCCCCCACCGCGGCGATGCTCATGTTCGCGATCGTCTACTTCGGCGTCATGATCGACGTCGGCCTCTTCGATCCGATCGTCCGGGCCATCCTGCGCTTCTGCAAGGCCGACCCGGTCCGCGTGGTCGTCGGTACGGCGGTGCTCGCCGCGATCGTCTCCCTCGACGGCGACGGCTCCACCACCTTCATGATCACCGTCTCGGCGATGTACCCGCTCTACAAGCGGCTCGGCATGAGCCTCGTCGTCCTCACCGGCGTGGCGGCCACGGCCAACGGCGTGATGAACACCCTGCCCTGGGGCGGTCCCACCGCCCGTGCGGCGACCGCGCTCAAGCTCGACGCCGGTGACATCTTCGTCCCGATGATCCCGGCCCTCGGGGTCGGTCTGCTCTTCGTGATCGCCCTCGCGTACGTCCTCGGCCGCCGCGAGCGGAAGCGGATCGGCTACCTCACCCTGGACGAGGCGCTCGCCAACGAGGCCGACAGCGAGACCGTCCTCGTGGGCGCCGGCGGCGGGAGTGGCGCGGGCGAGGGCCGCGCGGGGCGGCGGACGGGCGGCGCGGCGGGCGCGTCCGGCGACGCCCCCTCCGAGGAGGCAGCCGGTGCGGCGGACGACGACTTCGCAGCCCCCGGCTCCCAGGTGCTCGACCCGAACCGGGCCACCCTGCGGCCCCGGCTGTACTGGTTCAACGCCGCCCTCACGGTCGGTCTGCTCGCGGCGATGATCCTCGAACTGCTGCCGATCCCGGTCCTCTTCCTCATCGGCGCCGCCCTCGCGCTCACCGTGAACTTCCCCCGCCCCGCCGAGCAGAAGGAGCGGCTCGCGGCCCACGCGGACAACGTCCTCAACGTCGCCGGCATGGTGTTCGCCGCCGCGGTCTTCACCGGTGTCCTCACCGGCACCGGCATGGTCAAGCACATGGCCGACTGGCTGGTCGGCGCCATCCCGGACGCGATGGGCCCGCACATGGCGCTGGTCACCGGTGTGCTGAGCCTGCCGCTCACCTACTTCATGTCGAACGACGGCTTCTACTTCGGCGTCCTGCCCGTCCTCGCCGAGGCCGGCGCCGCCCACGGCGTCTCCCCGCTGGAGATCGCCCGCGCCTCGCTCGCCGGGCAGGCGCTGCACATGTCGAGCCCGCTGGTCCCGGCCGTGTACGTGCTGGTCGGCATGGCCAAGGTGGAGTTCGGCGACCACACGCGCTTCACCGTGAAGTGGGCCGCCCTCACCTCGCTGGTCGTCCTCGCGGCGGCGCTCCTCTTCGGAATCGTCTGATCCGGAATCGCCTGACGCGCGGCCCGGGGTGGGCGGGGCCTGGGCCGGACGGGGGACCGGGGGAGCGGCGCGAGCATGTCGCTACCGTACGTGTTCATGACGTGACGGATAGTCGGATTATCGGTTCACCTGTCCGACGACATCCTCGTGGAGGAACCCGCATGCTCGCTCGCACCGCCCGGCCCTTCGCCGCCGCCACCGGTCTCGCCCTCGCCGGCCTAAGCGGCCTCGCCCTCCTCGGCGGCGCCCCCGCCGCCTACGCCGCACCCGGCGACAACGGTGACGTGAAGATCCACAAGATGGGCACCCCGTACGACGACCGCCGCAACGAGCCGAAGGTGTGCCACTTCTACCTCGCCGCCTTCGACTTCGACAAGGATCAGCAGGTCCAGTGGAAGATCGTGCCCCAGCCAGACAGGGCGGGAGACCCCGACTTGGACGGGAAGCTCACGCTTCCCACCGGCACCGGACACAGCGCCCCGCTCGCCCTGCCCGACGGCATGTACAAGCTCACCTGGACCTTCCAGGGCCAGAACGGCGTCGGCAAGCACAAGGTCTTCCAGGTCCACTGCCCGTACGGCGGCAACGAGAACGGCAACGGCGGCAACGGCAACGGCGGGAACGGCGGCAACGGCCAGCACAAGCCCCCGCACGGCCCGGTCGGCGCCGGTGGCGGCGGCAGCGCCGAGATCGCGGCCGACGAGGACGCCTCCGCGTTCGGCGTCGGCGCGGCCGTGGCCGCCGGCCTCGCGGGCACCGTCGGCCTGGTGCTGATCCGTCGCTCGCGCCGCCGCGACGATGGCGCGGCGTAACGCCCGTCTCTCGCGCCGGAGGCGACGGCTCCTCCGGCTCACCAGGACCGTGGCCGTGACCACGGTCCTGGTGACCGGGGGCGTGTGGTGGAGCGGGGACGGGGACACCGACCGGCAGACCGCCGCCGGGGCCGACGCCAAGTCCGACGCCGGGGCGTCGGACGCGGAGTCCGGCCCTGGTGCCGGAGCCCCCGCGGCTCCCTCCGGCACCCGTGACGGCGACCGAGAGGACGCGCCCCGGAGCCGTACCGACACCCGGTCGGGCGGCACCGAGACGAAGTCCGGCAGCACCGGTGCCTCCGCCGGCGGGGCCCGCGCGCGGGCTCCGGAGAAGCCGCCCGCCCTGCCCGCCCCGCTCGCCCGCTCGCGTCCGACCCTCGTCGCCGTGCCCGCGATCACCATCGAGGCGCGGTCCGTGGACATCGGGCTGGACAAGGCGGGGCGGCTGGGCGTGCCGCCGGTCGACGATCCGGGGAAGGTCGGCTGGTACGCGCGCGGTCCGGCGCCCGGCGAGCGCGGCACGGCCGTGGTGGTCGGGCACCGGGACACCCGTACCGGACCGGCCGTCTTCCTCGACCTCGCCTCGCTCGGCCCCGGCAACACCGTCCGGGTCGCCCGCGCCGACGGGCGGGTCGCCGTCTTCACCGTGGACAAGGTGCGCACCTACCCGAAGTCCGCCTTCCCCGACAAGGAGGTGTACGGCTCCACCGGCCGGCCCGAACTGCGCCTGCTGACCTGCGGCGGAGCCTACGACCGGGGCTCCGGCTACGACGCCAACATCGTCGTCTTCGCCCACCTCACCGCGGTCGACCGGACGATCTGAACGACAGCGGCCGCCCACCGGCCCCGTTTCGGGTACCGTCGCCCCCAGCGGGGCCGCGCGGCCCCCGGTGCGGGGCCGTTCCGCGTGGCCCCCGCCCCGCCCGTCCGGCCCTCCGTGCGACGGGCCGTCGCACGATGAGATCCGCCCCACTGCGGCGGACCCTGGCGCCCTAAAACTAACAGCGCTAGTTTGGGTGGGCGGAGCCGAGCGCATCGGCCCGCCGCAGGCGAGCGGTCGAGTGCAGAGGGAATGGGGAAGCGGATGAAGGCCCACGACGCGATGTACATCGGTGGGGAGTGGCGGCCCGCGGCCTCCTCCGAGACGATCCCCGTCGTCGATCCCGCCACCGAGCAGGTCATCGCCCAGGTGCCCGCCGGCACCGCCGAGGACGTCGACGCCGCCGTGCGCGCCGCCCGCGCCGCGCTGCCCGGCTGGTCCGCCACCCCGCCCGCCGAGCGGGCCGCCCGGATCGCCGCCCTGCGCGACGCGCTCGCCGCCCGCGCCGAGGAGATCGCCGCCACCGTCACCGCCGAACTCGGCGCCCCGCCGAAGCTCGCCGCTGCGGTGCACGCCGGACTCCCGGTCGCCGTGGCCGGCACGTACGCCGAACTCGCCGCCACCCACCCCTTCGTGGAGAAGGTCGGCAACTCCACCGTCTACGCGGAGCCGGTCGGCGTCGTCGGCGCCATCACGCCCTGGAACTACCCGCTCCACCAGATCGTCGCCAAGGTCGCCCCGGCCCTCGCCGCCGGCTGCACCACCGTCCTCAAGCCCGCCGAGGACACCCCGCTCACCGCCCAGCTCTTCGCCGAGGCCGTCCACGAGGCGGGCCTCCCGGCGGGCGTCTTCAACCTGGTCACCGGCCTCGGCACCGTCGCGGGACAGGCCCTCGCCGAGCACCCCGGCGTCGACCTGGTCTCCTTCACCGGCTCCACCGCCGTCGGCAGCCGCATCGGCGCGCTCGCCGGCGGCGCGGTCAAGCGGGTCGCCCTCGAACTCGGCGGCAAGTCCGCCAACGTCATCCTGCCCAGCGCCGACCTGGCCAAGGCCGTCGCCGTCGGCGTCGGCAACGTCATGGCCAACTCCGGCCAGACGTGCAGCGCCTGGACCCGGATGCTGGTCCCCGCCGACCGGTACGAGGAGGCCGTCGCCCTCGCAGCCGAGGCCGCCGCCAGGTACGAGCCCGGCGAGCGCCTCGGCCCGCTGGTCAGCGCCCGCCAGCGCGACCGCGTCCGCGGCTACATAGCGAAGGGCGTCGAGGAGGGCGCCCGGCTCGTCGCCGGCGGCCCCGAGGCCCCGCTGGAGACCGGCTACTACGTCTCCCCGACGGTCTTCGCCGACGTCACCCCGGAGATGACCATCGCCCAGGAGGAGATCTTCGGCCCGGTCGTCTCGATCCTCCGGTACGAGGACGAGGACGAGGCCCTGGCGATCGCCAACGGCACCGAGTACGGCCTCGGCGGCGCCGTCTGGGGCGAGGAGAGCGAGGCCGTCGCCTTCGCCCGCCGCATGGAGACCGGCCAGGTCGACATCAACGGCGGCCGGTTCAACCCGCTCGCCCCCTTCGGCGGCTGGAAGCGCTCCGGCGTCGGCCGCGAGCTCGGCGCGCACGGCCTGGCCGAGTACCTCCAGACCAGGTCCCTCCAGTTCTGAGGCCCGGCCCGCCCACCGCCCCGACCCCGCAGAAAGGGAGCCACCCGTGATCCGTGCCGCCGTCCTGCCCGCCGTCGGCGCCCCGCTGGAGCTCACCCGCATCGAGCTGCCCGAGCCCGGCCCCGGCCAGGTCCGGATCCGGCTCGCCGCGGCCGGCGTCTGCCACTCCGACCTGTCGCTGTCCAACGGCACCATGCGCGTCCCCGTCCCGGCCGTCCTCGGGCACGAGGGCGCCGGCACCGTCGTCTCCGTCGGCGAGGGCGTTACCCACGTCGCCCCCGGCGACGGCGTTGTTCTCAACTGGGCGCCGTCCTGCGGCGCCTGCCACCCCTGCTCGCTCGGCGAGGTCTGGCTCTGCGTCAACGCCCTGAACGGCTCGGCGAACGTGCACGCCCGCGCCGCCGACGGGCGTGAACTGCACCCGGGCCTCAACGTCGCCGCCTTCGCCCAGGAGACGGTCGTCGCCGCGAACTGCGTGCTGCCCGTCCCGGAGGGCGTACCGCTCACCGACGCCGCGCTGCTGGGCTGCGCCGTCCTCACCGGCTGGGGCGCCGTGCACCACTCCGCCCGGGTCCGGGCGGGCGAGACCGTCGCCGTCTTCGGCGTCGGCGGCGTCGGCCTCGCCACCCTCCAGGCCGCCCGGATCGCCGGGGCGTCGACGATCGTCGCCGTGGACGTCTCCCCGGAGAAGGAGGAGCTGGCGCGGGCCGCCGGAGCCACCGAGTACGTCGTGGCCTCGGAGACCACCGCCCGGGAGATCCGGAAGCTGACCGGCGGGCACGGCGTCGACGTGGCCGTCGAGTGCGTGGGCCGCGCCGTCACCATCCGTACCGCCTGGGAGTCCACCCGGCGTGGCGGCCGCACCACCGTCGTCGGCATCGGCGGCAAGGACCAGCAGGTCTCCTTCCACGCGCTGGAACTCTTCCACTGGGGCCGCACCCTCGCCGGCTGCGTGTACGGCAACTCGGACCCGGCCGCCGACCTGCCCGTCATCGCCGGGCACATCAGGGACGGCAGCTTCGACCTGGGCGCGCTCGTCACCGAGCGGATCACCCTGGAGGGCATCCCCGGCGCCTTCGACGCCATGCTCGCGGGCAAGGGAGGCCGCGCCCTCGTCGTCTTCTGACCCCGGGACACGCGTACGCCTCAGGCGGCGGCCCGCAGCAGGATGTCCTCGTACACCCCCGGGTCGTCGCCGGTCACCACCGGCCAGCCGACGCCGTACGCGCCCTCCCAGGTCACCTCGACGCCCGGGTTGGCGACATCGGTGCCGTCGGGCAGGAACAGGTGCGGGCTGCACCGGATCGCGTCCGTCCGCGCCAGGGCCGTCTGGCGGGCGAGCGCGCGCCGGGCCCTGCCCTCGTCCAGCGCCTCCTCCAGGACCGTCGCGTCGACCGCGCCGGTCTCCTTCGCCACGTCCAGGATCACCCGCCGGTTGCTGATACACCGGGAGTCGGCCCAGAAGGCCCGGCGCAGCCCACGGTCGAGGAGTTCGGAGGCGCGCAGGGACTGCTCCTTGGCGGCGAGCACGGCTTCGAGCGCGGGCAGTGTCGTGGACGGGTAGAGCCAGTCCTTGGCCTGCCACAACTGCCAGCCGGCGTCCGGCTCCAGCGACGCGATCCGGGCCACCTCGCTGTCCGTGCCCGGGCGCGGGCTCGGCGCGTCGTTGAGCAGTTCCAGCGGGAAGGCGCGCAGGTCGAAGGCGACCCGGTCCTCCAGCCCGAGCCGGGCCCGGGTGGTGTGCAGCCGGTGGATCGCGAGGTGGGCGAACGAGCACCAGAGGTCCGAGTGGACGACGACGACTCCGGGCGGCGGGGTCTCGACGGCGGCGGGCGTGGTGGTGCCGGTCCGCGCGGCGGTGCCGGTCCGCGCGGCGGTGCCCGCCGACGTGGCGGTGTTCTCGGGCAGGTTCTCGGGCATGGGCGTGTCCTCTCGGCGGGACGGGACGGGACGGGACTGGGTGGGGCGGGGCTGGGTTGGGGCGGGGTGCGGTGCCGGGTTCAGGCGAGCTGGATGGTGAGCGAGCCGGCGAGCAGCAGGGCGAGACCGAGCGCGCGCGGCCGGGTGAGGGGGCGCCGGGGCAGCCGGAAGAGCCCCTTGTGGTCGATGAGGGCCGAGGTCAGCTGCTGACCCGTCACGGTCAGCGCGATGGTCACGGCCGCGCCGATGGCGGGTATGAGGAGGAAGGTGCCCGTCACGTACACGGCGGCGCAGGCCCCGCCGAGCCAGCCCCACCAGGGCATCCCCTTCAGCGGGGCGACGCGCGGTGCCGGGGTGCGGCGGGTGGCCCGGAGCACCAGCAGGACGACGGCGATGGCGAAGGTCGCGACGGCGAAGCTGATGACGGCGACGGCGAGCGGAGCGTCGAGCCGTTCCCGCAGCTGGGCGTTGACCGCGCCCTGCACCGGCAGGACCCCGCCCGCGACGATTCCGAGGGCGAGCCAGCCCGCACGGGCGGCGGCCGAAAGCCCGGGGGCGCCGGCAGAGGCCGAGCCGCGCCCGCCGCGGATGATCACGACGATGCCGGCGAGGACGGCGGCGGCGCCGAGGACGATCCCGGCGCTGAGGCCCTGCCGCTCCAGGCCGAACAGACCGAAGTGGTCCAGGGCGAGCGAGGCGAACATCTGCCCGGTGACGAAGAGTCCGACGCTCGCCAGGGCGCCCAGCCGGGGGAAGAGAAGGATGCCGCTGGTGATGTAGAGCGGACTGGCCAGTCCGCCGAGTAACTGCCACGTCGGCACGTCGGGGAGTCTGTCCAGCACGCCGAGGGTCCCGGCGGCGAGCGCGAGCGCGGCCAGCAGGGCGGTGGCGATGCCGAGCTGGAGCGTCGAGGCGCCGTACGGGGTGCCGACGGCCGAGTTGAGCTGGAGGTTCGCCGACGCCTGGACGGCGAGGAGGCAGCCGACGAGCAGGGCGACGGCGAGCAGTGCGGTGTGCATCCGGGATCTCCCTCGTGGAACTGCTGGGCAGGACGGGGCAACGAACGCCATAAGTGGACGTCGTGTCCATTTAGAGTGCCACGGACACGCTCAAGCGGACAAGGCGTCCGTTTGGGTGAAAGGGAAGTAGGGTCGGATCCATGAGCGACGACGAGCGGCACGGCACCGGGCCGGACCCGGCGGACCCGGCGGACTCGGCGCAGGCCGCGCAGGCCGCGCCCGGGCGGAGCGCGCAGACGCCGGACGAGGCGGCCCCCCGTCCGGCGGACCGCCCCACCCGCGTCGAGCGCGACCTGATCGGCGCGGTCGGCGCGGTCGGGTCGGCCGGCGACCCCCTCGCCGCGGGCGACCTGCTGGCGGCCGGCGACCTGCTGGCGGCCGACGGCCTCCTGATCGGGGCCGACCTCCAGGCCTCCGGCGTGCGCCCGGCATCCGCCCCGCGCCCGGCATCCGCCCCGAGCCCGGCATCCGGCCCGCGTTCGACGACCGCCCCCCGCCGCCGCGCCGACGCCGAGCGCAACCGCGCCCAGATCCTCGCCGCGGCCGAGCGGCTCTTCGCCGAGGGCGACCCCCGGACGGTCACCATGGACCGCATCGCCAAGGCCGCCGGCGTCGGCCGCGCCACCCTCTACCGGAGCTTCCCCGACCCGGCCTCGGTCGCGGTGGCGCTGCTCGACGAGCACGAGCGCCTGCTCCAGGGCCAGCTCGTCTACGGGCCGCCGCCGCTGGGCCCCGGAGCGCCCGCGGGGGAGCGGCTCGCCGCGTTCTACCTCGCGATGCTCGACCTGCTGGAGAAGCACCTGCCGCTGGCGCTCGGCGCGGAGACCGGCCCCGAGCGCTTCCGCACCGGCGCGTACGGCTTCTGGCGGGTCCATGTCCGGACCCTGCTCGTCGCGCAGGGAGCCGAGGACCCCGACGCCCTCGTCGACACCGCGCTCGCCCCGCTCGCGCCCGAGCTGTTCGCCTTCCAGCGGCACGAACTCGGGCTCCCCGTCGAGCGGATCGGCGCCTCACTGGCGGCGTTCGCCCGCGGCCTCCTCCAGACCGGCGCCCGCCCCTGAGGTCGCCGGGGGAGCGGTGACGCGCGGCCGGGACCGGGACACCGCCACCCCCGCCAGGCATAGCGCGCCGCCCACCAGCGTCAGCACCCCGGGCAGCTCGCCGAGCAGCGCCCAGGCCATCAGGACCACCAGGGCGGGCACGGCGTACGTGGTCGCTCCCATGCGCCCCGCGGTCGTCCGCGCCAGCGCGTACGCCCAGGTCGTGAAGGCGAGAGCGGTCGGGAACACGCCGAGGTAGACCATGTTCGCGGTCGCCGACAGCGGCGCCCGCGCCGCCTCCGTCACCAGCTGCCCGGCGAACGGGAGGCAGGCGGCCGCGCCGATCGCGCAGCCGCACGTCGTCACCTGGAGCGCGCTCGCGTGGGCGAGCGCCGGCTTCTGCGCCACGACCCCGCCCGCGTACGCCACCGCCGCGAGCAGGCAGAGCGCGACGCCCAGCACCGAGGCGTGCCCGTCCTCGCCGGACATCGACAGACCCACGGCCACCGCGCCCGCGAACGACACCGCCATGCCCGCCAGCAGGCGCGGCGGCAGCCGCTCGCCCAGGAAGCGGGCGCCGAGCAGGGCGATCAGGATCGGCCCGATGTTGACCAGCATCGCCGCCGTACCGGCGTCGACCTCCTGCTCACCCCAGTTCAGCACCACCATGTACACGCCGAACCAGAGCAGCCCGGAGACGAGGATCCCCGGCCAGGAGGCCCGGGGCGGCAGCCCCTCGCGCCGGATCAGGAGTACGGCTCCGAGGACGAGCACTCCGGAGAGCAGCCGCCCGAGGGCGAGCGCGCCGGGGGAGTACGCGGCCCCGGCGCTGCGGATGGAGACGAAGGCGGACGCCCACAGGACGACGGTGACCCCGGCGGCGGCGAGCGCCGGCCGGGCGGAGGAAGCGGAATTCGGCATGCCCCGAAGGTAGGACGCCCACCCTTCGGCCCACACCGCAATATCGCGCGGCCGCCCCGCGAGGCCGGTGCCCCCGGGAAACCGGGCCCCCGCCTCACCGCACCCCCGTTCACCTCACCCCACGCCACCCCATCTCACCGCACCGCGTCCGCATCGATCCCCAGCTCCCGCCGCAGCGCCCGCTCCCCGACAGGGGTCCCCGCATCCCCCGCTCACGCTTCGGTCCCTCCCGAAACGTGTGCGTTCTTCTCGTACTGCGCCCCCAGGCCGTCCAGCAGGGCCCGCAGGCCGGTCGCGAAGGCGCCCTCGTCGACCTTCTCGCGGTGCTCCGCTAGGCGGTGGGCCTGGCCGAGGTGGGGGTAGTCGGCGGGGTCGTACGCCGTCTCGTCGTCGACGAAGCCGCGCGCGAAGGAACCGAGGGCGGAGCCCGTGACGAAGTACCGCATCAGGGCGCCGATGTGGGTGGCCTGGGCGGGCGGCCAGCCGGCCCGGACCATCGCGCCGAAGACCGCGTCGGCGACCTTGAGCCCCGCCGGGCGGCGGCCGGGCCCCTGGGCGAGGACGGGGACGATCTGCGGATGGTCGGCGAGGGCGGCCCGGTAGGAGAGCGCCCAGTCGTGGAGGGCGGTGCGCCAGTCGCGGGGGTCGTCCGGCTCGAACATCGACAGGTCGATCTTGGCGCTCACCGAGTCCGCGACCGCGTCCAGGATCTCGTCCTTGGTGCGGAAGTGGTTGTAGAGGGAGGGCCCGCTCACCCCGAGCTCGGCCGCGAGCCGCCGCGTCGAGAGGGCGGCCAGGCCCTCCGCGTCCACGAGCGCGCCCGCCGTCTCGACGATGCGTTCTCGGCTGAGCAGGGGCTTGCGCGGTCGGGCCATGGCGCACATAGTAGGCCCGCACCGATAAAACTAGCAGTGGTAATTAAAGGGATGGGTGAGGTGGCACCGTGGATCTGGCGCTGAGCGAGGAGCAGCGGGACGTACGGCGGCTCGCCGAGGACTTCGTCGCCCGCGAGGTCACCCCGCACGCGGTCGCGTGGGACCGCGCGGAGGAGGTGGACCGGGGCATCGTGAAGAAGCTCGGCGCGGTCGGCTTCCTCGGGCTCACGATTCCCGAGGAGTACGGCGGTTCGGGCGGCGACCACCTCGCGTACTGCCTCGTCACCGAGGAGCTGGGGCGCGGCGACTCCTCCGTGCGCGGGATCGTCTCCGTCTCCCTCGGCCTGGTGGCCAAGACCATCGCCTCCTGGGGCACCGAGGAGCAGAAGCGGGCCTGGCTGCCCCGGCTCACCTCCGGCGACGCCCTCGGCTGCTTCGGCCTCACCGAGCCCGGCACCGGCTCCGACGCCGGGAACCTGAGCACCCGGGCCGTGCGCGACGGCGACGACTACGTCGTCGACGGCTCCAAGATGTTCATCACCAACGGCACCTGGGCGGACGTCGTCCTGCTCTTCGCCCGCACCAACGACACCCCCGGCCACAAGGGCGTCTCTGCCTTCCTCGTCCCCACCGACACCCCCGGCCTCACCCGCCGCGCCGTCCACGGCAAGCTCGGTCTGCGCGGCCAGGCCACCGCCGAACTCTCCCTGGAGGGCGTGCGCGTCCCCGCCTCCGCGATGCTCGGCCCCGAGGGGAAGGGCTTCTCCGTCGCCATGTCCGCCCTCGCCAAGGGCCGGATGTCGGTCGCCGCAGGCTGCGTCGGCATCGCCCAGGCCGCCCTGGACGCCGCCGTGCGCTACGCGGGGGAGCGCGAGCAGTTCGGAAAGCCGATCGCCTCGTACCAGCTCGTGCAGGAACTCCTCAGCGACATCGCCGTCGACGTGGACGCCGCCCGGCTGCTGACCTGGCGCGTCGCCGACCTGATCGACCGGGGCGAGGACTTCGCGACCGCCGCCTCCCAGGCCAAGCTGTACGCCTCCGAGGCCGCCGTCCGCTGCGCCAACAACGCCCTCCAGGTCTTCGGTGGCTACGGCTACATCGACGAGTACCCCGTCGGCAAGCTGGTGCGGGACGCGCGCGTGATGACCCTCTATGAGGGCACCAGCCAGATCCAGAAGCTGATCATCGGCCGGGCGCTCACGGGAGTCTCCGCCTTCTGAGCGCCGAACTGAGCGCCGTACCGATCCCGGTACCGAGCGCCGTACCGATCCCGGTACCGAGCGCCGTACCGATCCCGGTACCGAGCCCGTACCGATCCCGGTACCGAGCCCCGTACCGATCCCGGTACCGAGCCCCGTACCGATCCCGGTACCGAGCCCCGTACCGATCCCCGTACTGAGCCCAGCACTGAGTCCCGTACCCCACCCGACCTGAGTATCCCGGCGGATGTGGCGACCGCCACATCCGCCCGATGCTGTCCCCATGAGCGAGTCACAGGTCAAGCAGCAGAACACGAACGCGTACCACGCGCAGGCCGTCATCTCCTTCGCGGTCGCCGGCGCGGCGGTCACCATCGGGATCTACCAGCTGGAGGCGAGCGCCTGGGTGCGCGCCTTCCTCGCGGTCTCCGTCCTCTACCTCACCACCTCCGCCTTCACCCTCGCGAAGGTGGTCCGCGACCGGCAGGAGTCGGACCGGATCGTCAGCAGGGTGGACCAGGCCCGCCTGGAGAAGCTCCTCGCCGAGCACGACCCCTTCCAGCAGAAGCTCTGAGCGCCTTCCAGAGAAGCTTTGAGCCCCCTTCCGGCAGAAGCTCTGAGCGCCCGCCCTCCCCGGAACCGGACGTCCCGATCTCTAAGCGCTTGCTCAGCTTCGTTGTATGGTGTTCGTCCTGACCGGTCCGAGGAGGAGTGTGGGATGAGCACGGCGGAGCAGACGCCCGGCGGCGAGGACGTGCCCTGGGGCGAGGTCACGCCCGAGGCCGCCCGGAGGCTGCTGGTCGCGGCCGTCGAGGCGTTCGCCGAACGCGGCTACCACGCCACCACCACCCGCGACATCGCGGGCCGGGCCGGTATGAGTCCCGCCGCTCTCTATATCCACTACAAGACCAAGGAAGAGCTGCTCCACCGGATCAGCCGCATCGGTCACGACAAGGCCCTGGAGATCCTCCGGGCCGCCGAGCTGCGCGACGGCGCCGCCGCCGACCGGCTGGCCGACGCCGTGCGCTCCTTCGTACGCTGGCACGCCGAGCACCACACCACGGCCCGGGTCGTCCAGTACGAGCTGGACGCGCTCGGTCCCGAGCACCGCGCCGAGATCGTCGAGCTGCGCCGGGAGACCGACGCGAGCGTGCGCCGGATCATCGAGGAGGGCGTGGCGGCGGGCGAGTTCGACCAGACGGACGTGGCCGGAACCACCGTCGCCGTGCTCTCCCTCTGCATCGACGTCGCCCGCTGGTTCAACCCGGAGGGCCGCCGGACGCCCGACGAGGTCGGCGCGCTCTACGCCGACCTCGTGCTGCGCATGGTGGGGTACCGGGCTCAGAAGTAGTAGCGCGAGACCGACTCGGCGACGCACACCGGCTTGTCGCCGCCCTCGCGCTCCACGGTCACCTTCGCGGTGACCTGCACCCCGCCGCCGGCCTCCTCGACCTTCGTCAGCACCGCCGTGGCGCGCAGCCGCGAGCCGACCGGGACCGGCGCGGGGAAACGCACCTTCTCCGTGCCGTAGTTGAGGCCCATCTTCATGCCCTCGACCCGCAGCACCTGCGGCACGAACAGCGGCAGCAGGGAGAGGGTCAGATAGCCGTGCGCGATCGTGGAACCGAAGGGGCCGGAGGCGGCGCGCTCGGGGTCCACGTGGATCCACTGGTGGTCGCCGGTGGCATCGGCGAAGAGGTCGATCCGCTTCTGGTCCACCTCCAGCCAGTCGCTGTGCCCCAGCTGCTCGCCGACCCCCGCGCGCAGCTCCTCGGCGGAGGTGAAGATCCTCGGCTCGGCCATGTCCCTGGTCCCTTCTCGTACGACATACCCAACGGTTTGTGTCTAAGCGCTTGCTCAGCATGTGGGGTGGGGGTCGCGGTGTCAACGGACCAGTAGGGTTCGAGGGGTGCCGCAGATTCCCGAGAAGATCCACGAGCTCACCGTCGGCCAGCTCTCCGCCCGCAGCGGGGCCGCCGTCTCCGCCCTCCACTTCTACGAGGCGAAGGGGCTCATCGGCAGCCGCCGTACGGCCGGAAACCAGCGTCGTTACGGGCGTGACGCCCTGCGCCGGGTCGCCTTCATCCGCGCCGCCCAGCGCGTCGGCATCCCCCTCGCCACCATTCGTGACGCGCTCTCCGAACTGCCCGAGGAGCGCACCCCGACCCGGGAGGACTGGTCCCGGCTCTCCGCCACCTGGCGGTCCGAACTCGACGACCGCATCAAGCAGCTCGGCCGGCTCCGCGACCACCTGACGGACTGCATCGGCTGCGGCTGCCTCTCCCTGGAGACCTGCGTCCTCTCCAACCCCGACGACGTCTTCGGCGAGCGGATGGCCGGCTCCCGTCTGCTGCCCCTGAGCCGCGAGACCCAGGACGAGACGGAGAACGAGGCGTAGGCCAGGATCTAGGACGAGACCTGGGGCGTACCGGACAGCGCGGCCCGTACCTGCTCCGCCGTGGAGCGGGCGCGGGTGCCGTCCGGCAGGAAGAGGGTGTCCTCCAGGCCGATCCGGGCGGCCAGACCGAGCCGTCGGGCCAGCCGCAGCACCGGCCAGGCCGCCGCGCCGGTCCCGCACAGCAGGACGGGCACCCCGCCGGGGCCGTCCGCCGCCGCCCGGGCCCACGGCTCCGCCGCGCGGGCCGTGTCCGGGAGCTCCGCCACGATCCGCCGCACCCGGGCCGCCGAAGGGGAGCGGGCGAACAGGGCCGGGCCCGCCGTGCCGGCCCGCAGCCCCGCCTCCACGGCCACCCCGCGCGCCAGCGCCGCCGCCGTCTCCTCGGCGCCCGGCTCGTGCCAGGCCACCCACGCCAGGTCAGGAAGCGTCTCCCAGGACCGGATCCGCGCGACCCGCCGCGCGGGATCGGGCTCGGCCCACGCGTCCACCGCCACCGTCACCGGTACGCGTACGGCTCCCCGCACCGCCGTCAGCGCGGGCCCCACCACCCGGGGCGAGAGCGAACCGCCGCCGCAGGGCGTCCGTGGCCGGATCCGTACCTCGTGCGCGCCCGCCGCCACGGCGTCCGCCGCGGCCTCGGCGAGGCCCGCCGGATCACGCGGCACCACCGCCGACTCCCCGGGCCCCCACGTGCCGTTCAGCGCCGCCTGGAGCACCTGCCTCCCCCCGGCCGCGTCACGCCGCCGGAGCCAGAGGGCGGTCGCGCGTCCCGCGCGCCCGGGCCAGCGCTCCCTGGGTGAGGACCGCGCGGGGCAACTCGACCCCGCAGTCCGCGCACACCGGGCCGTACCAGGCCCCCTCCTCCGGACCGCCGGTCCACGCGATCCGCGCCCCCGCGCACACCGGGCACGCCTCCCCGGGGGCGTCCTCCAGCGCCGTCACCAGCCGCCGTACCACCTCCGGCAGCGGATCCGTCGGGTGGACGGCCGGATCGCCGCACCGCACCACCCCGTTGCCACCCCACACGTCCCGGTGCCAGTCGTCCAGCGCCCCCAGGGCGCGCAGCCCGCCGTGCTTCTCGCGCCGCCGCCGGGCGGCGAACTCGTCCTCGTACGCGAGCCAGACGGCCCGCGCCTCCTCCAACTCCTCCAGCGCGGCCACCAGCCGCGCCGGGTCGAGCTCCCGGTCGTCGGGTCCGAACCCGTGCCTGCGGCACAGGTGGTCCCAGGTCGCCCGGTGCCCGTAGGGAGCGAACCTCTCCAGGCACTTGCGCAGGGAGTACCTGCGCAGTGCCGTGTCGCAACCCTGATCACGCACCTGTCTAGCGAGACTCCGGAAACCGGCCATCGCTCGCCACCTCCGTCGCTGGTCGTTCGCGCATCCGCGGTACCAGAGGGACGAACGAAGGCGCCACCGTGTTCCGCCCGGATGCGGAACACCCGCCTCCACGGCGTGAACTCGCCACGACCCGAGGGGCTGGAAACGCCCCACCGGCGCCCGATCCGGTCCGCTCCCTGCCCGCACCCCGATCCGGTCCGTTCCCTGCCCGCGCCCCTGCCTGCCTGCGCTTCTGTCCGTACCGGCCCCCACCCGCGCCCTGCCCCGGCCGCCCCGGCCGCCCAGTCCGCCCCTACCGGCGGCCTATTCGGGCTGCCGAGACCACCACCCGGGCCAGTTCCGGCCGTCGGACGTCGCTGTGCGAGCCGACGACCTCCGCGGCGTCCACGCTCACGCAGCCCGAGAGCGGTACTCCGTCCCGCAGCACCGTCGCCAGCGTCCGTCGCGCCGCTCCCGGCACGCCCTGGACGCCGTCCCAGCCGATCGCGCCCCACCGCGGGTCGCGCGCCACGAGCCGGCCGAGCGGCTCCGCCAGGGACGCCGAGTCCCCGGCCGCGCGGGAGGCCAGCGGATACAGGACGCCGAGCGCGGTGTCGTGCCGTGAGTGGCAGGCCACCACCGGCCCCCGCACCCGCAGCTGCATGTCCCTCAGCGCCCCCGACCGGCCCGGGTCGTGGGGCAGCCGCGCGGCGAACGCGTAGTGCGAGAAGGCGCCCTGGAGCAGCGTCATCGAACGGACCGGCCGCAGCGCCCCCGGCAGCCCGCGCAGCGCGTACGCCACGAGCCGGGCGCCCATGCTGTGCCCCACCAGATGCACCCGCAGCCCCGGCGCGCGGCGCGCCACCTCCGCGAGCAGCGGCCCGAGCCCCCGCTCGCCCACCTGCCCCGCCCGCCGCTTCATCACGTAGTACGTGGCCTGCCGCAGCGCCTCCCGGCCGCCCTTCCACAGCCGCCCGAGCCCGCCCCCGAACACCGCCTCCGGAGTCGTCCCCTCCAGGGCCGCCGTGAACACCGCGCACGTCTCCAGGGGATCCGCCACCAGGAACTCCGGCGCCAGGAAATCCGGCGCCCCGCCGGCGGCGGCGAAGCCCTCGTCGTCCACGTCCGCCAACTCCCGCAGCAGCGCCCCGAACTCCGCGAACGCCGCCTCCTCCGGCGGAGCGAGTGCCAGCAGCTCGGTCAGCCGGACGATCGCCCGCTCCTTCTCCGGCAGCGTCGTCACCAGCGCCCGGAAATCCGGCACGGGCTCGTCCGTGAACATCATCGAGGGCCAGACCACGCCCGCGTACCCCACCTCGATTCCCGGCGCCAGCAGCCCGGGGAAGGGCTCGAAGAAGTCGGAGTACAGGCGGGTCGCGCCGGACGGAGAGTTGTTCCACCCGTGCGCGAACACCACCAGATCCGTCACCCCCCGCCGCGCCAGCGCGACCAGCTCGGCCGCCTGCCCCGCCGGGCCGTCACCGTCCCTGTCGAGGACGATCTCCCGGTACGGATCCACACTCATCCCGCTCACGGCCCGCCCGTCCCTCCCCGTCGAGGAAGCGCCCAGGGGCCCGATACCGGCAACCCCCGGGCAGCATGCCCGGATCCAGCCAAAGTCAGACCTCACGGGCCCTACTCGGACCTCACGGGCGCTATTCGGACCTCACAGGCTCTGTTCGGACCTTGCCGGCCATGCTCGGAACTCACCGGTACAGCAAGTGCTCCCGTCGCACCGCCCGGAAGGCCGCCAGGTCCTCGGCCCAGGCGCCCACGACCTCGTCGGTGTCCGCGCCCGCGTCGACCAGCGTACGCACGCGCGTGGAGCCGGTGAGCTTGTCGATCCAGTGGTCGGGGCGCCAGGCGAATCCGGACCAGGAGGAGCGGGCGGTGACCAGGAGCCCGATCCCGGTGCGTACTGGGTCGAAGGACTCGCGGTCGTGGACGTGGAGCTGGACGCCGCCGACCGTGCGGCCCTGGAACTTGGAGAAGCTCGGCGCGAAGTACGCCTCGCGGAAGCGGACTCCGGGCAGGTCCAGGGCGTTCGCCGCCTCCGCCCAACGGCGGTCGACGCCCTCCGCGCCGAGGAGTTCGAAGGGGCGGGTGGTGCCCCGGCCCTCGGAGAGGTTGGTGCCCTCGAAGAGGCAGGTGCCCGCGTAGACGAGCGCGGTCTCCGGGGTGGGCATGTTCGGGCTCGGCGGCACCCACGGCAGCCCCGTGGCGTCGAAGAAGTCCCGGCGCCGCCAGCCCGACATCCGTACCGTCTCCAGCTCCACCGGACGGGCCAGGAACTCGGCGTTGAAGAGGAGCGCCAGCTCCGCCACCGTCATGCCGTGCGCCTGCGCGATCGGCTCGCGGCCGACGAAGGTGGCGAAGGCCCGGTCCAGGACGGGGCCGAGGGCCGCCCGGCCGCTCACCGGGTTCGGCCGGTCCAGGACCACGAACCGCTTCCCGGCCAGCTCCGCCGCCACCATGCAGTCGTAGAGCGTCCAGATGTACGTGTAGAAGCGGGCGCCCGCGTCCTGGATGTCGAAGACGACCGTGTCGACACCGGAGGCGGTGAAGATGTCGGCCAGCGCCTGCCCGCTCTTCAGGTACGTGTCGTGGACCGGCAGCCCGGTCGCCGGGTCGTCGTACCGGCCCTCCGAGCCGCCCGCCTGTGCGGTGCCCCGGAAGCCGTGCTCGGGGCCGAACACGGCCACCAGGTCCACCCGTTCGTCGGCGTGCATGACGTCCACCAGGTGCCGGGCGTCCGCCGTGATCCCGGTCGGGTTGGTGACCACGCCGACCCGTTCGCCGGCCAGGAGGGCGTACCCGTCGGCCGCCAGCCGCTCGAATCCGGTCCGTACGCGCGCGTGCGCCCGCCCGGGGTCGGCCGCGGCGGGGGAGGCGGTCGCGGCCAGCGCCCCTCCCGCGGTCAGGGCCCCTCCGGCCGCCAGCAGATCCCGACGCGACAGCTTCAACCGCCTCATGCGTGACATGGGCACGCAGGCTAGCGCTCCTGACGCCCCGGGGGAACGAGGCGTGCGGAAGGCGGTGAGCCGGAACCTTCCGAGCCTTCCGTCGTCCCCACCGGAGCCCTCCGTCGTTCCCTCCGAGGTCTTCCACCGTCCATACCGACCGGTTAGTCTGCCCGGTGTCACCGGAGCGGTGACCGAGCCGCACCACCCTGGAGGGGTCCATGAACGCGGGCACGCACGAGGTCCGGGGCGCCGCCGTCGTCGTCACCGGAGCGGGCGGCGGCATCGGCGCCGCCCTCGCCCGGCGCTTCGCCGCCGAGGGCGCCCGCGTCGTCGTCAACGACCTCGACCCCGTCCGGGCCAAGGCCGTCGCCGACGAACTCGGCGCCCTCGCCGTCCCCGGCGACGCCTCCGCGATCGTCGACGAGGCCCGCGACGCCCTCGGCGGCACCGTCGACATCTGGTGCGCCAACGCCGGACTCGCCTCCGCCGGCGACGCCTTCGCCGACGAGGCCGTCTGGGCCGCCGCCTGGGACGTCAACGTGATGGCCCACGTCCGCGCGGCCCGCGCCCTGCTCCCCGACTGGCTGGAGCGCGGCACCGGCCGCTTCGTCTCGACCGTCTCGGCCGCCGGCCTGCTCACCATGATCGGCGCTGCCCCGTACAGCGTCTCCAAGCACGGCGCCTACGCCTTCGCCGAATGGCTCTCCCTCACCTACCGCCACCGTGGTCTCAAGGTCCACGCCATCTGTCCGCAGGGCGTCCGCACCGACATGCTGGCGGCCACCGGCTCGGCCGGCGACCTCGTGCTCGTCCCGACCGCCGTCGAGCCGGAGACCGTCGCCGACGCCCTCCTCGACGCCATCGGGGAAGACCGTTTCCTCGTCCTTCCGCACCCGGAGGTGGCCGGTTTCTACCGCAACCGCGCGGACGACCCGGAACGCTGGATCGGCGGCATGAACAAGCTCCAGCGGCACTGGGAGGCGGGCGCGCGCTAGCGCACCCGGCGACGGATGGGAAGATCTACCGACGGAGGCCCCGACCGCCAGGGACGGGGCCGGAGGACCGGAAGGCGGCGGAGCATGGCCAGGACGACGGACGGGGACGGCTCTCCCGTCCCCCAGAGGCTCCTCGCCGCCGCCACCCGGCTCTTCGCCGAGCGGGGCTACGACCGCACCTCCGTCCAGGAGATCGTCGAGGCGGCGGGCGTCACCAAGGGCGCGCTCTACCACTACTTCGGCTCCAAGGAGGACCTCCTCCAGGAGGTGTACGCGCGCGTGCTCCGCCTCCAGCAGGAGCGGCTCGACGACTTCGCGGACGCCGACGCGCCCGTCGAGGAGCGCCTGCGCTCCGCCGCCGCCGACGTCGTGGTCACCACCATCGAGAACCTCGACGACGCGTCGATCTTCTTCCGCTCCATGCACCACCTGAGCCCGGAGAAGAACAAGCAGGTCCGCTCCGAGCGCCGCCGCTACCACGAGCGCTTCCGCGCCCTCGTGGAGGAAGGCCAGCGGGCGGGCGTCTTCTCCTCCGCCACGCCCGCCGACCTCGTCGTGGACTACCACTTCGGCTCCGTGCACCACCTGTCCACGTGGTACCGCCCGGACGGCCCGATGACCCCGCAGCAGGTCGCCGACCACCTGGCCGACCTCCTGCTGCGGGCCCTGCGGCCGTGAGCCGTCAGAGGTAGCGCTTCAGCTCGCGGCGGGCCAGCGACCGCTGGTGCACCTCGTCCGGCCCGTCCGCGAGTCGCAGGGTCCTGGCCGCCGCCCACAGCTCGGCGAGCGGGAAGTCCTGCGAGACGCCGCCGGCGCCGTGCGCCTGCACCGCCTTGTCGATGATGTCCACCACCGCGCGCGGGGTGGCGATCTTGATGGCCTGGATCTCGGTGTGGGCGCCCTTGTTGCCGACGGTGTCCATCAGCCAGGCCGTCTTGAGGACGAGCAGGCGCAGCTGCTCGATGGTCACGCGCGCGTCCGCGATCCAGTTCTGCACCACGCCCTGCTGGGCGAGGGTCTTGCCGAAGGCGGTACGGGAGACGGCCCGCCGGCACATCAGCTCCACCGCCCGCTCGGCCATGCCGATCAGCCGCATGCAGTGGTGGATCCGACCGGGGCCGAGCCGCGCCTGCGCGATGGCGAAGCCGCCACCCTCCTCGCCGATGAGGTGCGAGGCGGGGACGCGGACGCCGTCGAAGACCACCTCGGCGTGGCCGCCGTGGTAGTGGTCCTCGTAGCCGTACACCTGCATCGCCCGCCGTACCTCGACGCCGGGGGTGTCGCGGGGGACCAGGATCATCGACTGCTGGCGGCGGAGGTCCGTCCCGTCGGGGTCGGTCTTGCCCATCACGATGAAGACCTTGCAATCGGGGTTCATGGCCCCGGAGATGTACCACTTGCGCCCGTCGACGACGTACGCGTCGCCGTCCCGCCGGATCCGGGTCTCGATGTTCGTCGCGTCGGAGGAGGCCACGTCGGGCTCGGTCATCGCGAAGGCGGACCGGATCTCGCCCGCGAGCAGCGGCTCCAGCCACTGCTTCTTCTGCGCCTCGTCGGCGAACTGGGCGAGCAGCTCCATGTTCCCGGTGTCCGGGGCCGCGCAGTTGAGGGCGGTCGGTGCGAGCTGCGGGCTGCGGCCGGTGATCTCGGCGAGCGGCGCGTACTGGAGGTTCGTCAGCCCGGCCCCGTACCCCTCGTCCGGGAGGAAGAGGTTCCACAGGCCCTGCCGCTTGGCCTCGGCCTTCAGCTCCGCCACCACCGGCGGCTCGTCCCATGGCGAGGCGAGGTCGGCCCGCTGCTCGTGGGCGACGGCCTCGGCGGGGTACACGTGCTCGTCCATGAAGGCGAGCAGCCGGGCCCGCAGCTCCTCGGTGCGTGCGTCGTAGGAGAAGTCCATGGCGGTTCAGCCCTCCTGAAGGGTGGTCAGGCCGTGCTCGATGAAGACGGGGACGAGGTCGCCGATGCGGTCGAAACCGGCGCCGACGGTCTGCCCGAGGGTGTAGCGGTAGTGGATGCCCTCCAGGATCACGGCGAGCTTGAACCAGGCGAAGGCCGTGTACCAGGAGAGGGCGGAGACGTCCCGGCCGGAGCGGGCGGCGTAGCGCTCGACCAGTTCGGCGGCGGCCGGGTGGCCCGCGGCGGTCGCGGTCGTCGAGATCGGCGAGCCGGGCAGGTCCAGCGGGGTGCTGTACATGACGAGGAGGCCCAGGTCGGTCAGCGGGTCGCCGAGGGTGGACATCTCCCAGTCGAGGACCGCCTCGATCCGGTCGTCGGCGCCGACCAGGACGTTGTCGAGCCGGTAGTCGCCGTGCACGACGGTCGGCGCGGGGGAGCCGGGCAGCGCGCGGCCGAGTGACGCGTGCAGCTCCTCGATGCCGGGCAGGTCGCGCCCCCGGGAGGCGGCGAGCTGCTTGCCCCAGCGGCGGAGCTGCCGGTCGAGGAAGCCCTCCGGCCGGCCGAAGTCGCCGAGACCGACGGCCTCCGGCTCCACCGCGTGCAGGTCGACCAGCGTGTCGACCAGGCCGAGGACGGCGCCGCGGGTGCGCTCAGGGCCCAGCGGGGCGAGCTGGGAGGCGGAGCGGTACGGGGTCCCCTCGACGAACTCCATGACGTAGAAGGGCGCGCCGAGCACCTCCTCGTCCTCGCACAGCAGCACCGTGCCCGGCACCGGCACCGAGGTCCCGCCGAGGGCGCTGATGACCCGGTGCTCGCGCTTCATGTCGTGCGCGGTGGCCAGCACGTGCCCGAGCGGCGGGCGGCGCACCACCCAGCGGCCGGTGCCGTCGGTGACGACGTACGTGAGGTTGGAGCGGCCGCCCTCGATCAGCCGGGCTTCGAGGGGCCCGGCGACCAGTCCGGGCCGCTCGCGCTCCAGATGGCGGCGCAGGCGCTCGGGATCGAGGCCGGGTGGCGGGGCGGCGTGGCTCATCGGGCGTACCTCCGGTGGGTCGGTCGGTCGGCGTTCATGATGACCGACCAGTCGGTATGTCGTCCAGAGGGCTCCCGAAACACGGGGGCCCGGGCGCCCGGCCCGGGGGGGGCCTCCCCTCGTCCGTACCCGCCGCCCCTCTTGGCCCCTCGCGGGCACCGGCACACGGCAGGCCCCACGCGCGCGAGGGCACGCGAGGCCGGGCGTACGCGCGCGTACGCCCGCTCAGGGCGACCGGACGCACGCGCGCGTCGGCCCGGCGATCCGGCTGTCCCGCGCCGTGCTTCAGGCGGCCCGCACGACCGGACGCGCGTGTAGGCCCGGCGATCCGGCCGTCTCGCGCCGTGCGTCAGGCGGCCGCGCGCGCCCGGAGGCACGCGCGCGTACGCCCGGCGATCCAGCCGTCCCGCGAGCCCGGACGCACGCGCGCGTACGCCGGGCGATCCGGCCGTCTCGCGCCGTGCCTCAGGCGGCCCCGCGCGCGCCCGGACGCCTTACCACGCCCTGACCCGCGGCCCTGGCCTGGTCCGGCGGCCCCGCGTGCCCGGACGCACGCGCGCTTACGCCCGGCGATCCGGCCATGCCGCGCCGTGCGTCAGGCTGCCCGCGCGGCCGGAGGCACGCGCGCGTACGCCCGGTCACGGCGACCGGACGCACGCGCGCGTACGCCCGCGATCCGGCCGTCCCGCGCCGCGTCAGGCGCCCCGCGGCCGGCTCACGCGTGGCAGGCCACCGCCACCCCGCCGTTCATCGCCGCCATGTCGCCGAAGACTGCCACCGGGTCGAGCGGGTGGCCCTCCGGGAGACCGTCCAGTTCCGCGTGGGCCCGGTGCAGGTTCGCCACGAGCCGCTCGCTCTCACGCCACGCGCCGAACTCGCCCAGGTCCGTCCGGCGGGCGGTCTCCAGCGGCGGCTCGCCCTTCGCGTGCCCCTCGGCGGCCAGCTCCGCCACCCACAGGAGATAGCGCTCGGTGGCGTCGTACGCGCTGGGGTCCGTCACCGGCCCGTGCCCCGGCACCACCCGCTCCGCGTCCAGCGACCGCAGCAGGGCGAGCGCGCGCAGCGAGCCGGCCAGCGAGCCCATCGGCAGGAACGGCGTCCCGCCCTGGAAGACCAGGTCCCCGGTGAAGACCACGCCCTGCTCCGGCAGGTGCACGATCGAGTCGCCCGTGGTGTGCGCGGGCCCCGGGTGCAGCAGCCGCACCTCGATCCCACCCACGTACACGGTCATGCGGTCCCGGTACGTGACGTCGGGCGGCGTGATCTCGACCTGGCCGAAGTCGGTCTGCGGCCACAGCAGGTGCAGCTGGTGGCCCGCGTTCAGCTGCTCGGACCGGCAGTTCTCGTGCCCGACGATCCGTGCCTCTGGCCGGAACACGCCGTTCCCGTAGGTGTGGTCCCCGTGGTGATGGGTGTTCACGACCGTGCGCGGCAGCGGCAGCCCCGCGGCGAGTACGGCGTCGCGCAGCAGCAGGGCGCGGCGCTCGGTGGCGGTGGTGTCGACGAGCAGGGACTCGCCCGCGTCGCCGAGGAAACCGGCGTTGTTCAGACACCAGCCGCCATCGGGCTGGACGTAGGCGTGGACGTGCGGCGCGAGCGTGACCACGTACGGGTCGGTGGCAGGCACAGGGCTCCCCCGGGGAAGAAGATCGACGCGTCAGGGGGCAGCCTGCCACCGGCCGGCCCGCCGGGGTGCCCGTTCCCGGGGACAGGGCCCCCGGGATCCCACCCCCGGCCCCCGGGATCCCACCCCCGGCCCCCGGGATCCCACCCCCGGGCCCCGGCATCCCGCTCCCCCCCCCCCCGGGAACCCGCCCCCCGGCCCCCGCCCGCCCCTCCCGGCTTGCGGAGCGTCCCGGGCCCGCCGAGGGTCGGAGCCATGAAGGCGATCAGCTACCGCCGTTACGGCGGCCCCGAGGTCCTGGAGTACGGCGAGCTGCCCGACCCGAAGGTGGGGCCCGACGAGGTCCTCGTCAGGGTGCGGGCAGCGGCCGTCAACCCGGTCGACTGGAAGGCGCAGGCCGGCTACCTCGACGGGATGATCGACGCGGTCTTCCCCGTCGTCCCCGGCTGGGACGTCTCCGGCGTCGTCGTCCGGCCCGGCGTCTCCGTCACGGAGTGGGCGGAGGGCGACGAGGTCATGGGGTACGTCCGCGAGGACTTCCTCGCCCACGGCACCTTCGCCGAGTACGTCTCCGCCCCCGTCCGCACCCTCGCCCGCAAGCCCCGCGGCTGCTCCTTCGAGGAGGCCGCCGCGCTGCCCCTGGTCGGGCTGACCGCCTACCAGGCCCTGCACAGCGCGCTCTCGGTGCGGGCGGGGGAGACGGTCCTGGTGCTCGCCGCGGCCGGTGGCGTCGGCTCGATGGCCGTCCAGATCGCCCGGCACCTCGGCTGCCGGGTCCTGGGCGCCGTCCGCGAGTCCGGCCGGGAGCGGGTGACGGCGCTCGGCGCCGAGCCGGTCCTCTTCGACGAGCAGACCTTCACCCACCAGGTCAGGGAGCTCGCCCCGCACGGCGTCGACGCCGTCCTGGACACCCTCGGCGGCCCCTTCCTCCCGCACGCGGCGAAGCTGCTGGCCCCCGGCGGCCGCCTCGCCTCCATCGCCGACGGCGAGGTCCTGGCCCTGGGCGGCCTCTACTACTGGGTCCGCCCCGACGCCGCCGACCTGAGCGCCCTGGCCGACCTGGCCGACGAGGGCGTCCTGGACATCCGCGTAGCGAAGACCTTCCCCCTGGAACGAGCCGCCGAAGCACAACGAGCCAACGCCGAAGGCGGCCTCCAGGGCAAGGTCGTCGTCACGGTCCCGTAGACACGGCCGAACTCACCGGCCCACCGCCCCGCAGGCACGGCCGGGCTTACCGGCCCAGTTCACTGAGGCGCGGCCAGGCTCACCAGCCCACCTCACCAGATCAGCGCCGCCCCGCACACCGCCAGCGCCACCGTGCACCCAGTGGCCAGCAGGGCGGCGCGTGCCGACAGGACCCGGGGCCGGGTGGCGTCCAGGGTGCGGATGCGGCGGTGGGCCACGGCCAGGAAGGCGATCCACAGCAGGGCGGAGAGGGCCAGGCCCGTCACTCCCGCCGCCGTCGCGTCGTCCATGAAGGCCAGCTTGATCCCGAGCACCGCGACGACCGTGCACGACAGCGTCGTGCGCCGCCAGGCGAGCCGCGTCCGCTCCGGCTGGAGCCCCGGATCGCGGGCCTCGTCGGCCCCGGCCGGCTCAGGCCCATGCCCCGGCGACCCGCCCCCGTCCCCCTCCCCGCCCGCCGGACCGCCCACTACCCGGCCCGGCCGAAGAGGACGAGGACCACCATCGCGACCGCGACCACGGCCACGGTGAGGCTCAGCACCGCCGGGAAGCGGGAGACCGGCAGGTCCTCGCCGCGTCGCATGGCCCGCTCGCAGCGGATCCAGTGGTTCACCGCGCGCAGCGCGCACAGCACACCGGCGGCGAGCAGTGCGAGCGCGAGCCCGACCCGGACCGCCCAGCGCAGGTCCGGCAGGAACTGGTCGACGGCGAAGCCGCCGCCGATGAGCGCGAGCGCGGTCCTGATCCAGGCGAGGAAGGTCCGCTCGTTGGCGAGGGAGAAGCGGTAGTCGGGGGTCTCGCCCTCGTCCCGGATCCGCTGCGGCGCGAACCACAGCCGCAGGCTCTGTACGAATCGGCTCACCCCGGCACCCTAACGGCCCGCCCCTCCCGCACCGCCCTGACCCTCCAGTTCCTTCCGTCCCTCGTTCCGCCCCGCCACCAGCAGCTCGTACGCCGCGAGCCCGTCCGGCACCCACTCCCAGGCCCCCGGCGCCCCCGGCAGCCGTTCCCGCAGCTCCTCCTCGGTGAGGAAGGCGTGCCAGGCCACCTCCTCGGGCTGCGGCCGCACCGGCAGGTCGCAGCGGACCTCGTACACGGCCGACCACCACTTCCCGGCCACGCCCTCGGAGTCGTACAGGAACGAGAAGAGGAAGTCGGGCCGGGGGAGCCCGGAGACACCCAGCTCCTCCTCGGCCTCGCGCAGCGCCGCGTCGTCGTAGGACTCGCCCGCGCCGACGACCCCGCCGACGAAGAGGTCGTACATCGACGGGAAGACGAGCTTGTCCGGGGTCCTGCGGTGGACGAACAGCCGCCCCTCGGCGTCCCGTACCCGGATGAAGGTGCAGCGATGGATCAGGCCCCGCGCGTACACCTCACCGCGCGGGGCCTGCCCGATCACCCGGTCCTGCTCGTCGACGACGTCCAGTACTTCGTCCCGTACTGCGTCCAGTACTTCGTCCCGTACTTCATCGGAGGCGCTCATGCGCCCATGAAACCAGCCGACCCACAGAACCCGGGCCGCAGCGACCTCACTGACCCATGACGTACTTGACCGTCGGCCCGGTGGTCCAGCCGCCGTCCACGGCGAGCTCGGCGCCCGTCACGTACGAGGCCGCGTCCGAGAGCAGGAAGACGACCGCGCCGGCGATCTCGTCGGCCTCGCCGACCCGGCCCATCGGCGTGTTCGGGTACATGCCCTCGCCGCGCTGGATGCCGACCGCGGCGGTCATCGGGGTGTACGTCATGCCCGGGTGGACCGAGTTGACGCGGATCCGCGACGTGCCCAGCTCCACCGCGCCGATCTTGGTGAGGCCGCGGACGCCCCACTTGGAGGCGCCGTAGCCGGCGGTGAGCGCGAGGCCCATCAGGCCCGCCGCGGAGGAGATGTTGACGATGGAGCCGCCGCCGGCCTCCTTCATCGCCGGTATGGCGGCCTTCATGCCGATGAAGACGCCGGTGAGGTTGATGTCGAGGACCTTGCGGAAGTGCTCGACGCTCTCGGTCTCCAGGAGGGTGCCGGTGGAGATGCCGGCGTTGTTCACCAGGCCGTGCAGACCGCCGAACTCGGCGACGGCGTAGGCGACGGCCGCCGCCCACTCCTCCTCGGAGGTGACGTCGTGGTGGAAGAAGCGGGCGCGCTCGCCGAGGCTCGCGGCGGTCGCCGCGCCGTCCTCGTCGAGGACGTCGGTGACGACCACGTTCGCCCCGGCGGCGACGGCCTGGCGGGCCGCCTCGGCGCCCAGGCCGCGGGCGCCGCCGGTGATCAGGACGGTCTTGCCGGTGAGGTCGTTCATGGGAGGTCCTTTCGGGGTGGTGCGGGGTGGAGATTCAGACGCTCCGGGGCTGTGCGGCCCGGAGAAGCGCGGTGGTGGTCTCGACGAGGTCGGCGAGGAAGAGCGGCTCGTCCGTGAGCGGCTCCGTCCCGTCGAGGTACTGCCGGGCCCGGTCGGCGAGCGCCGCGCCGACGACCGTGAGGGCGAGGTCGAGGCGCTCCAGGAGCAGCGGCTCGGGCAGCCCGTCGGCGGCCAGCCGCCCGGCGAGGCGCTCGATCAGCGCCCAGTAGGCGGTGCCGGCGAGGGTGGGGTGCGGGGTGCGGGTGCGGACGCCGCTCTCGTGGCTGAGCTGCGCGGAGACGCGCAGGCAGCGGCAGCCCCGCTCGGTGCCCAGCTCGCTCGCCTCGGCGGTGACGAGGGCGGTGATCAGCTCGCGTACGCCGGCGTCCTCGGCGGCGGGCGGCAGGGCGACGAGCACCTGCTCGGTCCGGGCCAGCCGGCCGGCCATGACCGCGTCGAGGAGCCCGGCGCGGGAGCCGAAGTGGTACTGCACGGCCGACGGGTTCGCCTGCCCGGCGAGCCGGGTGATGTCCCGCAGCTGCGCGCCGTCGACCCCTTGGGCCGCGAAGAGTTCCTCCGCCGCGCGGATCAGTTTGTCCCGGGTCTCGGGCCCTGACGTCCTTGCCATACCTCCATATTAATGCTCGACATTAGAAAACGGAAAGGGTTCCGCCAAGCCCGAACGGTTGACTCGATACATCCGTGTATCCAAGATGCGGTCCATGTCCTACGACGCCGATGTGATCGTGATCGGGGCCGGCCTCGCCGGTCTCGTCGCCACCGCCGAACTGGTCGACGCCGGCCGGTCCGTGATCCTCCTGGACCAGGAGCCCGAACAGTCCCTCGGCGGCCAGGCCCACTGGTCCTTCGGCGGGCTCTTCCTCGTCGACTCGCCCGAACAGCGCCGGCTGCGCGTCAAGGACAGCCACGCCCTCGCCCTCCAGGACTGGATGGGCACCGCCGGCTTCGACCGCCCCGAGGACGACTGGGCCCGCCGCTGGGCGGAGGCGTACGTCGACTTCGCGGCCGGCGAGAAGCGTTCCTGGCTGCACGCGCGCGGGGTCCGCTTCTTCCCCGTCGTCGGCTGGGCCGAGCGCGGCGGCTACGACGCCACCGGGCACGGCAACTCCGTCCCCCGCTTCCACATCACCTGGGGTACGGGCCCCGGCCTCGTCGCCCCCTTCGAGGCGAAGGTCCGCGAGGGCGTCGCGCGGGGCCTCGTCACCTTCCGCTTCCGCCACCGCGTCACCTCGCTCGGCCGCACCGGCGGCGCCCTGGACACGGTCACCGGCGAGATCCTGGAGCCCTCCGACGCCGAGCGCGGCACCGCCAGCGGCCGCACCGCCACCGGCTCCTTCGAGCTGAGGGCGCAGGCGGTGATCGTCACCACCGGAGGCATCGGCGGCAACCACGACCTGGTCCGCGCCCAGTGGCCCGCCCGCCTCGGCACCCCGCCCGAGAAGCTGCTCTCCGGCGTCCCCGCCCACGTCGACGGCCTGATGCTCGGCATCGCGGAGAAGGCGGGCGCCCGCCACGTCAACCGCGACCGGATGTGGCACTACACCGAGGGCATCGAGAACTGGAACCCCATCTGGGCCCGGCACGGCATCCGCATCCTGCCCGGCCCCTCCTCCCTCTGGCTCGACGCCACCGGCAAGCGGCTCCCGGTCCCGCTCTTCCCCGGCTTCGACACCCTCGGCACCCTCGAACACATCATGCGGACCGGCCACGACCACACCTGGTTCGTCCTCGACCAGCGGATCATCGGCAAGGAGTTCGCCCTCTCCGGCTCCGAGCAGAACCCCGACCTCACCGGCAAGTCCGTCCGCGACGTCCTCGGACGCGCCCGCGCCGACGTCCCCGGCCCCGTCCGGGCGTTCATGGACAAGGGCGCCGACTTCGTCGTGGAGGACGACCTCGCCGCCCTCGTCCGCGGCATGAACCGGGTCACCGGCCAGGACCTCATCGACGAGACCGCGCTGCGCCGCGAGCTCACCGCGCGGGACCGCGAGGTCGCCAACCCCTTCACCAAGGACCTCCAGATCACCGCGATCCGCGGCGCCCGCGGCTACCTGGGCGACCGCCTGATCCGTACCGCCGCCCCGCACCGCATCCTCGACCCCAAGGCCGGCCCGCTCATCGCCGTTCGCCTCAACATCCTCACCCGCAAGTCCCTCGGCGGCCTCCAGACCGACCTCTCCTCCCGCGTCCTCACCGAGACCGGCGAACCCCTTCCCGGCCTGTACGCGGCCGGCGAGGCGGCCGGCTTCGGCGGCGGCGGCGTCCACGGCTACCGCTCCCTCGAAGGCACCTTCCTCGGCGGCTGCGTCTTCTCCGGCCGGGCGGCGGGCCGGGCGGCGGCCGCGGCGACGGCGTAGCGAGCACGCACAGGGCCCCGGACCTCTCCAAGGAGGTCCGGGGGCCCCGCGCGACACAGCCACCCGCCGCTACATCACCAGCGACAGCAGCAGCACGAACACCAGCGCCACCACCGAGATGATGGTCTCCATCACCGACCAGGTTTTGATCGTCTGGCCGACGTTCATGCCGAAGTACTCCTTCACCAGCCAGAAACCGGCGTCGTTGACGTGGCTGAAGAAGAGCGAACCCGCACCGATCGCCAGCACGAGCAGCGCCGTCTCACCGGTCGACATGCCCGCGGCCAGCGGGGCCACCAGGCCCGCCGCCGAGATCGTCGCGACCGTGGCGGAGCCCGTCGCGAGCCGGATGGCGACCGCGATCAGCCAGGCCAGGAGCAGGGCCGGGATCGACCAGTCCTTGGAGAGGTCCAGGATCATCTGGCCGACGCCGATGTCGATCAGCGTCTGCTTGAAGCCGCCGCCCGCGCCGACGATGAGCAGCACACCCGCGATCGGGGCGAGGGACTTCTCGACCGTCGAGGACAGCCGCTCCTTGGTGAAGCCGGCCGCGCGGCCCAGCGTGAACAGGGCCACTATGACGGCGGCCAGCAGCGCGATCAGCGGCGAGCCGATGACGTCGGTGACCTTCTGCACGGCGTTCTCGGGGTCGTCGACCACGATGTCGACGAGCGCCTTCACCAGCATCAGGACGACCGGCAGCATGACGGTCGCGACCGTGACGCCGAAGCCGGGGCGCTTCTCCAGGTCCTCGGACGGACGCGTCGGGATCATGTGCTCGGGCGCCTGGATGTCCACCCAGCGGGCCGCGTACCGGGAGAAGACCGGGCCCGCGATGATCACGGTCGGGATCGCGACGACCAGACCGAGAGCGAGGGTGACGCCGAGGTTGGCGCCGACGGCGTCGATCGCGACGAGCGGCCCGGGGTGCGGCGGGATGAGCCCGTGCATCACCGACAGACCGGCGAGGGCCGGGATGCCGATCCGCATCAGCGAGTAGTTGCCCCGCTTGGCGACCATCAGGACCACCGGGATCAGCAGCACGATGCCGACCTCGAAGAAGAGCGGCAGCCCGATCACCGAGGCGATCAGCACCATCGCCCACGGCATGGAGCGCCTGCTCGCCTTCGCGAGGATCGTGTCGACGATCTGGTCGGCGCCGCCCGAGTCGGCGAGCAGCTTGCCGAGGATCGCGCCGAGCGCGATCAGCACGCCCACGCCCGCCACGGTGTTGCCGAGCCCGGAGCTGAAGGACTTGATGGTGTCCGCGAGCGGCGCCCCGGCGAACGCGCCGAGCGCGAGCGAGCCGATGGTCAGGGCCAGGAACGCGTGCAGCTTGAACTTGGTGATGAGCAGGACGATGACGGCGATGCCGGCGAGCACGGCGATGCCCAGCTGTGCGTTGCCCGCCGAGGTGATCGGTTCGGCGGCGTCCGCTGCCAGCATCTCGACGCTGAGACTGGTCACGGTGGGTCCCTTGGGGGTTGAGGGGGGCAGGAGGAAAAAGAGGGGTAGGGGAAGCGGCTCAGGAAAGAGAGAAGGGGCTCAGGAGAGGGGCACCGGCCGCTGGTACGCGCGCAGCGCCGCGACCGCCCGTACGGCGATCTCCTCGGGCGTCCCGGAGACGTCGACGGCGACGCCCGCCTCGTCCTCCTCCAGCTCCTGGAGGGTGGCGAACTGCGAGTCGAGCAGCGCGGTGGGCATGAAGTGCCCCTTGCGCGCCGCCATCCGGCCCTCGATGAGCTCCCGGTCGCCGGTCAGGTGGAGGAAGACGATCCCGGGGGCGGCCGCGCGCAGCCGGTCCCGGTAGATCCGCTTCAGCGCGGAGCTGCTCACCACCCCGCCGAGCCCGGCCCGCTCGTGCGCCCAGGCGCCGATGGCGTCCAGCCACGGCTCCCGGTCGGTGTCGTCGAGCGGGACGCCGGCCGACATCTTGGCCACGTTGGCCGCCGGGTGGAAGTCGTCGCCCTCCGCGTAGGGCAGGCCGAGGGCGCCGGCGACCAGCGGGCCGATCGTGGTCTTGCCCGTCCCGGCGACGCCCATGACGACGACGACCGGGGGTGCGGCGGGGTGGGGGGTGGAGCTCATGGGGGGTGCCTCGCTGTCTTCTTCGACATCGATCCGTCGCGCTCATGAAACCCATTGAGTACGACGTATTCAAGAGCCTGTGACATAAAAGTCATACTTTTCATTCCCGGGTGTGCCCCGCCGGGCCCCCGTCCCGCTCTCCGGTGTGATCACCGGCGCGGCCGCGCATAGGCTGATCCCCATGACGACATCGGCCCAGGGACTCCACTCGCACGTGCTCGCCACCCTGGGCCTCGCCATCACCGCGGGGGAGCACCCGCCCGGCACCGTCCTGCGCACCGACGAGCTCGCCCAGGACTTCGACGTCTCCCGCACCGTCGTCCGCGAGGTCGTCCGCGTCCTGGAGTCGATGCATCTGGTGGAGTCCCGCCGCCGGGTCGGCGTCACGGTCCTGCCCACCGAGAGCTGGAACGTGTACGACCCCCAGGTCATCCGCTGGCGCCTCGCCGGCGCCGACCGCCCCCGCCAGCTCCGCTCCCTCACCGTGCTGCGCTCCGCCGTCGAGCCCGTCGCCGCCGGTCTCGCCGCCCTGTACGCCACCCCGGCGCAGTGCCGCGAACTCACCGAGCAGGCCCTCGGCATGGTCGCCACCTCGCGCGGCCGGCAGCTGGAGGCGTACCTGGTCCACGACATCGCCTTCCACCGGGTCGTGCTCAACGCCTCGGGGAACGAGATGTTCGCCCGCCTCGGCGATGTCGTCGCCGAGGTCCTCACCGGCCGCACCCACCACCACGTGATGTTCGAGGACCCCGACCCGGCGGCCGTCACCCTCCACGTCCAGGTCGCCGAGGCCGTCCGGGAGCGCGACGCCGTCCGCGCCGAGGCGCTGACCCGCGAGATCGCCGTCGGCGCGCTCAAGGAGCTGGACGTGCTGGCCCCGTGACGGCGCTGCGTAAGCTCTGAACTAGCTCAAATACGGGCGTTCAGTGAGTTCGCTCACAGTCAGTGAGCGCGTCTTGCCGTGAGGATGTCGGCTGGCCGTGCAAGGGGCGACCCCCACGAAGGGACCCCGGGCGCGGCGGGTACGCACAGCCCCCACCCCCTCACGAAGGCGAACAACTCCATGAGTGACCGCGTCACCGCGGCCGAGCCGCTGTCCGCCGCCCCGGCGGGCACGGCCGCCTCCCCCCACGTCGACGCCGGCGACGCCGGATACCGCAAGGACCTCAAGTCCCGGCACATCAACATGATCGCCATCGGCGGCGCGATCGGCACCGGGCTCTTCCTCGGCGCCGGCGGCCGGATGGCCAGCGCCGGCCCCTCGCTCTTCATCGCGTACGCGGTCTGCGGCGTCTTCGCCTTCTTCGTGGTCCGGGCCCTCGGCGAGCTGGTGCTCTACCGCCCGTCCTCCGGCGCCTTCGTCTCCTACGCCCGTGAGTTCATGGGCGAGAAGGGCGCCTACACGGCCGGCTGGCTCTACTTCCTCAACTGGTCGACCACCGCCGTCGCCGACATCACCGCCGCGGCCACCTACGCCCACTTCTGGTCGATGTTCAGCGACGTCCCGCAGTGGATCCTCGCCCTGATCGCCCTCGCGGTCGTCCTCGCCGCCAACCTCATCTCCGTGAAGTACTTCGGCGAGATGGAGTTCTGGTTCGCGATCGTCAAGGTCGCCGCCCTCGTCGCCTTCATGCTCGTCGGCATCTTCCTCATCGTGACCTCGCACGACGTCGGCGGCTCCACCCCGGGCCTCGCCAACATCACCGACAACGGCGGCCTCTTCCCCAACGGCATGATGCCGATGCTCCTGCTCATCCAGGGCGTCGTCTTCGCCTACGCCTCCGTCGAGCTGTGCGGCGTGGCCGCGGGCGAGACCGAGAACCCCGAGAAGATCATGCCGAAGGCGATCAACTCGATCATGTGGCGCGTCGGCCTCTTCTACGTCGGCTCGGTCGTGCTGCTCGCGCTGATCCTCCCGTACACCGCCTACTCCGGCGACCAGAGCCCCTTCGTCACCGTCTTCGACAAGCTGGGCATCCCCGGCGCCGCGGGCGTGATGAACCTCGTCGTCCTCACCGCCGCCCTCTCCAGCCTCAACTCCGGCCTGTACTCCACCGGCCGCATCCTGCGCTCCATGTCGCTGGCCGGCTCCGCGCCCAAGTTCACCGGCGTCATGAACAAGGGCGGCGTGCCCTACGGCGGCATCCTGCTCACCGCAGCCTTCGGCGTCGCCGGTGTCTTCCTGAACTTCGTGATGCCGGAGAACGCCTTCGAGCTGGTGCTGAACTTCGCCTCCATCGGCATCATCGGCACCTGGGCCATGATCATGGTCTGCTCGCTGCTCTTCGTCCGCCGCGCCGGGCAGGGCCGCCTCGTCCGCCCCGCCTACCGGCTGCCCTGGGCCCCGTACACCCAGATCGTGACCCTGGTCTTCCTCGCCTCCGTCGTCGTCCTGATGTGGATGGACGGCGGCATCGGCCGCACCACCGTGAACTGCCTGCCGCTGATCGCCGCGGCCCTCGTCGGCGGCTGGTTCCTGGTCCGCCGCCGGGTCCGCGAGACCGCCGGTCACCGCGACTGAGCGGCCACCCCCAGAACTCCCCCCACGGGAGCGGCGGACCCCCGCAGGCACGGCCTGCGGGGGTCTCGCCTTTTATCGGGAGATAGTGGTACGCAGGAGGTCTACAAGATCCTCTCGGGCGAAGGGAAGTCAGCGATGCCACAGCACGTGCGGGGGGTCATCGCCCCCGGTCGGAACGAGCCGGTGCGGATCGAGACCGTCGTCGTCCCCGATCCGGGCCCCGGCGAGGCCGTCGTACGCGTCCAGGCGTGCGGCGTCTGCCACACCGACCTGCACTACAAGCAGGGCGGGATCAACGACGACTTCCCCTTCCTGCTCGGCCACGAGGCCGCGGGCATCGTGGAGTCGGTCGGCGAGGGAGTCACCGACGTCGCCCCCGGCGACTACGTGATCCTCAACTGGCGGGCCGTCTGCGGCCAGTGCCGCGCCTGCCGCCGCGGCCGCCCCTGGTACTGCTTCGACACCCACAACGCGAAGCAGCGGATGACCCTCCTCGACGGCACGGAGCTCTCCCCGGCCCTCGGCATCGGCGCCTTCGCCGAGAAGACCCTCGTCGCCGCCGGCCAGTGCACCAAGGTCGACCCGGCCGTCGCCCCCGAGATCGCCGGACTCCTCGGCTGCGGCGTGATGGCCGGCATCGGCGCCGCGATCAACACCGGGAACGTCTCCCGAGGCGACACCGTCGCCGTCATCGGCTGCGGAGGCGTCGGCGACGCCGCGATCGTCGGTGCCCGCCTCGCCGGAGCCGCGAAGGTCATCGCCGTCGACATCGACGAGCGAAAACTGGCCAAGGCGAAGGAGATGGGAGCCACCGACACCGTCGACTCCCGCACCGCCGACCCGGTCGAGGCGATCCGCGCCCTCACCGGCGGCTTCGGCGCCGACGTCGTCATCGAGGCCGTCGGCCGCCCGGAGACGTACCAGCAGGCGTTCTACGCCCGCGACCTCGCCGGCACGGTCGTCCTCGTCGGCGTCCCCACCCCCGAGATGCGGCTCGAACTGCCGCTGCTCGACGTCTTCGGCCGCGGCGGCTCGCTCAAGTCCTCCTGGTACGGCGACTGCCTGCCGTCCCGCGACTTCCCGATGCTCATCGACCTGCACCGGCAGGGCCGCATCGACCTCGGGGCCTTCGTCACCGAGACCATCGCCCTCGACGAGGTCGAGAAGGCGTTCGCCCGCATGCACGAGGGCGACGTCCTGCGCTCGGTGGTGGTGTTCTGATGACCGCCCGCATCGACCACCTGGTCACCTCCGGCACCTTCAGCCTCGACGGCGGCACCTGGGACGTCGACAACAACGTCTGGATCGTCGGCGACGACACCGAGGCGATCGTCATCGACGCCGCCCACGACCCCGAGGCGATCCTCGCCGCCCTCGACGGGCGCACCCTGCGCGCCATCGTCTGCACCCACGCCCACGACGACCACGTCGGCGCGGCCCCCGCGCTCGCCGCCGCCACCGGCGCCCGCATCCTGCTCCACCCCGCCGACCAGCCGCTGTGGAAGCTCACCCACCCCGACCACACCCCCGACGGCGAACTCGCCGACGGGCAGGTCCTCACCATCGCCGGCACCGACCTGAGGGTCCTCCACACCCCCGGCCACGCCCCCGGCGCGGTCTGCCTGTACGCCCCCGACCTGGGCACCGTCCTCACCGGCGACACCCTCTTCCTGGGCGGCCCCGGCGCCACCGGCCGGTCCTTCTCGGACTTCCCCACGATCGTCGACTCGATCCGGGAGAAGCTCCTCACCCTCCCGCCCGAGACCGTCGTCCGCACCGGCCACGGCGACTCCACCACCATCGGCGCGGAGGCCCCGCACCTGGAGGAGTGGCTCAAGCGGGGCCACTGAGCGAGAGGCGGCTGACGAACCGCCTCTCCCCGCCCGTGAACGGGTCGGTGAACTCCAGCTCCCGCGCGAGCAGTCGCAGCGGCCGCCGATAGTCCTCCGGCCCGTCCTCACGCACCACCGGATAGAGCGGATCGTCCAGGATCGGCAGCCCCAGCGCGTTCATGTGCACCCGCAGCTGGTGCGTCCGCCCGGTCTCCGGCAGCAGCCGGTACCGCGCGTACCCGCCCAGCCGCTCCACCAGCTCGATCCGGCTCACCGCGTTCGGCTCGCCCGGCACCTCCCGGGCGGCCTGCACCCCCCGCTCCTTCTCGATCCGGCTGCGCACCGTCACCGGCAGCTCCACCGCCGGGTCGTACGCCGCCACCGCCTCGTACTCCTTGCGCACCCGCCGCTCCTTGAACAGCAGCTGGTACGCCCCCCGGTCCTCCGGCCGCACCACGAACAGCACCAGGCCCGCCGTCAGCCGGTCGAGCCGGTGCGCCGGCTGGAGCGCCGGCAGTCCCAGCTCGGCCCGCAGCCGCGCCACCGCCGTCTGCGTCACATGCCGCCCGCGCGGGGTCGTCGCCAGGAAGTGCGGCTTGTCCGCCACCAGGATCCGCTCGTCCCGGTACACGACGCCGATCTCGAACGGCACCCGCTCCTCGGCCGCCAGATCCCGCTGGAACCACAGCCACCGCCCCGGCTCGTACGGCTCCGAGGCCGCCGCCGCCCGCCCGTCGGCCCCGACGAACCGCCCCGCGTCCAGCATCGCGCCGATCCGCTCCGCCCCGACCGCCGCCCCGTACCGCCCGAGCAGATACGCCCCCACGGTCGGCCAGGCGCCCTCCGGGTCCTGCGGCAGCCGGAGCCGTACGGGATCGACCCCGTCCCGCTGCGGCAGCGGCGCGGCCGGCACCCTCTTCCTTCGCACCGCTCCGCCCGCCTCACCGTCGTCCCGACATGCGAAAATCCCGGCCGAGTGAACTCGACCGGGATTTCCACTGGTGTCCGAGGGGGGACTTGAACCCCCACGCCCGATAAAGGGCACTAGCACCTCAAGCTAGCGCGTCTGCCATTCCGCCACCCGGACAGGGTGTGTGTCTCGCGGCCCTGGGCCGTTCCGACGAGGAAAACCATAGCAAACATTCGGGTGGCCGATCACCACCCCCTCGCCCGCCCCACCAGCCCCTTCCGCCCCACCGGGACACCCGGTCTCGGCATGTGTCCGGGGCGTGTCGGCCGGTGGACGCCCTTGCGCCGCCGGGGCGGGAGCGCGGCAGGATGGGGGCGACCACCAGCAAGCACGTGGGGCACGTCGTGGGAGGAAGCAGCGTGAGCGAGTCGAACACCGGCCGGACCGTCTCGGGTGAGGACGAGGTCGTCGACCTCTGCCGGGACCTCATCCGCATCGACACCAGCAACTACGGCGACCACTCCGGCCCCGGCGAGCGCGCCGCCGCCGAGTACGTCGCCGAGAAGCTCGCCGAGGTGGGCCTCGACCCGAAGATCATCGAGTCCCACAAGGGGCGGGCCTCCACCGTCGCCCGCATCGAGGGCGAGGACCCGTCCCGGCCCGCCCTGCTCATCCACGGGCACACCGACGTCGTCCCGGCCAACGCCGAGGACTGGACCCACCACCCCTTCTCCGGCGAGATCGCCGACGGCTGCGTCTGGGGGCGCGGCGCCGTCGACATGAAGGACATGGACGCGATGACCCTCGCGGTCGTCCGCGACCGGCTGCGCAGCGGCCGCAAGCCCCCGCGCGACATCGTCCTCGCCTTCCTCGCCGACGAGGAGGCGGGCGGCACCTACGGCGCCCGCCACCTGGTCGACAAGCACCGGGACCTCTTCGACGGCGTCACCGAGGCCATCGGCGAGGTCGGCGGCTTCTCCTTCACGGTGAACGAGAACCTGCGCCTCTACCTGGTCGAGACCGCCCAGAAGGGCATGCACTGGATGCGGCTGACCGTCGAGGGCACCGCCGGCCACGGCTCGATGACCAACTCCGACAACGCCATCACCGAGCTCTGCGAGGCCGTCGGCCGGCTCGGCCGCCACCAGTGGCCGGTCCGCGTCACCAAGACCGTCCGCAGCTTCCTCGACGAGCTGTCCGACGCCCTCGGCACCCCGCTCGACCCCGAGGACATGGACGCCACCCTGGCCAAGCTGGGCGGCATCGCCAAGATGGTCGGCGCCACCCTGCGCAACTCCGCCGCCCCCACCATGCTCGGCGCCGGCTACAAGGTGAACGTCATCCCCGGCCAGGCCACCGCCCACGTCGACGGCCGCTTCCTGCCCGGCCACGAGCAGGAGTTCCTGGCCGACATCGACCGGATCCTCGGCCCCCGCGTGAAGCGCGAGGACGTGCACGCCGACAAGGCCCTGGAGACCAGCTTCGACGGCGCCCTCGTCGACGCCATGCAGGTCGCCCTGCGCGCCGAGGACCCGATCGCCCGCGCCGTCCCCTACATGCTCTCCGGCGGCACCGACGCGAAGTCCTTCGACGACCTCGGCATCCGCTGCTTCGGCTTCGCCCCGCTCCAGCTGCCGCCGGAGCTGGACTTCGCCGGCATGTTCCACGGCGTCGACGAGCGCGTCCCCGTCGACGGCCTGAAGTTCGGCGTGCGCGTCCTGGACCGCTTCCTCGACGCCTGCTGACCGGGGGACCGGCGCGTGCCGACCGGGGGCCGGCGGGCCCCCGTATTCGGCAGCGCGTTTGATCGTGACCGGAAAGAGTGAATGACCCCGGGGGCTCGTAGCCCCCTCCCTTCCCCCTCGTTACAGGTGTTGCGGTCCGCGGCTGGGGCCGCATTGTCAACTAGGAGGAATAATGATCAAGAAGGTCGTCGCTGCTGCGGCTGCCACCGGCGGTCTCGTTCTCGCGGGCGCGGGCATGGCCGTCGCCGACGCGGGTGCCCAGGGTGCGGCCATCGGTTCCCCCGGTGTCCTCTCGGGCAACGTCGTGCAGGTCCCGGTTCACGTTCCCGTGAACGTCTGCGGCAACACGGTGTCCGTGATCGGCCTGCTGAACCCCGCCTTCGGCAACACCTGCGTCAACGCCTGACGTTGTGCCCCGCCCCTTGAGGGCGTGAGCCGTCCGGCCCCGGAGTGCGTGCCATGCACTCCGGGGCCGGTGGCGATTCCGCCCCGGGCACGGGCCCGGTGGCCCTCATCCCACGCCGATCAGGCGAATTGCCGAGAAGGCAGGTAAGCAAGCTATGCGACAGGTCACGCGCAAGAGCATCATCACCGTCGCGGCGGCCGGAGGCGTCTTCGCGCTCGGCGGCGGCATCGCGCAGGCGGATTCCGGTGCGAGCGGCTCGGCCACGAACTCACCCGGCGTCGCGTCCGGGAACAGCGTCCAGGTCCCCGTCCACGCCCCGGTCAACGCCTGCGGCAACACCGTGAACGTCGTCGGGGTGCTCAACCCGGCGATGGGCAACACCTGCGCCAACATCCCCGCGCAGGCCCGCCCCGGCGCGGGAGGCGGCGCGCACGCGAGCGACTCCCCGGGCGTAGCCTCCGGCAACACCGTGGTCGTACCCGTCGAAGCGCCCGTGAACGTCTGCGGCAACAACGTCACGGGCGTCGGCCTCGGCAACCCCACCACGGGCAACGACTGCGCCAACGGGCAGAACCCCGACACCGGATACGGCGAGGAGCCGGGTGGGTACGGCGAGGAGCCCGGCGGCTACGGCGAGGAGCCGGAGACCCCCGGCACGCCCGGCACCCCCGGCACTCCTGGAACCCCGGGCACCCCCGGTACCCCGGGGACCCCTGGTACGCCGGGGACTCCCGGTACTCCGGGGACCCCTGGTACGCCCGGTACCCCCGGCACTCCTGGTACGCCGGGGACTCCCGGTACGCCGGGCACCCCGGGCACTCCCGGAACCCCGGGGACTCCTGGTACGCCGGGGACTCCCGGCACTCCCGGTACCCCCGGCTCGCCCGGTGTGCCGCCCAGCTCGGACGGTGGGTCGAACCAGCCCGGGGCGCAGCTCACGCCGCCGCCGGCCTCGTCGTCGGACGAGCTCGCCGAGACCGGGTCGTCCGCGCCGCTCGGCCTGATCGTGCCGGCCGCCGCGGGGATGCTCCTCGCCGGCTCGCTGGTCTACCGCCGCTCGCGCCGCGGCGCCTGATCCGGACCGGCCGGAACGCGAAGGGGCCCCGCGCCGTGCGGGGCCCCTTTCGCGTCCGTCACCAGGTGGCGCGGATCTGACGGATGATCCGGCGCTTCAGCCGCACTCTGCGGCTCCCGTCCCTCCGCAGGACCAGCCGGTCCAACTCCCAGTGTCCGTACTCGGCATGATCGGTCAGAAGCCGCGCGGTCTCCTTGCGGGAGAGTCCACGCGGCACGTACACGTCGACAAATTCGTATTCCGGCATCGCATCTATTGTGCGGGCACCGGCCTGGTACGGATAGCGTCTGTCCCATGTCTGATGCTGCGCAGCCCACCGCTGCCGAGGTACGTGCCGCCGCAGAGGCGGTCAAGACCGCACTGGACCGTCACCTCGAGGCGGTCGAACGCCGCACGGGGGACGACGACACGGCGGTGTACGAGGCGTTCAACGCGCTCGCCGCGGCCGCCGAGACCTACGACGAACTCCTCTACGACCGCTACGACGAGGTGACCCCCTTCGAGATCCCCGGGGCCGACGACGGGCTGCCGCCCTACGCCGGACCTGACGAACCGCACGCCCTGAGCGTCCTGATCCGGCGTGACTACGCCGTGGCCGAGCCGCGCCGGCTGGTGGCGCAGGCCCGGCGCGTCGCCGACCTCGACCACGACGAGGACGGGCCGCACGGCACCGCCGCCGCGCTCGGCGTCCTCTTCGGGGAGTACGAACCCGACGAGATCGCCTCCCGGCACAAGGAGTTCGGCCTGGAGGAGGGCGACTCCACGCTCTGGGTCACCGCCGCCGGGGAGTCCCCGGAACCGGGGGAGTGGCTGGCGGCGCCCTTCGAGCAGGCCGACCCGGAGCGGATCGTCTGCCGCTTCGACATCAGCTCCGTCTTCGACGACGAGGACGACGCGGATCACCTGGACGGCGTGGAGGACAAGCGGGAGACCGAGGCGGCCGGCGGAGAGGTCCGCGGGGGCGCCGACCGCTGACGCGCGCGGGGAGGACGCCGGAGGGCCGGGACATCGACGGCGATGTCCCGGCCCTCCGGCGTCGCGCTAAGCGGCAGCCCTCACTCCCCGCGGGTGGCGGGAGCCCTCACGCCTCGTCGGTGGCGGCCAGGAGGGCGGTCAGGAGCGGCCGCAGCCGCGTCGTCCGCGCGGGGGCGAGAACCTCGGCCACCGACCGGGGCAGCGCCTGGTCCACCCCGTGCACGACCGACAGATGACGCTCCGCCCGGCCGAAGGCCGTGTAGACCCAGGGCCGGCTCAGGCCCGGCGCCGCGTCGCCCGGCAGCACCACGACCACCGCGGGCCACCGGCCGCCGGCCGCCTGGTGCGCCGTCAGCGCCCAGCCGTGCCGCAGCGCCGACTCCACCCGCTCCTTCGGCACGACGACCTCGCCGTCCCCAGTGCTCAGCCGCAGGCCCTCGGCGTCGGCCCCGAGGACCGTGCCGGTCACCGTCCGCCCGGGCGCCGGTGCGTACGCCACCCGGTCGCCCGGGTCGTAGCCGCCGAAGCGGCCGGGGCCGGGGTTCAGCCGCTGCTTCAGGGCGGTGTTGAGCGCGCGCGTCCCGGCCGAGCCGCCGTGGCCGACCGTGATCACCCGGGTCTCCCCGGCGGAGAGACCGAAGGCGCGCGGCACCGAGTCCGCGACCAGCTGGACCGTGCGGTGCACGGCCTCCCCGGCGTCCCGCACGGGGACGATGACGACCTCCTTGCCGGGGGCCTCGACCTGGTTCAGCTCACCGATGCCGATCCCGGAGACCAGCTCGCCCAGCGGGCCGGGGTCGGGGCGGCGGGAGGCCACCCGGGGGCAGACGCGGGCGGCGAGCGCGTCGGCGAACACCGCGCCGGGACCGGCCGACCCGAGGACGTCCGGATCGCCGCTGAGGACCAGCCGACAGCCGTCCGGGAGGGCCTCGACGAGCATCGCGCCCGTCTCCACGTCCAGCTGCGGCGCGTCGAGCACCACCAGCAGGTCCAGGGCGAGCGAGCCCTCCTCGTCCCGGCCCGGTCCGGCCGTCCCGGAGAGCAGCGCGGCGAGCGTCACCGCCGTCCCGGCGGCCCGCTCCTCGTCGCCCAGGCGCTCGGCGTCGTGCACGGTGACCAGGACGCGCAGGCCGCGCTCCCGGGCGGCGGCGGCCAGCGCCAGCGGCTCGGCGCGGGCGGCCTCGCCGCCGGTGTGCAGCACCAGACCGTGGCCGCCGGCGGCCCGCTCCAGCTCGCCGCCTTCCCACTCCTCGGCGGTGACCGTGCGCACCAGCCGGGCCAGACCGTCCGCGAGGCTCTCCTCGGCCAGCGCGTACCGGTCGAGACCGAGCAGCGGGGGCTCCGCAGGGCCTTCCTCGCTCCCGCCGTCCTCCTCGGGCTCCGCGCCCTCCTCGGAATCCTCGAACTCCTCCGGTACGCCGGCCTCCTCCGCGTCCTCCTCCTGGAAGACTAGGACGGCGCCCTCGGAGATCGCCGTGCCGACGGCCTTCTCCGGGTCGGGGACCTCGTGCCGGGAGAGCCCGGCGGCCACTTCGTCGAGGGTGAGCGCGGTGTGGCCCTGGAGCGCGGCCCGGTCCAGCAGCCACACGGTCAGGGCGACGGCCCGGCGCGGATCGTCCGGACCGCAGGCGCTGCCGAGCAGCGCCCGCGCGAAGCCGTCGGCCTGCTCCGGCCGCACTCCGGCGACGGCCAGCAGCCGCCACGGGTCCTCCGCCAGGGCCTCGGCGGCCTGCTCGCCGAGCGCGGCGGCGACCTGCCCGGCCAGCGCCTCGGGCGCGCCGCCGCGGGCCAGCACCTCGCGGACCCCGGCCAGCGCGCCGGCCGTGGGCGCGAGCGGGGCCGCGGGGGCGGGACGGACGGTGGTCTCGGGCGGCCGGGGCGCGCGCGGGGGCTCGGGCGCGGGCTCGTAGAAGGCGCCGCCGGACGCGGAGCCGCCCTCGACGGCCCGCACGGCGGCGAGCAGGTCGGCGGCCGTGCCGCTGAGCTTGGCCCCGCTCTCCACGGTCCCGGACTTCTCGGCCTTCCGCGCCTCGATCCTGGCCCGCAGCTCCCGCTGCGCCGCCAGCTCCGCCTGCGCCTCGCTCACCTCCGGCGCCTCCTCCTTGGAGGCGTCGGCGGCCTCGGAGGCTTCGGCGGTCTCGGCCGACTCAGGGGCGTCGGGGGACTCGGGGGACTCGGAGGCGTCCGACGACTCGGGGAGGTCAGCGGCCTCGGCGGCGGGCGTCACGTCCTCGGGTGCCTCGGGCGCGGTCTCCCCGGAAGGCTCGGTCACAAGGTGCTCCAGTCGTGATCCGGATAGCGGTGCACGGGCGCGGACACATCGTCCAAAGCCCGGCAGATCTCGTCAGGAAGACTAAGGCCCTCCACCGACAGCGCGGCCGTGAGCTGGCGCGCCGTGCGCGCGCCGATGATCGGCGCGGTGACGCCTGGCCGGTCCCTGACCCAGGCGAGCGCCACGTGCAGCGGGCTCGTGGCGAGCCCGTCGGCGGCGGTGCTGACCGCCTCCACGATCCGGCTCGCGGCCTCGTCGAGGTACGGCTCCACGAACGGCGCCAGCGCCTCCGACGCGCCCCGGGAGTCGGCCGGGGTGCCGCCGCGGTACTTGCCGGTGAGCACCCCGCGGCCCAGCGGGGAGGACGGCAGCAGCCCTATGCCGAGGTCGACGGCGGCGGGCAGCACCTCCCGCTCGACGCCCCGCTGGAGCAGCGAGTACTCCAGCTGCGCCCCGGCGATCCGGGTGCGGTCGCCGGCCAGCTGCCAGGTGCCCGCCTTGGCGAGCTGCCAGCCGCAGAAGTTCGCCACGCCCGCGTACCGCGCCCGGCCGCTGCGTACCGCGATGTCGAGGGCCTGGAGCGACTCCTCCAGGGGTGTGTACGGGTCGTAGGCGTGCAGCTGCCACAGGTCGACGTGGTCCGTGCCGAGCCGGGCGAGGGAGGCGTCGAGCGCGGCGAGCAGATGGCCGCGCGAGCCGTCGGTGCGGCGGTCCGGGTCGGGGACGCTGCCGGCCTTGGTCGACAGGACCAGGTCGCGCCGCGGAACCAGCCGCTCCATGAGCCGCCCGAGGAGGTACTCCGCCTCGCCGCCGCCGTACACGTCGGCGGTGTCCACGAGCGTGCCGCCCGCGTCCCAGAACGTCTTCAACTGCTCGGCCGCGTCGTGCTCGTCGGTGTCCCGCCCCCAGGTGAGCGTGCCGAGCCCGATGCGCGAGACGCGCAGGCCGGTACGTCCGAGATGCCTCTGCTCCATGGGCGGGACACTACTGGCCAGGGCTCCACGCGGAGAGACCCTGTGGACAGAACCTGTGGACGACGGCGTGGCGTCCGGCTCCTGACGGATGCGGGGAGGGCGCGCTAGAGTCCGGACCGAGAGACGTTACCGATGGGTAAGGGGTGCGTGGAAATGCGGCTCGGCATCAACCTCGGCTACTGGGGCGCCGGCATGGACGGCGACAACCTCGCCGTCGCCCAGGAGGCCGACCGGCTCGGCTACGACGTCTGCTGGGCGGCGGAGGCGTACGGCTCGGACGCGCCGACCGTGCTCTCCTGGGTCGCCGCGAAGACGGAGCGGATCGACGTCGGCTCGGCGATCATGCAGATCCCGGCCCGCCAGCCCGCGATGACGGCGATGACCGCCGCCACCCTGGACTCGCTCTCCGGCGGCCGGTTCCGCCTCGGCCTCGGCGTCTCCGGCCCGCAGGTCTCCGAGGGCTGGTACGGCGTGAAGTTCGACAAGCCGCTCGCCCGCACGCGCGAGTACGTGGAGATCGTCCGCAAGGCGATGTCCCGCGAGCGCCTGACGCACGAGGGCGAGCACTGGACGCTGCCGCTGCCCGGCGGCCCGGGCAAGCCGATCAAGCTGACCGTCCACCCGCAGCGCGAGCACATCCCGCTGTACATCGCCGCGATCGGCCCGAAGAACCTGGAACAGACCGGCGAGATCGCCGACGGCGCCCTGCTGATCTTCCCCTCGGCCGAGCACCTGGAGGAGACGGCGCTGCGTCCCCTGCGGGAGGGCCGCGCGAAGGCCGGTCTGACCATGGACGGCTTCGACGTCTGTCCCACGCTGCCGCTCGCCCTCGGCGAGGACGTCGACGCGCTCGCCGACGTCTTCCGCCCGTACACCGCGCTCTACGTGGGCGGCATGGGCAGCCGCAAGCAGAACTTCTACAACCAGCTCGCCCGGCGCATGGGCTACGAGAAGGAGGCCGCCGAGATCCAGGACAAGTACCTGGCCGGCGACAAGGCGGGCGCCGCGGCGGCCGTGCCGCGCTCCCTGATCGACCAGACCGCCCTGCTCGGCACCGTCGACCGCATCGCGGACCGCATGACCGCCTACGCCGAGGCCGGTGTCACCACCCTGACCCTCGCCCCCGCCGGCTTCACCCTCGACGAGCGACTCACCGCCCTGCGCGCGGGCGTCGACGCCCTGGAGCGGGCCGGCCTGGCGTAGGGGAGCGGCATCCGGAGGGGCGGGGAGCGGAGGAACGTTCTGCGGCCGTGGTGGGGGCTCGGGGGTCTTCCCCGCCACGGCCGTCATGCCCTTCAACGCGTCACCGCGCCCCCGGTTACGGCCCCGCCTCTCACTCTTTCGGCCGACATCGCGGCGTCCTCCTGTTGCCCGCCGTCCCCGACCGCACTTGACTCGGTCTCCCCGGACGCGCGGAGTGCGGTCGTCCGCATGGAGGTGGCAGCGATGCTCACGGCCAAGAGCCTGTTCCAGGAAATCATCGACGACGACGAGGCGTTCCGGCTCTTCTGCTCGATCGCCGCCAGCGGCGAGACGCAGGGCGGCTGGGAGAACGCCCGGATCGCCGCCCTCGTCGCCCCCGCGATGCGGGACCTCACCCCGAAGATCACCCGGCACGGCGCCGACGAGGACAAGCACGGGCGCATCTTCAACGCGCTGCTGCGCAAGCGGGGCCTCGAACCCGTCCCCGTCCCGCCCGAGACCGACTACACGATGCTCCTCGAACAGCGCGGCATCGGCCTCGCCCACGAGAAGCTCCGCGGCGACGAGCCGCTGACCGAGCGGGACATCGTCGTCTACCTCGCCCACAGCCGGGTCACCGAGCAGCGCGCGGCCGACCAGATGGACATGCTCGTCACGTACTTCGGCGACCACCCGGAGCTGGGCAAGGCCATCCACATGATCGACAACGACGAGGCCAACCACCTCGCGTACTGCCACGAGGAACTGCTCCGGCTCGCCCGGGCCGGCCACGGCCGCCTCATCCAGACCACGTTGCGCGAGTCGGCGCTCGCCGAGATCCAGATCTACCGGGACGTCAGCCTCGCCGTCATGGGCCACATGGGCCGCATCCTGAAGTGGCCGAAGGCCAAGGGCGCGGCGCTCGCCGCGGGCATCCACGGCATGTACGCCTACGAGCGCGCGGCCGGCTGGCACAAGATGATCAGCCTGCGGATGCCGGAACGGCTCGACGCCCTCGGCGGCCCCGCCGCCCCCGCCCCGGCCTTCTGACCCGGCCCGCGGCGCGGCCGGCTCACAGCCAGCCGCGCCGCTTGAACAGGCGGTACAGGCTCAGTTCGATCCCGGCCATCAGCAGGATCACCGCGGGGTACGCCCACGTCCAGTGCAGCTCCGGCATGTGGTCGAAGTTCATGCCGTAGATCCCGGCCACCATCGTCGGCACCGCGGCCATCGCCGCCCACGCCGAGATCTTCCGCATGTCGTCGTTCTGCCGCACCCCCATCTGCGCCAGGTGCGCCGACAGCACGTCCGACAGCAGCCGGTCCAGCCCCTCCACCTGCTCGTTGGCCCGCAGCAGATGGTCGTTGACGTCCCGGAAGAACGGCTGCGCGGTCTCGTGCACGAACGGCACCGCGCCCGCCGTCAGCCGGGCCATCGGCCCCGCCAGCGGCCCCGACGCCCGCCGGAACTCCAGCACCTGCCGCTTCGCCGTGTAGATCCGCTCCGCCGTGTTCACCGTCCCGGTCCCGCCCGGCGCGAAGACGTCGGCCTCCAGCTCCTCCAGGTCCACCTGGAGCTCGCCCGCCACGTCCAGGTAGTGGTCCACCACCGCGTCGCTCACCGCGTACAGCACCGCCGTCGGACCGTGCCGCAGCACCTCCGGATGGGTCTCCAGACGCTTGCGCACGGCCGCCAGCGGCGCGCCCTCGCCGTGCCGGACCGTCACCACGAACGAGTCGCCCAGGAACAGCATCAGCTCCCCGGAGGAGACCCGGTCGCTCTCCGGCTCGTACAGCACCGGCTTCAGCACCACGAACAGCGAGTCGTCGTAGACCTCCAGCTTGGGCCGCTGATGCGCCTTCAGCGCGTCCTCGACGGCCAGCGGATGCAGCGCGAACTCCGAGGCCACATGGTCGAACTCGGCCTCCGACGGCTCGTACAGACCCACCCACAGGAAGGCGTCGCCGGAGGCCCGGGCCTCGGCCAGGGCCTGGGAGAGGTCGCCGGTGCCATCCGTCCGGCGTCCGTCGCGATAGAGGGCAGAGTCGACGATCACGCGCCGTATTCTCCCCCGGACCCTCCCACCCCGCACGCCCGCGTGCCCACCGCCCCGCCGCGCACCCCCCGCGCACGCGCGTGCCTCCGCTCTCAGCGCCCACGCGCGCGTGTCCCCGCTCGCCGCCCTCCACGCGCGCGTGCGCCGTAGGCTGGCCGTCATGGCCACGCTGATCCTCGTCCGGCACGGACGCTCCACCGCCAACACCTCCGGACTGCTCGCCGGGCGCACGCCGGGTGTCGCGCTCGACGAGCGCGGGGCCGCCCAGGCCGCCGCGCTGCCCGCCCGGCTCGCCGGGATCCCGCTCGCCGCCGCCGTCTCCAGCCCCCTCCAGCGCTGCCGCGAGACCCTCCAGCCGCTTCTGGACGCCCGCCCGGAGCTCCCGCTGCACGTCGAGGAGCGGGTCAACGAGTGCGACTACGGCGACTGGTCGGGCCGCAAGCTCAGCGAACTGAACGACGAACCGCTGATGGAGATCGTCCAGGCGCACGCCTCCGCCGCCGCCTTCCCCGGCGGCGAGTCCATGCGCGCCATGCAGGCCAGGGCCGTCGAGGCGGTCCGCGACTGGAACGCCCGGATCGACGCCGAGCACGGCGAGGACGCCGTCTACGCCCTCTGCTCGCACGGCGACATCATCAAGTCCCTCGTCGCCGACGCCCTCGGCCTCCACCTCGACCTCTTCCAGCGGATCCACGTCGACCCCTGCTCGCTCACCGTGATCCGCTACACCCGGCTGCGCCCCTTCCTGGTCCGCCTCGGCGACACCGGCGACCTCGCCGCGCTCGCCCCCCGCGAGGCCCCCGACACCAGTGGGACGGCCGAGGTGGGGGGCGGCGCGGGCGCACCGTGATCCTCCCGCGCAGTAGGGTGGACTCGCCGTTGCAGTACGACAGTCGACAGTCAAGGGAGCCGGAAGCGTGTCCCGTCAGGTGTTCCTCTACGACCCGCCGGAGCGTTTCGTGGCCGGTACGGTCGGGCTGCCTGGCCGCCGGACGTTCTTCCTCCAGGCGTCCGCGTCCGGCCGGGTCACCAGCGTGGCCCTGGAGAAGACCCAGGTCGCCGCGCTCGCCGAGCGCATCGACGAACTCCTCGACGAGGTCCTGCGCCGCACCGGCGGCAACGCCCCGGTCCCGGCCGTGGCCCCCGTCGACATCGCCGACACCGCCCCCCTCGACACTCCCGTAGAGGAGGAGTTCCGGGTCGGCACCATGGCGCTCGCCTGGGACGGCGAGGAGCAGCGCATGATCGTCGAGGCCCAGGCCCTCGTCGAGCTCGACGCGGACTCCGAGGAGGACCTCGCCGCGGCCGAGGAGCGGCTGCTCCAGGACGAGGAGAACGGCCCGCCGATGCTCCGCGTCCGCCTCAGCGGCGCCCAGGCCCGCGCCTTCGCCAAGCGGGCCCTGGACGTGGTCAACGCCGGCCGCCCGCCGTGCCCGCTGTGCAGCCTGCCGCTGGACCCGGAGGGCCACGTCTGCCCCCGCCAGAACGGATACCGCCGCGGAGCATGAGCAGCAGCCCCGAGTTCCCGCCGGACACCGAGCTGCTCGCCCGCGGTGAGCTGACCGTCCGGGGGCAGGTCCGCGAGGCGTCCAACGCGGTGCTCTACTGCACGATCGCCCACGAGGGCCGCGAGGCCGCCTGCGTCTACAAGCCGGTCGCGGGGGAGCGCCCCCTGTGGGACTTCCCGGACGGCACCCTCGCCGAGCGCGAGGTCGCCGCGTACGAGCTCTCCGAGGCCACCGGCTGGGGTCTCGTCCCGCCCACCGTGCTGCGTGACGGCCCCTACGGCGAGGGCATGGTCCAGCTCTGGGTCGAGGCCGACCCGGAGGCCCGGCTGCTCGCCCTCACCGAGGACGAGGAGGCCGGCGAGGGCTGGAAGGCCGTCGGCCCCGCCGAGGTGGGGGAGGGCCGCACCGCGCTCCTCGTCCACGCCGACACCCCCGGGCTGCGCCGCCTCGCCGTCCTCGACGCGGTGATGAACAACGGCGACCGCAAGGGCGGCCATCTGCTCCCCGCCCCCGACGGCCGGCTGTACGGCATCGACCACGGCGTCTCCTTCCACGTCGACGACAAGCTCCGCACCCTGCTGTGGGGCTGGGCGGGCCAGGAGCTGCCCCAGGAGGCCACGGAGGTCCTCACCGGCCTCGGCGCCGCGCTGGCCCCCGGAGGGCCCCTCGCCACCCGGCTGGGGGAACTGCTCACGGCCGCCGAGGTGTCCGCCGTACGGGAGCGGGTCGAAGCCCTGCTGGCCTCCGGGCGGCACCCGGAACCCTCCGGGCAGTGGCCCGCGATCCCCTGGCCGCCGGTCTAGGAACCGCCGGTTTTCGGCCACCCCCGCCAGGAGCTCCCCGCACCCCTGGGGGGTATGCACACACGCCGCTCACCCGCAAGAGCGCATGATCGGACAAGATTCCGGATCCGGTTCGTATCCGAAACGGCTGTCCGGTTACGCTCGGGTCATGCATGCCTGGCCCGCTTCCGAGGTCCCCGCCCTTCCCGGCAAGGGCCGCGACCTCCGGATCCACGACACCGCGACCGGCGGACGAGTGACCCTCGCCCCCGGTCCCGTCGCCCGTATCTACGTCTGCGGCATCACGCCGTACGACGCGACCCACATGGGTCACGCGGCGACCTACAACGCGTTCGACCTCGTCCAGCGCGTGTGGCTCGACACCAAGCGGCAGGTGCACTACGTCCAGAACGTCACGGACGTGGACGACCCGCTCCTGGAGCGCGCGATCCGCGACGGCATCGACTGGGTCGGCCTCGCCGAGCGCGAGACCTCCCTCTTCCGCGAGGACATGACCGCCCTCCGGATGCTGCCGCCGCGCCACTACGTCGGCGCGGTCGAGTCGATACCGTCCATCATCCCCCTGGTCGAACGGCTCCGGGACTCCGGCGCCGCCTACGAGCTCGACGGCGACATCTACTTCTCCGTCGAGGCCGACCCGCACTTCGGCGAGGTCTCGCACTACGACACCGAGCTCATGCGGCACCTCTCCGCCGAGCGCGGCGGCGACCCCGACCGTCCCGGCAAGAAGAACCCGCTCGACCCGATGCTGTGGATGGCCGCCCGCGAGGGCGAGCCGAGCTGGGACGGCGGCAGCCTCGGCGCGGGCCGCCCCGGCTGGCACATCGAGTGCGTCGCCATCGCCCTCGACCACCTCGGCATGGGCTTCGACGTGCAGGGCGGCGGCTCCGACCTGATCTTCCCGCACCACGAGATGGGCGCCTCGCACGCCCAGGCGCTCACCGGCGAGTTCCCCATGGCCAAGGCGTACGTCCACGCCGGCATGGTCGCCCTGCACGGCGAGAAGATGTCCAAGTCCAAGGGCAACCTGGTCTTCGTCTCCGCGCTCCGCCGTGAGGGCGTCGACCCGGCCGCCATCCGGCTCGCCCTCCTCGCCCACCACTACCGCGCCGACTGGGAGTGGACCGACCAGGTCCTCCAGGACGCGGTCGACCGCCTCGGCCGCTGGCGCGCCGCGGTCTCCCGGCCCGACGGCCCGTCCGCCGACGCCCTGGTCGAGGAGGTCCGCGAGGCGCTCGCCGACGACCTCGACACCCCGGCCGCGCTCGCCGCGGTCGACCGCTGGGCCGCCCGCCAGGAGGCGGACGGCGGCGACGACGAGGCCGCCCCCGGTCTCGCCTCCCGCACGGTCGACGCGCTGCTCGGCGTCGCCCTGTAGGCACGGACGAAACGAGGGAGGGGGATGGCCGCCGGCCATCCCCCTCCCTCGTTTCTCTCAGTCCTCGTCGCCGTCCCCGCCGGACCCCTCGGGGGCCTCAGGCCCGGGCTCCGGCCGCTCCGACTGTCCCGGCCGCTCAGACTCCGCCTGTTCCGGCCGCTCAGACTCCGCCTGTTCCGGCCGCTCGGACTCCGTCTGCTCCGGCTGCTCCGGCCGTTCCGGCTCCAGATCGGGCTTCGGCGGCCGGGTCCGGCCGCTGCCCGGATCCCGCAGGTACGAGGTGTCCCCGCTCTCCGTCGCCACTCCGGGACCGGCCCCCGGACCGCCGGGTCCCGGGCCCGCGCCCGGATCGCGCCGCCGCAGATACCGCTCGAACTCGCGGGCGATCGCCTCGCCCGACGCCTCCGGCAGCTCCGCGGTGTCCCGGGCCTCCTCCAGCGTCTGCACGTACTCGGCGACCTCGCTGTCCTCCGCCGCCAGCTGGTCCACCCCCAGCTGCCACGCGCGCGCGTCCTCGGGCAGCTCGCCCAGCGGGATCCGCAGCCCGATCAGGTCCTCAAGACGGTTCAGCAGCGCCAGCGTCGCCTTCGGGTTCGGCGGCTGCGACACGTAGTGCGGCACCGCCGCCCACAGGCTCACCGCCGGCACGCCCGCGTGCGTGCACGCCTCCTGGAGGATCCCGACGATGCCGGTCGGGCCCTCGTAGCGGGTCTCCTCCAGGTCCATCGTGCGCGCCAGGTCCGGGTCGGAGGTGACGCCGCTGACCGGCACCGGGCGGGTGTGCGGGGTGTCGCCGAGCAGCGCGCCCAGGATCACCACCATCTCCACGCCCAGTTCGTGCGCGAAGCCCAGCAGCTCGTTGCAGAAGGAGCGCCAGCGCATCGAGGGCTCGATGCCCCGGACCAGGACCAGGTCGCGCGGCTTCTCGCCGCCGATCCGGACCACGGAGAGCCGGGTCGTCGGCCAGGTGATCTTCCGGACGCCGTTCTCCAGGAAGACCGTCGGACGGTTGACCTGGAAGTCGTAGTAGTCCTCGGCGTCGAGCGCCGCGAAGACCTCGCCCTTCCATTCCCGGTCCAGATGAGCGACCGCGGTGGAGGCGGCGTCGCCGGCGTCGTTCCAGCCCTCGAACGCGGCCACCATGACCGGGTCGATCAGCTCGGGTACTCCCTCGAGCTCGATCACCCAGCGCCTCCTTCTTCGAAGTTCGTGTCGTACGGACCAACCTTACGGCTTTCCGGAGGCCCGGCCGCAGCCCTCGGGCACGCCCGAAAACCCGTGCGGCCTTGATCGACTACCCATGAACGGGGCCCCGCACACGGACCGCGGGCACGCGCGCGTGCGGGGGCCCGGACACGGGGGAGGGGCGGCCTTCTCCCTCCCCGGAGAAGACCGCCCCTCGGCTCGTGGCGCCCGTGGCTACCGGTCGCGCAGCATCGCGTCGACCTCGCCGCGGATCTCGTCGGTGGCGAGACCGCGGATGGTCAGGGTGGTGCGGCGGCGCAGCACGTCGTCGGCCGTCTCGGCCCACTCGTGGTCGCGGGCGTAGGCGACCTGCGCCCAGATCTCCGGGGCGTCCGGGTGGATCCGGCGGGCCAGTTCGGGGTTCTCGTTCGCCATCCGGGCGATGTCGAAGGAGAGCGAACCGTAGTGCGTGGCCAGGTGCTTGGCGGTGTCGGCGGCCATCCGCGGGCCGGGGGCCGGGCCGTCGACGAGCAGCCGGTGGGCGACCGCGTTCGGGTTGGCGATGCCCGGGAGCGGCAGCCGCTTCGGGAGCGTGGAGACCGACTCGTAGTCCTCGCCCAGCGGGTGGCCCGGAAGCGCCTCCAGCTTCTTCATGATGGTGCGGCCGATGTGGCGGAAGGTGGTCCACTTGCCGCCGGCGACCGACAGCATCCCGCCGCGTCCCTCGGTGACGACCGTCTCGCGCTTGGCCTTGGAGGTGTCGCCGGGCCCGCCCGGGAGCACCCGCAGGCCGGCGAAGGCGTAGGTGATGAGGGAGCGGTCGAGCTGCTGGTCGCGGATGGAGAAGGCGGCCTCGTCCAGGATCTGGGCGGTGTCCTTCTCGTTGACCGCGACCTCGCCCGGGTCGCCCTCGTACGCCTCGTCGGTGGTGCCGAGCAGGAGCATGTCCTCCCAGGGGAGGGCGAAGGTGATCCGGTACTTGTCGATCGGGGTGGCGAGCGCGGCCTTCCACGGGGCGGTCCGCTTGAGGACGAGGTGGGCGCCCTTGGAGAGGCGGATGGAGGGGGCCGCGTTGGGGTCCTCCATCCGGCGCAGGTGGTCGACCCAGGGGCCGGTGGCGTTGAGGACGAGCCGCGCGGTGACGCCGAACTCCTCGCCGGACATGCGGTCCCGGAGCTCGGCGCCGGTGACCCGGCCCTGGGTGAAGCGGAGTCCGGTGGCCTCGGCGTGGTTGAGGACGACGGCTCCGGCGTCGACGGCCGCGCGGACCGTCATGAGCGCCATGCGCGCGTCGTTCATCTGGTCGTCGCCGTAGACGGCGACCGCCTTGAGGTTGTCGGTGCGCAGCTCCGGCACGTCCTGGGCCGCCTTGGCGGGGGAGAGGAGGTGGCCGACGCCGTCGCCGAAGGCGGAGAGCGCGGAGTACGCGAAGACTCCGGCGCCCAGCTTGGCGGCGCCGTGCGGGCCGCCCTTGTAGACGGGCAGGTAGAAGGTGAGCGGGTTGGACAGGTGGGGGGCGACCTGCCGGGAGACGGCGCGGCGCTCGAAGTGGTTCTCGGCGACGAGCTTCACCGCGCCGGTCTGGAGGTAGCGCAGGCCGCCGTGGAGGAGCTTCGAGGAGGCCGAGGAGGTGGCGCCGGCGAAGTCGCCGGCGTCCACCAGGGCCACCCGCAGACCGGACTGCGCGGCGTGCCAGGCGGTGGAGATGCCCAGGATGCCGCCGCCGATCACCAGGAGGTCGTACGTCGCCTTGGCAAGCTGCTCTCTGGTCTCGGCGCGGGTCGGAAGCGAGCCGGCGGCCGGGTGCGTTCCGAGGGCGGGAACGGTCTGCGGGGTGGTCATCTCGGTCTACTCCTCGTCACTTCTCTTCTTCGAGCCAGCCCATGGAGCGCTCCACGGCCTTGAGCCAGTTCTTGTACTCGCTGTCGCGCTTGTCGGCGTCCATGCGCGGGGTCCACTCCGCGGCACGGCGCCAGTTGGCGCGCAGCGCGTCGGTGTCCGGCCAGAAGCCGACGGCCAGACCGGCGGCGTAGGCGGCACCGAGGCAGGTGGTCTCGGCGACCATGGGGCGCACCACGGGGGCGTCCAGGAAGTCCGAGAGGGTCTGCATCAGCAGGTTGTTGGAGGTCATGCCGCCGTCGACCTTGAGGGCGGTCAGCTCGACGCCGGAGTCCTTGGTCATGGCGTCGGTGATCTCGCGGGTCTGCCAGGCGGTGGCCTCCAGGACGGCACGGGCGATGTGCGCCTTGGTGACGTACCGGGTGAGGCCGGCGATCACGCCGCGGGCGTCGGAGCGCCAGTACGGGGCGAAGAGGCCGGAGAAGGCGGGCACGAAGTAGGCGCCGCCGTTGTCCTCGACGGAGGAGGCCAGGGTCTCGATCTCGGCGGCGGACTTGATCAGGCCCATCTGGTCGCGCATCCACTGGACGAGCGAGCCGGTGACGGCGATGGAGCCCTCCAGGGCGTAGACCGGCTTGCGGTCGCCGATCTGGTAGCCGACGGTGGTCAGCAGGCCGCTGTAGGAGTTGATGATCTTGTCACCGGTGTTCATCAGCATGAAGGTGCCGGTGCCGTACGTGGACTTGGCCTCGCCCTCGGCGAAACAGGTCTGGCCGAACAGGGCGGCCTGCTGGTCGCCGAGCGCGGAGGCGACGGGGACGCCGTCGAGGACGCCGCCCTTGACGGTGCCGTAGACCTCGGCGGAGGAGCGGATCTCGGGGAGGACGGCGGCCGGGATGTCGATGGACTGGAGGATGCGCTCGTCCCAGGCCATCTCGTGCAGGTTCATCAGGAGGGTGCGGGAGGCGTTGGTGACGTCGGTGACGTGGACGCCGCCCTCGGTGCCGCCGGTGAGGTTCCAGATGACCCAGGAGTCCATGGTGCCGAAGAGGATGTCGCCGCGCTCGGCGCGCTCGCGCAGGCCCTCGACGTTGTCGAGCAGCCAGCGGACCTTGGGGCCGGAGAAGTAGGAGGCGAGCGGGAGGCCGGTCTCGCGGCGGAAGCGGTCCTGGCCGACGTTGCGGCCGAGCTCCTTGCAGAGGGCGTCGGTGCGGGTGTCCTGCCAGACGAGCGCGTTGTGGACGGGCTCGCCGGTGTGCTTGTCCCACATCAGCGTGGTCTCGCGCTGGTTGGTGATGCCGATGGCCTTGACGTCGGCGGCGGTGATGCCGGCCTTGACGATGGCTCCGGCGACGACCTCCTGGACGTTGGTCCAGATCTCGGTGGCGTCGTGCTCGACCCAGCCCGGCTTCGGGAAGATCTGCTCGTGCTCCTTCTGGTCGACCGAGACGATCCGGCCGTCCTTGTCGAAGACGATGCAGCGGGAGGAGGTGGTGCCCTGGTCGATGGCGGCGATGAACGGGCCGGCGGTGTGGGCGTCGGTCACGGTGTGCTCCAAGGGAGGTCTGGGAAGGACGGCTCGTGGCTCTTCGGCGTTACGGGTACGGGTGTACGGCTCAGGCGAACGCGAGGTGGTAGATACCCGCGGCGAGGGCTCCACCGATCAGCGGACCGGCGACGGGGATCCAGGCGTAGCCCCAGTCGGAGCCGCCCTTGTTGGGCAGCGGGAGCAGGGCGTGCACGAGGCGGGGGCCGAGGTCGCGCGCCGGGTTGATCGCGTAACCGGTCGGGCCGCCGAGCGAGAGGCCGATCGAGACCACGACGAAGGCCGTGATCAGGGCGCCGAGGGTGCCGAGGCCCTTGCCGCTGTCGTTCAGACCCTGGGTGAGGACGGCGAGGACGAGCACGACGGTGCCGATGATCTCGGTGGCGAGGTTCTGCCAGGTGTTCCGGATCTCGGGGCCGGTGGAGAAGATGCCGAGCACGGGCCCGGGGCCCTCGGCGGGCTTCTCGCCGACCGTCTCCGGGTCGGTGAGGTGGGCCCGGAACTGCCCGTAGTAGGCGACCCAGACCAGGGCGGCGCCGATCATCGCGCCGAGCAGCTGGCCGGCGAGGTAGACGGGCACGTCGCCCCACGCGCCGTCCTTGACGGCGATGCCGACCGTGACGGCGGGGTTCAGATGGGCCCCGGAGAGGGAAGCGGTCATGTACACGGCCGTCATCACGGCGAAGCCCCACCCGAAGGTGATCGCGAGCCAGCCCGCTCCGCGCGCCTTGGAGCTCTTGAGCGTCACGGCGGCGCAGACGCCGCCGCCGAGAAGAATGAGTACGGCGGTACCGATGGTCTCGCCGAGGAAGATGTCGGAGCTGGACACCCGCGACTCCTTTGTCCTTCGTCCAGGGGATGGGCGAACCCCGGTTCGCCCCGGTGGTCCGCGCCCTCGTGTGAGGGCGTCCACGGCCCTTGGCACTGCCACACTCTAGCGCGTATTGCCGGTAGGTGTTCGGCAATGCCGACCGATGCACGGAAGTTTTGCCCCGGGGTTAACAGCGAGTCAAGACTCTGGGAAACGAAAAACCCGCCGATAACGCGATCGTTACCGACGGGTTCGCTCTCCGTGCGGGCCGGCTCACCGGCCGCGGGGGCGCGGGCTCAGAAGCGGCCCGCCCCCAGGTCCCGGGAGACCGCACGGGCGCAGTCCCGCACCGCCGCCACCAGCTCCGGGCGCAGCTCGCCCGCCGGGCAGAGCCGCTCCACCGCCCCGGTGACCGCCACCGCGCCCACCGGCATCCGGCGCCGGTCGTGGATCGGCGCCGCCACCGAGGCCACGCCCTCCCACGTCTCCTCCACGTCCGCCGCCCAGCCGCGCGCCCGCGTCATGTCCAGCAGCGACTCGAAGTCCGCCAGGCCCGTGACCGTACGCGGCGTGAACGGCTCCCGCTCCACCTCCACGACCTCGCTGTGCGCCACCGGGTCGTACGCCGACAGCACCTTGCCCAGCGCCGTGGAGTGCAGCGGCTGCATCGCCCCCACCTCCAGCACCTGCCGGCTGTCGTCCGGCCGGAAGACGTGGTGCACGATCAGCACGCCCGACTGGTGCAGCACCCCCAGGTGCACGCTCTCGCCACTGGACCGCGCCAGGTCGTCCGTCCACACCAGCGCCCGCGCCCGCAGCTCGTGCACGTCCAGATAGCTGTTGCCGAGCCGCAGCAGCTCCGCCCCCAGCTGGTATCGCCCCGAGGGCGCGTCCTGCTCCACGAAGCCCTCCGCCTGGAGGGTGCGCAGGATGCCGTGGGCCGTGCCCTTGGCCAGCCCCAGGGAGGACGCGATGTCGGACAGGCCGAGCCGGCGCTCGCCGCCCGCGAGCAGTCGCAGCATGGCCGCCGCCCGTTCAAGCGACTGGATGTTCTTCGCCATCGCCCGGCCCTTCTCCCTCACGTACGCACACATACCGACGTTCGACAATGCTGAACACTATCGGTCGATGCCGACCTTGCCTCGCACCTGACAGTGTCCTCGAAGAAGGGGCCTCACCGGGAGTCCTCGCACACAGGATGCCGTCCGTCACGTGGGACACCGTGTCCGCCCCGGCCGAACCACGGTTACGCTGACCCCGTGCACCCTGTGCCCAGGGTGCAAAGCCGACAGCCGTCGCAGCCCAGGGAGCCCCTTCATGGCCTCGTTGCCGACCCCTTCCGCCGACAGCCGGAGCCGCGTCGCCGCGCTCCGCGCCGCACTCGCCAGCCGCGTCGTCGTCGCCGACGGCGCCATGGGGACCATGCTCCAGGCCCAGGAGCCCAGCCTCGAGGACTTCGAGAACCTCGAAGGCTGCAACGAGATCCTCAGCCTCACCCGGCCCGACATCGTCGCCTCGGTCCACCGCGAGTACTTCGCCGCCGGCGTCGACTGCGTCGAGACCAACACCTTCGGCGCCAACCACGCCGCCCTCGGCGAGTACGACATCGCCCACCGCGTCCACGAGCTGTCCGTGGCCGGCGCCCGCGTCGCCCGCGACGTCGCCGACGAGTTCACCGCCGCCGACGGCCGCCAGCGCTGGGTCCTCGGCTCCATCGGCCCCGGCACCAAGCTGCCGACCCTCGGCCACGCTCCGTACACGGTCCTGCGCGACGCCTACCAGGAGAACGCCGAGGGCCTGCTGGCCGGCGGCTCCGACGCGCTCATCGTCGAGACCACCCAGGACCTCCTCCAGACCAAGGCGTCCGTCATCGGCGCCCGCCGCGCCCTCGAAGCGCTCGGCGCCGACGTGCCGCTCATCGTCTCCGTCACCGTCGAGACCACCGGCACCATGCTCCTCGGCTCCGAGATCGGCGCCGCCCTGACGGCCCTGGAGCCGCTCGGCATCGACATGATCGGCCTCAACTGCGCCACCGGCCCCGCCGAGATGAGCGAGCACCTCCGCTACCTCGCCCGCCACTCGCGCATCCCGCTCTCGGTGATGCCCAACGCCGGCCTGCCCGTCCTCACCTCCGACGGCGCTCACTACCCCCTCTCCCCGGCCGAGCTCGCCGACGCCCAGGAGACCTTCGTCCGCGAGTACGGCCTCTCCCTCATCGGCGGCTGCTGCGGTACGACCCCCGAGCACCTGCGCCAGGTCGTCGAGCGCGTCCGCGACCTCACGCCCGGCGCGCGCGACCCGCGCCCCGAGCCCGGCGCCGCCTCGCTCTACCAGACCGTCCCGTTCCGCCAGGACACCTCGTACATGGCGATCGGCGAGCGCACCAACGCCAACGGCTCCAAGAAGTTCCGCGAGGCCATGCTGGAGGCCCGCTGGGACGACTGCGTCGAGATGGCCCGCGACCAGATCCGCGAGGGCGCGCACATGCTCGACCTCTGCGTCGACTACGTCGGCCGGGACGGCGTCGCCGACATGGAGGAGCTGGCCGGCCGCTTCGCCACCGCCTCCACCCTCCCGATCGTGCTCGACTCCACGGAGGTGCCCGTCATCCGGGCCGGTCTGGAGAAGCTCGGTGGCCGAGCGGTCATCAACTCCGTCAACTACGAGGACGGCGACGGCCCCGAGTCCCGCTTCGCCAAGGTCACCCGCCTCGCGCAGGAGCACGGCGCCGCGCTCATCGCCCTCACCATCGACGAGGAGGGCCAGGCCCGTACCGTCGAGCACAAGGTCGCCATCGCCGAGCGGATCATCGACGACCTCACCGGCAACTGGGGCATCCACGAGTCCGACATCCTCATCGACACCCTGACCTTCACCATCTGCACCGGTCAGGAGGAGTCGCGGAAGGACGGCATCGCCACGATCGAGGCGATCCGCGAGCTGAAGCGCCGCCACCCGGACGTCCAGACGACCCTCGGACTCTCCAACATCTCCTTCGGCCTCAACCCGGCCGCCCGCATCCTCCTCAACTCGGTCTTCCTCGACGAGTGCGTGAAGGCCGGCCTGGACTCCGCCATCGTCCACGCCTCGAAGATCCTCCCGATCGCCCGCTTCGACGAGGAGCAGGTCACCACCGCGCTCGACCTGATCTACGACCGGCGCGCCGAGGGCTACGACCCGCTCCAGAAGCTGATGGCCCTCTTCGAGGGCGCCACCGCCAAGTCCCTCAAGGCCGGCAAGGCCGAGGAGCTGGCCGCGCTGCCCCTGGAGGAGCGCCTCAAGCGCCGGATCATCGACGGCGAGAAGAACGGCCTGGAGGCCGACCTCGACGAGGCCCTGACCACCACCCCGGCCCTCGACATCGTCAACAACACCCTCCTCGACGGCATGAAGACGGTCGGCGAGCTCTTCGGCTCCGGCCAGATGCAGCTGCCGTTCGTGCTCCAGTCCGCCGAGGTCATGAAGACCGCGGTCGCCCACCTCGAACCGCACATGGAGAAGTCGGACGCCGACGGCAAGGGCACCATCGTCCTCGCCACCGTCCGCGGAGACGTCCACGACATCGGCAAGAACCTCGTCGACATCATCCTCTCCAACAACGGCTACAACGTCGTCAACATCGGCATCAAGCAGCCCGTCTCCGCCATCCTCGAAGCCGCCGAGGAACACCGCGCCGACGTCATCGGCATGTCCGGCCTCCTCGTGAAGTCCACCGTGATCATGAAGGAGAACCTGGAGGAGCTGAACCAGCGCGAGCTCGCCGCCAAGTACCCCGTCATCCTCGGCGGCGCCGCCCTGACCAGGGCCTACGTCGAGCAGGACCTCCACGAGATCTACCAGGGCGAGGTCCGCTACGCCCGCGACGCCTTCGAGGGCCTGCGCCTCATGGACGCCCTCGTCGCCGTCAAGCGCGGCGTCCCCGGAGCCGTACTCCCCGAGCTGAAGCAGCGCCGGGTCGCCAAGGGCGCCACCGCCGCGCTCCAGGTCGACGAGCCCGAGCCCGGCGGCCGCTCCGACGTCGCCGTCGACAACCCCGTCCCCACCCCGCCGTTCTGGGGCACCCGCGTGGTCAAGGGCATCCCGCTCAAGGACTACGCCTCCTGGCTCGACGAGGGCGCCCTCTTCAAGGGCCAGTGGGGCCTCAAGCAGAACCGGGCCGGCGACGGACCGACGTACGAGGAGCTGGTGGAGACCGAGGGCCGGCCGCGGCTGCGCGGCTGGCTGGAGCGCCTGCACACCGAGAACCTGCTGGAGGCGGCCGTCGTCCACGGCTACTTCCCGTGCGTCTCCAAGGGCGACGACCTGATCATCCTCGACGACGCGGGCAACGAGCGGACCCGCTTCACCTTCCCCCGCCAGCGCCGCGGCCGCCGCCTCTGCCTCGCGGACTTCTTCCGCCCCGAGGAGTCGGGCGAGACGGACGTCGTCGGACTCCAGGTCGTCACCGTCGGGTCCCGGATCGGCGAGGCCACCGCCGAGCTCTTCGCCTCCGACTCCTACCGCGACTACCTGGAGCTGCACGGCCTCTCCGTGCAGCTGGCCGAGGCCCTCGCCGAGTACTGGCACGCGCGCGTGCGCGCCGAGCTGGGCTTCGGCGGCGAGGACCCGGACGCCGTCGAGGACATGTTCGCCCTCAAGTACCGCGGCGCCCGCTTCTCCCTCGGCTACGGCGCCTGCCCCGACCTGGAGGACCGCGCGAAGATCGCCGCGCTCCTCGAGCCGGAGCGGATCGGGGTGCACCTCTCCGAGGAGTTCCAGCTCCACCCCGAGCAGTCCACCGACGCCATCGTCCTCCACCACCCCGAGGCGAAGTACTTCAACGCCCGGTGACGCTCCGGTGACGCTCCGATGACCCTCCGCCGATCGCCGGCGTCAAATATCGGCGCCGGCGGAGATCGGGACGTACACTTGTCGGTCCAGTGCAGGCCGGTCCTCCTCCCCGTACCGGGAGTGGGGGCCGGCCTTTCCGTCCCTCCATGGAGGTGTGCCGGATGACCAGTACGGTCCCCGCGTCCCTGTTCCGCGCCAATGGCAGCTCCGCCCTCCAGGCGGTCTTCCTCGACATGGACGGGACCCTCGTCGACACCGAGGGCTTCTGGTGGGACGCCGAGGTCGAGGTCTTCGCCGACCTCGGACACCGGCTCGACGAGGCATGGCGGGACATCGTGGTCGGCGGACCGATGACGCGCAGCGCCGGGTACCTGATCGAGTCCACCGGCGCCGACATCACCCTCGACGAGCTGACCGTGCTGCTCAACGAGCGGTTCGAGCAGCGCATCGACCGCGGAGTGCCGCTCATGCCCGGCGCCGAGCGGCTCCTCGCCGAACTCTCCCGGCACGCCATCCCCACCGCCCTGGTCTCCGCCTCCCACCGGCGGATCATCGACCGCGTCCTGGAGTCCCTCGGCCGCGACCGCTTCCACCTCAGCGTCGCCGGCGACGAGGTCGCCCGCACCAAGCCGCACCCGGAGCCGTACCTGACCGCCGCCCGCGGCGTCGGCGCGGATCCCACCCTGTGCGCGGTCATCGAGGACACCGCGACCGGCGTCGCCGCCGCGGAGGCGGCCGGCTGCCGGGTCGTCGCCGTGCCCTCCGTCACGCCGATCCCCGCGCTGCCCGGCCGGGTCGTGGTCCGCTCGCTCGAAGAGGTCGACGTGCCGTTCCTGAGGACCCTGATCTCCGGAATCCGAGCGTGATTTGAGCTTTCTCTGAGCATTACCCGGGGTATTCGTCGGGGCCGCCTTCCGTAGCGATCTCCGGCACGTATCCCGCACCTCTCCCGCGCGTCTCCCGTGCATTTGGTTCAGGCCATCCCTCGAATTGCAGCCGCGTGACCTTGGTCACCCAGCGTGCCCGTCGAGGGGTGGCCTGACCTCGTTCTGCGCCCGAAATGCGGACGCCTGCCGCCCCTTTGTGTCCTGATTCGCTCGATAGCGTCCGCCTCCCGCCCTGCATGACTATCGAAGCGACCGTATTCATGATCACCGTGCGATTACCCCCCACCGGCCACCCCGTCCGGCAATAGCGGCGCCGCCCACTAATCTTTCGCGAGTACTTCGCCGCTATCACCGCGTGCGCCGGCGCATACCCAAGTCGCCGAGAACACAGGACCGATCGCAACTTCCCGGCCCGATCGCTCCCGCCCCGACCGGGCGGCAGGCGGCGGAGTGTCGTCACGACCGCCGTACCCCAGGCCGGCTGAGGAGAACGTCCCGTGTTGAACCGCAAGACCTTGGTGCTGCCGGCCGTGGCCGGACTGCTCACCCCCCTGCTCGCCGCCTGCGGCGCGGGAGAGGACGGCAGAGCCATCGTCGTCGGAACCACCGACCGGTTCGTCGCCACCGAGGAGGCACCCGCCCCCCTCGACCCGGCCTACGCCTACGACACCGGCGCCTGGAACATCCTCCGCCAGACCGTGCAGACCCTGGTCCACGTCCCCCGCGGCGGCGGCGACCCCGTCCCCGAGGCCGCCGAGAGCTGCGGCTTCTCCGACACCGCCAGCGAGAGCTACCGCTGCGTCCTGCGCCCCGGCCTCACCTTCGCCGACGGCACCCCCGTCACCGCCGAGGACGTCAAGTACTCCATCGACCGGGTCCGGACGATCAAGTCCGACAACGGCGCCGCCGCCCTCCTCTCGACCGTCGACACCGTCGAGACCAAGGGCGACCGCGAGATCGTCTTCCACCTCAAGACGCCCGACGCCACCTTCCCGTACAAGCTCTCCACCCCCGTCGCCGGCATCCTCAGCAAGGACAAGTACGCCGCCGACCGGCTCCGCGAGGGCTTCCAGGTGGACGGCTCGGGCCCGTACACCCTGAAGACCGAGCGCGACGGCGACCAGGCCACCCGCTTCGTCTTCTCCCGCAACCCCCGCTACAAGGGCGACATCACCCCCCGCAACGAGCAGGTCGAACTCCGCGCCTACGCCGACGCCGGCGCCATGGGCAAGGCCCTGGAGAGCAAGGACATCGACATGATGGCCCGCTCCCTCTCCCAGCAGCAGGTCCGCGACCTCACCGAGACCCCCGCCGACGGCATCCGCGTCTCCGAGGTCCCCGGCCTGGAGATCCGCTACCTCGCCTTCAACACCAAGGCACCCGGCGTCGCGGAGAAGGCCGTCCGCCAGGCCATGGCCGCCGTCGTCGACCGCGGCGCCCTCGTCAACCGCGTCTACGGCCCCACCGCCGAGCCGCTCTACTCGCTCATCCCCTCCAGCATCACCGGCCACGCCACCCCCTTCTATGAGGAGTACGGCGAGGGCGACCCCGACCGCGCCGCCGCCATCCTCCGCAAGGCCGGCGTGAAGACCCCGGTCAAGGTCACCCTCAACTACACCACCGACCACTACGGCGCCGAGACCGCCGAGGAGTTCGCGACGCTGCGGAACCAGCTCATCGCCAGCGAACTCTTCGACGTCACCGTCAAGGGCACCGCCTGGTCCGAGTTCCGCCCCGCCCAGCGCCGCGGCGACTACGCCGTCTACGGCCTCGGCTGGTTCCCCGACTACCCGGACCCGGACAACTACGTCGCGCCCTTCCTCGACAGCGACAACTTCCTCGGCACCCCGTACGTCAACAAGACCGTCCGCGACCAGCTCATCCCGCGGTCCCGCCGGCAGGCCGACCGCACCGCCGCGAGCCCCGTCTACCACCAGATCCAGAAGATCGTCGCCCAGGACGTGCCCGTCCTGCCGCTCTGGCAGGGCAAGCAGTACGTCGCCGCCCGCGACGACATCAACGGTGTCGAGTACGCCCTCAACACCTCTTCGGACCTGCTGCTCTGGGAGCTGAGCCGCGGCACCACCGCCTGACCCCTTCGTTGTACCGGCCGCGCGGCCACGCGCGGCCGGCCTGGCAAGAGATCACGAGGCAAGTTCTGTGAAGACGCACCACAAGTGGCTGACCGCCCCGCTCGCCGCGGGCCTCTCCGCCGCCCTCCTCGGCGGCTGCGGCACCGAGCAGGGGACGGGCTCCGACGCGACGGACGCCATCCGGGTCGGCATGTCCGACGAGATCCTGGCGACCGACCCCGCCGCCGGCTACGACCCCGGCTCCTGGCTGCTGTTCAACAACGTCTTCCAGTCCCTCCTCGCCTTCCCCAAGGGCGGCTCCCTGCCCGAGCCCGAAGCCGCCGACACCTGCGGCTTCGACGACCGCAGCACCGTCTACACCTGCACTCTCCGCCCCGGCCTGAAGTTCTCCAACGGCAACCCGCTCACCTCCGAGGACGTCAAGTTCTCCTTCGAGCGCGCCCTGAAGATCGCCGACCCCTCCGGCCCGGCGCCGCTGCTCTCCACCATCGACACCATCGAGACCCCCGACGACCGCACCGTCGTCTTCCGCCTCAAGGTCCCGGACGCCACCTTCCCCAGCAAGATCGCCTCCGGCGCCGGCTCCATCGTCGACCACCGCGAGTACCCCGCCGACGCGCTGCGCACCGACGGCAAGGCCGTCGGCTCCGGCCCCTACAAGCTGGACTCCTTCGGCGACACCGAGGCCACCTTCTCCGCCAACACCGAGTACCGGGGCACCGCGGAGCGCCGCAACGACAAGATCGCCCTCAAGCTGTACAACGGCGACCGCGCCGCCCTCGCCAAGGCGTTCACCGCCGGCGAGGTCGACGTCGCCTACCGCGGCCTCTCCGCCGCCGACATCTCCGCCCTGGAGAGCTCCGACGCCGACCGCGACGTCCAGATCGTCCAGGGCGGCAGCGCCGAGGTCCAGCACCTCGTCTTCAACATGAAGGACCCCGTCGTCGGCAAGCTCGCCGTCCGCAAGGCGATAGCCCACCTCGTCGACCGCGACGCCCTCGTCGAGGACGTCTACCGGTCGACCGCCACCCCGCTCTACTCGATCGTCCCGGCCGGCATCAACGGCCACAACACCGCCTTCTTCGACACCTACGGCGGCCCCGACCAGGCCAAGGCTAAGAAGGCCCTCCGCTCCGGCGGCATCAAGGACAAGGTCACCCTGACCCTCTGGTCCACCCCCAGCCGCTACGGCCCCTCCACCGACGCCGAGCTCAAGGCCATCGCCGGCCAGCTCAACGCCAGCGGCCTCTTCGCCGCCGACGTGAAGTCCGTCCCCTTCGAGCAGTACGAGAAGGACATCGCCGCCGGCAAGTACGGCGTCTACGTCAAGGGCTGGGTCCCCGACTACCCCGACGCCGACAACTTCACCGCCCCGTTCTTCGGCGAGGGCAACGTCCTCGGCAACCACTACGAGAACACCACCATCACCGGCACCCTCCTGCCCAAGACGGCCGCCACCGCCGACCGCTCCGCCACGGACAAGGAGTACGGCGCCATCCAGGACGCCGTCGCCGAGGAGCTCCCCCTCATCCCGCTCTGGCAGGGCAAGCAGTACGCCGTCACCCGCGACGGCATCACCGGCCTCGAATGGACCCTCGACGCCTCGACCGTCTTCCGCTTCTGGGAGATCCGCAAGAGCTGACCCCCCGCGGGGTACGCGAAAGGGCCCGGCGCACGCCGATCGCGCCGGGCCCTTTCGTCGTACCGTCCGCCGCTACTGGCCGTTGCCCCCCGGGCGCACCAGACCGCTCTCGTACGCGTACACCGCCGCCTGCACCCGGTCGCGCAGGCCCAGCTTCGTCAGCACGTGCCCCACGTGCGTCTTCACCGTCGTCTCGCTGACGAACAGGTCCGCCGCGATCTCCGCGTTCGACAGCCCGCGCGCCACCAGCTTCAGCACCTCCACCTCACGGTCGGTCAGCGTGCCCAGCGTGTCCGGCACCTGCTCTTCGCCCGTCGGCAGATGCGCCGAGTACTTGTCGAGCAGCCGCCGCGTGATCGACGGGGCCAGCATCGCCTCGCCCGCCGCCACCACCCGGATCGCCTGCACCAGCTCGTTCGCCGGGGCGTCCTTGAGCAGGAAGCCGCTCGCCCCCGCGCGCAGCGCCTCCACCACGTACTCGTCCAGATCGAAGGTGGTCAGCACCAGCACCTTCGCCGGGCCGTCCCGTCCGGGACCGGTGATCTGCCGGGTCGCCTCCACCCCGTCCATCCGCGGCATCCGGATGTCCATCAGCACCACGTCGGGCTGGAGCGCCCGCACCTGGTCCAGCGCCTGGAGACCGTCACCGGCCTCGCCCACCACCGCGAGATCCTGCTCCGCCTCCAGAATCATCCGGAAGCCGGTGCGCAGCAGCGGCTGGTCGTCGACCAGGAGGACGCGAATCGTCACAGGGGCTCCTTCACGAGGCGGGCCGGTCGCCGCCCATTCTGCCCTGCGCCGATTCGCCCGACTCCGCCGGGCGCGCGGAAACGATCTCCAGCGGATACACCGGGGGAGTCCCCCCGAACTCCGGACACACCGCCCGGTGGTCGCACCAGCCGCACAGCTTCGTCGGCCGAGGCCGCCAGTCGCCCGTCTCCGTCGCCGTCCGGATCGCGTCCCACAGCGCGTGCAGCTTCCGCTCGACGCGCCGCAGATCCGCCTCCACCGGGTCGTACGTCAGCACGTCCCCGCTCCCCAGGTACACCAGCTGCAACCGGCGCGGGATCACGCCCTTCAGCCGCCACACCACCAGCGCGTAGAACGTCATCTGGAACAGCGCGCCCTCGCTGTACTCCGGCCGCGGCGCCTTCCCCGTCTTGTAGTCGACGATCCGCACCTCGCCCGTCGGCGCCACGTCCACCCGGTCGATCACCCCGCGCAGCTTCAGCCCCGACTCCAGCTCCGTCTCCACGAACAGCTCGCGCTCGGCCGGCTCCAGACGCGCCGGGTCCTCCAGCGTGAACCACCGCTCCACCAGCGCCTCGGCCTCCGCCAGCCACTGCCCCAGCCGGTCGCCCGCCGGATCGTCCGCGAACAACTCGCCCAGCTCCGGCCGCGACTCCAGGAGCCGGTCCCACTGCCCCGGGACCATCGCCTTCGCCCGCGGCACCGTCCGCTCCACCGCCGGATCGTCGAAGAGCCGCTCCAGCACCGCGTGCACCAGCGTCCCCCGCGTCGCCGCCGCGCTCGGCTTCTCCGGCAGCCGGTCGATCACCCGGAACCGGTACAACAGGGGACACTGCATGAAGTCGCTCGCCCGCGAGGGCGACAACGACATGGGCGCCCGGGCCCCCTCCGGGAGCCGCTCGCTCGTACTCATGACACAGACCCTACGGCCCGCCACCGACAGCGAGCCGCATACCATCGACGCATGACCCGTCGCGCTGCATGATCGACCCGTGACGCACCGGCGTGGTCACCCCGGCGACGAGAGGAACCCGTGAACCAGGACGAGCCCAAGCCGCAGCGGACCGAGGAACCCGGCGGCGGGATCCTCATGGGCCGGCCCTTCGGCGTGCCCGTCTACGTCGCTCCCAGCTGGTTCCTCGTCGCCGCCCTGATCACCTGGGTCTTCGGCGACCAGATCGAACGGGTCCTGCCCGAACTCGGCGCCGCCCGCTACCTCGTCTCCCTCTTCTTCGCCGTCGCCTTCTACGCCTCCGTCCTCGTCCACGAGCTCGCCCACACCATCGCCGCCCTCCGCTTCAAGCTCCCGGTGCGGCGCATCCAGCTCCAGTTCTTCGGCGGCGTCTCCGAGATCGAGAAGGAGTCCGAGACCCCCGGCCGCGAATTCGTCCTCGCCTTCGTCGGCCCCCTCCTCTCCCTCGTCCTCGCCGGCGTCTTCTACCTCGCCATGCACGCCGTCGAACCGGGCACCGTACCCGGCGTCCTGCTCGCCGGCCTGATGATCTCCAACCTCATCGTCGCGATCTTCAACCTCCTCCCCGGCCTCCCCCTCGACGGCGGCCGGATGCTCCGCGCGATCGTCTGGAAGATCACCGGCAAGCCCATGAGCGGCACCGTCGCCGCCGCCTGGGTCGGCCGCGCCCTCGCCGTCACCGTCCTCATCGGCCTCCCCCTCCTCACCCGCACCGGCTGGCTCGGCAACTCCACCGCCGACATCGACGGCTTCACCACCGTCACCGACGCCCTCCTCGCCGCCATCCTGGCCGCCATCATCTGGACCGGCGCCGGCAACAGCCTCCGCATGGCCCGCCTCCGCGAACACCTCCCCGACCTGCGCGCCCGCGCCCTCACCCGCCGCGCCATCCCCGTCGAACCCGCCACCCCCCTCTCCGAGGCCCTCCGCCGCGCCAACGAGGCCGGCGCCCGCGCCCTCGTCGTCGTCGACGGCACCGGCGGCCCCACCGGCATCGTCCGCGAGGCCGCCATCGCCGCCGTCCCCCAGCACCGCCGCCCCTGGGTCGCCGTCAGCACCCTCGCCCAGGACCTCACCCCCGGCATGCGCGTCCCCGCCGAACTCACCGGCCAGCCCCTCCTCGACCACCTCCGCGCCACCCCCGCCACCGAGTACCTGGTCGTCGAGGAGACCGGCGAGATCTACGGCGTCCTCGCCACCACCGACGTCGAGCGCGCCTTCGTCAAGGCCATGGCACGCCCCTCCTCGTGAGCCCGGTATGGTGGTTCACATGTCCGAACCGACCGGTGCCGCCCGCCGACGCGGGCCCTTCAAGGTCGGGGACCAGGTTCAGCTGACCGACCCCAAGGGCCGTCACTACACGTTCACGCTCGAAGAGGGAAAGAACTTCCACACCCACAAGGGTTCTTTCCCGCACGACGAACTGATCGGCGCCCCCGAGGGCAGCGTTGTCCGTACCACCGGAAACGTCGCCTACCTCGCGCTGCGCCCCCTGCTCCCCGACTACGTCCTGTCCATGCCCCGCGGCGCAGCCGTGGTCTACCCGAAGGACGCGGGGCAGATCCTCGCCTTCGCCGACATCTTCCCCGGCGCGCGCGTCGTGGAGGCCGGCGTGGGTTCCGGCTCGCTCAGCAGCTTCCTGCTCCGCGCCATCGGCGACAGCGGCATGCTGCACTCCTACGAGCGCCGCGAGGACTTCGCCGAGATCGCGAAGGGCAACGTCGAGCGCTACTTCGGCGGGCCCCACCCGGCCTGGCAGCTGACCGTCGGCGACCTCCAGGACAACCTGACCGACACCGACGTCGACCGGGTCATCCTCGACATGCTCGCCCCCTGGGAGTGCCTGGAGGCCGTCTCCAAGAGCCTCGTCCCGGGCGGCATCCTCTGCTGCTACGTGGCCACCACCACCCAGCTCGCCCGCACCGTGGAGTCCATCCGCGAGATCGGCTGCTACGCCGAGCCGCAGCCGTGGGAGTCCATGATCCGCAACTGGCACGTCGAGGGCCTGGCCGTCCGCCCCGATCACCGCATGATCGGCCACACCGGCTTCCTCGTCACCGCCCGCCGCCTCGCGGACGGCGTCGAGCCCCCGATGCGCCGCCGCCGCCCCGCCAAGGGCGCCTACGGCGAGGACTACGACGGCCCCAACAAGGGCTGACACTCCGACAGGACCACGACGGCGCCGCCGCCCCTCCACCCCGCACCGCGGGGAACCGGGCGGCGGCGCCGTCGCGTTCGGCACCCCTGTTCGACACCCCCGGCTGTTCCGCCGCCCTGTGACGTGTGGCACGATGCCCGCAACCCCTCGGCACGACCCCTCACAGGAGACGTCTCGCGTGCAGCCCTCCGCCGCCCCGGACCCCGTGGACCACGCACACACCCACGCCCGGCCGCTGCACTGGCTGGCCACCGCCACCGCGACCGCCGCGGTCGTCGCCCTCGCCGGCGCCCTGGCGCCCCGCCCCGCCGAAGCCGGCCCCGCCACCACGGCGGCGCCCGCCCCCGCGGCCCCCGGCCCGGCCACCGCACCCGACCCCGCGACGGCCGACTATCCCCTCGAGTGCGGGGGAGCGGCCCACCGGATCTCCCAGCGCGTCACCGGCGACCTGGACGGCGACGAGAACCCCGAGACCGTTGCGGTCGTACACTGCGAAGCCGGATCCGGAACCCCGCCCGCCGGGCTGTACGTCCTCACCCGCGGGCGCGGCGACGGCGCCCCCGCGCGCGTGGTGGCCACCCTCGTCGACCCGCGCGAGCAGCGCAGCGTCACCGGCCTCGCGATCCGCGACGGAGCCGTCCGCGCCACCCTGCTCGGCTACTCGTCCCCGTCCGTCCCCAGCTGCTGCCCCGACGAGAAGGAGCAGGTCGGCTGGGACTGGAACGGCGGCGCCTTCGTACGCTCCACGGGCGCGGAGGCACGCGGCGCCTGAGCCGTCACTCCGCGTCGGGGCCGTACACCTCGACGCGGTCCCGGACCCTGCGCACGTGGATGCAGTCGCCCGGGCACTCCTTCGCGGAGTCCACCACGTCCTGGAGGAGCGGCAGCGGCACGGGGGTCGTCGCCCCCGCGTCCTGAAGCAGCTCGTCGTCGGCGCTCTTCACATACGCGAGCCCGTCGATGTCCAGTTCGAAGACCTCGGGAGCGTACTGGGCGCAGATCCCGTCCCCGGTGCACAGGTCCTGGTCGATCCAGACCTCCAGAGCCTCCTCGGCCCCGTCGGCCGGCGACTCGTGCTGCACGCTCATCTCTTCTGCCGTTTCTGCTCCGCGCGGACAAATGAGGCCGCGACCCGCGGGTGTTGCCGCTCACGACGATACAACTGCCCGCTTTCAGAGCGTGAAGGGTGGGTATTCCCCTGGCGAGAGGGGAAGCGCAAGGGTGAAGATCGGACACGCCCCGGAGTCTTTTTGATCTAGGGGTTTCAATCATCACCCACGCAGGTAGGGTCAGGAAGCGTCCAGCTCCCCTTGGAGGAGGTGAGGACCGTGGCAGCCCACGACGACGACATCAACCGCGGCATCCGGCCGGGGCGAGGGTCTGAAGACCCCGCCGGCCAGGTTGCCTATCTCGAGCAGGAAATCGCCGTCCTGCGCCGCAAGCTCGCCGACTCTCCGCGACACACGAGGATTCTCGAAGAGCGGATCGTCGAGCTGCAGACGAACCTGGCCGGCGTGTCCGCGCAGAACGAAAGGCTGGCGAACACGCTCCGTGAGGCACGCGATCAGATCGTGGCCCTCAAGGAGGAGGTCGACCGGCTCGCGCAGCCGCCGGCCGGCTTCGGTGTCTTCCTACAGGCCAACGAGGACGGCACGTGCGACATCTTCACCGGGGGCCGCAAGCTCCGGGTGAACGTGAGCCCCAGCGTCGAGCTCGACGAGCTCCGGCGCGGCCAGGAAGTCATGCTCAACGAGGCGCTCAACGTGGTCGAGGCCATGGAGTACGAGCGCGCCGGGGACATCGTCACCCTCAAGGAGATCCTCGAGGACGGCGAGCGCGCCCTGGTGGTCGGGCACACCGACGAGGAGCGGGTGGTGAGGCTCGCCGAGCCTCTGCTGGACGTCACCATCCGCCCCGGCGACGCCCTGCTCTTCGACTCCAGGTCCGGCTACGTCTACGAGGTCGTGCCCAAGAGCGAGGTCGAGGAGCTCGTCCTCGAAGAGGTCCCGGACGTCGACTACGAGAAGATCGGCGGCCTGGGCAACCAGATCGAGCTGATCCGCGACGCGGTCGAGCTGCCGTACCTCCACCCCGACCTGTTCAAGGAGCACGAACTGCGGCCGCCCAAGGGCATCCTGCTCTACGGGCCGCCGGGCTGCGGCAAGACGCTCATCGCCAAGGCCGTCGCCAACTCCCTGGCGAAGAAGGTCGCCGAGGTCACCGGCCGGCCCGCGGGGAAGTCCTACTTCCTCAACATCAAGGGCCCCGAACTCCTCAACAAGTACGTCGGCGAGACCGAGCGGCACATCCGCCTGGTCTTCCAGCGGGCCCGTGAGAAGGCCAGCGAGGGCACCCCCGTCATCGTCTTCTTCGACGAGATGGAATCGCTCTTCCGCACCCGCGGCTCCGGCGTCAGCTCGGACGTCGAGAACACCATCGTCCCCCAGCTCCTCGCCGAGATCGACGGCGTCGAGGGCCTGGAGAACGTGATCGTGATCGGCGCCTCCAACCGCGAGGACATGATCGACCCCGCGATCCTGCGACCCGGCCGGCTCGACGTCAAGATCAAGATCGAGCGCCCGGACGCCGAGGCGGCGAAGGACATCTTCGCGAAGTACCTCACCGCCAACCTCCCGCTCCACGCGGACGACGTCTCCGAGCACAGCGGCTCCAAGGCCGCCGCCGCGCACGGAATGATCCAGTCCGTCGTCGAGCAGATGTACGCGGAAACCGAGGAGAACCGCTTCCTCGAAGTCACGTACGCCAACGGCGACAAGGAAGTCCTCTACTTCAAGGACTTCAACTCCGGCGCGATGATCCAGAACATCGTCGACCGGGCCAAGAAGATGGCCATCAAGGCATTCCTCGACCACGACCAGAAGGGCATCCGGGTCTCCCACCTCCTCCAGGCGTGCGTGGACGAGTTCAAGGAGAACGAGGACCTGCCCAACACCACCAACCCCGACGACTGGGCCCGCATCTCCGGAAAGAAGGGCGAGCGGATCGTCTTCATCCGCACCCTCGTCACCGGAAAGCAGGGCGCGGACACCGGGCGCTCCATCGACACGGTGGCCAACACCGGCCAGTACCTGTAAAAGCGCACACCGGCTGCGGATGTCCGGAAACCGGGCATCCGCAGCCGTCGCATTCCGGCCGGACACATTTCCGGCCGGACCGCGAAATACTGCAAGTGATCTCCCCACCAGCGCGGAGCCGCTCTAGGCTCTTCGGTACCGCCGAGTCGCGCACTGAGCGCCGCCGGGCAAGGAGGGCCGCATGACCGTACGGCGAGTAATGGGCATCGAGACGGAGTACGGGATCTCCGTCCCCGGACACCCGAACGCCAATGCCATGCTCACCTCGTCCCAGATCGTCAACGCCTACGCGGCGGCGATGCACCGGGCGCGCCGCGCCCGCTGGGACTTCGAGGAGGAGAACCCGCTGCGGGACGCCCGCGGCTTCGACCTCGCCCGCGAGGTCGCCGACTCCAGCCAGCTCACCGACGAGGACATCGGCCTCGCCAACGTGATCCTCACCAACGGCGCCCGGCTCTACGTGGACCACGCCCACCCCGAGTACAGCGCCCCCGAGGTCACCAATCCGCGCGACGCCGTCCTCTGGGACAAGGCCGGCGAGCGGATCATGGCCGAGGCGGCCGAGCGTGCCGCCCAGCTCCCCGGCGCCCAGCCCATCCACCTCTACAAGAACAACACCGACAACAAGGGCGCCTCCTACGGCACGCACGAGAACTACCTGATGAAGCGGGAGACCCCCTTCTCGGACATCGTGCGCCACCTGACGCCCTTCTTCGTCTCCCGCCAGGTCGTCACCGGCGCAGGCCGCGTCGGCATCGGCCAGGACGGGCGTGAGAACGGCTTCCAGATCAGCCAGCGCGCCGACTACTTCGAGGTCGAGGTCGGCCTGGAGACCACCCTCAAGCGCCCCATCATCAACACCCGCGACGAGCCGCACGCCGACGCCGAGAAGTACCGCCGGCTGCACGTGATCATCGGGGACGCGAACCTCTCCGAGATCTCCACCTACCTCAAGCTCGGCACGACGGCGCTCGTCCTCTCCATGATCGAGGACGGCTTCATCACCGTCGACCTCGCCGTCGACCAGCCCGTCCGCACCCTCCACCACGTGTCCCACGACCCCACGCTCCAGTACCTCGTCACGCTGCGCAGCGGCCGGACACTCACCGCCGTCCAGTTGCAGATGGAGTACTTCGAGCTGGCCAGGAAGTACGTGGACGAGCGGTACGGCGCGGACGCCGACGACCAGACCAAGGACGTGCTCTCGCGCTGGGAGGACACCCTCAACCGCCTCGAGAACGACCCGATGAGCCTCGCCGGCGAGCTGGACTGGATCGCCAAGCGGGAGCTCATGGAGGGCTACCGGCGCCGGGACGGCCTGGAGTGGGACGCGGCCCGGCTGCACCTGGTGGACCTCCAGTACGCGGACGTGCGGCCCGACAAGGGCCTGTACAACCGCCTGGCGGCCCGCGGCCGCATGAAGCGGCTCCTGGACGAGCCCGAGGTCGTACGGGCCGAGACGGCGCCCCCTGAGGACACCAGGGCCTATTTCCGGGGCCGCTGCCTGGAGCAGTACGCCGACGACGTCGCCGCCGCGTCCTGGGACTCGGTGATCTTCGACCTGCCGGGCCGCGACTCGCTCCAGCGCGTCCCGACCCTGGAGCCGCTGCGCGGCACCAAGGCGCACGTGGCGGCCCTCCTGGACCGCTGCCGCACGGCGGAGGAACTCGTCAGGGTTCTCTCCGGCAGTTGATTCGAGACCTTCCCAGGGCCTGAAATACCCGGGTCCTGGGAATCATGGAAGCAGTGCCCGGACGTTGCAGAAATGCGGGGGCCGATGTCAGTCCCGGCTTGTAGGGTCTGATCTTGTAGGACCCGGTAGCACCAGTCTGAGCGATCCGATTCGAGCGGGGTGAGGAAATGGCGACCAAGGACACCGGCGGCGGACAGCAGAAGGCGACGCGTTCCACGGAAGAGGTCGAGGAGACGACCGCGGAGGCGAACTCCGACCTCAAGGAGCGCCAGGAGAAGCTGAGCGAGGACGTGGACTCCGTCCTGGACGAGATCGACGACGTCCTCGAGGAGAACGCCGAGGAGTTCGTGCGGTCCTTCGTGCAGAAGGGCGGCGAGTAGCCGCCTTCCCACCTGTCGCACCCCGTCCCCGGAGCCCCGGAAGAAGCCGTGGGCACGGGGACGGATGACAGGCCGTGGCACGGGTAAGGTCCGTACACAGCAATCAAGATCGGCCCGCGCGTGTCAGGGGCGGGCCCTTCTCACCCACCCGGAAGGAATCGCGTGGAAGCCAACCCTCGTAGCATCGGGCGTCTGCCGGCGGCCTTCCTGACGCCGGGCTCCTCCTCGTTCATGGACTTCCTCGCCGACCACGCGCCGGAGGCGCTGCCGGGGAGGCGGAGGCTGCCGGAGGGGATCGTCGAGGCTCCGCACGGCACGACCATCGTGGCCGCCACCTTCCCCGGGGGCGTCGTGCTCGCGGGTGACCGGCGGGCCACGATGGGCAACATGATCGCGCAGCGGGACATCGAGAAGGTGTTCCCGGCGGACGAGTACTCCGCGGTCGGCATCGCCGGCACCGCCGGCCTCGCCGTCGAGATGGTCAAGCTCTTCCAGCTGGAGCTGGAGCACTTCGAGAAGGTGGAGGGCGCCACCCTCTCCTTCGAGGGCAAGGCGAACCGTCTCTCCACCATGATCCGCGGCAACCTCGGCATGGCCATGCAGGGCCTCGCCGTCGTACCGCTCTTCGCGGGCTGGGACGAGGGCAAGGAGAAGGGCCGGATCTTCTCCTACGACGTGACCGGCGGCCGCTCCGAGGAGCACGGGTACGCCGCCACCGGCTCGGGCTCGATCTTCGCCCGCGGCTCCATGAAGAAGCTGTACCGCGAGGACCTCACCGAGCAGCAGGCGACCACACTGGTCGTACAGGCGCTGTACGACGCGGCGGACGACGACTCGGCGACCGGTGGCCCGGACCTGGCCCGCCGGATCTTCCCGATCGTCACCGTCATCACCGAAGAGGGCTTCCGCAGGCTCACCGATGCGGAGTCCTCCGAGCTGGCCCGTTCGGTCACCGAGCGGCGTCTGGAGCAGCCGGACGGACCGCGCGCCGCCCTGCTCTGACCCGTACGTCGCCCCCTCACAGCCCAGAAGAAAGGGACGAGCGCCGGTGTCGACACCGTTCTACGTCTCCCCCCAGCAGGCCATGGCCGACCGCGCGGAGTACGCCCGCAAGGGCATCGCGCGCGGCCGCAGCCTCGTGGTCCTCCAGTACGCCGACGGCATCGTCTTCGTCGGCGAGAACCCGTCCCGCGCCCTGCACAAGTTCAGCGAGATCTACGACCGGATCGGCTTCGCCGCCGCCGGCAAGTACAACGAGTACGAGAACCTGCGGATCGGCGGCGTCCGCTACGCCGACCTGCGCGGATACACCTACGACCGGGACGACGTGACCGCGCGCGGCCTGGCGAACGTCTACGCGCAGACGCTGGGCACCATCTTCTCCAGCGCCGGCGAGAAGCCGTACGAGGTGGAGCTGGTCGTCGCCGAGGTCGGCACCGAGCCGGCCGGGGACCAGATCTACCGGCTGCCGCACGACGGCTCCATCGTGGACGAGCACGGCTCGGTCGCGGTGGGCGGCAACGCGGAGCAGATCAGCTCCTTCCTGGACCAGCGGCACCGGGACGGGATGTCCCTCGCGGAGGCCCTGAAGCTCGCGGTGCAGGCGCTCTCCCGGGACACCAACGGCACCGAGCGGGAGATCCCCGCGGAGCGCCTGGAGGTGGCGGTCCTGGACCGGACGCGTCCGCAGCAGCGGAAGTTCAAGCGGATCGTCGGGCGTCAGCTCGTCCGCCTCCTGGAGGCGGACAACGCGGCCCTGGCGAAGACGGACGAGCCCTCGGACGAGGTGTCCGAGGAGTAGTCGCGCGACGCGCGGAGGGGCCCGGTCCACCAGGACCGGGCCCCTCCGCGCGTTCCGGGGCTCAGACGGCCGGCGCCGGGCCCGTGGAGCCGCGCGGGACCAGCTCGGCGGGGAGGACGTCCGAGCGGGCCGGTTCGCCCGCCAGGACGGCGAGCAGCGCCTCCATGCCCCGCCGTCCGAACTCCTCGGCGGGCAGCCGGACCGTGGTGAGCTCCGGCTCGACCGCGGTCGCCAGGGCCATGTCGTCGAAGCCGGTGACCGACAGGTCCTCCGGGACGCGCAGCCCGATCCGCCGCGCGGCCTTGCAGACCCCGGCCGCGAGGATGTCGTCGTCGCAGATCACCGCCGTGGGGCGGGGCCCGGGCGCGGCGAGGGCCGCCCCGGCGGCCTCCCGCGCGGCCGCGACGGTGAGCGGCGACCGTACGGTGCGCACCTGCGCGCCCCGCAGGGCGTGCGCGAGCGTCGCGGCGCGGACGTCGAAGGTCCAGGAGGGGGCCGCCGACGCCAGGTGCAGGAAGCGGCGGTGGCCGAGGGCGAGCAGATGGGCGGTGACCATCCGCATGCCCTCGGCGACGTCGAGGTTGACGTGCGCGGCGGCGCCGGGGCCCGCCGGGTCGCTGTCGAGCATGACGAGCGGCAGGTCGCTGTCGCGGAACGCCTCCAGGGCGTCGGTGGCCATCGAGGAGGCCAGCACGCCGTCGAGGGCCGCCTGGGCGGAGGCGAAGGGGTCGCGGGCGGGCCCGAGGCCGTCGGGGGAGGGGTAGAGCACGACGCCGAAGCCGTGGTCGGCGGCGACCGCGGCGGCGCCGGTGTACACGTGGGCGAAGAACTCGTTGGTGAGCGCGGGGACGACGAGCAGGGCGGTACGGGTGCGGCCCAGGCGCAGATTGCGGGCCGCCAGGTTGGGCCGGTAGCCGAGCTCGCGGGCGGCGTCCCGGACGGTGCCGGCGGTGCGTTCCGACACACGGCCGCGCCACTTGTCGCCGAGGACCAGGGAGACGGTGGCCTGCGAGACACCCGCCGCCCGGGCCACGTCCCTGCTGGTCGGACGGGGGGCGCCGAGGGATTCAGGGGTCTGCACGGGGCCTCCGCGTCGGACGCTGTCGGTGGTGCGCTGGTCGGTGGTGCGCGGGCGCGGGGTGGACCCGCGTCACGCCGCCATGGTACGTATGACGGAAGACGTTATACGTAAAACCTCGGCGTGAGCCGACGGAGGGGAGACCCGCATGGCCACCGAGGCCACGGCACACGGCGGCTACCGCGACATCCTGAGAGCGCCCCACGCGCTCCGCCTGCTCACCGGCACCCTGGTCGGCCGGCTCCCCAACGGCACCGGCCCCGTCGCCATGACCCTCTTCGTCCGCGACCAGGGCGGCGGCTACACCCTCGCGGGCGGCCTCGTCGCCGCGTACGGCCTCGCCAACGCGATCGGGCAGCCGCTCCTCGGGCGGGCCGTCGACCTCAAGGGCCAGCCGCGCGTCCAGTTGCCCGCCGCCGCCCTGTCCGCCCTCGGCATGGCCCTCTTCGCCCTCGTCGGCATCGGCAACCTCCCCCTCGCCTACGCCGCCGTCGTCCTCGCCGGGTTCTTCACCCCGCCCCTGGAGGGCGGCCTGCGGGCCCTGTGGCCGAGCGTCCTGGGCCGCGAGGACCGGGTCCACCGCGCGTACGCCCTCGACGCGGTCGCCCAGGAGGTCATGTTCACCGTCGGCCCGCTCCTGGTGACCCTCCTCGTCGCCCTCTGGTCGCCCGCCGCCGCCCTCCTCGTCATCAACCTCATCGGCGTCCTCGGCGCCCTCTCCGTCGTCCTCTCCGAGCCCTCCCGGGCCTGGCGCTCCGCGCCCCGCGAGGCCCACTGGCTCGGCGCGCTGCGCTCGCCGGGGCTGCTCGCCCTGCTCGGCTCGTTCTTCTTCGTCGGCCTCGCCCTCGGCTCCATCACGGTGGCCGCCGTCGCCTACGCCGACGACCGCGGCACCCCGTCCGTCTACGGCTGGCTGATGGCCGCCCTCGGCCTCGGCGCGCTCCTCGGCGGCGTCCTGTACGGAGCCCGCCAGTGGGCGGGCGCGCCCGAGCGGCGACTGCGCGTCCTGGTAGCCCTGCTGGCGCTCTGTTACCTGCCGCTGACGCTGATGCCCGGCCCGCTCGCCATGGCCGGCCTCTCCGCCGTGGCCGGTGTCTTCCTCGCCCCCGTACTGGCCTGCGCGTTCATCGTGGTCGACCGGCACGCCCCGGCCGGCACCGTCACCGAGGCGTTCTCCTGGCTGGTCACCACCTTCGGCGTCGGCGCCGCCCTCGGCTCGGCCGCCGCCGGCCCGGCCGTCGAACTCTCCGGGACCGTGGCCGGATTCGCCGTGGCCGGCGCCGGCGGCGTGGTCGCCCTGCTGGTGCTGCTCGCCACCGGCCGGGTGCTGAACGACCCCGACGCGCCCGGCCGCCGGTCGCGACACGCCGCGAGCGGGGGCGGCGCCACCGCCGTGCACACAGAAAAGAACGCCCTCTGATCGGAAAATGATCGAAACGGGAACGTCCAACCCGGTTTCAGCACAGGCCGTCAGGCGTAATGTTCAGACATGGACCGCCGCATTTTCGGGCTGGAGAACGAGTACGGCGTCACGTGCACGTTCAGGGGACAGCGCCGACTGTCTCCTGACGAAGTGGCGCGGTACCTCTTCCGCCGAGTCGTGTCATGGGGCCGCAGCAGCAATGTCTTCCTGCGGAACGGCGCCCGCCTGTACCTCGACGTGGGTTCGCATCCGGAATACGCCACACCGGAATGCGACGACCTGATCGAACTGGTCACCCACGACAAGGCCGGCGAGCGCATTCTCGAAGGTCTTCTCGTGGACGCCGAACGCCGCCTGCACGAGGAGGGAATCGCGGGCGACGTCTATCTGTTCAAGAACAACACCGACTCCGCCGGAAACTCCTACGGCTGCCACGAGAACTATCTCGTCGCCCGCCACGGCGAGTTCTCCCGCCTCGCGGACATCCTCATCCCGTTCCTGGTCACGCGTCAGCTGATCTGCGGCGCGGGCAAGGTCCTCCAGACCCCGCGAGGCGCCGTCTACTGCGTCTCCCAGCGCGCCGAGCACATCTGGGAGGGCGTCAGCTCCGCCACCACCCGCTCCCGCCCCATCATCAACACCCGGGACGAGCCGCACGCCGACGCCGAGCGCTACCGCAGGCTCCACGTCATCGTCGGCGACTCGAACATGTCGGAGACGACCATGCTGCTCAAGGTCGGCGCCACCGACCTCGTGCTGCGCATGATCGAGGCCGGCACGGTGATGCGCGACCTGACCCTCGAGAACCCGATCCGGGCGATCCGCGAGGTCAGCCACGACATCACCGGCCAGCGCAAGGTGCGCCTGGCCAGCGGCCGCGAGGCGTCCGCCCTGGAGGTGCAGCGCGAGTACTACGAGAAGGCGTCCGACTTCGTCGACCGGCGCGGCATCCGCTCCGGCGTGGTCGCCCAGGTGCTCGAACTGTGGGGCCGCACGCTCGACGCGATCGAGCAGGAGGAGCTGGACCGCATCCAGACGGAGATCGACTGGGTGATGAAGTACAAGCTCATCGAGCGGTACCGCGCCAAGCACAACATGACCATGTCGAACCCGCGGGTCGCGCAGATAGACCTCGCGTACCACGACATCCACCGCCGCCGCGGGCTCTACTACCTGCTCCAGAAGAACGGGCAGGCGGCGCGGATCTGCAACGACGTGAAGATCTTCGAGGGCAAGTCGGTGCCCCCGCAGACCACCCGGGCCCGGCTCCGCGGCGACTTCATCCGCCGCGCCCAGGAGCAGCGCCGGGACTTCACCGTCGACTGGGTCCACCTGAAGCTCAACGACCAGGCGCAGCGCACGGTCCTCTGCAAGGACCCGTTCCGCTCGGTCGACGACCGGGTGGAGAAGCTGATCGCCGGTATGTAGGACGATCGGAAGACCGGATCGGGGCCCCGCGCGTGCGACGCGCGGGGCCCTGGACGTCACAGGCGGGTCCCCTAGAGTGTCCGGACAACTACTGTGCCGTCTGAGATCTGAGGAACACGTGCGCCGAATTGCCGGCCTTCTCGTCGTCCCGCTGCTGCTGCTCACGACAGCGGCGTGCGGCAGCGACACCAAAGGCTCCGATAACGCCTCGATGACCAACGGGCTTCCCGCCATCACGGCGGGCGAGGAGTTCGGCAAGAAGCCGACCCTCGCGAAGGGCGAGGGCGACCCGCCGAAGGAACTCAAGGTCAACGTCATCAGCGAGGGCGACGGCCCGGCGACCAAGGACGGCGACGCCCTCCAGGTCAACTACCTCGGTCAGACCTGGGACTCGACGACCCCCTTCGACAACAGCTTCGACCGCGGTGAGCCGTTCACCCTCACCCTCGGCGCCGGCCAGGTCATCAAGGGCTGGGACCAGGGCTTGAAGGGCCAGAAGGTCGGCAGCCGCGTCGAGATCGGCATCCCGCCGGAGCTCGGCTACGGCGAGCAGGGCTCCCCGCCGAGCATCAAGGGCGGCGCCACCCTGGTCTTCGTCGTCGACATCCTGAAGGCGACCACCGTCCCGAAGTCCGCCACGGGCACCGTCGTCGCCCAGGAGAACAAGGACCTGCCCAAGGTCGGCACCAACACCGACGGCAAGGCCCCCTCGCTGACCGTCCCGAAGACCGACGCGCCCAAGGCGCTCGTCTCCAACTACGTCATCGAGGGCAAGGGCGAGGCGGTCAAGTCCACCGACACCCTGACCGTCCAGTACCAGGGCGTGCTCTGGAAGGACGGCAAGAAGTTCGACAGCTCCTACGACCGGGGCGCCCCGGCCACCTTCCAGCTGGCCGGCGTCATCCCGGGCTGGAGCAAGGGCCTGGAGGGCAAGAAGGTCGGCAGCCGCGTGCTGCTCGTCGTCCCGCCGGCCGACGGCTACGGCGACCAGGCGCAGGGTCCGATCCCGGCCAAGTCGACGCTGGTCTTCACGGTGGACATTCTCGCCAAGCAGTAGCCGGTTCCCGCGCGGTCCGGTCCCCCCTCGGGGTAGGTTGGCCGGGTCGCGCGGGCCATCGTCCGCGCGGTTCCACCCGTATGAGGAGCACAGCAGTGAGCATCGAGAAGCCCGAGGTCGACTTCCCGGGCGGCGAAGCGCCGACCGACCTGGAGATCAAGGACATCTGGGAGGGCGACGGCGAGGTCGCCGCCGCCGGGGACACGGTCAACGTCCACTACGTCGGTGTCTCCTTCGACTCCGGCGAGGAGTTCGACGCCTCCTGGAACCGCGGCACCCCGCTGGAGTTCCCGCTCGGCGCCGGCATGGTCATCGCGGGCTGGGACCAGGGCGTCCAGGGCATGAAGGTCGGCGGCCGCCGCCAGCTGGTCATCCCCGCGCACCTCGCCTACGGCGACCGCGGCGCCGGCGCCAAGATCGGCCCCGGCGAGACGCTGATCTTCGTCTGCGACCTGGTCTCCGTGAAGAAGCGCTGACCCGGCCCCAGGCCACGTACCGACGGCCCCCGCCTCCACGGCGGGGGCCCTCGGCTTTTGTCCGGACACCCCGGGGCGGTACGGTCGGACGTCCGAGAACGGAACCGGGGAAGAGGGTGCAAGGCGTCCATGGCGATTGCCAAGGCCGAGCGGCTCATGAATCTCGCGCTGTGCCTGCTCGGGACGCGCCGCGCCCTCAGCAAGCGCGAACTGCGCGGCTCCATCGAGGCGTACCTGGAGGCCAGCGGCGACGAGGCCTTCAACCGCATGTTCGAGCGGGACAAGGACGACCTCCGCGAGCTCGGCCTGGTCATCGAGACCGTCGAGAACCTCGACGGCGAGACCGGCTACCTCGCCCGCCGCGACTCCAACCGCCTCCCGCCCATCACCCTGGACGCCGAGGAGGCCGCCGCGCTCGGCCTCGCCGCCAGGGTCTGGCAGCAGGCCCGCCTCGCCGGAGCCGCCAGCGGCGCCCTCCAGAAGCTGCGCGCCGCCGGCATGCCCGAGGCCGAGGACACGTACGAGATCCAGCCCAGCGCCCTCGAACCCCGCATCCCGGTGCACGAGGCCGCCTTCGAGCCGCTGATGCTCGCCTGCCGCGACCGGCGCCCCGTCTCCTTCGAGTACCGCAAGGCCAACGCCGCCCGCCCCGAGCCCCGCCAGGTCGAGCCCTGGACGCTGGAGTGCTGGCGCGGCCACTGGTACCTGGCCGGCTGGGACCGCGACCGCGGCGCCGAGCGCGTCTTCCGCCTCTCCCGCATCACCGGCAAGGTCCGCTCCCGGGCCGGCGCCTTCACCGCGCCCGTTCCCGACGTGGTCACCGTCCGCGAGACCGTGGAGAGCTGGGCGGGGGAGACCGCCACCCGCTCCGCCCGGATCCGGCTCCGGGCCGGCTGCGGCTACCCGCTGCGCGGCCGCGCCGTCGAGACGCGCGAGGGCGCCGACGGATGGGACGAGCTGGAGATCCCGTACGGGCACGGCCTCGACGCCTGGCTCGTCGAGTTCGGCCCCGACGTCGTCGTACTGGAACCGGCCGACCTGCGGGCCGACGTGGTGGAGCGGCTGCGCGCCGTCGCCAAGGGCTGAGGGGGAGACGAACCGCATGGCTGCCAACGCGATCGACCAGACGAGGCGGATGCTCTCCCTCGTCACCTACCTCCGCGAGCGCCCCGGCGCCCACGTCGCCGACGTGGCCCGCGCCTTCGGCATCACCGAGGACGAGCTGATCTCCGACCTGGACGTGCTGCCCATGTGCGGCACCAGCTTCCGGGGCGGCGACCTGCTCGACATCGACACCGACGGCGACCGGATCTGGTGGCACAATCCGGACGACGTGGCCGAACCGCTGCGGCTCGCCGCCGACGAGGCCACCGCGTTGCTCGTCGCCGCCCGCGCCGTCGCGACCCTGCCGGGGCTGCGCGAGGGCGACCGGGACGCGCTGGTCCGCGCCACCGCCAAGCTGGAGGCCGCCGCCGGCGAGGCCGCAGGCGCCAGCGCCCGCCTCTCGGTCACCTTCGAGTCCGAGGGCGGCGTCTTCGCCGAGGTCGACCGGGCCATCTCCGAGCGCCGGCGGCTCTGGGTGCGCTACTACTCGCCCGCCCGCGACGAGCTCACCGAGCGCGAGGTCGACCCCATCCGCCTCTTCGCCGTCGGCCACACCTACATGGAGGCGTGGTGCCGGCTCTCCGAGGCGCGCCGCACCTTCCGGCTGGACCGCGTGGCCGAGATCCGCATCCTGGAGGAGGCGGCCGCGCCGCCGGAGCTGGAGCTGCGGGACCTGTCCGAGGGGCTGGTCCAGCCCTCGGCCGACGACCCCGAGGTGGTGGTCGAGGTCGGCCCCGGCGGCCGCTGGGTCGCCGAGTACTACCCGCACGACCGGGCCGAGGAGCTGCCCGACGGCGGGCTGCGGATCACCCTGCGCACCCCCGACCCGGCCTCGCTGAAGCGGCTCGCGCTGCGCCTCGGCAGCGATGGCCGGATCGTGTCGCCGACCGGCCTCGCGGAGAGCGCCCGGGCGGCGGCGACCGCCGCGCTCGCCGCGTACGAGGGTGTGTGAGCGGTCCTCGTACGCGGCCGGGGGTCGGCCGGGGCGGGTGCCGTGAGGGTCCAGCGGGTTCGAGGCGGAGAGAGTTGAGGGAAATGTCCGTGATGTCCGGACTGTCGGTGTCGGTGGCCCCGGTCCTCTTCAAGGCCGCCTGCCCCGACTGCCGCTGCCGCTTCGAACTCGCCGCCGGCGCCCTGCGCCTGGCCATCGGGGCCAGCCACCGCACCACCTTCTACTCCTTCACCTGCCCCGAGTGCGGCAGCGCCGTCCGCAAGCCCGCCGGCGAGCGCATCGTCGAACTCCTCACCGGCGGCGGCGTCCGGACCCTCCGCCTCCACACCACCGCCTGACCGGCCCCCCACCCACCGAAGGCTAGGCTCGGCACATGTTCTGGCCCATGCTCGCGATCGCCCTCGGCTTCCTCGGCCTCGCCGTCCTCGGCGCCCTCGCCGTCAAGGTCTTCCTGGAGGTCCGGCGCCTCGGCCGCCAAGTGGAAGTCACCACACAGCGCATCCAGCGCGCCGCCGACGAGCTGGAGGACGCCGCCACGGGACTGGCGCGAACCGGCCGTTCCCTGCCCTGAGTCCACTGTCGTACGCTGCCCGGATCACCCCTGATCAGGGCTCCACGGACGCAATCGGGAGTATGCACGGGCATTGCCCGACGTTTACTCCTGCGGGTTACGATCGCAGACAGCGCGGAGGCCGGACGCATGTCCGACCGGCCGGGCACGCCCATGCCGCCTCGGTGAGAAGAGAGACCACAGCCATGTTCCGTCAGATCGGTCCCCTTGAGATCAGCCTCATCCTGCTGGTCGTCGTGCTCCTCTTCGGCGCCAAGAAGCTCCCGGAGATGGCCCGCTCCCTCGGCAAGTCGGCCCGCATCCTCAAGAGCGAGGCCAAGGCCATGAAGTCCGAGAACCAGGACGCGGCCACTCCCGCCGAGGCGCCGGCCGACCCGGCCACCCCCGCCGCCCAGCGCACCATCAAGGCCGCCCCCGGCGACGTGACCGGCGGCCGTCCCGTGACCGAGGCGTCCGACACCACCCAGCGCTGACCCGCTCCACCCAGCGCCGCACCGTTCGCCCCGCACGTACGCCGCCCAGCGGCCTGCCCGCACGAGATGAGGACGTGGGTTGCCGAAGTCTGCCCGCATGAAGAAGGAGAGGGATCCCGAGGGGCGCATGCCACTCGCCGATCACCTCCGCGAGCTGCGCAATCGCCTCGCCAAAGCGATGCTGGCGATCATCGTCGCCTCCGTGGTGGCGGTGTTCTTCAGTCAGCAGCTGATGGATTTCCTGTCGTCCCCGGTACCGAAGTGCGCCCCGAACAGCTCGCTGGCCGACAACACCGGCGGACGCTGCGTCGTCCTCGCCTACCAGACCGTGCTCTCCCCCTTCACCTCCACGGTGAAGGTCGTCCTGCTGGCCGGCCTCATCGCGTCCAGCCCGGTCTGGCTGTACCAGCTCTGGGCCTTCATCGCGCCCGGACTCCACAAGAGCGAGAAGAAGTACACCTACTGGTTCGCCGCCATCGCCGTCCCCCTCTTCGCGGCCGGCGCCTACACGGCGTACCTGATCATGCCGGTGAGCATCCGCGTCCTCATCAGCATCACCCCCGAGGTCGCCTCGAACTTCCTCTCCCTCGACGACCTCCTGGACTTCACCACCAGGATGGTGCTCGTCTTCGGCCTCGCCTTCGAGCTGCCCCTGCTGCTGATCATGCTCAATCTCACCGGCGTGGTCACCGGCAAGCGCATGGCCGGCTGGTGGCGCGCCATGGTGATGGGCACCTTCGTCTTCGGCGCCGTCGCGACCCCCTCGACCGACCCGCTCGGCATGATCGCCCTCGCCGGACCGATCATCATCCTGTACTTCATCGCCGTCGGCTTCTCGATCCTCAACGACCGGCGACGGGCCCGCCGCGACCCCGACGCCCAGCTCGACGACGACGAGGCATCGGTGCTCGACCACACCCCCGAGCCGGTCGGCGCCCTGGACCCCGTCCCCGCCGCCCGCGCCCTGCCCGAGCAGGCAGGCGGCGACACCGACGGAGCCCGCGCCCACCGCACGGGCGGCTACGACGACATCACCTGACCCCGCCGGCCGCCGCACCGGCGGTCCCCGCGGCAGGCCGATCTTGTAGGGTCCCCCCAGACTCCGTCCGGGGGGACCCAGCCATGTCCAGCGACATCACGCTCTTCGTCAATCCCACCGCCGGCCGCGGCCGCGGCGCCCACGCCGCCCAGCCCGCCGCGGACGCCCTGCGCGCCGCCGGCCACTCCGTCCGCACCGTCCTCGGCCTCGACGCCGCCGACGCCCTGCGCCGCGCCCGCGAGGCCGTCGACGACGGCACCGCCGCGCTCGTCGCCGTCGGCGGCGACGGCATGGTCTCCCTCGCCCTCCAGGCCGTCGCCGGCACCGGGACCCCGCTCGGCGTGGTCGCCGTCGGCACCGGCAACGACTTCGCCCGCACCCTCGGCCTCCCCGTCCGCGCCCCGGCCGCCGCCGCCCGCCTCGCCTCCGCGCTCCTGCGCGACGGCGCGGCCCGTACCGTCGACCTCGGACGCGTCACCACCCCGACCGGACCCCGCTGGTACGGCACCGTCCTCGCCTCCGGGTTCGACTCCCGGGTCAACGACCGCGGCAACCGGATGCGGCTTCCCGCCGGCCGCTTCAAGTACGACCTCGCGATCCTCGCCGAGCTCGCCGCCTTCCGCCCCGTCCCCTACCGGCTCGTCCTCGACGGGCGGACCGTCGAGACCGACGCCACCCTCGTCGCCGTCGGCAACGGCACCTCCTACGGCGGCGGCATGCGGATCTGCGCCGACGCCCGCACCGACGACGGCCTCCTCGACGTCACCGTCGTCGGCGGCGTCGGCCGCGCCACCCTCCTCCGGGTCTTCCCCCGCGTGTACCAGGGCACCCACCTCGACCACCCCGCCGTCACCACGTACCGCGCCCGCTCGATCACCCTCGACGCCCCCGCCACCACCGGCTACGCGGACGGCGAACCGCTCGGACCGCTGCCCCTGACCGTCGACTGCGACCCCCGCGCCCTCACCGTCCTCGCCCCCTGACGAGGCCCGCCCTCATCCCCTCGGTAAAGATCGCGTCACTGTCGGAGGGGGCGGGTAGGCTCGATGACAAGATGACAGAGGACCTCACCCCGGCCCAGGCGTACGCGGCCGCACGCACGCGCAACGCAGAGCAGGCCACCGCGCTGGCCCCCTTCCGAGAGATGTACGAGTTCGGTCTGGACCCCTTCCAGATCGAGGCGTGCCAGGCTCTCGAAGCGGGCAAGGGCGTGCTCGTCGCCGCGCCCACCGGCTCCGGCAAGACCATCGTCGGCGAGTTCGCCGTCCACCTCGCCCTCACCCAGGGCCGCAAGTGCTTCTACACGACACCCATCAAGGCGCTGTCGAACCAGAAGTACGCCGACCTCGTCAAGCGGTACGGCCCCGACAAGGTCGGCCTGCTCACCGGCGACAACAGCGTCAACGGCGACGCCCCGATCGTCGTCATGACCACCGAGGTCCTCCGCAACATGCTCTACGCGGGGTCCCAGGCCCTCTCCGGCCTCGGTTACGTCGTCATGGACGAGGTCCACTACCTCTCGGACCGCTTCCGCGGCGCCGTCTGGGAGGAAGTGATCATCCACCTCCCCGAGTCGGTCACCCTCGTCTCCCTCTCCGCCACCGTGTCGAACGCCGAGGAGTTCGGCGACTGGCTCGACACCGTCCGCGGCGACACCGAGGTCATCGTCTCCGAGAGCCGGCCCGTGCCCCTCTGGCAGCACGTCCTCGCCGGCCGCCGGATGTACGACCTCTTCGAGGAGGAGACCGACCACGGCGGCCGCGGCGCCTCCCGCCGCGAGGTCAACCCCGACCTCCTCCGCCTCGCCCGCACCGAGAACTCGCGCACGTACAACCCCCGCGAGCGGCGCCGCGGCAAGATGGTCCGCGAGGCCGACCGGGAGCGCGAGCGCCGCCAGCGCTCCCGCATCTGGACCCCCGGCCGCCCCGAGGTCATCGAGCGGCTCGACAACGAGGGCCTCCTCCCCGCCATCACCTTCATCTTCAGCCGCGCCGGCTGCGAGGCCGCCGTCCAGCAGTGCCTCTACGCCGGCCTCCGGCTCAACGACGACGAGGGCCGCCACCGCGTCCGCGAGATCGTCGAGGCGCGCACCGCCGCCATCCCCGACGAGGACCTGCACGTCCTCGGCTACTACGAGTGGCTGGAGGCGCTGGAGCGCGGCATCGCCGCCCACCACGCCGGCATGCTCCCGACCTTCAAGGAGGTCGTCGAGGAGCTCTTCGTCCGCGGCCTCGTCAAGGCCGTCTTCGCCACCGAGACGCTCGCCCTCGGCATCAACATGCCCGCCCGGTCGGTCGTCCTGGAGAAGCTCGTCAAGTGGAACGGCGAGCAGCACGCCGACATCACCCCCGGGGAGTACACCCAGCTCACCGGGCGCGCCGGCCGCCGCGGCATCGACGTCGAGGGCCACGCCGTCGTCCTCTGGCAGCGCGGCCTCGACCCGGACCACCTCGCCGGCCTCGCCGGCACCCGCACCTACCCGCTGCGCTCCAGCTTCCGGCCCTCCTACAACATGGCGGTCAACCTGGTCGAGCAGTTCGGCCGGCATCGCTCCCGGGAACTCCTGGAGACCTCCTTCGCCCAGTTCCAGGCGGACCGCTCCGTCGTGGGCATCTCCCGCCAGGTCCAGCGGAACGAGGAGGGACTGGAGGGCTACCGCGAGGGCATGACCTGCCACCTCGGCGACTTCGAGGAGTACGCGCTGCTCCGCCGCGACCTCAAGGACCGCGAGACGGAACTGGCCAAGCAGGGCGCCGCCCAGCGGCGGGCCCAGGCCGCCGCGTCCCTGGAGAAGCTGAAGCCCGGCGACGTCATCTACGTGCCCACGGGGAAGTTCGCCGGACTCGCGCTCGTCCTCGACCCCGGCATCCCCGCGGGCCGCACCAACGGGCACCGCGGCTTCGAGTACCACGACGGGCCCCGGCCCCTCGTCCTCACCGCCGAGCGGCAGGTCAAGCGGCTCGCCTCCATCGACTTCCCCGTCCCGGTGGAGGCCCTGGAGCGGATGCGCGTCCCCAAGACCTTCAACCCGCGCTCCCCGCAGTCCCGCCGGGACCTCGCCTCCGCGCTGCGCTCCAAGGCCGGGCACATCAACCCCGAGCGGCACCGCAAGCAGCGCTCCGGCGCCGCCGACGACCGCGAGATCGCCCGCCTGCGGACGGCCATCCGCGCCCACCCCTGCCACGGGTGCGACGAGCGGGAGGACCACGCCCGCTGGGCCGAGCGCTACCACCGCCTCCAGCGCGACACCAAGCAGCTGGAGCGGCGCATCGAGGGCCGGACGAACACCATCGCCCGCACCTTCGACCGGATCGTCGCGCTCCTCACCGAACTCGACTACCTGCGCGGCGACGACGTCACCGACAACGGCAAGCGGCTCGCCCGCCTCTACGGCGAACTCGACCTGCTCGCCAGCGAGTGCCTGCGCGAGGGCGTCTGGGAGGGGCTCGCCCCCGCCGAACTCGCCGCCTGCGTCTCCGCCCTCGTCTTCGAGGCCCGGCAGGCCGACGACGCCGTGGCGCCGAAGGTGCCCGGCGGCCAGGCCAAGGCGGCGCTCGCCGAGATGGTCCACATCTGGGGCCGGCTCGACGCCCTGGAGGAGGAGTTCAAGATCAACCAGGCGGAGGGCGTCGGCCAGCGCGAGCCCGACCTCGGCTTCGCCTGGGCCGCCTACCAGTGGGCCTCCGACAAGAGCCTCGACGAGGTGCTGCGCGAGGCGGAGATGCCCGCGGGCGACTTCGTCCGCTGGTGCAAGCAGGTGATCGACGTCCTCGGACAGATCGCCGCCGCGGCGCCCAGGGAGAACAGCACGGTCGCGAAGAACGCGCGCAAGGCCGTGGACGCGCTGCTGCGGGGTGTGGTGGCGTACAGCTCGGTCGGCTGACGCGACGTCAAGTGACGTACGGGAGGCCCGTGATGGAGGACATCACGGGCCTCCTGCCGCGTTCCGGGCGGTTGTCCACAGGTGGTTGTCCACAGGGGTGGCGCGGTGCCCGAGCCTTCCGCTTCCATGGACTCGCACGCAGGGAAAGCGAGTGGGGGAGGGCACGTCCGTGACCACGCACGCCGGCGCCGAGGCCGGGATCACCATCGCCGAGGGGCCGCGCGGAGTGCCGCTCCTCGGCAACCTCCCCGCCTTCGGGAAGGACCCCCTCGCCTTCTTCGAACAGCTGCGGGAGCGGGGCGACTTCGTCCGCTGGCGCTTCGGCCCCAGCCCCGCCCTCTTCATCGCCCACCCGGAGAACATCGGGGAACTGCTCACCGAGGTCGAGAACACCTTCGACCAGCCCGACCTGGGCATCGCCATCCGCACCCTTCTCGGCAACGGCGTGGTCGTCGCCAAGGGCCGCGACTGGCGGCGCAAGCGTTCCCTCGTGCAGCCGTCCGTCCGCCCCAAGCAGGTCCGCTCCTACGCGGCCACCATGGCGGAGTGCGCCGTCGCCCTGGCCGACAGTTGGGCCGACGGGCAGCGGGTCGACATCAAGAAGGAGATGGCGGCCCTCACCCAGCTCATCGCCGTCCGCACCATCTTCGGCGCGGACACGGCGGCCGACGCCGAGGCGATCGGCCGGGCGATGGACGTCGCGCAGCGGGAGATCGGGGCGGAGCTCAGCGGCATCGGGGCGCTGCTGCCCGACTGGATCCCGACACCCGGGCGGGCCCGCATCAAGCGGGCCACCGCCGTCATCGACGCCGAGGTCTCCCGTGTCGTCTCCCGCCACCGGGACGGCGGCGAGGACCGCCCCGACCTCCTCAGCCGGCTCCTCACCGCCCGGGACGAGACCGGCGCCCACCTCTCCGACCGCGAGATCCGGGACGAGACGGTCACGCTGTACATCGGCGGGCACGAGACCACCAGCTCCACCCTCGTCTGGGCCTGGTACCTCCTCTCCCGCAACGAGAAGGCCCGCCGGGCGCTCACGGACGAGCTGGACCGGGTGCTCTCCGACCACGAGCCCGGCTACGACGACTACGCCTCGCTCACCTACACCCAGGCCGTGGTCAAGGAGACCCTGCGCCTCTACCCCACGATCTGGCTCCTCACCGGCATCGCCAAGGAGGGAGCCACCCTGGGCGGCACCCCGATCCCGCCCGGCACCCGCGTCTGGTCCAGCCAGTGGGCCACCCACCGCGACCCGCGCTGGTACGGCGACGCCGACGCCTTCCGCCCCGAGCGCTGGCTGACGGACGACGAGGCCGCCCCGGCGGAGAAGATCCCCGAATACGCCTGGTACCCCTTCGGCGGCGGCCCCCGCGTCTGCCTCGGCACCCGCTTCGCCCTCGTCGAAGCCGTCCTCGTCCTCGCCGTCCTGGCCCGCCGCTACGACCTGGACGTCGACCCGGAGGACATCCGCCCGGTCCCGAGCCTCACGCTCCAGCCGGACCGCGAGGTCCTGGCCAGGGTGCGGGTGCGCGCGGCGGGCGCTCGGTAGTACCGGCCCGTCAGGAGGCCGAGGCGCCGGGGGTCGGCGGCCGGCGGACGCTGAAGAGGGAGTAGAGGGTCGCCGCTGTGGTTGCGGCGGCTATGAGGGCGGCTGTGGTGAGGGTGGTGGGGGTGGGGTGGAGGAGGGGTTCGCCTTGGAGGGCTTGCCAGGTGAGGAGGGCGAGGGTGGCGGCGTAGGCGGCTGAGGCGGTGAGGACCAGGCGGAGGCGGACCTGGGGGATGGCGAGGCGGGGGAAGCGGGGGGCCAGGGCGGTCAGGACGAGGAGGAGCAGGGGGAGGAGCTGGAGGGCGTGCATGCCGAAGAAGTGGGCGATGCGCAGGTCGCCGCCGGTGGCGGCCCAGCCGGTGACCGGGAGGGAGGGGCCGCCGTCCGGGACGCCGACGCTGTGAGCGCCGACGATCGGCGGGTCGGTGGCGGCGAGTTGGTCGGGGGTGGGCTGGACCATCAGGAAGCCGAGGGCGGCGCCCGCGAGGGCGATCAGGGAGGAGAGGCGGACCGCCCAGGCGGTGGCGGGGTCGAGGAAGCGGGCGCGGAGCAGGAGGGCGGCGATGACGAGGGCGCCCAGCCAGAGGATCACGATGGTGAGGCCCATGACCTGGAAGACGGCGTCGTCGAAGGGGGTCTCCTGGTTGAAGTGGCTCTGCCGGCCGCGGATCACCTGAAGGGTGATCAGCACCATCTCCAGGGCGGCGGCGGCGGTGATGACGGTGCCGGCCCACCAGCCGAACCGCCGGCCGCGCGGCAGGAGGCTCAGCATCCAGGCGAGCGAGAGCGCGTAGGGGACGAACGAGACCGCGAACTTGAAGGGCTTGGACCAGATCGGGGCGCCGACGAGGGTCCGGTCGTCCAGCAGGATCCCGCCCGCGCTGACTAACGCGAAGACGGCCATCGACGCGGCGAACCAGACGAGGGGCCGGTGCAGGCGGCCGCTCGGGGGCGGGGAGGTCGAGGTGGAGGCAGGCATGGGTGTGCGCGTGGGCATACGGATCCCCCCGTAGTCACTATGGATAGTGGCGCTTGCCGCTATCTGATAGTGCCACTATCTATGATGGAGGGGAGTCCGGCAAGGCCGGGAGTGCAGCGGAAAGGTGAACGCGCGGTGCGCATCGGTGAGTTGAGCCGCAGGACCGGGGTCTCCGTACCCACGATCAAGTTCTACGTGCGGGAGGGGCTGCTGCCGGCCGGTCGGCTGACGAGCCCCAACCAGGCCGCGTACGACGAGGCGCACGTACGGCGGCTCCGCCTGATCCGGGCCCTGATCGACGTCGGCGGGCTGTCGGTGGCGGCGGTGCGCGAGGTGATCGCAGCCGTCGACGATCCCGGCCGGCCGATCCACGGTCTGCTCGGCGAGGCGGCCGATCGCATGGTGCCCCGGTACGGCGGCGAGCCCTCGGAGGACGGGGAGGAGGACACCGGTCTGGTCGAGGCGCGCGAGCGGGTCGACGCGCTGCTCCGGGAGCGGGAGTGGCGGTGCTACCCCGACAGCCCGGCGGCCGAGGCCCTGGCGGTCGCCCTCGCCGCCCTCGGGTCCGTCGGGCACGAGCGGTTCGCCGAGGCCCTCGACGACTACGCGGACGCGGCGGAGCGGGTCGCCCGGGCGGACCTGGAGTACGTCGCCCGGCATGTGACGCGCGAGGATCTCGTCGAGAGCGTGGCCGTCGGCATGGTCCTCGGCGACGCGCTCTTCGCCGCGCTCCGCCGCCTCGCCCAGATCGACGCCTCGGCCCGCCACTTCGGCGGCAAGGGGGAGTGAAGAAGGGGGAGTGGAAAGGGGGGAGGGAGGGGCGGGGGCCGTGTCGGCCTCTCCGCCCCTCCCTCGGGGTGGCGTCTCGTCGGTCAGGCGGCCTGTGAAGGCTCCTGCTCGCGCTCCACCTGCTCGTTCCACTCGCGCTTGATCGCGCGCCACGCCTCGTCCGTCTTGCCCAGGCGCCAGTAGCCCGAGATGGAGAGGCGCTCGCGCGGCACCCCGCGCTCCATGCGCAGGTGGCGGCGGAGGTCCTTCACGAAGCCCGCCTCGCCGTGCACGAAGGCGTGCACTTCGCCCGCCGGGAAGTCCAGCTCGCGCACGGCCTCGGTCAGCGCCTCGCCGGCCGGGCGGCCCGAGCGGTGCAGCCAGGTCACCTCGATGCCCGCCTCGGTCGCAAACTTCTGCTCGTCGGCCGCGTCCTCGACCTCGACGAAGGCGTGCACCCGCGCCCCGGCGGGCAGCCGCTCCAGGGCCACCGCGATGGCGGGCAGCGCGCTCTCGTCGCCGACGAGGAGGTGCCAGTCCGCCTCCGGGTCCGGCGCGTAGCCGCCGCCCGGGCCGAGGAACCGTACCGTCTCGCCGACCTGGGCGCGGGCCGCCCAGGGGCCCGCCAGGCCCTCGTCGCCGTGGACCACGAAGTCCAGGGTCAGCTCGTGGTGGACCGCGTCCCACGCGCGCACCGTGTACGTGCGGGTCGTCGGCCACTCCTCGCGCGGGTGCTCGGCCCGGATCCGGTCCATGTCGAAGGGCTCGGGATAGGCCACGCCCTCGGGCGCGAAGAGCAGCTTCACGTAGTGGTCGGTGAACGCGCCGACGTCGAAACCGTCCAGCCCCGGGCCGCCGAGGACGACCCGCACCATGTGCGGGGTGATCCGCTCGGTGCGCACGACGAGCGCTTCGGTGGCCCTGGGGGCCTTGCGGGCCGGCTGCTCTGCCACGGCGGAGTCTCCTGACTGCCTGGGGGTGATGCGGTAGGCACACCAAGCCTCGGGCGCACCCAAGACTTAGGTATGCCTAAGTTAGCACCCCGGCGGCGGTCACGTCCCGGAACGCCCGCCCGCGAGGACCGGCAGCAGCCGGCCCACCGCCCCGCCGAGCCCCCAGCGGGCCGCCAGCGCGTCCAGGGCCGCGGGGTCGCGGGGGGATGCCGGGAGCGCCGGGTCGAACTCCGGGAGCGGGGCGTCCGTCGCGACCCTGACCACCGTCGGCGCCACGTCCAGATAGGCCGCCGCCTCCACGATCCCGCGCCGCTTGGCCGGGGTGAGCTTGGAGGTGCGGTCCTCGGCGGCGGCCCGTACGCCGGCCAGGTCGCCGTACTCGGTGATCAGCTGCGCGGCGGTTTTCTCGCCGATGCCCTTCACGCCGGGCAGGCCGTCGCTGGCGTCGCCGCGGAGGGCGGCGAAGTCCGCGTACTGGCCGGGCCGCACCCCGTACCTCGTACGGATCAGCTCGTCGTCCACCAGGTCGCAGTCGCCGACGCCCTTGCGGGGGTAGAGCACCCGGACCGCCCGCTCGTCGTCGACCAGCTGGAAGAGGTCCCGGTCGCCGGTGACGATGTCCACCGGGCCCTTCGCCCGCTCCGCGAGCGTGCCGATCACGTCGTCCGCCTCGTATCCCGCCGCCCCGATCCGGGCGATGCCGAGCGCCGCGAGGACGTCCTCGATCACCGGCACCTGCGGGGAGAGGGTGTCCGGGATCTCCTCCTCGTCCGGCCCGGTCTCCGTCTCCACGGCCACCCGGTGGGCCTTGTAGGAGGGGATGAGGTCGACGCGCCACTGCGGGCGCCAGTCGTCGTCCCAGCAGGCGACCAGGTCGTCGGGCCGGTGGTCCTGCACCAGTCTGCCGATGAAGTCGAGCAGCCCCCGCACGGCGTTCACCGGCGTCCCGTCCGGGGCGCGGACGGAGTCCGGCACGCCGAAGTACGCGCGGAAGTAGAGGCTGGCGGTGTCCAGGAGCATCAGGCGTCGCGTCACCCCCCGATCATGCCCCACCCCACCGACAGCGGGGCGGAGCCGCCCACGCGGAGCGCCCCACCGCCCGCGCGGAGCGCCCCTGTCGCCCGCACCGGGCCGCCCGCCGCCGGCGTGAGGAGCCCCCATCGAGCGTCCCACCGCCGGCGCCCCCCCCCGGGCGCCCTCGCCACCCTCACCCCCCACCCGCCCGTGACCCCCGTCACCTTCGCGTTTGTCCCCCGGAGGCCGGGGCAGGCGCGTGCTCGGAGCGGACCCGGTAAGGGGCCCTGAGCTAGGGGCCCCGTACGCGACGGGTGGCGCGGGCAGATCCCGCCGTGCTCCGACGGCCCGGTCGCGGGGGTGGCGGGCCGTTCTTCCCTGCTACCCGTGAGGTGTATGTGTCAAGGCTCCAGGCCGACCACCTGTTCAAGGTGTTCGGCAGACGCCCCGCCGACGAAACCGCCGCCGTCCGCGCCCTGGCGAACGGCGCCGACCGCGACGAGCTCCGCGAGGACGGCATCACCGCCGCCGTCGTCGACGCGTCGTTCGTGGTCGAACCGGGCCAGATCTTCGTGGTCATGGGCCTCTCGGGTTCCGGCAAGTCGACCCTCCTGCGCATGCTCAACGGCCTGCTCGAACCGACCGCGGGCCGCGTCCTCTACGACGGCGACGACCTCACGGCGCTCTCCCCCCGCGCGCTGCGCGAGGTCCGCTCCCGCCGCGTCAGCATGGTCTTCCAGCACTTCGCGCTCTTCCCCCACCGCACCGTCCTGGAGAACGCCGGCTACGGCCTGGAGGTCCAGGGCGTCCCGCGCGCCGAGCGCGAGACCCGCGCCACCGAGGCGCTCGCCCTGTGCGGTCTCGCCGGCTGGGAGAAGTCCTGGCCGGACGAGCTCTCCGGCGGCATGCAGCAGCGCGTGGGCCTGGCCCGGGCGCTCGCCACCGACGCCGACCTGCTGCTCATGGACGAGTCCTTCAGCGCGCTCGACCCGCTGATCCGCCGTGACATGCAGGACCAGCTCCTCGTCCTCCAGAAGAAGCTGAAGAAGACCATCGTCTTCATCACCCACGACCTCAACGAGGCCATGCGCCTCGGCGACCGCATCGCCGTCATGCGCGGCGGCCGGATCGTGCAGCTCGGCTCCGCCGAGGACATCCTCGTCCGGCCCGCCGACGACTACGTGGCCTCCTTCATCCAGGACGTCGACCGCTCGCGGGTGCTCACCGCCTCCGCCGTGATGACCGCCCCCGAGGACCCCGACGCCACCGCGTCCTCGGACGCCCCGGTCGTCGGACCCGACACGCTTCTCGCCGACCTGTGCGCCCTCGCGGCCGCGGGCCCGCACCCGGTGGTCGTCCAGGACGCCGGCGGGTCGACCCTCGGAGTCGTACAGAAGGAAAAGCTTCTCGCCGTGATGGGCGGACTGGCCGCCGAGGAGGTGACCGCGCATGCCTGAGCTTCCCCTCGGCTCCTGGGTCGACAGTTCCGTCGACTGGCTCCAGTCGCAGTTCTCCTGGCTGTTCGACGCCGTCAGCACCGGCATCACCGGCCTGTACGACGGCATCGACGCCGTCCTGTCGGCGCCCCAGCCGCTGCTCTTCGCCGGCATCCTCGCCGTCGTCGCCTGGTGGCTGCGCGGTCTCGCCGCCGGTGTGCTCTCCTTCGCCGGCTTCGCGCTGGTGGACTCCGTCCAGCTGTGGGACGAGGCGATGGCGACGCTCTCGCTGGTCCTCGTCGCCACCCTCGTCACGCTGGTGATCGCCGTCCCCCTCGGCATCTGGGCGGCCCGGTCGAAGACGGTCAGCGCGGTGCTGCGGCCGGTCCTCGACTTCATGCAGACCATGCCGGCGATGGTCTATCTGATCCCCGGCATCATCTTCTTCGGCGTCGGTGTCGTCCCCGGCATCATCGCCACCATCGTCTTCGCGCTGCCGCCCGGCGTCCGCATGACCGAGCTCGGCATCCGCCAGGTCGACGCCGATCTCGTCGAGGCGGCCGAGGCGTTCGGCACCACCCCGCGCGACACCCTGCTGCGCGTGCAGCTGCCGCTCGCCGTGCCGACGATCATGGCCGGCGTCAACCAGGTCATCATGCTCGGCCTCTCCATGGTCGTCATCGCCGGCATGGTCGGCGGCGGCGGACTCGGCGGCGCCGTCTACCGGGCCATCGGCAACGTCGACATCGGCCTCGGCTTCGAGGCCGGCGTCTCCATCGTCGTCCTCGCCATGTACCTCGACCGGATGACCGGCGCCCTCGGCCACCAGGTCTCCCCGCTCGGCCGCCGCGCCCTCGCCAAGGCCCGCGCCGCCACCGCCCGCCGCCGCGCCGGACAGGTGTGGGCGCACCGCCCGCAGCCCGTCACCGCGCTCGTCGGCATCGTCGTCCTCGCGCTCGTCGCGGGCGGCTCCGGCTTCCTCGGCGGCTCCGGCGCCACCTCGACCGCGGCCTCCGGCAAGGGCGCCGGCCACGGCAAGAAGATCAGCATCGGCTACATCCCCTGGGACGAGGGCATCGCCTCCACCTACCTGTGGAAGGAGCTCCTGGAGCGCCGCGGCTACGAGGTGGAGACCAAGCAGCTGGAGGCGGGCGCGCTCTACACCGGCCTCGCCGGCGGGCAGCTCGACTTCCAGACCGACGCCTGGCTGCCCGTCACCCACGCCTCGTACCTGGAGAAGTACGGGAACAAGCTGGAGGACCTCGGTTCCTGGTACGGCCCGACCTCCCTGGAGCTCTCCGTCCCCTCGTACGTGAAGGACGTGAAGTCCCTCGCCGACCTCAAGGGCAAGGGCGACCGCTTCAAGGGCCGGATCGTCGGCATCGAGCCCAGCGCCGGGATGATGGGCATCCTCAAGGACAAGGTCCTGAAGGAGTACGGCCTGGAGGGCGAGTACGAGGTCGTCGACGGCTCCACGCCCGGCATGCTGGCCGAGCTGAAGCGCGCGTACGAGCGCGAGGAACCGGTCGTCGTGACGCTCTGGTCCCCGCACTGGGCGTACTCCGCCCACGACCTGACGAAGCTCGCCGACCCGAAGGGCGTGTGGGGCAAGGGCGACGGCGTCCACACCCTCGCCCGCAAGGGCTTCAGCGCGGACAACCCCGAGGTCGGGGCCTGGCTGAAGAACTTCGAGCTCACCGAGGAGCAGCTCACCGGCCTGGAGGCGCAGATCCAGGAGACCGGCAAGGGCAAGGAGCAGCAGGCCGTCCGGACCTGGCTCGACGCCCAGCCCGGCCTCGCGGAGCGGCTCGCCCCGCAGTAGGAACCGGTCCGCACCCGTTGCGGAGTCCGCGAGCGGGGGTCCGCACCCGCCGTGGAGTCCGCGAGCGCGGGGGGCCTCACCCGCAGCGGAGTTCTCACCGGCCGCGGAGTTCTCACCCGCCGCGGAGGGGTGGTCGCCGAACGTCATCGGCGGCCACCCCTCTCCGCGTACCGAGCCCGTATCCTCCCGGCTCCCGTTCCCCCGTCCTTTCCGCGTCTCGTTCCCGCACCCTTTCCGCCACGGCGCGAAACCCCGGCCCAAAGCTGCGTAAGGTGCAGGTAACCGGCCGGTACGCGACGAGGCGACCGGCCGAGGGAGGGAGCCGCCATGGACGAGAAGGAAGCACCCCGGGTGGGCGCGGCCGTCAAGAGGCGCCGCCGGGCCCTCCAGCTCACCCTGGCCGTCGTCGCCTCCCGCAGCGGCCTCTCGGTTCCCTTCCTCAGCCAGATCGAGAACGAGCGCGCCCGCCCCAGCCGCCGCTCCCTCGAACTGGTCGCGGGGGCCCTCCAGACCACCGCCGCCGACCTCCTCGCCGCCGCCGAGGCCGCCCGCACCGTCGACGTCGTCCGCGCAGACGAGGGCACCGCCGCCCTCCCGGACGGCGTCCGGCGCCTGGTCCGCGCCCGGCACCAGCTGCACGCCCTGGAGTTCACCGGCGAGCAGGACGCGGGCCGGGAGTTCCAGCACCGCAACGACGAGCTGCTGTACGTCGCCGACGGCGCCGCCGAGGTGGAGGCCGAGGGCCGCGCCCACCGGCTCGGCCGCGGCGACACCCTGTACCTCTCCGGCGGCGTCCGGCACCGCTGGCGCGCCACCGAACCCGGCACCCGCCTCCTGGTCGTCGCGGTCGCCGACCACGTCGAGGTGGAGGAGGAGTGACGTCGCTCCGGGGCCGGACCCCGCGCATCGTGTCCCTCGTCCCCTCCCTCACCGAGGCCGTCGCCGTCACCGCACCCGGGCTGCTCGTCGGCGCCACCGACTGGTGCTCCCACCCCGCCGGCCTCGACGTCGCCCGGATCGGCGGCACCAAGAACCCCGACGTGCCCGCGATCCTCGCCCTCCGCCCGGACCTCGTCCTCGCCAACGAGGAGGAGAACCGCGCCCCCGACCTGGACGCCCTCCGCGACGGCGGCGCCGAGGTCCTCGTCACCGAGATCCGCACCCTCGACCAGGGCCTGAGCGCCCTCGGCGACGTCCTCGCCGCCTGCGGCGCGCCCTGCCGCCCCCGGTGGCTGGCGGAGGCCGAGGAGGCGTGGGCCACGGTGGAGCCGGTGAGGGACTGGCCGGTGGGGACCGGCCCGGTGGGGGACGGCATGGTGGCCGACGGCCAGGTCGGGGACGGGCCGGTCGGGGAGCGCCCGGTGGGGGGCGGGATCACCGCCGTCGTGCCGATCTGGCGGCGGCCCTGGATGGTGCTCGGCCGGGACACCTTCGCCGGTGACCTGCTCGCCCGCCTCGGCGTCCGGAACCTGTACGCGGACCACCCCGAGCGCTACCCGAAGATCCCGCTCGCCGAGCTGACCGAGGCGGGTCCGCGTCTCGTGGTCCTGCCGGACGAGCCGTACCGCTTCACGGCGGACGACGGCCCCGAGGCGTTCCCCGGGGCCGCGGCCGCGCTCGTCGACGGGCGGATGCTCACCTGGTACGGGCCGTCGCTGGCGCGGGCGCCGCGGGTGCTGGGGCGGGCCCTGCGAGCAGCGCTCCGCTGAGCAGGCCGCGTACGGTGTGCGTCCCGGCCACCAGCCAGGCCGCGGCGAGGAACACGTACAGGACGACGGCCAGCCAGCGGAAGGCGTCGAGACCGGTGTGGCGGGCGAGCCCCTCGGCGCCGGTGACGCAGGTGCCCACCGGGAAGGTGAAGGCCCACCAGGTCATCGCGAAGCCCATGCCCGCGCGCCGGGCCCGCACCACCATCGCCCCGGCCAGCGCCAGCCACAGCAGCGCGAAGCCCATGACGGGCACGCCGTAGAGGACGGCGAAGGCGGCGAAGCCGTGCGCGTACGTGTCGGGCAGGACACCGGCGGCGGAGTCCGCGAAGGCGTTGGCGGCGGTGGTCGACTGGCCGAGCGGGCCCAGGACGAGGAAGAGCGTCGGGGTCAGCGCGAGCGGCAGCGGACCGGTGAGCACCAGCCGGCCGAAGACCAGCGGCAGCATGACCAGGGTCGCGAGCAGGCTGATCCCGAACATCGCGTAGCAGGCGAGGAGGAGGGTCTCCCGGGCCTGTCCCTCGGGCAGGTGGGGGAGGAGCAGCGGGCCGAGCGCGGCGGAGACCATGGGCGCGACGACGGGCAGCAGCCAGACCGGGGAGGCGCTCTCGACGCGGTGCCGGACCACCATCAGGTACGGCACGGCGACGGCGGCCACCAGCCCCACGGCCGTGCCCGCGGTGAACAGGACGGTGTCGAGGGCGACGGCGGCCGGAAGCCCGATCCAGTCCCGGCCGAGCGTCAGCGCGCCGCCGCCGACGGCGAGCAGCGCCATCGACAGACAGCCGTAGAAGGGCGCCACCGCCGGGTCGAGGAGATGGGCGCGGGCCTGGTCGCGGTGGCGGCGCCAGTGCGCGGCGCGGGCGGTGAGCAGGGTCAGCAGCATCGCGAGGGAGAGCGCCCAGACGGCGGTGCAGACGGTACGCAGACCGGGCACGGCGACGGGGAGCGCGGCGCCCGCCGTGCCGACGACGGAGGTGCCCATCACGGAGGCGTACCAGTTGGGTCCGAGGTGACGGACCGAACGGGAGACGCGGACGCCGGGTGTGGTGGCGCCGAGGAAGGGACCGGAGGGTGCGAGGCTTGCCATGGCTCCACCGTCGTCCCTGGTCAGCGCCCCCACCAGGGATCATGAGGCTATGACGTCATAAGCTGGCTTTATGAGCAGGGAGCGGGACGACAGCGCGGGGGCGGACGAGGGCACGCGGCGGGGCGGCGGTGGCGGCGGTCGAAGGACGGCCGCGGCGGCGATCTCGGCGGCGGGCGGGGGTACGGGCTCCGCCAGGGGTACGGGCTCCGCGGCGCGGGAGCCGGTGACGGCGCACCTCTCGCACCGGGTCCCCGACCTCGGCGCGCTCGAACTGCTGCTCGCCGTCGCCCGGCACGGCAGTCTCGGCGCGGCCGCCCGCGAGGTGGGCATCACGCAGCCGGCGGCCAGCAGCCGGATCCGTTCCATGGAGCGGCAGCTCGGCGTGGCGCTCGTCGACCGTTCGCCGCGCGGCTCCCGGCTCACCGACGCGGGCGTGCTGGTCACGGACTGGGCGCGGCGGATCGTGGAGTCGGCGGAGGCGTTCGACGCGGGGGTGCAGGCGCTGCGCGGGCGGCGGGACTCGCGGCTGCGGGTGGTCGCGTCCATGACGATCGCCGAGTACCTGCTGCCGGGCTGGCTGATCGCGCTGCGCGCGGAGCGGCCGGACACGGCGGTGTCGCTCCAGGCCGGGAACTCGGCGGTGGTCGCGGAGCGGCTGCTCGCGGGGGAGGCGGACCTCGGGTTCGTGGAGGGCCTGGCCGTGCCGGACGGGCTCGACGGGACGGTCGTCGCGCACGACCGGCTCGCCGTCGTCACGGCGCCCTCCCATCCGTGGGCCCGGCGCCGGGCCCCGATCGACCCGGCCGAGCTGGCCGCGACGCCGCTGGTGCTGCGGGAGCACGGCTCCGGCACCCGGCAGGTCCTCGACGCGGCCCTCGCCGGGCACGGCGGTCTCGCCCGCCCGCTGCTCGAACTGGCCTCCACCACCGCCGTGAAGGCTGCGGCGGTCAGCGGAGCGGGCCCGGCGGTCCTCAGCGAACTGGCCATCGCCGAGGAACTCTCCTCGCGCCGCCTGGTCGCCGTCCCGGTAGCCGGCGCCCGCCTCACCCGCGACCTCCGCGCCGTCTGGCCCACAGGCCACCGCCCCACCGGCCCAGCCCGAGACCTCCTCTCCCTGACCCGAGCGCAACCGGGGGGGTGAGCACGGGGACGGGGGCGGGGGCGAGGGCTGGGGCCGGCCTGGGCCCGGGGCTTTCAGCTGCGGCGCCCGGTGGGTGGCGCGTCCGTCGACCGTCGTCAGCCGTACCGGGGCCGGCACCGGGAAATGGCACCGGCACGCGCGCGTGGGGGGTCCGACCGCCGACGGGACGCCGTGCGCCGACGGTCGGCCCAGGGGTCGGGACCGGGGGGCCGACACCTGCGGTGCCCGATGGGTGGCGCGTCCGTCGTCAGCCGTACCGGGACTGGCACCGGCACGCGCGCGTGGGGGTTCGACCCCGACGCACCGCGTCCCGTCGGCGGTCGCCCCGGGGCTGGGGCCGGAGGCCCTACACCTCCGCCGCCCGGTGTGTGATGCGCCCGTCCACGGTCGTCAGTAGCACCGGGACGTCCGGGAGGTCCGAGGGCGGGGTGGTGAGGGGGTTGGCGGCGAGGGTTGTCAGGTCGGCGCGGTGGCCGAGGGCTAGGCGGCCGGAGAGGTGCTCCTCGCCGGACGCGTAGGCCGCGGCCGTCGTGAGGCCGCGGAGTGCTTCCAGCGGGGTCAGGGCCTGCTCGGGGCCGTGCGGCGGCTGGGTCAGGTCGCGGGTGGGGCGGCGGTGCACGGCGCCGGCCAGCACGCCCAACGGGGGGAACGGGGCGATCGGCCAGTCCGAGCCGAGCACCACGGTCGCCCCGGAGTCCACCAGGTCGCGGCAGCGCCAGGCGCGTCCGGCGCGCTCCTCGCCGAGCCGGCGCGACCAGTTGTCGGTGTGGTCGGCGCGGGTGAAGTCGCAGCAGTGGGTGGGCTGCATGGAGGCGATCACGCCCAGCGCGGCGAAGCGGCGCAGGGTGTCGTCCGGGACGGTCTCGATGTGCTCGACCCGGTGCCGTACCGCCGCGTCGCCGCCGGTCGCCCGCGCCTTCTCGACCGAGTCGAGGACGTGCCGGACGGCCGCGTCGCCGATGGCGTGGGTCGCCGTCGCCACCCCGGCGCGGTGCAGCGCGCCGATGATCTCGGTGTACGCCTCCGGGTCCGGCCAGAACGCGTGGCGGGACTCGCCGTGGCAGTCGGGCCGCTCCAGCCACGCCGTGCCGTTGTCGATCGTGCCGTCCATGAAGAGCTTCACGCCGGCGACCTGCCACAGGGCGCCGCCCCGGCCCTGGAGCGCGATCAGCTCCTGGACGCCGTCCGCGTCCGTGCCCGGCTGGCACCAGGGGGCGACGCGCAGCCGCAGCGGCAGCCGGCCGGCGGCATCGAGCTCGGTGAAGAGGTCGAGGCTGTCGCCGTTCGCGTCCATGACGTGCCCGCCGGTCAGCCCGGACGCGGCCATGGCGTCGAGCGCCGTGGCCAGCCGCTCCAGGCGCTCCGTGCGGGTGGGCTGCGGCGCGACCCGCTCGATCAGCTCGCAGGCGGCGTCCTCCTGGAGCAGCCCCGTGGGACGCCCGTCGGCGTCGCAGACGATCTCGGCGGACGCCTGAGTGAACGTACGGGGACCGTCGACCCCGGCGAGTTCGAGGGCGCGGCGGGAGGCGAGCGCGGAGTGCGCGTCGAAGAGCAGCAGGAAGGCGGGCACCCCGTCGAGGACCGCGTCGAAGGGCGCGACGCCGACGGGCTCGTCGCCGAAGACGTTCGGGTCGAGCCCCCACGCGAACAGCCAGTCGCCCCGGCCGAGCCCGCGTACCTCCCGCGCCAGCGCCTCCCGTACGTCGTCGAGGCCGGTGCAGCGGGAGAGGTCGAGGCCGCCGGTCAGCTCGGCCCCGGTCACGGGGTGGACGTGCCCGTCGACGAACCCGGGCGTGACGACGGCGCCCTTGAGGTCGACGACCGTCGTCGTCGGCCCGGCGAGCTCCCGCACCTCGCGGTCGTCGCCGAGCGCGGAGATCCGTCCCTCCTCGTCCACGGCGAGCGCGCTCGCCGCGAGGAAGCCCCCGGTGGCGGGGTCGAGCAGTCGTGCGGAGTGGAGGACGAGTCGGCTGGACACGGTGGTGCTCCTTGCGGTGGTGGTACGAGAAGGGTGATCGCGGCGCCGGTCGCGCGGGGGTGCGCGCGGCGGAACCTCAGTCGTCGGCGGCCGTCACGCCGCTGGCAGCCGCGCCGCTGGCAGCCGCCTCAGCCACGGACTCAGCCCCGGCCACGGACTCAGCCGCTGCCTCAGCCTCAGCCGCCGCCCCAGCAGCCGCCTCAGCCTCAGCCGCCGCCTCTGCCTCCGCCGCCTCCGCCGCAGCCATCGCCGCCGCCCGCGGCACCGCCGCCTCCGCCGCCTCGGTGGGGGAGTAGACCAGCGGCAGGGTGCCGGTCGCGCCGGGGGCGTCCAGGGTGCCGTGGGGCAGGGAGAGGGCGCGTTCGGCCGTGCTGAGGGCCAGGCGGGTCACCGCCGCGGGCCGGTCGGTGCGGTCCGAGTTGGCGTGGGCGCCGAGGCCGTCGAGGACCACGAGGATCTGGATGGCCGCCGACCGCGCGTCGTCCGTACGGAACTCGCCGCGGGCGACGCCGTCCCGGATCAGCTCCTCCAGCCGGTCGTCGGAGGCGAGCTCCATCCGCGTGACCACGTCGCGCAGGACGGGCCGGTAGCGGCTCAGGTGCCGGGCGTTGATCCAGAGGCGGCTGATGTCGTCGTAGGCGTCGCCGGACGACAGCGCGAAGTAGCGCGCGAGGTACTGCCCCGGCGTGCCGTCGACGCGCTCGGCGGGGAGCAGCGTGTCGAGCTCGCCGAGGGCGGCGACCGAGAACGCCTCGGCCACCAGGTCCTCGGCCGAGGGGAAGTAGTGGCTGATCAGACCGGGCCGGACGGCGAGCTCCTCGGCGACGCGCCGCAGAGTGACGCATTCCAGCCCTTCGGTCAGGGCGATCCGCGCGGCGGTCGCCACGATCTCCGCACGCCTGGCCTCGGGTGATTTCCGGATTCGCTTGCGCTGGACGCTTGACGACATACCGGCGATGCTATTGAGTGTGCGACCAATAAGCAACCAGGTGGGCAATCACGCACCGGAGGGCCGCATGGCTTCCACGATCCCCGACCCGCGCCCCGGGACAGAGCGCGCGTCGGCACCCCTGCCGGCCGGCGACCGGCCCGGCCGCATCGAGGCCCACGGCATCGACCACATCCCGGAGAGCGAGCGCCACGGACACCCCCGCGAGCTCTTCTCCGTCTGGGCCGCCGCCAACGTCAACTACCTCAGCCTCGTCATCGGCGGCGCGCTGGTCTTCATGGGTCTCACGCTCGGGCAGGCGATCGGCGTGATCGTCGTCGGCAACCTCTTCTGGCTGCTCACCGGTGTGCTCGCCACCTCGGGCCCGGCCGCGGGCGCGCCCAGCGAGGTCGTCACCCGCGCCCTCTACGGCGTCCTCGGCAACCGCGTGAACAACGCCGTCGGCGGCTGGCTGGTCTCCGTCTGCTACTTCGCGCTCAACCTCACCGCCGCCGCGACCGCCGCCTTCGCGCTCGTCGAGAAGACCGGCGTACCGGCGAACACCCCGGTGCAGATCGCGGTCGTCGTGGTCATCGCCGCCCTCACGCTGGCGATCAGCGTCTACGGCCACGCGATGATCATGAAGCTCTACCTGCCGATCACGCTGGCCCTCAGCGGCGCCTTCGCGGTCGTCGCCCTCGCCGTCCTCCGGCACGCCGACTTCTCGTACACCCCCGCCGAGCCGCTCTCCGGACTCGCCCTGTGGGCCGTGCTGTTCGCGGGCACCACCATGATCGCCTCGGGCCCGCTCTCGTACACCACGAGCGCCGACTTCTCCCGCTACCTGCCCCGCGACAGCTCCCCGCGCGCGATCGTCCTGTGGAACGCGCTCGGCGCGTTCGTCCCGAGCGTCATCGTCTGTTCGCTCGGCGCGCTCGCCGCCACCGCCGTCGACATGTCCGACCCGCAGACGGCGCTCCAGGCGATCCTGCCGGGCTGGTTCGTGCCCGTCTTCCTGCTCGCCCTGGTCCTCGGCACCATCGCGATCAACGCCCTCACCGCCTACAGCGCCGGCCTCGCCCTCCAGGCCGTGGGCCTGCGCGTCCGACGCACCGTCAGCGTCCTCTTCGACGGCGCCGTCGCCGTCGCCCTCACCCTCTACGGGCTGCTGGTCTCCAACTTCCTGGACACCGTCAGCAACGCCCTCCAGGTGATCACCGTCCTCACCGGCCCGATGATGTGCGTCTACGCCACCGACATCGTGCTGCGCCGCAACCGCTACGACGCCGCCGCCCTCGCCGACGAGACCCCCGGCAGCCCCTTCTGGTACACCGGCGGCGTCAACCCGGCCGGCGCGACCGCCCTGCTCGGCGGCCTCGCCGCCGGCGCCCTGTGCGTCGACAGCATCTACACGGGCCCGGTCGCCGCCGCCGTCGGCATGGACCTCTCGCTGCCCGTCGGCATGGCCGTCGCCACCGCCCTCTACGTGGTCCTCGGCCGCCGCTCGGTCGCCGCCACCGCCCTCGCCGCCTGACCGCGGCCCCCGAACAGCGGGGCGGCCGGACCGCCCACCCCGGCCGCCCCGCGCACCCGTCTCAGCCCCGTTCCCGCCTCCGTACGGCCGCCTCCACCAGGCCCCGGACGACCCGCGGGTCCTCGCCCATCTCCGGATGCCACTGCACCCCGAGGGCCCAGGCCGGCTCCGCCAGCTCCACCGCCTCCACGGTGCCGTCCTCCGCGTACGCCGAGGGCGCCAGGCCCGCGCCGAGGCGGTCCACGGCCTGGTGGTGGTAGGTCGGCACCTCCGTCAGCTCGGGGACGAGGGAGGCGTAGAGCGTCCCCGGCACCGGCTTCACCGGGTGCAGCCCCATCACCCCCTCCGCCTCCGCGTGCCCGTCCAGGTGCTGCGTCAGCGTCCCGCCCAGCGCCACGTTGAGCAGCTGCATCCCCCGGCAGATCCCGAGCAGCGGCGTGCCCGAGGCGAGGGCGGCCTCGATCAGCGCCAGCTCCCAGGAGTCCCGCTCCCGCGCCGGCGGGCCGGTCCGCGGATCGGGCTCGGCCCCGTACCGTACGGGCTCCACATCCGCCCCGCCCGCCACCACCAGGCCGTCCAGCCGGGCCAGCACGGCGGCCGCCTCCGCCGGCTCGTCCGGCGGCAGCATCACCACGAGCCCGCCGCCCTCCCGGACGTACCGCGGGTACCGCGCGGGCAGCAGCGCGGCGGGCATGTCCCAGACCCTCCAGCGCGCCCGGTCGAGATAGGTCGTCACACCGATGAGCGGCTTGGTCACGGGGCTGCCTCCTGGGTCTCGCGGAACCTGCGCCGACTCTAGGACGTCCGGCCGGTCAATGGACCCAGGACATACCTTTCACGCCCTTCACGCCTGTCACGCCCTTCACGCCAGGAAGCCCCGCAGCAGCGCCGCCGTCCCCGCGCAGTGCTCCCGCATCACCTCGCGGGCCGCGTCCGCGTCCCCCTCCAGGACCGCCTCCACCAGCGCCGTGTGCTGGTGCTGCGAGTGCTCCAGATTGCGTACGAGGAGCGGGATGCAGTCCAGCAGGTCGTTGACGGTCGCCCGGACCGCCGCGTACCGCGCCGTCAGGCTGGGGGAGTCGGAGAGCTCGGCCAGCGTGAGGTGGAGCAGCGTGTCCTGCCGGCGGTAGTCGGCCAGCGGCGCGTCATGGGTGGCCGCCAGCGCCGCCCGCAGCCGCTCCCCGCCCGCCGCGTCCAGTCCGTGCGCGGCGCACAGCCCGGCCGCGCCCACCTCCAGGACCTCCCGGAAGCGCAGCGTGTCCTCCATGTCGACGGCGGCGATCCGGCGGCGCAGCTCCGCCTCGTCGGGGCCCTGGGGGCGCGGCAGCACGAACGTTCCGCCGTACCGGCCGCGCCGGCTCTCCACCAGGCCCTGCTCCTGGAGCACCTTCAGGACCTCGCGCAGCGTCACCCGGCTGATCCCCATCCGCTCGGCCAGCTCCCGCTCGGCGGGCAGCCGCTCGCCGTCCGGGACCAGGCCCAGGCGGACCACCTGGAGGATCTGCTCCAGGGCCTCCTCGAAGCCGTTCCCGGCCCGGACCGGACGCAGCACGGGCGTCAACCGGTCGCCCGGGCCGCCCGGTTCACTCGTACGGATCACCTTCGCGCCACCCCTTCCCCCGACACTTCCCAAGCAATGGTCTCCCCCCATACCTTAGGGCTCCCGGCAGGCCGAACGAGGAGAGTCGTCCCGTGGCAGACCGCACACCCCCGCTGACCGTCGAGGAACTGCGCTCCCTCGTGGCCGACGGCGAGATCGACACCGTCGTCCTGGCCTTCCCGGACATGCAGGGCCGGCTCCAGGGAAAGCGCTTCGCCGCCCCCTTCTTCCTCGGCGAGGTCCTCGCCCACGGCAGCGAGGGCTGCGCCTACCTCCTCGCCGTCGACACCGAGATGAACACCGTCGACGGCTACGCGATGTCCTCCTGGGACAGCGGCTACGGCGACTTCGCCATGCGCCCCGACCTCACCACCCTGCGCCGCGTCCCCTGGAACGAGGCCACCGCCCTGGTCACCGCCGACCTGACCTGGGCCGACGGCACCCCCGTCACCGCCGCGCCCCGCCAGATCCTCCGCCGCCAGCTCGACCGCCTCGCCGCCCACGGCCTCACCGCCCACGCCGGCACCGAGCTGGAGTTCCTCGTCTTCAAGGACACCTACGAGCAGGCGTGGGACGCCGGCTACCACGGCCTCACCCCGGCCAACCAGTACAACGTCGACTACTCCGTCCTCGGCGGCGGACGCGTCGAACCCCTCCTGCGCCGCATCCGCAACGAGATGACCGCTGCCGGACTCACCGTCGAGTCCGCCAAGGGCGAGTGCAACCCCGGCCAGCACGAGATCGCCTTCCGCTACGACGAGGCCCTCGTCACCTGCGACCAGCACGCCGTCTACAAGACCGGCGCCAAGGAGATCGCCTCCCAGGAAGGCGTCGCGCTCACCTTCATGGCCAAGTACAACGAGGCCGAGGGCAACTCCTGCCACATCCACCTCTCCCTCCAGGACGCGACCGGGACCAACGTGATGGCCGGCGACGACCCGCACGGCATGTCCGCGACCATGCGCCACTTCCTCGCCGGACAGCTCGCCGCGATGCGGGACCTCTCCCTCCTCCACGCCCCGAACATCAACTCCTACAAGCGCTTCCAGCCCGGCTCCTTCGCCCCCACCGCCGTCGCCTGGGGCCACGACAACCGCACCTGCGCCTTCCGCGTCGTCGGCCACGGCCCCTCCACCCGCTTCGAGAACCGCGTCCCCGGCGGCGACGTCAACCCCTACCTCGCCGTCGCCGCGATGATCGCCGCCGGCCTCCACGGCATCGAGCGGGGCCTCGAACTCCCGTCGCCCTGCGCCGGGAACGCCTACACCGCCGACCACACCCACGTCCCCACCACCCTGCGCGAGGCCGCCGAGCTCTGGGAGACCAGCGAGATCGCCAAGGAGGCGTTCGGCGACGAGGTCGTCGCCCACTACCTCAACATGGCCCGCGTCGAACTCGCCGCCTTCGACGCGGCGGTCACCGACTGGGAACTGCGCCGCTCCTTCGAACGCCTCTGAACCCCTCCGAGAGGAACGGAAGTTGCTCCAGGTACTGAACCCGGCGACCGAGGAACTCGTCGCCACCGTCCCCGCCGCCACCCCCGCCGACGTGGACACCGCCGTCACCCGGGCGGCCGCCGCCCAGACCGCGTGGGCCGCGGCCGCCCCCGCCGACCGCGCCCGCCTGCTCCGCCGCTTCGCCGCCGTCGTCGACGCCCACACCGAGGAACTCGCCCTCCTGGAGGTCCGCGAGGCCGGCCACACGATCGGCAACGCCCGCTGGGAGGCGGGAAACGTCCGCGACCTCCTCGACTACGCGGCCGGGGGAGCGGAGCGCCTGAACGGACGCCAGATCCCCGTCCCCGGCGGCCTCGACGTCACCCTCCTCGAACCCCTCGGCGTCGTCGGCGTCATCGCGCCCTGGAACTTCCCCATGCCGATCGCCGCCTGGGCCACCGCACCCGCCCTCGCCGCCGGCAACGCCGTCCTCCTCAAACCGGCCGAGACCACCCCCCTCACCGCGCTCCGGCTCGCCGAACTCGCCCTGGAGGCCGGCCTGCCCGAGCACCTCTTGCAGGTCCTCCCCGGCGAGGGCCCCATCGCCGGGCACGCCCTCGTCACCCACCCCGGCATCGCCAAGATCGTCTTCACCGGCTCCACCCGCACCGGCAAGAAGATCATGGCCACGGCCGCCGACCAGGTGAAGCGCCTCACCCTCGAACTCGGCGGCAAGAGCCCCAACATCGTCTTCGCCGACGCCGACATCGAGGCCGCGGCCGCCGCCGCCCCCATGGCCTTCCTCGACAACAGCGGCCAGGACTGCTGCGCCCGCACCCGCGTCCTCGTGCAGCGGAGCGCGTACGACCGCTTCCTGGAACTGCTCGCCCCCGCCGTCGAGGAGACCGTCGTCGGCGACCCGCTCGACGAGCGCACGCAGATGGGCCCGCTGATCTCCCGCGCCCAGCTCGACCGCGTCCGCTCCTACGTCCCCGAGGGCGCCGAGGCCATCCGCGGCAAGGCCCCCGAGGGCCCCGGCTTCTGGTACCCGCCGACCGTCCTCACCGGCCTCCCCGAGGACGCGCCCTGCGCCGTCGAGGAGGTCTTCGGACCCGTCGCCGTCGTCCTCCCCTTCGAGGACGAGGCCGACGCGATCCGGCTCGCCAACGCCACCCCGTACGGCCTCTCCGGCTCCATCTGGACCCGCGACATCGGCCGCGCCCTGCGCGCCTCCCGCGCCGTCCGGGCCGGGAACCTCTCCGTCAACTCCCACTCCAGCGTCCGCTACTGGACCCCCTTCGGCGGCTTCCGCCAGTCCGGCCTCGGCCGCGAACTCGGACCCGACGCCCTGACCGCCTTCACCGAGACCAAGAACGTCTTCATCAGCACGGAAGGCTGAGCACCCATGACCAGCACCGAAGAGAACGTCTGCCGCCGCCTCGTCGGCCGCACCGCCGTCATCACCGGGGCCGGCAGCGGCATCGGACTCGCCACCGCCCGGCGGCTCGCCTCCGAGGGCGCGCACGTCGTGTGCGGCGACATCGACGAGGTGGCCGGGAAGGCCGCGGCCGAGGCCGTCGGCGGCACCTTCGTCCAGGTCGACGTCACCGACCCGGAGGAGGTCGAGATCCTCTTCCGGGTCGCCCACGACACGTACGGCTCCGTCGACATCGCCTTCAACAACGCGGGCATCTCGCCGCCCGACGACGACTCCATCCTGGAGACCGGCCTGGAGGCGTGGAGGCGCGTCCAGGACGTCAACCTCACCTCCGTCTACCTGTGCTGCAAGGCGGCCCTGCCATACATGCGGCGCCAGGGCAAGGGCTCCATCATCAACACCGCCTCCTTCGTGGCGGTCATGGGCGCGGCCACCAGCCAGATCTCCTACACCGCCTCCAAGGGCGGCGTCCTCGCCATGTCCCGCGAGCTCGGCGTCCAGTTCGCCCGCGAGGGCATCCGCGTCAACGCGCTCTGCCCCGGCCCGGTCAACACCCCGCTCCTGCGGGAGCTGTTCGCCAAGGACCCCGAGCGGGCCGCCCGCCGGCTCGTGCACATCCCCGTCGGCCGCTTCGCCGAGGCCGAGGAGATCGCCGCCGCCGTCGCCTTCCTCGCGAGCGACGACTCCTCGTTCGTCAACGCCGCCGACTTCCTGGTCGACGGCGGCATCTCGGGCGCCTACGTCACCCCGCTGTAGTCCCTAGAGGAAGGTGCGGCCCTCGCCCCGGTAGGTCGGGACCGTGTCCACCACACGGTCCCCCTCCACCAGGCGCAGCGCGTCGAACCGCTCGCACAGCTCGCCGGCCTTCGCGTGCCGGAACCACACCTTGTCGCCGATCCGCAGATCGTCGGCCGGCGAGCCCAGCAGCGGGGTCTGCACCTCGCCGGGGCCCTCCTGAGGGTCGTACCGCAGCCCTTCCGGCAGGTACGGCACGGGCAGCCGGTCCCGCCCCGCCGCGCCGGACGCCGGATAGCCGCCGCCGAGCACGGTGACGACCCCGACGCCGGGGCGCCGCACCACGGGCTGCGCGAAGAGCGCCGCCGGGCGGCCGCTGAAGGACGAGTAACCGTCGAAGAGGCGCGGCACGAAGAGCCCCGAACCGGCGGCGATCTCGGTGACGGCCGCCTCGGCTGCGGTGTGCTGCACGCTGCCGGTGCCACCGCCGTTCACGAACTCCAGGTCCGGCGCCACCGCCCGTACGGCTCCGACCACCGCCGCCCGCCGCCCGGCCAGCTCCCGGCGGGCCACCGCCTGCATCGCCCGGACCGCCCGCGACCGCAGCGGCCGCCCGGCCACCGCGTCCCCGACACCCGCCACATGCCCCTCGTACGCCATCAGCCCGACCAGCCGGAACCCCGGCCGCCGGACCACCGACCGGGCCAGCTCCGCCAGCTGTACGGGCGTCCGCAGCGGAGACCGCAGCGCCCCGATCCGCACCCGGCCGCCCAGCAGCCGCAGCGCCGTGTCCATCTCCAGACAGACCCGCACCTCCTCGGTGCCGCCGGCCCGGGCCGCGTCCACGAGGTCGAGCTGCGCCACGTCGTCGACCATGACGGTGACGGCGGCGGCGAGCTTCGGGTCCCGCGCCAGCTCAGCGAAACCCGCGCGGTCGGCCGACGGATAGGCGAGCAGGACGTCCTCGAACCCGGCCCGCGCCAGCCACAGCGACTCGGCCAGCGTGAACGACATGACCCCGGCGAAACCGTCCCGCGCCAGCACCCGCTCCAGCAGCGCCCGGCACCGCACCGACTTGCTCGCGACCCGGATCGTCTTCCCGCCCGCCCGCCGCACCAGATCCTCCGCGTTGGCGTCGAACGCCTCAAGATCGACGATCGCCAGCGGCGCGTCCAGAGCGGCGGTGGCCCGGTCGTACCGGGCCCGGTCGGCGGCACGGGGAGTCATGGCCCGAGCTTGCCAGACCGTCAGGGGGGTCGGTACCCCTGGGTTCCCGCGCGGCGGGGAACAGCCCGTAGAGTGACGGGCATTGTCGGCAGGAGCAGGGGGCGGGATGACCAACGAGCACAACCCCCGCACACCCCCCCTCCCCCCCACCCCCACCCCCCCCACCAGCGCCCTCTCCACCCTCACCACCACCCTCACCCCCACGCCCACCCCCACGGCTCCCGCGCCCACCCCCGCGACCGCGCAACGCCCCGCCGCCCGGGCCACGCAGCCCGCCGCCGCCCCGGCCGCGCAGCCTCCGGCCCCGCACGCGGCGGAGCCCGCGCCGCCACCGCGCCCGGCGACGCCCCCTCGCTCCGCGGGCCCGGCCGTGCCGCCCCCGGCGCCGCGCCCGGTGGAGCCTGCGACCACGCAGAAGCCCGTGGCCCAGCAGAGCCCGGCGACGCCCCCACGCCCCGCCGCCGGCCCGGCTGTACCGCCCGCGGCTTCCACGCCGCGCCCGCCCGAGTCCGCGACGCCGCTGCGCCCCGCGAGCCAGCAGAGCCCGGCGACAGCCCTGCGTCCCGCCGCCGACCCGGCTGCGACGCCCCCGGCGTCCACGCCGCCGCGCCAGCCCGCGCCCGCGATGCCGCCGCGCCCGGCGTCCACGCAGGACGCCGTGTCCGAGCAGCGCCCGAGGACCGCCCCGCGCCCCGAGATGTCTCCGGCGCCTGCCCTGCCGCGCCCGGCGGCGCCCACGGCCCGGCAGAGCCCGGCGACGCCCCCTCGTCCCGCCGCCCCTGCTGCGCCGCACCCGGCGTCCACGCCCCCGCCCGAGCCCGCGACGCTGCCGCGCCCCGCGACGGCCTCGCGTTCCACCGCCGTCCCGGCTGGGCAGTCCCCGGCGTCCGCCCCGCGCACCGCCGCCGACGCCGCACAACCCCCCGCATCCACCCCGCCGCGCCCATCCGCGACGCCCCCGCGCCCCGCGACCACGCCGCGCCCGGCGACCACCCCGCGCCCCGCCGCCAGTCCGACGGTGCCGTCCCCCGCCCGGCCCCCGCAGCCCGCCGCGGCCCCGGCCGCTCCGCCGGTGGCGGCGCCCCGGCGCCCGTCCGGTACGGCCCCGGCCGCCCCGCCCGCCCCGGCGGAGACCACCCCCCGGCGCCCCTCCACCACCGCCCCGCTCCCGCCGGCGCGGGCCCCGCAGCGCCCGGCCGCCTCCGCCACTGCCGCGCCCCCCGCCCCGCCCGTCGAGACGACCACCCGCCTGCGCCCCGTGCGGGTGCCTGCGTACGACCTGGGGGAGACGGCTGTCGAGACGACCACCCGGCTGCGGCCTATACGGGAGGGGCGGCGGGGGAGGGGGGTGGTTGTCGGGGCCTGTGTGGTGCTTGGGATGGGGCTGATCGGCGGGGCGCTTGCCGGGGTGTGGCTTGCCGCGTCCGGCGGGGGGCAGCCTGCCGAGCCCCCGGGGTACGCCGTCGCCAAGGAGCTCTGGCACAACGCGCCGGTCGACACTCTTTTCCCGCGCACGCTCACCGCCCCGCAGGCGGGCCCCGGCCCCTCCGCTCGCACCTGGACCCGCGTCGTCGTCGCCCCGGACGCCCCCTGCGCCTCCGCCTCCCTCGCCCCCAGGCTGCTCGCCGCGCTGCGGCCCCTCGGCTGCGAGCGCGTGCTGCGCGCCACGTACACCGACGCCACCGCCAGCAGCGTCCTGACCGTCGGGCTCGTCTTCACGCGTGCCGACGTCACCGCTCAGCGCGCCCTCGAAGGCCCCAAGCTCGCCGGGCGCCTCGGGCAGGACGTGCCGCCCTCGCTGCCCGGGCCCGGTACCGTCGCCGCCGGGTTCGGCCCGGGCCAGCGCGCCGGCTGGTGGGTGACCGCCCCGACCGACCTGCCCGTCGTCGTCACCGCCGTCTCCGGCTTTGCCGACGGCCGCGCCGTCGACCGCGCGGTCCCCGCCGACCAGGCCATGAGGAAGGGCCGCACCGACGCCGTCGCCCAGTCCGGCCTCGGCCACGAGGCCCTCGGGATCGCCGAGCGCCTGGAGAAGCAGCTCCGCACCACCGCCCTGAACGCCGCGAAGGAAGAGGAGCAACGGTGACCCGGCCCCGTACGCCCGCCCGGCCCCGTGCCCGCGTCCGCACGGCCGTCACCGCGCCCGCCGCCATCCTCCTCGCCGCCGCCTTCTCCGTGCTCCCCGCCGCCGCGCCCGCCCACGCCGACGCCATCCGGGACCGCCAGTGGGGCCTCGACACCCTCCGTACGGAAGAGGCGTGGCGTACCACGAAGGGCGAGGGCATCACCGTCGCCGTCCTCGACACCGGCGTCGACGCCGACCACCCCGACCTCACCGGCTCCGTCCTGCCCGGCCACGACTTCATCGGCTTCGGCGCCACCGAGGGCGACCCCGCCTGGGCCCGCCACGGCACCGCGATGGCCGGCATCATCGCGGGCCACGGCCACGGCTGGGCCGACGACAGCGGCGTCCTCGGCATCGCCCCCGGCGTCCGCATCCTGCCCGTCCGCGTCATCCTCGAAGGCAAGGACAAGGCCCGCGACAAGGCCCGCAAGACCCGCGGCACCGCCCTCGCCCAGGGCATCCGCTGGGCCGCAGACCACGGCGCCGACGTCATCAACCTCTCCCTCGGCGACGACTCGAAGTCCGCCCACCCCGACCCCGGCGAGGACGCCGCCGTCCAGTACGCCCTCGCCAAGGGCGTCTCCGTCGTCGCCTCCGCGGGCAACGGCGGCGAGAAGGGCGACCACATCTCCTACCCGGCCGCCTACCCCGGCGTCATCGCGGTCACCGCCGTCGACCGCTACGGCACCCGTGCCTCCTTCTCCACCCGCCGCTGGTACGCCACGGTCAGCGCCCCTGGCGTCGACATCGTCATCGCCGACCCCGACCGCAAGTACTACGAGGGCTGGGGCACCAGTGCCGCCGCCGCGTTCGTCTCCGGTGCCGTCGCGCTCGTCCGCTCCGCCCACCCCGACCTGACCCCCGCCCAGGTCAAGAAGCTCCTCGTCGACACCGCCCGAGACCGGCCCGAGGGCGGCCGCAGCGACGCCAAGGGCTACGGCACGGTCGACCCGGCCGCCGCCATCGAGGCCGGTGCCGCGCTCAAGGCAGGCGACCCGAAGAACGCCACCGCCGGCCACCGCGGCCCGTACTTCGGCCCCGGCCCCCTCCCCGCCCCCGAGGAGAGCGGCGCCCCCGGACTCCTCGCCCCCCTCGCCGGCGGCCTCGGCGCCCTCCTCCTGCTGACCGCCCTCGTCCTCCACCGGGCGGGCCGCACGCGCTGACGGCCCGGCGGCCCGAGCCCCGTACCCGGCCCGTTAGGCTCGGGGCGTGGAGCTCAAGAACATCCCGGACCCCGGTTTCTCCGACGACGACGGCACCGCCGACCCGGCGCTCGCCGCGGCACTCGCCGCCTGGGCGGAGGACAGAACCGCGCACGGACCCGTCCTGGACGCGCTGCGCGGCGCCCGGCTCCTCGTCCCCGTCGTCGCCGTCCTCGGCGAGGTCGAGACCGACCCGGAGACGGGGCTGAAGCGCGAGAAGACCAGCGACATGGCGGTGCCGACGCTGACCGCCGGCGACCGGCGCGGCCTGCCCGCCTTCACCTCGATCGCCTCGCTCGCCCTGTGGGACCCGGCCGCCCGCCCCGTCGCCGTCCCCCTCCAGCAGGCGCTCGCCGCCCTCGTCCACGAGAAGGCCGACACCCTGGTCCTCGACATGGCCGGCCCGGTGCCCTACCAGGTGAGCGGCGCCGCGCTGCTTGCCCTCGCCGAGGGCCGCACCAGCACCGACCCGCTGGACGACCCGGCGGTACGGGACGCGGTCCGCGCCGCGGTCGCCGCCGAGCCCGCCGTCCTCCGCGCCCACCTGGGCCCCGGCACCGCCGACGGTACCCTCGCCCTGGTCCTCGCCGAGGACGCGGCCCCCGCCGAGGCCGCGCAGCGCGTGGCCCGCGCCCTGGCCGCCGACGAAACACTGAGGGCCCGCCTGGTGCGGGGCCTCGACCTGGCACTCCTGCCGGTCACGGCCACGCCCCCGGGCGAGCCCTTCTACGTAAAGAAGTGATCCGAGAAGCGATCCGAGCGCTCTAGCCGAGGACCCGCCCCGTGTACTTCTCGCCCGGACCCTGACCCGGCTCGTCCGGGACGACCGACGCCTCGCGGAAGGCGAGCTGGAGGGACTTCAGGCCGTCGCGCAGCGGAGCCGCGTGGAAGGACGAGATCTCCGTGGTGCTCGCGTCGAGCAGGCCCGCGAGCGCGTGGATCAGCTTCCGCGCCTCGTCGAGCTCCTTGTGCTCGTCGCCCTCCTCGGTGAGGCCCAGCTTGACCGCGGAGGCGCTCATCAGATTGACGGCGACGGTCACGATCACCTCGACCGCCGGGACCTCGGCGATGTCGCGGGCCATGGCCTCGAAGTCGGGGGTGTCGCCGGCCGGGTCGGCGGCGGTCGTGGACTCGTTCTGGGGGGTCTCGCTCATGCCCCACACGATAAGCGGGCGCGCGGTTCGCGCCGACCGCCGGGTCCTGCTAACCTTGTGTAACGACCGGCCGGACACCTATGTGCCCGGCCCACAAGTGGAGGCTCCGATCTCCCACCTGACCGCCCTCACGGGCGGCGGGTCACCGGTCAGGTGGCGCCCATCGTTCCGTACGGACGATGGAGCCGCCCGATGTGCGCCCCGCGGTTGACCGTGGTGGTGCTCCGGTTTGTCTTTGGAGCCCCGCCTGTGTCCCGTCCGGGGCATTTTTCATGTTGCCGCGCGGTTGGTCACAGTGATTTGACGTGACGTGTCCGTCCGCCAAGGCGGTCGCGTGGTGCTACCGAGGAGGATCCATCAGCGCCGAGCCCCGCATCAACGAGCGGATTCGCGTTCCCGAGGTGCGTCTTGTCGGCCCCAGCGGCGAGCAGGTGGGCATCGTCCCCCTTGCCAAGGCCCTGGAGCTCGCGCAGGAGTACGACCTCGATCTTGTCGAGGTCGCGGCGAACGCCCGTCCGCCCGTGTGCAAGCTCATGGACTACGGGAAGTTCAAGTACGAGTCGGCCATGAAGGCCCGTGAGGCGCGCAAGAACCAGGCGCACACGGTCATCAAGGAGATGAAGCTCCGGCCGAAGATCGACCCGCACGACTACGACACCAAGAAGGGCCACGTCGTCCGCTTCCTCAAGCAGGGCGACAAGGTCAAGATCACGATCATGTTCCGTGGTCGTGAGCAGTCCCGGCCCGAGCTCGGTTACCGCCTTCTTCAGCGCCTCGCCGAGGACGTCCAGGACCTGGGCTTCATCGAGTCCAACCCGAAGCAGGACGGCCGGAACATGATCATGGTTCTGGGTCCGCACAAGAAGAAGACCGAGGCCATGGCCGAGGCGCGCGAGGCCCAGGCCGCGCGCAAGGCGGAGCGCCAGGGCCTCGTGCCCGAGGCGGCCACCGCCGAGGCCGGCGCCGAGGAGGCTTCGGCCGACACGTCGGCCGAGAACGCCGAGGCGTGATCCGAAGGGGCTGCCCCGGTGGCAGCCCCCGGGTCCCGCCCGGTACCACCCATCGAAGAATTGACGCTCCCGGTCGTCCGGTGCCCGCACCGGGGGGAGCGCCACTGACGAGGAGATAACGGCGCTATGCCGAAGAACAAGACGCACTCCGGTGCCAAGAAGCGCTTCAAGGTCACCGGCTCCGGCAAGATCCTGCGCGAGCGCGCCGGCAAGCGCCACCTGCTCGAGCACAAGTCGTCCAAGCTGACGCGTCGCCTCACCGGCAACGCCGAGATGGCCCCGGGTGACGCCGCCAAGATCAAGAAGATGCTGGGCATCTGAGCTTGATCTCCCGCCCTCGGACCCCGAGGGCATCCGGCCCAGACCGGGACCCATCCGTTTTCCGGGTCGTGTGAACACACCACGGCCCCGCTACAAGGAGTAAGAAGTGGCACGCGTCAAGCGGGCAGTCAACGCCCACAAGAAGCGCCGGGCGATCCTCGAGGCGGCCTCCGGCTACCGCGGTCAGCGTTCGCGCCTGTACCGCAAGGCCAAGGAGCAGGTCACCCACTCGCTGGTCTACAACTACAACGACCGCAAGAAGCGCAAGGGCGACTTCCGTCAGCTGTGGATCCAGCGCATCAACGCCGCTGCCCGCCAGAACGGCATGACGTACAACCGCCTCATCCAGGGTCTGAAGGCCGCCAACATCGAGGTGGACCGCAAGATCCTCGCCGAGCTGGCCGTCAACGACAGCAACGCGTTCGCCGCGCTGGTCGAGGTCGCGCAGAAGGCCCTCCCGGCCGACGTCAACGCCCCGAAGGCCGCCGCCTGATCTTCCAGGCCGCAGCACTTCCGCCCGGACCCGCAGGCCCCGCGCCTGCGGGTCCGGCGCGTTGACACCCCCGTACCCGAGTCGAGCCGAGACAGAGAGCCCCAGGCACATGTCCACCCCCGAGCTGATCTCCCCGCGTTCCCCGCGCGTCGTCGCCGCCCGGCGGCTCGCCAAGCGCAACTTCCGGGGCAAGGACCGCCTCTTCCTCGCCGAGGGCCCCCAGGCCGTCCGCGAGGCCGTCGCGCACCGGGGCCCGGACGGCGCCCCCACCCTCGTCGAGCTCTTCACCACCGTCGAGGCGGCCGAGCGGTACGCGCCCATCGTCGAGGCCGCCCGCGCCTCCGGGGCCCGCGTCCACCACGCCTCCGACGCCGTCCTCGCCGAGGTCTCCCAGACCGTCACCCCGCAGGGCCTCGTCGGCGTCTGCCGCTTCCTCGACTCGCCCTTCGACGCGATCCTCGCCGCGAAGCCCAAGCTCGTCGCCGTCCTCGCGCACGTCCGCGACCCCGGGAACGCCGGCACCGTGCTCCGCTGCGCCGACGCCGCCGGCGCCGACGCGGTCGTCCTCACCGACGCCTCCGTCGACCTGTACAACCCCAAGTCGGTCCGCGCCTCCGTCGGCTCCCTCTTCCACCTGCCCGTCGCCGTCGGCGTCCCCGTCGAGCAGGCCGTCGCCGGACTCAAGGGCGCGGGCGTCCGCATCCTCGCCGCCGACGGAGCCGGCCAGGACGACCTCGACGACGAGCTCGACGCCGGCACCATGGGCGGCCCCACCGCCTGGATCTTCGGCAACGAGGCGTGGGGGCTGCCCGAGGAGACCCGCGCGCTCGCCGACGCCGTCGTCCGCGTCCCCATCCACGGCAAGGCCGAGAGCCTCAATCTCGCCACCGCCGCCGCGGTCTGCCTGTACGCCTCCGCCCGCGCACAGCGCCCCCGCCGCACGGCCTGACCCCACCCCGCCGCCGTACCCCGCCGTCGAGTTTCGGCCACTCGTTGTGCCCTTCCGACTCCCGCCGGTCACCCTCGCCCAGTAGAGTGACGCACTCGGGGGCCCACTGCGGTACACGGAGGGGTGGGAGACGGGGATGACGGCCGGCACGGACAGTCCCGCGCGGACCGGACGGCGACGCGGAGACGGGGCGCGCGCGCCCGAGCCGTGGCCCGGGATCGACCCCGACGACCTGCCCGACGGGCTCGTCGTCGCCGACGAGAGCGGGCGCGTCGTCTGCTTCAACGCCGCCGCCAGCCGGATCACCGCCGTCCCCGGCGCCGAGGCGATCGGCCGCCCGCTCGACCAGGCCCTGCCCCTGGAGGACCTCAAGGGGCACCGCTGGTGGAGCCTCACCGACCCCTACGGCGGCCTCGCCACCCGGCGAGGCCAGCCCGAGCGGAACCTGCTGCTGCCCGGCGGCCGCGAGGTACTCGTCTCCGCCCGGTACGTCCGCGAGCACCCCACCGGCCCCGTCCGCAGGGTCGTCGTCTCCCTGCGCGGCACCGAGGCCCGCCGCCGCTCCGAGCGCAGCCACGCCGAGCTCATCGCCACCGTCGCCCACGAACTGCGCTCCCCGCTCACCTCGGTCAAGGGCTTCACCGCCACCCTCCTCAGCAAGTGGGAGCGGTTCACCGACGAGCAGAAGCGGCTCATGCTGGAGACCGTCGACGCCGACGCCGGCCGCATCAAACGGCTCATCGCCGAACTCCTCGACATCTCCCGGATCGACGCCGGCCGCCTGGAGGTGCGCCGCCAGCCCGTCGACATCGCCGCCGCCATCGGTCGGCACGTCCAGGTGCACACCACCGGCGGCCAGGCCCCCGACCGCTTCTTCGTCCGGACCCGGCCCGGACTGCCCGCGCTCTGGGCCGACCCCGACAAGATCGACCAGATCCTCGGCAACCTCCTGGAAAACGCGGTGCGCCACGGCGCCGGAACCGTCACCATCGAGGTGGCGCCCCGCACCGCGGGCGACGACACCGGCGAGGAGGGGACTGAGGTCACCCTGAGCGACGAGGGCCCCGGCATCCCCGAGGAGTCCATGAACCGCGTCTTCACCCGCTTCTGGCGCGGCAGCAAGCGCGGCGGCACCGGGCTCGGCCTCTATATCGTCAAGGGCCTCGTCGAGGCCCACGGCGGCACCATCACCGTCGGACGCGGCCCGCGCGGCGGCGCCGAGTTCCGATTTATCCTGCCCGTCGGCACCCCGGCCCATCTCGTCTGACGTCTCACCCACCGAGACCCGACGGGATCCAGAGCCACCGGGGCCCCCACGGGCTCATCAGCGTCCCCGCACCCCGTTAGACTCGACCTTTGGCACGTTTGCGCCCTTGTCGTCTGTCGTCGAACCGGGGTCGCCCCAGCCAAGCCCAACGGAAGACACGGGAAGAGATGTCGGCACCCAATAAGTCGTACGACCCGGTCGAGGTCGAAGCCTTGAAACCGGATGAGATCGAGCGCATGCGGGACGAGGCGCTCGCGGCCTTCGCGGCCGCCGGCGACCTCGACGCGCTCGCCCACGCCAAGACGGCGCACACCGGCGGCACCTCGCCGCTCGCCCTCGCCAACCGCGAGATCGGCGCGCTGCCCCCGCAGGCCAAGGCCGCGGCCGGCAAGCTCGTCGGCCAGGCCCGCGGCGCGGTCTCCAAGGCGCTCGCCGCCCGCCAGACCGAACTGGAGGCCGAGCGCGACGCCCGCGTCCTCGTCGAGGAGGCCGTCGACGTCACCCTGCCGTACGACCGCGTCCCGGCCGGTGCCCGCCACCCGCTGACCACCCTCATGGAGCGCGTCGCCGACGTCTTCGTGTCGATGGGCTACGAGGTCGCCGAGGGCCCCGAGGTCGAGGCCGAGTGGTTCAACTTCGACGCCCTGAACTTCGTGCCGGACCACCCGGCGCGGCAGATGCAGGACACCTTCTTCGTCCAGGGCCCTGAGGGCACCAGCGGTGACGAGTCCGGTGTCGTGCTCCGCACCCACACCTCGCCGGTCCAGGCCCGCACCCTCATCGACCGGGAGCCCCCGGTCTACGTGGTGTGCCCCGGCCGCGTCTACCGCACCGACGAGCTCGACGCCACGCACACCCCGGTCTTCCACCAGATCGAGCTGCTCGCCGTCGACGAGGGCCTCACCATGGCCGACCTCAAGGGCACCCTCGACCACATGGTCCAGGCGCTCTTCGGCGCGGACATGAAGACCCGGCTCCGCCCGAACTTCTTCCCGTTCACCGAGCCGTCCGCCGAGATGGACATGCTCTGCTACGTCTGCCGCGGCGAGTCCGTCGGCAACCCGGACCGGCCCTGCCGCACCTGCGGCAGCGAAGGCTGGATCGAGCTGGGCGGCTGCGGCATGGTCAACCCGAAGGTGCTCATCGCCTGCGGCGTGGACCCGGAGAAGTACAGCGGCTTCGCCTTCGGCTTCGGCATCGAGCGGATGCTGATGTTCCGGCACAACGTGGAAGACATGCGAGACATGGTCGAGGGTGACGTCCGGTTCACCCGGCCGTTCGGGATGGAGATCTGATGCGGGTCCCGCTTTCTTGGCTGCGGGAGTACGTCGACCTGCCGGCGACCGAGACCGGCCGTGACGTCCAGGCCAAGCTCATCACCGCCGGCCTCGAGGTCGAGACCGTCGAGCAGCTCGGCGCCGGCCTCACCGGCCCCCTGGTGGTCGGCAAGGTCCTCACCATCGAGGAGCTGACGGAGTTCAAGAAGCCCATCCGCTTCTGCACCGTCGACGTCGGCCAGGCCAACGGCACCGGCGAGCCCCAGGAGATCATCTGCGGCGCCCGGAACTTCTCCGTCGGCGACAAGGTCGTCGTGGCCCTGCCCGGCGCCGTCCTCCCCGGTGACTTCCGGATCGCCGAGCGCAAGACGTACGGCAAGGTCTCGCGCGGCATGATCTGCTCCAGCGAGGAGCTGGGCATGGGCGACGACCCCAACCACGGGATCATCATCCTGCCGCCCGAGCACGAGATCGGCATCGACGCCACCGTCCTGCTGGAGCTGTACGACGAGGTCCTCGACATCGCCGTCACCCCGGACCGCGGCTACTGCCTGTCGATGCGCGGTGTGGCCCGCGAGGCCGCCATCGCGTACGGGCTCCCGCTGCGCGACCCGGCGCTCCTCGACGTGCCCGCGCCGAACTCGTACGGCTACCCGGTCCAGATCGCCGACCCGATCGGCTGCGACCGCTTCACCGCCCGTACGGTCGTCGGCCTCGCCCCCGAGGCCCGGTCGCCGATCTGGCTCCAGCGCCGCCTCCAGAAGGCGGGCATGCGCCCGATCTCGCTCGCCGTCGACATCACCAACTACGTGATGCTGGAGCTCGGGCAGCCGATCCACGCCTACGACCGGACCCGGATCGACGGCCCCATCGGGGTCCGCCGCGCCGAGGCCGGCGAGAAGATCACCACCCTCGACGGGACGGTCCGCGTCCTCGACGCCGCCGACCTGGTCATCACCGACAAGCGCGGCCCCATCGGCATCGCGGGCGTCATGGGCGGCGCCGACACGGAGATCGCCGACCCGGAGACCGACCCCGAGACCGGCGCCGTCACCGGCTCCAGCGAGGTCGTCATCGAGGCCGCGCACTTCGACGCGATCTCGATCGCCCGCACGGCCCGCCGTCACAAGCTGGCCTCCGAGGCGTCCAAGCGCTTCGAGCGGGGCGTCGACCCGCAGGCCGCGGCCGCCGCCGCGCAGCGCTGCGTCGACCTGCTCGTGCTGCTCGCGGGCGGCACCGCCGAGGCCGGCGTCACCGAGATCGCCGCCCCGTCGGCGCCGCGCACGATCGCGCTGCCGGCGAACCACCCCGACAAGGTCGCGGGTGTGGCGTACGGCCGCGAGACCGTCGTCCGCCGCCTCCAGGAGATCGGCTGCGACGTCTACGGCCAGGACGAGCTCGTCGTCACGGTGCCCTCGTGGCGCCCCGACCTCAACGAGCCGAACGACCTCGCCGAGGAGGTCATCCGGCTGGAGGGCTACGAGAACCTGCCCTCCACCCTGCCGAAGCCCCCGGCCGGCCGCGGCCTCACCGAGCGCCAGCGCGTCCACCGCCGGGTCGGCCGCGCCCTCGCCGGCGCCGGCTACGTCGAGGCGCCGAACTACCCCTTCATGGGGCAGCAGGCGCTCGACCAGCTCGGCCTCGACGCGGACGACGCCCGCCGCGAGGTCGTCACCCTCGTCAACCCGCTCTCCGACGAGGAGCCCGCGCTCCGCACCACGCTGCTCCCCGGCCTGCTGGCCGCGCTGCGCCGGAACGACAGCCGTGGCAGCCACGACCTGGCCCTCTTCGAGACGGGCCTGGTCTTCCGCCCGGCCGCCGAGCCGAAGATCGCGGTCCGCCTCCCCGTGGACCGCCGTCCCACCGGCGAGGAGATCGCCGGCGTCAACGCCGCGCTGCCCGCGCAGCCGCGCCACGCCGCCGTCGTCCTCACCGGGGCCCGCGAGCAGTCCGGCTGGTGGGGCAAGGGCCGCCCGTCCGACTGGGCCGACGCGATCGAGGCCGCCCGCACCATCGCCACCGAGGCCGGTGTGGAGCTGCTGATCGACGCCGACCAGCACGCCCCGTGGCACCCGGGCCGCTGCGCCGCCTTCCACGTGGTCATCGACGGGGTCAAGACCCTGGCCGGCCACGGCGGCGAGCTCCACCCGCGCGTCGTCAAGGCGCTGGGCCTTCCGGCCCGCACCTGCGCGACGGAGCTGGACCTCGACGTCCTGGAGCGGGCGAGTGAGGGCCCCGTCAAGGCCCCGCGCATCTCCGCCTTCCCGGTCGCCACCCAGGACGTCGCCCTGGTCGTCGACGAGGCCGTCCCCTCCGCCATGGTCGAGTACTACCTGGCCGGCGGCGCGGGCGAACTCCTGGAGTCCATCCGCCTGTTCGACGTCTACACCGGCGACCAGGTCGGCGAGGGCAAGAAGTCCCTGGCGTACGCTCTGAGGTTCCGCGCCGAGGACCGCACCCTCACCGTCGAGGAGGCCACCGCCGCCCGCGACGCCGCGGTAGCCCTGGCCGCCGAACACACCGGCGCCACCCTCCGCGGCGCCTGACACACCCAGCCCCACCCAGAAGGGCCGCCCCGGAACCACTCCCGGGGCGGCCCTTCGCCGTTCCGTTCCGGACAGAGGCGACTCCGTTGGGGCCCCGTATGGCAGCATCGACGGATTCCACGCGCGTGACGTGAGAGAAATCAGGGGAGGATGAAGCGAAGTGCCACATGTTGCGATCCAGCCGTCCTACGGGAACGCCGTGGCCCGGCGGCACTGGAAGGACACCTTGGCCCAAGAGGTCCCGTTCGGTTCCACTCCGTACGCGGATGCCCTGACGGAGCAGCAGCTGGAGCGACTCCTGAGCGTGCACTCGTCCGGGCAGGCACGCTTCTGGGGAGCGACGTCGGTTCAGGACCGGAACATGTCGCTGCTCGGGACGGGCGACGTGGTGCTCTTCACCGGGCAGAACCATGTCCGCGGCATCGGCGAGGTCGGAGTGACCTTCAGGAACGCGGACTTCGCCGACACCATGTGGGAGAAGGACCGTAGGAAGGGGAGTTGGCTGAATGTGTACAGCCTGCTCGCGTTCCAGCCGACCCTGATCCCGTACGAGGAGATCTGGGACCTGCCCAGCTTCAACGCCGGCGACTACTTCATGGGACTCCGGGTGCTGCGGGGCATGAAGGCCGACGAGGTGCTGGACGGTCTGGGCATCCGGACCGCCACGGAGGACCGCCGCACGCTCGACCGGGACGTCGAGGTGGCGCGGCTGATCGCCGAGGGCGCCAAGGTCGTCGACGTGGAGAGTATGCACACGGAGAGGACCGCGTACCGCCGGACCGAGCGGGAGATAGTGGTCCATCGGGCCGAGGCCCTCCTGGTCACGGAATACAAGGAGACCCTGACCGGTCGGGACGTGCGGCGGCTCCGCACGCCGTCCGGCATCACCGATCTCCACGTCGCCGGAACCGAAGGATCCGAGGTCATCGAGGCCAAGAGCGACAGTGGCCATGCCCATGTCCGCCTGGCCCTGGGCCAGCTCCTCGACTACGCACCGCACAGCCCGGAACGCGTGGAGCGGCTCAGCGCGCTCTTCCCGAACCGTCCTGTCGACGCGGACATCGCCATGCTCCACCGCTACGGGATAGATGTCCTCTACCGCGTCGCGCCTCACGAATTCGAGCGCCTCGAGGCCCCGGGCGATGCCAGGGATCACATGCGGCAGGTCTGGTCGCGCTGACGCTTCCGCCGGAGATCGGACTCGCCCCGCGCCCGCCCGGCTCGTACGGGGCGGCGAGGGTCGGGGGTGTGTGCGCGTGGCGGGGGGCTGGCGAAGGGCGGCGCGCCGGGGGTGCTCACTCCTTCGGGTGAGATCGACGGGGGGTGTTCCCCTGTGGTCCGTACGGTCGGCAGAATCGACGCGGCCACAGGGGCGGGCCTGTGTGCCGCAGGGCCTTCGGGCGCTGTCGGGGCTCGGGAAGGGCTGTACATGATCCGTACCAGCCGTAGCAGCCGCATCCGGAGGACGACGGTCGCCGTCGGTTCCCGGCTCCGCCGGTCGGCGCCGCTCGCCCTCCCGGTCGGCTGGGGCGCGGTCGCCGTGGCCTGGAAGTTCGGCTGTCCGCTGGCCCGGCAGCCCGGGCTGCCGATGCGGATCGCGACCAGCATCGTCTTCCTCACCGTCGGCACCGGGCTCGTCCTCGGCGTGCGCCGGCAGCTGCGGCGCGAGCTGGCCCGGGTGCGGGCCGTCGCCGAGGCGACCCAGCAGGTGCTGCTGCGCCCGCCGCCCGCCCGGCTCGACGGACTCGCCCTGGCGGCCGGGCAGTTGTCCGCCACCCGCGGTGCCTCGGTGGGCGGCGACCTGTACGAGGCGGTGGCGACGCCGTACGGGGTGCGGATGGTGATCGGAGACGTACGGGGCCACGGGCTGGCCGCGCTGGGCGCCGTCGTCGCCGTCCTCGGAAGCTTCCGCGAGGCCGCCCACGACGAGGCCGAACTCGGCGACGTACTGCGCAGACTGGAGCGGGCGCTGCAACGGCACCTGCGGGAGCGGGCGCGCGACGAGCACCCCGCGCGCGGCGAGGGCGAGCCCGAGCACCCGGTGGCCGAGGAGTTCGTGACCCTGCTGCTCCTGGAGGTCCGCGCCGACGGGCGGCTCGCCGTCCTCGACTGCGGCCACCCCGCCCCGTACCGCCTCGGAGCCCGCATGGAGCGCCTGCCCGTCGGCGAGCCGCTGCCGCCGCTCGGCGTCCTGCCGCTGCCTGCCGTGCTGGTCCCGTACACCGCCGCCCGGCTGCTGCCCGGCGAGACGCTGGTGCTGCACACCGACGGGGCGGAGGAGGCCCGCGACCACCGGGGCCGCTTCTTCGGCCTGGAGGCGGCGCTCGCCCGGAGCGCCGGACAGGTGCCCCGGACGCTCGTCCGGCAGGTGCACGAGGCGCTGCTGCGCCACACCGGCGGCCGGCTCGACGACGACGTGGCCCTGCTCGTCGTCCGCAACGACCGCGTCCGGGTGCCGGCGCAGCCCGCCGAACCCGGGCTGCGCCGTCCCCGGCCCGCTCCCTCCACCCACTGCTGAGCGGAGGGTCCGGGGGTACGGGCGCCGCCCGCCCCGCCACGGAGTGTCGGGCAGATCGGCGGGGCGGGCGGCGCGGACCGGGCGGCCGCACTGTACGAGGGGGAGCCGGCGGCCCGGTCGTTCCTCGCCTTCTGGCGAGGAGCCCAGTCAAGCGGTACGGGCTCCACCGGCGGCAGCGCGCACGGACCGGAAGAACGGGTACTTCATTCACACCCCGTGCGAAATCGCACCGGGCGAATTCAGCCACCGCTACGCTGAGTTCACCGAGCGACCGGAGGGGCCATGCAGCCCAACACCCTGCTCGACGCCCTCCTGGACGAGGCGGGCGTCTCCCACGCCGGTCTCGCCGCCCGGGTGAACCGGGCCGGCGGGGCCAGGGGACTTGCCCTGCGTTACGAACACACCGCCGTGGCGCGGTGGTTGAAGGGACAGCGGCCGCGCGGCCAGGTGCCCGACCTGATCTGCGAGGTGCTCGCCGCCCGGCTGGGCAGGCCCGTCACCCTCGACGACATCGGGCTCGGCGTGCCCGGCGGCGGCCCGCCCGCGCCCGGCACCCCGCTCTCCGGCTTCGTCGACCGCGCCACCGCCCTGTGGCGTTCGGACGAGCAGCAGCGCCCGTACCTGGTGAGCGCGCCGGCCGTGACCGGCACGCCCGCCGTCATGCCGGTGTGGGAGTGGGAGAACCCGCCGGAGGACACCGACGTCTCCCGGACCGGCCTCACCCGCGTGGAGCCCGCCGACATCGCCCTGCTCAGCGCCGCCCGCGCGCACTACGAGCAGATGTACCGCAAGGCCGGCGGCATCGCGACCCGCGCCCGGATCGTCGGCTTCCTCACCACCGAGGCCGCGCCCCGGCTCCGCGGCTCCTACAGCGACGCGCTGGGGCGCTCCCTGCACCGGGCCACCGGGGGACTGGTGGCGGTGGCCGGGATCTGCGCCTACGACGCCGACGCGCACGGCCTCGCGCAGCGCTACTTCCAGCAGGCGCTGCGGCTCGCCAAGGCCAGCGGGGACCGGGCGTTCGGCGCCTACGTCGTCGCGCTGATGGTCAACCAGTCGCTGCTGCTCGGCGAGTTCCGGCAGGCCGTGGCCTTCGCGGAGGCGGCGCTGCGGACGGCGGACGGCACCATCACCCCCGCGCTTGCGGCCGATCTGACGGTGATGCAGGCGAAGGCGTACGCCCGGATCGGCGACGGGGCGGCGGCGCTCGACTGCATCCGGCGGGCCGAGCGCGCGGAGGAGCGGATCGCGCCGGCCGCGGAGCCGGCCGAGACCGGCTACGTACAGCCCGGACTCGTCAACGTACAGGTCGCGGAGGCACTCCTCAGTCTGGGTGATCTCGCGGGGGCGTACGAGCACGCGGCGCGGGCGGCCGGGACGCCCTCGCACGACCGGGGCCGGGTGCACCGGCTGGCGCTGCTCTGCGAGGTCGAACTGCGGCAGGGCGAGGCGGACTCGGCGGCGCGCACGGCGGTCGAGATGACCGAGCGGGCGCGCGGGATGGAGTCGCGGCGGCTGCGCGACCGGCTGCGCCGGGCCCGGGAGCACCTGCTGGCCAGTGACGCGGGGGACGCCCGGGAGGCGGCGGCGCTGATCGACGGGGCGCTGCGCGTTCCGCTCTGACCGTTCAACTGCTGCGATATTGCCACCGAACACGCGCCTACCAGTCGGAAGGTGGCAACAACGTGCAGTGGACGAAAGTAAGTGAGCGTTCCGTCTATGAGAACCGGTGGTTCAGGGTGAACCTCGCGGACGTCGAACTCCCGGACGGCCGGCACCTCGACCACTATCTGATCCGGCTCCGCCCCGTCGCCGTCGCGACCGTCGTCAACGACGCCGACGAGGTCCTGATGCTCTGGCGCCACCGCTTCATCACCGACAGCTGGGGCTGGGAGCTGGCCGCCGGAGTCGTCGAGGACGGCGAGACCCCCGAGGCCGCCGCCGCCCGCGAGATGGAGGAGGAGACCGGCTGGCGGCCAGGACCGCTGCGCCCCCTCCTCACCGTCGAGCCCTCGAACGGGCTCAGCGACGCCCGGCACCACCTCTACTGGACCGACCGGGCCACCTGGACCGGCCCGCCGGTCGACGGCTTCGAGTCCTCGCGGCGCGCGTGGGTGCCGCTGAAGGAGGTCCCGGAGCTGATCGCCCGGGGCGAGGTCCCGGCGGCGAACATGGCGGCCGGGCTGCTGATGCTCCACCATCTGCGGCTCGGCTGACACCCCGACGGCGTTTATCCGGGGAAAGGTGAACGGCCCGTACCTGTGCGGGGGTACGGGCCGTTCGGGTCGCGGAGAGCGACATTCGTGGGACGCCGGAGGCGTCGGAGAGCCGGTCGGTCAGGACCGGGACATCAGGGGTAGACGTAGAAGCCCGAGCCCGTCTTGCGGCCCAGCCGGCCCGCGTCGACCATCCGCTGGAGCAGCGGGGGAGCGGCGTACAGCGGCTCCTTGAACTCGGAGTACATCGAGTCGGCGATCGAGACGATCGTGTCGAGGCCGATGAGGTCCGCGAGCTTCAGCGGGCCCATCGGGTGGGCGCAGCCGTACTCCATGCCGTTGTCGATGTCCTCGCGGCTCGCGATGCCGGACTCGAACATCCGGATCGCGGAGAGCAGGTACGGCACGAGCAGCGCGTTCACGACGAAGCCCGAGCGGTCCTGGGCGCGGATCGCGTGCTTGCCGAGCAGCTTCTCGGCGAAGCCCTGCGCCCGGCTGATCGTGCCCTCGGAGGTGGTGAGGGCGGGGATCAGCTCGACGAGCTTCTGCACCGGGGCCGGGTTGAAGAAGTGGATGCCGATGACGTGGTCGGGGCGGGAGGTCGCCACGGCCAGCTTCACCAGCGGGATGGAGGAGGTGTTCGAGGCCAGGATGGCGTCGGGCCGGGTCAGGACCTGGTCGAGCACCTGGAAGATCTCGGTCTTGACCTGCTCGTTCTCCACGACCGCCTCGATGACCAGGTCGCGGTCGGCGAACTCGCCCAGGTCGGTGGTGAAGGAGAGGTTGGCGAGCGCGGCGTCGCGCTCCTCCTCGCTGATCTTGCCGCGTTCGGCGGCCTTGGTCAGCGAGTTCAGCAGTCGGGTGCGGCCGATCTCCAGCGCCTCGCCGGTGGTCTCGGCGACCTTCACCTCGAGACCGCTCCGGGCACACACCTCTGCGATGCCCGCGCCCATCTGGCCGCAGCCCACCACTCCGACGCGCTCAATGTCGGCCATGGAGTCCGTCACCTCGTGCCTTTCGCTCTTCTCTGGCGGCGGGCCCCGTGTGATTCCGGTGCGTCCGCCTCGACCCCATGACGTTACTCCGAATCGCGCGATGATCGATCGGCCGGAGCGGGCATGCTGTGCGTGGGGGTGTGACGTATCCGACAGCTGAGGGGTACAAGTGCGGCCTATCGGGAGAAGAGGGTTTGTGACGACCGCCACGGGAGCGGCATTCGCCGTCGTCGGTCCAGCGGGCTCGGGCACGGCGGCGGGCGGCGCCGGGGCGGAGCCTCGCCAGGTGCGGGCGCGGGAGCCGGAGGCGTCCCCGCACGGCTTCCGGGGCGTGTGGGTGGCGACCGTCGCCAACCGGGACTGGCCGTCCCGCACCGGGCTCACCGCGGAGGCGCAGCGGGCGGAACTCCTGGCCCACCTGGACCAGGCGGTGGAGCGGCGGCTCAACGCGGTCGTGCTCCAGGTGCGGCCCACCGCGGACGCCCTGTGGCCCTCGCCGTACGAGCCCTGGGCGCAGTGCCTCACCGGTACGCAGGGGCGTGACCCGGGCTGGGACCCACTGGGCGCGGCGGTGGCCGAGGCCCACGCACGGGGTCTGGAGCTGCACGCCTGGTTCAACCCGTACCGCGTGGCGAATCACACGGACCCCACCCGGCTCGCGGCGTCCCACCCGGCCCGGCTCCACCCCGACTGGATCGTGTCCTACGGCGGGAAGCTGCTCTACGACCCCGGGCTGCCCGAGGTCCGGCGCTTCGTACAGGACGCGATGCTGGACGCGGTGCGCCGCTACGACCTCGACGCGGTCCACTGGGACGACTACTTCTACCCGTACCCGGTCGCGGGGGAGAGCTTCCCGGACGACGCGTCGTACGCCCTGCACGGCGCGGACTTCCCCGAGCGCGCGGACTGGCGGCGGAACAACACCGACCTGCTGGTCTCGGAGATGTCCGCCCGGATCAAGGAGATCAAGCCGGGGGTGGCCTTCGGCGTCAGCCCCTTCGGGGTGTGGCGGAACATCGCCGACGACCCCGAGGGCTCGGACACGCGGGGCGGTGTGGGCACCTACGACGACCTGTACGCGGACACCCGCAAGTGGATCGGCGAGGGCTGGATCGACCACGTGGTGCCGCAGCTGTACTGGCACATCGGCCACCCCGCCACCGACTACGCCACCCTCCTCGACTGGTGGGACGCGGCGGTAAGGGACACGGGCGTCGGGCTCTACATCGGCGAGGCGCTGTACAAGGCGGGCGACCCGGACCAGCCCGCGGAGTGGCAGGACCCGAAGGAGCTGTCACGGCACCTCGCGCTGGCCGCCGGCCGGCCGGGCGTCGGCGGCCACTGCTACTTCGCGGCGAAGGAGGTCACGCGGGACCGCAACGGCGCGCTCGCCGCCGCCGTGGCCGACCACTACCCGGCGAGGGCCCGCGCGCCGCGGACCGGGAATCCGGCGTGACGCTCGCTAGCGCTGCTCTCCGTAGCGCTGCTCTCCGTGGTGACGGACGACGGTGTCGGGGCCGGGCGACATCAGGGCCTCGTGACCGTCGTCGTCGAACTTGACCCGGTACGGGGGCGTGCCGTTCTCCCCCAGCACCTGAAGGACCTGGGCCGTACGGTCGTGCTGACCGACGGTCCGGCCGTGCACCAGCAGTTTGTCGCCCACACTCGCCTGCATCGGGGAACCTCCTCGCGCGCGTAGGGCCTCTGTCTACGATTGTGGCGCAGGTCACGCCCGCCCGCCGCGTCAGCTCTTCGCGCGCTGGGTCACCGCGATGCAGACCAGCACGCCGGCCGCCGCGAGGGGCGCGGCCAGCGGGAGGGACTCGCCGAGCAGGGTGACCGACCAGACGAGCGTGAGGAGCGGCTGGGCGAGCTGGAGCTGGCTGGCGCGGGGGATGCCGATCGCGGCCATGCCCCTGTACCAGACGTACAGGCCGAAGAAGGTGGAGCCGGCCGCCACCCAGAGCAGGCCGATGACGCCGTGGGCGGTGAGGTGCACGGGTTCGAGGGCGAGCGCGACGGCCGAGGCGGGGACCATCAGCGGCAGGCAGAGCACCAGCGCCCAGCCGATCACCTGCCAGCCCGGCATCAGCCGGGCGAGCCGGCCGCCCTCGGTGTAGCCCGCGGCGCACACCAGCAGCGCGCCGAAGAGGTAGAGGTCGCCGGTGGAGAGCGCGCCGCCGCTCTGCTGCACGGTGAAGGCGATGACGACGGTGGCACCGGCGACGGCGGCGATCCAGAAGGTACGGGACGGGCGGCGGCCGGTCCGCACGGCGGCGAAGGTGGCCGTGGTGAGCGGCAGCAGGCCCACGACGACGGCGGCGTGCGAGGTCGTCGAGGTCTGGAGGGCGAGCGTCGTCAGCAGTGGGAAGCCCACCACGACGCCGCCCGCGACGACCGCGAGCCCAGCCCAGTGGCGCCGCTCCGGCAGCGCGACCCGGCCGCCGAGGAGGAAGGCGCCGGCGATCAGCGCGGCGAGCGTGGAGCGGACGGCCACCAGCGACCAGGGCCCGAAGCTCTCCAGGCCCCACACCGTCGACGGGAAGGTGAGCGAGAAGGCGACGACACCGAGGAGGGCGAGCAGCGTGCCCTGGGCACCGGGGGAGGCGGTCACGGACGGAGCGTCGGTGGGGGCGGCCGCGGGCGCCGTGGCGGAAGCGCTTCCGGCCGGGGTGCCGACCGCTATCGCCATCGGGGCAGTAGCGCTATTCTGTGCTCTCATGCATGAGCGTAGCAGCGTGGCCGAACTGGCGAAATCCCTGAAGGCGGAGCTCGACCGCTACTCTCCGGGTGGAAAGCTGCCGTCGAGCCGCGCCCTGGTCGAGCGCTTCCGGGTCTCCCCGGTGACCGTCACCCGCGCCCTCGCCCAGCTCGCCGCCGAGGGCCTCGTCGTCACCCGCCCCGGCGCCGGCGCCTTCAAGGCCGAGACCCCCGCCCCCGCCTCCACCGGCGACACCTCCTGGCAGCAGCTCGCGCTCAGCGCCGACGCCGCCGCCGAACTCGTCCCCCGCGCCGTCGACGCCTCCGGCGTCCTCGTCACCCTCGCCGCGCCCCAGCCCGGCGTCGTCGAGTTCAACGGCGGCTACCTCCACCCCTCCCTCCAGCCCGAGCGGGCCCTCGCCGCCGCCCTCGCCCGGGCCGGCCGACGCCCCGGCGCCTGGGGCCGGCCGCCCACCGACGGCCTCACCGAACTCCGCGAGTGGTTCGCCCGCGAGATCGGCGGAGGCGTCACCGGCGCCGAGGTCCTCATCACCGCCGGCGGCCAGTCCGCCCTCACCACCGCCCTGCGCGCGCTCGCCGCGCCCGGCACCCCGGTGCTGGTCGAGTCCCCGACGTACCCCGGCATGCTCGCCGTCGCCCGCGCGGCGGGGCTGCGCCCGGTGCCCGTCCCCACCGACGCCGACGGCATCCGCCCCGACCTCCTCGAAGCCGCCTTCCGCGCCACCGGCGCCCGCGTCCTCGTCTGCCAGCCGCTCTTCCAGAACCCCACCGGCGCCCTCCTCCCGCCGGACCGCCGCCGCGAGGTCGTCCGCATCGCCCGCGCCGCCGGCGCCTTCGTCGTCGAGGACGACTTCGCCCGCCGCCTCGTCCACGAGGACGCGGGACCACTGCCGGCGCCGCTCGCCGCCGACGACCCCGACGGCGTCGTCGTCCACGTCTGCTCCCTCACCAAGATCACCTCGGCGAGCCTCCGCGTCGGCGCCCTCGCCGCCCGGGGCCCCGTCCTCGAACGCCTGCGCGCCATCCAGGTCGTCGACAGCTTCTTCGTCCCCCGCCCCCTCCAGGAGGCCGCCCTCGAACTCGTCGGCGCCCCGGCCTGGTCCCGCCATCTGCGGACCGTCTCCCAGGAGCTGAAGGCCCGCCGCGACGTCCTCACCGCCGCCGTCGCCCTCCGGCTCCCCGAACTCGCCCTGCCCCACATCCCCTCCGGCGGCTACCACCTCTGGCTCCGCCTCCCCGACACCCTCCCCGAGTCCGCCCTCCTGGCCGCCGCCCTCCGCGCCGGAGTCGCCGCCGCACCCGGCCGGCCCTACTTCTGCGCCGAACCCCCCGCCGGCCACATCCGGCTGAGTTTCGCGGGTGTGGCCGGACCCACGGAGATCGCCGAGGGCGTCCGCAGGCTCAGGACGGCCATGGACGAACTCCTTCCGTGACACGAGCCGGGCCGACGCGGCGGCGTACGGAGCCATGCCTGGCGTACGCGGCCACCGCGGCGGCCCGGAAAACCCGCCTGACACATGCCGGACCCGCTGGCATCCTGCGCCCATGAGCGAGACCACCACCTCCGTACCCGCCGCCGAACCCGCCGTCCTCCACGGGACGTACGAGATCTCCGCCGACCCGGCCCGCCTCGACGGCGCCCGCGTCCACCACTGGCTCTCCACCGACGCGTACTGGGCCCTCGGCCGACCTCGGGAGACGCAGGACCGGGCCATCGCCGGCTCGCTCAACTTCGGCGCCTACCACCGCGACACCGGCGAGATCGCCGCCTACGCGCGCGTGGTCACCGACTACGCCACCTTCGCCTGGCTCTGCGACGTCTACGTCGACCACCCGGCCCGCGCCACCGGCCTCGGCACCGCCCTCGTCACCGCCGTCCGCGACCACCTGGAGCGGTACGGGCTCCGCCGGATCATGCTCGCGACCGCCGACGCCCACGGCGTCTACGAGAAGGTCGGATTCACGCCACTGGAGAATCCGGACAAGTGGATGGCTCTCGGACAGCAGTGAACCCGGACCTCCCGGTCCCCCGTACCCGCCCCTTGACCCGGAGTCCCACCGGCCTCACGATCTCGGCCATGGGTCTTCGGGTCACGCTGGTCGCGGCGGCGCGCAGCTCCTCCCTGCTCGCCGAACGCTTCGACGACGACCGGCCGCTCGACGAGGCCGGCTGGTACGAGGTGCAGCAGGCCGCGCCCGCGCTCCTCCCGCTCGGCGCCGCCGAACTCCGCTACTGCTCCCCGACCCTCCGCAGCCGCGCCACCGGCACCGCCCTCGGCTACGCCCCGCTCGCGCAGCCCGCCCTGCGCGACTGCGACATGGGCCGCTGGCGCGGGCTCACCCTCGCCGAGGTCGCCGCCCTCGAACCGGCCGCCGTCGACGCCTGGCTCGCCGACGCCCGCTCCGCCCCGCACGGCGGCGAACCCCTCCTCGCCTTCATCTCGCGCATAGGCGGCTGGCTCGACACCCGCCCCGCCGACCACGTCACCGCCGCCGACGTCACGGTCGTCGCCGTCGCCGAACCCTCCGTCGTCCGCGCCGCCCTCGTCTACGCCCTCCGGGCCGCGCCCGCCACCTACTGGAGCGTCGACGTCCGCCCCCTGTCGACCGTCACCCTCGTCGGCCGCCCCGGCGCCTGGCACCTCCACCTGGTCGCCCCCGCCCTCCGCTGAGCCGGCACGGCGTCCCGGCCGGGGGCGAGCGGCTAGCCTGGGGGCACGATGAACCGTTTGACCACGCCATGGGGCGACGTCACCCTCACCCGCCACCCCGAGGACCCGCGCGATCCGCTGCGCGCCTGGGACGCGGCCGACGAGTACCTCCTGAACCACCTGGCCGAGACCGGCACCGACCTCTCCGGCACCGTCGCGGTCCTAGGCGACCGCTGGGGCGCGCTCGTCACCGCGCTGCGGGGCGCGGGGGCGGGGGTGGGGGCCGGGGCCGGGGCGGGGGTGGGGACCGAAGCCGGGGAGCTCGTCCAGATCTCCGACTCGTACCTCGGCCGCGAGGCCACGCGGACCAACCTCGGCCGGGCCGGGGCCGCCCCCGACGCCGTCCGGCTCCTCACCACCCAGGACCCGCCGCCCGCGCGGATCGACGTCCTCCTCGTCCGCGTCCCCAAGAGCCTCGCGCTCCTGGAGGACCAGCTCCACCGGCTCGCCCCCGCCGTCCACGAGGGCACGGTGATCGTCGGCACCGGCATGGTCAAGGAGATCCACACCTCCACGCTGACCCTCTTCGAGCGGATCCTCGGCCCCACCCGCACCTCCCTCGCGGTGAAGAAGGCCCGGCTCATCCACACCACCCCCGACCCGGCCGCCGCCCCCGGGCCGAACCCCTGGCCGTACCGGTACGACCTCCCCGCCGACACCCCCGCACCCGGCCTCGCCGGCCGCACGGTCGTCAACCACGCGGGCGTCTTCTGCGCCGACCGCCTCGACATCGGCACCCGCTTCCTCCTCGGCCACCTGCCCCGCGACCTCGGCCACGCCCGCGTAGCCGACCTCGGCTGCGGCAACGGCGTCGTCGGCCTCGCCGTAGCCCTCGCCGAACCCGACGCCGAACTGTTCTTCACCGACGAGTCCTACCAGGCCGTCGCCTCCGCCGAGGAGAACTTCCGCACCCACGCGGGCGAGCACCGAAAGGCCGAGTTCACCGTCGCCGACGGCCTAGCCGACGTCCCCACCGGCACCCTCGACCTCGTCCTCAACAACCCCCCCTTCCACACCCACCAGGCCACCACCGACCGCACCGCCCGCCGCATGTTCTCCGACGCCCGCAGGGCCCTCGCGCCGGGCGGCGAACTGTGGGTCGTGGGCAACCGGCACCTCGGGTACCACGTGACGCTCAGGCGCATCTTCGGGAACAGTGAACTGGTCGCGAGCGATCCGAAGTTCGTGGTGTTGCGGGCGGTCAGGGGCTGAGGAGCGGGGAGGGGTCGTCCGCCATCTCCTCGCCCTCGGGCTCACGGTCGAGGACGTGCGGGCCCGCGCCGACGTGCTGCATCTCGTCGACGCCGCGTCCCTGGGCGGCGGGACGGTTCCGGAGGGGGTGTGCTCCGGGATGTCCCCGGTCGTCGCCCGGCGGATCGGCGCCCTCGACGAGGAGATCGGCCGGCTGACCCGGCTGCGCGCCTCCCTCGCCGCGGCCTCCGCGCCCGTCACGTATCCGGGAAGGCCAGGTCCAGGGCGCTGAGGTGCTCCGCCGCCGTCGTGATGTCGAGGCTGACGATCCGGTCCCGGCGGAAGCCGAACGCCACCGCCGCGACGGGGCTCCCGGCCGCGAATGCCACGACCCCGACCGTGCCCTCCACCAGCGCGGGCCGGAGTACGTCACCCGGCCGAGCAGACAGGGCCGCCGCCGCGGCCAGTGCCACGGCCGCGGCCCCGTGCACCGGGCCCCGCTCCGTGTAGGCGATTGCCTCCGGATCGAGCAGCGCGGTCAGCGCGACCGCGTCACGCGCGCGTGCGGCGGACAGGAAGGCATCCACGAGGGCCCTCTGGCGTCTTGAATCGCCACCGTCCAGCGCCGTGCCTCCGCCTCCGCCCCGCAGCCTGTCCCGTGCCCGCCGCGCCCGGCGGGCGGCTTCGGTGGCGGTGCCGCCCATCACCCGGGCCGCCTCCCCGGGCGGCAGGCCGAACACGTCGTGGAGGAGGTACGCGAGCCGGTGACGCGCCCCCAGCCGGTCCAGCACAGCCAGGAAGCCCATGAGGACCGTCTCGTCCAGCCCTTCCGGCCCTTCCAGGCCGCCCTCCGCCCCCTCCCCGTCCGGCTCCGGTGCCACGCGCGCGTGCCCGTGCGCGTGCCCGCCCGCATCGAGGCACGCGCGGGCGACCAGGGCCGTCAGGCAGAGACGGAGGACCGTTGGGGCGTCCTCGCCCAGGTCCGCCCGGACCCTGCCGAGTACGGCCTCCGCCTCCGCCTCCCTCTCCGCCCCCGTGCCGAGGAGACGCAGGGCGACGCCCCGCAGCCGTTCCTCGTCGGCGTCGAACCGCGCGCCCAGCGCCGTCACCTCAGCGTCGTCGTGCATGGGGCCTCACTTCCCGTCAGGTGCCTTCACCGGGTTGACGGGCCGGCCGCCGGCGTTGTGACGCCGGGCCGGGAGAGGCGTTGTCGGTGCCGGGTGTCACGATCGACAGTGAGGCGATACGAACGAGGGGGACGGTCGTGACGGCGGAGCGGGAGCGGGAGCGGGCGGCGGAGGAGTTCGCCGCGGAGTTCCTCCGGGCCGCGCCGGAGGGCTGGACGGAGGCGCGGCTGTCCTGGACGGAGGACGATCACGGCTTCGAGACCAGCGGCGGATTCCGGATTCCGGACGGTTCCTGGCAGTCGCCACGGGGCCGCGGGAAGTACCGCGGCCTTGTCGCGCCGGCCCGGGCACTGCGGGCGCCGGGCGGACCGCCGGGCAGCACGGGGGAGTTGGGGTGCGCGCCGGGAGGGGCGTACCGCCTGGTCGTCGCCTCCGGTACGCGCGTCCGCGGCGGGGCGGGCGGCTTCCGGATCCTTCTGGATCCGGACGCCCGGCTGCCGGAGCCGGGCCGTACGGAGCAGATCGGCACGGCGGACCCGGTCGGCGACCCCGGGGAGGCGGTCGCGCTGTTCCGGGCGATCGTCGGGCGGCGGGCCGCGATCCTGGGCCGGACCGAGCGGCTGCCCGCGCCCGCCACCGGGAGCGCGATCGCGGCGGCGGAGCGGCGGCTTGGCGCCCGACTGCCCGCCGACCTCCGCGCCCTGTACGCCCTCGCCGACGGGGACACGGTCGACGAACGGCACCGCTGCCTCCTGGGCGAGGGCGGCTGGCTGAGTCTCGACCAGGTGGCCGCCACGCTCGCGTACCAGCGGGAGCCGGACTGGACGGGCTGGGGCCTCGGCTGGAACGCGGTGATCCTCGACGCCGACCCGCCCGGGAGGGTGCGGCGCTGCACGGGCGATCCGACCCGGATCCCGTTCCTCACCGGGGAGGACGGCAACTACCGGGCGGTGGATCTGGCCCCGGCCCGCCACGGCGTCCCCGGGCAGGTCATCGGCATCGGCCGCGACCACGCCTACGGCGCGGCCTATCTCGCGGAGTCGGTCACGGCGCTGCTGCGGCGGGTCCTCGGCGAGCTGGAGCGGGGCGCGTACCACGTCTCCGACGGGAACGTCTGGCTCGACCGCACCCTCAGCGGCTCCGTGCGGCCGCGACCTTCCGGGACCGTGGCGGAGCCTCCCGGCCCGGACGTCCAGGAGGTCCACCACCGCGACGGCGAGGGCCCGGTCGACCTCGCCGCGCTCGCCGGCGCCCCCGCCCTGCGCCGGGTGACGCTCCTCGGAGGGGCGGCGGCCCGGGACCTCACGCCCTTGCGGACGACCCCGGTCGAATCACTGACCACCGCCCTGACCAGCACCCACACAGGTGCCACCGGCCTGGCCCCGCTGGCCGCCCACCCCCACCTCCGCGCCCTGTGTCTGACGGGCGCCGACGCCCCGGTGGACCTCGCCCCGCTGCGTACCGTCCCCGGACTGTGCGGGCTCGACCTGAGCGCGGTCCCGCTCGCCGACCCGGCGGTCCTCGCGGGGCTGCCGGGGCTGCGCTACCTGGCCCTGGACCGGCACCAGTGGGCCGCGCTGCTGGACTCGGGGGCCGCGCCTGAGGGTCTCGCCGCGGTGCGGCTGACCGGGCCGGGCGCCGGGCTCGACGAGGCGCTGGAGCTGGCCGCCCGACTGGGTCAGCCCTTGGAGACCTTCCGGGCCGAGGGGCTGGGCCCCGCCTCCGCGAGGAAGACGCAGACGGCCGCGGTCGCCAGGAGCCCCAGCACCGCCGGGCCCACGTAGCCGGGCCCGTCGCCCGTCACGCGGCTGCCCCCGTCCCGCAGCTCGCACACGTACCGGGGCGGCAGGTACTCGACGCGGTGGCCCGTCACGCCCGCCGAGGCCGCCGGGTCGCCCGCCACCCGACACGGCGCGGGCGGAAAGGCGTCCGAACCGCTGTCCTCCGTGACGAGCACCGCCATTCCGACGCCGAAGAGCCCCCAGGCGTACAGCGCCGCCGCGCCCGCGCCCGCGAGCGCGGCGCCGCATCTCAGCCGGGTGACCCGGTCGGCCCGCAGCACACCGGCCTGCCCGAGCCGGCCGAAGCCGTACCCGGCGAGCCCGAAACCCACGATCAGCACCATGAGGAGCACGAGGAGCAGCATCCGACGACCTCAGCAGGCAAAGCCCGTCGGGGCCATGACGGAGCCCACAGTTCCGCTACGGGAATCGGCGCCAGGCCGCTTCAGCCGCGCAGCAGGTCCCGGGCGAGCGCCCGCCGCGCGTCCGCGAGCTCCGCCTCGACCAGGGGTTACGCGCATCAGCCCTCCACCGTCCCCCGCTCCCGCGCCCCCCGCTCCAGCTCCGCGAGTTCCCTGTCGGCGCGTTCGGTGACGAGGGCGAGGACGCGGCCGGCGGCGGCCAGGTCGTCGGGCGGGATGTCGGCCCAGACGCGGGCGGTGAGGGGTGCGGTCTCGGCGCCGACGGCGGCGAGCAGGTCACGGCCCGCGTCCGTGGGGAGCAGGTGGGGGCCGTCCGCGACGAGCAGGTCCTTCGCGCGCAGGGCGTCGAGGGCGGCCAGGATCTCGGCGGGGTCGGCCTTGAGGGTGGCGTGGACCCGGGCGACCAGGTCGTCCGGGGTCAGCGGGGCCTCGGCGGTGACCGCCGTACGCAGCGCGATCTGCTGCTGGAAGGTGGCGCCGTGCCGGGCCAGGACGTGCTCCAGCAGGCCCCGGGCCGCGTAGTGGGCCAGGCCGAGCATGCGGGAGTCGGCGACGGGCGAGACGGTCGTGGTCATGGTGTTGCCCCCTGAGTGGTCGTGTCGGTGGTCGTGCCGCTGATCTCAGTTCCGAGGGATCCGGAGGGTCCGGCGGGCGCTCCGGGCACCAGCGGTACATCGAGCAAGGTCCTCAGCTCCTCGACGAACGCGCCCGTCCGTGCCCCGTCCCGGCCCCCCAGCGGTTCGAGGAGCTGTTCCAGCAGGTCCTGCACCACGCCGATGGCCCGTCGTGTGACGGTCCGCCCCTCCTCGGTGAGGGAGAGCTGGACGGCGCGCGGGTCGCGCGGGTCGCGGGTGCGCTCGATCAGACCGGCCGACTCCAGCGAGCGGGCGAGCTTGGAGACGTACAGCGCCTCCATGCCGGTGTGGTCGGCGAGCCGCCGCTGACTGGGCCGCTCGCCGGTGCGCCCCATGCCGTACAGCGAGGCGACCAGCGAGTACTGCGCGTGGGTGAGGCCCAGCAGGCCCACCGCGCGGTCGACGGCGACGCGCCACTTGTTGGCGAGCCGCCACACCAGAAAGCCGGCCGAGGGGCCGGGGGAACCCTTGCTCATGCCAGATAGAGTACATAGCTACTATGTCTATGGCTACTAAATTCACCGACCACGGCCAACCCCAGCCGACCACGGCGCATGCGCCCCTCCGCCCCACCCGGCACCCTGGAGAGTGAAGCTCAACCCCCATCACCCCCCACCTCGTTGCATAAAACTACGACGCCACGTATAGTCATGCCATCTATGAGGAGGGTTTCGATGACGGTACGAGCAGCAGTCGCGGGCGCGAGCGGATACGCGGGCGGGGAGCTCCTGCGCCTTCTCCTCGCCCACCCCCACGTCGAGATCGGCACGCTGACCGGTCACTCCAACGCGGGGCAGCGGCTCGGCGGTCTCCAGCCGCACCTGCTGCCGCTCGCCGACCGCGTCCTCGCGCCCACCACGCCCGAGGAGCTCGCCGGACACGACGTCGTCTTCCTCGCCCTCCCGCACGGCCAGTCCGCGGCCGTCGCCGAGCAGCTCGGCCCGGACGTCCTCGTCGTCGACATGGGCGCCGACTTCCGCCTGAAGGACCCGGCCGACTGGGAGACGTACTACGGCTCCCCGCACGCCGGCACCTGGCCCTACGGCCTCCCCGAACTGCCGGGTGCCCGCGCCGCGCTGGAGGGGTCCAAGCGCATCGCGGTGCCCGGTTGCTACCCCACCGCCGTCTCGCTCGCCCTCTTCCCGGCGTACGCGGACGGGCTGGCCGCGCCCGAGGCCGTGATCGTCGCCGCCTCCGGCACCTCCGGCGCGGGCAAGGCCCTCAAGCCGCACCTGCTCGGCAGCGAGGTCATGGGCAACATGACCCCGTACGGCGTCGGCGGCGGCCACCGGCACACCCCCGAGATGATCCAGAACCTCAGCGGCCCGGCCGGCGAGCGGGTCACGGTCTCCTTCACGCCGACCCTGGCCCCGATGCCGCGCGGCATCCTCGCCACCTGCACCGCCGCCGCGAAGCCCGGCGTGACCGCCGAGGCCGTCCGCACCGCCTACGAGAAGGCGTACGCGGACGAGCCCTTCGTCCACCTCCTCCCCGAGGGGCAGTGGCCCGCCACGGCGTCCGTCCACGGTTCCAACGCCGTTCACATCCAGGTCGCGTACGACGCGAACGCGCACCGGATCATCGCGATCAGCGCCATCGACAACCTCACCAAGGGCACCGCCGGCGGCGCGGTGCAGAGCATGAACATCGCCCTCGGCCTTCCCGAGGACACCGGACTCTCCACGATTGGAGTCGCTCCATGAGCGTCACCGCAGCGCAGGGATTCACGGCGGCGGGCATCGCCGCCGGGATCAAGTCGAACGGCAACCCGGACCTGGCCCTCGTGGTCAACACCGGGCCGCGCCGCGCCGCCGCGGGAGTCTTCACGTCCAACCGCGTCAAGGCCGCGCCCGTCGTCTGGTCGCAGCAGGTCCTCGCCGACGGCGAGCTGACCGCCGTCGTCCTCAACTCCGGCGGCGCCAACGCCTGCACCGGCCCGCAGGGCTTCCAGGACACCCACGCCACCGCCGAGAAGGTCGCCGAGGTCCTCAGCGGACAGGGCGCGGAGGTCGGCGCCGGCGAGGTCGCCGTCGCCTCCACCGGCCTCATCGGCCTCCTCCTCCCCATGGACAAGCTCCTCCCGGGCGTCGAGAAGGCCGCCGCCGAACTCTCCGTCCACGGCGGCGAGAAGGCCGCCATCGCCATCAAGACCACCGACACCGTCCACAAGACGGCCGTCGCCGGCAAGGACGGCTGGACGGTCGGCGGCATGGCCAAGGGCGCGGGCATGCTCGCCCCCGGCCTCGCCACCATGCTCGTCGTCCTCACCACCGACGCCGACGTCGACGCCCAGGGCCTGGACGCCGCCCTGCGCACCGCGACCCGCCTCACCTTCGACCGGGTCGACTCCGACGGCTGCATGTCCACCAACGACACCGTCCTCCTGCTCGCCTCCGGCGCCTCCGGCGTCACCCCCGCGCAGGACGACTTCGCCGAGGCCGTCCGCGAGGTCTGCGCGGACCTGGCCCGCCAGCTCATCGGCGACGCCGAGGGCGCCAGCAAGGACATCCGTATCGAGGTGATCAACGCTGCCACCGAGGACGACGCCGTCGAGGTCGGCCGCTCCATCGCCCGCAACAACCTCCTCAAGTGCGCCATCCACGGCGAGGACCCCAACTGGGGCCGGGTGCTCTCCGCCATCGGCACCACCTCCGCCGCCTTCGAGCCCGATGAGCTGAACGTCGCCATCAACGGCGTCTGGGTCTGCAAGAACGGCTCCGTCGGCGAGGACCGCGACCTCGTCGACATGCGCTTCCGGGAGGTCGTCGTCACCGCCGACCTCGCCGCCGGCTCCGAGTCCGCCGTGATCTGGGCCAACGACCTGACCGCCGACTACGTCCACGAGAACAGCGCGTACTCGTCATGAGCAATGCCACGCGGAAGCACACCGCCCTCCCGAAGGCCCAGACGTTGATCGAGGCGCTGCCCTGGCTCACCCGCCACCACGGCAAGACCGTCGTGATCAAGTTCGGCGGCAACGCCATGATCGACGAGGACCTGAAGGCCGCCTTCGCCCAGGACGTCGTCTTCCTGCGCCACGCCGGCCTGAAGCCGGTCGTCGTGCACGGCGGCGGCCCCCAGATCAGCGCCGCCCTCGACCGGCACGGCATCGTCAGCGAGTTCAAGGCGGGCCTGCGGGTCACCACCGAGGACGCCATGGACGTCGTCCGCATGGTGCTCGCCGGCCAGGTCCAGCGCGAGCTCGTCGGGCTGCTCAACCAGCACGGCCCGCTCGCCGTCGGCCTCACCGGCGAGGACGCCCACACCATCACCGCCGTCAAGCACCGGCCGGAGATCGACGGCGAACGCGTCGACATCGGCCGGGTCGGCGAGATCACCGCCATCGACACCGGCGCCATCCAGGCGCTCCTGGAGGACGGCCGCATCCCGGTCGTCTCCTCCATCGCCCGCTCCCAGGACGACGGACATGTCTACAACGTCAATGCTGATACGGCGGCTGCGGCACTCGCTGCGGCGCTGGGCGCCGAGACCCTGATGGTCCTGACCGACGTCGAGGGCCTCTACGAGGACTGGCCGAACAGCGACGAGGTCATCAGCCGGCTCACCGCCAGCCAGCTGGAGAAGCTGCTGCCCGAGCTCTCCAGCGGCATGGTCCCCAAGATGGAGGGCTGCCTGCACGCCGTCCGCAACGGCGTCACCACCGCCCGCGTCATCGACGGGCGCGTCCAGCACTCCATCCTGCTGGAGATCTTCACCGACGAGGGCATCGGCACGATGGTCGTGCCGGACGGACAGGGGGAAGCATGAGCAACGAACAGCTGACCGAGCGGTGGCAGGGCTCGCTCATGGACAACTACGGCACCCCGCGCCTGCCCCTCGTGCGCGGTGAGGGCGCCACCGTCTGGGACGCCGACGGCAACGCGTACCTGGACTTCGTCGGCGGCATCGCCGTCAACGCCCTCGGCCACGCCCACCCGGCGGTCGTCGAGGCCGTCACCCGCCAGGTCCAGAGCCTCGGCCACGTCTCCAACCTCTTCGTCGCCGAACCGCCGGTCGCCCTCGCCGAGCGGCTCCTGTCGCTCTTCGGACGCCCGGGCAAGGTCTTCTTCTGCAACTCGGGCGCCGAGGCGAACGAGGCCGCGTTCAAGATCGGCCGGCTCACCGGCCGGACCCACATGGTCGCCACCGACGGCGGCTTCCACGGCCGCACCATGGGCTCCCTCGCGCTCACCGGCCAGCCCGGCAAGCAGGCCCCCTTCCTGCCGCTGCCCGGCGACGTCACCCACGTCCCGTACGGCGACGTGGAAGCGCTGCGCGCCGCCGTCACCGAGGAGACGGCCTTCGTCATCATCGAGCCCATCCAGGGCGAGAACGGCGTCGTCGTCCCGCCGGCCGGGTACCTGAAGGCCGCCCGCGAGATCACCCGCGCCACCGGCACCCTCCTCGTCCTCGACGAGGTCCAGACCGGGATCGGCCGGTGCGGCCAGTGGTTCGAGCACCAGGCCCACGAGGGCGTCGACCCCGACATCGTCACCCTCGCCAAGGGCCTCGGCGGCGGCCTGCCGCTCGGCGCCACCGTCGCCTTCGGCGAGACCGCCGCGCTCTTCGCCCCCGGCCACCACGGCACCACCTTCGGCGGCAACCCGATCGCCTGCGCCGCCGGCCTCGCCGTCCTGGACACCCTCGGCGCCGACGCCGCCCTCGACCACGTCAAGGCCGTCGGCGAGCGGCTGCGCTCCGGAATCGAGGGCCTCGGCCACCCGCTGGTCTCCCATGTCCGTGGCGCGGGCCTCCTGCTGGGTATCGTGCTCACCGAGCCCCTCGCGCCCCAGGTGCAGCAGGCGGCTCAGGACGCCGGCCTCCTGGTGAACGCGCCCGCACCCGACGTCGTACGGATCATGCCTCCGCTGGTCCTCACCGACGCCGAGGCGGACGCCTTCCTCCGGGCGCTCCCGGGGGTCCTGGAGAAGGCGACCGAGGCGAACGGGCAAGGACGAACCGGAGAATGAGGCGACGATGACCGACGCGCAGGGGAACGAGCACGGAGGGCCGTCGGTCCCGCAGACCCGCACCGCACGCCACCGCAGGATCGTCGACATCCTCAACCGGCAGCCGGTGCGGTCGCAGAGCCAGCTCGCCAAGCTCCTCGCGGACGACGGGCTGAGCGTCACCCAGGCGACGCTCTCCCGCGACCTCGACGAGCTCGGCGCGGTGAAGATCCGCAACACCGGCGGCGAGCTGATCTACGCGGTCCCCAGCGAGGGCGGCTTCCGCACCCCGCAGGCCCCGCTCGGCGAGTCCGCCAAGGAGGAGCGCATGCGCCGCCTCTCCGGCGAACTCCTCATCTCCGCCGAGGCGTCCGCCAACCTGGTGGTGCTGCGGACCCCGCCGGGCGCCGCCCAGTTCCTCGCGTCGGCCATCGACCAGGCCGAACTCCACGCCATCCTCGGCACCATCGCGGGCGACGACACCCTGCTGCTCATCTCCCGCGACCCGACGGGCGGCCAGGCCCTCGCCGACCACCTGCTGCGCCTCGCGCAGAAGGGGAACTGAGCGCCCGTCAGTAGCGCGTGATCGCCGTCGGCCCCCGCTGGGTGCCGACGGCGATGTGCGGACGCCGGTCGGGATCGGCCCAGGCGAGGATCGCGCGCATCGCGTCGGCCGGCACGGAGACGCAACCCGCCGTCGCCCCGCGCCCGTTGACGTGCAGGAAGATCCCGGCGCCGCGCATCCGCACCGGGCGGGCGTAGTTGAAGCCGATGACGAGCGCGTGCGCGTACTGCGTCCCGTACCCGACGATGTGCTCCGCCTCGCTCGCGCGGCAGTCCGCGGGCAGCTTCTCGACCCAGCGGTTGTACGCGCGCGAGTCGTTGTCCTGGCACCACCAGGAGTCCCGGGTCGCCCGCACGTACCGGTACGCCGTCCCGGGCGGCGCGGGCCGGATCCCGAAGGCGTACGGCAGGTCGAAGAGACCGGTGGGCGTGGTGTTCGTGCCCTGCCGGCGGGTCGCGCCGTCGGCCAGCCCCTTCGCGCCGAACCGGGCGGGCGCGGAACCCGCCCGCTCCCACCGCCCGCCGCGCCGGTCCCACCAGGTGACGGTGCCGGTGGTCGCGCCGGTGCCGGCGGCCACGGCGGTGATCAGCTGCGAGCCGCCGCCGGTGTCCGCCATCCGCGCGGGCAGCGGGACCGGCCGGGGAGCGGGCGCGGGGGCGAGGGAGAGGGAGAGCAGCACCGCGCCGAGCGGGAGGAGGTTACGCATGGCGGCGAGGCTAGGCGCCCCGCGCGGGCCCTGCCAGGCTACTCACCCGAGTGGGGGAGCGGCGGCAGCGGAAGCGGCAGCGCGGGCAGCCCGTCGAGGCTGGTCGCGATGTGCTCCTTGCCCTCGCAGTACGTGTTGAACTCCTCGTCCGTCTTCCGGTTGAAGTAGTCCGCGTGCAGCGAGCGCTCCTCCCGGTACTCCATCACGGGCACCGCGAAGCCACACGAGTCGCTGATCCGGTGGGCACGCACCAGGACGATCGCCCGCGCGCTGATCTGGTCCTTGACCGCCTCCTCCGGGAAGCGGGCGAAGAGTTCGGGCCAGCGCGGGTCGTCCCGGAGAACCACCTCGCCGGAGCCGTGCACCCGCACCACGGTCGGCGGTCCGGAGAACGACGTCCACATGAGGGTGATCCGCCCGTTGCCGGGCTCCCGGAGGTGGGCGAGGGTCTCGGCGGTGCTGCCGCCGAAGTCGATGTAGGCGAGGGTCAGTTCGTCGACAATGACGAGGGTGCCCTTGCGGCCCTTGGGCGAGAGGTTGACATGCCCGTCCCCGGAGAGGGGCGCGGTGGCGGTGAAGTAGAGGGGCTGCGCCTCGATGAAGTCACGAAGGCGCCCGTCGATACGCTCGTACGTTTTTCCCATGAGGCCCATTCTCCGCCGGGCCGGCACCCGGTGACGTCCCGTCTCACCGCACGCCGGCCCGCCCGGTCCACGGGCGCAGGGCGCGCGCCGCCTCCCGTACGACTCCGGGCTCGGGGTCGTCGAGGAGGGCCCTCATCCGCGCGGGGTGCACCGCGTCGAGCAGCCGCAGCCCCACGACGGCCGAGGCCCGCACCCGGCCGTTCCGGTGCGCGGTCAACTCCCAGAGCGCGGGCGCGTCGAGGGCCCGCGTCCCGCACTCCCCGAGCCCGAGCGGCGCCCGCTCCGGGACCTCCGCGGCGGCGCAGGCCGCCCGGTACAGGGCGACCGGGTCGCCCCCGCCCTGCCGCACCACCCAGCGGGCGCAGGCGCGGGTCCGCCCCGACCGGTCGTAGAGGTACGGCTCCGCCTCCGCGTGCCGGCCGGCCCCGCGCAGCGCGGTGACCCCGGCCGCCCGCACCCGCCCGAAGCGGGAGCCCAGGAGGACGGGCACGGTCACGTCGGGCTCGCCGGCGGCCACCGCCGCGGAGGCGGCCCGCTCCTGCACCACCGGGTCGTGGTCCTCGGCGGCGATCAGCGCCAGCCCGAGGCCGTCGTACAGCCCCCTGTCGAGGACGACGGCGAGCGCGGCCCGCCGGGTGGCCGCGTCACGGCAGCCGATCAGCAGCGCGTTCACGGTCGCGGAGGGCCCGTCCCGCAGCAGCCCGTCCAGCAGCTCCACCGCCTCCCCGCCGCGCAGCCGGGCGCCGAGCCGCAGGATCACGGGCGCGGTGAGGGCGAGCGTCCCGTACGAGGCGGTGGCCAGCTCCGCCCGCAGCAGCTCCCGTGCACGCGCGCGTACGGGTTCCACCCAGTCCGCCGCCCGGACCACGACCAGCGGCAGCACCTCCGGCCGCCCCTCCGCGTACGGCAGCGCCGCCTCCCGTATCCGCCCGTCCGGGTCGCACAGCGCGAGCGCGAGCTCCGCCTCGGTCGGCGTCCCCCGCCACCGGACGGACGTCTGCCGCCACAGCCGCCGCCACCCCGGCCCCTCGGCCCCGGTGAGCCAGGCGTGCGACGGGTCGAGATCCCCGCGGACCACCGCCCACCGAACGTCCTCGTCCAGCTCGACCCAAGCCTTCGGCCGCGTCACATCCAGCACCCGCCCCAGGGAAACCCCCCGCCCCAGCCGCCGTACGGCCGCTTTCCGCGACTCCGCCTCGTTCCTCATGCGCGGAGGCTAGACGGCGCCGGACCGCATCCGCCCGCGGTTTTCCCGGTCGCCGTGGGGCTCACGCGCCGCGAGCAGCCCGGCGGCGCTGTTTCCGCTCGGCCCACCAGGTGGCGATCCGCTCGGCGTTCGCCTCGGCGAGGGCGCGGGTCTCGTCCGCGTGGGGGCCCTCGAAGGCGTCCCTGTCCCACACCACCCGCCGTGCCTGCGCGCGGGCGGCCGTGCGCACCTCCGGCTGGGGGTCGTCCAGCAGGCGCAGGGCGTTGAGCAGGACCTCGGGCGCGTAGCGGCGCCGGAGGAGGCCCATGGCGAGCGCCCGCAGCGCGGGTGCCTCGCCGGGGGCGGTCACGGCGACCAGCCGGTCGGTGGAGACCTCGCTGGCGGCGTACCCGAGCGCCCCGCGCGCCGCCCGGGCGACCTCCGGTGCCGGGTCGGCGAGGTGCGCCACGGCCTCGTCCCAGCCGAGGCCGTGGCGGTGCGAGAGGAGGACCAGGGCGCGGGCCCGCACGCGCGCGTGCGGGTGGCAGAGGAGCCCGCGCAGGGCCTCGGGGTCGTCCCGCAGCGCGCGCAGCACGACCGCCCCGACGCGGGGGTCGGGATCGTCGGCGTACGGCGGCAGTCCGGCGTCCTCCAAGGCGCCCAGCAGCCGCAGTCCGCCGAGCGCCCGGGCCCGTACGGCGCCGTCGGCGTGCCGGGTGAGCGCCAGGAGCAGCGGGGCGTCCGCGGGGTCGCGTTCCTCGGCGAGTCCGCTGACCGCCGGGGGCGTGACGGCCGTCGGGTCGGCGCAGAGCGCGCGGAGGCGGGCGCGCGGATCGCCGCCGGCCTCCCGCAGGCCGCGGCGGGCGAGTCCGCGCACCCAGGGAGAGGGGTCCGCCAGGTGCGGTACGAGCGCGTCGGCCCGTCCGGCCGCCCGGAGCCGTGCCACGGCCGCGCCCCGGACGGCGTTGTCGGGGGCGGACAGCAGCGGGTCCGGGACGGGTCCGGCGCCGGGCGGGTCCGCCAGCACGCGAGCGGCGAGCCGCCGGACGTGCCGGTCGCGGTGGCCGAGGGCGAGGCCGGTCAGGTCGTCGGGGGAGGGGAGCCCCGCGTCCACGGCGTACCGGAGCGCCAGGACGCGCACCTCGGAGCCCTCGCACACCTCCAGGAACCCGAGGAACCGCCGTCGCGCAGCCCCGTCCCGTCGGGTTCCGAGCGCACCTCGGAGCGCTTCGAGCCGCTCGCTCGGATCACGGGCGTTCAGGGCGATGTCGTAGAGCGCGTCCTCGTCCAGCAGTCCGGCCTCCGCTCCGGCCCGTATCCCGGCCTTCCGGGCGTCCCACCTGCCCAGGTCCTCGCTCGCCCGCAGCTCCCGGACCGCGTCCTCCGGGACGCCGCCGGTCCGCGCGAGCACCGCGTCCCGCCCCCAGCGGCCGTACCGCCGCCCGCCGACGCGCAGCGCGAGCGCGGCGAGGGAGCGCACGGTGTCGTCGTCGGTCGTGTCGAGGGCCCGGGCGAAGGCGGCGCGGGCGCGGTCGCGTACCGGCCCGTCGCCGTCCGCGCAGCGGAGGAGCAGCAGCGGCAACGGAGCCGCCGGGCCGGCCGCGTCCAGCGCCGCCGCGCGGACCCGCGCGTCGGCGTGGCACAGGCCCAGGGCCAGCTCGGAGGGGCGGGGCGGCCGCTGCCAGGACGGGGCGCCGCCGTCGCCGGCCTGCTCGTCCCAGTACGGGGCGGTGTCCCAGTCCGCGACCTCGCGGTCGTCGAACCAGTGGGCGCCGAGCTGGAACGACCCCCGGAACCGACGCCCGGTGACGCGGCCCAGGGTCCCCAGGAAGACGTCGGAGTCGAGCTGTACCCAGTCCTGCGCCCGCCCGGCGCCGACCGCCGAGGCCGGGTCCTTGCCGTGCAGAAGCCGGTCTCCCCGGCGAAGGTAGTGGGTAGGGCCCAGCAGCCGCTCGCTCGTCATGCGGCGGACTGTATCCCCGGGCCCACCACCCCGACTTGCGGTTTTCGTCCGCCCCGGCCGGCGATTGACGAATCATGCAGAGTTCTGCATACTCATGCATCACTAGGGTTTCGGTCATCGAGGCGAGGAGCAACCAGAAGTGAGCAGCAACAACGGTGACGTCCGGCTCTGGGGCGGGCGCTTCGCCGACGGTCCCGCCGAGGCCCTCGCGAAGCTCTCCGCCTCCGTCCACTTCGACTGGCGCCTCGCGCCGTACGACATCGCCGGTTCCCGGGCGCACGCGCGCGTGCTCCACAAGGCCGGGCTGCTCACCGAGGACGAGCTGACGCGCATGCTGGACGGCCTGGACCGGCTGGAGGCGGACGTCGCCGACGGCTCCTTCGTCGGCACCATCGCCGACGAGGACGTCCACACCGCCCTGGAGCGCGGGCTCCTGGAGCGCCTCGGCGCGGACCTCGGCGGCAAGCTGCGGGCCGGCCGGTCCCGCAACGACCAGGTCGCCACCCTCTTCCGGATGTACCTGCGCGACCACGCCCGCATCATCGGCGGCCTCATCGCCGACCTCCAGGACGCGCTCGTCGGCCTCGCCGAGGCGCACTCGGACGTCGCCATGCCGGGTCGTACGCACCTCCAGCACGCCCAGCCGGTGCTCTTCGCCCACCACGTCCTCGCTCACGCCCAGTCCCTCTCCCGGGACGCCGAGCGGCTGCGCCAGTGGGACACCCGGACGGCGGTCTCCCCGTACGGCTCCGGCGCGCTCGCCGGCTCCTCCCTCGGGCTCGACCCGGAGGCGGTCGCCAAGGACCTCGGCTTCGAGCGCGGCTCGGCCGGCAACTCGATCGACGGCACGGCGTCGCGCGACTTCGTCGCCGAGTTCGCCTTCATCACGGCGATGATCGGGGTGAACCTCTCCCGGATCGCGGAGGAGATCATCATCTGGAACACGAAGGAGTTCTCCTTCGTGACCCTCCACGACGCCTTCTCCACCGGCTCGTCGATCATGCCGCAGAAGAAGAACCCGGACATCGCCGAGCTCGCCCGCGGCAAGTCCGGCCGCCTCATCGGCAACCTGTCCGGCCTGATGGCCACCCTCAAGGCGCTGCCGCTCGCCTACAACCGCGACCTCCAGGAGGACAAGGAGCCGGTCTTCGACTCCTGCGACCAGCTGGAGGTCCTGCTCCCCGCCTTCACCGGCATGATGGCCACGCTCACCGTCAACCGCGAGCGCATGGAGGAGCTGGCCCCGGCCGGCTTCTCGCTCGCCACCGACATCGCCGAGTGGCTGGTCAAGCAGGGCGTGCCGTTCCGCGTCGCCCACGAGGTCGCCGGCGAGTGCGTGAAGGTCGCCGAGTCCGAGGACAAGGAGCTGGACGAGCTGACGGACGAGCAGTTCGCCAAGATCTCCGACCACCTCACCCCCGAGGTCCGCACCGTCCTCAACGTCCCCGGCGCCCTCGCCTCCCGCAACGGCCGAGGCGGCACCGCCCCCTCCGCCGTAGCCATCCAGCTCATCGAGGTGAAGGCCGACCTGGTAGTCCAACACGCCTGGTCCACCGCCAAGCAGAAGTAGGCCCTCGGAAGCCCCTGAGAACCCCTTCCGGGATCACAGCGCCGCCGCCCAGTCCGCGAGCCTGTCGAAGTCCGGCCGGAGCAGTCCGAGCCGCGGGTCGACGTGCAGCAGCAGGGCGGCGGTGAGGTGTTTCCGCTCCACGTACGTGTGGTCGTACGGCGTGATGTCGTCGTCCACCCATGCGAACGGCCGCCCCTGCGCGTACTCCAGGATGTACTGGGTCTTCCAGAACGTCCCGCGCGGGGCGGCCCCGTGCATGTCGGGCCAGTCGATGAACGGCAGTTCCGGCAGCCCCAGGTGCGGCCCTATCCACTCGTTGGCCTCCTCCTTCCAGGTCGTCGCCCACACCAGCTCGTACGCCCCCGCGAGCGCGAGCAGCTCCGCCCCGTGCCCCGGGTTCAGCCACACCCGCAGCGGCTTCGTCTCGTACCACCCGGACGGTCGCATCCGGTGGGTGATGTACCCCTCCGGGCGGCGCTCGGCCTGTGCGGCGTAGGGGTTGAGCGGTCCGTCCACGTCGATCAGGAGCAGCGGCTTCGTCATGTCCACAGCATTCCTGCCCGCCCCTCGGTGAGGCATCGCAATTTCGAGTGAGACATTCTTGTCTCATCTGGTGTATGGTCGTCTCATGTCAGTCGACCGCACCCAGGTGCTCCGCGCCGCTGCCGCTCTGCTGTCCCGTAAGGCGACCGCCACCATGGACGAGGTCGCTCGGGCCGCGGGGATCGGGCGGGCCACGTTGCATCGGCACTTCGCCGGGCGGGAGGCGCTCGTGCGGGCGCTGGAGGAGATGTGCATCGAGGAGGCCGAGGCCGCGCTGGACGCGGCCCGGATCGAGGAGGGGCCCGCCGACGAGGCGGTCCGCCGGCTCGTCGCCGCCTCGCAGCCCGCCGCCTCGCTGCTCGCCTTCCTCGTCACCGAGAACCAGCTGTTCGAGGGTGACGGGCAGAACGAGGGCTGGGACCGGCTCGATGCCCGCCTGGTCGAGCTCTTCCGGCGCGGCCAGGAAGAGGGCGCCTTCCGGATCGACCTGACCCCCGCCTGGCTGTGCGAAGCCTTCTACGGGCTGATCGGCTCGGGAGCCTGGGCCGTCGCCGACGGACGGGTCGCCGCCAAGGACTTTTCATACATGATCGCCGAGCTGCTGCTCGGCGGAGCGCGCAGGAGCGTGGAGAAGTGATCACCGAAACCGTTCAGCACGAGAGCCATACGGAGGGCGTGCGCCGTCCCGGCCGGTGGCTCGCCCTCGCCGCGCTCGTCCTGGCCGTGCTGCTCGTGGCCGTGGACGCCACCGTGCTCGGCCTGGCGACCCCGTTCCTCTCCGAGGACCTGAAGCCCTCCGGCACCCAGCTGCTCTGGATCGGCGACGTCTACTCCTTCGTCATCGCCGGCCTGCTGGTCTCCATGGGCAGCCTCGGCGACCGCATCGGCCGCAAGAAGCTGCTGCTGATCGGCGCCGCCGCGTTCGGTGCCGTCTCGGTCCTGAACGCCTACGCGACCACCCCCGCGATGATGATCGCCGCCCGCGCCCTGCTCGGCGTCGCCGGCGCGACCCTGATGCCGTCCACCCTGGCCCTCATCCGGAACCTCTTCCACGATCCGCGCGAGCGCAGCCTCGCCATCGGCATCTGGGGCGCCATGGCCTCGGCCGGTGCCGCCGTCGGCCCGGTCGTCGGAGGCTTCCTCCTGGAGCACTTCTGGTGGGGCTCGGTCTTCCTCATCAACCTGCCCGTGATGGCCGTCCTGGTCCTCATCGGCGTCAAGCTGATCCCCGAGTCGAAGAACCCCAACCCGGGCCCGTGGGACCTCCCCAGCGTCGGCCTCTCCCTCGTCGGCATGATCGGCGTCGTCTACGCGATCAAGGAACTGGCCTCGCACGGCCTCACCCTCGACGTGGCCGTCGCCACGCTCGTCGGCGCCGGCGGCCTCACCTGGTTCGTCCGCCGTCAGCTCACCCTGCCGGCCCCGCTCCTGGACATGCGCCTCTTCCGCAACCCCGGATTCTCCGGCGCCGTCCTCGCCGACCTGCTGACCATCCTCGGCCTCGCCGGCCTGGTGTTCTTCCTGTCCCAGTTCTTCCAGCTGGTCCAGGGCCGCGCCCCGCTGGAGGCCGGTCTCGCCGAACTGCCCGCCGCCATCGGCTCGGTGGTGGCCGGTCTGCTCGCCGGCCGGTTCGCCCGCCGGTTCTCGGTCCGCTCGGCCGTCGCCGGCGGCCTCGCCGCCATCGGTCTCGCCCTCGCGGTCCTGACCGGCATCGGCCAGTCCACCGGCTACCCGATCCTCGGCGCGAGCCTCCTCGTCGTCGGTGTCGGCGCCGGCCTCGCCTTCACCGTCACCGCCGACGTGATCCTCTCCAGCGTCCCCAAGGACCAGGCCGGATCCGCGTCCGCCGTCTCCGAGACCGCGTACGAGCTCGGCGCCGCCCTCGGCATCGCCGTCCTCGGCTCCATCGTGACCGGCGTCTACCGCGGCTTCACCGCCCCGCCCGGCATCCCGTCGGACGTCGCCGCGGCCGCCCACGACTCGCTCGGCGGCGCCGTCGAGGCGTCCTCGGCCCTCGACCCGGCCCAGGCCGGCGCGCTGGTCTCGGCAGCCCAGGAGGCGTTCGTCGACGGCCTGAGGATCGCCGCAGGCGTCGGCGCGGCCGTCCTCCTCGCCACCGCCGTGGCCGCCTGGTTCCTCCTCAGGAACCAGAAGCTCGCGGACGGCGTCGAGCACTGACGCCCCCGCGGCACCCGCCGCACCGGCGGTACCTGCCGCCCCCGCCCCACGCACGAGGGCGCCCCCGGACATCCGTCCGGGGGCGCCCTCGTCGCGTACCGCGCTCGCCGCTACGCGGCCTCCTTCGCCTTCGTGGCGTACATGTCCACGTACTCCTGGCCCGACAGCCGCATGACCTCCGCCATCACCGAGTCCGTCACCGCCCGCAGGACGTACCGGTCGCGGTCCATCCCCTCGTACCGGGAGAACTCCAGCGGCTCGCCGAAGCGGACCGTCACCTGCACCGGGCGCGGGAAGCCCGCGCCGCCCGGCTGCGCCTTGTCCGTGCCGATCATCGCGAAGGGGATGACCGGCGCGCCGGTCATCAGCGTCAGCCGGGCCACACCCGTACGGCCCCGGTAGAGCCGCCCGTCGGGGGAGCGGGTGCCCTCCGGGTAGATCGAGAAGATCTTCCCCTCCTCCAGCACCCGGCGGCCCGTCATCAGCGCCGCGACACCGCCCCGGCCGCCGTCCCGGTCCACCGGGATCATGCCGACGCTGGTGAAGAACCAGGCCATCAGCCGACCCTTGAAGCCCTTGCCCGTCACGTACTCGTCCTTGCCGATGAAGAAGACCTGGCGGTCCAGGCAGATCGGCATGATCATCGAGTCGATGAAGGTGAGGTGGTTGCCCGCGAGGATCACCGGCCCGGTCCCGGGGACGTTCTCGGCGCCCTCGACACGGGGGCGGAACATCAGACGCAGGATCGGACCGAGGGTGGCCTTGACGATCGCGTGACGGGACAACGGTTCCTCCGGTGTCGGGCGGGCGGCTCCGGGGAGCCGACGGTGCAGCACGCGACGATACTCGCGGGTCACCGCCGTACGCACATCGGGTTCACCGAACGGATACACGGTGTTGACGCGTGTTTCCGCCATGTTCCTCCCAGGTCCGCCGCCCGTAGGGGATCACTCCCTAGCGTCGGGTCCACCCACCGCCAGGTGCGGGACATCACACAGGAGGACCCCCATGACCCAGGGCGCACCCCGGACCACGGCCCGCCGCACGGTGCTCGGAGCGGCCGGCGCCGCCGCGTTCGGCGTCTCCGCCGGACTCGCCGCCGGCGCGGGCACCGCCCAGGCCGCCCAGGCCGCCGAGTCCGCCGCCCCGCAGGGCCGGGGCACCGGCCGGGGCCACGGACGCGGCTACCGCTCGCTCCCCGTCCCCACCGTCATCGCCCACCGCGGCGCCAGCGGCTACCGCCCCGAGCACACCCTCGGCTCCTACCGGCACGCCCTGGACCTCGGCGCCCACGTCATCGAGCAGGACCTCGTCCCCACCAAGGACGGGCACCTGGTCTGCCGCCACGAGAACGACATCACCGGCACCACCGACGTCGCCGACCACCCCGAGTTCGCCTCCCGGAAGACCACCAAGTCGGTCGACGGCGTCTCCTCCACCGGCTGGTTCACCGAGGACTTCACCCTCGCCGAGCTGAAGACCCTGCGCGCCAAGGAGCGCATCCCCGGCACCCGCCAGGAGAACACCCTCTACGACGGACGCTGGACCGTCCCCACCTTCGAGGAGGTCCTGCGCTGGGCCGACGAGGAGGGCCGCCGCCGGGGCCGCGAGATCTGGCTCCACGTCGAGACCAAGCACCCCTCGTACTTCCGCTCGATCGGCCTCGGCCTGGAGGAGCGCCTGGCCAAGCTGCTCCGCCGCTTCGGCCGCCACCGCGCGCACTCCGCCGTCTTCCTCCAGTCCTTCGAGCCCAGCAGCGTCCAGCGCCTGTCGAAGCTGGTCGACTCCCCGCTCGTCGTCCTGCTCTCCGGCGCCTCCACCCGCCCCTGGGACTTCGTCGAGGCGGGCGACCCGCGCACCGTCGCCGACCTCGTCACCCCCGCCGGGCTGCGCTGGATCGCCTCGTACGCCCAGGGCATCGGCCCCACTCTCGACCTGGTGATCCCCAAGGACGCCACGGGCCGCCTCGGCACCCCGACCACGCTGGTGCGGGACGCCCACGCGGAGGGCCTCATCCTCCACCCGTACACCCAGCGCAACGAGAACGCCTTCCTCCCGGCCGACTTCCGCAGGGGCACCGACCCGGCCGCCTACGGCGACGCTTTCGGCGCGCTGGAGCGGTACTTCGCGACCGGCATCGACGGCGTCTTCTCCGACAACCCCGACACCGCCCTCCTGGCCGCCGAGGACGTCCGCGCCCGCTGACCCGGACCCGCCCGCCCGGTCGGTGCCGTACGCCGACCGGGTGGTTCCCCGCCCGGGACGCAACCACGCCGCCGCGCCACCGCATCGTGGCGGGCATGACCTCCCCGGAATCCCTCCTCGCCACCCTCACGCCGCTGCTCGCCGCCGAGTCGCGGGCCGAGGCCGCGGCCGCCGGGATCGAGCCCGGCGACCTCGAACAGGCCGTCTGGCTGCGGCTCCTGGAACGGCTCCGCGCCGACGGCGCCCCCGAGCGACCCGCCGACTGGCTCCGCCGGGCCGTCCGCGCCGAGGCCCGCCGGGCCCGCCGCACCAGCGGCAGGGAGCGCCCGTACCACGAGGAGACGCCCCAGGGCCCGGACCTCGCGGGGGAGCACGGCTCCCCGGAAGGCTCCGCCCTCACCGCCGAACGCCGCCGCACCCTGCGCGCCGCCGTCACCCGGACGCCCGGCCGCTGCCCCCGCCTCCTCAACGCGATGCTCGACCCCGCGGACCCCACCTACCGGGAAATCGCAGGAACGTTGGGTATCTCACAAGGCAGTCTGGGGCCGATGCGTTCCCGTTGCCTGGGATGCCTGCGCAGAATGCTCGCGGCAGAGGTTCCCGCCCCCGGCCGACGGGGAAGGGTGCGGGGAACCGATCGGTGACAGATGAGCGGGAGGCATGCACACATGGGCCTGAGTGTGACCATCTCGGCGGCGGCCGCGCAGGACGCGGAGCAGATCCTGAAGCTGCAATACCTCTGCTACCAGAGCGAGGCCGAGCTGTACGGCGACTGGTCCATGGAGCCGCTCACCCAGCCGCTCGACGCGGTCCGCGCCGAGCTGGCGGACGGCCACGGCCTGGTGGCCCGGCTCGGCGACGAGGTCATCGCCTCCGTGCGCGCCCGCACCGACGAGGACGGCACCGTGCACATCGCCAAGCTCATCGTCCACCCGCGGATGCGCCGCCACGGCATCGGCGGCCGGCTCCTCGACGCCATCGAGAGCCACTTCGCCGCGGACACCGTCGGCGAGACCGGCACCGGCACCGCGCCCAAGCGCTTCCAGCTCTTCACCGGCCACCGCAGCGAGGGCAACCTCCGCCTCTACCGCGCCAAGGGCTACGCCCAGGTCGGCGCCCGCGAGGTCGGCCCGCGGCTCACCCTCGTCACCCTGGAGAAGGCCGCCTGACCCCGCGGGGCCGGGCTCAGGCGGTACGCGACCGCCGCAGCCACCAGATGCCGCTCAGCGGCAGCAGCACCGGGATGAAGACGTAGCCGTACCCGAACTCCGACCACACCGTGGAGTCGGGGAAGGCGGACGGCTCCACCAGCGTCCACGTCCCCACGACCAGCACGCCCGCGAGCTCGGCGGCGCAGCACACCAGCGCCGCCCTGCGGGCCGTCTCCCCGCCGCGTACCAGCGTGTACGTGATGAACACGTAGACGACCGCCGCCACCGCGGAGAGCGTGTACGCCAGCGGCGCCTCGTCGAACTTGGCGCTGATCTCGTACACCGAGCGCGAGGCCGCGCCCACCGACATCACGCCGTACAGCCACAGCAGCAGCATGCCCGGGCCGGTGACGAGCCGGGTCCGCCCGGGGGTCTCGCGCGTCTCCGTCATGGTCAGCCCACCGTCCAGATGTCGAAGAGGCGCACTTCGAGCACCGCGAGCACGACCGCGCCCGCCGCCACCGTCGCCGAACCCCAGCGGGTCCGCTCGGCCAGCGACATGAAGCCGGCGATCGGCACCGCGCACAGCGCGCCGAGCAGATAGGCGACGAAGATCGTCGTCCCCTCCTCGGCCTTCTCGCCGCGGACCAGCTGCACGATGCCGACGATCAGCTGGACCAGCACCAGGAAGGTCACCACGGCCATGCCGATGAAGTGCCAGTCCTTGGTGGGCTGGTCCCGGTAGGCGGCGAAGCCGCACCAGGCGGCGAGGGCGAGCGCGGCCACCGAGACCGCGATCGTGAGGGCGTCAAGCATGCGCCCGAGGGTATTACGGCCCGATAGGCCCGATGCGCTCGCCCCCACCGTGCCTCGCCCCGCTCCGCCGCGACGCCGTGGCCTTGGCCACATTCGCCCCCACCCGGCCCTCCTCCCGCACCTCTCCGCGGCCCGCTCCGCCCCAGGCCGCACGGGGCGGAGGCCGCCCCGGCACCGTCCACGAGGCGTCTCAATGACGTCCGGAATGCGGACAGCGAACTTCCGTTCGCGACTGCGCATGCTTTACTTGCAGCCATGACCACGACGAGCAGCCGCATCCTTGCGACCGAGGCGAACACGACGCCCGGTGCTCGTTGTATGTGTCGAATGTGCGCCTTCTGAGGGCCCCCGCCTGAGCCTCGCGCCCCGAAGCGAGACCCCGACGGCCGAGCCGATCCGACCGCCCCACCGGCGCCGGACCGTGCCTGCCCCGCGCACCGCCTCCCCGGCCGACACCGCCGGAGCGGCCCCCCGTGCGCCTGACTGTCCGATTGACGAATGCCCCGTGCACGGCGGACCCACGCGTCGCGCACTCGACAGTGACGGAAACCCCTGTGATCACCACTTCGGGCCTGACCAAGGTCTACGAGTCACGCGGCCGCCAGGTCACCGCCCTGGACGGCGTCGATCTCCACGTCCGCGAGGGCGAGGTCTTCGGCGTGATCGGCCAGAGCGGCGCCGGCAAGTCCTCCCTGATCCGCTGCGTCAACCTCCTGGAGCGCCCCACCTCCGGCACCGTGACCGTCGACGGCACCGACCTCACCGCCCTCGCCGGCAAGGGCCGCCGCGCCGGCAAGGACCTCCGGCGGGCCCGCAGCAGCATCGGCATGGTCTTCCAGCACTTCAACCTGCTGTCCTCCCGCACCGTCAAGGACAACATCGAGCTCCCGCTGGAGATCCTCGGCGTCTCCGGCGCCGAGCGCTCCCGCCGCGCCCTCGAACTCCTCGACCTCGTCGGCCTCGCCGACAAGGCCAAGAGCTACCCCGGCCAGCTCTCCGGCGGCCAGAAGCAGCGCGTCGGCATCGCCCGCGCCCTCGCCGGCGAGCCCAAGGTCCTCCTCTCCGACGAGGCCACCAGCGCCCTCGACCCGGAGACCACCCGCTCGATCCTCCAGCTCCTGCGCGACCTCAACCGGCAGCTCGGCCTCACCGTCCTGCTCATCACGCACGAGATGGACGTCGTCAAGACCATCTGCGACTCCGCCGCCCTCATGCAGCGGGGCAGGATCGTCGAGTCCGGCACGGTCTCCGAACTCCTCGCCACCCCCGGCTCCCAGCTGGCCGCCGAGCTGTTCCCGGTCGGCGGCCACGCCACCGGCCCCGACCGCACCGTCGTCGACGTCACCTTCCACGGCGAGGCCGCCACCCAGCCGGTGATCTCGCAGCTCTCCCGCACGTACAACATCGACATCTCCATCCTCGGAGCCGCGATGGACACCGTCGGCGGGAAGCAGATCGGCCGCATGCGGATCGAACTGCCCGGACGGTACGAGGAGAACGTCGTCCCGATCGGCTTCCTGCGCGAGCAGGGCCTCCAGGTCGAACCCGTCGAAGACCCGCGGGACGGCACGGCCCCCGCCGTCCCCGTCCAGCAGCACGTGCTCGCGAAGGAGAGTGCCAAGTGACCTGGGAAGAGATGCTCCCCCTGCTCGAACAGGGCACGGTCGACACCCTCTACATGGTCCTGTGGGCCACCGTCGCCACCATCGTCGGCGGCCTCCCGCTCGGCATCCTCCTCGTCCTCACCGACAAGGGCGGACTGCTCCAGAACCGGCCCGTGAACAAGGTCGTCGGTGCGATCGTGAACATCGGCCGTTCGCTGCCGTTCATCATCCTGCTGATCGCCCTGTTCCCCTTCACGACCTTCGTCGTCGGCACCGCCATCGGCCCGACCGCGATGATCGTGCCGCTCGCCATCGGCGCCATCCCCTTCTTCGCGCGCCTCGTCGAGACCGCGATCCGCGAGGTCGACCACGGGCTCGTCGAAGCCGTCCAGTCCATGGGCGGCGGCATCCCCACCATCGTCCGCAAGGTGCTGCTCCCGCAGGCCCTGCCCTCGCTGATCGCCGCCGTCACCACCACCGTCATCGTGCTCATCGGCTACTCGGCGATGGCCGGCGCGGTCGGCGGCGAGGGCCTCGGATCCAAGGCCATCACCTACGGATACCAGCGCTTCGAGACCACCTTCATGCTCGTCACCGTCGTCGTCCTGGTCGCGATCGTCACGATCGTCCAGCTCCTCGGCGACGGGGCCGTACGGCTCATCGCCCGCCGCGGCCGCACCACCTGACGGCACCACAGACCACAACCCCCCCTGAGCCCGGACTTGTTGTCCAGGCGTCCACCGCTCCACATGAAAGAGGCACTCTTCGTGCGTAAGAACATCAAGCTCGCCGCCGGCTTCGCTTCCGTCACCGCCCTCGCCCTCGGCCTCACCGCCTGCGGCACCTCCTCGGACCCGGCGTCCAAGAGCGACGCCGGCTCCGCCGACCAGCCGCTCGTCGTCGCCGCGTCCCCGACGCCGCACGCCGACATCCTCAAGTTCGTCCAGGACAACCTGGCCGCCAAGGCGGGCCTCAAGCTGGAGGTCAAGGAGTTCACGGACTACGTCCTGCCGAACACCGCCACCCAGAGCGGTCAGGTCGACGCGAACTTCTTCCAGCACAAGCCGTACCTGGACGACTTCAACAAGAAGAACAAGACCACCATCGTCCCCGTGGTCAACGTCCACCTGGAGCCCCTCGGCCTCTACTCCAAGAGCCTGAAGTCGGTGAAGGACATCAAGGCCGGCCAGACCGTCGCCGTCCCCAACGACACCACCAACGAGGGCCGCGCGCTCCACCTCCTCGCCGAGAACGGCCTCATCACCCTCAAGGACGGCGTCGGCACCGACGCCAAGCTCTCCGACATCACCGACAAGAAGGGCCTGGAGTTCAAGGAGCTGGAGGCCGCCACCGTGCCCCGCGCCCTGAACGACGTCGACGCCGCCGTCATCAACGGCAACTACGCGATCGAGGCCGACCTCTCCCCGTCGAAGGACGCCCTGGTCCTGGAGAAGGCCGAGGGCAACCCGTACGCCAACTTCCTCGCCGTCAAGGCGGGCAACGAGAACGACGCCCGCGTCCAGAAGCTCGCCGAGCTCCTGAACTCGCCCGAGGTGAAGAAGTACATCGAGGACACCTACAAGGGCTCCGTCGTCCCCGCGTTCGGCGCCGCCAAGTAAGGCCGCCGACACACTCCTTGAGCACCAGGCCCCGCCCGCCCCGTCCGGCGCGCGGGGCCTTGTGCTCACCCGCGCATGCGCGTCGGCCGGGCCATGCTGCATGCTGTGCCTCCACGGTCTTCACGTATGGAGCTACGCATGACTACCACCTTCCCGGACGTCTCCATCAACACGGAGCGACTGGTGCTGCGCCCGTACGAGGAAGCCGACATCCCCGCCTTCGTCGAGATGATGAACGACGAACTCGTCACCGCCTGGACCACGGTGCCGCACCCGTACACCCGCGCCCACGCCGAGGACTGGGTCCGCAGGATCGCTCCCGCGGAGCGGACCGAGGGCCGCGGCATCGTCCTCGCCGTCACCGAGTTCCTGACGCAGCGTCTGGTCGGCACCGTCCACCTCCACGACACCGACTGGCGCGTCCGCGCCACCGAGGTCGCCTACGTCACCGCCCCCTGGGCCCGCGGCGAGGGTTACGCCACCGAATCCGTCCTCGCCACCGCCCAGTGGCTCTTCCGCGACCGCGGCTTCGAACGCCTCCAGCTGCGCACCGCCGCCGACAACACCGCCTCCCAGCAGGTCGCCCAGAAGATCGGCTGCATCAGCGAGGGCGTCCTGCGCAACGCCTGGATAGCGCGCAGCCTCACCGAGAGCGGCGAGTGGACCGACATCCGCACCGACCTCATCCTCTGGGGCCTCCTCCCCGAGGACCTCGACGGCGTCGCCGACCAGATGGCCGAGGCCGGATACTCCTCGTACACGGACTGGAGCTGAGCCCCGCGAGCGACAACCCGGGGTACGCTCGGCACGCCCCCGACCTGCGACGACACCACAGGAGACAGACGCGATGGCCGACCGGGTCACGGTGATCGGCTGGGACGGCTCGCCCCTCACCGCGGCGGCCCGGTCCGCGCTCTCGGCCGCCACCCTGGTCGCCGGCGCCGCCCACCACCTGGCACTCCCCGAAGTACCCCCCGGCGCCGAACGCGTCCGGCTCGGCAGCGTCGGCCTCGCCGCGCGCCGCGTCGCCGGCCACCGCGGCACCGCCGTCGTCCTCGCCGACGGCGACCCCGGCTTCTTCGGCGTCGTCCGCGCCCTGCGCGCCCCCGAGCACGGCCTGGAGGTCGAGGTCGTCCCCGCCGTCTCCTCGGTCGCCGCCGCCTTCGCCCGCGCCGGCATGCCCTGGGACGACGCCCACGTCGTCGTCGCCCACGAACGCACCCTGCGCCGCGCCGTCAACGTCTGCCGCGCCCACCCCAAGGTCGCCGTCCTCACCTCGCCGGGCGCCGGCCCCGCCGAGCTCGCCCTCCTCCTCGACGGCGTCCACCGCACCTTCGTCGTCTGCGAGGAACTCGGCACCGCCCGCGAACAGGTCTCCGTCCTCACCTCCGACAAGGCCGCCGACCACACCTGGCGCGACCCCAACGTCGTCCTCGTCATCGGAAGCGCCGGCGGCACCGGCGCCTCCGCCGCCCCCTGGCTGATGGGCCACGACCCGGCGGCCGGATCCGTCCGGGGCTGGGCGGAGCAGCCCGGCGAGTACGGCTCCGACGCGCGTCCCGGCGTCGGCCAGGACCCCACCCTGCGCGCCGTCCAGCTCGCCCGCCTCGGCCCCCGCACCGGCGACCTCGTCTGGGACGTCGGCAGCGCCGGCGGGACCTTCGCCGTCGAGGCCGCCCGCTTCGGCGCCGCCGTCATCGCCGTCGACGCCGACCCCGGGGCCCGCACCCGCACCGAGGCCGCCGCCCGCCGCCACGGCGTCCTCCTCCAGACGATCACCGGCCGCGCCCCGCACGTCCTGGAGAGCCTTCCCGAACCCGACGTCGTACGCGTCGGAGCCGGCGGCGTCCCCGTCGTCACCGCCTGCGCCGACCGCCGCCCCGAACGGATCGCGGCCCACGCCACCACCCGCGACGAGGCCGAGGCGATCGGCACCGCCCTCACCGCCGGCGGCTACACCGTCGAGACCCTCCTCCTCCAGACCGTCGGCCTCGATCCCGACGACTGGACCGAGCGCGTGCGCTCCGTCGTCTTCCTCCTCACCGGCCGCCGGACCGCCGGCGCCCCGTGACCCCGGCCGGGCGCCGGGGCAGGTAGGCTGGCGGATTGTTGTACCGCACGGGGATGTCCGGCAGGTTGTTCGTCAATGTCCCGAATCGATGACCGTCTTGACCCGATCTCGACGGTCACCGGCGTGCGGGACACCGGGGGGACCGCGCGACGTGGCGCAGTCCACAGCGCACCGTGGCGGATCCGCCTGCCACGATGGCCGCGGGCCGCGACAATGCTTGGGTGTCGGCGCGCCTCCGTGCCGCGCGGCGCACGCGCTCGTTCTCGTTGACGGGCGCAGCTCTGAACGAACACAACGATGGGCGAGGGGTACGCATGACGGACACCGGCCAGGTCCCGGGCGAGGGACTGCCGGAGAACGCAGGCATGGTCGAGCAGCCGGGCATCCCCGCTCCGGGCGCGTACACCTTCCTGGACCCCTCCGGCTCCACCCCCGGGCAGCTCCCCGAGGACGACGACATGCTCCTGATGCCGGGCGCCCAGGGCGCCTGGAGCGAGCAGGGCCCCGGCGCCGTGCCCGCCCCGCCCGTCGCCGTCCCCGCCCCTCCCGTCGTCCCGCAGCAGGGCGGCCCCGAGGCCGCGCCGCACGCGGCCCCGCCGGGCGACCCGCTCACCGACCCGCTGCCGGACCCCCTCACCGGCCCGCTCCCGGACGGTCTCGTCCTCGCTGACCAGCTCACCGCCCCGGCGCACACCCCGCCGCAGGGCGTGCGGCTCGCCCCGCAGCCCCCGTTCGGCACCCCGGCGCACGGCGTCCCCGTCGCCCCGCACGAGGCCGTCGCCCCCGCCCACGGCTACGAGCCCGGCATCCTCGACACCGGTGCCCACGAGGCCGCGGGCCGCGACTCCGGCTCCGTCGACCTCGGCGGCGTCCGCGTGCCGCCGCCGGCCGCGCAGCCGTCCGGCCCCGCGCGCCGCCCGCTCCACATGGGCCCGCCCGTCCCCGAGACCGCCACCGGCGGCGTCGTGCGCTCGCTCGCCGACCGGGGCCCGGCCGCGGCGGCGCCCGTCGCCCCGCAGGTCCCGGCGCCCGCCCCCGAGCCCCTCGTGCCCACGGGACCCGCGCCCGTGCCCGTACGCAACCCGGGACCGCCCACCACCGGCCCCGAGTACTTCGACATCGCGCAGGACCAGCAGACGGCCCCGCAGGGCGCCGAGCCCTGGGCCGCGCAGCCGCAGGAGCCCCTGGCGCCCGCCGAGGCCCCCGCAGAAACGGTCGTCCCGCAGAGCGGCCAGTTCGTCCAGGTCGAGGGCGCCCTCCCGACCGCCACCCAGCCCGCCCCCACGCCCACCCCGGCCGCCGGCACCCCGCTGACGGAGCCCGCCGAGGCCGTGGTCGTGGAGGCGGGGACTGCCGAGCCCGAGGCCGCGCCGGCTGAGGCTGAGGCCGTGGTCGTGGAGGCCGCGCCCGCCGAGCCCGCGCCCGCCGAGCCCGTGATCGTCGAGACCCCGGCCCCTGAGGCCCTCGTCCCCGCGCCGCGCGAGGGCGAGCCCGCCGCCGCGCCGGCTGTGGCCGCTGAGCCCGTGGTCGCCGAGGCTGTGGCCCCCGAGGCCGTGACGCCGGAGGCCGTCGTACCCGAGCCCGTCGTGCCCGCCGAGGCCCCCGAGCCCGTGGCCGAGCAGCCGACGGAGGCCCCGGCGACGGAGGCCGTGGTCGCGGAGGCCCCGGCAGCCCAGGAGCCCGTGGCCGAGCCCGCCCCCGAGCCCGAGCCGGAGCCTGTGGCCGAGGCCGAGCCCGTGGCCGAGCCCGTGGAGCCCGCCACCCCCGCCGACGTACCCCCGCTGCCCGAGCCCGAAGCCCCGGCCGCGGAGACCCCGGTCGCCGAGCCCGCCCCGGAGCTCCCGGCCGCCGAGGCCGAGCCCGTCGCCGAGCCCGAAGCCCCCACCGCCGAGCAGCCCGCCGAGCAGCAGCCCGACCACCAGGCCGACCCGGCCCCGGCCGAGGAGCCCGCGACCCCCGAGGCGCCCGCGCCCGAGGAGCCCACCGCAACGGCCCCCGCAGAGGCGCCCGCCCCCGCCGAGGAGCCCGCCCCCGAGACCTTCGCCGACGCCGCCGCCGAGGTGCCCGCCGAGGCGCCCGTCGTGGCCGTGGCCGAGGAGATCCCGGTCGTCGCCGAGGACACCCCCGAGGACGCGCAGGAGGAGGCCGAGGAGGCCGAGCCCCGCCCCGCGGCCCCCGGCTACGCCGACGCCGAGCGCGAGGCGGTCCTGCGCGTGATGCGCGAGCGCCGCGACATCCGCAACGGCTTCCGCTCCGACCCGATCCCGCACGAGGTGCTGCTCCGCGTCCTGGAGGCCGCCCACACGGCCCCCAGCGTCGGCCACTCGCAGCCCTGGGACTTCGTCGTGATCCGCTCCGCCGAGACCCGGCAGAGCATGCACGAGCTGGCCCAGCGGCAGCGCGAGGCGTACGCCAAGTCGCTGCCGAAGGCCCGGGCGAAGCAGTTCAAGGAACTGAAGATCGAGGCCATCCTCGACACCCCGGTCAACATCGTGGTGACCGCCGACCCGACCCGCGGCGGCCGGCACACCCTCGGCCGCTACACGCAGCCGCAGATGGCCCCGTACTCCTCGGCCCTCGCCGTCGAGAACCTGTGGCTCGCCGCCCGCGCCGAGGGCCTCGGCGTCGGCTGGGTCAGCTTCTTCGACGAGCGCGAGATGGTCCGTACCCTCGGCCTGCCCGAGCACCTGGAGGTCGTCGCCTACCTCTGCGTCGGGTACGTCGACGAGTTCCCGGACGAGCCCGAGCTGATGCAGGCGGGCTGGTCCAAGCGCCGCCCGCTCGCCTGGGTCGTCCACGAGGAGACCTACGGCCGCCGCGCCCTGCCCGGCGAGGAGCCGCACGACCTGCTCCAGGAGACCATCGCCTCCATCCGCCCCCTCGACGCCAAGGCGCTCGGCGAGGCGTGGGAGCGGCAGAAGCGGATGACCAAGCCGGCCGGCGCGCTCGGCATGCTGGAGATCATCTCCGCGCAGCTCTGCGGCCTCTCCCGGGTCTGCCCGCCGCCGATCCCGGAGCCCGCCGCCGTCGCGATCTTCGCCGGCGACCACGGCGTGCACGCCCAGGGCGTCACCCCCTGGCCGCAGGAGGTCACCGGCCAGATGGTGGCCAACTTCCTCGGCGGGGGAGCGGTCTGCAACGCCTTCGCCAACCAGGTCGGCGCCGAGGTCTGCGTCATCGACGTGGGCGTCGCCTCCGAGCTCCCCGCCACCCCGGGGCTGCTGCCCCGCAAGGTCCGGGCCGGCTCGGGCGACTTCACCACCGGCCTCGCGATGACCCGCGAGGAGACGATCGCCGCGCTCGAGGTCGGCATCGAGACCGCCCGCGACCTGGTCGCGGCCGGGAACAAGGCGCTCCTCACCGGCGAGATGGGCATCGCGAACACCACCGCGTCCGCCGCCCTGATCTCCGTCTTCACCGGCGTCGACCCGGCCGAGGTCACCGGCCGCGGCACCGGCATCAACGACGAGACCCACTCCCGCAAGGTGGACGTCGTCCGCCGCGCCCTCGACCTGCACAAGCCGGACCCGACGGACCCGATCGGCGTCCTGTCGCAGATCGGCGGCCTGGAGCACGCGGCCCTCGTCGGCTTCATCCTGGGCGCCGCCTCGCTGCGTACCCCGGTGATCCTCGACGGCGTCTCCACCGGCGCGGCCGCCCTGGTCGCCCGGGCCATCGCCCCCGAGTCGCTCGCCGCCTGCATCGCGGGCCACCGCAGCGCCGAGCCCGGCCACGTCGCCGCGCTCAACAAGCTGGGCCTGCGCCCGCTGGTCGACCTGGACCTCCGCCTCGGCGAGGGCACCGGCGCCCTGCTGGCCCTCCCGCTGGTGCAGAGCGCGGCCCGCGCGATGCACGAGGTCGCGACCTTCGACTCCGCGGGCGTCACGGAGAAGTAGTCCGTACGGCCCCGGTGCCGCCACCCCGCGAGGGCGGCGGCGCCGGGGCCGCCCCATGCCCGCCGCCCTCCCGGCCGCGCCCCCCCGGCCCCGAGGGACCAGGGTCACAGGGTGCCCACGCCAGGTCACCGATATCGTGGTCACCGGGCCGAACGCCCGCCCACCAGCCGCTTCACCGCCGCAGCGGCGCCCAGGGCCTGTCCGACCATCTCCGTCGGGCCCGGCCCGCCCGGCACGCACGCTCGCCGCACGGCCGAAACTCCCGAGTAGCTCCGCTACGAGGGCGCCCCGGCCGCACGCCGATCGCACGCACCGAACAACCCGGCCTGATCCGACGCACAGGGTCGGACAGGCCCAAGCCCCGTCCGAGGAGCCGCCCGCACATGGCCCAGCACGCCGAGCACCCCGCCTACCCCGTCGGCCTCCGCCTCGCCGGCCGGCGCGTCGTCGTCCTCGGCGGCGGCACGGTCGCGCAGCGCCGCCTGCCCGCCCTCATCGCCGCCGGCGCCGACATCACCCTGATCTCCCCCTCCGCCACCCCCTCCGTGGAGGCCATGGCCGAGACCGGCGAGATCACCTGGGTCCGCCGCCGGTACGAGGAAGGCGACCTGGCCGACGCCTGGTACGCGCTCGTCGCCACCACCGACCCGGCCGCCAACGCCGCCGCCTCCGCCGAGGCCGAGCGCGCCCGCGTCTGGTGCGTCCGCTCCGACGACGCCGAGGCCGCCACCGCCTGGACCCCGGCCACCGGCCGAGGCGACGGCGTCACCGTCGCCGTCCTCACCGGCCACGACCCGCGCCGCTCCGCCGCCGTCCGCGACGCGATCCTGGAGGGCCTGCGCGACGGCTCCCTCGCCGCGCCCGCCCAGCGCGCCCGCACCCCCTTCGTCGCCCTCGTCGGCGGCGGCCCCGGCGACCCCGACCTCATCACGGTCCGCGGCCGCCGGCTGCTCGCCGAGGCCGACGTCGTCATCGCCGACCGGCTCGGCCCCCGCGACCTCCTGGACGAGCTGCCCCCGCACGTCGAGGTGATCGACGCGGCGAAGATCCCGTACGGCCGCTTCATGGCCCAGGAGGCCATCAACAACGCGCTGATCGAGCACGCCAAGGCCGGGAAGTCCGTGGTCCGCCTCAAGGGCGGCGACCCGTTCGTCTTCGGCCGGGGCATGGAGGAGGCCCAGGCGCTCGCCGCCGAGGGCATCGCCTGCACCGTCGTGCCCGGCATCTCCAGCTCCATCTCGGTGCCCGGCGCCGCCGGCATCCCGGTCACCCACCGGGGCGTCGCCCACGAGTTCACCGTGGTCAGCGGGCACGTCGCCCCCGACGACCCGCGCTCGCTCGTCGACTGGGCCTCGCTCGCCAAGCTGACCGGCACCCTGGTGATCCTCATGGGCGTCGACAAGATAGGGAAGATCGCCGAGGCGCTCGTCGCCCACGGCAAGGCCCCCGACACCCCGCTCGCCCTCGTCCAGGAGGGCACCACCGCGACCCAGCGCCGGGTGGACGCCACCCTCGCCACCGTCGCCGAGGTCGTGAAGGCGGAGGAGGTCCGTCCGCCGGCCGTCATCGTCATCGGCCCCGTGGTCGCGGAGGGCCCCGACAAGCTCACCCGCTGACACCCCGACACCCACGCGCGCGGGACGGGCGGCGACCGCCGTCCGTCCCACGCATTGGCACCACTCCCCGGACAAGGCAGTATCACCCCGTGGCCGAACTCATCACGATCACCGACCCCGACGACCCCCGCCTGCGCGACTACACCGGCCTGACCGACGTCGAGCTGCGCCGCCGGCGCGAGCCCGCCGAGGGCCTGTTCATCGCCGAGGGCGAGAAGGTCATCCGCCGCGCCCGGCAGGCCGGTTACGAGATGCGGTCGATGCTGCTCTCCGCCAAGTGGGTCGACGTCATGCGCGACGTCATCGACGAGGTCCCCGCCCCGGTGTACGCCATCCAGCCCGACCTCGCCGAACGCGTCACCGGCTACCACGTGCACCGCGGCGCCCTCGCCTCGATGCAGCGCAAGCCGCTCCCCGAGGCCGCCGACCTCCTCGCCGGCGCCCGCCGGGTGGCGGTCATGGAGTCGGTCAACGACCACACCAACATCGGCGCCATCTTCCGCAGCGCCGCCGCGCTCGGCATGGACGCCGTCCTGCTCTCCCCGGACTGCGCCGACCCGCTCTACCGCCGCTCGGTGAAGGTCTCCATGGGCGCGGTCTTCTCCGTCCCGTACGCCCGCCTGGACACCTGGCCCCGCGGTCTCGAAGCGGTACGGGAGGCGGGCTTCAAGCTCCTCGCCCTCACCCCGGCCGAGAAGGCCACCTCCATGGACGAGGCCGCCCCGCACCGGCTGGACCGGGTCGCCCTGATGCTCGGCGCGGAGGGCGACGGCCTCTCCACCCAGGCGCTGCGCGCGGCCGACGAGTGGGTCCGCATCCCGATGGCCCACGGCGTCGACTCGCTCAACGTCGGCGCCGCGGCCGCCGTCGCCTTCTACGCGGTGACGTCGGGCCGCCCGGAGGCGTAACCCCCGAGGCGTACTCCTGGCTCAGCCCTGGAGGGCCTGGGCGGCGGCGATGCCCAGGGCCACCACCAGCGTCACCACCACGAAGACGACGAGCCGCTGGCGCAGCAGCCGGGGATTGGCCGGGCGGCGGCCGGTGGACGTCGTCCGGGCCCCCGGACGGGTCCCGGGCCGCGACGGGTGATTGCGGGAGCCGCCGCCGGTACGGGCGGGCGCCGAGGGCCGCGAGGACGGCGCGGGCCCGCGCCCCCGGGTGGCCGCGCGCTCCGGCTCCCGGCCGGGGACGTCCCGCTCCGTGTACCGCTCGGTCGGCCGCAGCGTGCCGCGCTCCTCCACCCGCTCGCGCGGGGCCGGCGGCCGGGCCGACGGCAGCCCCTGCGCCTCGCGGGCCGCGATCTCCTTGAGCCGCATCGACAGCTGGAGCGTGCTCGGCCGGTCCTCCGGGTCCTTCGCCAGACACGCCTTGATCAGCGGCGCGAGCGCGTCCGGAACGCCCTGGAGCTGCGCCTCCTCGTGCACCACGCGGTACAGCATGACCTCGGAACTGCCGTGCCCGAAGGGGGAGTCGCCCATGGAGGCGTACGCGAGGGTGGCACCGAGCGAGAAGACGTCGGTCGCCGGGGTGACGGCCGCGCCCCGCACCTGCTCGGGCGCGAGGAAGCCGGGGGAGCCGACCGCGGTGCCGACGTGCGTGAGGGTGCTGGCCCCGGTGGCCCAGGCGATCCCGAAGTCGATGATGCGGGGGCCCTTGGGGGAGAGCAGGATGTTCGACGGCTTCAGATCGCGGTGTACGACCCCGGCCTCGTGGACGGCGACCAGGCCCTCGGAGAGCGCGGCGCCGATCGACGCCACGTCGGCGGCGCGCAGCGGGCCCTCCTCGGCGACCCGGTCGTGCAGCGAGGGGCCGGGCACGTACTGGGTGGCGAACCAGGGCCGCTCGGCGTCCAGATCGGCGGCGACCAGCCGGGCGGTGCAGCCGCCCCGGATCCGCCGGGCCGCCGACACCTCACGGGCGAACCGCGACCGGAACTCCTGGTCCTCGGCCAGATCCGGCCGGATCACCTTCAGCGCCACCCGCTGACCGCGCCGGTCGGAGCCGAGGTACACGACCCCCATCCCTCCGGCGCCCAGCCTGCGGTGGAGCCGGAACGCCCCGACGATCCGCGGGTCCTCGCGCCGGAGCCGCATCATCGCCATGTCCGTCCCCTCGTCCGTTCGACGTGGCACAGCTTACGTAGTGCCGCCCCCGCGCGCTCATAGGCCGCGCCCTCCCACCGGCATCGATTGTCAGTGCTGAAGGCCACCAGGACCGCACCCCCACCGGACCCGCCCGCCCAACACCCCTTCCCTCCCACCCACTTGACCTCCCCATCCGACAACTCCCGTGCCCCCGACCGCTCCACCACGCCCGCCCCGCACCCCCCTACCCACCCGACGTGACCCATGTCACCCAGGCCCCCTCCTCCCGGGGCCGGGGGGCGCGTCCCCTCCGGGAAGACCCCCACCCGCGCGCCCCCGTCTCCACCCAGGGGAGTACTCCGGAAGGAGCGGCGTCATCCTCGCGTAGGCCCGAAAGCCGGTACGCGGGCATGACGCCCCGGGCCCTCCCGCTGCCTAGTGTTGAGGTCATGCGGTGGGCGCGACTCTCGTCCCCCGAGGAACACGCGCCCACCGCACCGAGATCCGGAACACAGAGCGACAGGAGAGGACCATGGCCTTCACGGCACACCGGTCGACCCCCCGCCCCGCGGGACGCCGTCACCCCCTGGTGGCCACCGCCATGGTCCTCCCTCTCGCGGCCCTGCTGGTGGTCGTCTTCGGCGGCTGGGAAGCGGTGGTCACACAGGCGTCGTCCGTGGGTGTGATGCTGGGGCGCTGAGCGGCGCCCCGGACCCGGGAGAGCGGCCCGGGTCGGGACATCGGCCGACAGCCCCGTGGGGACGGGGGTGCGGCGGACGACAGCGCAGGGGCCGGTCGGCCGGGGAGCCGACCGGCCCTTCCGCGCACCCGCCCGGTCCCGCCACACGTAGGAACACGGCCCATCCGCCCCGCTGGCGGACCCCTCCGCGCGTCGGGCGCGGAGGCCCGCTCCGCCGCCCGACCGCTCCGCGCGTAGGGACACCGCCCCGCCCGCCGCGTCCGGACACCGCCACCGCCCGTCCTGCCGACCGGCCTCTCCGTGGGTCCGCACACCGCCTCTGCCTGTCCCGCCCCCCCGCTCCCGCCTGCCCGCACGCCGCGCGGCGGGACACGGCCCCTGCTGGTCCCGCCGCCCGGCCCCTCCGCGCGCCCGCACACCGCGTCGGGGCGCCGCCGCCCGCCCGCCCCTCCGCACACCTACACCCCACCCTCGCCGCGTACCCTCGCCGGATGGACACGCCAGACACCGGCACCCCGGCCGTTCCGACCCGGAAGCCGCCCGCCTCGGCCGCAGAGGACCGCGACGGGGACAGCGCGCCCGGGCCGATACCGGGCCCCCGGCCCGCACCCGGCGACGTGCTCGGGGAGCTTGCTCGGGTCGCTCGTGATGCCGTGCACGGTGGGGGTGTCTGCCGGTGTCCGGAGGGGGCGGTCGGGGTGCTTGCGGATCGGGAGGACGGGGCTGTCGTGCGGCATGGCGGGGTCGTCGCCAAGGCGCACGCGCCCGGTACCGGCGGTGCGCCGCACCGGGCCCGCGTCGCCCTCGCCGGTCACCCGGGGCTTGACGGGATTCTCCTTCCGCCCGCCCCGGTCCCGGCCCCTCGGCGCGTCGCCGGACGGCCGGTGACGGTCTGGCCGTACGGGCCTCCGGTCGACCCGGGCGATCCCGAGGCGGCGCCCTGGGAGGAGGCGGCCCGGCTCCTCGCCCGGCTCCACCGCACCCCACCCCCGGCCGGCGCCGACCCTCTGCCCCCGATGCGCGCCCCCGAGAAGGCGGCCCTGGCGGTCGGCCGGATGCTCCGCACCGCGCCGGACCACCCGGCCGCGCCCACCGTCCTCGCGGCCTGGCGGACCGTCACCGAGGGGGAGGAGAAGGCCGGGACGAGGGACGGGACCGGCGGCACGCGCGCGTACCTGTGCCATGGCGACTTCCATCTCGGCCAGCTCGTCCGGGACTTCCGCGGCGACTGGCGGCTGATCGACGTCGACGACGCCGGACTCGGCGACCCCGCCTGGGACCTGGCCCGCCCCGCCGCCTGGTTCGCCGCAGGGCTGCTCCCGGCGGACGTGTGGGCGCGGTTCCTCGGCGCGTACGAGGAGGCGGGCGGTCCGGCCACCGACAGGGACGACCCCTGGGCCCGGCTCGATCTGCCCGCCCGGGCCCTGACCGTGCAGACCGCGGCCCTCGCGCTCGCCAAGTCCACGGCGGAGGAACGCGAACTCGACGAGGTCGAGAGCGTGATGATCGACACCTGCGCCCGGATCACGGATACCCGAACCGCCCCGGGCTCCGCCGCGTCCTCTTAAGCTGAGGCCATCATTCGAACGGCGACAGCAGGGGAGTTGAGCCGAGCATGCAGTGTCCCAAGTGCCACGCGGCGATGCACACGTACAACCGCAACGGCGTCCAGATCGAGCAGTGCAGCGGTTGCCGCGGGATCTTCCTGGACTACGGCGAGCTGGAGGCCCTGACCCGCCTGGAGTCCCAGTGGCAGGCCCCGCCCGCTCCGCCGGCCCCGGCCCCGCCGGCCGCGTACCCGGCCCAGCACGCCCCGGCCGCTCCCGCGTGGGGCGCGCCGCACGGCGGCCACCACGGCGGCCACCGGCAGCGCGGCTTCGGCCGGATGCTCTTCTCCTCCTGAGCCGTCCCGGCCGGGCCCGCCACCCGCGGGCCCGGCCGGCGCCCGCCCGCCCGGCACGGCGATCCGGCCCGACGCCCCGGCACGACGACGAAGCCCCCGGCCGCGAGCTGCGGCCGGGGGCTTCGTCATCCTGTGCGCGATACTGGGATTGAACCAGTGACCTCTTCCGTGTCAGGGAAGCGCTCTCCCGCTGAGCTAATCGCGCGGGACACACCCGTGGGCGTGGTACTGCGTGCGCGATACTGGGATTGAACCAGTGACCTCTTCCGTGTCAGGGAAGCGCTCTCCCGCTGAGCTAATCGCGCGGGGGATCCGAAGATCCAGGACCCGAAGGTCCAGTGGACGATACTGGGATTGAACCAGTGACCTCTTCCGTGTCAGGGAAGCGCTCTCCCGCTGAGCTAATCGTCCTTGGAGGTGGAGACGGGATTTGAACCCGTGTAGACGGCTTTGCAGGCCGTTGCCTCGCCTCTCGGCCACTCCACCAGGAGTGTCACAGGGGGGTCGGGAAGATCCCCCTACTCGAGCGGACGACGAGATTCGAACTCGCGACCCTCACCTTGGCAAGGTGATGCTCTACCAACTGAGCCACGTCCGCTTGTCGTTTCCGTTTCGCTTGCGCGTCCCGGCGACGTGTTGAACTTTAGCGGATTCCTCGCCCAGTACAAAAACGCGTTTCCGCAGCTCGCCGAGGCGCGGCCCGAGCGGGGTGCCGGAACGACCCCCGGACCGGGCCCACGGGTGGGGCCGGAGGGGCACGCGGGACACCCGTGGCGCAGCTCCCCACCCCGGTCACCCACCCCGGTCGCGCGTCCCGGTCCGCCCCCGTCACCCGCCGTGTCCCCCGCGCCGCGGCCCGTGCCCGTACCGGCCCCCTCCGCCTCGCCCCGCCTCCCCGCACCCCGCCGACCTAGACTCGATGCGTGTACGACCTTGCTCCCCTGGCCCGCTTCGGCGGCCTCGTCGCGACCGACCTCCGGGATGTCACCCACGATCCCGAGGCACTGGACTCCACCGGCTTCTGGGCCGTCTGCGCCGACTTCGAGGGCCGGCTCACCTGCGCCCGCTTCGGAGACGTCCGCACGGCGCCGGTGCCCGCCGCCGTCCCCGGCGCGTGGGCCGGCCCACGCCCCGGCGACTGGACGTCGTCGCTCGACCGCGCCGCGTACACCGCGGGCGTGCGGACGGTGCGCGCGCACATAGAGCGCGGCGAGGTCTATCAGGCGAACCTCTGCCGGGTGATGACCGCGCCGCTGCCCGATCCGGCCGCCGCCGACGTGGACGCCCTCACCGCGCTGCTCGCGGCCGGCAACCCCGCCCCGTACGCCGGGACGATCCGGCTGCCCGCGCACGGCGTGGAGATCGCCACCGCCTCGCCCGAGCTGTACCTCCGGCGCGACGGCGCCCGGGTCTCCTCCGGCCCCATCAAGGGCACCGGCAGGACCGCCGCCGACCTCCTGCCCAAGGACCACGCAGAGAACGTGATGATCGTGGACCTGGTCCGCAACGACCTGGGCCGCGTCTGCGAGACCGGCTCCGTCGCCGTCCCCGCCCTCTGCGAGATCGAGGAGCACCCGGGTCTCGTCCACCTCGTCTCCACCGTCAGCGGGGTACTGCCCGAGGACGCGGGCTGGCGCGAGCTGCTCGCCGCCACCTTCCCGCCCGGCTCCGTCACCGGCGCCCCCAAGTCCAGCGCCCTGCGGATCATCGAGGCCCTGGAGACCGCGCCCCGGGGCCCGTACTGCGGGGGCGTCGGCTGGGTGGACGCCGACAGCGGCCGCGGCGAGCTGGCCGTCGGCATCCGCACCTTCTGGATCGACCGCCCGCTCGGCGTGCTGCGCTTCGGCACCGGCGCCGGGATCACCTGGGGCTCCGACCCCGAGCGGGAGTGGGAGGAGACCGAGCTGAAGGCGGCCCGGCTGGTCGCGATAGCGTCGGGCGCCTACGAGTCGGGCGCCCCGGACGAGGACGTCCCAGGGGCGAGCGGAAAGGCCATCTCTCGATGAAACTGTGGGTCAACGGCGGACTGCACGAAGAGGAGACCGCCCGGGTCTCCGTCCTGGACCATGGACTGACCGTCGGCGACGGCATCTTCGAGACGGTCAAGGCCGAGCGGGGCGAAACGTTCGCCCTCACCCTCCACCTGGAGCGGCTGACCCGCTCCGCCCGTGGCCTCGGACTGCCCGACCCCGACCTCGACGAGGTCCGCCGGGCCTGCGCCGCCGTCCTGGAGGCCAACCCGCTGGAGCTCGGCCGACTCCGGATCACCTACACCGGCGGCCTCTCCCCGCTCGGCTCGGAGCGCGGCGACGCCGGCCCGAGCCTCGTCGTCGCGGTCGGCGCCTCCTCCCGCCGCTCCGACACCACCGCCGTGGTCACCGTCCCCTGGACCCGCAACGAGCGCGGCGCCCTGACGGGCCTGAAGACCACCTCGTACGCGGAGAACGTCGTCGCCCTCGCCAGGGCCAGGGAGCACGGCGCGACCGAGGCCCTGTTCGCCAACACCGTCGGGCAGCTCTGCGAAGGCACCGGCTCCAACGTCTTCGTCGTGCTCGACGGCCGGATCCACACCCCGCCCGTCTCCTCCGGCTGCCTCGCGGGCATCACGCGCGCGCTGGCCGCCGAGTGGACCGGCGCCGTCGAGACGGAGCTGCCGTTCGACGTCCTGGAGACCGCCGAGGAGATCTTCCTCACCTCCACCCTGCGCGACGTCCAGGCCGTCCCCCGCGTCGACGGACGCGAACTCGCCGCCGCCCCCGGACCGGTGACCGCCAAGGCCATGCGGATCTTCGAGGAGCGGGCCGCCGCCGACCGGGACCCGAAGCTCGGGTAAATCCGGATGACGGGGGTCTCCCGGATGGGTAGAACACCCCTGATGACCACCACCCTGCGGCCGACCGAGCCGCTTCAGCAGCCCGCCGACGGCGGCCGTTCGCGCACCTACGACATCTGCGTGAACAGCCGCCGGGTCGGTTCCGTCCGCGTCGCCACCGATCCGGACTTCGGAGCCGCGTCGGGACGGATCGAACGCCTCCGGGTCGACGAGCCGGACCGCGGCCGGGGGCGGGGCACCGTGGCGGCGCTCGCCGCCGAGGAGGTGCTGCGCGGCTGGGGCTGCTCGGAGGTGCAGATATCGGTGCCCGCCGACGCGGTGCCCGCGCTCGGCCTGGCCCGCGCCCTCGGCTACACCGAGCGCAGCAGGAACATGCTCAAGGAGCTCGCCGACGGGACCCCCGCGCCGCCGTCCGGCATCGGGGTCCGGTCGATGACCGAGGAGGAGTACGCCGCCTGGGAGACCAGGGCCAGGGACTCCTTCGCCCGGAGCTGGATCGACCGGGGCGTCCCCGAGGAGCAGGCCCGCGCGAAGGCGGCGGCCAGCCACCGCGACCTGCTCCCGGAGGGCCTCGCCACCCCCGGCACCGCGATCCACGTCGTCGTCCACGACGGGCGGGTCGTCGGCCACGTCTGGACCGGGGTGCGGGAGCTGGAGCCGGGCGTGAGCGCCGGATACGTGTACGACATCGAGGTCGCCGCCGAGCAGCGCGGCAGGGGCTACGGCCGGGCGCTGATGCTGCTGGCCGAGCGCGTGACGCGGGAGGCCGGGGAGACCCTGCTGGGACTGCACGTCTTCGCGGGCAACACCCCGGCGATCCGCCTGTACGAGTCGCTCGGCTACCGGACCACCCACGTCAACAGCTCCAAGCCGCTGCTCTGAGGTCCGGGGCCGGCAACCCGCCGCCGGCCGGTGGCCAGCCGGTGGTCAGCCGGTGGTCAGCCGGTGGTCAGCCGGCCAGGAGGCGGTCGGCGATCTCCTCGATCCGGGCCCGCAGCCCCTCCTGGCTCTTGCCGCCGTCGAGGCGCTCCCCGCCGATGACGTAGGTCGGGGTGCCGGTGACCTTGAGGGCCTGGCCCTCGGCCTGGTCGGCGTCGACGGTGAGCAGGTGCCGGCCGTCGATGAGCGCGGTGTCGAACTCCTCGGCGTCCAGGCCGAGTCCGGCCGCCACCTCCAGGAGGACCGGCTCGCCCCGGTCGGCGAGGTCGGCGGTCCGGGCCAGCAGCGCCTCCGTGTACGCCCAGCCCTGCCCCTGGTCGTACGCCTCCTCGGCCGCCTGGGCGGCGGCGTAGGCGTGCTTGTTCTTGGTCAGCGGGAAGTGGCGCAGCTGTACGTCGAGCCGATCGCTGTACTGCGCGCGCAGCGCGTGGACGTCGTCGAGGGCCTGGAAGCAGTCCGGGCACTGGAGGTCGAACCACGCCTCCAGGACGACCGGGGAGGCGTGGGCGGTGGTGGAGTCACTCATGACCGGCAGTCTTCCAGCCGCGCCGCCCCGGGCCCCAATCGGCACCGCACCGGCACCGCACCGGGGCCTGAGGAGGAGATCCCGTCCGGGACGACCCGGAGATCTCCCTGAGACCGGGCCGGGGGCATGGCCTGAGGCGGCCGTGTCGGTGCAGGATGGAAGGGACGTATCACCCGGGAACTGGAGGATCGCATGCTCGCCGAGACCATCTGCTCCGCGGTGTCCGCGGCGGGCCTGGGCATCGCCGCGATCACGGCGTACCGGAAGAAGTACCTGTCCGCGGCACGGATCGCCGGCTGGTCGCTGGTGCCCCTGGGCCTGGTGATGACCGGCGCCGTCGAGTGGGCCTTCGACACCGTCTTCAGCCCGGTCGCCTGGGCGGGCTTCGGCGTGCTCGGGGTGGCCTGGCTGCTCCTGCTGACCACCCGGGGCGTCGAGCGGCGCCGGGGCGGCAGGAAGGCGGCCGGCGGGGGAGCGGAGCCCGCGGCGGTCGCGCCCGGCGCCTCGTCCCCGGCCAGAGAGGCTCTGACCCGTCCCGCGCCCGGCACGCGCGCTCCGGGCACACCGGCCCGCGGCGGCGAGGCCGAGGACTTCAGCGACATCGAGGAGATTCTGAAGAAGCACGGAATCTGACCGCTTCTGGCCGTTGCCTGCCGGGCCGCGACCGGGCGGTGATCCGGAGATCCACGGGAAGGGATGAACCGCCCCGGGGCGGGGCGGTTTCCGGCCTCCCGGGCATGCGGGGTGCGCGATCATCCCCCCGAGATGCTGGATACCTCGCGGGAACCCGCCCCCGCCTCCGCCGAGCCCGCCCCCGCCGCCGACAGCCCGGTCGACGAGCCGAAGGGCTGTCTCTTCGCGCTGTCGCAGCCACCGCTGATGATCTTCCTGACGGTGATCGGCGCCCTGCTCCTGATGGCGGCCCTGCACGACCTGTACGTGCTCTGAGGCGGGCGCCCGCCGAGGCGCGGGGCCGCGGCCGGGATCAGCCGGCGGCTTCCTTGCGGCGGGCCCGGTAGGCGGCCACGTGCAGCCGGTTTCCGCAGGTGCGGCTGTCGCAGTAGCGGCGGGAGCGGTTGCGGGAGAGGTCGACGAAGGCCCGGCCGCAGTCCGGCGCCTCGCACCGCCGCAGCCGCTCGCGCTCGCCCGAGACCACGATGAAGGCGAGCGCCATCCCGCAGTCGGCGGCCAGGTGGTCGGCGACCGAGGCGCCCGGCGCGAAGTAGTGCACGTGCCAGTCGTAGCCGTCGTGGTCGGTGAGCTGCGGGGTGGTGCCCGCGGCGGCCACCAGCTGGTTGATCAGAGGGGCCGCGATCCGCGCGTCCGGGGCGGAGAAGACCGCGGCGAAGCGGTCGCGCACCTCGCGGACGCCCCGCAGGTCCTCGGCGTCCAGGTCGCCCACGTCGCTGATCCGGTGCTCGCGCACGAAGACGCCGAGCGCGGTGAGGTCCGCGAGCGTGTCCGCACGGTCGCCCTGAGCGGCGGTGTTCATCAGATCGACGACGGTGTCGAGGGCGATCCGGGTGTCGTGGGGGATGAGCACGCTTCGCTCCCTGGCCGGCCGCGGGCGGGCGCCCGCGGATTGGCGACGACTCTAGCGCGCCCCGGAAACGCGCGACGGCGCCCTTCACCGCGCCGGCTGCGCGGTGAGGAGCGCCTGGGGTCGTGCGGGTGTCACTGCCCGCGCGGCGCCGTCGCCCCGAGTCGGACGGCGCCGTGCGGCCTGTGGCCCTGGCTCAGCTGTCGGCCAGGATGTGGGACAGCTCGGTATCGAGGTCGAAGTGCCGGTGCTCGGTGCCCGGTGGCACCGCGGCGTCGGTCCGCTTGAGGAACGACTCCAGGGCCCTCGCCGGGGCCTCGAGCAGGGCCTCGCCCTCGGGCGAGCTCAACGCGATGCAGACGACTCCCTGGCCGTGACTACGGGAAGGCCAGACTCGGACGTCGCCCGTGCCGGTGGGCCGGTGCAGCCCCTCGGCGAGAAGGTCGCGGGCGAAGACCCACTCGACCGTCTCCTCGGCTCCGGTGTGGAAGGTGGCGTGCACGGCGTACGGATCCGCCGTGTCATACCGCAGGCCCGCGGGTACAGGCAGTGAGGACTCGCTCGACACAACGAGGCGCAGGTGCAGCTCGCAGCTCACCACGGTGTTCATAAGCGCCAGGGCCTTTCGCTCAGTGTGCGCTCGGGGATTCGCACGTCGGCGAAATCGACATGCCACCTCCGGTGCCGTTGTAAACCCCTCTGTCGGTTTTGTGGTCGTTCAGGTAGCTCGTACGGCGGTATGTAACTTTGGGTAACGCTGCCATACCGGTGGGGCTGGTGAGTCGGGTAAATTGGCCTCATGAATGCGGAGAGTGACGAGCGCGCCCCCGAGCCCCAGAAGGCCGAAGACGCCGAACTGGGATCCCGGGCACCGGAGTTCATCAAGGCCCGCCGGGGCCTGCACCTGAGCTGGCAGGTCGGCGTCTTCATCGTCGGGCTCGCCGTGATCGGGGCCGGCATCCTCATGCTCGTCTTCCCCGGACCGGGCTGGCTGGTCATCTTCGCCGGCATGGCGATCTGGGCCACCGAGTTCGTCTGGGCGCAGATCGTGCTCCGATGGACCAAGCGCAAGGTCACCGAGGCGGCCCAGCGCGCCCTCGACCCCAAGGTCCGGCGCCGCAACATCACCCTCACCGTCATCGGTGTGGTGATCATCGCCGCGCTGCTCGGCTGGTACCTCTGGAAGTTCGGCATCGTCATGCCCTGGAAGATCGACGAGTGACCCGGGGATGGTTCGGGAGCCCCGCTGACATGCGGTAATGTTTGCGGTGCGCCCGGGCGATTAGCTCAGTGGGAGAGCACTTCGTTCACACCGAAGGGGTCACTGGTTCGAACCCAGTATCGCCCACCACCCGGACCGAGGGCCCGGAGACGACCACCGTCTCCGGGCCCTCGGCGCGTTCCCGGGGCGCCCGGCTCACCCCATCCGGGCCAGCCGCTCCCGCAGCGCCCGCGCCTCCCGCAGCCGCCGCTCGTACGTGGCCCCCACCGCGAGCAGCAGCAGACCCGCCGCCGCCGGCGGCAGCCAGCGCGGCAGCGCGCCGACCAGCTGCACCACGTACGGCGCCAGCTCGTGCGCCGCCACCAGGACGAGCACCGCCCCGCCGAGCACCAGCGGCGCCTGGAGCCGGTACCGCGCCCCCAGCAGCGTCACCGCCAGCGCCCCCGCCCCCAGCAGCAGCGGACGCACCTCGTACGGATCCGACCAGACCGCCACCAGGCTCGGCACCAGCGTCACCGCCAGCCCGGGGCCGTACGCCGCCCAGGACGAGGCCGCCGGGTCCCGGCGCCGCCGCAGGAAGCCCACCACCAGCGCCGGCACCGTCACCGGCAGCGTGTACGCCTCCGGCACCGTCACGCCCCAGACCGCGAGGCGCACCCACACCGCGGCCAGGAACAGCGCGCCCGCCGTCCACGAGGCCGCCCGGCGCCGCTCCGGCCGCAGCGCCGCCGCCGACGCGATCACCCCGCCCAGCGCCAGCGCCAGGGCCAGCAGCGCCGGACGCGGCACCGTGAGGGCCAGCGCCAGAGCGCCCACCGCCACCCCCGTCAGCTCCGCCGTGACCGATCGGACCCGGGCCGCCAGGGCCACCGTGCCCGCCGGGACCACCAGCAGCACCAGACCCGCCATGGAGGCGCCGGCCCCCGCCGCCGCGACCCCGGCCCCCACCAGGCACGCCGCCGCCAGCACCGCCGCACCGGCCGCCGCCTCGCGCACCACCCCGGCACCGAGCACGGCCGCCGCCACGAACAGCCCCAGCAGCACACCCAGCACCACGAAGGTCGCCGCCCGCACGTCCAGCGCCAGGAGCAGCGCCGAGACCGCCGAGGCGAGCCCGGCCACGAGCCCCGTCCGCGAGAACAGGGCACCCGGCGCCACGGGCGCCACCGGCGCCCCCACCGCCCAGGCAGCCCCCCAGACCCCCTCAGGAGCCCGCTCCGGCCCCTCCGCCCGCGGCGCGGGCTCCGGCAGGCCCCGGGCCGGCGCCCCCGGCCACACCGCGAGGGCCAGACCCGCGCCCGTCGCCACCAGCCGCACGGCCAGCCCCGCCGCGTACGACAGCTCCAGGACGACCGGCAGCGCCATCAGCAGCGCCCAGCCGAGAGCCACCGCGCCCCACCGGCCCCACAGCCGCCCCGCCGTCGCCGCCGCGCCCGCGCCGAGCAGCAGCACCAGAGCCGCCGTCGCCGGATAGCCCGCGAGCACCGGCGCCGCGTGCGCCCCGGACCAGACGCCCGCGCTCCGGTCCGCGGGCCCCAGCAGGCCCCCCAGCACCGGCGGCAGCGCCCACAGCACGCCGAGCGCCGCGACCCCGCCCCCGGCGGGCCCGAACCCGGCTCGTACCGCCTCGGGGATCCACGCCGCCCGCACCGGACGCCACAGCGCCGCCAGAGCCAGACAGCAGACCACGTACACCGGCACCGCCCACTCCACCGGCAGCGCCGCCCGCGCCGGTCCGCCCGCGGCCGCCACCACCGCCAGACCGGCCACCGCGGCGAGCGCCGAGGCCGCCGGACGGGCCGCCCGGACCGCGTACAGGCACAGCGCGGCGCAGCCCAGCAGCAGTGGGGCGCCCGTCCACGGGCTCGTCAGCGAGAGCCAGCCGCCGGTCAGCAGCGCCCAGGAACCCAGGACGCCCGCCGACGCCCCCGCCGTGATCCGCGCCGCGACCCCCACCGGACGGGCCGCGAGCAGCACGTCCGCCGCCGCCGTCAGGACCACCGCCCACGCCACCACCGCCGGACCGCCACCGGCCGCCAGCGCGCCCAGCGGCAGCGGGAGCTGCGCCGCGGCCACCGCGGCCGGGAACGGCAGCCGCAGCCCCCGCAGCAGCCCCCCGTACCCCGCCCACAGGCCCGCGAGGACCGCCGACGCGACCGCCGTGTACCCCAGGCCGTCCGTGTCCGGCAGCGCCACCCGGTGCAGGGCGTACGCGTCCAGGACCGTCAGGACCAGCCCCAGCGCGCCCACCGCCTCCGCCGTCGACGCCAGCCCCCGGCGCAGCAGCACCGCGGGCGCCGCCAGCGCCGCCGAGGTCACCGCCAGCAGCACCGCCGAACGCCCACCGATGCCCATCGAGCCCCAGCTCAGCAGCGTGAAGGCGAGCGCGGCGATCGCCAGCAGCGTCCCGCCCAGCGTCAGCAGTACGTTCTGCGCACCGCGCGGCGAGGTCTCCGCCGGCGCCGCACCGACCGCGAACGGAGCGGCCGCCGGCCGGCCGGCGGGGGAGTACAGCACACCCAGCAGCCACGCCCGCCGGGCCAGCAACTCGGCACGGCGCGCGTCGAGTCGGGCCAGCTCGACGTCGACGCGCCGCAGCTCCTCGACCGGGGGCAGATTCATGTCCATGACCGGAGTGTCGCGCCGTGTCCCCGCCCCGGGAATGCGCGCTGCTACTCAGATCCGTACCGAGTACCCACACTGGACCCATGGACTGGTGCCGGTACCGCTTCCGCAGCGTCTGGCGGCTCGACGCCCCGCCGGAACGGGTCTACGCGGCCCTCGCCCGCGCCGAGGACTACCCCCTCTGGTGGCCCCAGGTCCGCGCCGTCGTCCCCCACGACGACACCACCGGCACCGCCCGCTTCCGCTCCCTGCTCCCGTACGACATCGAGGTCACCGCCCACGCGGTGCGCCACGCCCGCGACGCCCGCGTCCTGGAGGCCCGGCTCCACGGCGACCTGGAGGGCTGGGTCCGCTGGACCCTCACCCCCGACGGCACCGGCACCCAGGCCCTCTACGAGCAGGAGGTCGTGGTCCGCGCCCGGCTGCTGCGGCTCCTCGCCGTCCCCGGCCGGCCCCTCTTCCGCGCCAACCACGCCCTGATGATGCGCGGCGGGAGGCGCGGGCTCGCCGCCCACCTGCGACGGGTTTGAACCCGGGCCCGGAAGCCCTGTATGGTTCAACCCGTTCCCGGGCGATTAGCTCAGCGGGAGAGCACTTCGTTCACACCGAAGGGGTCACTGGTTCGATCCCAGTATCGCCCACCGGGAGAGGCCGGTCCGTCAGCAGACGGACCGGCCTCAGCCGTTTCCGGCGCCCCTCACGCCACGCACGCCCCTCACGCCACGCCTCACGCGACGCCCCTCACGCCGCCTTCCGCAGCTCCGGGCGCAGCGGCCACGCGGGATCCACCAGCTCCGGCGTCCCCTGCCGCGTGAACCACGCCTGGAGACCCCGCGCCTGCGCCGCGTGCCACACCGCCTGGAGGGTGTGCAGCTCCGCCGGCGACAGCCGCTCCAGCCGGGCCGCGAACCGGCGCCCCACCGCCCGTACCACCTGGAGCGCCGCCGTGGCGTCCGCCGCCGCGTCGTGCGCCCCCTCCAGCTCCACCTCGTAGTGCGCGCACAGGTCGGTCAGCGTCCTGCGGCCCTTGCGGTACCGGTCCAGATGCTTGTCCAGGACCCGCGGATCGATCACGCACAACGAGGTGTGCTCCAGGTACCGGCCCAGCGTCGACGCCCGATGGCGCCTCAACTCCCGGTCCAGGATGGTCAGGTCGAACGGCGCGTTCATCACCACCAGCGGCCGGCCCGCCGCGTTCTGCTCCGCCAGGGCGCGCCCCAGCTCCTCCATCACGGGCGCCGGCCACCGCCCGTTCCGCTGGAGGTGATCGTCCGTCAGTCCGTGGATCGCCGTGGCCCCTTCCGGCACCGGCACCCCCGGATTGACCAGCCAGCGGGTCACCCGGGGGCGCGCGCCGGGCGCGTCCTGGACGACGAGCGCCGCGGACACGATCCGGTCCTGCTCGACGTCCACTCCGGTGGTCTCCGTGTCGAAAGCGGCCAGGGGCCCTTCGTACCAGTTCGTCGTCATACCCGAACTCCTCGCACCCGCGCGGCAGATGGCCAACCCCCTGCCCCGATCCGGTGATACCCGGACTGTTTGCGGCGTACGCGGACCGGTCACAACACAGGGGACGGGGAAGGACGTTCACATGGCGCTCGCCCAGCCCGAGTCGGGAGGGCTGCCGCCCCAGCGGGCGGCCCCGGCACGCGGCTCACTCGCCACCACCGCCTGCATGGAGACCCTCCAGGTGGGATACCTGCACGCCGTCGCCGCCGCGGCGGGCTGCTCGCTCGGGCAGCCCTTCCCGGACAACGGCGTCGACTGGCACGTGAGCCACGGCTCGCCCGGACACACCGTCGACGACGAGGTCACCATCAAGGTGCAGCTCAAGTGCACCTACCAGCTGCCGGCCCACCCCGCGGGGAGCACCTTCCCCTTCACCCTCGACAACGACCACCTGGTGAAACTCGCCCGGACCCCCGTGGCCGTGCACAAGATCCTGGTCGTGATGATCGTCCCGAGAGACCCGGAGGACTGGCTGAGGGCGAGCCACGACCGGCTCGACCTGCGGCACTGCTGCTACTGGATGAACCTGGCCGGGCACCCGGTCACCGGACGCCGCCGGACCACCGTGCGCGTCCCCACGGCGCGGATCTTCGACGACCGGGCGCTCTGCGAGATCATGACCCGGGTCGGCCGGGGAGGGAGACCTTGATGCACCGACCGATCGACGAGCCCGGACACGGGGCGGGGGACGGGGCCGGGCGCGGCCCCGTCCCGCCGCCGTACCGGCCCCACCCGGTGCCCCCCGCCGACCCCACCGGCGCCTGGGCGGAGCCCGGCGACGGCGTGCCCGACCCCGGCCGGGTCGACCCGCGCGTCCTCGGCGCGCTCCTCGCCCGGCACGGCTGGCGGCGGCGCGGCGGGGCCGCCGGCCGCTACGGCCGCTGGACCCCGCCCGGGAGCGGCCCGGGCGGCGGCGGCACCAGCCTCCTCGTCCCCGACAGCCTCGCCTTCCCCGACTGCGAGGACCTGATCGGCGAGGCCCTCACCGCCCTCGCCCGCAGCGGCACGCCCTCCGCCCGCGAGGTCCTCACCGGCCTCGCGGTCCCCAGCGACGAGATCCGCTGGTGGCGCGAGGTGCCCCCGGGACCGGCCGGCACCGTGCCCTGGCCCGTGCAGGAGCAGCTCCGCTCCGCCGCCCGCAAGATCCTCCTCGCCGGCGCCCTCGCCGTGCGCGGCCGGGCCGGCTACCACGGCTCCCGGCACCGCGCCGCCGCCCAGGCCGCCCTCGAACCCGTCGTCGTCGGCACCGACCCCGGCGGCCGCGCCCTCACCGCCTTCCTGCCCGTCCCGCCCGGCCGCCCCGTCGCCGTACGGCTCCACCACGCCCTGCACGCCGCCCGCGAGGCCGTCGACTACCAGCGCGCCACCGGCGGCATGGAAGCCTTCGACTCCGCCGTCGAGGCCGGTGTCAGCCGCGAACTCACCGAGGCGCTCGTCGCCCTCGTCCGCGGTACGGAGGGCGCCCGCATCGCCCTCGCCTGGGCACCGGCCGCCGGCACCCCCGAGGGCTGCGCCGCCCGGCCCGAGCCCGTCGAGTTCTCGCCCGGCGACCTGCCCGCGCTCCGGGAGGCGAGCGCCCGCTACCTCACGGACGAGCCCTCCGTCCCCGTACGCATCACGGGCGCCGTCGTCCGGCTGCGCCGCTCCGGGCCGCGCGGCGAGGGCAGGGTCAAGCTCAGGGTCCTCGGCGGCGCGGAGGTCGGCCACGTCCGGGTCACCCTCGACGAGGAGGCGTACCGCACCGCCGGCCACGCCCACCTCGTCGGCCTCCCCATCCGGGTCGTCGGCCGGCTGGAGAGCCGCGGCGGCTTCCGCCGCCTCACCGACCCCTCCGGGGTGGTCCCGGTGCAGGTGGACGAGGCGGAGCGGGACCGGCTGATGAAGTCGCTCCAGGGGACCGTCGAGGATGGAGCCTTCTTCGAGGAGGAGTGCGGGCCGGGGGAGTGAGCGAGGGCGCGTCGGGTGGGGGTCCCCGGGCCCCCGTAAGATCGAGGCTGACGCGGCACCTCGTCTCTGCCGCGCGCCACCGACGCCGGCACCTCGTGTCTGCCGGCGCCCCGATGCATGGAGTACCCGTGTCCGAAGTCCGTGTGACCGTCCCGACCGCCTCAGGATCCGAGGAGAGGACGGTGAGCGCGGGCACCACGGCCGGCGCCCTGTTCGCCGACGACCGCACCGTCATCGCCGCCCGTGTCGCGGGCGAGCTGAAGGACCTCTCGTACGAGCTCGCCGAGGGCGATGTCGTCGAGGGCGTCGAGATCGGCTCCGAGGACGGCCTGAACATCCTGCGCCACTCGACCGCGCACGTCATGGCGCAGGCCGTGCAGGAGCTCTTCCCCGAGGCCAAGCTGGGCATCGGCCCGCCGGTCCGTGACGGCTTCTACTACGACTTCGACGTCGAGAAGCCGTTCACGCCCGAGGATCTCAAGGCCATCGAGAAGAAGATGCAGGAGATCCAGAAGCGGGGGCAGAGGTTCGCCCGCCGCGTGGTGACCGACGAGGACGCCCGCGAGGAGCTCGCCGACGAGCCGTACAAGCTGGAGCTCATCGGCATCAAGGGCTCCGCGTCCACCGACGACGGCGCGAACGTCGAGGTGGGCGGCGGCGAGCTGACCATCTACGACAACCTGGACGCGAAGACCGGCGAGCTGTGCTGGAAGGACCTGTGTCGCGGTCCCCACCTGCCCACGACCCGGAACATCCCGGCGTTCAAGCTGATGCGCAACGCGGCCGCCTACTGGCGCGGCAGCGAGAAGAACCCCATGCTCCAGCGCATCTACGGCACCGCCTGGCCGTCGAAGGACGAGCTGAAGGCCCACCTCGACTTCCTCGCCGAGGCCGAGAAGCGCGACCACCGCAAGCTCGGCAACGAGCTCGACCTCTTCTCCGTCCCGGACGAGATCGGCTCCGGCCTCGCCGTCTTCCACCCCAAGGGCGGCATCATCCGCCGGGTGATGGAGGACTACTCGCGCAAGCGGCACGAGGAGGAGGGCTACGAGTTCGTCTACTCGCCGCACGCGACCAAGGGCAAGCTGTTCGAGAAGTCCGGTCACCTCGACTGGTACGCCGAGGGCATGTACCCGCCCATGCAGCTCGACGAGGGCGTGGACTACTACCTCAAGCCCATGAACTGCCCGATGCACAACCTGATCTTCGACGCGCGCGGACGCTCCTACCGTGAGCTGCCGCTGCGCCTGTTCGAGTTCGGCACCGTGTACCGGTACGAGAAGTCCGGCGTCGTGCACGGTCTGACCCGCGCCCGGGGCTTCACCCAGGACGACGCGCACATCTACTGCACCAAGGAGCAGATGGCGGAGGAGCTCGACAAGACCCTCACCTTCGTCCTGAACCTGCTGCGCGACTACGGCCTGACCGACTTCTACCTGGAGCTGTCGACCAAGGACCCGGAGAAGTTCGTCGGCTCCGACGAGGTGTGGGAGGAGGCCACCGCCGTCCTCCAGCAGGTCGCCGAGAAGCAGGGCCTGCCGCTCACCCCCGACCCGGGCGGCGCCGCCTTCTACGGCCCGAAGATCTCGGTGCAGGCGCGGGACGCCATCGGGCGTACCTGGCAGATGTCGACCGTCCAGCTCGACTTCAACCTGCCGGAGCGCTTCGACCTGGAGTACACCGCCCCGGACGGCACCAAGCAGCGCCCGGTCATGATCCACCGCGCGCTTTTCGGCTCGATCGAACGCTTCTTCGCCGTGCTCCTGGAGCACTACGCGGGCGCCATGCCGCCGTGGCTGGCCCCGGTCCAGGCGACCGGCATCCCGATCGGCGACGCGCACGTCGAGTACCTCCAGGAGTTCGCCGCCAAGGCGAAGAAGCAGGGCCTGCGCGTGGAGGTCGACTCCTCCTCGGACCGGATGCAGAAGAAGATCCGCAACGCGCAGAAGCAGAAGGTCCCCTTCATGATCATCGCGGGTGACGAGGACATGGCCGCCGGTGCCGTCTCCTTCCGTTACCGCGACGGTTCGCAGGAGAACGGCATCCCCGCCGACGAGGCCATCGCCAAGATCGCCAAGATCGTCGAGGAGCGCGTCCAGGTCTGACGGCCGGACGCGTCAGGAGGCCCCCGGGGAATCCCCCGGGGGCCTCTCCCCTTTCCCCGGCTTCCCCGGCTTCTCGTCCTCGCGGGTGAACGCCTGGATCAGCCAGGACGAGAACGAACCCGTCACCGCGCCCAGCAGAGCCAGCCCGCAGGCCATCAGACCGACCGCGACCAGGCGGCCGATCGGGGTGACCGGGCTGACGTCGCCGTAGCCGACCGTGGCCAGCGTGGCGCAGGCCCACCAGACCGCGTCGCCGAAGGTGGTGATCGTGGCGCCGGGGGCGTCGGCCTCGTGGTGGTAGACGGTGAGCGCGGCGGCGAAGCCGAGCAGGGAGACCGAGAGGCCGGAGTAGACCATGACCCGGGCGTAGAGGCTGAGCCGCGGCTGGTCCCGGCGGCGCTGGACCCGGTCGTAGAGGGTCACCATCCGGACCGGGCGCAGCAGCGGCAGGAGCAGGACGACCGTGTCGAGGAGGTGGGTGCGGACGAAGCGGTGCGGGCGGAGGCCGCTGAGCCGGAGCCGTACCGCGTAGTCGGCGGCGAAGACGGCCCAGGCGGCGAGGACGACCCCGACGCAGAGGTCCACCCCGAGCCGGGGGAGCTGTTCGCGGGCGAGGACCCGGACCGCGTACCCGGCGAGGTAGGCGAGGGAGGCCACGGCGAGCGGGAGCTCCATGCGGCGGTCCCAGCGTTCCTGGCGGGGCGGTTTCGGGGGCCTGTCGCTCATCGGATCAGGATCACCCGAGTGGGCTTCCCTCGCCCCGCCGACACGTTCCGAACGGGCGACGCAATATGCTGCACAGCATGACGACTGAGCCGGAGCAGCAGATCGGAGTGGGGGCGCCGGACGCGTTCCAGCGCCTGTGGACGCCTCACCGGATGGCCTACATCCAGGGGGAGAACAAGCCGACCGGGCCGGGGGCCGACGACGGCTGTCCGTTCTGCTCGATCCCGTCGAAGTCGGACGTGGACGGGCTGGTGATCGCCCGTGGCGAGAGCGTGTACGCGGTCCTCAACCTGTACCCGTACAACGGCGGCCACCTGATGGTCGTCCCGTACCGGCACGTCGCCGACTACACGGACCTGGACGCGGCGGAGACGGCCGAGCTGGCGGACTTCACCAAGCGGGCGATGATCGCCCTGCGGGCGGCGTCCGGCGCGCACGGCTTCAACATCGGCATGAACCAGGGTGCCGTGGCCGGTGCCGGGATCGCCGCGCACCTGCACCAGCACGTGGTGCCGCGCTGGGGCGGCGACACCAACTTCATGCCGGTCGTCGGGCACACCAAGGTGCTGCCGCAGCTCCTCGCGGACACCCGCGCGATGCTGGCCGACGCCTGGCCGGCCACCGTCTGACCTGCTCGTCCGTACGGCCCCGAGGCATGCGCCCCGGGGCCGTCGGCGTACCGGGGGCGTACCGGCGGCTTGGCCGGTCAGGCGTCGTAGACGTCGGCCTTCCTCGGGGCGGGCTCCTGGAGCATGCCGCTCATGAAGAGGGTGCGGTTGGTGAAGCGCTCGGTGTTCACGTTGTGCTCGTCGAGGAAGCGGACGGTCGCCGCGTGGACGGCGCGGACCACGGGCGTGGCCATCCGGAGGGCGTCGTCGGCCATGAAGCGGTTCTTCCAGAGCGGGCCGGCCCAGACGTGCCGGAGGCCGAAGGGCTCGGGCAGGCTCATCTTGCCGCCGAGGAACTCCAGGACCGGCGGGTACCAGGTGAGCGGCGCGCGGACGGCGAGCCGGACGATGTCGTCGGTGCCGAGGAGCGGCTGCGGGATCTCCTTGGTCTCCCAGAAGCGGACGCTCTTGGAGACCTCCTTGGTCTTCGCCTTGGGCTTGGTGGTGAAGAGGCCGTGGACGGGGCCGAGGGCGTGGCCGGTGACCTCGATGCGCAGGGTGTGCAGGAGCGAGGTGACGGTGACCATCATGGTCAGGACCACATTGCCGTCCCAGAGCGTGAACTGGACGCCCAGGTAGTGGCGGTTGCCGGCGCCGAACTGCTGCTCGTTGCAGATGCGCTGTATCTCGTGCGGCTTCACCTGGTAGTGGACGATGTTGTCGCCCTCGGGGCGGCTGACCTCGTCGGCGCCCTCGCCGACGGGGGAGACGATCCAGTGCTTGACCGTCGGCTTGGGGAAGCCGGTCTTGAGGGAGCCGCGCTCCAGCAGGGTGAGCTCGTCGTGGATCTTGCGGACCAGGTCCCAGGCGCGGAAGTCGTGCATCTCGTGGCCGTCCACGGGGACGAGTTCCTCGGCCAGTGTCCAGCTGCCCCAGCGGGTGCCGAGGCCGAGGATGCCCTTGGGGCCGGCGTAGAAGACGACGTTGGACTGCTGCTCGGCGGAGAGCTTCTCCAGGTTGAGCCGCAGTTCCTCGGCGGACTTCTCGCCCGGGTCGGTGGGGACGGACTTGGGGACGTGGGCGCCGACGCCGCCGCCGCTGAGCAGGCCGGTCCAGCGGTCGCGGAGGTCCACGGCGGCGGTGAGGCAGATCCGGCTCGCGAGGTACCAGCCGACGACCGGGGCGACGATCATCGCCCGCAGGTAGTTGGGCAGCAGACCGTCGAAGGGGAGCTTGAGGAGGAACAGGAAGGCGACGATGCCCGCGGCGACGAGCAGGGTGGTGCCGAGGGCGCTGGTCCGCTTGTTCGCCGAGCCGGCGGCCTTGCGGCGCAGATAGATGACGGCGAGCCAGAGCAGCAGTCCGGGCAGGAAGAGCACGCCGCAGACGAAGGTGACCAGCGTGAGCTTGATGTCGCGGCGGCGGCGGATGTGGGTGGCGGCGAGGCAGTGCTCGACGATCGGCTGGGGTTCGGCGCCGAAGGACTGGATGAGGGCCTTGCGGCCGCCGCCGAGCATGCGGACCTGCACGGCGCGGGAGAACGCCTCGCCGAGGTCGGGGCGGAAGAGCTTCTCCCACTTCCCCTTCTTCACCCCGGTCTTGTAGTACTCGTTGTCGGCTTCCTGGATGGTCTCCAGGGGGCTGTCCCGGTACGCGGCCGAGGCCAGCGCGTTCGTCGCACCGGTCAGCCCGCTGCCGCCCTGGAGCGGGATCTGTGCTCCCGGTCCGAAACCGTCGATCGCCACTTGCGCCCCCATCACCGCGAGTACCTGTGCGGGCTGTTCCCGACTGCCGCGCCCCGCACACCTTCCGAGCTGGGCACCACAGCGTAACCGGGCGGCGTGGTATGCGTCACGGGCTGTGGACAACCGCGGCCGGAACGCGTCCGCCCGGTTCGGGCCGGGCGGACGGGACCCGCTGTCGTCGCGTCAACTAGGGGCGCTTTCCGGCCTGTTCGCGAAGGCGTTCGGCGAGTTGAGGGGGCATCGGCTCGTGTCGGGCGTAGCTGCGGTCGAAGCGGCCCGTGCCGTGCGAGACGGAGCGCAGGTCGATGGCGTACCGCCCGATCTCGATCTCCGGGACCTCGGCCCGGACGACCGTGCGGCCCGGTCCCGCCTGGTCGGTGCCGACGACCCGGCCGCGCCGTCCGGACAGGTCGCTCATGACGGCGCCCACGTACTCGTCGGGGACGAGGACCCGCACCTCCGCGACGGGTTCGAGGAGGTGGACCGGTACGTCGGCCGCCGCCTCGCGGAGCGCGAGCGCGCCGGCGGTCTGGAAGGCGGCGTCGGAGGAGTCCACCGAGTGGGCCTTGCCGTCCTTGAGGGTGACCCGGACGTCGACCAGCGGGTGGCCGGCGGCGAGGCCCCGTGCCGCCTGGGCGCGTACGCCCTTCTCGACGGAGCCGATGAACGGGCGGGGGACCGCTCCGCCGACCACCTTGTCGACGAACTCGATGCCGCTGCCCGGCGGGAGGGGTTCGACGTCGATCTCGCAGATCGCGAACTGCCCGTGTCCGCCGGACTGTTTGACGTGCCGTCCGCGGCCGGAGGCGGGGGCGCCGAAGGTCTCGCGCAGCGGCACCCGGTACGGGACGGCGTCGACGCGCACGCCGTAGCGGCCGCGCAGCCGCTCCAGGACGACGTCCTGGTGGGCCTCGCCCAGGCACCAGAGGACGACCTGGCCGGTGTCCTGGTTCTGTTCGAGGCGGAGGGTCGGGTCCTCGGCGACCAGTTTGGCCAGGCCCTGCGAGAGCCGGTCCTCGTCGGCCTTGCTGTGCGCCTCCACGGCGAGCGGCAGCAGCGGCTCGGGCATGGTCCAGGGCGCGATCAGGAGTGGGTCGTCCTTGGCGGAGAGGGTGTCGCCGGTCTCGGCGCGCGCGAGCCGGGCCACGCAGGCGAGGTCCCCGGCGACGCAGTGCGGCATGGGCCGCTGCTGCTTGCCGAAGGGGGAGGTGAGGGCGCCGACGCGTTCGTCGACGTCGTGGTCCTCGTGGCCCCGGTCGGCCAGGCCGTGCCCGGAGACGTGCACGGTCGCGTCGGGGCGGAGGGTGCCGGAGAAGACCCGGACGAGGGAGATCCGGCCCTGGTAGGGGTCGGCGGCGGTCTTGACGACCTCGGCGACCAGCGGCCCGTCGGGGTCGCAGGCGAGCGGCGGCCGGGGTTCGCCGGAGGGGGTGGTGACGTCGGGCGGATCGTGCTCCAGCGGGGAGGGGAAGCCGCGGGTGATCAGTTCCAGGAGTTCGACCGTGCCGAGTCCCTGGCCGCCGCCTTCGGCGGCGGGGGCGGCGGCGAGCACGGGGTGGAAGCCGCCGCGGGCGACCGCCTTCTCCAGGTCGCCGACGAGGGTCCCGAAGTCGATCTCCTCGCCGCCCAGATAGCGCTCCATGAGGGTCTCGTCCTCGCTCTCGGCGATGATCCCCTCGATGAGCCGGGCCCTCGCCCCGGCGATCAGCTCCCGCTCGGCATCGCCGGGCTCCCGCTCGTCGCGCTCGCCCGTGGAGTAGTCGAAGACCCGCTCCGAGAGCAGGCCGATCAGACCGGTCGCGGGCGCGTGGCCGTCGGAGCCCTCGGGGCCGTGCACCGGCAGGTAGAGGGGCAGGACGGCGTCGGGGTCGTCGTGGCCGAAGAGCCCGGCGCAGACCCCGGTGAGCTCGGTGAAGCCGGTGCGGGCGGTGTCGAGGTGGGTGACGACGATGGCGCGGGGCATGCCGACGGCCGCGCACTCCTCCCAGACCATGCGGGTGGAGGCGGCGACCGCGTCGGCCTCCTGGGCGGCCGAGACGACGAAGAGGGCCGCGTCCGCCGCGCGCAGACCGGCCCTCAGCTCGCCGACGAAGTCGGCGTATCCGGGGGTGTCGAGCAGATTGATCTTGAAGCCGTCCCAGCCGACCGGGACGAGGGAGAGCTGGACGGAGCGGTGCTGCCGGTGCTCGATCTCGTCGTAGTCGGAGACGGTCGCCCCGTCCTCGACCCGGCCGGGCCGGCTCAGTGCCCCGGCGGTCTGGGCGAGCGCCTCGACGAGCGTCGTCTTGCCCGATCCGCTGTGGCCGACCAGCACCACGTTCCGTACCTCCGAGGGCCGGTCGGCCGTCGGTGCCCTGCCGGCGGCTCCGGCGGGGGTGTGCGCCTTGTCGCCCATGGTGGTCCTCCCGGCTGCGAGGCGGTGAGGGGGAGCGGGCGCGGGGGAGCGGCATCGCGGTGCGGCTCCTGCGGTGCCCGCGGCGTGCTCCTTCGAGCTTTGCACCGACGCCGGGACGCGTCCATACGTCGTACGCGGCCGGACTCCGAGGGGTAGGCCGACGCGGCGGGGTGGGTGCGCTCCCGTGCCGCGCCACGCGCGTGGCTACGATGGGTGAGCCGGTGGTCATGGGACCGCGCGGCCCGCCGAAACCTCCGGGAAGGCCATGCTGAACAAGTACGCGCGTGCGTTTTTTACGCGTGTCCTCACACCGTTCGCCGCGTTTCTGCTCCGCCGGGGGGTCAGCCCCGACGCCGTGACGCTGATCGGCACGGCGGGAGTGGTCGCCGGTGCGCTGGTCTTCTTCCCCAGGGGCGAGTTCTTCTGGGGCACGATCGTGATCACGCTCTTCGTCTTCTCCGACCTCGTCGACGGCAACATGGCCCGGCAGGCCGGGATCTCCAGCCGCTGGGGCGCCTTCCTCGACTCGACCCTCGACCGCGTCGCCGACGGGGCGATCTTCGGCGGCTTCGCCCTCTGGTACGCGGGCAAGGGGGACGACAACGTGCTCTGCGCGGTGTCGATCTTCTGCCTCGCGAGCGGTCAGGTCGTCTCGTACACCAAGGCGCGTGGTGAATCGATTGGCCTGCCGGTCGCCGTGAACGGCCTGATCGAGCGGGCCGAGCGGCTCGTGATCTCGCTGGTCGCCGCCGGTCTCGCCGGACTGCACGCCTTCGGCGTGCCGGGCATCGACGTGCTGCTGCCGATCGCGCTGTGGGTCGTGGCCGTCGGCTCGGCGGTGACCCTGGGACAGCGGGTCGTGACGGTACGCAGGGAATCGGCCGAGGCGGACGCCGCCGCGGCCACCGGGGGGAGCGGGGCGGCGACATGAGCACGCTGAAGGACAAGGCGGCCGACAGCCTGTACGGGCTCGGCTGGGCGGCGGTCAAGAAGCTCCCGGAGCCGGTGGCCAAGGCCCTCGGCCGGAAGATCGCCGACACCGTGTGGAAGCGGCGCGGCAAGGGCGTCCTCCGGCTGGAGGCCAACCTCGCGCGCGTGGTGCCGGACGCCACGCCCGAGCGGCTCGCCGAGCTGTCGAAGGCCGGCATGCGCTCGTACATGCGCTACTGGATGGAGTCCTTCCGGCTCCCGACGTGGAGCAGCGAGCGGGCCGCGAACAGCTTCGCGCTCAAGGACACGCACCACCTGAAGGAAGGGCTCGCCTCCGGCCGGGGCGTCGTCCTGGCCCTGCCCCACATGGGCAACTGGGACCTGGCCGGCGTGTGGGTGACCCGCGTGCTCGGCGTGCCCTTCACCACCGTCGCCGAGCGGCTCAAGCCCGAGTCGCTCTACGACCGCTTCGTCGCCTACCGCGAGTCCCTCGGCATGGAGGTGCTGCCGCACACCGGCGGCGCCGCCTTCGGCACCCTCGCCCGGCGGCTGCGCGCCGGCGGGCTGGTCTGCCTCGTCGCCGACCGGGACCTGTCCGCGTCCGGCGTCGAGGTGTCCTTCTTCGGCGAGGCGACCCGGATGCCCGCCGGCCCGGCCATGCTCGCGACGCAGACCGGCGCGCTGCTGCTGCCGGTGACCCTCTGGTACGACGACTCCGAGGTCATGCAGGGGCGGGTGCACGCGCCCGTGGAGGTACCCGAGTCAGGTACCCGCGCCGAAAAGGCGTCCCTCATGACACAGGCCCTCGCCGACACCTTCGCCGGGGCCATCGCGGACCACCCCGAGGACTGGCACATGCTCCAGCGCCTCTGGCTGGCCGACCTGGAGGAGCGCACGCCGTGAGGATCGGAATCGTCTGCCCGTACTCCTGGGACGTACCGGGCGGCGTCCAGTTCCACATCCGCGACCTCGCGGAGCACCTGATCCGGCTCGGGCACGAGGTCTCCGTCCTCGCCCCCGCCGACGACGACACCCCGCTGCCGCCGTACGTGGTCTCCGCCGGGCGCGCCGTGCCCGTGTCGTACAACGGCTCGGTGGCGCGGCTCAGCTTCGGTTTCCTGTCCGCCGCGCGCGTGCGGCGGTGGCTGCACGACGGCACCTTCGACGTCGTCCACATCCACGAGCCGACCTCGCCCTCGCTGGGGCTGCTCACCTGCTGGGCGGCGCAGGGCCCGATCGTGGCCACCTTCCACACCTCGAACCCGCGCTCGCGGGCGATGATCGCGGCGTACCCGATCCTCCAGCCGGCGCTGGAGAAGATCAGCGCGCGGATCGCGGTCAGCGAGTACGCGCGCCGCACGCTGGTCGAGCACCTCGGCGGCGACGCCGTCGTGATCCCCAACGGCGTCGACGTGGGCTTCTTCGCGGACGCGGCGCCGAAGGAGGAGTGGCAGGGCGAGACGCTGGGGTTCATCGGGCGGATCGACGAGCCCCGCAAGGGCCTGCCGGTCCTGATGAGGGCCCTGCCCCGGATCCTGACCGAGCGGCCGGGCGCCCGGCTCCTGGTCGCCGGGCGCGGCGACGAGGAGGAGGCGGTGGCCTCGCTGCCGCGCGAGATGCGCTCCCGGGTGGAGTTCCTCGGCATGGTCAGCGACGAGGACAAGGCGCGGCTGCTGCGCAGCGTCGACGTGTACGTGGCGCCCAACACCGGCGGCGAGTCCTTCGGCATCATCCTCGTCGAGGCGCTGTCGGCCGGGGCGCCGGTCCTCGCGGCCGACCTCGACGCCTTCGCGCAGGTCCTCGACCAGGGCGCGGCGGGCGAGCTCTTCGCCAACGAGGACGCGGACGCGCTGGCGGAGGCGGCGATCCGGCTCCTCGGCGATCCGGCCCGGCGCGCGGAACTCAGCGCGCGGGGCTCCGCGCACGTCCGCCGCTTCGACTGGTCCACGGTCGGGGCGGACATCCTCGCGGTCTACGAAACGGTCGCGGACGGCGCGGCAGCAGTAGACACAGACGAAAAAACAGGCGGCCTCCGAGCAAGACTGGGCCTGTAGCGCCTTCCCGGCGCCACGGCGCGCCGCCGGGCCTGTCGCGCCCCGCCGCCCCCGGTGTGGGCATGCGTTCCGCCGGGGCGGAACGGGTGGGCACACCGGGACGGCGCCCTCTGCCGCGCCCAGGCTCCCGCGCCTGAACCCGCACCGAGGCTCGGGCGGCTCGCCGCGCTCGCCGGCGGGCGGACGGTTCGTGTCCTGTTCGCCCATGACCACGGCCTTTGGGAAGGTGTGCTGTCGCCGCCCGGGTAGCCTGTGCGCCCGTGACCGAAACCCTGATCTGGACCGTCGTCGCGCTGATCTTCATCGGCGTCTATCTCAGCTGGACCGCCGGACGGCTCGACCGGCTGCACACCCGCATCGACGCGGCGCGCGCCGCGCTCGACGCCCAGCTGCTGCGGCGGGCCTCGGTCACCCAGGAACTGGCCACCTCCGGCGTCCTCGACCCGGCCGCGTCGATCGTCCTGTACGAGGCGGCGCACGCGGCACGCCAGGCCGAAGAGGACCACCGCGAGGTCGCGGAGAGCGAGCTGAGCCAGGCCCTGCGCGCGGTCTTCGGCGAGCAGGAGCAGGTGGAGCTCGTACGGGAGGCGCCCGGCGGCGAGGAGGCGGCGGGGGAGCTCGCCGCGGCCGTCCGGCGCGTCCCCATGGCCCGCCGCTTCCACAACGACGCCGTACGCGCGGCCCGCGCCCTGCGCCGCCACCGCAAGGTCCGCTGGTTCCGCCTCGCGGGCCACGCGCCTTTCCCGATGGCCTTCGAAATGGACGACGAACCGCCAGTGGCCCTGGCCGATCGTCCTTCCTGAGCCACTCCGGCCTCGGATTCCCGCGAAAACGATCCACAGGCTCCACATTGGCCCTTGCTGTGGACCGCTCGCGGATTGTTTCCTCGCTCTAGTCGTCAACGTCCCGTTGAACCCGTTGTCACGAGTGAGGTCCCCGTGTCCAGCTCCACCACCCCCCAGTCCGCCGAGACCGGCACCGCGCGCGTGAAGCGCGGCATGGCCGAGCAGCTCAAGGGCGGCGTGATCATGGACGTGGTCAACGCCGAGCAGGCGAAGATCGCCGAGGACGCCGGCGCCGTGGCCGTCATGGCCCTGGAGCGGGTCCCCGCGGACATCCGCAAGGACGGCGGCGTGGCCCGCATGTCCGACCCGAACATGATCGAAGAGATCATCGGCGCCGTCTCCATCCCGGTCATGGCCAAGTCCCGCATCGGCCACTTCGTCGAGGCCCAGGTCCTCCAGTCCCTCGGCGTCGACTACATCGACGAGTCCGAGGTCCTCACCCCGGCCGACGAGGTCAACCACTCCGACAAGTGGGCCTTCACCACCCCCTTCGTCTGTGGCGCCACCAACCTGGGCGAGGCCCTGCGCCGCATCGCCGAGGGCGCGGCCATGATCCGCTCCAAGGGCGAGGCCGGCACCGGCAACGTCGTCGAGGCCGTCCGCCACCTGCGCCAGATCAAGAACGAGATCGCCAGGCTGCGCGGCTTCGACAACAACGAGCTGTTCGCCGCCGCCAAGGACCTGCGCGCGCCGTACGAGCTCGTCAAGGAGGTCGCCGAGCTCGGCAAGCTCCCCGTCGTCCTGTTCTCCGCCGGTGGCGTCGCCACCCCCGCCGACGCCGCGCTGATGCGCCAGCTCGGCGCCGAGGGCGTCTTCGTCGGCTCCGGCATCTTCAAGTCCGGCGACCCGGCCAAGCGCGCCGCCGCCATCGTGAAGGCCACCACCTTCTACGACGACCCGAAGATCATCGCGGACGCCTCCCGCAACCTGGGCGAGGCCATGGTCGGCATCAACTGCGACACCCTCCCCGAGTCCGAGCGCTACGCCAACCGGGGCTGGTAAGCACCGATGAGCACCACCCCCGTGATCGGTGTCCTGGCCCTCCAGGGCGACGTACGGGAGCACCTGATCGCCCTGGCCGCGGCGGACGCCGTGGCCAGGCCGGTCCGGCGCCCCGAAGAGCTCGCCGAGGTCGACGGCCTGGTCCTCCCCGGTGGCGAGTCCACCACCATCTCCAAGCTGGCCGTGCTCTTCGGCCTCATGGAGCCGATCCGCCAGCGGATCGCCGCGGGCATGCCCGTGTACGGCACCTGCGCCGGCCTGATCATGCTCGCCGACAAGATCCTCGACCCGCGCTCGGGCCAGGAGACCTTCGGCGGCATCGACATGATCGTGCGCCGCAACGCCTTCGGGCGGCAGAACGAGTCCTTCGAGGCGGCCGTCGCCGTCACCGGGATCGAGGACGGCCCGGTCGAGGGCGTCTTCATCCGGGCCCCCTGGGTGGAGTCGGTCGGAGCCGGGACCGAGGTGCTCGCCGAGCACGGCGGCCACATCGTCGCCGTACGGCAGGGCAAGGTGCTGGCCACCTCGTTCCACCCCGAGCTCACGGGTGACCACCGGATCCACCAGCTCTTCGTCGACATGGTGCGCGGCGAGGGATGAGCGACTCCCGGTAGGATCACTCGGGTTCGTTCAAGGAAATGGTTACGCGAAGGAGACAGGCAGATGTCCGGCCACTCTAAATGGGCTACGACGAAGCACAAGAAGGCCGTGATCGACGCCAAGCGCGGCAAGCTCTTCGCGAAGCTGATCAAGAACATCGAGGTCGCCGCCCGCACCGGCGGTGCCGACCCCGAGGGCAACCCGACCCTCTTCGACGCCATCCAGAAGGCGAAGAAGAGCTCGGTGCCGAACAAGAACATCGACTCCGCGGTCAAGCGCGGCGGCGGCCTGGAGGCCGGCGGCGTCGACTACGCGACGATCATGTACGAGGGCTACGGCCCCAACGGCGTCGCGGTGCTCATCGAGTGCCTCACCGACAACCGCAACCGCGCGGCCTCCGACGTACGCGTCGCCATGACCCGCAACGGCGGTTCGATGGCCGACCCGGGCTCCGTCTCGTACCTGTTCAACCGCAAGGGCGTCGTCGTGCTCCCCAAGGGCGAGCTGGCCGAGGACGACGTCCTGGAGGTCGTGCTCGACGCGGGCGCCGAGGAGGTCAACGACCTCGGCGAGTCCTTCGAGATCATCAGCGAGGCCACCGACCTGGTCGCGGTCCGCACCGCGCTCCAGGAGGCCGGCATCGACTACGACTCGGCCGACTCCAGCTTCGTCCCGACCATGCAGGTCGAGCTCGACGAGGACGGCGCGCGCAAGATGTTCAAGCTGATCGACGCCCTCGAGGACAGCGACGACGTGCAGAACGTCTTCGCCAACTTCGACGTCAGCGACGAGGTCATGGAGAAGGTCGACGCCTGATCCACGCCCCTCCACCGCAGCGGGCCGACGGGACACACCCCGTCGGCCCGCTGCGTTGTCAGTGGCAGCGGATAGCCTGCACAAACAGACTTGCGAGCGGTCGAGGACACCGGTCGAGGACAGGGAGGGGCGGGCGTGCGCGTACTGGGGGTGGACCCGGGGCTCACCCGGTGCGGCGTCGGCGTCGTCGAAGGCGTCGCCGGACGGCCGCTCACCATGCTCGGGGTCGGCGTGGTCCGCACCCCCGCCGACGCCGACATCGGCCCCCGCCTCGTCGGCATCGAGCGCGGCATCGAGGAGTGGATCGACCGCTTCCAGCCCGAACTGGTCGCCGTGGAGCGGGTGTTCAGCCAGCACAACGTACGCACGGTGATGGGCACCGCCCAGGCCAGCGCCGTCGCCATGCTCTGCGCCTCCCGGCGCGGCATCCCCGTCGCCCTGCACACCCCCAGCGAGGTCAAGGCGGCCGTCACCGGCTCCGGCCGCGCCGACAAGGCCCAGGTCGCCGCCATGGTCACCCGGCTCCTCCGGCTCGCCGCCCCGCCCAAACCGGCCGACGCGGCCGACGCCCTCGCCCTCGCCATCTGCCACATCTGGCGCGCCCCCGCCCAGAACCGCCTCCAGCAGGCCGTCGCCCTGCACGCCTCGAAAGGCCGCACGTCATGATCGCCTTCGTCAGCGGCCCCGTGGCCGCCCTCGCCCCCACGACCGCCGTCGTCGAGGTCGGCGGTGTCGGCATGGCCGTCCAGTGCACCCCGAACACCCTCGCCGGCCTCCGCCTCGGCGAGCACGCCCGCCTCGCCACCTCCCTCGTCGTGCGCGAGGACTCCCTCACCCTGTACGGCTTCGCGGACGACGACGAGCGCCAGGTCTTCGAACTGCTCCAGACCGCCAGCGGCGTCGGACCCCGCCTCGCCCAGGCCATGCTCGGCGTGCACAGCCCCGACGCGCTCCGCCTCGCCGTCTCCACCGGCGACGAGAAGGCGCTCACCGCCGTCCCCGGCATCGGCAAGAAGGGCGCCCAGAAGCTCCTCCTGGAGCTGAAGGACAAGCTCGGCCAGCCGCTCGGCAGCAGCGGACTCGTCGGCCAGCAGCGCGCCGTCGCCACCGGTCCGGCCCCCTGGACCGAGCAGCTGGCCGCCGCCCTCGTCGGCCTGGGCTACGCGAGCCGCGAGGCCGAGGAGGCCGTCGCCGCCGTCACCCCGCAGGCCGAGGCCGCGCTCGCCGAGACCGGCTCCGCGCCCGTGCCCCAGCTGCTGCGCGCCGCCCTACAGACGCTCAACCGCGCCCGCTGACCGCTCGCAGACCCTCCCGTACGAAGGAAGACACCACCGTGAACTGGGACGACGAGACGGCATCCGCCCACGAGGAGCGGATCGTCGGCGCCGCCGCCGAGGGCGACGACCAGGCCGTCGAGGCCGCCCTGCGCCCCAAGGACCTCGGCGAGTTCATCGGCCAGGAGAAGGTCCGCCAGCAGCTCGACCTCGTCCTCAAGGCCGCCCGCCAGCGCGGCGCCACCGCCGACCACGTCCTGCTCTCCGGCGCCCCCGGCCTCGGCAAGACCACCCTGTCGATGATCATCGCCGCGGAGATGAACGCGCCGATCAGGATCACCTCCGGCCCCGCCATCCAGCACGCCGGCGACCTCGCCGCGATCCTCTCCTCCCTCCAGGAGGGCGAGATCCTCTTCCTCGACGAGATCCACCGGATGTCCCGGCCCGCCGAGGAGATGCTCTACATGGCGATGGAGGACTTCCGCGTCGACGTCATCGTCGGCAAGGGCCCCGGCGCCACCGCCATCCCCCTGGACCTGCCGCCCTTCACCCTGGTCGGCGCCACCACCCGGGCCGGCCTGCTGCCGCCCCCGCTCCGCGACCGCTTCGGCTTCACCGCCCACATGGAGTTCTACGAGCCCCACGAGCTGGAGCGCGTCGTGACCCGCTCCGCCGGACTCCTCGACGTCGAGATCGACACCGCCGGCGCCGCCGAGATCGCCGGCCGCTCCCGCGGCACCCCCCGCATCGCCAACCGCCTGCTCCGCCGCGTCCGCGACTACGCCCAGGTCAGGGCCGACGGAGTGATCACCCGCGACATCGCCGGCGCCGCCCTCGGCGTGTACGAGGTGGACACCCGCGGCCTCGACCGCCTCGACCGCGCGGTCCTCGAAGCCCTGCTGAAGCTCTTCGGCGGCGGACCCGTCGGCCTCTCCACCCTCGCCGTCGCCGTGGGGGAGGAGCGCGAGACCGTCGAGGAGGTCGCCGAGCCCTTCCTCGTACGGGAGGGACTGCTCGCGCGCACGCCCCGTGGCCGGGTCGCCACGCCCGCCGCGTGGAACCACCTCGGACTGGTCCCGCCGCAGGCAGCGGGCCCGGCGGGGGCTCCCGGAGGGGCGGGATCGGGACAACAGGGGCTCTTCGGCGCCTGAGGCGGCTGTGACGGGGGAGTGACGGCGCGGAGTCTCGCCCGACGAGGAACCACGGTGCCATGCTGGGCGTTGTTCCATCGATGCGGACTCGCCTAGACTCCGCCGATGCCGCCCTTTCCGGTCGGCGTGCCCACCCCCGAAGATCAGGCCGCGGGTTCTCCGTGACCGTGCGAAGGATTTCCGTCCCGTGAATAACATCGGCATGCTCCTCCCCTTCATCGTGCTCATCGGGGCGATGTTCCTGATGACCCGCTCTGCCAAGAAGAAGCAGGCACAGGCCGCGGAGATGCGCAACCAGATGCAGCCCGGCACCGGCGTACGCACGATCGGGGGAATGTACGCCACCGTCAAGGAGATCCAGGACGAGACCGTCCTGCTGGAGGTCGCGCCCGGCGTCCACGCCGTCTACGCGAAGAACGCCATCGGTGCGGTCCTCGACGACGCCGAGTACAACCGGATCGTCCACGGTGACACCGAGGACGACAGCGCCACCGGCTCCGACGCCGTCGTCCCGGACGACGCCTCCTCGCTGACCGAGACCGCCGACGTCGCCGACGAGGCCCCCAAGGCCGACCTGACGAAGAAGTCGGACGCGGCCGAGACCGAGGTCGAGAAGGACGGCAAGGCGGACGGCGAGACCGAGGCGAAGTAACGCGCCCCCGGCCCCGCGGCCCACGCCCACCGGCGTGGCCGCGGCCGGGAACGGTCCGACGTCTGCGGGGGATGGGTCCCCACACACACTTGGTGGCCTCCGCGCGCCCACCCGGCGCCCGGACGGTTTGGACAGGGAGAAACGACAGGTGGCAGCACCGAAGAAGGGCCGAAGGCCGGCGGGGGGACAGAGCCGGCCGGGCCGCGCCCTGGCACTCATTCTGATCGCCATGGTCGCGCTCACCGGCGGCATGTTCTGGTCGGGGCACACCACCCCGCGCCTCGGCATCGACCTCGCCGGCGGCACGTCGATCACGCTCAAGGCCAAGGCGGAGCCCGGCCAGGAGTCCGCGGTCAACGAGACCAACATGAACACGGCGGTCGGCATCATCGAGCGCCGTGTCAACGGTCTCGGCGTCTCCGAGGCCGAGGTCCAGACGCAGGGCCGCGAGAACATCATCGTCAACATCCCCAAGGGGACGAACGAGAAGCAGGCCCGCGAGCAGGTCGGCACCACCGCCCAGCTCTACTTCCGGCCCGTGCTCACCGTCGCGGCCGCCTCGCCCGAGACCGCGCCCACCGCGAACCCCTCGGGCACGGCCACGCCGAAGCCCTCCGCGTCCGCCTCCGTCGGCGAGAAGAAGTCGGCCACGCCGACCGCCACCGCCACCGCCTCCACCCAGGGCCGCGCGCTCTCCGAGGCCCTCAAGGCCCCGAACGCCACCGGCACGCCCACCCCCACCGGCAGCGCCTCCGCCAAGCCCACGCCGAAGGCGAGCGGCACCCCGCAGGCGACCCCGACCGCGGACGCCGCCACGGCCGCCCTCCAGCAGAAGTTCACCACCCTGAACTGCCTGGACCCCAAGCAGCGCACCGCCGCCGCCGCGGGCACCAAGCCGGCCGACACCATCGTCGCCTGCGGCAAGAACTCGATCGGGCAGTGGGAGAAGTACCTCCTCGGCCCCGCCGAGGTCGAGGGCCGTGACGTCGACGACGCCAAGGCCGCCATCGACCAGCAGTCCGGCCAGTGGATCGTCGACATGACGTTCACGGACGCCGGCTCGAAGAAGTTCCAGTCGATCACCAGCAAGCTCTCGCAGCAGACCGAGCCGCAGAACCAGTTCGCGATCGTCCTCGACGGCGAGGTCGTCTCGGCCCCCCGCGTCCAGACCACGCTGAGCGCCAACGCGCAGATCTCCGGCAGCTTCAACCAGCAGTCCGCCCAGGACCTCGGCAACATCCTGGCCTACGGCGCCCTGCCGCTCTCCTTCGACACCCAGAGCGTCGACACCGTCACCGCCGCCCTCGGCGGCGACCAGCTGGAGGCCGGCCTCATCGCCGGCGCCATCGGCCTCGCGCTGGTCATCCTCTACCTGGTGGTCTACTACCGGGGCCTGTCGTTCATCGCCATCCTCAGCCTCGGCGTCTCCGCCCTGCTCACCTACGTGATCATGGCCCTGCTCGGCCCGGGCATCGGCTTCGCGCTGAACCTGCCGGCCGTCTGCGGCGCCATCGTCGCCATCGGCATCACCGCCGACTCGTTCATCGTGTACTTCGAGCGCATCCGCGACGAGATCCGCGAGGGCCGCACCCTGCGCCCGGCCGTCGAGCGCGCCTGGCCGCGCGCCCGCCGCACCATCCTGGTCTCCGACTTCGTGTCCTTCCTCGCCGCCGCGGTGCTCTTCATCGTCACCGTCGGCAAGGTCCAGGGCTTCGCGTTCACGCTCGGCCTCACCACCCTCCTCGACGTCGTCGTGGTGTTCCTCTTCACCAAGCCGCTGATGACGCTGCTCGCCCGCACCAAGTTCTTCGGCGACGGACACCCGTGGTCCGGCCTGGACCCGAAGCGCCTGGGCGCCCAGCCGCCGCTGCGCCGCTCCCGCCGTACCACCCCCGCAGCCGGCGCCGCCGGCACCGTCGAACCGAAGGAGGCGTGAGATGTCGAAGCTCGGCGATCTCGGCGCCCGGCTCCACCGCGGTGAGGTCGGTTACGACTTCATCGGGAACCGCAAGATCTGGTACGGCCTCTCCGTCCTGATCACCATCACGGCCATCGTCGCCCTGGCCGTCCGCGGCCTCAACATGGGCATCGAGTTCCAGGGCGGCGCCGTCTTCACCACCCCGAAGTCGGACGTCTCCGTCAGCCAGGCGCAGGAGTACGCGGAGGAGGCGTCCGGCCACGACGCGATCGTCCAGCAGCTCGGCAACGGCTCCCTGCGCATCCAGGTCGGCGGCCTCGACACCGAGCAGTCCGACCAGGTCCGCACCGAGCTGGCCAAGGACCTGAACGTCCCCGAGGAGAAGATCGCCGCCGAGCTCGTCGGCCCCAGCTGGGGCGAGCAGATCGCCAACAAGGCATGGACCGGCCTCGGCGTGTTCATGATCCTCGTGGTGATCTATCTGGCCATCGCCTTCGAGTGGAGAATGGCCGTCGCGGCACTGATCGCGCTGATCCACGACCTCACGATCACGGTCGGCATCTACTCACTGGTCGGCTTCGAGGTCACGGTCGGCACGGTGATCGGTCTGCTGACCATTCTCGGTTACTCGCTGTACGACACCGTCGTCGTCTTCGACTCCCTCAAGGAGCAGACGAAGGACATCACGAAGCAGACCCGCTTCACCTACAGCGAGATGGCCAACCGCTCGATCAACGGCACCCTGGTCCGCTCCATCAACACCACCGTCGTGGCCCTGCTGCCCGTCGCCGGCCTGCTCTTCATCGGCGGCGGCGTCCTCGGCGCCGGCATGCTGAACGACATCTCGCTGTCGCTCTTCGTGGGTCTGGCCGCCGGTGCCTACTCCTCGATCTTCATCGCCACCCCGCTCGTCGCCGACCTCAAGGAGCGCGAGCCGGCGATCAAGGCGCTGAAGAAGCGCGTCCAGGCCAAGCGCGCCTCCGCCGCCGCCCGCGGCGAGGACGGCCCGGACGACGGCGGCGACGAGGCCGAGGCCGCCGTCGTCGGCCAGCGCGCCGCGGCCCGCCGCGGCCGCGCCCAGGAGCGCCGAGGATGACCGCCGAGGCCCAGGACGTGACCGACCTGCTGCTCAGCCGGATCCGCGACGTCCCCGACTACCCGAAGCCGGGCGTGCTGTTCAAGGACATCACGCCGCTGCTCGCGGACCCGGAGGCGTTCACGGCCCTCACCGACGCCCTCGCCGCCCTCTGCCACGCGCGGGGCGCGACGAAGATCGTCGGCCTGGAGGCCCGCGGCTTCATCCTCGCCGCACCGGTCGCCGTCCGCGCGGGCCTGGGCTTCATCCCGGTCCGCAAGGCCGGCAAGCTGCCCGGGGCCACGCTCCGGCAGGCGTACGAGCTGGAGTACGGCACCGCCGAGATCGAGGTGCACGCCGAGGACCTCGCCGCGGGCGACCGCGTCATGGTCATCGACGACGTCCTCGCCACCGGCGGCACCGCCGAGGCGTCCCTCGAACTGATCCGCCGCGCGGGCGCCGAGGTCGCGGGCGTCGCGGTCCTCATGGAGCTCGGCTTCCTCCCGGGCCGCGCCCGGCTGGAGCCGGCCCTCCAGGGCGCCCCGCTCACCGCGCTCATCACCGTCTGAGGCACCTCCGGAAGAGTCCACCGACCTCCGGCCAGAGGCGCCCCGGGAATTCCCGGGGCGCCTCTCGCGTTTGCCCCGGTACGTCCCCGCCGGTGGGCCGGTGCCCGCCGCGAGAGCGGCCCCCCTGGCCCCCGTCCGTCCCCCGGGCCCGTGAGCAGCGGGCTCCGTGGCTCGATACGATGGCCTTTCCGGGCCTGACCGGGGGACCCGGAACCTCCCCCAGACTCCGTCCGGGGAGACCTCCAGAGGAGCGCTCTTTGCCAGACGAGGCCCAGTCACTCTCCGCCGCGCAGCCCGACCCCGAGGCCGACAAGGCCGCGCAGGGGACCGGCACGCCCCAGAACAAGCCCGCGGAGACCAGGCCGAAGCCTGCTGCGCCCGCTCCCGCACCGGCCCCCGCCCGCTCCGGCGGCTCCTCCAACCGGGTGCGCGCCCGCCTCGCCCGGCTCGGTGTGCAGCGCTCGTCGCCGTACAACCCGGTCCTCGAACCCCTGCTGCGGATCGTCCGCTCCAACGACCCCAAGATCGAAACGGCCACTTTGCGCCAGATCGAGCGGGCCTACCAGGTCGCGGAGCGCTGGCACCGCGGCCAGAAGCGCAAGAGCGGCGACCCGTACATCACCCACCCCCTCGCGGTCACCACCATCCTCGCCGAGCTCGGCATGGACCCGGCGACCCTGATGGCCGGCCTCCTGCACGACACGGTCGAGGACACCGAGTACGGCCTGGAGGACCTGCGCCGCGACTTCGGCGACCAGGTCACGCTCCTCGTCGACGGCGTCACCAAGCTCGACAAGGTCAGGTTCGGCGAGGCCGCGCAGGCCGAGACCGTCCGCAAGATGGTCGTCGCCATGGCCAAGGACCCCCGGGTCCTCGTCATCAAGCTCGCCGACCGCCTGCACAACATGCGCACCATGCGCTACCTCAAGCGGGAGAAGCAGGAGAAGAAGGCCCGCGAGACCCTGGAGATCTACGCCCCGCTGGCCCACCGGCTGGGCATGAACACCATCAAGTGGGAGCTGGAGGACCTCGCCTTCGCGATCCTCTACCCCAAGATGTACGACGAGATCGTCCGGCTCGTCGCGGAGCGCGCCCCCAAGCGGGACGAGTACCTCGCCATAGTGACCGACGAGGTCCAGACCGACCTCCGCGCCGCCCGCATCAAGGCGACCGTCACCGGCCGCCCCAAGCACTACTACAGCGTCTACCAGAAGATGATCGTCCGCGGCCGTGACTTCGCGGAGATCTACGACCTGGTCGGCATCCGCGTCCTCGTGGACACCGTCCGCGACTGCTACGCGGCCCTCGGCACCGTCCACGCGCGATGGAACCCGGTCCCCGGCCGGTTCAAGGACTACATCGCGATGCCGAAGTTCAACATGTACCAGTCGCTGCACACGACGGTCATCGGCCCCAACGGCAAGCCGGTCGAGCTCCAGATCCGGACCTTCGACATGCACCGCCGCGCCGAGTACGGCATCGCCGCGCACTGGAAGTACAAGCAGGAGGCCGTCGCCGGCGCCTCCAAGGTGCGCACCGACGTGCCGAAGAACGCGGGCAAGGACGACCACCTCAACGACATGGCGTGGCTGCGCCAGCTGCTCGACTGGCAGAAGGAGACCGAGGACCCGGGCGAGTTCCTGGAGTCCCTGCGCTTCGACCTCTCGCGCAACGAGGTCTTCGTCTTCACGCCCAAGGGCGACGTCATCGCGCTGCCCGCCGGCGCCACCCCGGTCGACTTCTCCTACGCCGTCCACACCGAGGTCGGCCACCGCACCATAGGAGCGCGGGTGAACGGGCGGCTCGTGCCGCTCGAATCCACCCTCGACAACGGCGACCTGGTCGAGGTCTTCACCTCCAAGGCCGCCGGCGCCGGGCCCTCCCGCGACTGGCTGGGCTTCGTCAAGTCCCCGCGCGCCCGCAACAAGATCCGCGCCTGGTTCTCCAAGGAGCGCCGGGACGAGGCCATCGAGCAGGGCAAGGACGCCATCGCGCGGGCCATGCGCAAGCAGAACCTGCCGATCCAGCGGATCCTCACCGGCGACTCCCTCGTCACCCTCGCCCACGAGATGCGGTACAACGACATCTCCTCGCTGTACGCGGCGATCGGCGAGGGCCATGTCACCGCCCAGTCGATCGTGCAGAAGCTGGTGCAGGCGCTCGGCGGCGAGGAGGCCGCCACCGAGGACATCGAGGAGGCCGCGCCGCCGACCCGCGGCCGCTCCAAGCGGCGCTCCAACGCCGACCCGGGCGTGGTCGTCAAGGGCGTCGAGGACGTGTGGGTCAAGCTGGCCCGCTGCTGCACCCCGGTGCCCGGCGACCCGATCATCGGCTTCGTCACCCGCGGCAGCGGCGTCTCCGTCCACCGCAGCGACTGCGTCAACGTGGACTCGCTCTCCCGCGAGCCGGAGCGGATCCTGGAGGTCGAGTGGGCCCCGACGCAGTCCTCGGTCTTCCTGGTCGCCATCCAGGTCGAGGCGCTGGACCGCTCCCGGCTCCTCTCGGACGTCACCCGGGTCCTCTCGGACCAGCACGTCAACATCCTCTCGGCGGCCGTCCAGACCTCCCGCGACCGGGTGGCCACCTCCCGGTTCACCTTCGAGATGGGCGACCCCAAGCACCTGGGGCACGTCCTCAAGGCGGTCCGGGGCGTCGAGGGCGTGTACGACGTCTACCGTGTGACCAGCGCCCGCAGGCCGTAGCGGCAGCCCCGTAGCCGTACGGGTACGCGGAAGGGCCCCCGGCACGCGCCGGGGGCCCTTCCCGTGTCCGTACGACGGCGAGGTCAGCCGCCGAACTCCTCCAGGCCCTTCAGCGCCTGGTCGAGCAGGGCCTGGCGGCCCTCCAGCTCCTTGGCGAGCTTGTCGGCCTTGGCGTCGTTGCCCGCCGTGCGGGCCGCGTCGACCTGCTTGCGCAGCTTCTCGACGGCGTCCTGGAGCTGGCCGGTCAGACCCGCGGCACGCGCGCGTGCCTCCGGGTTGGTCCGGCGCCACTCGGCCTCCTCGGCCTCCTGGATCGCCCGCTCCACCGTGTGCATCCGGCCCTCGACCTTCGGGCGGGCGTCGCGCGGCACGTGGCCGATGGCCTCCCAGCGCTCGTTGAGGCTCCGGAAGGCGGCACGGGCGGCCTTCAGGTCCGTCACCGGGAGCAGCTTCTCGGCCTCGCCGGCGAGCTCCTCCTTCAGCGTGAGGTTCTCGGTCTGCTCCGCGTCCCGCTCGGCGAAGACCTCGGACCGGGCCGCGAAGAAGACGTCCTGGGCGCCGCGGAAGCGGTTCCACAGGTCGTCCTCGTGCTCGCGCTGCGCCCGGCCGGCGGCCTTCCAGTCGGCCATCAGCTCGCGGTAGCGGGCCGCGGTCGTACCCCAGTCGCTGGAGTTCCGCAGCGCCTCGGCCTCGGCGACCAGGCGCTCCTTGACCTTGCGGGCGTCCTCGCGCTGCGCGTCCAGCTGGGCGAAGTGGGCCTTGCGGCGCTTGGAGAAGGCCGAGCGGGCGTGCGAGAAGCGGTGCCACAGCTCGTCGTCGGACTTGCGGTCGAGCCGGGGCAGGCCCTTCCAGGTGTCCACGAGCGCCCGCAGCCGCTCGCCGGCGGACCGCCACTGCTCGCTCTGCGCCAGCTCCTCCGCCTCGGTGACCAGGGCCTCCTTGGCGGAACGCGCCTCGTCGGCCTGCTTGGCCTTCTGCGCCTTGCGCTCCTCGCGGCGCGAGTCGACCGACTCCACCAGCTTGTCCAGACGGGCGGTGAGCGCGGCCAGGTCGCCGACGACGTGGTGCTCGTCGACCTGGTGCCGGATGTGCTCGATCGCCGTCTGGGCGTCCTTCGACGAGAGGTCGGTGGTCTTCACCCGCTTCTCGAGGAGGCCGATCTCGACAACCAGGCCCTCGTACTTGCGCTCGAAGTAGGCCAGCGCCTCCTCTGGAGTGCCCGCCTGCCAGGATCCGACGACCTTCTCACCCTCGGCCGTCCGCACGTACACGGTGCCCGTCTCGTCGACGCGGCCCCACGGGTCGCTGCTCACAGCGCCTCCTCACCATGATGCCCTCGCGGGGTGGTGGCCCCCGGGCATCGTCCACAGTTCCTGGGCGGGCCTCGCCCGCCTTCCGCCGCGCGGCCGACGGATCGGACCGCGCTGCACAACGCCAATCTAGGCGAACGGCGGCCCGGCTGTCCGCACTCAGCGCGACCGAAATTCCACGGTCACGTGCGTGCGGACCTCCGGGCCGCCGTCCCGCGGAGCGCCCCGTCTCACTTCTCGGTGACGGTCGCCTTCTCCACGGTGACCGGCTTCTTCGGGGCGCCGTCGCCCTGGCCGCCGTCGGCCCCGGCGGCGCCGACCTTCTGCACCGCCGCGAGACCGGCCGCGTCCATCGTGCCGAAGGGGGTGTACTGCGGCGGCAGCGGCGAGTCCTTGTAGACGAGGAAGAACTGCGAGCCGCCGGTGCCGGGCTGCCCGGTGTTGGCCATGGCGACCGTGCCCGCCTTGTACGTGACCTTGCCGTCGGCGCCGGGCTTGCCCAGGGAGTCGAGGTTCTCGTCCGGGATGGTGTACCCGGGGCCGCCCATGCCGGTGCCCTCCGGGTCGCCGCACTGGAGCACGAAGATCCCGGCGGTCGTGAGCCGGTGGCACTTCGTACCGTCGAAGTACTTCTTGTCGGCGAGGTGCTTGAAGGAGTTCACCGTGCGCGGGGTCTTCGCCGCGTCCATGGTGACGGTGATGTCGCCCTCGTTGGTCGTGAGGGCGAGGTCGTACGTGCCCTCGGCGGCGATGCTCATCTTCGGCTCGCCGCCCGTGTCCGTGTTCTTGGCGTCGTCGCCGAGCAGCTGCACGGAGGCGTACACCGCTCCGCCCGCGGCGAGCACCACCGCGAGGGAGCCCGCGATCACGGTGTTGCGGCGTTTGGCCTTGCGCTGCGTCTCCGCCCGCCGCTGCTGCTGCCGCGCGTACTTGTCCCTGGCGAGCTGCCGCCGCCGCTGATCGCTGGTGACCACCGGGTCCGCTCCTTGTCGCTCGTGTGTTCCTGTCCTGGCCGGATGTGCCCGTACCGTATACGGGTTGGCTGTGGAATACGCAGCGCCGGTAGGCTCTGATCTGCTGCATTCCGCAAGGCCGCAGTCATCTGCCGGACGACACAGAAGGACGATCGTGCTGATTGCCGGGTTCCCCGCCGGGGCCTGGGGCACCAACTGTTACGTGGTCGCCCCCGCCGCAGGCGAGGAGTGCGTCATCATCGACCCGGGCCACCAGGCCGCCCAGGGAGTCGAGGAGACGCTGAGGAAGCATCGGCTCAAGCCCGTCGCGGTGGTCCTCACCCATGGCCACATCGACCATGTCGCGTCCGTCGTCCCCGTCTGCGGCGCCCATGACGTACCCGCGTGGATCCACCCCGCCGACCGGTACATGATGAGCGACCCGGAGAAGGCCCTCGGCCGCTCCATCGGGATGCCGCTCATGGGCGAGCTGACCGTGGGGGAGCCGGGCGAGGTGCGCGAGCTCACCGACGGGGCCGCGCTGGACCTCGCCGGCATGCGGTTCTCGGTCGCGCACGCGCCCGGTCATACCAAGGGGTCGGTGACCTTCCGGACGCCGGAGACCTCGGAGATCCCCTCCGTCTTCTTCTCCGGCGACCTGCTCTTCGCCGGCTCCATCGGACGCACCGACCTGCCCGGCGGTGACATGGACGAGATGCTCGGATCGCTGGCCCGCGTGGTCCTGCCGCTCGACAACTCGACCGTCGTCCTGTCCGGCCACGGTCCCCAGACGACCATCGGCCAGGAGCGCGCCACCAACCCGTATCTGCGGCAGGTGGCCTCCGGCCTCGGGAGCGAACAGGCTCCCCGACGAGGAATGTGACGAGACTTTCGTGAGCACCTTTCAGGCCCCCAAGGGCACGTACGACCTGATCCCGCCCCGCTCCGCCGTCTTCCTGGCGGTCCGGGACGCCATCTCCGCCCAGGCGAGGAACGCCGGCTACGGCTACGTCGAGACCCCCGGCTTCGAGGACGTGAACCTCTTCGCCCGCGGCGTCGGCGAGTCCACCGACATCGTCACCAAGGAGATGTACACCCTCACCACGAAGGGCGGCGACCAGCTCGCCCTGCGCCCCGAGGGCACCGCCTCCGTGCTGCGCGCGGCCCTCCAGGCCAACCTGCACAAGCAGGGCAACCTGCCGGTCAAGCTCTGGTACTCCGGCTCGTACTACCGCTACGAGCGGGCCCAGGCGGGCCGCTACCGCCACTTCTCGCAGGTCGGCGCCGAGGCGATCGGCGCCGAGGACCCGGCGCTCGACGCCGAGCTGATCATCCTGGCCGACCAGGCGTACCGCGCCCTCGGCCTGCGCCAGTACCGCATCCTGCTGAACTCGCTCGGCGACAAGGAGTGCCGCCCCGTCTACCGCGAGGCCCTCCAGACCTTCCTGCGCGGCCTCGACCTCGACGAGGAGACCCTGCGCCGGGCCGAGATCAACCCGCTGCGGGTCCTCGACGACAAGCGGGCCGACGTGCAGAAGCAGCTCGTCGACGCGCCGCTGCTCCGCGACTACCTGTGCGACGCGTGCAAGGCGTACCACGAGCAGGTCCGCGAGCTGATCACCGCCGCCGGCGTGGTCTTCGAGGACGACCTCAAGCTGGTCCGCGGCCTCGACTACTACACCCGGACCACCTTCGAGTTCGTCCACGACGGCCTCGGCTCCCAGTCCGCGGTGGGCGGCGGCGGCCGCTACGACGGCCTCTCCGAGATGATCGGCGGCCCCGCGCTGCCGTCCGTCGGCTGGGCCCTCGGCGTCGACCGCACGGTCCTCGCCCTGGAGGCCGAGGGCGTGACCCTCGACCTGCCCGCCACCACCAGCGTCTTCGCGGTCGCCCTCGGCGAGGAGGCGCGCCGCGTCCTCTTCGGCAAGGTCACCGAGCTGCGCCGGGCCGGCATCGCCGCCGACTTCTCCTTCGGCGGCAAGGGCCTCAAAGGCGCCATGAAGGACGCCAACCGCAGCGGCGCCCGCCTCACGCTCGTCGCGGGCGAGCGCGACCTCGCCGAGGGCGTCGTCCAGCTCAAGGACATGGAGTCCGGCGAGCAGCGCGCCGTCGCCCTGGACGAGGTCCTGGACGCCGTCCGCGCCCAGCTCGCCTGACGTCCCGAAGCGGGGCAGGGGCCCGGTCCGCGCACGCGGTCCGGGCCCTTCCTTATGCCCCGCGAACGGCCGATGGCGTACGCCTTGTTGCAGAATGACCAGGGCCACCGGGCCCGCGAGTGACGGAAGAGGACAGGCAGGCATGACGAAAGCCGATACCGAGACGACGGGGACCATCGGCGCGAGCAAGGGCCTCGCCTGGCTCCTGGTGATCACCGGCGCGGCCGGACTCCTCGCCGCCTGGATCATCACCCTCGACAAGTTCAAGCTCCTGGAGGACCCGAACTTCGTCCCCGGGTGCAGCCTCAACCCCATCGTGTCCTGCGGGAACATCATGAAGAGCGAGCAGGCATCGGTCTTCGGCTTCCCCAACCCCATGCTCGGCCTCGTCACCTACGGCATGGTGATCGCCATCGGCGTCGCCCTCCTCGCCGGCGCCCGCTACCGCCGCTGGTTCTGGCTCGGCCTCAACGCCGGCACCCTCTTCGGCGTCGTCTTCTGCACCTGGCTCATGCAGCAGTCCCTGTACGAGATCAACTCGCTCTGCCTGTGGTGCTGCCTCGCCTGGACCGCCACCATCGTCATGTTCTGGTACGTGACCTCGCACAACGTCCGCAAGGGCGTCATCCCCGCCCCGGCCGGACTGCGGACCTTCTTCACCGAGTTCACCTGGGTCCTGCCCGTCCTGCACCTCGGGATCATCGGCATGCTGATCCTGACCCGCTGGTGGGACTTCTGGACGAGCTGACCGCTCCCGCCCGCTTGTCGGTGGCGTGACCTAGGCTTCATGGACGTGGAGCCCGACCTCTTTACCGCAGCCGCCGAAGAACGCCAGGAGAAGGACCCGTCCAGCAGCCCGCTGGCGGTCCGGATGCGCCCCCGCACCCTCGACGAGGTGGTGGGCCAGCGGCACCTGCTCAAGCCCGGATCGCCGCTGCGGCGGCTCGTCGGGGAGGGAAGCGGCCCCGCGGGCGCCTCCTCGGTGATCCTCTGGGGCCCGCCCGGCATCGGCAAGACCACCCTGGCGTACGTGGTCTCCAAGGCCACCGACAAGCGCTTCGTCGAGCTCTCCGCGATCACCGCCGGCGTCAAGGAGGTCCGGGCCGTCATCGACGGCGCCCGCCGCGCCTCCGGCGGCTACGGCAAGGAGACCGTCCTCTTCCTCGACGAGATCCACCGCTTCTCCAAGGCCCAGCAGGACTCCCTGCTGCCCGCCGTCGAGAACCGCTGGGTCACCCTCATCGCCGCCACCACCGAGAACCCGTACTTCTCGGTGATCTCCCCGCTCCTCTCCCGCTCGCTGCTCCTCACCCTGGAGTCCCTCACCGACGAGGACCTGAGCGGCCTCATGGACCGGGCCGTGAGCGAGGAGCGCGGCCTCGGCGGCGCCGTGGAGCTCGCCGACGACGCCCGCGCCCATCTGCTGCGGATCGCCGGCGGCGACGCCCGCCGCGCCCTGACCGCGCTGGAGGCCGCCGCAGGCGGCGCCCTCGCCAAGAGCGAGCGGGAGATCACCCTCCAGACCGTGGAGGAGGCCGTCGACCGCGCCGCGGTGAAGTACGACCGGGACGGCGACCAGCACTACGACGTCGCCAGCGCCCTCATCAAGTCCATCCGCGGCTCCGACGTCGACGCGGCCCTGCACTACCTGGCCCGCATGATCGAGGCGGGGGAGGACCCCCGCTTCATCGCCCGCCGCCTGATGATCTCCGCCAGCGAGGACATCGGCCTCGCCGACCCCCAGGCCCTGCCGCTCGCCGTCGCCGCCGCCCAGGCCGTCGCCATGATCGGCTTCCCAGAGGCCGCCCTCACCCTCAGCCACGCCACCATCGCCCTCGCCCTGGCCCCCAAGTCCAACGCGGCGACCAACGCGATCTTCGCCGCCCGCGAGGACGTGCGGAACGGCCTCGCGGGCCCCGTCCCGGCCCACCTCCGCGACGGGCACTACAAGGGCGCCGCCAAACTCGGCCACGCCCAGGGGTACGTCTACCCCCACGACGTACCCGGCGCGATCGCCGCCCAGCAGTACGCCCCCGACGCCCTCCACGGCAAGCGGTACTACGAACCCACCCGCTACGGCGCCGAGGCCCGCTACGCGGACGTGGTGGAGAAGGTCCGCGAGCGCCTGCGGAACGACGGCGGCTGACAGGACGGCGGCTGACGGGCGGAGCGGCCCGCCGCCTCCTGCCCTCGGACCACGGCCCCCGGGACGCGGCGCTCCGGGGAGCCGGTACACTGGTCGGGATCGCTGCGTCCCGTGTCCGGCCCCAGGCCGGCGCCACCAGAGCGGGACAGTCAGCAGGAGACCCGGCCCCCGGGCAGGGTTTCCAGGAGCGTCGCGCACCTCGAAGGTGTCGCGTGCCACCCACCACCCCCCGGATTCCCGGGAACGGCGGTGGGTCGTTCGCGTGCTGCACGTACGTGCCCAGACCGGGAAGCGGCTGCCCGACAGGTCCCTCACGGGGCCCGGCGGGTTTTCCCGGCTGCGGATTGCGACCTCCCTAACCACTGGTGAAGCCGTATTCGTTCAGATAGAGAGGTTGGTTCATGGCGAACCAGGCCCGCCCCAAGGTCAAGAAGTCGCGTGCCCTCGGCATCGCGCTGACGCCGAAGGCCGTCAAGTACTTCGAGGCCCGTCCCTACCCGCCGGGCGAGCACGGCCGCGGCCGCAAGCAGAACTCGGACTACAAGGTCCGTCTGCTCGAGAAGCAGCGTCTGCGTGCCCAGTACGACATCAGCGAGCGCCAGATGGCGCGCGCCTACGACCGCGCCAAGAAGGCCGAGGGCAAGACGGGCGAGGCGCTGGTCGTCGAGCTCGAGCGCCGCCTCGACGCCCTGGTCCTGCGTTCGGGCATCGCCCGCACCATCTACCAGGCCCGTCAGATGGTCGTCCACGGCCACATCCAGGTCAACGGCGGCAAGGTCGACAAGCCGTCCTTCCGCGTCCGTCCCGACGACGTCGTGATGGTCCGCGAGAAGTCCCGCGCGAAGACCCTCTTCCAGGTCTCCCGCGAGGGTGGCTTCGCCCCCGACGGCGAGATCCCGCGCTACCTCCAGGTGAACCTGAAGGCCCTGGCCTTCCGCCTGGACCGTGAGCCGAACCGCAAGGAGATCCCGGTCATCTGCGACGAGCAGCTGGTCGTCGAGTACTACGCCCGCTGATCCAGCGGTCGGAGGACTCACCCCCGCGGTGTTTCAGCCCGCCGCTTCCCCGCCCTTTCCGGTGGGGGAGCCGGCGGGCTTCCGCGTTCCCGGCACCACCGGCGGACGCGCCGTGCGGAACGGCCGCGGCGCCGCCGCCCCCGGCCGCCCGTCCGCGACCGCGCCCGGCGGGTCGGCCACCGCCCGCTCCACCGTCTCGTCCAGCGAGAGCCCCTGCCCCCGCCGGAACGCCTCCTCGTACCGCTCCGCCCCCAGCTCCTCCACCGCCCGCCCCGCGCACAGCGCCCGCGGCCCGTCGAAGGAACCCGACCCGAAGAGCTGGACCCCCACCGCGTCCCACACCGGCAGCGCCGCCCCCTGGAGCACCGCCGCCTCCACCGGATCGCCCTCGCTCACCGTGACCAGCGCCAGCAGCTCCACCGCCAGCACCACCCCCACCAGGTCGCGGAAGAGGTGGTTGATCGTCACGCACTCCACCAGCAGCTCCCGCGCCTCCGGCAGCGCGCCCCGCGTCCACGCCGAGAACGCCAGCACGTAGAGCGCGTACGCCCGCGTCCACCGCTCGCCGCGCTCCTCGCAGACCTCCCGGACCTCACGGCAGATCGCCGTCGCGCCCTCCAGATCGCCCCGGAACGCCCGCGCCATCGCCAGCTCCACCTGGCCCATCAGCACATTGCTGTTGAGCTCGCCCAGCTCGCCGTACGCGTCCAGCGCCCGGCCCAGCAGCTCCTCGGCGCGCGGGAAGTCGTCCGAGAGCAGCGCCAGACAGCCCAGCCGGTGCGTCGCGTACGCCTCCGCCAGCCGGTTCCGCGAGGCCCGCGCCCGCTCCCGGCAGGAGTGCAGCGCCGCCACCGCGGCCGTCGCGTCGCCCTGGAGGATCGCCACATAGCCCAGCACCCACAGCGCCTTCAGCCGCGCCTCCTCGTGCCCCGACTCCAGCGCCAGCGCACGGTCCAGCCAGTGCCGCCCCTCCGAGAGCCGCCCGCACCCCACCCACGCGAACCAGAGCGTGCCCGCCAGGTGCTGGGCCAGGTGCGCGTCCTCCGGCAGCTCCAGGCACACGTCGAGCGCCGCCCGCAGGTTCGGCAACGCCGCGGCCGTCCGGGCCGCCACCTCCGCCTGCCGGGGGCTGAACCACTCCAGCTCGCACCAGGTCGCCAGGCCCATGTACCAGTCGCGGTGCCGCCGCCGCATCCGCTCGGTGTCGCCGAGCGCCGCCAGCCACTCCGCCCCGTACGCCGCCACCGTGTCCAGCATCCGGTAGCCCGGGCCCGCCGCCGTGTCCTCGCGGGTCACCAGCGACTGCGCCAGCAGCCCGCCCATCAGGTCGAGGATCTCCTCCTGCGGCAGGTCGGGGCCCCCGCACACGTACTCCACGGCCTCCAGGTCGAACGGACCGGCGAAGACCGAAAGGCGTGCCCACAGCAGGCGCTCCGGCGGCGTGCACAGCTCGTGGCTCCAGCCGATCGCGGTACGCAGCGTCCGGTGGCGGGGGAGGACCCCGCGCCCGCCGTCGCCGAGCAGCCGGAAGCGGTCGTCCAGCCGGGCCAGGAGCTGGTCCACCGACAGCAGCGGCAGCCGTCCCGCGGCCAGTTCGAGCGCGAGCGGGATCCCGTCGAGCCGCCGGCACAGCTCGCGTACCCTCCCGTCCTCCGTGAGGGCGGGCGCGCCGGCCAGGGCCGCCCGCTCGGCGAGGAGCGCGAGGGCGTCCGCCTCGTCCAGCGGCGCCAGTGTCAGCACCGCCTCGCCGGGGAGCCGCAGCGGCCGGCGTCCGGCGGCGAGCACGGTCAGCCCGGGGGCGGCGGCGAGGAGCTCGTGGACGAGCGGGGCGCACGTCTCCACCAGGTGCTCGAAGCCGTCGAGGACGAGGAGCAGCCGGCGCTCGGCGAGGTGGTCCAGCAGCACCTCGCGGGGAGCGCGGAGCGTGTGGTCGGTGAGGCCGAGCGCCTCCACGAGGGCGTGCTCGACCAGCCCGGGGTCGCGCAGCGGGGCCAGCTCGGCGAGCCGGACCTCCTCGCCGGAGCGTTTCTGCGCTGAGGCGGCCGCCTTCAGGGCCAGCCGGGTCTTGCCCACCCCGCCCACGCCGAGGACGGTGACCAGGCGTGACTCGGCCAGGAGCGCGGCCAGTTCGGCCCGCTCGGCGGCCCGGCCCACGAACCGGTTGAGCTCCGCCGGGAGATTGCTGCGTCGCATGGGACACGGAGCGTACTCATCCGCGCGCGCTCCGTACAATCTGATCGCGCAACTCCCGCCCCACGGGCGGTAATGCGGTAGGGGTCGGCAGCGTGGGCGCGATAGGGTCGGAGGACGACTTTTCTCGCACGACCCGAACGACAACGACGACAGCAACGACGACAGCAGAGAGCGGTGCGGAGTGACCGGTGGAGAGGTTGCCGGGATCCTGGTGGCCGTGTTCTGGGCGATCCTCGTCTCCTTCCTCGCCGTGGTGCTGGCGAGGCTGGCGCAGACGCTCAAGGCGACCACCAAACTCGTGGCGGACGTGACCGAGCAGGCCGTTCCCCTGCTCGCGGACGCGTCGGCGACCGTCCGCTCGGCACAGACCCAGCTGGACCGGGTGGACGCGATCGCGTCCGACGTCCAGGAGGTCACCGCCAACGCCTCCGCGCTCTCGACGACCGTCGCCTCCACCTTCGGCGGCCCGCTCGTCAAGGTCGCCGCGTTCGGCTTCGGGGTCCGCAGGGCGCTCGGCCGCGGCCGGGACCGCGAGGAGGTGCCGCCCGCCACCGGGCGACGTACTGTGATCGTCGGCCGTACCGTGCCCCTGGCACGGCGCCGGAAGCAGAAGGGCTGAGAGGCGCGATGTTCCGCCGCACGTTCTGGTTCACGGCCGGCGCAGCCGCCGGCGTCTGGGCCACCACCAAGGTCAACCGCAAGATCCAGCAGCTGACCCCCGAGAGCCTCGCGGCGCAGGCCGCGAACAAGGCGGTCGAGGCGGGTCACCGGCTCAAGGACTTCGCCCTCGACGTGAGGGCGGGCATGGTCCAGCGGGAGGCCGAGCTGGGCGAGGCGCTCGGCCTCGACGCACCGCCTCCCGCGGACCGGGAGCTCCCGGAGCCCCGCCGCAGGGCCGCCCTCGGCCCCACCCCGCACAAGACCACGACCACGTTTTCGTCGCGCACGATCTCGTACAACCGGAATGAGGACCACTGATGGAGTCGGCTGAAATCCGCCGCCGCTGGCTGAGCTTCTTCGAGGAGCGCGGGCACACCGTCGTCCCTTCGGCGTCGCTCATCGCGGACGACCCGACTCTGCTGCTCGTCCCCGCCGGCATGGTGCCCTTCAAGCCCTACTTCCTGGGCGAGGTCAAGCCGCCGTTCACGCGCGCCTCCAGTGTGCAGAAGTGCGTGCGTACGCCGGACATCGAAGAGGTCGGCAAGACCACCCGCCACGGCACGTTCTTCCAGATGTGCGGCAACTTCTCCTTCGGCGACTACTTCAAGGAAGGCGCCATCAAGCTCGCCTGGGAGCTGCTGACCTCCCCGGTCGAGCACGGCGGCTACGGGCTAGAGCCGGAGAAGCTCTGGATCACCGTCTACCTGGAGGACGACGAGGCCGAGCGCATCTGGCGCGATGTCGTCGGCGTCCCCGCCGAGCGGATCCAGCGCCTCGGCAAGAAGGACAACTACTGGTCCATGGGCGTGCCCGGCCCGTGCGGCCCGTGCTCCGAGATCAACTACGACCGCGGCCCCGAGTTCGGCGTCGAGGGCGGCCCGGCCGTCAACGACGAGCGGTACGTCGAGATCTGGAACCTCGTCTTCATGCAGTACGAGCGCGGCGAGGGCTCCGGCAAGGAGGACTTCCCGATCCTCGGCGAGCTGCCGTCGAAGAACATCGACACGGGCCTCGGCCTGGAGCGCCTGGCGATGATCCTCCAGGGCGTCCAGAACATGTACGAGACGGACACCCTCAAGGTCGTCATCGACCAGGCCACCGAGCTCACCGGCGTCGCCTACGGCAAGGCCCACGACAGCGACGTCTCGCTGCGCGTGGTCGCCGACCACATGCGTACCTCGGTCATGCTCATCGGCGACGGCGTCACCCCGGGCAACGAGGGCCGCGGCTACGTGCTCCGCCGCATCATGCGCCGCGCCGTCCGCAACATGCGCCTGCTCGGCGCCACCGGCCCGGTCGTCGGCGCGCTGGTCGACACGGTCATCACGACCATGGGCGAGCAGTACCCGGAGCTGGAGACCGACCGCAAGCGGATCGAGACGGTCGCCCTCGCCGAGGAGGCCGCGTTCCTGAAGGCCCTCAAGGGCGGCACCAACATCCTCGACACCGCCGTGACCGAGACCAAGGCCGCCGGCGGCACGATCCTCGCCGGTGAGAAGGCGTTCCTGCTCCACGACACCTGGGGCTTCCCGATCGACCTCACCCTGGAGATGGCCGCCGAGCAGGGCCTCGCCGTGGACGAGGACGGCTTCCGCCGCCTGATGAAGGAGCAGCGGGACCGCGCCAAGGCCGACGCCAAGGCCAAGAAGACCGGCCACGCCGACGTCTCCGCCTACCGTGAGATCGCCGACTCCTCCGGCGCCACCCAGTTCACCGGCTACACCAACACCGAGGGCGAGTCCACGGTCGTCGGCCTGCTGGTGAACGGCGTCCCGTCGCCGGCCGCCTCGGAGGGCGACGAGATCGAGGTCGTCCTCGACCGCACCCCGTTCTACGCCGAGGGCGGCGGCCAGATCGCCGACCAGGGCCGGATCCGGCTGCACTCCGGCGCCGTGATCGAGGTCCGCGACGTGCAGCAGCCCGTCCCGGGCGTCTCGGTGCACAAGGGCTCGGTCCAGGTCGGCGAGGTGACCGTGGGCTCCACCGCGTACGCCACCATCGACGTGCGCCGCCGCCGGGCCATCGCCCGCGCCCACTCGGCCACCCACCTCACCCACCAGGCGCTGCGCGACGCCCTCGGCCCGACGGCCGCCCAGGCCGGTTCGGAGAACCAGCCCGGCCGCTTCCGCTTCGACTTCGGTTCGCCGAACGCCGTGCCCGGCACGGTCCTCACCGACGTCGAGCAGAAGATCAACGAGGTTCTCTCGCGCGAGCTGGAGGTCCACGCCGAGGTCATGCCGATCGACGAGGCCAAGCGCCAGGGCGCCATCGCCGAGTTCGGCGAGAAGTACGGCGAGCAGGTCCGCGTGGTCACCATCGGCGACTTCTCCAAGGAGCTGTGCGGCGGCACCCACGTGCACAACACCGCCCAGCTGGGTCTGGTGAAGCTGCTCGGCGAGTCCTCCATCGGCTCCGGCGTGCGCCGCATCGAGGCCCTGGTCGGCGTCGACGCGTACAACTTCCTCGCCAAGGAGCACACGGTCGTCGCCCAGCTCCAGGAGCTGGTCAAGGGCCGTCCGGAGGAGCTGCCGGAGAAGGTCGCCTCCATGCTCGGCAAGCTGAAGGACGCCGAGAAGGAGATCGAGAAGTTCCGCGCGGAGAAGGTCCTCCAGGCCGCCGCCGGCCTGGTCGACTCCGCCAAGGACATCCGCGGTCTCGCCCTGGTCACCGGCCAGGTCCCGGACGGCACCGGCGCCGACGACCTGCGCAAGCTGGTCCTCGACGTGCGCGGCCGCATCCCCTCGGACCGCCCGGCCGTCGTGGCCCTGTTCACCACGGTCAACGGCAAGCCGCTGACGGTCATCGCCACCAACGAGGCCGCCCGCGAGCGCGGTCTCAAGGCCGGCGAGCTGGTCCGCACGGCCGCCAAGACCCTCGGCGGCGGTGGCGGCGGCAAGCCGGACGTCGCCCAGGGCGGCGGCCAGAACCCGGAGGCCGTCGGCGAGGCCATCGCCGCCGTCGAGCGCCTCGTGGTGGAGACGGCGTGACGATGCGTCGCGGCCGCCGTATCGCGGTCGATGTCGGGGACGCCCGGATCGGGGTCGCCTCGTGCGACCCCGACGGGGTCCTCGCCACGCCGGTGGAGACCGTGCCGGGACGTGACGTCCCGGCCGCCCACCGGCGGCTCCGCCAGATCGTCGGGGAGTACGAGCCGATCGAGGTCGTCGTGGGCCTGCCCCGCTCGCTCAGCGGGCGGGAGGGCCCGGCGGCCACCAAGGTCCGGGCCTTCGCGCGGGAGATGGCGCGGGGGATCGCCCCCGTGCCGGTCCGCCTGGTCGACGAGCGGATGACCACGGTGACGGCGACGCAGGGGCTGCGGGCCTCCGGCGTGAAGTCCAAGAAGGGCCGGTCCGTCATCGATCAGGCCGCCGCTGTGATCATCCTTCAGAACGCTCTTGAGTCCGAACGGGTATCAGGTAATCCGCCCGGTGAGGGCGTCGAAGTGGTCATCTGATCGCGATACGGTAACGTTCCGCGCGATGCGGCGGTGTTCGAACAAGTGCCGCACTACGTAGAGGCGGATCGTCCGGAAGCCTCGCGGCTGTTTGGGGATCGATGACTGAGTATGGCCGGGGCCCTGGCCCCGAACCGTGGCACCCCACGGACCCGCTGTACGGGGACCAGGGGTGGGAAGGTCAGCAGCAGTACCACCAGCAGCAGCCGCAGCAGCCTCAGCAGGCGACGCCGTACGCGCAGGGTGGCCAGACCTACCAGGACCCGTACGCCCAGCAGGGCTACGGGACCGACCCGTACCAGCAGCAGGGCGCGTACCAGCAGCAGTACCAGCAGCCCCAGCACCCGCAGCAGGGCTATGCCGACCCGCACGCGCAGGCGTACGGGGACCAGGCGCAGGCCCAGGCGCAGGCGTACGGGAACCAGGGCCAGGAGCAGCCGCAGGCGTACGGTCAGACCGGCTGGAACCAGGGCTACGACACGCCCGGGCAGCACGGACAGACGTACGACGGCGGCGGCTACGACGGCGCCTATGACGGCAACTGGGAGTCCGGCCAGGCCGCCATGGCCTACAACACGCCGCCCGCCGATCCGTACGGCGGGCAGCAGCCCGATCTCTACGGCACGCCCGAGGCGTACCCGCCGCCCCAGCCGCCCGGCCGCCGGCAGCAGCCGCCGGAGCCGGTCGTCGACTGGGAGCCCGAGCCGGAGCCGGAACCCGCCCGTCAGGAGCCTGAGGAGTCGCACCCCTTCTTCACCGGTGACGACGACGAGGACGGCTACGCGGACGAGGAGCCCTCGGGTCGCCGGGGCCGGGGCGGGCGCGGCGACGACCGCGACCGCGAGCGCCGCGGCAAGGAGAAGAAACGCAAGGGCAAGAACGGCGTGGCCTGCCTCGTCGTGGCCGCGGTCCTGGCCGGCGGCATCGGTGGCATCGGCTACTTCGGCTACCAGTTCTGGCAGGGCCAGTTCGGCGAGGCGCCCGACTTCGCGGGCGCCGGGGCCGGCGAGGTCCAGGTCGAGATCCCCAAGGGCGCGTTCGGCAACGAGATCGGCAACATCCTCAAGCAGGCCGGCGTCGTGAAGAGCGTCGACGCCTTCGTCGCGGCGCAGAAGAAGAACGCCAAGGGCAACTCGATCCAGGCCGGCGCCTACACGCTGAAGAAGGAGATGTCGGCGGAGAGCGCGGTCGCGCTGATGCTCGACCCGGCGAGCCAGGCCAACCTGATCATCCCCGAGGGCAAGCGCAACGTCTGGGTGTACGAGCAGCTCGACACCCGCCTCGGCCTCGCGCCCGGCACCACGAAGGAGGTCGCCTTCAAGAAGGCCGACTCCCTCGGCCTGCCCGCCTGGGCCAAGAACCACGAGAACGTCAAGGACCCGCTGGAGGGCTTCCTCTTCCCGGCGAGCTACCCGGTGGCGAAGGGCAACACCCCGGAGGCCGCCCTCAAGAAGATGGTCAGCCGCGCCAACCAGGAGTACACGAAGCTGGACCTGGAGGGTCAGGCGAAGAAGCACGGCCTCGACAACGCCTGGGAACTGGTGACGGTCGCGAGCCTGGTGCAGGCGGAGGGCAAGACGCACGATGACTTCCGCAAGATGGCGGAGGTCATCTACAACCGCCTCCAGCCGGACAACGTCCAGACGAACCAGCTGCTCCAGTTCGACTCGGCCCTGAACTACCTGAAGGGCCAGTCCGAGATCAAGATCTCGGAGAAGGAGGCGAACACCAACCAGGACCCGTACAACACGTACACGCAGCGGGGTCTGCCGCCCGGTCCGATCAGCAACCCGGGCAACGAGGCGCTGGCCGCCATGCTCGATCCGACGAACGACGGCTGGCTGTACTTCGTCGCGACCGACGGCATGAACAAGACCGAGTTCGCCAAGACGCTGGACGAGCACAACAGGCTGAGGGACAAGTTCAATGACAGCTCAGGTCAGTGAGACGGGCCGTCGCGCCGCCGTCCTCGGCGCGCCGATCGCCCACTCGCTCTCCCCGGTCCTGCACCGGGCCGCGTACGCGGAGCTCGGTCTGGACGAGTGGTCGTACGACCGCTTCGAGATCGACGAGGAGGCCCTGCCGGGCTTCGTCGCGGAGCTCGACGGCTCGTGGGCCGGCCTGTCGCTGACCATGCCGCTCAAGCGGGCGATCATCCCGCTGCTCGACGAGGTCAGCGACACCGCGGCCTCCGTGGAGGCGGTCAACACGGTGATCCTCCGCGAGGACGGCCGCCGGGTCGGCGACAACACCGACATCCCCGGCATGATCGCCGCCCTGCGCGAGCGGGGCGTCGAGAAGGTGGAGTCCGCCGCGATCCTCGGCGCGGGCGCCACCGCCTCCTCCGCGCTCGCCGCGCTCGCCCGCGTCTGCGCGGGCCCGGTCACGGCGTACGTACGCAGCGAGGCACGGGCGCGGGAGATGCGCGGCTGGGGCGACCGGCTCGGCGTGGACGTCCGTACCGCCGCCTGGGACGAGGCGGCGCGGGCGTTCGCCGCCCCGCTGGTGATCGCCACGACCCCGGCCGGGACGACCGACGCCCTGGCCGCGGCCGTCCCCGACCGCCCCGGCACCCTCTTCGACGTCCTGTACGACCCCTGGCCCACCGCCCTCGCGGCCGCCTGGTCCGAGCGCGGCGGCAAGGTCGTCGGCGGCCTGGACCTCCTGGTCCACCAGGCCGTCCTCCAGGTCGAGCAGATGACGGGCGTCCTCCAGGCACCGCTGGCCGCCATGCGCGCGGCCGGCGAGGCCGCGCTCGCCGCGCGCTGACGCCGCCACCACGCCGCCACCGGCCCTCTACGACCGCGCCCCGCCGTCCACGACGGCGGGGCGCGCGTCCGATAGCTGGACCGGAGGCCGGGGTGGGGCTCAGGACATGGGAGGATCGGGGATGGCGGGCCAGGGCCGCGCACCCGGCCGCGCCGTCGCAGTGCCCAGGCGCGAGCATGAGGAGCATCGTTGAGCAGGTTGCGTTGGCTGACCGCTGGGGAGTCCCACGGACCCGCGCTGGTCGCGACGCTGGAGGGTCTTCCCGCCGGCGTCCCGGTCACCACTGAGCTGGTGGCGGACCACCTCGCGCGGCGGCGCCTCGGCTATGGGCGCGGCGCCCGGATGAAGTTCGAGCAGGACGAGATCACCTTCCTCGGCGGGGTCCGGCACGGGCTCTCCCTCGGCTCCCCGATCGCGGTGATGGTCGGGAACACCGAGTGGCCCAAGTGGGAGAAGGTCATGTCGGCCGACCCGGTCGACCCGTCCGAGCTCAAGGAGACCGGCCGCAACGCGCCGCTGACCCGGCCCCGTCCCGGTCACGCCGACCTCGCCGGCATGCAGAAGTACGGCTTCGACGAGGCCCGGCCGATCCTGGAGCGCGCCAGCGCCCGGGAGACCGCCGCCCGGGTCGCCCTCGGCGCCGTCGCCCGCTCCTTCCTCAAGGAGGCCGCGGGCATCGAGATCGTCTCGCACGTGGTCGAACTGGCCGCCGCGAAGGCGCCGTACGGCGTCTACCCGACCCCCGCCGACGTCGAGCGGCTCGACGCCGACCCGGTCCGCTGCCTCGACGCGGCCGCGTCGAAGGCGATGGTCGCCGAGATCGACCAGGCCCACAAGGACGGCGACACCCTCGGCGGCGTCGTCGAGGTGCTCGCGTACGGCGTGCCCGTCGGCCTCGGTTCGCACGTCCACTGGGACCGCCGCCTCGACGCCCGGCTCGCCGCCGCGCTCATGGGCATCCAGGCCATCAAGGGCGTCGAGGTCGGCGACGGCTTCGACCTCGCCCGCGTGCCCGGCTCCCAGGCCCACGACGAGATCGTCAGGACCGACGAGGGCATCAGGCGCACCTCCGGCCGCTCCGGCGGCACCGAGGGCGGTCTGACCACCGGCGAACTGCTGCGCGTCCGCGCCGCGATGAAGCCGATCGCGACCGTCCCGCGCGCGCTCGCCACCATCGACGTCGCCACCGGCGAGACCGCCGCGGCCCACCACCAGCGCTCCGACGTCTGCGCCGTCCCGGCCGCCGGCATCGTCGCCGAGGCCATGGTCGCGCTCGTCCTCGCCGACGCCGTCCTGGAGAAGTTCGGCGGGGACTCGGTCCCCGAGACCCGCCGCAACGTCCAGGGCTACGTCGACAACCTGCGCATCCGGTGACCGGCGGCCCCCTGGTCGTCCTCGTCGGCCCGATGGGCTCCGGCAAGTCCACGGTGGGCGCGCTCCTGGCCGAATGGCTCGGCGCGCCCTACCGGGACACCGACGCCGACATCGTCGCCGCCGAGGGCCGCGAGATCTCCGACATCTTCGTCGAGGACGGCGAGGAGCGCTTCCGCGCCCTGGAGAAGGCCGCCGTCGCCGAGGCGCTCGCCGCGCACACGGGCGTCCTCGCCCTGGGCGGCGGCGCGATCCTCGACGCCGACACCCGCGCCCTGCTGGCCGGGCAGCCCGTCGCGTACCTCTCGATGGACGTCGAGGAGGCCGTGCGGCGGGTCGGGCTCGGCGCGGCCCGGCCGCTGCTCGCGGTCAACCCGCGCCGCCAGTGGCGGGAGCTGATGGACGCCCGCCGCCCCCTGTACGAAGAAGTCGCGAGCGTCGTGGTCGCCACCGACGCCCGTACCCCCGAAGAGGTCGCCCAGGCGGTCCTCGACGCACTGGAGCTGAAGGACGCATGACCACGGACCAGGAAGTCACCCGCATCCACGTCGGCGGCAGCGCGGGCACGGATCCGTACGAGGTGCTGGTCGGCCGGCAGCTGCTCGGCGAACTGCCCGCCCTCATCGGCGACAAGGCCAAGCGGGTCGCCGTCATCCACCCCGAGGCGCTCGCCGGGACCGGTGAGGCGCTGCGCGAGGACCTTGCGGAGCAGGGGTACGAGGCCGTCGCCATCCAGGTGCCGAACGCGGAGGAGGCGAAGACCGCCGAGGTCGCGGCGTACTGCTGGAAGGCGCTCGGCCAGACCGGCTTCACCCGCACCGACGTGATCGTCGGCGTCGGCGGCGGCGCCACCACCGACCTGGCCGGCTTCGTCGCCGCGACCTGGCTGCGGGGCGTCCGGTGGATCGCCGTGCCGACCACCGTCCTCGGCATGGTCGACGCGGCCGTCGGCGGCAAGACCGGCATCAACACCGCCGAGGGCAAGAACCTCGTCGGCGCCTTCCACCCGCCGGCCGGGGTCCTGTGCGACCTCGCCGCGCTGGAGTCGCTGCCCGTCCACGACTTCGTCAGCGGTCTCGCCGAGATCATCAAGGCCGGCTTCATCGCCGACCCGGTGATCCTCGACCTCATCGAGGAGGACCCGCAGGCGGCCCGTACGCCCGCGGGGCCGCACACCGCCGAGCTGATCGTCCGCTCCATCCAGGTCAAGGCCGACGTCGTCTCCGGCGACCTCAAGGAGTCGGGCCGCCGCGAGATCCTGAACTACGGGCACACCCTCGCGCACGCCATCGAGAAGAACGAGCGGTACAAGTGGCGGCACGGCGCGGCCGTCTCCGTCGGCATGGTCTTCGCCGCCGAGCTGGGCCGGCTCGCCGGCCGCCTCGACGACGCCACCGCCGACCGGCACCGCGCCGTCCTGGAGTCCGTCGGCCTGCCGCTCACCTACCGCGGCGACCAGTGGCCCAAGCTCCTGGAGACGATGAAGGTGGACAAGAAGTCCCGCGGCGACCTGCTGCGCTTCATCGTCCTCGACGGGCTCGCCAAGCCGACCGTCCTGGAGGGCCCCGACCCGGCCGTCCTCGTCGCCGCCTACGGGGAGCTCTCCGCATGAGCGCACCGCGCCGCGTCCTGGTGCTGAACGGGCCGAACCTCGGCCGGCTGGGCTCGCGCGAGCCCGACATCTACGGCGCCACCTCCTACAAGGGGCTCGTCGAGTCCTGCCGGGAGCTCGGCGCCGAGCTCGGCTTCGACGTCGAGGTCCGCGAGACCAACGACGAGGGCGAGATGATCCGCTGGCTGCACGAGGCGGCCGACGGGCACGTGCCGGTCGTCCTCAACCCCGGCGCCTTCACGCACTACTCGTACGGGATGCGGGACGCGGCCGCCCAGCGCACCGCCCCCCTGATCGAGGTGCACATCTCGAACCCGTACACCCGCGAGGAGTTCCGCCACACCTCGGTGGTCGCCGCCGTGGCGACCGGCACGGTGGCCGGCTTCGGCATCGGCTCCTACCGCCTGGCCCTCCGGGCCCTCGCCGAGGAAGTCGCGGCCGACAGCAAGGCGTGAGAGGTACGCGGGACCCGGGGCGGCCGCCGGAACGGTGGCCGCCTTCCGGGGCGTGGGCCGGGCCCGCGGTTCCGGGTACTTTCGGTAGGGTCCCGCCCGTTCCCCGAGCGGGGGGACGGGGCGGTAACGTTTTGGCATCCCCGGGTGACCGGAGCGGGGGCGACGGCGGCAGCGGAGCGGCCGCCCTCACCGACCTACGAGGCCGACGAGACGGAGTGGCACCGGATGCAGCACGCAGTGGGGGGACCGCTGCCACCGCCCGGCACGGGACCGGTGGGCGGACACGGCCCCGTACCCCCGCCCCCGCCCCCGCAGGCGGCGCCCTACCCGGGGCCGCCGTCCGGGGTGCCCGGCGGCCGGCTCGGGGTGCACCCCGCCGTCCAGGCCGGCACGGCGGGCTGGGGCGGCGGCCCCGGAGCCGTACCCCCGCACGCCACCGGCGCGGTGCCGCTGGCGCCGCCCGTGCCGGTCGTCGAGCACCGGCCAGGCACCGGGGCCGCGACCCTCGCCGTGCTGCTCATCGGACCCGCCGGCGCGGGCAAGACGACCGTCGCCCGGCACTGGGCGCGCCGCCGGCCCGTCCCCACCGCCCACATCAGCCTCGACGACGTGCGGGAATGGGTGTGCTCCGGCTTCGCCGACCCGCAGTCGGGGTGGAACGAGCACTCCGAGGCGCAGTACCGGCTCGCCCGCCGCACCTGCGGCTTCGCCGCCCGCAACTTCCTCGCCAACGGCATCTCCTGCATCCTCGACGACGCCGTCTTCCCCGACCGGCCCGTCGTCGGGCTCGGCGGCTGGAAGCGGCACGTCGGCCCCGGCCTGCTGCCGGTCGTCCTCCTGCCCGGCCTGGAGGTCGTCCTGGAGCGCAACGCCCAGCGCGCCGGCAACCGGCGGCTCTCCGACGAGGAGGTGGCCGCGATCCACGGCCGGATGGCCGGCTGGTACGGCTCCGGGCTGCCGATCATCGACAACTCCGCGCTCGACGTGGACGCCACCGCCCGCCTCATCGACGAGGCGCTGGCCCGCGCGATAGCCGCGCCGCCCGGCGGCTGACCGGGCGGGCGTCTCCCCGGTCGGACGCCGCCGACAGGCCGGGGCGGGGCCCGGCTCGTAGGCTCGGAGGCATGTCACAGGTGTATGCGGACCGCCGGGTCAGGCTGCGCGACCGGGTCGCGGCAGCGGGGAGCGCGGCGGCCCTGGTGTCCCGTCCCGCCAACGTCCGGTACCTCGCGGGCGGCGCCCCGCGCGGCGCCGTCCTGCTCGTCGGCCCCGAGCCGGGCGCGGACCTGCTGATCCGTCCCCTCGCGGGCGAGGGCGAGCCCCTCGACGGGCGGCTCGACGAGCTGCTGCGCCAGCAGCAGCTCCCGCTCGGCGGCGGTGACCCGGCCGTCGCCGCGGCCGAGCTCGCCCGGCGCTCCGGCGCCGACGGGCTCGCCGTCGAGGAGCACGACCTGACGGTGGCCCGGCACCGCAGCCTCGGCTCCGCCGCGCCCGGACTCCGCCTCGCCGACCTCGCCTGCGCCGTCGAACAGCTCCGGGTGGTCAAGGACGAGGACGAGATCGCCTGCCTGCGGATCGCCGCCGAGATCGCCGACCAGGCCCTCGGCGAACTCCTCGAGTCCATCCTCGTCGGCCGCACCGAACGCCACCTCGCCCTCGAACTGGAGCGGCGGCTCGTCGACCACGGCGCCGACGGGGCCGCCTTCCCCACATCCGTCGCCACCGGACCCCACTCCGGCCGGCGCGGCCACCGGCCCACCGACCGCAGGGTCGAGGAGGGCGACTTCCTGTCCGTCTGCCTCGGCGCGGACTACCGCGGCTACCGCTGCGAGATCGGCCGGACCTTCGTCATCGGCACCGCGCCCGCCGACTGGCAGATCGAGCTGTACGAGCTCGTCTTCGCCGCCCAGAGGGCCGGCCGGGAGTCCCTGATGCCCGGCGCCGAGTACCGTGACGTGGACCGCGCGGCCCGCCAGATCCTCGACGCCGCGGGGCACGCGGAGACCGCCGTTCCCCTCACCGGACACGGTGTGGGGCTCGAAATCGACGAGGACCCGCAGCTCTCCCCCTCGGCCATGGGTAAACTGGACGCTTGTGTGCCGGTCACCGTCGAACCGGGGGTCCACCTCCCGGGCCGGGGCGGGGTCCGGATCGATGACACGCTCGTCGTGCGCCAGGAGGCGGACGGCGGACCCGAGCTACTCACCATCACGACCAAGGAGCTGCTCGCGCTGTAGAGCGCGTACGCCTCCTCGGTCCACGTCAGTCCAGGAGATTCCGCAACCGTGGCTTCCACGAACGACCTCAAGAACGGCATGGTGCTCAAGCTCGAAGGCGGCCAGCTCTGGTCCGTCGTCGAGTTCCAGCACGTCAAGCCCGGCAAGGGCCCGGCCTTCGTGCGCACCAAGCTCAAGAACGTGCTGTCCGGCAAGGTCGTCGACAAGACCTTCAACGCCGGCGTGAAGGTGGAGACCGCGAACGTCGACAAGCGCGACATGCAGTTCTCCTACATGGACGGCGACTACTTCGTCTTCATGGACCTGGACACCTACGACCAGCTCCACATCGACCGCAAGGTCGTGGGCGACGCCGCCAACTTCCTCATCGAGGGCTTCACCGCCCTGGTCGCGCAGAACGAGGGCTCCGTGCTCTACGTCGAGCTGCCGGCCGCCGTCGAGCTGGTCATCGCCGAGACCGAGCCGGGCGTCCAGGGCGACCGCTCCACCGGTGGCACCAAGCCCGCCAAGCTGGAGACGGGTCACGAGATCCAGGTCCCGCTCTTCATCACCACCGGTGAGAAGGTCAAGGTCGACACCCGCAACAGCGACTACCTCGGCCGGGTGAACAGCTAACCGTGGCCGCCCGGAGCAAGGCCCGCAGGCGGGCCTTCCAGATCCTGTTCGAGGCCGACCAGCGCGGCACTTCGGTGCAGGAGGTCCTCGCGGACCAGATCCGGCTCCACCGTGCCGACGAGCGTCAGCCCGCGGTCGGTGACTTCACGATGCAGCTGGTCGAGGGGTACGCCCAGTACGTGGCGCGGATCGACGAGCTCATCGCCACCTACGCGGTGGACTGGGACCTCGACCGGATGCCCGCCGCCGACCGCAGCATCGTGCGCCTCGGCGCGTACGAGCTGATCTGGGAGGACGGCACCCCGGACGCGGTGGCGATCGACGAGGCCGTGCAGCTGGCCAAGGAGTTCTCCACGGACGACTCCCCGTCCTTCGTCAACGGTCTCCTCGGGCGCTTCAAGGACCTGAAGCCCCGACTGCGCCGGGACGTGGACGCCTAGTCCCTCACGGCTCTGCGAAGGGGCCCGCGGCACTCCGGTGACGCGGGCCCCTTCGCGTACCGCCGAACGGGTGAAGGGCACGCGCCACAGGGACGGGACGTGCGACGAAAAAGCGCCGGGCCCGTGGCGTCGGATGACGTCCACGGGCCCGGCGGCACGTTTCTGCACTGGGAGGTGCGGAGGAAGGTCAGTTCTCCTCGTGGGCGACCGCGCGGCGCGCGTCCGCGTCGAGGACGCCCCAGCTGATCAGCTGCTCGGTCAGGACCGAGGGGGACTGGTCGTAGATGACGGCCAGGGTGCGCAGGTCGTCCTGGCGGATCGACAGCACCTTGCCGTTGTAGTCGCCGCGCTGCGACTGGATCGTCGCCGCGTAGCGCTGGAGCGGGCCGGCCTTCTCCTGCGGGACGTGGGCGAGGCGCTCCAGGTCCAGGACCAGCTTCGGCGGGGGCTCGGCCGCACCGCCGGGGGTGGTACCGGGCAGCAGTTCCTGCACCGGCACGCCGTAGAAGTCCGCCAGCTCGGCCAGACGCTGCACGGTCACGGCACGGTCGCCGCGCTCGTACGAACCGACCACCACGGCCTTCCAGCGGCCCTGGGACTTCTCCTCCACGCCGTGGAGGGACAGGCCCTGCTGGGTGCGGATGGCGCGGAGTTTGGCCCCGAGCTGCTTTGCGTATTCGCTGGACATAACGCTCCCGGACGCTGTGACGACATGCGGCTGCGCCGCGCGGCTGGTAACTCACTGTGAGGTTACGCAGCGTTACTCTTTCCCGTCAAGCCGAAAGGGGCTCGCCACCCTCTCCCGGGGGACGGTCCGCCGCAGGTGGGAGCGGGGGAGGGGTGGCCCCGGGAAAGCCCGTGCGAGCACCCCTGCTAAAGTGGACGCCGTACATCCGACGTCCTTTAAGGTCCGTCCCGTGAGGCGGAGAAGGAGGTCCTTTTCCTATGGACACGCAAGCACACATCGATGAGGCGCGGCCCGTTCTCGAGGCCCCCGACATCGCCCGGGTCCTGACCCGGATCGCCCACGAGATCGTCGAGCGCGCCAAGGGCGCCGACGACGTGGTCCTCCTCGGCATCCCCACCCGCGGCGTCTTCCTCGCCCGCCGGCTCGCCGAGAAGCTCGAATCGATCACCGGCGCCAAGGTCCCGGTCGGTTCCCTCGACATCACCATGTACCGCGACGACCTCCGGATGAAGCCGGCGCGCGCCATCGGCCGCACCGAGATCCCCGGAGAAGGCGTCGACGGCCGCCTCGTCGTCCTCGTCGACGACGTCCTCTTCTCGGGGCGCACCATCCGCGCCGCCCTCGACGCCCTCGGAGACATCGGCCGCCCCCGCGCGGTCCAGCTCGCCGTCCTCGTCGACCGCGGCCACCGCGAACTCCCGATCCGCGCCGACTACGTCGGAAAGAACCTCCCCACGTCGCTGCGGGAGACCGTCAAGGTCCAGCTCGCCGAGGAGGACGGTCGCGACACCGTGCTGCTCGGCGGCAAGTCCGCCTCCTAGCCGGACCGGCCACCCCGCGGGGCCCGCGCACCAGCCCGTGCCCCCGCATGCCCTCATGCCTCCCCACCCCGGAGAGAAACCCCGATGATGCGTCACCTCATCTCGGCCGCCGACCTCACCCGCGACGACGCCGTCCTGATCCTCGACACCGCCGAGGAGATGGCCCGGGTGGCCGACCGGCCCATCAAGAAGCTGCCGACCCTCCGCGGCCGGACCATCTGCAACCTCTTCTTCGAGGACTCCACCCGGACCCGGATCTCCTTCGAGGCCGCCGAGAAGCGCCTCTCCGCCGATGTCATCAACTTCGCGGCCAAGGGCTCCAGCGTCTCCAAGGGCGAGTCGCTGAAGGACACCGCGCAGACCCTGGAGGCGATGGGCGTCGACGCCGTCGTCATCCGGCACGGCGCCTCCGGCGCCCCCTTCCGGCTGGCCACCTCCGGCTGGATCGACGCCCCTGTCATCAACGCGGGCGACGGCACCCACCAGCACCCCACCCAGGCCCTCCTGGACGCCTTCACCATGCGCCGCCGCCTGGTCGGCCGCGACGCCGGACTCGGCAAGGACCTGGCCGGCCGGCGGATCACGCTCGTCGGCGACGTCCTGCACAGCCGGGTCGCCCGCTCCAACGTCGACCTGCTGCACACCCTCGGCGCCGAGGTCACCCTGGTGGCCCCGCCCACCCTCGTCCCCGTCGGCGTCGAGACCTGGCCCTGCGAGGTCTCGTACGACCTCGACAGGGTGCTGCCGAAGTCCGACGCGGTCATGATGCTGCGTGTGCAGCGTGAGCGGATGAACGCCGCCTTCTTCCCGACCGAGCGCGAGTACTCGCGCCGCTACGGGCTGGACGGCGAGCGGATGGCGAAGATGCCCGAGCACGCCATCGTCATGCACCCCGGCCCCATGGTCCGCGGCATGGAGATCACCGCCGAGGTCGCCGACTCCGACCGCTGCACGGTCGTCGAGCAGGTCGCCAACGGCGTCTCCGTCCGGATGGCCGTCCTCTACCTGCTGCTCGGCGGCTCCGAGCCCGCCGCCGCCCCCGTCACCAGCACCACCGCCCGTACCGAGGAGAGCAAGTAAAGATGAGCAAGATCCTTATCCGTGGTGCGAAGGTGCTGGGCGGCGAGCCGCAGGACGTCCTCGTCGACGGCGAGACCATCGAGGCGGTCGGCACCGGCCTGTCCGCCGAGGGCGCGACCGTGGTCGAGGCCGAAGGGCAGATCCTTCTCCCCGGCCTCGTGGACCTCCACACCCACCTGCGGGAGCCCGGCCGCGAGGACTCCGAGACCGTCCTCACCGGCACCCGCGCCGCCGCCTCCGGCGGCTACACCGCCGTCTTCGCCATGGCCAACACCCACCCCGTCGCCGACACCGCCGGCGTCGTCGAGCAGGTCTACCGGCTCGGCAAGGAGGCCGGCTACTGCGACGTGCAGCCCATCGGCGCCGTCACCGTCGGCCTGGAGGGCAAGAAGCTCGCCGAGCTCGGCGCCATGCACGACTCCGCCGCCGGCGTCACCGTCTTCTCCGACGACGGCAAGTGCGTCGACGACGCCGTGATCATGCGCCGCGCCCTGGAGTACGTGAAGGCGTTCGGCGGCGTCGTCGCGCAGCACGCCCAGGAGCCCCGCCTCACCGAGGGCGCCCAGATGAACGAGGGCATCGTCTCCGCCGAGCTCGGCCTGGGCGGCTGGCCCGCCGTCGCCGAAGAGTCGATCATCGCCCGCGACGTCCTCCTCGCCGAGCACGTCGGCTCCCGCGTCCACATCTGCCACCTCTCCACCGCCGGCTCCGTCGAGATCGTCCGCTGGGCCAAGTCCCGCGGCATCGACGTCACCGCCGAGGTCACCCCGCACCACCTCCTCCTCACCGACGAGCTGGTCCGCACCTACGACCCGGTCTACAAGGTCAACCCGCCGCTGCGCACCGAGCGCGACGTGCTGGCCCTGCGCGAGGCCCTGGCCGACGGCACCATCGACATCGTCGCCACCGACCACGCGCCGCACCCGCACGAGGACAAGGACTGCGAGTGGGCCGCCGCCGCCATGGGCATGGTCGGCCTGGAGACCGCGCTCTCCGTCGTCCAGGAGACGATGGTGGAGACCGGCCTCCTCGACTGGGCCGGCGTCGCCGACCGGATGTCCGCCGCCCCGGCCCGCATCGGCCGCGCCACCGGCCATGGACGACCCGTCTCGGCTGGTGAGCCCGCGAACCTGGTCCTGGTCGATCCGGCTTACCGTGGGACCGTGGACCCCGCGGACTTCGCCTCCCGCAGCCGCAACACCCCCTACGAGGGCCGTGAGCTGCCGGGTCGCGTCACCCACACCTTCCTGCGGGGCCGGGCAACGGTCATGGACGGGAAGTTGGCGTGACACACCACATCGCAAGCGCGGCCCTCGCCGCGGAGCAGAAGTCGGCCGAGGTGACCGACTGGGCCGGCCGCATCGGCTGGGTCGTCGGACTCCTGCTCTTCGTCGCCTTCGTCTACTGGCTGATGCGCCAGGGATGGAAGTGGCGCGGCAGCCTCCAGTCGGACCTCCCCGCGCTCCCCGAGGTGCCGGAGGCTCCCGCCGAGGCCAAGCTGACGATGGACGGCCGCTACCACGGCTCCACCACCGCCGGGCAGTGGCTCGACCGGATCGTCGCCCACGGCCTCGGCACCCGCAGCCGCGCCGAGCTCACACTCACCGACGCCGGGATCTCGGTCGTCCGCCCCGGGGCGAACGACTTCCTGATCCCCGCCGCCGCCCTGCGCGAGGCCCGCCTCGACAAGGGCATCGCAGGGAAGGTCCTCGCCGAGGGCGGGCTCCTGATCGTCACCTGGGAGCACGGCGGCACCCTCCTCGACTCCGGCTTCCGCTCCGATCGGGCGGCCGAGCACACGGCCTGGGTCGAGACCATCAACTCCATGATCAACACGACGGAAGGCATCGCACGATGACGACCTCCACAAGGGGAGCCCAGGCTCCCGCCGTACTCGTCCTGGAGGACGGCCGCACCTTCCGCGGCCGCGCCTACGGGGCCGTGGGGGAGACCTTCGGCGAGGCCGTGTTCTCCACCGGCATGACCGGCTACCAGGAGACCCTCACCGACCCGTCGTACGACCGGCAGATCGTCGTCGCCACGGCCCCCCAGATCGGCAACACCGGCTGGAACGACGAGGACGACGAGTCCAGCCGCATCTGGGTCTCCGGCTACGTGGTCCGCGACCCCGCCCGCATCCCGTCGAACTGGCGAGCCAAGCGCAGCCTCGACGACGAGCTGGTCGCGCAGGGCGTCGTCGGCATCTCCGGCATCGACACCCGCGCCCTCACCCGCCACCTGCGCGAGCGCGGCTCCATGCGCGCCGGCGTCTTCTCCGGCGAGGCCCTCGCCACCGAGGCCGAGCTGCTCGCCCGCGTGCAGGCCCAGCCGCACATGAAGGGCGCCAGCCTCTACGAGGAGGTCGCCACCAAGGAGCCGTACGTCGTCCCCGCGATCGGTGAGAAGAAGTTCACCGTCGCCGCGATCGACCTCGGCATCAAGGGCATGACCCCGCACCGGATGGCCGAGCGCGGCATCGAGGTCCACGTGCTGCCCGCCACCGCGAGCGTCGAGGACGTGTACGCGGTCGCCCCCGACGGCGTCTTCTTCTCCAACGGCCCGGGCGACCCGGCCACCGCCGACGGCCCGGTCGCGCTCATGACCGCCGTCCTGGAGCGGAAGACCCCGCTCTTCGGCATCTGCTTCGGCAACCAGATCCTCGGCCGCGCGCTCGGCTTCGGCACCTACAAGCTGAAGTACGGCCACCGGGGCATCAACCAGCCCGTCCAGGACCGTACGACCGGCAAGGTCGAGGTCACCGCGCACAACCACGGCTTCGCCGTCGACGCGCCCCTCGACAAGGTCTCCGAGACCCCCTTCGGCCGCGCCGAGGTCTCCCACGTCTGCCTGAACGACGACGTGGTGGAGGGCCTCCACCTGCTCGACCAGCCGGGCTTCTCCGTCCAGTACCACCCCGAGGCGGCCGCGGGCCCGCACGACGCCGCGTACCTCTTCGACCGCTTCGTGACCCTCATGGAGGCCGAGCGTGCCTAAGCGCACCGACATCCAGTCCGTCCTGGTGATCGGCTCCGGCCCGATCGTCATCGGCCAGGCCGCCGAGTTCGACTACTCCGGCACCCAGGCGTGCCGCGTCCTCAAGGCCGAGGGCCTGCGGGTCATCCTGGTCAACTCCAACCCGGCCACGATCATGACCGACCCGGAGATCGCCGACGCCACCTACGTCGAGCCGATCACCCCCGAGTTCGTCGAGAAGATCATCGCCAAGGAGCGCCCCGACGCCCTCCTGCCCACCCTCGGCGGCCAGACCGCGCTCAACACCGCGATCTCCATGCACGAGCAGGGCGTCCTGGAGAAGTACGGCGTCGAGCTCATCGGCGCCAACGTCGAGGCCATCCACAAGGGCGAGGACCGCGACCTCTTCAAGGGCGTCGTCGAGGCCGTCAAGGCCAAGATCGGGTACGGCGAGTCCGCCCGCTCGGTCATCTGCCACACCATGGACGACGTCCTCAAGGGCGTCGACACCCTCGGCGGCTACCCCGTCGTCGTCCGCCCCTCCTTCACCATGGGCGGCGCCGGCTCCGGCTTCGCCCACGACGAGGAGGAGCTGCGCCGCATCGCCGGCCAGGGCCTCACGCTCTCCCCGACCACCGAGGTCCTCCTGGAGGAGTCCATCCTCGGCTGGAAGGAGTACGAGCTGGAGCTGATGCGCGACAAGAACGACAACGTCGTGGTCGTCTGCTCCATCGAGAACTTCGACCCGATGGGCGTCCACACCGGTGACTCGATCACCGTCGCCCCGGCGATGACCCTCACCGACCGCGAGTACCAGATCCTCCGCGACGTCGGCATCGCGATCATCCGCGAGGTCGGCGTCGACACCGGCGGCTGCAACATCCAGTTCGCGGTGGACCCCGTGGACGGCCGCGTGATCGTCATCGAGATGAACCCGCGCGTCTCCCGCTCCTCGGCCCTCGCCTCCAAGGCCACCGGCTTCCCGATCGCCAAGATCGCCGCCCGGCTCGCCGTCGGCTACACCCTGGACGAGATCCCGAACGACATCACGGAGAAGACCCCGGCGTCCTTCGAGCCCACGCTCGACTACGTCGTCGTCAAGGCCCCGCGCTTCGCCTTCGAGAAGTTCCCCTCCGCCGACTCCACGCTGACCACGACCATGAAGTCGGTCGGCGAGGCCATGGCCATCGGCCGGAACTTCCCCGAGGCCCTCCAGAAGGCCCTGCGCTCCCTGGAGAAGAAGGGCTCGCAGTTCGCCTTCACCGGCGAGCCCGGCGACAAGGCCGAGCTGCTCCGCGAGGCGGTCCGCCCGACCGACGGCCGCATCAACACCGTCATGCAGGCGATCCGCGCCGGCGCCACCCCGGAGGAGGTCTTCGAGTACACGAAGATCGACCCGTGGTTCGTCGACCAGCTCTTCCTGATCAAGGAGATCGCCGACGAGCTCGCCGGCGCCGAGAAGCTGGAGCCCGGACTCCTCGCCGAGGCCAAGCGCCACGGCTTCTCCGACGCCCAGATCGCCGAGATCCGCGGCCTGCGCGAGGACGTCGTCCGCGAGGTCCGGCACGCCCTCGGCGTCCGCCCGGTCTACAAGACGGTCGACACCTGCGCCGCCGAGTTCGCCGCCAAGACGCCGTACTTCTACTCCTCCTACGACGAGGAGTCCGAGGTCGCGCCGCGCGAGAAGCCCGCCGTGATCATCCTCGGCTCCGGCCCGAACCGCATCGGCCAGGGCATCGAGTTCGACTACTCCTGCGTCCACGCCTCCTTCGCCCTGAGCGACGCCGGCTACGAGACCGTGATGGTCAACTGCAACCCGGAGACCGTCTCCACCGACTACGACACCTCCGACCGGCTCTACTTCGAGCCGCTCACCCTGGAGGACGTCCTGGAGATCGTCCACGCCGAGTCCCTCGCGGGCCCGATCGCCGGTGTGGTCGTCCAGCTCGGCGGCCAGACCCCGCTCGGCCTCTCCCAGGCCCTCAAGGACAACGGCGTGAAGGTCGTCGGCACCTCCCCGGAGGCCATCCACGCCGCCGAGGACCGCGGCGCCTTCGGCCGCGTCCTGGAGGAGGCCGGCCTGCCGGCCCCCAAGCACGGCACCGCCACCACCTTCGCCGGCGCCAAGAAGATCGCCGACGAGATCGGCTACCCGGTCCTGGTCCGCCCCTCGTACGTCCTCGGCGGCCGCGGCATGGAGATCGTCTACGACGAGACCCGCCTGGAGTCGTACATCGCCGAGTCCACCGAGATCAGCCCCACCCGGCCGGTCCTGGTCGACCGCTTCCTCGACGACGCCATCGAGATCGACGTCGACGCCCTCTACGACGGCGAGGAGCTCTACCTCGGCGGCGTGATGGAGCACATCGAGGAGGCCGGCATCCACTCCGGCGACTCGGCCTGCGCCCTGCCCCCGATCACCCTCGGCGGCTTCGACATCAAGCGGCTGCGCGCCTCCACCGAGGCCATCGCCAAGGGCGTCGGCGTCCGCGGCCTGATCAACATCCAGTTCGCCATGGCGGGTGACATCCTCTACGTCCTGGAGGCCAACCCGCGCGCCTCCCGGACCGTGCCCTTCACCTCCAAGGCCACCGCCGTCCCGCTCGCCAAGGCCGCCGCCCGCATCTCGCTGGGCGCCACCATCGCCGAGCTGCGCGCCGAGGGCCTGCTGCCGAAGACCGGCGACGGCGGCACCCTGCCGCTCGACGCGCCGATCTCCGTCAAGGAGGCCGTGATGCCGTGGAGCCGCTTCCGCGACATCCACGGGCGCGGCGTCGACACCGTCCTCGGCCCGGAGATGCGCTCCACCGGCGAGGTCATGGGCATCGACACGGTCTTCGGCACCGCCTACGCCAAGTCGCAGGCCGGCGCCTACGGCCCGCTGCCCACCAAGGGCCGCGCGTTCATCTCCGTCGCCAACCGCGACAAGCGCTCGATGATCTTCCCGGCGCGCGAGCTGGTCGCCCACGGCTTCGAGCTGCTCGCCACCTCCGGCACCGCCGAGGTCCTCAAGCGCAACGGCATCAACGCCACCATCGTGCGCAAGCTCAGCGAGGGCGAGGGCCCGAACGGCGAGAAGACCGTCGTCCAGCTGATCCACGACGGCCAGGTCGACCTGATCGTCAACACCCCGTACGGCACCGGCGGCCGCCTCGACGGCTACGAGATCCGTACGGCGGCGGTGTCGCGCGGCGTCCCGTGCCTCACCACGGTGCAGGCGCTCGCCGCGGCCGTCCAGGGCATCGACGCCCTCAACCACGGCGACGTCGGCGTCCGTTCCCTCCAGGAACACGCCGAACACCTGACCGCGGCCCGCGACTAGCAACCCACGAGGGGGACACCGGAAACGGTGTCCCCCTCTTGCTGAGGACACCACCATGTACAAGTTCTTCTTTCGCCTCGTGTTCAAGCGCATGGACCCCGAGAAGGCCCACTACCTCGCCTTCCGCTGGATCCGCCTCGCGGCCCGCGTCCCCGTCCTGCGGACCTTCGTCGCCGCCGTCCTCGCCCCCCGCCACACGTCGCTGCGCGTCGAGACCCTGGGCCTCCGCATGCACGGCCCCTTCGGCCTCGCCGCAGGCTTCGACAAGAACGCCGTCGCCATCGACGGCATGGCCATGCTCGGCTTCGACCACGTCGAGATCGGCACGGTCACCGGCGAGGCCCAGCCCGGCAACCCCAAGAAGCGGCTCTTCCGCCTCGTCCCGGACCGGGCCCTGATCAACCGCATGGGCTTCAACAACGAGGGCTCCGCCGCCGTCGCCGCCCGCCTCCACGCGCGCGTGCCGGTGTTCAAGACCGTCGTCGGCGTCAACATCGGCAAGACCAAGGTCGTCGAGGAGGCCGACGCGGCCGCCGACTACGTGAAGTCCACCGAGCGGCTCGCCGCCCACGCCGACTACCTCGTGGTCAACGTCTCCTCGCCGAACACCCCCGGCCTGCGCAACCTCCAGGCCACCGAGTCGCTGCGCCCGCTGCTCACCGCCGTCCGCGAGGCCGCCGACCGCACGGTCACCGACCGCCGCGTCCCGCTCCTGGTGAAGATCGCCCCCGACCTCGCCGACGAGGACGTGGACGCCGTCGCCGACCTCGCCGTCGAGCTCGGCCTGGACGGCATCATCGCCACCAACACCACGATCGCCCGCTCCGGCCTCGGCCTCACCTCCGAGCCGGCCCTCGTCCAGGAGACCGGCGGCCTCTCCGGCGCCCCGCTCAAGGAGCGCTCCCTGGAGGTCCTGCGCCGCCTGTACGCGCGCGTGGGCGACCGGATCGTCCTCGTGGGCGTCGGCGGCATCGAGAACGCCGAGGACGCCTGGCAGCGCATCCTGGCCGGTGCCACCCTGGTCCAGGGCTACAGCGCCTTCATCTACGAGGGCCCGTTCTACGCCCGCGCGATCCACCAGGGACTCGCCGCGCGCCTCGCGGCCTCCCCGTACGCCACCCTCGCCGAGGCCGTCGGCGCCGACCACCGAAAGGCCACCCAGTGACCCTCTCCTTCGGCACCCGCCTGCGCTCCGCCATGGACGAGCGCGGCCCCCTCTGCGTCGGCATCGACCCGCACGCCTCCCTGCTCGGCTCCTGGGGCCTCGCCGACGACATCGCGGGCCTGGAGCGCTTCACGTACACCGTGGTCGAGGCGCTGGCGGGCACCGTCGCCGTCTTCAAGCCGCAGGCCGCCTTCTTCGAGCGCTTCGGCTCGCGCGGCATCGCCGTCCTGGAGCGGGCCACTGCCGACCTGCGCGCGGCCGGCGGCCTGGTCGTCATGGACGCCAAGCGCGGCGACATCGGCTCCACCATGGGCGCCTACGCGGAAGCGTTCCTGCGCAAGGACTCCCCGCTCTTCTCCGACGCGCTCACGGTCTCCCCGTACCTCGGCTACGGCTCCCTTAAGCCGGCCGTCGACCTGGCCCGCGAGTCCGGCGCCGGCCTCTTCGTCCTCGCCCTCACCTCCAACCCGGAGGGCGGCGAGGTCCAGCGCGCCGTCCGCGAGGACGGCCGGACGATCGGCGCGACCATGCTCGCCCACCTCGCCGAGGAGAACGCGGGGGAGACCCCCATGGGCTCCTTCGGCGCGGTCGTCGGCGCCACCCTGGGCGACCTCTCCTCCTTCGACCTCGACATCAACGGCCCGCTGCTCGCCCCGGGCATCGGCGCCCAGGGCGCGACCCCGGCCGACCTCCCGGTCGTCTTCGGCGACGCGGTCCGCAACGTGGTCCCGAACGTGAGCCGGGGCGTGCTGCGCGCCGGACCGGACGCGTCCGCCCTGCGGGACGCGGCGACGCGCTACGCGGACGAGATCCGGGCGGCCGTCGCCGGCTGATCCGGTTCCGCCGTCCTCCCGCCATCCCCGCAGGTGGGAGCGGACGGGGCCCCCGGACGGCGGGCCGCGGCGGCACTTGACGAAATCTTGGCCGAAAACAGGGTCGATATGCCGGAAAAGTCCTGGTCGGCAGAGGCTGACCAGGACTTTTCCGCTGTTCTCGCTGACTGGAGCGGCCATGGCCGCTAGTCTCCGGGGCAGAGAAGACGACCAACGGTCACGTCGTTGGGCGTTGCTCCACTGGTGTGGGTCGACCAGGTCCCTCACCGGTCCGTATCCGACAGATCGACATCCGAGGTGACGTAGGCGTGGCTCTTCCGCCCCTTACCCCTGAACAGCGCGCAGCCGCGCTCGAAAAGGCCGCCGCGGCTCGCCGGGAGCGGGCCGAGGTCAAGAATCGACTCAAGCACTCCGGCGCCTCCCTCCACGAGGTCATCAAGCAGGGCCAGGAGAACGACGTCATCGGCAAGATGAAGGTCTCCGCCCTCCTTGAGTCCCTGCCCGGCGTCGGCAAGGTCCGCGCCAAGCAGATCATGGAGCGGCTCGGCATCTCCGAGAGCCGCCGTGTCCGAGGTCTCGGCTCCAACCAGATCGCCTCCCTGGAGCGCGAGTTCGGCGGCGCGGGCGCCTGACGCGTCGCCCGACCGGTGCCCGATCCGGGACGGACGTCCCGGGCACCCCGGCGATACTGGAATAATCGCTGCATGGCAGCAGAGGTACGTCCGCGGCTGACCGTGCTCTCCGGCCCCTCAGGGGTCGGCAAGAGCACGGTCGTCGCTCATATGCGCAAGGTCCACCCCGAGGTCTGGCTCTCGGTGTCGGCCACGACACGAAAGCCCCGCCCCGGCGAGAAGCACGGCGTCCACTACTTCTTCGTGACGGACGACGAGTTCGACAAGCTGATCGCCAACGGTGAACTCCTCGAATGGGCCGAGTTCGCGGGCAACCGCTACGGCACCCCCCGCAGCGCGGTCGCCGACCGCCTGGAGGCCGGCGAGCCCGTCCTCCTGGAGATCGAGCTCCAGGGCGCCCGCCAGGTGAAGGAGTCCATGGCCGACTCCCAGCTGGTCTTCCTCGCCCCGCCGAGCTGGGAGGAACTGGTCCGCCGGCTCACCGGCCGCGGCACCGAGTCCCCCGAGGTCGTCGAGCGGCGGCTGGAGGCGGCCAAGATCGAGCTCGCCGCCGAGTCGGAGTTCGACACCACGCTCGTCAACACCTCCGTCGAGGACGTCGCGCGTGAGCTGCTAACGTTGATGCACGTAGTCTGATCTTTTATCCATCTTCGGAAGGTAGAGCGTGTCCTCTTCCATCACCGCGCCCGAGGGCATCATCAACCCGCCGATCGACGAGCTGCTCGAGGCCACTGACTCGAAGTACAGCCTCGTGATCTACGCGGCCAAGCGCGCGCGTCAGATCAACGCGTACTACTCGCAGCTCGGTGAGGGCCTGCTGGAGTACGTCGGTCCCCTCGTCGACACCCACGTCCACGAGAAGCCGCTCTCGATCGCCCTGCGCGAGATCAACGCGGGTCTGCTGACCTCCGAGGCCGTCGAGGGCCCCGTTCAGTAAGCGTTGCGTTCGTCACCACAGGCCCGGCGGTCCTCCCGCCGGGCCTGTGGTGTCTCATGGAGTCGTACGTCATCCGAGAGCGCGTACCGCGTGGGGAGAGGCAGCCGTGACCAAGCCGAAGGTCGTTCTGGGCGTGAGCGGCGGCATCGCCGCCTACAAGGCGTGCGAGCTGCTGCGCCGGCTCACCGAGTCGGGCCACGACGTCCGCGTCGTCCCCACCGACTCCGCCCTCCACTTCGTCGGCGCCGCCACCTGGTCCGCCCTCTCCGGCCACCCCGTCTCCACCGAGGTCTGGGACGCCGTCCACGAGGTGCCGCACGTCCGCATCGGGCAGGGCGCCGACCTCGTCGTCGTCGCCCCCGCCACCGCCGACATGCTCGCCAAGGCCGCCCACGGCCTCGCCGACGACCTCCTCACCAACACGCTCCTCACCGCGCGCTGTCCGGTCGTCTTCGCCCCCGCCATGCACACCGAGATGTGGGAGCACCCGGCCACCCAGGAGAACGTGGCCACGCTGCGCCGCCGCGGCGCGGTCGTCATCGAGCCCGCCGTCGGCCGCCTCACCGGCGTCGACACCGGCAAGGGCCGGCTCCCCGACCCCGGCGAGATCTTCGAGGTCTGCCGCCGGATCCTCGCCCGCGGCGTCACCGCCCCCGACCTCGCAGGCCGGCACGTCGTGGTCAGCGCCGGCGGCACCCGCGAGCCGCTCGACCCGGTCCGCTACCTGGGCAACCGCTCCTCCGGCAAGCAGGGCTACGCCCTCGCCAAGGCCGCCGCCGCGCGCGGCGCCCGGGTCACCCTCGTCGCGGCCAACGCCGGCCTGCCCGACCCGGCCGGCGTCGACGTCGTCCACGTCGGCACCGCCCTCCAGCTCCGCGAGGCCGCGCTCAAGGCGGCCGCCGACGCCGACGCGGTGGTCATGGCCGCCGCCGTCGCCGACTTCCGCCCGGCCGTCTACGCCACCGGCAAGATCAAGAAGACGGACGACGGGGGAGCGCCGACGATCGAGCTGGTCCGCAACCCCGACATCCTCGCCGAGCTCTCCGCCGAGCGCGCCCTGCCCGGCCAGGTCGTCGTCGGCTTCGCCGCCGAGACCGACGACGTCCTCGCCAACGGGCGCGCCAAGCTCGCCCGCAAGGGCTGCGACCTCCTCGTCGTCAACGAGGTCGGCGAGCGCAAGACCTTCGGCTCGGAGGAGAACGAGGCCGTGGTCCTCGCCGCCGACGGCACCGAGACCCCGGTCCCGTACGGCCCGAAGGAAGCCCTCGCCGAGACCGTCTGGGACCTGGTCCTGCCCCGCCTGCGCGAGCGCCCCGCCTGACCCGGGCGCGCACGCGCGGCGGTCGGGAGCGGCCGAGAGGGGTGCGAAACGCCGGGGTGGGAGTGATCTGCGCCGCATCGTCCGCCCCTCTCCACCCCTTCCCGAGGCCGGTTCGACCCCAGTACGAGCATTCGTCAGGCGAGACACCTGGTCCAAGGTCCGACCTGGCCCGATAGACTGTCCGTGGAACGTCGCGGGGCGCAGCCCCCTGCCGGTCCGCGAAGAGATAGCCAGCAGCCGCTGCAACCCCAGGGAGCGTTGTGTCCCGTCGTCTGTTCACCTCGGAGTCCGTCACCGAGGGACACCCCGACAAGATCGCTGACCAGATCAGCGACACCATCCTCGACGCGCTGCTCCGGGAGGACCCCACCTCCCGCGTCGCCGTCGAGACGCTGATCACCACCGGCCTCGTGCACGTCGCCGGCGAAGTGACCACCAAGGCGTGGGCGGACATCCCCACCCTCGTCCGCAACAAGATCCTCGAGATCGGGTACGACTCCTCGAAGAAGGGCTTCGACGGCGCCTCCTGCGGCGTGTCGGTGTCCATCGGGTCGCAGTCCCCGGACATCGCTCAGGGCGTGGACACGGCGTACGAGAAGCGTGTCGAGGGCGACGAGGACGAACTGGACAAGCAGGGCGCCGGCGACCAGGGCCTGATGTTCGGGTACGCCTCGGACGAGACCCCCGAGCTGATGCCGCTGCCGATCCACGTCGCGCACCGGCTCTCCCGCCGCCTCACCGAGGTCCGCAAGAACGGGACCATCCCGTACCTGCGCCCCGACGGCAAGACCCAGGTCACCATCGAGTACGACGGCGACAAGGCCGTCCGTCTCGACACGGTCGTCGTCTCCTCGCAGCACGCCTCGGACATCGACCTCGACTCGCTGCTCGCGCCCGACATCCGCGAGTTCGTCGTCGAGCACGTCCTCAAGGAGCTCGTCGAGGACGGCATCAAGCTCGACACCGAGGGCTACCGCCTGCTGGTCAACCCGACCGGACGCTTCGAGATCGGCGGCCCGATGGGCGACGCCGGCCTCACCGGCCGCAAGATCATCATCGACACGTACGGCGGCATGGCCCGCCACGGCGGCGGCGCCTTCTCCGGCAAGGACCCGTCCAAGGTCGACCGCTCGGCCGCCTACGCCATGCGCTGGGTCGCCAAGAACGTGGTCGCCGCGGGCCTCGCCTCCCGCTGCGAGGTCCAGGTCGCCTACGCGATCGGCAAGGCCGAGCCCGTCGGCCTCTTCGTCGAGACCTTCGGCACCAACGCCGTGGAGACCGAGAAGATCGAGCACGCCATCGGCGAGGTCTTCGACCTCCGCCCGGCCGCGATCATCCGCGACCTCGACCTCCTCCGCCCCATCTACTCCCAGACCGCCGCCTACGGCCACTTCGGCCGCGAGCTCCCCGACTTCACCTGGGAGCGCACCGACCGCGTCGACGCCCTGAAGAAGGCCGCCGGCCTGTAAGGCACCCGCACGACGACGGAAGCCCGGCGCCCCCTTGGGGGGCGCCGGGCTTCCGTCGTGTCACGGTCCGGGTACGCCGCCCGTCGGAAGACCGCCGCCGCCGTCACCGTCCCCCTCCTCGGACGGCTCGGGCCGCACCGGATCGCGGTAGCGCTGCTCCTCCTCGGCGGCGAGCCGGTCCAGGGAGTCGGCGCCGTGCAGACGCGCGGCGCGTGCCGCCTCGGCCACACGGCGCAGGAAGAGCGACCCGGCGGGGTCGTGCTCGTCGAGCCCCAGCCCCCGAAGCGCCGCCACGAAGTGGTCGGTGGCCGTGCCTGCCTCCTCCGCTTCCGGAGCCACGGACGTCATCACATACGGCTGGAGCGATTCGGGCACCGGCTCGTCGTTGGCCACCGAGGTGAGCTGGGCGAGGAGACCGATGTCGGCCACGGCCTTGTCCACGCGGTCGTCGTTCCTCGCGAGCCACCAAACGACGGCGCTGCCCGTCGAGGCCAGCACGTCCTCGCCCAGGTAGGCGCGCTTGTTCTGCTCCCACTTCCGCTCGTGCTCCCAGACGGCCTCGTCCTTGCGTACGGTGGCGAGCTTCTCCAGCCGTTCGCGGTCCGCCGGCGACAGCGAGACGTGGATGTTCTCCGCCATCGCGAGCACCCGTCCGGACGGATCCTGTTCCATCGTGCCGAGCGCGCCCGCCAGCTGGTGCTGGACGAGGCTGCCGCGATGCGGGGCGTGCGTGGCGGTGATCGCCCGGGCCCGGGTGAGGACGGCGTCCACCGCCAGGCCGGTGCCACTGACGACCGGGGCTCCGTGCGCCGCGTCGAGCGGCATCCACCGGACGAGGGCCGTGACGAGGAAGTCGTAGTCGGGGGAGGAGCTGGGCAGAGCGACCTCGCGGACGACCTTCTCCCAGCGCTCGATCGGAGGGATCGGCCGGTCCGGCTCCAGCAGGTGGTCCTGCGGGATCGTCGGACGGCGTCTGCGGGCGAACAGGTACGAGAGCCCCGCGAGCGCGAGCAGCCCGCCCGCCGCGGCCGGCCAGTACCACCAGGGCCAGGCGGCGCACAGGCCGATGATCACGATCAGCAGCCCGCCGATCAGTGTGAGGAAGGCCGTCAGGATCTTGTGTCCGGAGCTCATGGAAGGTCCCCCTGGTGGATCGGCACGACGATGCCGTGCCGGCTGGTACGGAATGCGGGAAGAAGCGGGATCAGGACGCGCCGCGGTGATCAGTCCTGCGGCGCCCGGGCCGGCCGGACGCCCTGCGCGGCGTCCACCAGCCGGCGTACCCGGGCCGCACAGGGATGCCGCAGGGACGTCACGTACAGGCGGTCGAGGGCCGCTGGATGGGGCGCCGCCGCCCGCACCAGGACGTCGAGCAGGGCCTGGCCACGGCCGTCACCGGGGCGGGCCGCTGCCATCCACTCCTCCGCCGGAGCGGTCCAGTCGCCGGGATCGGAGCCGGAGAGCAGCGCGCGCCAGGCGGCGGTGAGCGCCTCGCGGGTCCGCGGATCGTCGATCGGCGGCCGGGAATCAGTGCTCGCCTCCAGGAGCACGGAGCTCGCGACGGCCGCGATGAAGATGCGCGTGTCGGCCTGCCGTCCGCCCCTGGCCAGGCCGGAGGCGAGCCGGTCCAGGAGCTTGCGGTAGAGACGCTCGTCCGTGCGGGCCAGCCGTACGAGCCGGTCGCTCGCGCCAGACCTGCGGCCGTGGACGCCCCGAGCGAGGTGGTGCAGGCGTACCAGCGCTTGATCGGGATGGCTCGTGGCGATCACGTCGGCCGACACGGCGACCAGGACCTGGGCCGTCCATGCCTCGATCCCGGTCTCCAGGCACCAGCCGTACACGTACTGGCGGAACGCCCGCCCCGTCCGGGGGTCCTCGAGTCCGTGCCCGAGGGCCTGGACGGCCGCCTGGAGCAGCCGGGGTTCGTTCCGGCGGGTCCACCGGCGGGCGAGATCCCACAGTTGTCGCTGCTGCCCCAGGCGGAGGGCCTGCTCGGCGTAGCCGGCTACGAGCTCGTCACAGTCCGGGTCGTCGAGCGCGGGAAGCCGGAGGGAACCGTCGACCCAGCGACGGAAGACGTCCCACAGACCCGGCCGGGTGGTCCAGAAATGCTCGCGGACCGCCGAGGCGAAGTCGGGGCGGCGGAACGCCACGGTCCCGTTCACGTGGACCACGGCGTCGATGCTGTCGAGCTGCTCCCTCAGATCCTCACGCTCGAACACCGGCCGTTCGTCGTGCGGATGGTGGACGTTCCTCAGGAGCAGTTCGTGGGCGTGGTGGACCGCCTCGACGCGGGCACCGGGCAGCATCGAGGCGGTCAGGAGCAGCGCCCGCTGTCTGCCGTCGGCCAGCTTCCTCACCTGCTCCGCGACCGCGTCTCCGAGATGACGCAGTCCCTCCAGAGCGACGGAGCACCAGTGCTCACGGCGCGCTCCGGGCGCCGAGCGCCGGGCCTCGCCGAGGAGTCGGGCCAGTCGGGCCACCTCCCTCAGCGCGGGCACCCCTGCCAGGAAGGTGTGGACGTCCGATGACAGCTGATCAGGGGAGTCGATGCCCTGAATCTGCTCCGCGCGAACGGCCCGCATGAGGACGCGCAGGGCATCGGGGCGCTCGATGACGGTGCGGTGGATCGCGAGCTCGTCGCCGACCGGCACCCCGTGCGGCAGGATCACCACCAGGTGCGCACGGTGGAGGCGGACACTCTCCAGAAGGGCCGGGAGCTGCCCTCGCAGAGTCTCCCAGCCCGCGGCACGCGCGTCCGAGAGGTCGAGCAGCAGCCGGTCCCCGTCGCCCACGTGGTCGCCCGACAGAGCGGCTTCGGCGTTGTCGTCCTCGGCCAGGAGACGACGGGCCGTGCGGGGCCCGTCGATGTCCTTGAGCAGCATCTTGGCCGCGGCCTCGCGCCCGCTGCCGGGTGGGGCGTCGATCAGGACGGCCTGCTCGACCCGCAGCTTGAGCGCGGCCGCGCGCATCCCGGCGGGTGCGACGAACCGCTGTCCCAGCCACTCCAGATGCTCACAGGAGAAGGGCTGGGGGAGGCGGGCGCGTCCGGACGAGGCCCCGGCCTGGTGGTAGTGGTAGTTGAACAGGTTGTTCTGCGTGCCCGAGCCGGTGTTCACCGGCCCGTTCGGGTTGTGGACCCCCGTGAAGGCCGTTTCGCTCATCGGCCGTCGGCCTCGTCCCTCTCCGCACGTCCGAACCGGTGCGAGATGCCCCCGTGGTTGTCGCCCGCGACGTAGGCCGCCCCGTCGCCCGACAAGTGCGGCCGGTGCGTGTGGCTCTGGTTGTTCTGCGTGCCGGATCCGGTGTTGACCGGGCCCGTGGGGTGGGAGACGAGGGTGCCGATCTGACCGATGTCCCGGCCCTGGATGCTGATGCCGCTGTTGCCGCCGGCCAGCGCGTTCTGGGTGGTGTCCGTGGCGCGTTCGTCATGGGCCCCGTCCGCCTGCCCGGGCCGGGTGGCGAGGCGAGGGACGAGTTGGGCGATGGCGTCTCCGATCGCGGCCGTTCCTTCGGAGTGGCTCTGGGAGTCGATGCGCAGCGAGTTCAGCTCGGCCAGATGTGCCAGCTGCGGAGGCAGCGCTTCGGGAGAGAGCCGTTCGGTCCGGCGCCCTCGCAGGACGGGGATCACATGGACGCCGCAGCGCCACGCCTCCAGGATCTCGGTGCGTACCCAGTCGTCCTCCCTGCGCAGGCCGGGGTGGGCGGCCCATTCGGGGCCGACCACCGCGAGCAGGACGCTGCTGCGGCGCACGGCGGTGAGCAGTGCGTCGGGATAGCGCTGACCGGCCCGGCCGGAGCGCCCCGAGAAGTAGACGGCGTCGTCCCCGAAGCGCTTCGAGAGGGCCTCGTCGAGCAGCGCGGCGATCTCGTTGCCGTCGCCGGTGCGGTAGTTGATGAAGATCTCAGCCACGAGGGCCTGCCTCTCGTAGGGGAGCGGGTGGGAGGGCGTCCTGGAGCGCGGCGGCCAGCCGCGGCGCCAGGGCATGGGCGTTCGGGTTGCGGGGGTGCCGGGCGAGGACCCGGGAGAGCCTGCGCAGATCGGTCCGGATGGTCCCGGAGGCCAGCGCCTCGCTCTGGCTCAGCAGGGGGACGGCGAGGACGCACGCGTGATCGATCTCGCCCGCGACGGCGTGGGCGAGCACCCGGCGGATGCCGTAGCGGACGCGCGTGCGGGTCGCGTGGACCGGGATCCGCGCGACCTCCCGGTCGAGGACTTCCGCCGCCTGGCGCGGCAGACCGAGGTCGAGCAGGCACCAGCCGGTGGTCATGGCCGTGGGATCGGAGAGGTGGGTGGTGCCGATGACGGGAAGGGCGCCCGCGCTGCCGTCCGTGGCCGCCCGGTCGAGGAGTGCCCGTGCCCGGTTCAGCGCCCGCAGGCACGCGTCCCGGTCGCCGTTCAAGGCGTGTCCCTGGGCCTCGCGCTGCGCGGCGAGCCCCCGGATGCGGGCGGGTAATCGGCCGGACTGGGCGCCCTGGACGATGTCGACGGTGGAGCGGGCGTCCCCCGCGTAGAAGGTCAGCAGTCCGCGGCGGACGAGCGCGTACGCCTCCAGGTCGTGATCACCTCCGGCGGCCGCGAGCCGTACCGCGTGATCGGTCCAGGCGAGGGCCGCGCGCTCGTCGCCGCTCTCCTGGGCCATCCAGCCGGTGTACTCCGCGAACCGGGAGGCGAGGAGGTACAGCTCCCGTGCCGAGCGGGCCCCCGCGCCTTCGGCGAGCGCGGGCAGGGTCCGCGTCTGCGCCTCCAGGGCGGGCAGCACGGCGGCCGCGGGAGCCGTCTGTCCCAGTGCCCGGAACTGATCGAACAGTGCCCGCACCCCGTCCACCAGCGGGCCGCCGGCAGCGTCGGCCGCCCGCTCCGCGGCCTTCGTGCCCCGTGCGACGGCCGCGGGTGACGCACCGAGCGCGAGTGCGGACATGGCTCCGGTGGTCATCACGCGCCGCCGGTCGAGCAGCGCCGGCCCGGCGCCGACCGGGACCAGTGCGGCCAGCGCGCCCTCAGCGCCGAGCGCCGCGTCGCACAGGCGTGCCAGTTCGGTGGTCGGGCGCTGGGCACCCGTCTCCACCTTGCTCAGCTGGCCCTTGCTGTAGTGCACGCGGGCGGCCAGGCCGTCCAGCGTCATTCCGGCCGCCAGCCGCCTCCGGCGCAGCTCCGGGCCGAACTTCGACAACGTTTTCACCACTCCGCTCCCTCACGTGGACGTGTGCCAGCCTGGGGTCGCCGGCGGTACGGCAACAAGGCGGTGGCCGCTGTTTCACGTTTCCATCGGGGTGGGGGTGGCGGACAGAGCGCCGATTCGGCCACGGGCGTGGCCGATCATGGACTTCGGGCAGTGTCGGTGGCGTCTGGTAGGTATGAGGCTGTGAGCAGCGAGAAGGAGAGTTCCGAGGGGCCCGAGCAGCTCGCGCTCATTCGGGAGACCGTGCGGAAGGCGAAGGTGCCGAAGGCCAAGCCGCGGACCTGGCGGGGGGCCGCGCTGGCCAAGGAGTTGCCGGTCGCGCGGGTGGTGGTGAACAAGGGGGCGCTCCACCTCGACCAGTTCTTCGACTACGCCGTGCCCGAGGAGCTCGACGCCGTCGCGCGGCCGGGGGTGCGGGTGCGGGTGCGGTTCGGTGCCGGGTCCGGGCAGGTGCGGGGCGGGCGGCGGGAGGGCGGGCGGCTGATCGACGGGTTCCTCGTCGAGCGGCGGGCCGCCTCCGACTACGCGGGGCCGCTGGCCGCGCTCGCCGACGTGGTCTCGCCCGAGCCCGTGCTCGGGCCCGAGCTGCTGGCCCTTTCGCGGGCCGTCGCCGATCGGTACGCGGGGAGTCTCGCCGACGTGTTGCAGCTCGCGGTGCCGCCGCGCAGCGCCGCCGCCGAGCGCCGGACCTCGCCCGCGCCGCTGCCGCCGCCCCCGCCGCCCGAGGCGGGCACCTGGAGCCGGTACGAGCAGGGGCCCGCGTTCCTGGAGTCGCTGGCGCGCGGCGGGAGCCCCCGGGCCGTGTGGACGGCGCTGCCGGGGCCGTACTGGGCCGAGGAGATCGCCCGCGCCGTCGCCGCCACCCTCGCCTCCGGGCGCGGCGCCCTTGTCGTCGTGCCCGACGGGCGGGCCGTCGGGCGGGTCGACGCGGCGCTGACCGGCGTCCTGGGGGAGGGGCGGCACGCGGTGCTCACCGCCGAGGCCGGGCCCGAGAAGCGGTACGGGCAGTGGCTGGCCGTGCGGCGCGGCTCCGTGCGGGCCGTCGTCGGCACCCGCGCCGCCATGTTCGCGCCCGTCGGGGAGCTCGGCCTCGTCGTCGTCTGGGACGACGGCGACGGCAGCCACAGCGACCCGCACGCCCCCCAGCCGCACTCCCGCGAGGTCCTGCTGCTGCGCGCCGCCCACGACCGGTGCGCCTTCCTGCTCGGCTCCACCGGCTGCACCGTGGAGGCCGCGCAGCTCGTCGAGTCCGGCTGGGCCCGGCCGCTCGCCGCGAGCCGCGAACAGGTCCGCGCGGCCGCGCCCCTGGTCCGTACCGTCGGCGACGACCTCCTCGCCCGGGACGGGGCCGCCCGGGCCGCCCGGCTGCCCTCGCTCGCCTGGGAGACCCTCCGGGACGGGCTGCGCGCCGGACCGGTCCTGATCCAGGTGCCCCGCCGGGGGTACGTACCCCGGCTCGCCTGCCAGCAGTGCCGGACGCCCGCCCGCTGCCGGCACTGCGCCGGGCCGCTGGAGGCCCCCGACCAGCGGGAGCTGCACTGCGGCTGGTGCGGGCGCGAGGCCCCCGACTGGCACTGCGAGGCGTGCGGCTCCACCCGGCTGCGCGCCCAGGTGGTCGGCGCCCGGCGGACCGCGGAGGAGCTTGGCCGGGCCTTCCCCGCCGTGCCGGTACGCACCTCCGGCCGCGACCACGTCCTGGACCGGGTCCCCGACCGCCCCGCCCTCGTCGTCTCCACCCCCGGCGCCGAACCGGTCGCCGACGGCGGCTACGCGGCGGCGCTGCTGCTCGACGGCTGGGCCCTGCTCGGCCGCCCCGACCTGCGGGCCGGGGAGGAGGCGCTGCGCCGCTGGATGGACGCGGCCTCGCTGGTCCGGGGCCAGGCCGAGGGCGGGACGGTGGTGGTGGTCGCCGAGCCGACGCTCCGGCCCGTGCAGGCCCTGGTCCGCTGGGACCCGGTCGGGCACGCCCAGCGGGAGCTGGCCGAGCGCGCCGAGCTGGGCTTCCCGCCGGTCTCCCGGATGGCCGCGGTGAGCGGTCCGCCCGAGTCGGTGGAGACCTTCCTCACGGCCGCCGCGCTGCCCATGGACGCGGAGATCCTCGGCCCCGTGCCGCTGCCGGTCGTCCGCCCCGGGTCCGTACGCCGTCCCGGCGACCCGCCGCCCGGCGAGCAGTGGGACCGGGCCCTGGTCCGGGTCCCGCCGGGCAGCGGCGCGGCCCTCGCCCAGGCCCTCAAGCACGCGCGCGCGAGCCGGCAGGCCCGGGGCGCCGGCGACACCGTCCGGATCAGGGTGGACCCGCCGGACATCGGCTGAGGGCGGCCGGACACGACGACGGCCGCCGCCCCCTTCGGCCAGGGGGCGGCGGCCGGTCGTCGGCCCCGCGCGGTCAGCCGTTGCGCGGGCTGGGGAAGGCGGGGGAGCGGGGCTCCTCGCGGAGGGTGGCGCTGCCCGAGGTGGGCTGCGGCGGCATCGAGCGGGCCGCAGGCACCGACGGGAGCGTGCGGGTCGCGCCCGGCTCGGGGCCGTGCTGCTCCGGCTCCACCGAGGGCTGCTGGGGCGCCCGGCGGGCACCGTAACGGCGGTGGACGGCCTGCTTGGTGACACCGAGCGCGGAACCGACCGCGTCCCACGAGAACCCGAGGGAGCGGTCGAACTCGACGGCCGCGGTCACCAGGGTCTCGACGCTGTCGCGGAGCTCCTGGGCGAGCCGTACGGTGGGGGCGGGCGCGCGGCCGTAGACGACGAAGCCCGTGGACGGGCCGGAGCGGCGAGGGCGGTAGACATTGCCCAGCTGGGCCGTGAGCGTGCGCAGTGCGTCCACCTGCCGCCGGACCCGCTCGATGTCCCGCACCAACAGGTGCAGACTCGCCCGGGCTTGGGCGTCGTGGGTTGCGTGGTCGGCCATGTGAAAGCCTCTCGAACCGGCGATGATAAGGGCGGGCCGCAGGGGGGACGGCGGCCCGGATCGGTCAATCTCTCTTGACCAACGCGCCACCGCGAGTTGGGTCACGCTGCGGGGGCGTACACGCATATGCGCGGGGCGCTCGCCGTCGCGTACGCCCCCTCCCGGCCGGGCCCCTAGACTGGTGTGTCGCCCGCAACGCCCCCGGACAGACAGGCAGTCGCCACCCATGAAGCTCGTCTTCGCAGGCACCCCCGAGGTCGCCGTCCCCGCCCTGGACGCCCTGCTCGCCTCCGGCCGCCACGAGGTCGCCGCCGTGGTCACCCGCCCGGACGCGCCCGCGGGCCGCGGCCGGCGGCTGGTCGCCAGCCCGGTCGCGCAGCGGGCCGAGGAGGAGGGCATCGAGATCCTGCGGCCCGCCCACCCGCGCGACGAGGACTTCCTCGCCCGGCTCCGCGAGATCGCCCCGGACTGCTGCCCGGTCGTCGCCTACGGCGCGCTGCTGCCGCAGAAGGCCCTCGACATCCCGGCGCACGGCTGGGTCAACCTGCACTTCTCCCTCCTCCCGGCCTGGCGCGGCGCGGCGCCCGTCCAGCACGCGGTGATGGCGGGCGACGAGGTGACCGGCGCCAGCACCTTCCAGATCGAGCGGGGCCTCGACTCCGGCCCGGTCTACGGCGTGATCACCGAGGAGATCCGGCCCACCGACACCAGCGGCGACCTCCTCACCCGGCTCGCCTTCGCGGGCGCCGGGCTGCTCGCGGCCACCATGGACGGCATCGAGGACGGCGCCCTCAAGGCCGTCCCGCAGCCCGCCGACGGCATCACCATGGCCCCGAAGATCGAGGTCGAGGACGCGCACGTCGACTTCGCCGCGCCCGCCCTCCGCGTCGACCGCGTCGTCCGCGGCTGCACCCCCGCCCCCGGCGCCTGGACCCTCTTCCGCGGCGAGCGCCTCAAGCTCATCCACGCGGCCCCGGTCCCCGACCGCACCGACCTCGCCCCCGGCGAGCTCTCCGCCGGCAAGAACAACGTCTACGCGGGCACCGGCTCCTACGCCGTCGAACTCCTCTGGGTCCAGCCCCAGGGCAAGAAGCCCATGAAGGCCGCCGACTGGGCCCGAGGCGTCCGCATCACCACGGGCGAGCGCCTGGGCGCGTGACCCTGCTGCCGCTCCCCGAGGGCGCGTGGTGGGACTGGGAGGTGCGCGGGTTCGACGGCAGCCGGCTCACCCTGGTCGCCGGGCACGACCTGGCGTACCACCACGAGCTGGAGATCGAGCTCACCGACACCCTCTACGTCCGGTGCCCGACGGCCTTCGCGGACCCCGAGTTCCGCGAGCCCACCCCCGAGGAGTGGGCCGAGGCCGTCCGGGCCGTCGGTGGCGAGCCGCCCGTGCTTCTCGCGTTCGAGGCGGACGGGGGTGGCACCGGGCCGGTGTCCTGTCTGATCGCCGCCGAGGCATGGGCGATGCGGCAGGGGCGTTTTCCCCGGTAGCGGCGGGCGGACGTAGGCTGGGAGGGTTCGACCTCTTTCTTTTCTCATGCGGAGCACCTTTGAGCGAGCAGGCACGTCGCCGTCCCCACAAGCCCCACCGCCGGCCTCAGAAGGATCCCGTGCGGATGCTCGCCTTCGAGGTGCTCCGGGCGGTCGACGAGCGGGACGCGTACGCCAATCTCGTGCTGCCGCCGCTGCTGCGGAAGGCGCGGGAGAAGGAGGGCTTCGAGGCGCGGGACGCGGCGCTGGCGACCGAGCTGGTGTACGGGACGCTGCGGCGGCAGGGCACGTACGACGCGATCATCGCGGCCTGTGTCGACCGGCCGCTGCGCGAGGTCGACCCGCCGGTGCTCGACGTGCTGTCGCTCGGCGCGCACCAGCTGCTCGGGACGCGGATCCCGCCGCACGCCGCCGTCTCCGCCACCGTCGAGCTGGCCCGCGCGGTGCTCGGCGAGGGGCGCGCCAAGTTCGTCAACGCGGTGCTCCGCAAGATCACGCGGCAGGACCTCGACGCCTGGGTGGCCGAGGTCGCCCCGCCGTACGAGAAGGACGCCGAGGACCACCTCGCCGTCGTGCACTCCCACCCCCGCTGGGTCGTCTCCGCGCTCTGGGACTCCCTCGGCGGCGGCCGGGCCGGCATCGAGGCGCTCCTGGAGGCCGACAACGAGCGGCCCGAGGTCACCCTCGTCGCCCGCCCCGGCCGGACCACCGTCGACGAGCTGGCGGAGGCCGCCGAGACCGAGCCGGGGCGCTGGTCCCCGTACGCCCTCCGTCTCACCGAGGGCGGCGAGCCCGGCGCCATCGAGGCCGTGCGGGACGGGCGGGCCGGCGTCCAGGACGAGGGCAGCCAGCTCGTCGCGATCGCGCTGGCCAACGCGCCGCTGGAGGGTCCCGACACCCGCTGGCTCGACGGCTGCGCCGGCCCCGGCGGCAAGGCGGCCCTCCTCGGGGCGCTGGCCGCCGAGCGCGGCGCCGCCCTGCTCGCCTCCGAGAAGCAGCCGCACCGCGCCCGGCTCGTCGAGCGCGCGCTGGCCGGCAACCCCGGCCCGTACCAGGTCATCGCCGCCGACGGCACCCGCCCGCCGTGGCGCGAGGGCGTCTTCGACCGGGTCCTGGTCGACGTGCCCTGCTCCGGGCTCGGCGCCCTGCGCCGCCGCCCCGAGGCCCGCTGGCGCCGCCGCCCCGAGGACCTGGACGGCTTCGGGCCGCTCCAGCGCGGGCTGCTCACCGAGGCGATGAAGGCCGTCCGCGTCGGCGGAGTCGTCGGGTACGCGACCTGCTCGCCGCACCTCGCCGAGACCCGGATCGTCGTCGACGACGTCCTCAAGAAGCTCGGCGGCGGCGAACTGATCGACGCCCGGCCGCTCTTCCCCGGCGTCGACCGGCTCGGCGACGGTCCCGACGTCCAGCTGTGGCCGCATCTGCACGGTACGGACGCCATGTACCTGGCGCTCATCCGCCGGACGGCCTGACGGTTTCCGCTGGTCTGTACCAGTACGTCCGGCGCCGGAACGACCGCACACCGGTTCACGGCGAAGAAGTCCCCGAGAACGTGGCAGGCTTGGCACATGGCGCAGATCAATCCCAGCATCCTCTCCGCAGACTTCGCCCGCCTCGCGGACGAGGCCAAGGCCGTCGACGGGGCCGACTGGCTGCACGTCGACGTCATGGACAACCACTTCGTGCCCAACCTGACGCTGGGCGTGCCGATCGTCGAGTCGCTCAGCCGCGCGACCGGCACCCCCCTCGACTGCCACCTGATGATCGAGGACCCGGACCGCTGGGCGCCGCAGTACGTGGAGGCGGGCGCGGGCTCGGTCACCTTCCACGTCGAGGCCGCCGCCGCGCCGGTCCGGCTGGCCCGGGAGATCCGCGCCAAGGGCGCCCGGGCCTCCATGGCGCTCAAGCCGGCCACCCCCATCGAGCCCTTCGAGGACCTGCTCCCTGAGCTCGACATGCTGCTCATCATGACCGTCGAGCCCGGCTTCGGCGGCCAGGCGTTCCTCGACATCATGCTGCCCAAGATCCGCCGCACCCGTGAGCTGATCTCCAAGCACGGCCTGGAGCTGTGGCTCCAGGTCGACGGCGGCGTCTCCGAGTCCACCATCGAGCGCTGCGCCGAGGCGGGCGCCGACGTCTTCGTGGCCGGCTCGGCGGTCTACGGCGCGGCCGACCCGGCCGCCGCGGTGGCCGCGCTGCGCGCCAAGGCGGACGCCGCCACGGCCGGGGCCGCCTGGGCATGTGGCCACTGAGCCTCCGGCCGGTGAACGCGGTCCGACGGGCCGCCGACAGGACTGATCAAGGCCCGCCGTTTCTGACAGGATGAACAGCGGGTCCAGAGTGTGAACGATCGCGGGCCGTGGACAGCGGTGCGTGAACAGCAGTGAGGAGATCGCGGTGGCGGGAATGTCGGCGGGACGGTCGGCCCTGCGGATGGGCCCCGCGGAGCTGGTGCAGGCGGCTGCCATGGCGCGCCGCTTCTACCTGGAGGGGAAATCCAAGATCCAGATCGCCGAGGAGTTCGGCGTGAGCCGCTTCAAGGTGGCCCGGGTCCTGGAGACCGCTCTGGAACGGGATCTCGTACGCATCGAGATCCGGGTACCGGCCGAGCTGGACGCCGAACGCTCCGACGCGCTGCGCGCCCGTTACGGGCTCCGCCACGCGGTCGTGGTGGAGTCCCCGGCCGAGGACGACGAGTCGCCCGACCCCGAGAACCTCGGCGAGGTCGCGGCCGACCTGCTCGGCGAGCTGGTCGCCGAGGGCGACGTCCTCGGCCTGGCCTGGGGCCGCTCGACCATCCACATGGCGGCGGCGCTCGACCGGCTGCCCCCGTGCACGGTCGTCCAGCTCACCGGGGTGTACGACGCCGGGACCGCCGAGCGCGGCTCGGTCGAGGCGGTCCGGCGCGCCGCCCAGGTCTCCGGCGGCGAGGCCCACCCCATCTACGCCCCGATGCTGCTGCCCGACCCGGCCACCGCGGCCGCGCTGCGCAACCAGACCGGCATCGCGCGGGCCTTCGAGTACTTCGACAAGGTCACCGTCGCCTGCGTCTCCATCGGCTCCTGGGAGCCGGGCATCTCCACCGTCCACGACATGCTCTCCGAGGAGGAGCGCGCCCACTACGCCTCCCTGGGCGTGGCCGCCGAGATGTCCGCGCACCTCTTCGACGCCGACGGCCGCCGGGTCGGCCGCGACCTCGGCGAGCGGTGCATCACCGTCGAGGCGGACCGGCTGCGCCGGATCCCCGAGGTCGTCGCCATCGCGGGCGGCCAGCGCAAGGCGGCGGCGATCGGCGCGGTGCTCCGCTCCGGCCTCGTCACCAGCCTGGTCACCGACCGCTCGGCGGCCGACTACCTGCTCAGTGAGTCCAGCCCGGGCCCCCGGCCGGCCCTCGACCGCGCGGACCCGGACACGGGCACCGACGCCCGCTGACGGCCGCGCACGGCCGCTCACGGCACCTCAGGGCGCCGGTCGTACCCCACGGCCGGCGCCTTTCGCCTGCCCGGGCGCGTCCCGGGGCGGGCCCCGGCGGGCGGTGACAGCATCGGGGCATGATCGCTCGCTGCGTCCGGCTGGGGCTCGCCCTCCTGGCCGGTCTGTCGTTGCTCCTCACCGGCTGCTCCGCCGGGACGGGCACCTCCACGGCCACCGCCGCCCCGTCCCGTACCAGCGCGACGGCCGCCGCCGAGCCGTCCGGGCCCGCCACCGCTTCCGCCGCTCCGGCCGCCTCGCGCGCCTCGGACCTGCCGACCGTCCGCGAGGCGGAGCTGCCGCGCGAGGCGCGCGAGACCCTCGCGCTGATCCGGGCCGGCGGGCCCTTCCCGTACGCCAGGGACGGGGCCGTCTTCTCGAACTTCGAGCGGATCCTGCCGCGGCGCGAACGCGGTTACTACCACGAGTACACCGTCCGCACCCCGGGTGAACGCGACCGAGGGGCCCGCCGGATCGTCACCGGGCGGGACGGCGAGCGGTACTACACCGCCGACCACTACGAGAGCTTCCGGGAGGTGGTCGCGGATGGAACTCGATGACGCCGTCGTCCTCGACCTGCACGGGGTCACCGACCGGACCGCCTTCATGGACCGCTGCGTACGGGCCCTGCCGCTGCCCGTCTGGTTCGGGCGGAACTGGGACGCGCTCGCCGACAGTCTCGCCGATGTGCGCCGCCCCATGGCGATCGTGGTGACCGGCTGGCAGGCTTATGCCGAGGCCGCACCGGGCGACTGGGCCACCGCGCAGGAGGTCTTCTCCTCGGCGGTACGCAGCAGCCACCAGGGCCTCGCGGTCCTCCTCGCGCTCGGCGATTCGGATGATCGCACAAGGAGCAGTGCGCCAGGCTCGGACGATCCGCCCGCATCGCCCCGCGCCCCCGGCGTGGGAGAATGAACTACGTGCTTTTTCCCCTGGCTGAAATGCCTAGGGGCCGATCCGAACGACTGGGATGTCAGCACGTGCGTTTCCTCAATGACGTCAAGCCGCCGTACGACCTCACGTACGACGATGTGTTCATGGTGCCGAGCCGGTCGGCCGTCGGCTCCCGGCAGGCCGTGGACCTCTCCGCGCCGGACGGTACCGGTACGACGATCCCGCTGGTCGTCGCCAACATGACCGCGATCGCCGGCCGCCGCATGGCCGAGACGGTCGCCCGCCGGGGCGGCCTCGTCGTCATCCCCCAGGACATCCCGATCGAGGTCGTCACCGAGGTCATCTCCTGGGTGAAGGGCCGCCACCTGGTCCTCGACACCCCCATCGTGCTGGAGCCGCACCAGACGGTCGCCGACGCCCTCGCGCTGCTGCCCAAGCGGGCGCACGAGGCCGGCGTCGTCGTCGACGAGCACCGCCGCCCCGTCGGTGTGGTCACCGACGCGGACCTCACCGGCGTCGACCGCTTCACCCAGCTCTCCGAGGTCATGTCCAAGGACCTCCTCCTGCTGGATGCCTCCATCGACCCCCGCGAGGCGTTCAACACGCTCGACGGCGCGAACCGGCGCTACGCCCCCGCGGTCGACGCGGAGGGCCGGCTCGTCGGCATCCTCACCCGCAAGGGCGCGCTGCGGGCCACGCTGTACACCCCGGCCGTGGACGCGAACGGCAGGCTGCGGATCGCCGCGGCCGTCGGCATCAACGGCGACGTGGCCGGCAAGGCCAAGCTGCTGCTCGACGCGGGCGTCGACACGCTCGTCATCGACACCGCCCACGGGCACCAGGAGTCGATGATCTCCGCGATCCGGACCGTCCGGGCGCTCGACCCGCACGTCCCGATCGTCGCGGGCAACATCGTCGCCGCCGAGGGCGTCAAGGACCTCATCGAGGCCGGAGCGGACATCATCAAGGTCGGTGTGGGCCCCGGCGCCATGTGCACCACCCGCATGATGACCGGTGTCGGCCGCCCGCAGTTCTCCGCCGTCATGGAGTGCGCCGCCGAGGCGAAGAAGTACGGCAAGCACGTCTGGGCCGACGGTGGCGTGCGGCACCCGCGCGATGTCGCCATGGCGCTGGCCGCGGGCGCGTCGAACGTGATGATCGGCTCCTGGTTCGCCGGGACGTACGAGTCCCCCGGCGACCTCCAGCAGGACGCGCAGGGGCGCGCCTACAAGGAGTCCTTCGGCATGGCGTCGGCACGGGCGGTGCGGAACCGGACGTCCGACGAGTCGTCGTACGACCGGGCGCGGAAGGCGCTGTTCGAGGAGGGCATCTCGACGTCGCGGATGTTCCTGGATCCGGCGCGGCCGGGGGTCGAGGATCTGATCGACTCGATCATCGCGGGTGTGCGGTCTTCGTGCACGTACGCGGGGGCGAGCACGCTGGCGGAGTTCGAGGAGAAGGCGGTCGTCGGGATCCAGTCGGCGGCCGGCTACGCGGAAGGCAAGCCCCTCCACGCCAGCTGGAGCTAACCCTCCCAGAAACCCAGGAGCCCCCAGGACCCTTCCGGTCCCGGGGGCTCCGGCATACCCCTCCCGGGCCGGCGCCCGGGGTCGTCCCCCCGCCCCGCGCGCAAGCCCGCACCTGCGGGCTGGCGCCCTCCACCACACCTCCGTGTGGGCCCGTGCCCACGGGACGGTGTCCTTCGTTGCACCTCCGTGTGTGCCCGCGCCGCGCTGGACGGCGCCCTCGGTACCACCTCCGTGTGGGCATGCGTCCCGCTAGGGGCGGGACGGGTGGGCACACGGGACGGCGCCCCTTGCCGGGCCTAGGCTTTCCGCGCCTGAACCCGCACCCGTAGCGCGGTGCACAAGTGGTGCGGGTCCAGGCACAGGAGCGGAGGCACCCGCGAAGGGTGCCGTTCCGTTGTGCCCACCCGTTCCGCCCCAGCGGAACGATTGCCCACAACGAAACGACGGCGGCGCGGTGGCGGCCGCGCGGGGAGTCAGGGGGTTAGGGGGTGGAGGGTGGTGGTTATGGCTTGGGCTAGGCGGGTGTGGCCTTTGTCGTTGGGGTGGAGGCCGTCCGCCAGGTGCTCGGGGCGGAGGAGGGGGTGGCCTGGGAGGACGTGGAGGTGGGGGTCCGATGTCGCCACCTCCCGGGCCGCGTGTTCCATTGCTCGGCGGAGTTCCGCCAGCGTCGCTCCCAGGACGTTGCGCGTGTGTTCCGCCGCCGGGCGCAGCACCGGGGAGACCAGGAGGAGCGGGGTGCGGGGGTGGCCCCGCCGGATCAGGGCCACGTAGGCCCGTACCGTGGCGTGGAGCCACTCGGGAGTCGCCGGGACCCGGTCCCAGCAGTTCGTGCCGAACGCGAGCGTGATCAGCTCGCCCGGCAGCCGCGACAGGTGCTCCGCCAGCGGCAGCTCGCCGCGCGCGCCGCCCGCGTACCCCAGGTTCACCGGGTCGAGCCCCAGCGCCCGCCCGGCCGCCGCCGGCCAGGCGTGGGCGGGGCGGGTGGACCACCAGCCCTCGGTGATCGAGTCGCCGAGGACCAGCCAGCGGGGCCGCGCCGCCGCCGGGACGAGGACCCCGCCGACGGCCCGTACACCGCGCACGACCGGCGCCTGCGCCTCCGGCAGATGGACGGTGAACTCCCCGCCGCCCGGCGGGAGTCGGAGCCGTACCGAGCTCTCCTCGGCCGGCTCCGCGAAGACCTCCGTGACGCACCTCCCGCCCTGCCACAGGGCGAACGCGTGCCGCAGCGCCCGCAGTTCGTCCCCGGCGGGCGGAACGGCCGCCCGGTAGCGCAGTTCCACCGCCTCCGTCCCCGGCTCCGCCCGGAACTCCACCCGCACCCCGATCGGCAGCGCGGCCCGCTCCGCGATGTCCCACGGCAGCCGTTCCAGGTCGGCGGGGTCGGCGCGGACCGGCCGGTCGCCGTCCCGCCATGCCGTGCCGCGCAGAAAGGGTTCGGGCTCCAGCCAGCTCACACGGCACCTCCGGTCGGCCGGGTGCAGGGTGGTCCACGCGGGGCGAGGAGTCAAGACGCGTGCGCCGGATCCGGCCTGTCCCTGGATGTGTGGATTCATGCGGGGGCGCGCAATGTTTCCCCGTCCGCGCCCGAAGTGCGCAATGATCATCCGCCATTGCGCAACAACACTGCATTACAAGTGCGAAGCCGCGGGCTTAGGCTCAACCCTCGTACCAGGAGTGGCGGGGACCGCCTGCTCGGCGGTCTTCCTGCCCTCGTGGGCTGCTCCGGCATGCCCGCGGTTCCGGCACGCGTCCGTCGCGGTCCCCGCCGTACCGACAGGCAGCGATAAGGAGCCCCCCACAGTGCTGGACCACGGCGCAGCCCCACCGGTCGAGGACACGACCGCCCGCAAGACCACCGTCCTGACCTCCCTCACCCGCCGCAAGCCGGTGGAACGCCTGGTCGCGGAGGGTGGGCAGGGCGAGGGCGGCACGCTTCGCCGCACGCTCTCCATGTGGCAGCTGACCATGATCAGCATCGGTGCCACCCTCGGCACCGGCATCTTCGTCGTCCTCGGCGAGGCGGTCCCCAAGGCGGGCCCGGCCGTGACGCTCGCCTTCGTGTTCGCCGGACTCACCGCGCTCTTCTCGGCGCTCTCGTACGCCGAGCTGGCCGGCACCATCCCGGTCGCGGGCTCCTCCTACTCGTATGCGTACGCAACGCTCGGCGAGCTGGTCGCCTGGGTCTGCGGCTGGTGTCTGATGCTGGAGTACGGCGTGTCGGTCGCCGCCGTGGCCGTCGGCTGGGGCGAGTACCTGAACGAGCTGCTCGACGGCACGATCGGCGTCACGCTCCCGGACGCGCTCAGCGCGCCGCCCGGCGACGGCGGTGTCTTCAACCTGCCGGCGCTGATCGTCGTCGTCCTCGCGATGCTGTTCCTGCTCGGCGGCGCCAAGGAGTCGGCCCGCGCGAACACGATCATGGTCGTGGTGAAGATCGCCGCCCTGGTGCTCTTCTGCGCCGTCGGCTTCCTGGGCTTCACGTCCGGCAACTACTCCGACTTCATGCCGCTCGGCATCGGCAGCGTCGGCGCCGCCGGGGCCATCCTCTTCTTCTCGTACATCGGCTTCGACGCCGCCTCCACGGCCGGCGAGGAGGCCAAGAACCCCAAGCGCGACCTGCCCAGGGCGATCATGCTCTCGCTCGTCATCGTGACCGCGCTGTACGTCCTCGTCGCGGCCGTCGCCGTCGGCGCCTGGGACTGGAAGAAGTTCGCGGGCGCCGACGCCACCCTCGCCGCGATCATGAACGACGTCACCGGACAGAGCTTCTGGGGCACCCTGCTCGCCGCCGGCGCCGTGATCTCCATCGCCAGCGTGGTCCTCACCGTCCTCTACGGACAGACCCGCATCCTCTTCGCGATGTCCCGCGACGGCCTCGTCCCCAAGGTCTTCGGGAAGGTCGACGCGAAGACCGGCACCCCGCGCACCAACACCCTCATCGTCTCGCTGCTCTGCGGCGGTCTCGCGGCCGTCGTCCCGCTCGGCGAGCTGGTCAACGCCACCAGCATCGGCACGCTCTTCGCGTTCGCCCTGGTCAACGTCGCCGTCGTGGTGCTCCGCTTCACCCGCCCCGACATGGAGCGCTCCTTCAAGGTCCCCTTCGGCCCGGTCTTCGCCGTCCTCGGCTTCATCTGCTGCGGATACAGCATGTACAGCCTCGCCCCGAAGACCTGGGCGTACTTCGGTGCCTGGATGGGCGTGGGCCTCGTGTTCTACTTCGTGTACGGCATGCGCCGCTCCCGACTGGCCACCGACGCAGAGAAGTGATCCACCCGTAGTGCGACTCAACGACCTCGACGAACGCATCGTCCACGCCCTCGCGGAGGACGCCCGCCGCAGCTATGCCGACATCGGCTCGCTGGTCGGGCTCTCCGCCCCCGCCGTGAAGCGGCGCGTGGACCGGCTCCGGGCCGAGGGCGCCATCACCGGCTTCACCGTACGGGTGGACCCGGCGGCGCTCGGCTGGGAGACGGAGGGGTTCGTCGAGATCTTCTGCCGCCACAACACCTCGCCGGACGACATCCGGCGAGGTCTCGAGCGGTATCCGGAGGTGGTGGCCGCGTCGACCGTCACCGGTGACGCGGACGCCGTCGTCCAGGTCTTCGCCTCCGACATGCGCCACTTCGAGCGCGTCCTGGAGCGGATCGCGGGCGAGCCCTTCGTGGAGCGCACCAAGTCCGTCCTGGTGCTCTCCCCGCTGCTGCGGCGCTTCTCCTCCGGCTCGCCCGCCTGACGCGCTACTCGGCCATGCCGTCGTAGATCCACGGCAGCACCCGGAAGTCCCCACCGCCCCGTACGACCTTCTCGTGCGGGGCGGCCGCGTTGCACGGCGGCACCTCGTCCGTCTGCGGCGTCGAGGCCAGCCGGCTGTAGCCCAGCCGGTCGCGCTTCCCGTCGTCGAGCACCGACACCCCGACCCGCTTCCCGCCGAGCCCCGGCACGTTCGTCTCCTGGACGATCCCGGTGACGGTCGCCACCGGGCCGCCGGTGGCGAGGCAGTCGACCTTCACCACGGCGGTGAAGGTCTCGTCGCCGGCCGAGTGCTCGAACCGGAAGGTCCCGGTCGCGGCGAGCGGATCGTCGCGGTCCGCCCAGGCCAGGTGCGCGTCGAAGGCGAAGCGCACCTTCTGCCGGGTGGCCGGGTCGCGGTCCAGCCAGGCGGACCCGGTCAGCGCCGCCGCCTCGCACGGCGCCCCGCCCCGGCCCTCCCCGGAGACGGCGAGGGCCGGGGAGCCCGCGGCCCCGGAGGCGGAGGAGGCGGTCGCGGAGCCCGCGGCCCCGGCGGTGACGAGCAGGGCGGCGGCGACGGCGGCGATCCTCGTACGGCGGTTCATGGCCGTCCTTCCGGCAGGTCGAGCGGACGCCCCCCACTCTTCCGCCCGGCCCCCGCCGGGTCGTCGCGCCGGCGGACGATCCGGGGGTACGCCTCCGGTCGCGGAGCGCGTACGACCCCGGTCCGATCGCCGCGCAACGAATCGCCGCTCAGGTCGTCCATCGCGCAACGGTTCGACGGTCGGTCCGCAACGGTCCCGTCTTGTCCGGGGAGAGCCCGGAACCGTACCGTTTTGAACGTCTCCCGGAGACGCCCCTCCCTCCCCTCCGCCCCCACGAGGACTCACCATGCCCGCGCTGCGCACCGCCCTGCTCCAGAGCTCCGGCCGGCTCGGTGACGTCTCCGCCAATCTGCGGATCCTCGACGAGGCGGCCGGCCGCGCCGCGGCCGCCGGAGCGGGCGTGCTGCTGGCCCCCGAGCTCTTCCTCACCGGCTACGCCATCGGCGCCGACATCGCCCGCCTGGCCGAGCCGGCCGACGGCCCCTCCGCCCGCGCGGTCGCCGAGATCGCCGCCCGCCACGGCCTGGCCGTCGGCTACGGCTACCCGGAGCGCGACACCGAGCGCCACGGCGTGATCTACAACGCCGCCCGCCTCTTCGGCGCCGACGGCGCCCCGCTGGCGAACTACCGCAAGACCCACCTCTTCGGCGACTTCGAGCTGAAGTCGTTCACCCCCGGCGACGAGCCCCTCGTCCAGGCCCGCATCGGCGACCTCACCGTCGGCCTGATGATCTGCTACGACGTCGAGTTCCCCGAGAACGTACGCGCGCAGGCGCTGGCCGGCACGGACCTCCTCCTCGTGCCGACCGCCCTCATGCACCCCGCCGAGATCGTGCCGCTGTCCGTGGTCCCGGTGCGCGCCTTCGAGAACCAGCTGTACGTGGCGTACGCCAACCGGGCCGGCGCCGAGGGCGACTTCGAGTTCGTCGGCCTCTCGGTGCTCGCGGGCCCCGACGGCACCGCCCGGGCCCGCGCGGGCCGGGGCGAGGACCTGGTCCTCGGCGACGTCGACCCCGAGGCCCTGGCGGCCTCCCGCGCGGAGAACCCGTACCTCCGCGACCGCAGGCCGGGCCTGTACGGCTCCCTCGTCTGAGTCCGCCGCCCGCGCCGCCCCCACTCTTCCCGCCCCACCCCCGTGCAAGGAGTCCGTACCCCATGACGTCCACCGTGCCCAACGCCGTCGAGCACGCCGACGAGCAGCAGCCGCCGATCACCATGTTCGGCCCGGACTTCCCGTACGCGTACGACGACTTCCTGGCCCACCCGGCCGGCCTCGGCCAGATACCCGCGACCGAGCACGGCGCCGAGGTCGCGGTCGTCGGCGGCGGCCTGTCCGGCGTCATCGCCGCGTACGAGCTGATGAAGATGGGCCTCAAGCCGGTCGTCTACGAGGCGGACCAGATCGGCGGACGGCTGCGCACGGTCGGCTTCGAGGGCCCGGAGACCGAGGGCCTGACGGCGGAGATGGGCGCCATGCGCTTCCCGCCCTCCTCCACCGCCCTCCAGCACTACATCGACCTGGTCGGCCTGACGACCTCGCCGTTCCCGAACCCGCTGGCCGAGGCCACCCCCTCGACCGTCGTCGACCTCAAGGGCGAGTCGCACTACGCCGAGACCGTCGACGACCTGCCGCAGGTCTACCGCGACGTCGCCGCCGCCTGGAACAAGTGCCTCGACGAGGGCGCCGACTTCTCCGACATGAACCGGGCGATGCGCGAGCGCGACGTCCCGCGCATCCGCGAGATCTGGGCGGAGCTCGTCGAGAAGCTCGACAACCAGACCTTCTACGGCTTCCTCTGCGAGTCCGAGGCGTTCAAGTCCTTCCGGCACCGCGAGATCTTCGGCCAGGTCGGCTTCGGCACCGGCGGCTGGGACACCGACTTCCCCAACTCCATCCTGGAGATCCTCCGGGTCGTCTACACCGAGGCCGACGACCACCACCGCGGCATCGACGGCGGCTCGCAGCAGCTGCCGCTGCGCCTGTGGGAGCGCGAGCCGGAGAAGATCGTCCACTGGGCGCAGGGCACCTCGCTGGCCTCCCTGCACGAGGGCGGGCAGCCGAAGCCGGCCGTCACCCGGCTGAACCGCACGGCGGGCAACCGGATCACGGTCACCGACGCCTCGGGCGACATCCGCACCTACCAGGCGGCGGTCTTCACCGCCCAGTCCTGGATGCTGCTCTCCAAGATCGCCTGCGACGACTCGCTCTTCCCGATCGACCACTGGACGGCGATCGAGCGGACCCACTACATGGAGAGCTCGAAGCTGTTCGTCCCGGTGGACCGGCCGTTCTGGCTGGACAAGGACGAGGAGACGGGCCGCGACGTCATGTCGATGACGCTGACCGACCGGATGACCCGGGGTACGTACCTCCTGGACGACGGCCCGGACAAGCCGGCCACCATCTGCCTCTCGTACACGTGGTGCGACGACAGCCTGAAGTGGCTGCCGCTCTCCGCGAACGAGCGGATGGAGGTCATGCTGAAGTCGCTCGGCGAGATCTACCCGAAGGTCGACATCCGGAAGCACATCATCGGCAACCCGGTGACGGTCTCCTGGGAGAACGAGCCCTACTTCATGGGCGCCTTCAAGGCCAACCTGCCGGGTCACTACCGCTACCAGCGGCGCCTCTTCACCCACTTCATGCAGGACCGTCTCCCCGAGGACAAGCGCGGCATCTTCCTCGCCGGCGACGACATCTCGTGGACGGCCGGCTGGGCCGAGGGCGCGGTGCAGACGGCGCTCAACGCGGTGTGGGGCGTGATGCACCACTTCGGCGGCGCGACCGACGGCACCAACCCGGGCCCGGGCGACGTCTACGACGAGATCGCCCCGGTCGAGCTGCCGGAGGACTGAGCGGTCTCGGGGACGCCGGAGGACCGAGCGGTCTCAGGGACGGGCGAGTGGGGTGAGCAGCATCCGCCCCACCAGCCCGACCGAGCGGTCGAGCCGCTCGGTGAACTCGGCGCCGAGGCCGGGCAGCGCCCGTAGCTGCCAGAGCGAGCGGGCGGCGAGCCAGGCCCCGTCGCGGGCCCGGTCCAGGCTCCAGCAGCCGAGCAGATGCGTCAGCGGGTCCGCGATCTCCAGGAGGTCCGGGCCCGGCATCAGTTCCTCGCGGATGCGCTCCTCCAGGAGGACGAGGACGTCGCCGACCCGGTCGAACTCGTCCTCCAGGTCCGCCGGTACGCACCCCAGGGTGTGACAGGTGTCGACGACGGCGAGCGCCAGGTCGTGCCCGATGTGCGCGTTGATCCCGGCCAGCGCGAACTGGAGCGGGGTCACGCCGGGGTGCCGGCGGTAGTGGAAGAGGGGCCGCCAGCAGGCGGGGCCGGGGCCGCCGGACGCGTGGGCGTCGACGGCGGCGAGGTAGCGCTCGGCGAAGCGCACGTCCAGGGTGGCCGCCGCCCGCCGGTCCCCGAAGGTGCCCGCCTCGATGGCGTGGCCGATCTCCTCGGTGACGGTCAGGTACACCCGGTTGAAGACGGCGACCCCGTCGGCCGGGTGCCAGGTCGCGCGGAGCGACCGCATCCGGTCCACCACGGGGTCGACCGCCACGAACTGCCCGAGCCGCTCATCGGTCCACTGGGTCTGCGCCATGGGTGCAGACTTCCAGCCGCCGGGCCCGGGAGGGAGTACCTGGGGCCCGGCTTCGCCGGAACGGGCGAATACCTCAGCTCTTCGCCGTGTCGCCGGAGCCCTTCTCGTACGGCTCCTCCCCGTGCGGCTCCTCCCCGTGCGGCTCCTTCCCGCGCGGCTCCTTCTCGCTCGGCTCCTGCTCGTACGAGCTGGTGCCGGAGTCGAGCAGCGGCTCCTGCTCCGTGGGGGAGCCCTTGAGGTGCGCCGGGGCGAAGGCGCGCAGCACGTGGTAGCCGGTGATGACGACGATGGTGCCGAGCGCGATGCCGCCCAGCTCGAAGGTGTCGGTGAAGGTCAGCTTCACGCCGCCGACGCCGATGATGATGCCGGCGGCGGCCGGGACCAGGTTGAGCGGGTTGCGCAGGTCGACCTTGGCGTTGATCCAGATCTGGGCGCCGAGCAGGCCGATCATGCCGTAGAGGATGACGGTGATGCCGCCGAGTACGCCGCCGGGGATGGCGGCGACGACCGCGCCGAACTTGGGGCAGAGACCGAAGAGCAGCGCGAAGCCGGCGGCGGCCCAGTAGGCGGCCGTGGAGTAGACGCGGGTGGCGGCCATGACGCCGATGTTCTCGGAGTACGTGGTGTTCGGCGGGCCGCCCACGGCGGTGGAGAGCATCGACGCGGCGCCGTCGGCGGCGATCGCGGTGCCCAGCTTGTCGTCGAGGTCGTCCCCGGTCATCTCGCCGACGGCCTTCACGTGGCCGGCGTTCTCGGCGATCAGGGCGATCACGACCGGGAGCGCGACCAGGATCGCCGACCACTCGAAGCTGGGGCCGTGGAAGGACGGCAGGCCGATCCAGTCGGCCTGGCCCACGGCGGAGAGGTCGAGCCGCCAGTGGTCGGTGACCTGGCCGCCCGGCGACATCGAGTGGATCTTCCCGAAGACCAGGTCGAGGACCCAGGAGAGGGCGTAGCCGAAGATCAGGCCCAGGAAGATCGCGATCCGCGACCAGAAGCCGCGCAGACAGACCACGGCCAGACCGGTGAAGAGCATGACCAGGAGCGCCGTCCACTGGTCCTGCGGCCAGTACGTGGAGGCCGTCACCGGCGCCAGGTTGAAGCCGATCAGCATGACGACGGCGCCGGTGACCACCGGGGGCATCGCCGCGTGGATGATCCGGGCGCCGAACTTCCGCACCGCGAGACCGGCGAGGAAGAGCACCGCGCCGACCACGAGGACGGCGCCGGTCACGGTGGCGCTGCTGCCGCCGGAGGCCCGGATCGCGGCGGCCACGCCCACGAAGGAGAGCGAGCAGCCCAGGTACGAGGGCACCGTGCCGCGGGTCGCCAGCAGGAAGATGACCGTGGCGACGCCGGACATCATGATCGCGAGGTTCGGGTCGAGGCCCATCAGGACGGGCGCGACGAAACTCGCTCCGAACATGGCGACCACGTGCTGTGCGCCGAGACCGGCGGTACGGGGCCAGGACAGCCGCTCGTCGGGGCGGACGACGGCCCCGGGGGCGGGCGTTCTCCCGTCCCCGTGCAGGGTCCAGCGCACGCCGAGTTTCATGAGGTCGCTCCCGTTCTCCGGTTCCGGCGGCCGTGGCGGGCCGTCGTGTCAGGGCCGTAAAAGATCAGCCACATGGTATGCGCCGGAACCGGCCGGGGGAGGGGGTGCGGGGGCGGCCTCCGTACGGCCCCGGTACGGGCTCAGCCGACCGGGCCCGCGCTCTTCGCCGCGTCCGCCGCCGAGGGCGCCGCCTTCGGGGCGCGCGGGGCGGTCCGCAGCACGCCCGCGCCGACGACCAGGCCGAGGGCCAGTGCCGTGACCAGGCCGAACGAGAAGACCAGCGAGGTGGCGTTCGCGATGCCGCCGATCGCGGAGGGGGCGATCAGACCGGAGGTGTACGTGATGGTGGCGACGCCCGCGATGGCCTGGCTGGGGTTCGGGCCGCTGCGCGCGGCGGCGGCGAAGGCGAGCGGGACGACGACCGCGACCCCGAGGCCGATCAGTCCGAATCCGGCCATCGCGACGGCGGCGTGCGGGGCGAGGACGACCAGGACCCCGCCGAGGGTGGCGGCCGCGCCCCCGACCCGTACCGTGCGGACCGCGCCGAAGCGGTCCACGATCCGGTCGCCGGCCAGCCGGGCCACGGCCATGGTCAGCGCGAAGGCGGTGGTGGAGGCGGCGGCGAGCCCGGCCGAGCTGCCCAGCTCGTCGCGGAGGTAGACGGCCGACCAGTCGAGGCTGGCGCCCTCGGCGAAGACCGCGCAGAAGCCGATCGCGCCGATCACCAGCGCGGACTTCGGGGGCAGCGCGAAGCGCGGCGGGGCCTCTTCCTCCTCGGCGGGCGCCGGGTCGAGGACGCCCTGGCAGAAGGCGAGGCCGAGGCAGGTGAGGACGAGCGCGGCGACCAGGTGGTGGAGGCGGGCGTCGCCGCCGAGGTGGGCGGCGACGGTGCCGGCCGCCGAGCCGAGCAGCGCGCCCACGCTCCACATGCCGTGCAGGCTGGACATGATGGAGCGGCCGAGCCGGTTCTCGGTCTCGACGCCGAGCGCGTTCATCGCCACGTCGGACATGCCGGCCGTGGCGCCGTACACGAAGAGCGCCGCGCACAGGCCCCAGATGTTCGGGGCGAGCGAGGGCAGGATGAGCGACAGCGTCCACAGCGCGAGCAGTCCGCGCAGGGCGGTGCGGGCGCCGAAGCGGTGGCTGATCCGGCCGGCCAGCGGCATCGAGAGCGAGGCGCCGAGGGCGGGGAAGGCGAGGGCGAGGCCGAGCTGGCCGGCGCTCACGCCCGCGTGCTCCTGGATCCAGGGGATCCGGGTGGCGAAACTGCCGGTCACGGCGCCGTGGACGCAGAAGACGGCGGCGACGGCGAAGCGGGCCCGTCGGAGCCGTTCGGAACTGAGGACGGTCTCCGCCGCCATGGGGTCCTCCCCGGGGATTCGTGGTCCGAAGGTCGAGCCGTAAACTATCAGGAACCCTGCCTGATAAATAGTGGTCCGGAGAGAAGACGGCGGGGAAGCGTCTGAGAGGATCACCGCATGGCCGCATCCCCGAGCACCGCCCGGGCCATCAACGACCGGCTCGCCCTGCGCCTGCTCCAGGACGAGGGCCCGTTGACGGCAGCCCAGCTCAAGACCCTCACCGGGCTCTCCCGGCCCACCGTCGCCGACCTCGTCGAGCGGCTCGGCGACTCCGGCCTCGTGCACGTCGTCGGAGAGTCCGGCGCCGAGCGCCGCGGCCCCAACGCCAAGCTGTACGGCATCGTCGCCGACCGCGCCCACCTCGCCGCGCTCGACGTCCGCACCCGCTCGGTCACCGTCACCGTCACCGACCTGCTCGGCACCCCGCTCGCCGGGGCCACCGCCCCGGTCGGCGAGGACGCCGGCACCGGCCCCGCCGTCGAGAAGGCCGTCGCCCTCCTGGAGCGGACCGCGAAGGAGGCCGGCGTCGAGCGGCTGCACTCCGTCGCCGTCGGCGCCCCCGGCCTCATCGACCCGGCCACCGGCGAGCTCCGCGACTCCACCGGACTGCCCGCCTGGCACCGCAGGCTCGTCGCCGTGCTCCAGGAACGCCTCCCCGCCCACGTACTCGTCGAGAACGAGACCAACCTCGCCGCCGTCGCCGAACTGCGCGAGGGCGCGGCCCGGGGGCGCGAGGACTTCGTCCTGCTCTGGCTCGGCCAGGGCGTGGGCGCCGCCGTCGTCCTCGGCGGACGGCTCCGCCGGGGCGCGTCCGGCGGAGCGGGCGAGATCGGCTTCCTGCCCGTTCCCGGCACTTCCGGGCTGCCCTCGGCCATCGACTGCGACGGCGGGTTCCACGAGCTGGTCTGCGTCGCGGCCGTCGAGGCCCTCGCCGCCGAGCACGGACTCGACCCGGCGGGCGCCCTCGCCTCCGGGGACGGCCCCTTCCTCGACGCCCTCGCCCGCCGCCTCGCGGTCGGCGCGGCGGCCGTCGCCGCCGTCCTCGACCCGGGCTGCCTCGTCCTCGCCGGCGAGACCGGCCACCAGGGCGGCCCCGGGCTCGCCGCCCGCGTCGAGGCCGAGCTCGCGGCGCTCTCCCCGCTGCGCACCGAGGTCCGCGCCACGACCCTGGGCGACGCGGCCGTCCTGCGCGGGGCGCTGCTGCGGGCCCGGGACGAGGCGCAGGACGCGATCTTCCCGTAACCCTCAGCGGGTCCCGTAGCCCGAGGCGCTTCCGTCGAGCAGGAAAACGCGACCGCGCCGCGCCCCGGACAGGGGGGCGCGGCGCGGAAGGGTGCGGCCCGGCGGCGGCCAAGGGCCGTGAGTCCGCCGCCGGGGGTATCTCAGGGGTGGTGCGTCAGCAGGCGCCGAGGTTCTGCCAGACGCCCCAGTCACCGGTGGTGCCGGGCGCCTCGTTCTGCGTCCACCACTTGGCCTTCCACTTGCGGCCGTTGTGGGAGACCTCGTTGCCCGCGTTGTAGACCGTGCCGGCCACGTACGCCGGGACCGTGCCGCAGCCCGAGGTGGGCGGCGTCGTCGGAGGCGTCGTCGGCGGGGTGGTCGGGGGCGTGGTGGGCGGAGTCGTCGGCGGCGTGGTGGGCGGGGTGGTGCCCGTGCCGGGCTCCACGACCGTCGTGCCGCGCGCCAGGTCGCCGGAGAGGGCGTACGTGGTGCCGTTGATGTTCACCGTCCAGTTGGAGGGGGTGGACACCGGCAGGTAGTAGTTGAACGAGAGGTCGATCGTCGCGCCGGGGGCCAGGGACTGCCAGGCCGGGAGCTTCAGCGAGACCCGGTGGAAGTCGCCCTTCAGGCCGCCCACGTTGGAGCCCGTGTGGTCGCTGCTGATGACCTTGGTGCCGAAGCCGGACTGGTCGGAGGCGTTGGCCGGGGCCGAGGTGCCGTAGTCGAACTGGAACTCCGTGCCGCCGGGCAGCGTGGTGTTCGTCCGGTTGGTGATCTTGACCTTGGGGGTGATCGGGTAGTTCGAGTCGCCCAGCTTGAACTCGGTGAAGGCGGTCTCGATGTTCACGGCCTGGGTCGGCAGCGCCTTGTTGGACGTCTTGGCGCCGTACGGGGTGGCGGCCTTGAACTTGTCGTACATCAGCGAGGTGAGCGTGGAGCCCATCTCGTACTGGCCCTTGGCGGCGTTCCAGGCGTAGTCGCCGGCCATCTCCCAGACCATGGTGCCGCCGATGCCGCGGTCGACCACGTAGTCGGCCTTGGCGGCCACGGACTGCTCGTCCTCGGTGGAGAGGAAGACCTTCTTCTGCGCGTTCCACAGCCACGGCGCGACCAGGGTCGAGTCGTACTTGCGGGCGTAGGTGCCGGTCAGGGTGGTGTTCGCCGGGAAGCCGTACTGGGTGACGTAGTCGCCGACGATCCCCTTCTCGAGGTTCTTGGCGTGCCACATCGGGTTGGAGCCGGCGGGCGACTCCTTGCCCGCGGTGTCCTTGTCGTGCCACAGGTTGTCGATGCCGACGGCACCGTCACCGCACTTGGTCAGGCCGGCGCCGGCCGGGCAGGTGGCCGCGGTGGCCTTGCCCCAGAGGCCGTCGGTGCCGCCCTGCACGTTCTTGTGGCCGCGGGTGTAGTAGGGCAGGCCGATGTTGATGCGGCCGGCCGGCATGGAGCCGCGGAAGTAGTGGTAGGCCCAGTCGGTGTTGAGGTAGCCGATGTTGCCGTACTGCTGGCTGCCGTAGACGTTGGCCGCGGCGAGCTCGCCGTCCTTGCCGTCGTCGAAGAGCGAGGCGTTCGGGCCGACGTACTCGTTCCAGGCGCCGTGCAGGTCGTACGACATGATGTTGACGTAGTCCAGGTACTTCTGGACCTGGAAGGTCTCCATGCCGCGCAGCAGGTAGCCGGAGGACGGGGCGGCGACGGTCAGCAGGTAGTGCTTGCCGTCGGCGGCGCCGGCCGTGTCCAGCTTCTCGCGCAGGGACTTCATGAGGGCCGCGTAGCCCTGGACCAGGCCGGCGCGGCGCGCGTTGGCGAAGGTCCAGTCGAGCGGGTTGCCCGCGTCCTTCATGGTGGTCGGGTACTCGTAGTCGATGTCGACGCCGTTGAACCCGTACTTGCGGATGAAGTCGACCGCGGAGGTGGCGAAGGTGTCGATGCCGGCCTGGTTGACCGAGCCGTCGGCGTTGGTCGCCATCGAGTAGAAGCCGCCGGAGTTCACCCGGTCGCCGTTGTCCGCGAAGTAGCCGCCGGTCTCGGCCCAGCCGCCGACGGAGATCAGCGTCTTGACGTCGGGGTGCTGCTTCTTGAACTTGTTCAGCAGGTTGAAGTGGCCCTTGTAGGGGAGGGCCGGGTCCATCTCGGCGCCGGCCACGCCGGGCCAGGTCATGCCGGTGGCGGCGTTGTTCGGGCCGTCCGTGCCGACCGAGAGCTTGTTGTCGCCGCCGATGTGGCCGAAGGCGTAGTTGATGTGGGTGATCTTCTCCCACGGGATGTCCTTGGCGAGGTACGCGGGCTCGCCGTTCTTTCCGGTGCGCCAGCCCGTGAAGTAGCCGATGACGCGGCGCTGGTGGTCGGCGCCCATCTTCTCGCGGCCCTCGGCGTCGTAGACCGAGCAGTAGGGCACGTCGACGCCGGGCGTCTTGTACAGGCCGTCGGGGCGACAGGTCTCGTTGTCGGCGGCGTACGAGACGCCTCCGGCGAGCGAGCTGAGCAGCAGGCCGGCGACAGCGGCACCGGACGCGAGCAGCGACGCTCTCTTGGTCGTGGGGGACAGCACGATCTGGTCCTCCTCAGGGAGGTAAAAGAAACACGCAACGAACAAGGGGGTGGTACGTGTTGGGCCCGTGGTGTGCGCACACCGGCGAGCCGTGCCTCGGAGGTGACACGGACATTAAGAGGACTAGACCAGTGCGTCAATAGGTCTGGACCATCGGAAAATTCCGGGGGGTCCTGTGAGCCATCGCACAGGCATCGCGTGAGTGCCCGTTGACAGGGCGTGGCACACTGGCCCTGTATCAGCAGCAGCGCACTCCGGGGTCGGTGTAATTCCGAACCGGCGGTATAGTCCGCGACCCGTCCGCAAGCCAGCGGCCGGTTGACCAGGTGAGATTCCTGGACCGACGGTGAAAGTCCGGATGGGAGGCAGTGCGCGGCGGGCGACCCCTGACAGGGGTGTGCCGGCCGTACGTCCGCTGGTGGCCGCGTTTTCCGTCGGCGCACCCGTGGACCTCCGGCCGTTCCGGCACACCCGTGCGCAGTCGTCGTACCCGCTCTCTGTCGTCATCGACAGGCCCCGGAGTCCGTGCCCGAAGAGGCAGGAGGACCCGGTGGACCGGCAGGCCGACATCACCGCCATGCGACGCGCCGTGGAGCTCGCCGCCCGCGGACTCGGCGCCACCAGCCCCAACCCCGTCGTCGGCTGCGTCGTCACCGACGCCTCCGGCCACGTCGTCGGCGAGGGCTGGCACCAGCGCGCCGGAGGCCCCCACGCCGAGGTCCACGCCCTGCGCGCGGCCGGCGTCCGGGCCCGCGGCGGCACCGCCTACGTCACCCTCGAACCCTGCAACCACACGGGCCGCACCGGCCCCTGCGCCCAGGCCCTGATCGAGGCCGGCGTCGCCCGCGTCGTGTACGCCGTCGCCGACCCGAACCCGCAGGCCACCGGCGGTGCCGACACCCTGCGCGCGGCCGGCGCCGAAGTCGAGCGGGGCCTCCTGGAGGCCGAGGCCGAGACCGGCAACCTCGCCTGGCTCACCTCCGTCCGCACCGGCCGCCCCTTCGTCCGCTGGAAGTACGCCGCCACCCTCGACGGCCGGATCGCCGCCGCCGACGGCACCTCCCGCTGGATCAGCTCCGCCGAGTCCCGCGCCGACGTCCACCGGCTGCGCGCCGAGGCCGACGCCGTCGTCGTCGGCTCCGGCACCGCCCGCGCCGACGACCCCCACCTGGCCGTACGCGGCGTCGAGGGCGCGACGCAGCCGCTCCGGGTCGTCGTCGACACCGAGGCGAGCGCCGTGAAGCCCGGCGCCCGGGTCCTCGACGACGCCGCGCCCACCCTGATCGCCGTCGCCGAGGACGCCGAGACCGCGCTCCCGGACGTCGTACGGCTCCCCAGGGCAGCGGCCGGCGGCCTCTCCGTACCCGCCCTCCTGGACGCCCTGCACGCGCGCGGCGTCCGCTCCGTCCTCCTCGAAGGCGGCCCCACCCTCGCGGGCGCCTTCATCGCCGCCGGGGCCGTCGACCAGATCGTCGGCTACCTCGCCCCGGCCCTCCTCGGCGCGGGCCCGCACGCCCTCGCCGACGCCGGAATCACCACGATCACGGACGCGCTGCGCCTCGACATCACCGAGACCGCGCGGATCGGATCCGACCTCCGCCTCACCGCCACCGTCAAGGGAGCCTGACCGTGTTCACCGGAATCGTCGAAGAACTGGGCGAGGTCGTCGCCGTCGAGCAGCTGGCGGACGCCTCCCGCTTCCGGCTCCGCGGCCCCCTGGTCACGGAAGGCGCCCAGCACGGCGACTCCATCGCCGTCAACGGTGTCTGCCTCACGGTCGTCGAGCACGGCGACGGCGAGTTCACCGCCGACGTCATGGCCGAGACCCTCAAGCGCTCCAGCCTCGGCGCCCTCGACGTGGGCTCCCGGGTCAACCTGGAGCGCCCCATGGCCGTCGGCGGCCGGCTCGGCGGCCACATCGTCCAGGGCCACGTGGACGGCACCGGCACGATCCTGGACCGGACCCCGTCCGAGCACTGGGAGCTCGTCAGGGTCGGCCTCCCCGCGCAGCTCGCCCGCTACGTCGTCGAGAAGGGCTCCATCACCGTCGACGGCGTCAGCCTCACCGTGGTCGAGGTCGGCGACGACTGGTTCACCATCAGCCTCATCCCCACCACGCTCGCCCTGACCACGCTCGGCATCAAGCGGCCCGGCGCCCCGGTCAACCTCGAAGTGGACGTCATCGCCAAGTACGTCGAGCGGCTGCTCGGCCCGAACGCACGGGAGAACGTCAAGTGAACTGGCTCAACTCCGAGGCGTTCACCGTCTTCGGCCAGCACATCATGTGGTCCGACATGATCGGCAACACCATCGGCCTGATAGCCCTGGCCCTCGGCTGGCGCCGCTCCATCCTCACCTGGCCCGCCCAGCTCCTCTCCGGACTGATCCTCGTCGGCGCCTACGCCTCCGCGAACCTCGCCGGCGGCGTCGGCAAGCAGCTCCTCGTCATCGGCGTCGCCGCCTGGGGCTGGTGGCAGTGGAACCGCGGGCGGCAGCAGGCCCAGGACGGCTCCATCGCCGTCCGCTTCGCCACCTGGAAGGAGCGCGGCCTCCTCGCGGGCGGCGCCGTCCTCGGCACCCTCGCCGTCGGCGGGCTCTTCACCCTCTACCCGTCGCTCTCCTGGAGCCCGTGGGCCGACGCGTACATCTTCGTCGGCACCCTCGTCGCGATGGTCGCCCAGGCCCGCGGCCTGGTCGAGTTCTGGTTCGCCTGGCTCCTCGTCGACCTCGTCGGCGTCCCGCTCGCCTTCAGCAGCGGCCTCGCCTTCTCCGGCCTGGTCTACGTCGTCTACTTCGCCCTCGTCCTGTGGGGCATGCGCGACTGGTGGCTCCGCACCCGCACCGCCCCCGCTCTGGAAGGAGCCCCCGCATGAGCGCCCTCACCAGCTGGGACGCCGAGGACCTCGCCCTCGACCCCGTCGAGCAGGCCATCCGCGACATCGCCGCGGGCCGCCCCGTGGTCGTCGTCGACGACGAGGACCGCGAGAACGAGGGCGACCTCGTCATCGCCGCCGAGAAGGCCACCCCCGAGGTCGTCGCCTTCATGATGAGCGAGTGCCGCGGCCTGATCTGCGCCCCCATGGAGCACGAGGAGCTGGAGCGCCTCCACCTCCCGCAGATGGTCGAGCACAACACCGAGTCCATGCGGACCGCCTTCACCGTCTCCGTCGACGCGAGCCTTGAGCACGGCGTCACCACCGGCATCTCCGCCGCCGACCGCGCCACCACCCTCCGGATGCTCGCGAGCGGCCGCCACGAGCCCTCCGACTTCGTCCGCCCGGGCCACATCTTCCCGCTGCGCGCCCGCGAGGGCGGCGTCCTCGCCCGCCCCGGACACACCGAGGCCGCCGTCGACCTGGCCCGCCTCGCGGGCCTGCGCCCGGCCGGCGCGATCGTCGAGATCGCCGGCGAGGACGGCGTCATGCTCCGGCTGCCCGAACTCGTCCCCTTCGCCCGCAAGCACGGCCTGACGATCATCTCCATCGAGGACCTGATCGCCTACCGCCGCTCCGCCGAGCCGACCGTCCGCCGCGAGGCCGAGGTCCACCTCCCCACCGCCCACGGCGACTTCACCGCCTACGGCTACCGCTCCACGGTGGACGGCGTCGAGCACGTCGCCCTCGTCCACGGCGAGATCGGCGACGGCACCGACGTCCTCGTCCGGGTCCACTCCGAATGCCTCACCGGCGACGTCTTCCACTCGCTGCGCTGCGACTGCGGCCCCCAGCTCCAGGCGTCCATGGACCGCATCCAGGAGGCCGGCCGCGGCGTCGTCGTCTACCTCCGCGGGCACGAGGGACGCGGCATCGGCCTGCTCTCCAAGCTGCGCGCGTACGAGCTCCAGGAGCGCGGCCGCGACACCCTCGACGCCAACCTCGAACTCGGCCTGCCCGCCGACGCCCGCGACTACGCGGCCGGCGCGCGGATACTGGCCGACCTCGGGGTCGTGAGCCTGCGCCTGATGACCAACAACCCCGACAAGATCGACGCCCTCACCCGCCACGGCCTCGCCGTCGAGGGCCGCGAGCCGATGCCCGTCACGGCCGGCGAGCACAACCTCGACTACCTGCGCACCAAGCGGGACCGGATGGGCCACGACCTCCCCTGGCTGGACGGCTCCCCGGCGCCCACCTGCGGCAACCAGTAACCCGATCGTCTTTCACCCCCGGCAAGGAGAACCATGAGCGGCAAGGGCGCACCCGTCCTCAGCGTGAAGAACTGCGGCGACCTGCGGGTCGCGGTCGTCGCGGCCCAGTGGCACGAGAAGATCATGGACGGCCTCGTGGACGGCGCGCTGCGCGCCCTGTCCGAGCTCGGCATCGACGAGCCCACCCTGCTCCGCGTCCCCGGCAGCTTCGAACTCCCGGTGGTGGCCAAGGTGCTCGCCGGACGCGGCTACGATGCCGTCGTGGCGCTCGGCGTCGTCATCCGCGGCGGGACGCCCCACTTCGAGTACGTGTGTCAGGGCGTCACCCATGGCCTCACCCAGGTCTCGATCGACACCGGCGTACCCGTCGGATTCGGCGTCCTGACCTGCGACACCGAGGAGCAGGCCCTGGACCGGGCGGGCCTCGAAGGCTCCAGCGAGGACAAGGGCCACGAGGCCGTCACCGCCGCCGTCGCCACCGCGACGATCCTGCGCACGGTCAGCGAGCCCTGGCGCTAGGGGCGCGACCCTTACCCCGTACTCTTAGGACCATCATGGCGAACGAAACCCGGAAAACCTTCGAAGAGCTCTTCGCCGAGCTCAAGCTCAAGGCCGAGACCGGCGACCCCACCACCTCCCGCACCGCGGAACTGGTCGGCAAGGGCGTCCATGCCATCGGCAAGAAGGTCGTCGAGGAGGCCGCCGAGGTCTGGATGGCCGCCGAGTACGAGGGCAAGGAAGCCGCCGCCGAGGAGATCTCGCAGCTGCTGTACCACGTCCAGGTGATGATGGTCGCCCGCGGGATCTCCCTCGACGACGTCTACGCCCACCTCTGAGCACCCACCCCCCCCGTTTCCCACCACTCCCAGGCAAAGGAAGCCCACCCCATGCTGCGCATCGCCGTCCCCAACAAGGGTTCCCTCTCCGGACCTGCGTCGGCCATGCTCCATGAGGCCGGCTACCGCCAGCGCAAGGAGTCCAAGGAACTGGTGGTCATCGACCCCGACAACGAGGTCGAGTTCTTCTACCTGCGGCCGAAGGACATCGCCATCTACGTGGCCTCCGGGAAGCTGGACATCGGCATCACCGGCCGTGACCTGCTCCTGGACTCCGGCGCCAGCGCCGAGGAGATCCTGGCGCTGAACTTCGGCCGCTCCACCTTCCGCTACGCCACCCGCCCAGGCACCGCCACAGGCCCCGAGGACTTCGGCGGCATGACGATCGCCACCTCCTACGAGGGCATCGTCGCCAAGCACCTCGCGGACCAGGGCATCGACGCCTCCGTCGTGCACCTGGACGGCGCGGTCGAGACCGCGATCCAGCTGGGCGTCGCCCAGATCATCGCCGACGTCGTCGAGACCGGCACCAGCCTGCGCAACGCCGGCCTGGAGGTCATCGGCGAGCCGATCCTCAAGTCCGAGGCGGTCGTGGTCCGCCGCCACGGCGCCGAGGCCGACAACCCGCAGGTCCAGCAGTTCCTGCGCCGCCTCCAGGGCGTCCTCGTCGCCCGCTCGTACGTGATGATGGACTACGACTGCCGCGCCGAGCACCTGGAGCAGGCCGTCGCCCTCACCCCGGGCCTGGAGTCGCCGACCGTCTCCCCGCTGCACAACGAGGGCTGGGTCGCCGTCCGCGCGATGGTCCCCGCCAAGGAGGCGCAGCGGATCATGGACGACCTGTACGAGATCGGTGCCCGCGCGATCCTCACCACCGCGATCCACGCCTGCCGCCTCTGACGGCGCCCCGGCACCCCCCGTACCACCCAAGGCACCGAGGAACCCCGATGTCAGAGTCGCTCACGCCCGCCCTCCCGGTCACCTTCCGGCCGGGCCGCACCCGCGTCGTCCTGCTGACCGTGGGCGTCGCCATGTTCGCGGCGATCTCCGCCGTGGCGCTGATGCTGGAGCGGCTCGGGCCGGGGGAGCGGGTCAGCTTCGTCTTCATCGCCGGGCTCTTCCTCGGCGTCCTCGTGATGCTGAGCCGCCCCAAGGTCGTCGCCGACAGCGAGGGCGTCACGGTCGTCAACATCACCCGCACCCGGCGCCTCGCCTGGGCGGAGATCCTCCGCGTCAACCTGCGTCCCGGCGACCCGTGGGTCTTCCTCGACCTCAGCGACGGCACCAGCCTCCCGGCCCTCGGCATCCAGCCGGGCATCGCCAAGGAGTCCGCCATCAGGGACGCCCGCGCCCTGCGGGCCCTCGCGGACAGCCGCGGCACCGGAGCCGAGACGGCCTGAACCCCCGACGCGGGGGTCCGGGGGAACCCCGGTCCGTCCCCCATCCGGGGCGTCCCCCCTGCCAAGCGGGGCGTCCGCGTGACTACTCTTGAGGCGGTGGTGCCGAGTGCACCACCGCCTCGCGTGTGCAGGGCCGCCGCCGGCGGCCGGCGAGGCCACCCTTCGACCCGAGGAGTGACTCCCTCCGGCAATGGACGGATCGTCCGGTAGTACCCGCGCCGCCCCCTCTTCCGAGGCGGCGGCATGATCGTCTCTCTGCTGCTCCTCCTGGCAGCCCTTCTCCTGATCCTCGCCAACGGCTTCTTCGTCGCCGCCGAGTTCGGCCTCGTGACCGTCGAGCGCGCGGAGGCCGAGCGGGCCGCGGCCGCCGGTGACCGGCGGGCCCGCACCGTCGTCTCGGCGCTGCGCGAGCTGTCCTTCCAGCTCTCCGGCACCCAGCTCGGCATCACCCTCACCTCGCTCGTCGTCGGCATGCTCGCCGAGCCCGCGCTCGCCGGGCTGCTGCGCCCGCCGCTCACCGCCACCGGGCTCCCCCCGGGCGCGGTCTCCGGCATCGCCGTGGTGATCGGCATGCTGCTCGCCTCGGCCGTGCAGATGGTCGTCGGCGAGCTGGTCCCCAAGAACTGGGCGGTCTCCCGGCCGCTCCAGGTCGCCCGCTTCGTCGCCGCCCCGCAGCGCCGCTTCTCCGCCGCCTTCCGGCCGGTGATCGCCCTGCTCAACCGGGTGGCGAACGGGCTGGTACGCGCCCTGGGCGTGGAGCCCACCGACGAGCTGGACTCGGTCCGCACCCCCGGCGAGCTGGAATCCCTCGCCCGGCACTCGGCCCGCGCCGGCGCCCTCGAACAGGACACCGCCGACCTCTTCGTACGGACCCTGTCCCTGGCCGGCCTCACCGCCGAGCAGGTCATGACCCCGCGCGTGAAGGTCAGCGCCCTCCAGTGGGACACCACCGCGGCCGACGTCCTCAACCTCACCCGCGCCACCGGCCTCTCGCGCTTCCCCGTCTACCGGGACCGCATCGACGAGGTCGTGGGCATGGTCCACCTCAAGGACGCGCTCGCCGTCGCCCCCGACGCCCGCCCGCGGACCTCCGTCGGGCGGATCGCCGTCCCGCCGCTCCTCGTCCCCGAGAGCCTGCCCGTCCAGGCCCTCCTGGAGCGGCTGCGCCGCGAGCAGCCGATCGCCGTCGTCGTCGACGAGTACGGCGGCACGGCCGGTGTGGTCACCCTGGAGGACATCGTCGAGGAGCTCGTCGGCGAGGTCCGCGACGAGCACGACCCCGCCGCCGAGGCCCGCCCCGAGCTGGCCGCCGCGCCCGCCGAGGACGGCCGCCCCGCCTGGGAGGCCGACGGCTCCTGCCGGGTCCACACCCTGCGCCGGATAGGACTCGACGTGCCGGACGGCCCGTACGAGACCGTCGCCGGGCTCGTCGCCGACCTCCTCGGCCGCATCCCGGCCCCCGGCGACCGGGCCGAACTGCCCGGCTGGCGGCTCTCGGTCCGCCAGGTCGACCGCTTCCGGGCCGAGCGGGTCCGGATCGTGCGCACCGCGCCGGTGCCGATGGCGGAGGCGGTCCGATGAGCACCCTGCAACTCCTCCTCGCCCTCCTCCTCGTCCTGGCCAACGGCTTCTTCGTCGGCGCCGAGTTCGCGCTCGTCTCCGTCCGCCGCAGCCAGATCGAGCCGCTCGGCGGAGCCCGCGCCAAGCAGGTGCTGTACGGCCTGGAGAACCTGCCGCGGATGATGGCCGCCGCCCAGTTCGGCATCACCGTCTGCTCGCTCACGCTCGGCGCGGTCGCCGAACCGACCGTCGCCCACCTCCTCGAACCGGCCTTCCACGCCCTCGGCGTCCCGGCCGGTCTCATCCACCCGCTGGGCTATGTGATCGCCCTCGCCGTGGTCGTCTTCCTCCACCTCGTCATCGGCGAGATGGTCCCGAAGAACCTGGCGATGGCCGCGCCCGAACGGACCGCGCTCTGGCTCGCCCCCGGGCTGGTCGGCTTCGCCCGGCTCTGCCGGCCCGTGACGTCCGCCCTGGGCGCCTGCTCCGAGCTGGTCCTGCGGGCCTTCAAGGTCGAGCCGAAGGATGAGGTGGAGGCCGTCTTCACCTCGGCGCAGCTCGGCCGTCTCGTCGAGGACGCCGGGCAGGCCGGACTCCTCGACCCGGCCGAGCAGGAGCGCCTGGAGGACGCCCTGGAGCTGGGCAGCCGCCCGGTCACCGACGTCCTCCTCCCGGCCGCCGCGCTGGTGACCGTCCCGCCGTCGGCCACCCCCCGGGAGATCGAGGAGCTGACCGTACGGACCGGCTACTCGCGCTTCCCGGTCCGCGCCGAGGGCCGCCACCAGGCCGTCTTCATGGGCTTCGTCCACGTGAAGGACGTCCTGGACGTGGAGGAGCGGGAGCGGGCGGTGCCGCAGCACCTGTGGCGCCCGATGGCGACGCTCCGCGCCGAACTGCCGCTGGACGACGCCCTCACCGTGATGCGGCGCGCGGCGACCCACCTCGCGCAGGTCGCCGACGCCCACGGCCGGATCCTCGGCTTGGTCGCCCTGGAGGACGTCCTGGAGACCCTGGTCGGCGAGGTCCGCGACCCTGCCCACCGGCTGCTTCCGGCCCCGGCCCCGGCTCCGGCGCCGGTGGCCTAGCGGGTCAGAACGGGGGGTCCTGCTGGGGGCCGCGGTCCGTCGGACCGCGGCCCGACAGGACCTCCCCGTACGCCTGCATGAGGTCCCCGAGCCGCAGCGTGGCCAGGTCCTCGCGGGTGAGCGTGCCGGGGTAGCCGGAGAGCCGCAGGTCCCGGTAGGCGCAGGACTTCTCGTACAGGGTGCGCAGGAAGCGCCCGTTGCCCAGCTCGTCGATCCAGCCCTGCTCGACCACATGGGCGCTGATCGAGCGCAGCTCGTCCAGGGCCTCCTCGTCCCAGCCGTCGCCGTTCGCGGCGGCCAGCACCTCCCCGATCGAGGTCAGTTCCAGCGGCCGGTAGGAGGGGAAGTCGACCCGGGTGGTGAAGCGGGAGGAGAGCCCGGGGTTGGCGGCGAGCAGCCGGTCCATGCCCTCGGGGTAGCCCGCGAGGATGACGACGAGGTGGTCCCGGTTGTCCTCGGCCCGCTTCAGCAGCACCTGGAGGGCCTCGTCGCCGTACGCGTCGCCCTTGCTGTAGCCGGAGTTGGAGAGCGCGTACGCCTCGTCGACGAAGAGGACCCCGCCGACGGCCGAGTCGATCAGCTCGTTCGCCTTCACTGCCGTCTGGCCGAGGAACTCGCCCACCAGATCGGCCCGCTGGGCCTCCACCAGGTGGTCGCCGCCGAGCAGGCCGAGCGCGTAGAAGACCCGGCCCAGGATCCGGGCCACCGTCGTCTTGCCGGTGCCGGACGGCCCGGAGAAGACGAAGTGCCGCTTCGGCGGCTGCACCGGCAGCCCCTGACCGGCCCGCAGCCGGGCCATCTCCAACTGCGCCGAGAGCGCCTTGACCTGCCGCTTCACCGGTTCGAGCCCGACCATGCCCTCCAACTCGGCGAGGGCCTCCGCGAGCAGCACCGGATCGGTCGGACCGGCCGGGAAGCGCGGTGGCCCGGCCTGCGCGGGCACCGGCGAGCTGTGCCGTACGACCTCCGGGGGCGCGGCCGGCGCGCCGGGCGGCACCGGGTCGGGGGAGCGGCGCAGCCCGTCGCCGCCGGGGACGACGGGCTCGGTCTCGGGCCCGGCGGCGGTGTCCGTACGGTCCTGGCCGGGGCCGACGCCCACCGGACCGAGGGCGACGGCGGCGAGCCCCGCCTGCTCGTCCATGCCGTCCAGCCCGTCGAAGCCGTCGTACTCGGCGATGGCGGCGAGCCGGGCGGCGGTGTCCATGAACGCCGGGTCGACGCGGTGCACCGCGCGGTAGAGGGGGAGGGCGGCGGCGCTGCGCCCGGTGCCCTCGTGGGCGCGGGCGAGCCAGTAGCGCAGCTCCTTGCGCTGGGGCTGCTCGCTGCGGCAGCGCATCAGGGCGGCCGACAGCAGCGGCTCGGCCTGCCCGTACATCTCCAGGCGCACCCGGGCCATGCCGCCGAAGAGGCCGGCCTCGATGCCGAGCAGCGGGTCGTCGACGAGCGGTTCGGTGTGCCGCACGAGCTGCTCCCAGTCCTTGACCAGGTAGGAGCGGCAGGCGTGCAGGAAGCGGACCTGCGGGTCGGTGTCGACCGGCGGCAGCTCGGCGAGGGCCCGGTCGAGCTCCGGCACGTGCCGTCCGTCGAGCCAGTGGGAGGCGTGCGCGAGCAGCAGGTCGCGGGGGCTTTCCAGCACCGGCTGCACCCACCAGCCGAGCCAGTACCAGGAGTTGAGGGTGCGCCGGTGCCGGGCGCGCTGTTCGCCGAAGCGCTCGCGGTTGCGGTACATGCGCAGCAGCGCGGTGGTGGTGTCCACCCGCAGCGCGTGCAGCCCCAGCCAGGCGTCCGCCATGCCGGGATCGATCCGCACCGCGGCCCGGAACTCCTCCTCGGCCTGCGGATAGGCGCCCATGGTGTAGGCGTCCACTCCGCGCAGCCAGGCGAGCTCGGCGGGGGCCTGCGCGCCCTGCGTGCCGATGTCCATCGGGTCCCCCACAACCGTCGGCGTATGGACGGGATTTGACCGCACCTGCGGGCATCGTACCTGCGCAGGGGTGGTGCGCTTAAGGAGAAGCGCAAGATCCGGAAGCGGTGACCCTGGGTGAGCGCGGAAGCCCGGGAGGGGCTCGGAGAGGCGCGTGGAGGGCAGAACGAAGCCCCCGATCACGGGGGAACAACCGGGGGCTTCGTGTCCGCGGCGGCTGTCGAAAAGCCGCACATTGAGAACGTAAGACCTGTAAGCCCCCGGGGTCAAGCGCGGTCGAGGCACTTGCGGAAGCGGAATTCCGGGGACTCAGTCCGCCGCCATCAGGCCGTCACGGTGGGTGATGATCTGGTCCGGGCCCGCTGTCACAGCAGGCCCGGGAAGCCAGTCGTAACCCTCGCCGCGCTCCCGTACCAGGGTGTCGGCGAAGGGCCGGGAGGGGTCTTCGGCGAAATGGCGAGTCTCCGCCACCACCCAGCCGTCCCAGAACTCCGCCTGCTCCGGTCCGTCCCTGCGCCGGCCCCGCTCCCAGGACGCCCCGGCCGCCCTCTCCATCCACAGCAGCCACGCCAGGTGCGGCCGCAGCTCCCGCCGCCCGGTCCCCACGCCCTCCACCAGCACCACCGGTGCCGGGGGCAGCTCGCGGGCGGGGCCGAAGCGCCGCAGGGTCCAGTCGTACGGGTGATAGCGCGCGGTCTCGCCGCGCTCCAGCGGTTCCAGGACCTGGGCGCGCAGCCGGCCGGTCCACGCGAAGAGCTCCTCGTGGGTGGCGAGGTCGTCGAGCCGCAGGACGGGCGCGCCGCCGAGCGCGGCGGCGAGCCGGCGGGCGAGCGTGGACTTGCCCGAGCCCGCGTGGCCGTCGACCGCGACCAGCCGGACCGGGCCGAGCGAGGGCGGCAGCCGGAGCAGCGCGCGGGCCGCGCGGTCGAGGTCGTCCATGCGGCCCAGCGTAGGTCAGGGGGTGCCTTCGCAGGTCAGCGAGGTGCCGCCGTCAGTGGTCTCTACCCATGTCGGTGGCGGCGACGCGGGCCGAAGTGCTGGCGCAGGGCCCCGCCGAGCCGGGATAGTGGGCCCGCGCAGCCCGCCCGATCGCCGTTCCGTCCTCGACTGGGGGTCCTCGCCATGCCCGGATCAGCCTCACGCCGGACCGTCCTCGCCGCAGCGCTCGCGGCCGCCGCGGGCACGGCCGCCGCGACCGGAGCCGTACCGGCCTCGGCGTCCGGACCCGGCGGTACGGAGGAGGGCGCCGGGCTCGCGGCGCCCGCGACCGTCGCCAACCGCTTCTGGTCCACCTCCACCGACTGGCGGGCCGGGGCCGCCGAGGGCACCCGCGCCGTCGCCGGGCACCGCCCCGGCCTGGTCCTGGACGCGCCCCTGGGCCGTACCGACTACACCGACCCGCACACCGGGCTGACCACCGCCTGGGAGTACGCCCGCTGGACCTCGCCCGCGCACACCCCGGCGGTGCCGGCGACCGAGGTGATCGCCTCCTGGAACGCCCGCACCCCGGCCGGCACCTGGCTCCAGGTCGAGTTGTCCGGCACGTACGGGGACGGGACCGGTACCCCGTGGTTCGTGATGGGCCGGTGGGCCTCCGGCGACACCGACATCCGGCGGACCTCGGTGGACGACCAGACCGACGGCCGGAGCAGCGTCTGGACCGACACCTTCGCGGTCGACGACCCGGCGAGCGGCCTCCGGCTCGCCTCGTACCGGCTGCGGCTCACCCTGTACCGCCGCCCGGGCACCACTCTCACCCCCACGGTCTGGCGGCTCGGCGCGATGGCCTCGGACGTCCCGGACCGCTTCACCGTCCCGGCCTCCGCGCCCGGCCTCGCCCGCGAGCTGGCCGTCCCGCGCTACTCGCAGAACACCCACGTCGGCCAGTACCCCGAGTACGACAACGGCGGCGAGGCGTGGTGCAGCCCGACCTCCTCGCAGATGATCGTCGAGTACTGGGGGCGGAAGCCCTCCGCCGCGGAGCTGGCCTGGGTGAACCCGGACTTCGCCGACCCGCAGGTCTGCCACGCGGCCCGCTTCACCTACGACTTCCAGTACGAGGGCTGCGGGAACTGGCCCTTCAACGCCGCCTACGCGGCCACCTACCCGGACCTGAACGCCGTGGTCACCCGGCTCCGCTCGCTCACCGACCTGGAGACCCTGATCCGCGCCGGCGTCCCGGTCATCACGTCCCAGTCCTTCCGCGCGGAGGAACTGACCGGCGCCGGCTACGGCACCTCCGGTCACCTGATGACCGTCATCGGCTTCACCCCCGCCGGCGACGTGATCGCCAACGACCCCGCCTCCCCGGACAACGCCGCCGTCCGCCGCGTCTACCGACGGCGGGAGTGGGAGAACATCTGGCTCCGTACCAAGCGGTACAACGCGAGCGGGAAAGTGGTGTCCGGCACAGGCGGGGTCTGTTACCTGTACTTCCCCGACCGGCCGACTCCCGCGCAGCGCAAGGCGCTTCAGGCGGTCGGCGTGCTCTGAGCCGACCGGTGCCCGGACGGGGGTGTGAGGGACGTCTCTGGTCCGGGGGCGGCCTGGTGCCCCATGGTGGTGGCCATGAGCGCCACCACCACCCTCGCCGGCCGTCTCCTCTCGCGCACGCGCACGGGCGGCCCCAAGGACGACAAGGGCCCCGAGCTGCTGGAGCACGTCCTCGGCTGGACCCTCGTCGTCCTCCTCGCCGTCCTGGTCACCCGCGCGGGCCTCATGTGACCCGGCGGGCGGTCAGCGCCGCGCCTCGCCCGGCGGGACCAGGACCCCGCTGACCCGGACGGTCCGGTCGGCCCAGACCGGCCCGGCGGCGAGCCGCGCCCACTCGGCGTCCCCGCGCCCCGGCAGCGTGCGCCCCTGGCTGGCCCAGAGCGCGTACAGGGCCTGGTAGATCGGCGGGTCGGGAAGGACCTGCACGGGCACCGGCGCGGGCACGGACATGAGGGTGGGTACGGGGACGGGCGCGGGGACAGGTGCGGGCACGGGCGCCGGCGGGGCGGGCGCGGGGGGCTGTCCCGGAGCGGGGGCCTGCGCGGGGAACGGTGCCGGGGCGGCGCCGTCGGGGGCGGGGCCCGGTGCGGCGGACGCGTCCGGAACCCAGTGATGAACCGATTCTTCACCGCGTGAGTCGGTCTGTCGATGCCGACCGACTCCGCTGGGTGTGGAGTACAGCGTGGTCATGCCCGGACCAACGCGCCCCGGCCCCGCCGGGTCACCGCCGAACGGATTCGAGCGGAAGTTCGCCCCTTACCCGTTCCTTATCTGCGTCTTATCCGAGCATTACCCGCTCCTCCCCGTGGCCCGCGCCCCGCGCACACCTCTGGTCCTCGCCGCGATCCCTGACGTACCGTCAGATCCTCTTCGAGGACCAGGAGGTCAGCCGTGGACGACGACCGGCCCGTCGCGCTCGACGAATACCCCGTGCACCAGGCCCCGCTGTCGATGAAGCACCACGTCAGCGGCGACCGGAACGTCTACGACCGCTGCATCTTCCACGTCTTCGACCACACCGGCCGCGCCCTGCTCATCGCCGGGCTCGGCGTCTACCCCAACGCCGGGGTCGTCGACGCCTACGCCACCCTGCGCACCGGCGACCGGCTGCACGCCGTCCGCGCCTCCGACGCGCTCGGCGACGACCGGATGCGCCTGGAGGTCGGCCCCCTGCGGATCACCGTCGACGAACCGCTGCGCCGCTTCACCCTCAGCTGCGCCGCCGACCCGGCCGACCCCGACGGGCTCTCCTTCGACCTCACCTGGACCGGCGACTTCCCCGCCCTCTGGGAGCCGCACCACCTCCAGCGCACCGGCAACCGGCTCACCCTCGAAGGCCGCCGCTTCGTCCAGGCCGGCCACTGCGCGGGCAGCATCACCGCGGGCGGCGAGCGGTTCGAGGTCACGGCGGGGGAGTGGACCGGGACCCGCGACCGCAGCTGGGGAGTCCGCCCCCTCCCCGGCGAGGAGCCCGGCCGCGCCGCCGAGTCGCGCACCGAGGGCTTCCACTGGCTCTGGATCCCCATGCGCTTCGAGGACCGCTTCGTCATGGTCGTCGCGCAGGAGGACGCGGACGGCTACCGCACCCTGAACCAGGCCCAGCTCGTCCGCAACGGCCACCGGGACGCCCAACTCGGCTGGCCCCGCACCGAGATCAGCTACCGGCCCGGCACCCGCCACCCCGAGAGCGCCGTCGTCCACCTCACCGACCCGACCGGCAAGCCCCTGGAGATCGGCGTCGAGATCCTCGCCTCCTCCCCGCTCGCCGTCGGCGCCGGCTACCCGCCCGCGGGCGACTGGCAGCACGGCACCTGGCAGGGCCGGGACTGGACCGACCGGCGCGTCTACGACCTCTCCGACCCGGCCGCCCACCCCCTCGCCGCGTACGGCGTCACCGACCACTCCGCCCGCTTCACCCTCGACGGCCGCACCGGCCACGGCATCTTCGAGCACGGCTCCTTCGGCCGCCACGACCCCAGCGGCTTCGCCGACTTCACCTCCACCGCCCCCTGAGCCCGATCGTTCCCCGTTCGTTCCTCGTTCGTCCCGTGCTCGCTCCGTGCTCGTTCCGTGCTCGTTCCGCGTTCCGTCGCAGAGGAGGTACCCATGGCCACGGCACCCCGTCCCCGCACCACCACCCGCGACCCCGAGGAGCTCGCCGTCCGGCTCACCGCCTGGCTCGACACCAGGCTGCCCGGCGCCACCGTCTCCGGTCTCGCCGTCCCCGGCTCCAACGGCATGTCCAGCGAGACGCTGCTCTTCGACCTGGAGCACCCGGACGCCCCGGTACGCGGCTGCGCCCTGCGGCTGGCCGCCGACCCCGCCGCGTACACCGTCTTCCCCGTCTACGACATGGCCCGCCAGCACCGGGTGATGGGACTCGTCGCCGACCACACCGACGTGCCCGTCCCGCGCGTGCTCTGGCTGGAGGAGGACCCCGGACCGCTCGGCGCGCCCTTCTTCGTGATGGCCCGAGCCGAGGGCCGCGTCCCGCCGGACGTCATGCCCTACACGTACGAGGGGAACTGGCTGCACGCCGCGACCGACGCCGAACGGGCCGCGCTGGAGGCCGATTCGGTGGCGGTCCTGGCGCGGCTGCACGACCAGTTCCCGTCGAAGGAGGCCGAGTTCCTGCTCCCCGAGGGCGAGGGAAGCCCGCTGCGCCGGCATGTCGAGGCCCAACGCGCCTTCTACGCCTGGGTGGTGGAGGGACTCGCGCCCTCACCGCTCATCGAGGCCGCCTTCGCGCGCCTGGAGGAGCTGTGGCCCGAGGACGAGGGGCCCGCTGTGCTCTGCTGGGGCGACGCCCGGATCGGGAACATCGTCTACGACGGCTTCGCCCCCGCCGCCGTCCTCGACTGGGAGATGGCGGCCTGCGCGCCCCGCGAGGTCGACCTCGGCTGGACCGTCTACCTGCACCGCTTCTTCCAGGACCTGACTGTGAGCTTCGGCCAGCCGGGCCTGCCCGGCTTCCTGCGCCGCGAGGCGATCGAGCTGCGGTACGCGGAACTGACCGGGCACGCGCCGCGCGCGATGGAGTTCCACACCCTGTACGCGGCGCTGCGGCACGCGATCGTGATGCTGAGGATCGCGTACCGCCAGGCGTACTTCGGCGAGGTCGAGGTCCCCGCGGACCCGGACCAGCTCATCCTGCACCACGCCACCCTCGCGGCGATGGTGCAGGGAAGCTACTGGAGCGACGAGGGTTAGGCCCGCGTCCGGCTCAGGCCGCGCGGCGCAGCTGCGCCGCGCGGATCGGCCGCGAGCCGGGGCCGCCGATGTGCGAGAACGGCTGCGTCCGCCAGTCGAGGCCCTGCGGCAGCGTCAGGAGGAGCGCGGTCGCCTGCTCCTGGACGCCGGCGCCCTCGTCGGCGGAGCGCGCCTCGTCGGCGGACCGGCCGGTGCCGGGGCAGACCGTCAGGGTGAAGGGGTTCCACGGCGACGGGCACAGCGCGTGCTCGGGCAGCGCGTCCTCGTCCGCCAGGAGCGCGATCGGCTGGTCGCACTCCGGGCAGATGACCCGGAACATCTCAAAGGTGTCGTACGCGTCGAACTCGTCCGACGTCTCGACGGAATCAACGGGCTCCTGCATGGAGAATCTCCCCCTCGGACCGGTCGGCCGATACTGTGCGGCCGAACCACAGCAAGCCCTTCCCATACGGGACTCCGCATAACCGTGAGCCGACACCCGATGCCGGGCGCAAACCTGTGGCGTTCGTCACATGCCTTGCGCAGGTGCCCCGTGATCGCCCATAGCGGCGCATACGACCCGCTCCCGGCTGGGCCCCGGACCCTTCGGCGCAATAGGGTCGGCGCATGGAGGAGCTGGATCGTCAGATCGTCGAGTTGCTCGTCAAGGACGGGCGCATGAGCTACACCGACCTGGGCAAGGCCACCGGCCTGTCCACGTCGGCCGTGCATCAGCGCGTCCGCCGCCTCGAGCAGCGCGGAGTCATCCGCGGCTACGCCGCCGTCGTCGACCCCGAGGCGGTGGGACTGCCGCTGACCGCCTTCATCTCGGTCAAACCCTTCGACCCCAGCGCCCCCGACGACACCCCCGACCGGCTCGCCGACATCCCCGAGATCGAGGCGTGCCACAGCGTCGCCGGTGACGAGAACTACATCCTCAAGGTCCGGGTCTCCACCCCCCTGGAGCTGGAGCACCTGCTCAGCCGCATCCGCTCCCAGGCCCACGTCTCCAGCCGCACCACGGTCGTCCTGTCCACCCCGTACGAAGCCAGGCCGCCGCGCATTTAGCCTGGTCGCATGAGCGAAAGCCTGAATCCCGGCGACCACCGCACCGTGCTCCTGCGTGGCGGAGAAGTCCACAGTCCCGCCGACCCCTTCGCGACCGCCATGGTGGTGGAGCGGGGCCACATCGCCTGGGTGGGGGAGGAGGGCGCCGCCGACGCCTTCGCCTCGGGCGTGGACGAGGTGATCGACCTGGAGGGCGCGCTCGTCACCCCGGCCTTCGTGGACGCCCACGTCCACACCACGGCCACCGGCTTCGCGCTCACCGGCCTCGACCTCTCCTCCGCCGCCTCGCTCGCCGAGGCGGCGGAGCTGATCCGCGCCCACGCCGCCGCCCGCCCCGAGGACCGCATCCTCATCGGGCACGGCTGGGACGCCTCCCGCTGGCCCGAGCGGCGCCCGCTCACGCGCGAGGAGCTCGACGGCCTCACCGGCGGCCGCCCCCTCTACCTCACCCGGATCGACGTCCACTCGGCCGTCGTCACCACCGCGCTGCTCGACCTCGTCCCCGGCGTACGGGAGCTCGACGGCTTCCACGAGGGGCGCGCGCCCCTCACCGGCGACGCCCACCACGCCGTCCGCGCCGCCGCCTTCGCCGCCGTCTCCCCGCGCCAGCGCACCGACGCCCAGCGCGCCGCCCGCACCCACGCCGCCTCCCTCGGCATCGGCACCCTCCACGAGTGCGGCGGGCCGCGGATCTCCTCCGAGGACGACTTCACCGGCCTGCTGGACCTCGCCCGCGCCGAGCCCGGCCCCCGCGTCGTCGGCTACTGGGCCGACCTCGACATCGAGCGGGCCCGCGCGCTCGGCGCCCTCGGCGCGGCCGGCGACCTCTTCGCCGACGGCTCCCTCGGCTCGCACACCGCCTGCCTCCACGAGCCGTACGCGGACTCCGCCGGCCACTCCGGCTCCGCCCACCTGGACGCCGCCGCGATCGCGGCCCACGTCGTGGCCTGCACCGAGGCGGGCCTCCAGGCCGGCTTCCACGCCATCGGCGACGCCGCCGTCACCGCCGTGGTCGACGGCGTCAGGGCCGCCGCCGAGAAGCTCGGCCTGGCCCGGATCCGGGCCGCCCGGCACCGCGTCGAGCACGCCGAGATGCTCACCCCCGAGACGGTCGCCGCCTTCGCCGAGCTCGGCCTCACCGCCTCCGTCCAGCCCGCCTTCGACGCCCTGTGGGGCGGCGAGGACGGCATGTACGCCGAGCGCCTCGGCGCCGAACGGGCCCGGACCCTCAACCCGTACGCCGCCCTCCTGAAGGCCGGCGTGCCGCTCGCCTTCGGCTCGGACAGCCCGGTCACCCCGCTCGACCCGTGGGGCACCGTCCGGGCCGCCGCCTTCCACCGCACCCCGGAGCACCGGATCTCGGTCCGCGCCGCCTTCACCGCCCACACGCGCGGCGGCTGGCGCGCGGTCGGGCGGGACGACGCCGGCACCCTCGTGCCCGGCGCCCCCGCCGACTACGCGATCTGGCGGACCGGCGACCTCGTCGTCCAGGCGCCCGACGACCGGGTGGCCCGCTGGTCCACCGACCCCCGCTCCGGAACGCCCGGTCTGCCCGATCTGTCCCCAGGCGCGGAACTCCCCGTCTGCCTGCGGACAGTTGTGTACGGACAGACGGTTTTCGTACGGCCGAACGAGTGATGTCCGATTGACGCCCACCCGGATGTACGCACCACGGGTTCGTCCCCGACCTGCGGATCTTCCGGCCCGGCCTGCGGCTTCTCGGGAACCCCGCAGGTCAAACCGGTGTTGACAGCCGACCGCCATGGCCCGGTAGGTTCTCCCGCGTCCACCACAGGACGTCCGACCGGACCACACCTCCTCGCCGGCGCCGACCGCCGCCCGCGCCTCGGCCGCGAGGGAAGGTTTCACCGGCGGAAGGTGCGACCCGGGTGGGGCCCGGACGTTCAGTAGACAACGGCCTTGTGTCGATCCGCAGCCGGCGGGTCCCGGGTCGGACCGAAGGACGTCGGGCCCCGCACCGCACCCCGGCGCCCCGCACCGCACCCCCGGCGCCCCGGCCGCGCCCCGGCGTCGCACGTCTCACACCCCGTAGGACCAGACCACCGCGGAGACCTCGCTAAGGTGGGGGCCTGTGTCTGTATCCGAAGGGGCAGTAGTGAACGACGGTGGCGTGAGGCGTTACGGCCCGCTCGGCAAGGCTTTGGTGATCATTCCGACCTACAACGAGGCGGACAACATCAGGCCGATCGTCGCGCGCGTACGGGAGGCCGTCCCGGAGGCGTACGTCCTCGTCGCCGACGACAACAGCCCCGACGGCACGGGCAAGTTCGCCGACGAGATCGCGGCCGAGGACGACCACGTCCAGGTCCTGCACCGCAAGGGCAAGGAGGGGCTGGGCGCCGCCTACCTCGCCGGCTTCCGCTGGGGCATCGAGCACGGCTTCGACGTCCTCGTCGAGATGGACGCCGACGGCTCCCACCAGCCCGAGGAACTGCCCCGGCTGCTCACCGCGCTCAAGGGCGCCGACCTCGTCCTCGGCTCCCGCTGGGTGCCGGGCGGCCGGATCGTGAACTGGCCCAAGTCCCGCGAGTTCATCTCCCGCGGCGGCAGCCTCTACTCCCGCGTCATGCTCGACGTCCCGATCCGCGACGTCACCGGCGGCTACCGGGCCTTCCGCAAGGAGACCCTGGAGGGCCTCGGCCTGGACGACGTGGCCTCCGCGGGCTACTGCTTCCAGGTCGACCTCGCCCGCCGGGCCGTCGCCGCCGGCTTCCACGTCGTCGAGGTCCCGATCACCTTCGTCGAGCGCGAGGTCGGCGACTCCAAGATGAGCCGCGACATCCTCGTCGAGGCCCTCTGGCGCGTCACCGGCTGGGGCATCAGCGCCCGCGCAGAGAAGGTCACGAAGCTCCTCGGCCGCAAGCGCGGCTGACCCGCCCCGCACGCCCCGGCCCGGACCGCCCCCGCGCGGTCCGGGCTGATCCTTTCCTTACGACGTTCCTGCGGCGGTCCAGGCACACTGGAGCGCATGACGACCGGCGCACCGCCCCCGCAGACCCCCCGGCGCTCCCGCGCGCGCACCTTCCTCCCGCTGGGCCTCGCCGCCTGGCTGGTCCTGGAGATCTGGCTGCTCACCGTCGTGGCCGACGCGGCGGGCGGGCTGACCGTGCTGCTGCTCCTCGTCGGCGGCGCCGTCCTCGGCGCCACCGTCGTCAAGCGGGCCGGCCGCCGGGCCTTCGCCAACCTGAGCTCCACCTTCCAGCAGGCCCAGGCCGCCGCGCAGAGCGGTACGGTGCCGAGCGCCGCCGACCGGAAGGGCGCCGAGGACCGCAACGGCTTCCTGATGCTGGGCGGCCTGCTCCTGATGCTCCCCGGCCTGATCTCCGACGCCGCCGGACTCCTGCTGCTCCTGCCCCCGGTCCGCAGGGCCCTCGGGAGCGCCGCGGAGAAGGCCGCCGAGCGCAGGATGGCCGCCGCACCGCCCGGAAGCCTCCAGGACGCCTTCCAGCAGGCCCGTATGCACCGCCCGGACGGAAAGGTGGTCCAGGGTGAGGTCATCCGCGACGACGCGCCCCAGGGCCCGTACGGCCCCGGTGACGGCGGTCGCCCGCCCCTGACGCCCTGAAAGCTGCCGGCAGACGCCTAGGCCGGCAGACGCCTTGAGAGGCCGACGAAGGTACGCCGAGGGGCCCGGTACACGGATCGTGTACCGGGCCCCTCGGCGTTGCTCTGCCGTGTCGTCCGTCAGGCGGACTTGCGGCTGTCGCGCGGATGCACCGCGATGTTCATGGCGCCGGAGCGCAGGACGGCCAGCCTCTCGGCCAGGACCTCCTCCAGCTCCTCACGGGTACGCCGCTCCATCAGCATGTCCCAGTGCGTACGCGCCGGCTTCCCCTTCTTCTCCTCGGGTCCGTCGCCGTCCACCAGGAGTGCCTGGATTCCGCAGACCTTGCATTCCCACTCCGGCGGAATCTCCGCCTCCACCGAGAAGGGCATCTCAAAACGATGGCCCTTCTCGCATGCGTACTCCACGGCCTGGCGCGGGGCCAGATCGATGCCGCGGTCGGTCTCGTAGCTGGTCACCACGAGGCGCGTGCCGCGAAGAGCTCGCTCACTCATGAATCGTGCCTCCCGGGCTTGTCGCCCACAGGACAGGTGTCGCTGTCGTCGTCATCCGGTCAACGTCCGGTCGGCGAGAAAGATTCCCGTTCCGGGTAATGCGTCGCCCGTCGTGCCGCCCCTTGTTGTACCCACCAGTGACCGATTTGTCACATCTGGCGGCAGATGTGACTCGTCGTCTTCACCAAAGCAGCACGCAGTAACGGTCCGCCTGGCAGGCCAAACGCGTACACTACCGGCCTTTCACTTCCGCGTCTAAATTCGCTCCGGTACGACATTGCCCGCCTCCTGCGCGGCATCCCGCACGGGCACCCGCGCGAGCAGCGCGAAACCGGCCACGAAGAAGATCACGAGGGAGATGATGGCAGCTCGATAGCTGTCCGTCAGCTGGTACACGAGCCCGAACATCAGCGGCCCCAGCCAGCTCAGTCCCCGGTCGCTCAGCTCGTACGCCGAGAAGTACTCCGCCTCCTTGCCCTCCGGCACCAGGTGCGAGAACAACGAGCGGGACAGCGCCTGGGTGCCGCCCATCACGAGCCCGATGGCCGCCGCCAGGCAGTAGAAGAAGACCGGGGCCCCGGCGGGCAGCAGATACCCGGCCATGAGGATGACCGTCCACACCACGAGCGCGCCCAGGATCGTCCGCTTGGCGCCGTACGTCCGGGCGAACCGGGCCATCAGCAGGGCGCCCGCCACGGCCAGGACCTGCACCAGCAGCACCGCCGTGATGAGCGTCGTCTTCTCCAGGCCCAGCTCCTCCTCGCCGAAGATCGCCGCCTGCGAGATCACCGTCTGCACCCCGTCGTTGTAGACGAGGTAGGCGAGCAGGAAGGCCAGCGTCAGCGGGTGCTTGCGCATGTCCTTGATGGTCGACCGCAGCTGTCGCCAGCCCGCTCCGACCGCCCCCTCGCCCGCCGGGCGGTCCGCGCCGCCCGGGGCGGGCGGCAGCCGCCGGTCGCGCAGCCGCCGCAGCGGGATCAGCGCGAAGGCACCCCACCACAGGCCCGCCGAGGCCAGGCAGATCCGGACCGCCTCGCCCTCCTCCAGGCCGAAGGACTCGTGCCCCGAGTACAGGACCAGGTTGAGCACCAGGACCAGGGCGCCGGAGGTGTAGCCGAAGGCCCAGCCCCGCGAGGAGACCCGGTCCCGCTCGTCCGGGTCGGCGATCTGCGGCAGATAGGCGTTGTAGAGCATCATCGCGACCGCGAAGGAGGCGTTCGCCACGATCAGCAGGAAGGCGCCCAGCAGATACCGGGTGCCCTCCAGGAAGAACATCCCGGTTGTCGCCCCCGCGCCGATGTACGCCGCCGCCGCGAGCAGCGGCTTCTTCCGGCCGAAGCGGTCCGCCGCCGCGCTCACCAGCGGCATCGCCACGATGGCCACCACCAGCGAGAGGGAGACCGCGTACGGGAAGAGCGAACCCGGCGCCACGGGGATGCCGAGCGGGTACACCATCCCGTCCTCGCCGCCCGCGGCGTTCTCGGCCACGCTCTTCAGGTACGGCCCCAGGAACACGGTCACGACGCTGGTCGAGTAGACCGAGCAGGCGAAGTCGTAGAAGTACCAGCCGCGCTGCTCCCGTCTGCGCTCGGCCGGATCGGTGATGGGCCCCTCAGGACCGGTCGTCTCGGCGGTCACGGCCGCACGCCCCCCTCGTTCGTCCCCGTCCCCGGGACGCCCGCTCCGGCCTCAGGCCCATGCCCCGCGGGCGGTGAGGACCTCGCGCAGCGTCTCCAGATGATCGGTCATGATGCCATCGACCCCCAGGTCGAGGAGAGACTCCATGCGCCCCGGATCGTTCACGGTCCACACGTGCACCTGGAGCCCGCGCGCGTGCGCCGCCCGTACGAAGCGGCGGTCCACCACGCGGATCCCGCCCTGCGTCTCCGGGACCTGCGCCGCCACCGCGCCGGCCCGCAGCGGCACCGGCAGGCCGAGCGAGCGCAGCCGCAGGGCGGCGACCCCGGTCACGCCGTACGAGGTGGCCAGCCGGGGTCCGGCGAGGCGCTGCGCCCGCGCCACCCGGGCCTCGGTGAAGGAGCTGACCAGGACCCGGTCCCAGGCGTCGGTGCGGGAGATCAGGTCCACCAGCGGGGCGAGCGCCGACTCGGTCTTGAGGTCCACGTTCCACCGGGCCTCGGGGAACTCCTGGAGCAGGTCCTCGAAGAGCGGCAGCGGCTCCTTGCCGGCCACCCGGGCCTCCCGCACCGCCGCCCACGGCAGGTCGCGGATCCGGCCCGGGGTGTCCGTCACCCGGTCCAGGGTCGCGTCGTGGAAGGCGACGAGCACCCCGTCGGCCGTGGTGTGGACGTCGGTCTCGAAATAGCGGTAGCCCGCCGCGGCGGCCCGGCGGAAGGCGGCCGCGGTGTTCTCCAGGCCGTCCGCCGTGCCGCCCCGGTGGGCGAAGGGCAGCGGGAGCGGGTGGTCGAGGTAGGGGTGGCGTACGCGAGTCACCGCCGCAGTATGGCGCCTTCCGGTGACGGGGCGGCGACGGCGGTGTCGACGGCGGCCTCCGGCCCGGGGACGGCGAAGAAACGGAGGAAGAACTGGGCGAGCGGGCCGATCGACAGCGCGTACAGGACCGTGCCGACGCCGACGGAACCGCCGAGCAGGAAGCCGGTGGTGACGACCGCGATCTCGATCAGGGTCCGGGTCAGCCGGATCGACCGGCCGGTCAGCCGGTGCAGTCCGGTCATCAGACCGTCGCGCGGGCCGGGGCCGAAGCGGGCCGCGATGTACAGGCCGGTGGCCAGGCCGTTCAGCACGATGCCCAGGGCCAGGAGCGCGATCCGGACCGGCAGGGCGTGGATCTCCGGGAGCAGCGCCAGCGTCCCGTCCATCGCCAGGCCGATCACGAACACGTTCGACACCGTGCCCAGGCCCGGGCGCTGCCGGATCGGGATCCACAGCAGCAGGACGACCGCGCCGACGATGATCGACACCACCCCGATCGTCAGCCCCGTCCGCTCCGCCAGGCCCTGGTGCAGCACGCCCCACGGCTCCAGACCGAGCCCCGCGCGGACCAGCAGGGCCGAGCTGACCCCGTAGAGGGCCAGGCCGGCGTAGAGCTGGACGAGCCGACGGGTCAGATGCCGGCCGCGTGAGCCGGAGGCGATGGACATGGACGTGCCCCCCTGGGGTGGTGTTGGCGGTGGATCGCGGCCCGGTGTGGTGACGGTGGACCGACCCATGACACTCTGTGGCGGGAGAATGGATGCCAACCATGGCCAATTCGACGAAGGTGGACTGATTTCCATGGCTCAGTGGACCTCGGCCGTCGGGGCCGCCCAGCTCGCGCGGCAGCTCCAGGCGCAGCAGCCCCGCCCCGCGGGCCCCGGCACGCGCAAGCCGCCCGCCTACCGCGCCCTCGCCGACGGCATCCGCCTGCTCGTCCTGGAGGGCCGCGTGCCGGTCGCCGCCCGGCTGCCCGCCGAGCGCGAACTCGCCCTCTCCCTCACAGTCAGCCGCACGACCGTGGCCGCCGCCTACGAGGCGCTGCGCACCGAGGGCTTCCTGGAGTCCCGGCGCGGCGCCGGCAGCTGGACCGCCGTCCCGGCCGGCAACCCGCTGCCCGCGCGCGGCCTCGAACCGCTCCCCCCGGAGACCCTCGGCTCCCTCATCGACCTCGGCTGCGCGGCCCTGCCCGCCCCCGAGCCCTGGCTGACCCGCAGCGTCCAGGGCGCCCTGGAGGAGCTGCCGCCGTACGCGCACACCCACGGCGACTACCCGGCCGGGCTGCCCGCGCTGCGCGCCACGCTCGCCGAGCGCTACACCGCCCGAGGCATCCCGACCATGCCCGAGCAGATCATGGTCACCACCGGCGCCATGGGCGCCATCGACGCCATCTGCCACCTCTTCGCCGGGCGCGGCGAGCGGATCGCCGTCGAGTCCCCCTCGTACGCCAACATCCTCCAGCTCATGCGCGAGGCCGGCGCCCGGCTGGTCCCCGTCGCCATGTCCGAGGGGCTCGGCAGCTGGGACCTCGGCCGCTGGCGCCAGGTGCTGCGCGACGCCGCGCCCCGCCTCGCGTACGTCGTCGCCGACTTCCACAACCCGACCGGCGCCCTCGCCGACGAGGACCAGCGGCGCGGGCTCGTGGAGGCCGCCCGCGCGGCGGGCACCGTCCTGGTCGTCGACGAGACCATGACCGAGCTCCACCTCGACGACGACGTGGAGATGCCGCGGCCGGTCTGTGCCTTCGACCCGGCCGGCTCCACGGTCCTCACTGTCGGCTCGGCCAGCAAGGCGTTCTGGGCCGGCATGCGGATCGGCTGGGTGCGCGCCGCGCCCGACGTCATCCGCTCCCTGGTCGCCGCCCGCGCCTACGCCGACCTCGGCACCCCCGTCCTGGAGCAGCTCGGCGTCAACTGGCTGATGCGCACGGGAGGGTGGGAGGAGGCGGTCGGCCTGCGCCGGGCACAGGCCCGGGAGAACCGGGACGCGCTCGTCGCCGCGGTCCGCAGGGAGCTGCCGGAGTGGGAGTTCGAGGTACCGAAGGGCGGCCTGACGCTCTGGGTGCGCACCGGCGGGCTCTCCGGCTCCCGGCTGGCCGAGGCCGGCGAGCGGGTCGGCGTCCGGGTGCCCTCGGGCCCGCGCTTCGGCGTCGACGGCGCCTTCGAGGGGTACGTCCGCCTGCCGTTCACCGTCAGCGGCCCGGTCGCCGACGAGGCCGCCGCCCGGCTGGCCGCCGCCGCGCGGCTGGTGGAGTCGGGCGTCGGCGGGGGAGTGGAGCCGCCTCGGACGTTCGTGGCCTGAGGGGGGCTGGGGTCCACGCGCGCGTGGGAAGCGGGAAGACCGGCTCCTTCGCGCGCGTGGCGACGGCCTAGGCCCGTCTTGCGCGGGCTGGGATCGGTGTAGGCCCGTCCTTCGCGCGCGTGGCAGTGGCGTAGGCCCGTCTCGCGCGCGTGTGGGAACGGCGAAGGCCGGTACGGACCTGGGGGGTCCGTACCGGCCTTCGCCGTGCACGCGTTCCGCCGTCGGGTGGCGTGTCCCGCCGTCAGCCCTCCGCCGGGACCGGGGCGTGGCGGGGGGAGAGGTCGGGGGTCGGCTCGGCCGCCGCCTCCGGGACCTTCTCCAGGGCGACCGTGGCCGCGGGACGCCGGTCCGGGAGCAGGTCGAGGACGGCCTGCCGGTCGGTGTCGCCGACGGCGTCGTCGTACGGGTCCGGGGTGGCCGGCACCTGGAGCCGGAGGACCGGCCCGGTGCCGAGGCGGGCGTAGCCGCGGCCCGGCGGGACCTGCGGGGTCGGGGTGGTGTGCGGCGCGGCGCCCAGCACCGCGGCGATCTGCTCGGGGGAGGCGGGGCCGAGCACCACGCGGGCGCGGGTGTGCGCGCGTACCCCCTCGTGGAGCGCGTCGGCCGTGTCGAACTGCTCCGCCACCACCACCGTCACCTGGGCCGCCCTGCCGTGCCGCAGCGGCACCCGGAGCAGCTCCTGGGGGTCGGGGCGGCCCTCGGCGGCGGCCAGGTGGCCGAGGACGCCGGGGCGGTCGAGGAGGATCCACAGGGGGCGGCGGGTGTCCGCCGGTGCCGGGTGGCCGGCCTGCCGGGCGCGGTTGGCGGAGATGAGCCGCCGCTCGGTCTCGTGGGAGGCCCATTCCAGGCTCTCCAGGGCGCCGGAGAGCTCGCTCTCGATGCCGAGGACGCCGTCGCGGCCGACGAGGCAGGCGTACTCGCCGGCGCCCGCGCCGTCCACGATCAGCACGTCGCCGTGGGCGAGGGCCTGGAGCGCGAGGGAGCGCAGCAGGGAGCTGGTGCCGCTGCCGGGCTGGCCGACGGCGAGCAGGTGCGGCTCGGTGGAGCGGGGTCCGGTGCGCCAGACGACGGCCGGCGCGTCCTCGGAGCCGTCCGCCGAGACGACCGGCACGGTCCGCTGCACGGCGTCGGCGTCGGTGAAGCCGAGCACGGTCTCGCCCGGGGCGGTGACGAACCGCTGGGCGGCGATGGTGGTCGGGAGGGCGGGCAGCACGTGCATGACGAGCCGGTTGCCCTCCTCGTCCCAGTCGAAGAGGTACTCGCGGCCGCGCCCCGACTTGGCGTGGAGCAGCTGCTCGATCCGGGCGCGGGAGGCGGCCTCGCCGTCCGTGAAGTACGGCGGGTAGGAGATCCGCAGCCGCGTCAGGCGGCCGTTCTCGTCGAAGGCGTGGTCGCCGAAGGCCCGGCCCCAGTCGCCTCCGTGGGCGAAGAGCGGCTCGGGGTCCTCGGGGACGGAGAAGTACGGCACCAGGGCCTCGTACAGGCCCTTCAGCCGGGCCACCTCCGCCTCGTCGGGGCCGGTCTTCACGACCGGTTTCTCACGCCCCTTCCACGCGGCGGCGCCCATGAGCGCGACGAGCGCGAGCAGCGGCCCGTACGGCACGAGGGCGACGACCAGGACACAGGCCGCGACCAGGAACAGCGTGGGACCGCGCCGTTCCTTGGGGGTCGCGGCCCACTTGGCGCGCGCGGTCGCGGCCAGTTTCCGCAGACCACGGGAGACCGTGATCAGCGGGTGGAGCACGTCGGTGGCGCTGTCGGCGGCCGACCGCGCGATCTCTCGGCTGCGCGCGAGCTGCACGCTGCCGCTGCTCAGAATGCGGGGGAGTGGTCGCCGGGCCACGTCGTACTCCTGAGGTGTGGAAGGGGGTGAGAGGCGTCAGAACTTGATTCCGCCCAGCAGGCCGGCCAGGCTCTGGCCGCCCGCGGTGATGCTCGGTGCGATGGCGGTGCCCGCCAGATAGAAGCCGAAGAGCGCGCAGACGAGGGCGTGCGAGGCCTTGAGGCCGTCCTTCTTGAAGAACAGGAAGCAGATGATGCCGAGCAGGACCACGCCTGAGATGGACAGGATCATTGGGTGTTCTCCTGGTTGAGGGGACAGTCACGATCAGTCCTTCCAGGTTCACGGCAAGTATCTATGTGACTAAAGGTGCATTCGGGTGAATAGCGGGCGTTTTCACTTGACCGGCGGACGGTGACCACCGTCCCGGGTGGCGAAACCGCCGAAGTGGGGTAAGGGGGCACCGAGGGGTGCCGGCCACACGCGGTGGACCCGGTGATCCTCGCCTCGGCCGGACGCGGTCATGTCACCGCTCGGGCAGTACTCTGTCGATTCACTCGTACGGCCGCGCTTGCCGTGCGCAGGTCAAGGGCAGGCGGTACCCGGGCGGCACGCGCGCGGGACGCAGGCGGAGCACGGAAGGCGGTTGTGAAGATGAGCGAGACCCCGGACCCCGAGGTCGTCGAGCTGGCGTCGAAGGTCTTCGACCTGGCACGCACCGGCGACGCCGACACCCTCGCCGCCTACGTCGACGCGGGCGTCCCCGCGAACCTCACCAACGACCGGGGCGACACCCTCGTCATGCTCGCCGCCTACCACGGCCACGCCGCCGCGGTCACCGCCCTCCTGGAGCGCGGCGCCGACGCCGACCGCGCCAACGACCGGGGCCAGACCCCGCTCGCCGGAGCCGTCTTCAAGGGCGAGGACGCCGTGATCCGCGCCCTCCTCGCCGGCGGCGCGAATCCGGAGTCCGGCACTCCGTCCGCCGTCGACACCGCCCGCATGTTCGGCAAGACCGAACTCCTGGAGCTCTTCACCACCCGGTGAACGAGGCTTGAACCCCAGGTGGGAACGGTGCCGTAAATGTGGTCGCGGCGGTGGAAACGGTCGGTCATCATGACGACAAGCCCGGCCGTCCGACCGGGCCACGGACGAGAGGCAGAGGAAGATGAGCAGCGCGCACAAGCGACGTACGACGGACGGCCCGACATGTTGTCCCACGGCCTACTAGGGCGGGCACCGCGCGGACGGGCCCAGCGCCCGACCCGGTCCACCCCGGTCCACCCCCGTCGTGTCGACAGCTTGATGTGAGGCGTCTTCCCATGTTCGAACCAGCCATAGCGCCGAGCGGCACCCTGCTCGGTCTGCTCCAGCGGGGCCGCGGCGACGGCACCCTGCACGCCCTCGCCGCGCCACGTGCCGAGGCCCTCGCGGCCCTCGACCACTGCGTGCTCGCCGACCCCCGCCACGACTGGCGGGTCGAGAACCGCTCCCTCTACTACGCCCGGCTCTACCTCGACCTCCACGGAGGTCTGGAGGCCGTCGAGGCGCACCTCTTCGCACCCGAGGACCACCTCGACACCGAGGAGAACCGCACCGGGCTCGCCCTCGCCGTCCTCGGCCACCTGGCCTCCTACGGCCGCCACGACGCCCTGCTCCTCCTGCGGCGCTACGCGGCCACCGGCGCCAACTGGACCTGGGCCCTCGACGAGCTCGCCCTCCGCGACGACGACGCGGGACTGCGCTCCCTCGCCGAGCCCGTCCTCGCCCGCTTCCCCCGGGACGAGGCCGGCGACACCGCGCTCGCGAGCACCGTCCGCGACGCCTTCGAGCCCCGCCCCTGGCGCCTGTGGGCCGAGGACCGGCGCGAGGCCGTCGGCGCCCGCGTCCGCGCCGCCCAGGAACACGGCTCCTTCGACCGCTGGCAGCGGCAGCTGCGCCCCACCGGGCCCCGCCCCGGCTGGAGCGTCCGCGCCGTCCTCGACTGGGCCCAGGAGGGGTACGAGCGCGGAGCCGACCTCGCCGGACCCGCCGCCCGCTGCCTGGCGGCCGTGGCCGGGCCCGAGGACCGCCCCGAGCTGCTGGCCGCCGGCCGCGCCGGCGCCCCCGGCGCGCGTGCCGCCGTCCTGCACCACCTGGCCGCCACCCGGGACCCCGCCGTCCTCGACCTCGTCGAGGCCGCCGCCGACGCCGTGCACCCCCTCGACGCGGCCGCCGCCTCGGCCGCCTCTGCCCACGGCGACCCCTACGGCGACGTCCCCGGGGCCGTCGACCGCGACGCCCTGGCCGTCGCCCGCGCCGCCGTCGCCGCCTACCTCCGCATGTGCGGCGAGGACGCGGTCGCCCGCGCCCGCGCCTGGATCCACCGCACCGACCCCCTCGGCGCCGCCGCCGGCGAGACCCTCGCCGCGCGCGGCGAGGACCGGGACGCCGGGCTCGTCCTCGGCGCCCTGCGCACCGCCATCCGCGCCACCGGGCCCGACGCGACCGCCCTCGGCACCCTCGTCGACGGCGCCGGACGCCTCGGCATCGCCTGCGCGGCCCCCGTGCTGCGCCACGTCTACCGGGAGACGGCCTCCTCCCAGCTGCGCGGCCGCACCGCCCGCGCCCTCGCGGCCACCGACCCCTCCTTCGCCAGCGGCTTCGCCGTCGAGTGCCTCTGGGACTGCGAGGAGACCACCCGCGAGATCGCGGCCCAGCACGCGGAGACCGCCGACGCGCGCGTGGCCGAGCGATTGCGCCGCCTCGCCGCCGACCCGGCCGAGGAGGTCGAGGTCCAGACCGCGGTCCGCAACCGCATCGGGCCCGACCTCCAGGTCTGACCCGGCCCAACCACCACCGCCTCCGCGCCCGGGGCGGCGCGGCCCCCGACGGCAGCTCCGTCGAGCGTGGCCCCGCCCCGGGGACAGGGGGCCCGCCCGCCTTCGGCACGCGCGCGTGTACGGCTCCGCGCGGCGTCGGTCCGGGTATCGGAGCCGTGCCGCGCGGGCGGGGCGGGAAAAGCTCACGGGACGTTCCCCCGGCGTCCAGATCCACGTCGGCGGGGACACGTCGGGCGCGACGAGAACACCCGTATGCGTGTCGTCATCGTCACCGAATCCTTTCCCCCTGACATCAACGGTGTGGCGCACTGCGCCCTCCAGACCGCGCGCCACCTCGTCCGCCGAGGCCACCAGCCCCTCGTGATCGCCCCGGCCGTCCCCGACCCCACCGCCGACGCCGACGCACCCTGCCCCGTGGTCCGCGTCCCCTCCCTGCCCCTGCCCGGCTACGCCCAGGTACGGGTCGCCCTCCCCAGCCGCCGCGTCGCCGCAGCCATCGCCGCCCACCGCGCCGACCTCGTCCACCTGGCCGGCCCCTTCGTCCTCGGCGTCCGCGCCATGGCCGCCGCCAGCCGCCTCCGGGTGCCCGCCGTCGCCGTCTACCAGACCGACCTCGCCGGGTACGCCCGCACCTACGTCGGCACCGGGGAGGGCACCGCGTGGCGCCGGCTCCGCGCCGTCCACGGCGCCGCCGACCGCACCCTCGCCCCCTCCAGGGCCGCCCTCCGCGATCTGGAGGCGCACGGCATCGAGCGGATACGCCTCTGGGGCCGGGGCGTCGACACCGCCCGCTTCCACCCCGCCCGGCGGGACCCGGAGCTGCGCCGTGCGCTCGCCCCCGACGGCGAACTCCTGGTCGGGTACGTCGGCCGCCTGGCCCCCGAGAAGCGCGTGGACCTGCTGGCAGCGGCGGACGGCCTCCCGGGCGTCCGGCTCGTGATCGTCGGCGACGGACCCAGCGGCCCCGGCCTCCGCGACCGGCTCCAGGGCGCCCACTTCCTAGGCCGCCGCACCGGCGACGACCTCGCCCGGATCTTCGCCTCGCTCGACGTCTTCGCCCACACCGGCCCCTACGAGACCTTCTGCCAGACCGTCCAGGAGGCCATGGCCAGCGGACTCCCCGTCATCGCCCCGGCCGCCGGCGGCCCCCTCGACCTCGTAGCCCACCGCCACACCGGCCTCCTGGTCCCCCCGGAGGACCCCGCAGCCCTCCGCGAGGCCATCACCACCCTCACCACCACCCCCACCCTCCGCGCCACCTACGGCGCCGCCGGCCGCGCCCAGGTAGAGGGCCGCACCTGGGAGACCCTCGGCGACGAACTCATCGCCCACTACCTGGAGGTCCTACGCGAGCGAACGGCGGTGGCGGCATGAACGGCCACAGCCAAGGAACCACGGAGACGGAGCCGGGACGGGGCGGCGAGCCGGCCGGGACCCCTGCGGGCGGGTCTGCTGTGGTCGGGTCCGGTGAGGCCGGGACAGCTGGTGCGGCCGGGTCTCCCGGGGCGGGGCTTGCTGCGGTCGGGCCCGCAGTGGCCGGGTCTGCTGTGGTCGGGACAACTCGTGCGGCCGCTTCCCCCGTGACCGGGCCTGCTGTAGTCGGGTCCGGTGCGGCCGGGACCGCTGGTGCGGCCCTGTTGCCCACGGTTGGGCCCGCTGTGGCCGGGACACCTCGTGCGGCCGGGTCTGCCGTGGCCGGGCCCGCTGCGGTCGGGACAGCTCCTGCGGCCGCGTCCCTCGCGGCCCGGGCCGCTGTGGCGGGGTCTGCTATGGACGGGGAACCTCCTGCGGCTGCGTTCCCTGCGGCCGGGTTCCCAGCGGCCGGGGCTTCTGTAGCCGGGATACCTCCTGCGGCCCCGTTCCCTGCGGCCGAGCTCGCTGCGGCTGGGACCCCTGCGGCCGAGCTCCCTGCGGCCGGGACCACTGCGGCCAGGTCCGCGCGGGCTCGGGCGTACGGTGCCTCGTACGGGCGGGACGGGCTGCGGATCGTGCGGCTTGCGAACTTCGTCACGCCCACTTCGGGTGGGCTGCGCACCGCGCTCGACCGGCTCGGGCGGGGCTACCGGGCGGCCGGGCATGAGGCTGTCCTGATCGTTCCCGGTGCCACCGCCTCCGACGAGCCGGCCGAACAGGGCCGGGTGATCACCCTGCCGGGGCCCGAGCTCCCCGGCACGGGCGGCTACCGGGTCCTCGCCGACCGGCGACGGCTGGCCGACCTCCTCGAACGGCTCGCCCCGGACCGGATCGAGGTCTCCGACCGCACCACGCTGCGCTGGACAGGGGAGTGGGCCCGGCGCGCCCGCGTTCCCTCCGTGATGGTCTCCCACGAGACCGCCGACGGAGTCCTGCGCACCTGGGGCGTCCCCGCCCCGCTCGCCGCCCGCGCGGCGGACCGGCTCAACCGCCGCACCGCCTGGGCCTTCGGCCGGATCGTGTGCACCACGGCCTGGGCGGAGGACGAGTTCGTCCGCCTCGGCGCCCGCAATGTCGTACGGGCTCCGCTCGGCGTCGACCTGGAGCACTGCCGGCCCGGGCGGCGCGACCCCGCCGTACGGGCCCGGTACGCCGAGGGCGCCGGGGTCCTGTTGGTGCTCTGCTCCCGGCTCTCCGTGGAGAAACGACCCGGCACGGCGGTGGAGGCGCTCGCCTACCTGCTCGACGCCGGCGTCCCGGCCCGGCTCGTCGTCGCGGGCGACGGGCCGCTGCGCTCCGGCCTGGAGCGGCGGTCCCGGGAACGGGGCCTGCCGGTCCGATTCCTCGGCCACGTCGCCGACCGGGAGGAACTCGCCAACCTCCAGGCCGCCGCAGACCTGTGCCTGGCCCCCGGCCCCGCCGAGACCTTCGGGCTCTCCGCCCTGGAGGCCCTCGCCTGCGGCACGCCCGCCGTCGTCAGCGCCTCCTCCGCCCTCCCGGAGGTCGTCGGCGCGGCCGGCGCGGCCGCCGCAGACACCCCCGCCGCCTTCGCCGACGCCGCCCGGGGACTCCTCGCCCTGCCGGAGCCCCGGCGCAGAGCCGCCGCACGCGCGCGTGCGGAACGCTTCTCCTGGGACCGCTCGGTGACGGCCTTCCTCCGCGCCCACGAGGCGGCCACCGCCCCGCGCGCCACGGACCCGGTCGCCCGACTCCGAGGCCCCGCCGCAGCGACCCCCGCCGGGGAACCGGCCCCGGCCCGGAACCAGGGGGCCGACAGATGACCCCCCTCCGTGCGGCCCGGCCCCCGGCCCAGACCCCACCGGAGGCGGCCTCCGCCGCAGCCGCCCGCGCGGGGACGGTTCCGGTGCCGGGCGGCCTCGCCGGTGCGGGCACAGCCCCGGAGGCGGGCTCTGCCGTGGTTGCCCACGGGGGGAAGCTTCCGGATGGGGTCGGCCCTGCCCGTACGGGAACGGCTCCGCAGCCGGTCGGCTCCGCCCGGGCGGCAACTGCCCCGGAACCGGTCCGCCTCGCCCGCGCGGGAACGGTTCCAGCGCAGGTCGGCCCCGCCCGCGCCGAGCAGGCCCCGGGCCCCGGCGCCCCCGCCCCCTCCGAGGTCGCCCCCCTTCGGTTCGTCGTGCTCGGGGACTCGTTCAGCGAGGGCGTGGGGGATCGGGTTGCCGGGGGATGGCGGGGGTGGGCCGCGCTGTTGGCCGAGGGGCTGGTCGAGGCCGGGCAGCGGCTGGAGTTCGCCAACCTTGCCGTGAGCGGGGCGCTCAGCGGGGACGTCGCCGAAGAACAGGCGCCGCGGGCGGTCGCTCTCCGGCCGCACCTCGCCTCCGTCGTCGTGGGCGTCAACGACACCCTGCGGCACACCTTCGACATCGGGCTGTTCGCCCGCCGCCTGGATCGCGTGCTCGCCGCGCTCGACGCGGCCGGAGCCGTACTCCTGACGGCCTGTCTGCCCGATCCGGGGCGGATGCTCGGGCTTCCCGGGCCGCTGGCCCGGCCGCTCGCCCGTCGGCGGCGGTCCGTGAACGCGGTGGTGCACGCGCTGTCGGCCCGGCACGGCGCCGTCCACCTCCACCTCGCCGACCCGGCCTGGACCGACGACCGGCGGCTGTGGAGCGCCGACCGGCTCCATCCCGGCGAGCGGGGGCACCGCGCGGTCGCCGGGGCCTTCCACCGGCTCCTGGCGGAGCGGGGGCTCGCCCGGGGGCCCGCTCCCTCCCCGGAGGCGTCCGAGCCGCCGCCGACCCGCGCCGAGACCGCCCTGTGGCTCGCCACGGCCGGGACCGGCTGGGTGCTGCGCCGGAGCCGTGACCTGCTGCCGCAGTTGCTGCTGCTCGCGGGGGAGGAGCTGCTCCACCGCTCCGGCGGCACCGGAACCGGTCCGCTCGACGCGCGCGCGGAGACCGCCCTCGCCGAGGCCCTCGCGGCGACAATGGGGGAATGAGCGGGCGCTGGGAGTTCTGGATCGACCGGGGCGGCACCTTCACCGACGTCGTGGGGCGGCGCCCCGACGGGCGCCTCGTGACCCGCAAGGTCCTCTCCCACGACCCGGCCCGCCGGCAGGACGCCGCCGTGGCCGGGATCAGGCTCCTCATGGGCCTCGGCCCCGACGAGCCCGTCCCCGCCGACAAGGTCGCCGTCGTCAAGATGGGCACCACCGTCGCCACCAACGCCCTCCTGGAACGGCGCGGCGAACCGACCCTGCTGCTCATCACCGAGGGCTTCCGCGACGCTCTGCGGATCGCCTACCAGAACCGGCCCCGCCTCTTCGACCGGCACATCGTGCTGCCGGAGGCGGTGTACGCGCGCGTGGCGGAGGTCCCCGAGCGGGTGGACGCCCACGGCACCGTCGTCCGGCCCCTCGACGAGACCGCCGTCGCCGCCGCCCTCGCGGACGCCCACCGCGAAGGGCTCCGCTCCGCCGCCGTCGTCCTCATGCACGGCTACCGCCACCCGGAGCACGAACAGCGCGTCGCGGCCGCCGCCAGGGAGGCAGGATTCACCCAGGTCAGCTGCTCGCACGAGGTCAGCCCGCTGATCAAGCTGATCCCGCGCGGCGACACCACCGTCGTCGACGCCTACCTCTCGCCCGTGCTGCGCCGCTACGTCGACGAGGTCGCCGGCGAACTCGCGGGGATCCGCCTGATGTTCATGCAGTCCAACGGCGGCCTGCGGGAGGCCGCCCACTTCCGCGGCAAGGACGCCGTCCTCTCCGGCCCGGCGGGCGGCGTCGTCGGCATGGCCCGTACCTCCGCCCAGGCCGGACACGACCGCGTCATCGGCTTCGACATGGGCGGCACGTCCACAGACGTGTCGCACTACGCCGGCACTTTCGAGCGTGAACTCGGTTCACAGGTCGCCGGAGTGCGGATGCGGGCACCCATGATGAGCATCCACACCGTCGCCGCCGGCGGCGGCTCCGTCCTCCACTACGACGGGCGCCGCTACCGCGTCGGACCCGACTCGGCCGGCGCCGTCCCCGGCCCCGCCTGCTACCGGCGGGGCGGCCCGCTCACCGTCACCGACGCCCAGGTGATGCTCGGCCGCATCCAGCCCGACCACTTCCCGGCCGTCTTCGGCCCGCACGGCGACGAAACCCTCGACGCCGGGGTCGTACGCGAGCGGTTCGAGGCCCTCGCCGAGGAGATCGGCGGCGACCGGACCCCCGAGGAGGTCGCGGCCGGCTTCCTGCGGATCGCCGTCCTCGACATGGCCAACGCCGTCAAGAAGATCTCCGTCCAGCGCGGCCACGACATCACCCGCTACGCTCTCACCTGCTTCGGCGGCGCCGGCGGCCAGCACGCCTGCGCCGTCGCCGACGCCCTGGGCGTCGACACCGTCCTCGTACCCCCGCTCGCGGGCGTCCTCTCCGCGTACGGCATCGGACTCGCCGACGCCACCGCCCTGCGCGAACGCTCGGTGGAGGCCCCGCTCGACGAACCCGGCACCCACGCGCGCGTGACCGCCGTCGCCGCGGAACTCGCCGACCGCACGCGGGCCGAACTCCGCGCCGACGGCCTCCCCGACCCGGCCATCACCACCCACGCGCGCGTGCTGCTCCGCTACGCCGGAACCGACGCGAGCCTCCCCGTCGACCTCGGCCCCGCCGAGTCCATGGCCGCGAGCTTCACCGCCGACCACCGCGCCCGCTACGCCTTCACCATGGACAAGCCGCTCGTCGTGGAGGCCGTCACCGTCGAGGCCGTCGGCACCGCGGGCCCCCACGGCCCCGTCCACGTCGCCGCCGGAGCCCGTACCGGCCCCCTCGAACCCCGCGCCACCGTCCGCACCCACGACGGCGCCACCGCCACCGACACCCCGCTCCACCGCCGCGAGGACCTGCGCCCCGGCGACACCGTCGACGGGCCCGCGATCCTCGCCGAGGACGACGCCACCACCGTCGTCGACCCCGGCTGGCGCGCCACCGCCGGTCCCACCGGCCACCTCCTGCTCACCCGCGCGGTCCCGCGCCCGGCCCGTACCGCCGCCGGCACCGACGTCGACCCGGTGCTCCTGGAGGTCTTCCACAACCTCTTCATGTCCATCGCCGAGCAGATGGGCGTCCGCCTGGAGAACACCTCCCACTCCGTCAACATCAAGGAACGGCTCGACTTCTCCTGCGCCCTCTTCGACGCCGAGGGCAACCTGGTCGCCAACGCGCCCCACATCCCCGTCCACCTCGGCTCCATGGGCGAGTCCATCAAGGAGGTCCTCCGCCGCCGCGCGGGCGACCTGCGGCCCGGCGACGTCTACGCCGTCAACGACCCGTACCACGGCGGCACCCACCTCCCCGACGTCACCGTCGTCACCCCCGTCTTCGACGACACCGGCCGTGAACTGCGCTTCCTCGTCGCCTCCCGCGGCCACCACGCCGAGATCGGCGGCATCACCCCCGGCTCCATGCCCGCCTTCAGCCGCACGATCGACGAGGAGGGCGTCCGCTTCGACAACTGGCTCCTCGTCCGCGACGGACGACTCCGCGAGGCCGAGACCCGCGCCCTGCTCACCGGCGCCCCCCACCCCTCCCGCGACCCCGACACCAACCTCGCCGACCTGCGCGCCCAGATCGCCGCCAACGAGAAGGGCATCGAGGAACTCCGCAAGGCCGTCGCCGAGTTCGGCCTGGAGGCCGTACAGGCGTACATGGGCCATGTGCGGGCCAACGCCGAGGAGTCCGTCCGCCGGATCGTCGACCGCCTCCGGGACGGCACCCACCGGTACGAGACCGACTCCGGCGCCGTCATCCGGGTCGCCGTCCGCGTCGACCGCGAACGGCGCTCCGCCGTCCTCGACTTCACCGGCACCTCGCCCCAGCTCCCGGGCAACGCCAACGCCCCCACCGCGGTCGTCATGGCCGCCGTCCTGTACGTCTTCCGCACCCTCGTCGACGAGGACATCCCGCTCAACAGCGGCTGCCTGGCACCCCTGGAGATTCGCGTCCCGCCCGGCTCCATGCTCGCCCCCGAACCGCCGGCCGCCACCGTCGCCGGGAACGTCGAGACCTCCCAGGCCGTCACCGGCGCCCTCTACGCGGCTCTCGGCGTCCAGGCCGAGGGCTCCGGCACCATGAACAACCTCACCTTCGGCGACGACCGCGTCCAGTACTACGAGACCGTCGCCAGCGGCTCAGGCGCGGGGGACGGCTTCGACGGCGCCGACGCCGTCCAGACCCACATGACCAACTCCCGCCTCACCGACCCCGAGATCCTGGAATGGCGCCACCCCGTCCGCCTCGACGCCTTCGCCGTGCGCGAGGGCAGCGGCGGCCGCGGCCGGTGGCACGGCGGCGACGGCGTCGAGCGGCGGCTGCGGTTCCTGGAGCCCATGACCGTCGCCCTCCTCACCGGACACCGCAGGGTGCCCCCGTACGGGATGGCGGGCGGCGCGCCGGGAGCGCTCGGCGAGAACCTCGTCGAGCGCGCCGACGGCACCGTGGAACGCCTCGACGGCGCCGCCACCACCGACGTCGCCCCCGGCGACGTGCTGGTCCTGCGCACCCCCGGCGGCGGGGGTTACGGCACCCCGCCCCAGATCCAGGGGGAGGGCGCCCCTAAGGCGCCGTGACGAAGCGGACCGGCGTCCCCGGCACCGCCTGCGCCGCCGCCCCCAGGTCCGCCTCCCGCACCACCGCCACCACCGGATACCCGCCGGTCGTCGGATGGTCGGCGAGGAAGACCACCGGGCGTCCGTCCGGCGGCACCTGCACCGCCCCCAGGACCATGCCCTCGCTGGGCAGCTCCCCGGAGCGGGCCCGATCCAGGGCGGGCCCGTCGAGCCGCAGCCCGATCCGGTTGCTCGCCGAGGACACCAGGTACGCGCGCGTGGTGAGGGTCCGGAGCGCCCGCGCCGTGAACCAGTCGTCGCGCGGCCCGAGCCGGACCCGCAGGACGAGTTCGTCCGGCGGGCCCGGCCAGGGGGGAGCGTCGACCGACCCCCGTACGGCCGTGGCCGCCCCCAGCGGCAGCACCGCCCCGTCCGCCAGCGGCGCCGGGCCGAGCCCGGACAGCAGGTCGGTGGAGCGGCTGCCGAGCACCGGATCGACGGCGATCCCGCCGCCGATCGAGACGTACGAGCGCAGCCCGCGGACCGCCGGGCCGACGTCCAGGAGCGCGCCGGCCGGGACCCGTACCGCCGTGCCCCAGGGCACCGGGCGGCCGTCCGCCCGGACCGGGCAGGGCGCGCCGCCCACCGCCACGGTCACCGCGCGGCGCGGCCGCAGGGCGCAGCCGGTGACGGTGGTCTCCAGGACCGCGGCCCCCTCCTCGTTGCCGACCAGCCGGTTCACCAGGCGGGCGGCGGCGGGGTCCAGGGCTCCGGAGCGGGGCACGCCCAGGTGCGCGAACCCGGTCCGCCCCAGGTCCTGCACGGTGGTCAGGGCGCCGGCCCGGACCACGGCGACGGCGCGGTCGTTCATCGGCCGGCCCCCGTCCCGGGGAGGGCGCCGCGCGCGGGGACGAACCGCACGCGCGTGCCGGGGGAGAGCAGTGCCGCCGGCTCGCGGCCGGTGTCCCACAGGACCACGTCCGTCGTCCCGATCAGCTGCCAGCCGCCCGGCGAGGAGCGCGGATAGACCCCCGTGTACGGCCCCGCCAGCGCCACCGCGCCGGCCGGCACGGCGGTCCGGGGCGTCGCCCGGCGCGGCACCTCGTACCGCGCGCCGAGCCCCGTCAGATAGCCGAAGCCGGGGGCGAAGCCGCAGAACGCCACCCGGAACTCGGCCGACGCGTGGATCCGCACCGCCTCGGCGGGCGATACCCCCCACCGGGCGGCCACCTCGGGCAGATCCGGCCCGTCGTACCGGACCGGCACCTCCACGACCTCGCCCACGCGCGCGTGCCCCGGCCGGAGCTCCCAGCCCGGCAGCTCGGCCGCGAGCGCCGCCGGCTCGGCCACCCCGTCGAGCAGCACCGTCCGCGCCGCCGGAACGATCTCCCGTACGCCGGACAGCGCACCCGCCGCCCGGCGCCGCAGCAGCTCCGCGTGGAAGGTCTCGGCGGCCGTCCGGTCGGCCAGTTCGACGAGGAGGGCGTGCTCGCCCACCCGCAGCACCCTCACGCGAAGGCCCCCACGGTGACCCCGGCGGACTCCAGACCCGCCCGGACGCGCCGGGCCAGCTCCACCGCGCCTGGGGTGTCCCCGTGCAGGCAGAGCGAACGCGCCCGCACGGGCACGGGCGTCCCGCAGCTCGCCGTCACCGTGCCTGTCCGGACGAGCCCCACCGACCGCTCGACCACCGTGTCCGGGTCGTGCACGACGGCCCCCTCCTGCCCCCGTGGCAGCAGGGAACCGTCGGCCCGGTACGCACGGTCGCCGAACGCCTCGGCGACCACCGGGAGCCCCGCCCGCTCCGCCGCCTCGTGCAGCCGCGAACCGGGCAGTCCGAGCACCGGCAGCCCGCCGCCCGCGAGCAGCACCCCGTCGACGACCGCCGCCGCCTGCTCCGCGTCGCCCACCACCCGGTTGTAGAGCGCCCCGTGCGGCTTCACGTACGCCACCCGGGAACCGGCCGCGCGGGCGAACACCTCCAGGGCGCCGATCTGGTACGCCACCTCGGCGGCCAGCTCCTCGGCCGGCACGTCCATGGCGCGCCGCCCGAAACCGGCCAGGTCCCGGTAGGACACCTGGGCCCCGATCCGTACCCCTCGCTCGGCGGCGAGCTCGCACACCCGCTGCATGGTGACCGCGTCCCCCGCGTGGAAGCCGCAGGCCACGTTGGCGCTGGTGACGACGGAGAGCAGCCGCTCGTCGTCGGTCAGCGTCCAGCGGCCGAAGCCCTCGCCGAGATCGGCGTTCAGGTCGATCGAGACCCCGCTCATGATGGTGCTGTTCCCTTCACCGGTGCTGTGGTGCTGTGGTGCTGTGGTGCTGTGGTGCTGTGGTGCTGACGTGCTGTGGTGCGTGTCAGAAGGCGATCCGGTACTCCTCGTCCCGGACGTCGGTGACGAACATCCGCCCCGGCGCGTGGGTGATGGCGAACGGCGGGCGCGAGGCCGTCACGGCCGCCTGCGGGGTGACCCCGCAGGCCCAGAAGACCGGTACGTCCCCCGGCTCCGCCACCACCGGGTCCCCGAAGTCCGGCCGGTCCAGGTCACGGATCCCGAGCGCCGCCGGGTCGCCCGCGTGCACCGGCGCCCCGTGGACCGCAGGCAGCAGCCCGCTGATCCGCCGGGCCACCGGGACGAGCCGCGCCGGGACCGGCCGCATCGACACCACCATCGGCCCGTGCAGCCGCCCCGCCGGCCGGCAGGCCCGGTCCGTCACGTACATCGACACGTTCCGGCCCTGCTCGACGTGGCGCAGCGGCACTCCCGCCGCGGCGAGCGCCCCCTCGAAGGTGAAGCTGCACCCGATCAGGAACGAGACCAGGTCGTCCCGCCAGTACGGCGTGGCGTCCGCGGGCTCCGCCACCAGGCGCCCGTCCTCCCAGACGCGGTAGCCCGGGACGTCGGTGCGCAGGTCCGCGCCCGGCGCGAGCGGGGTGGTCCAGGCGCCCGCGTCCGTGACGTCCAGGACCGGGCAGGGCTTCGGGTTGCGGGTGCAGAAGAGGAGGACGTCGTAGGCCCAGTCGGCGGGCACCGCGATCAGGTTGGCCTGGGCGTGGCCGGGCGCCCAGCCGGCCGTCGGGCCCGCCGTCCCGGCCCGCGCACGCGCGCGTGCCTCGCGCGGACCGGGCACGCCCGCCCCCAGGAGGTCGGTGCCGTTCACCCGAGCTCCTTCCCGCGCGTCTCCGGCAGCCCGAGCAGAGCGACGACCGCGATGCCGTACCCCACCGCGCCGAAGACCAGCGCCCCGCCGACGCCCCAGCTCTCGGAGAGGAAGCCGACCAGGGTCGGGAAGATCGCGCCGACCGCGCGGCCGGTGTTGTAGGTGAGGCCCTGGCCGGTGCCGCGCACCGGCGTCGGGTACAGCTCGGCGAGGAAGGATCCGAAACCGCTGAAGATGGCCGACATGCAGAAGCCGAGCGGGAATCCGAGCACCAGGAGGAGGGTGTTCGCACCCGCAGGGATCTGGGTGTACGCGAGCACCGACGCCGCCGACAGGACGGCGAAGAGCGCGATGTTCCGCTTCCGGCCGAGCCGGTCCGTCAGATGGCCGCCCGTCAGGTAGCCGATGAAGGCGCCCGAGATCAGCAGCGCCAGATAGCCGCCGGTGCCGACCACGGTCAGCCCGCGTTCGGTCTTCAGGAAGGTCGGGACCCAGGTGGCGAGCGTGTAGTAGCCGCCCTGCACGCCCGTGGACAGCAGGATCGCGAAGAGCGTGACGCGCAGCAGACCGGGCCGGAAGACGGCCCGCAGCGAGCCCCGCTCCGCGCTCGCCACGCGCGCGGCGGCCGCCTGCGGGGCGTCCTCGACGTTCCGCCGGACCCAGAGCACGAGCAGCGCGGGCAGGGCGCCGGTCCAGAAGAGGATCCGCCAGGCCAGGTCGGCGTCGAAGAACTGGAAGACCAGGGTGTAGACGACCACCGCGAGGGCCCAGCCGGCCGCCCACGCCGACTGCACGGCGCCGAGCGTACGGCCCCGGTGCTTGGCGGAGGCGTACTCGGCGACCAGGATCGCCCCGACCGCCCACTCGCCGCCGAACCCGAGGCCCTGGAGCGCCCGGAAGACCAGCAGGGTCTCGTAGTTGGGCGCGAAGCCGCAGAGCACGGTGAAGAGCGCGTACGTCATCACCGTGATCATCAGGGCCTTGACGCGGCCCACCCGGTCGGCGAGGACCCCCGCGAGCGCGCCGCCCACCGCCGACACCACCAGGGTCACCGTCGTCAGCAGTCCGGTCTGGCCCTTGTCCAGGCTGAAGTAGGCGGCGATCGCCACCATCGACAGCGGCAGGGTGAAGAAGTCGTAGGAGTCGAGGGCGTATCCGCCGAAGGCGCCGCCGAAGGCACGCCGTCCGCGCGGGCCGAGGGCGCGCAGCCAGCCGAACGCGCCGGTCGCGTCGGGCCGGTCGTCCTGGGAGTGCTGCCGGGTCTGTGTCGTGCTCATCTGCACCTCGCAGTTGGGGGAGGCGTGCCTGAGAGACGTACGAGTGGGCGGTGCGTGTTCCGGTGGTGACCGTGTGCGGTGGCGCCAAGGTAGGGGATTGTTCAACGATTCGACAAGAGGCATGTTGTCCCCGATCCGTTTCTGCGGTTGACTCGGCGGCCGGACGACGACGGGGCGCACCGCCCCGGCTGGAAGGGGGACCGTGGACGCGAGCGGCACCGGGACGACCGGGGGACTGGCCGACGACCGCGCGCTGCTCGGGCGCACCAGCACGGCGGAACGGGTCGCGGACATCCTGCGCACCCGCATCGCCGAGGGCTTCTTCCCGCCCGGCACCCGGCTCTCCGAGGAGAGCATCGGCGGCGCCCTCGGGGTGTCCCGCAACACGCTGCGCGAGGCGTTCCGGCTCCTCACCCACGAGCGGCTGCTCGTCCACGAGCTGAACCGCGGGGTCTTCGTCCGCGTCCTCGCCGTGGACGACGTCGAGGACATCTACCGCACCCGCCGGCTCGTCGAGTGCGCCGTCGTCCGGGGGCTCGGCGAGCCGCCCTTCCCGGTGGCCGGCCTGGCCGCCGCCGTCGCCGAGGGCGAGGCCGCCGCGCGGGCCGGCGACTGGCGCGCGGTCTCCACCGCCAACATCCACTTCCACCGCGAACTCGTCGCCCTCGCCGGCAGCGCCCGTACCGACGAGCTCATGCGCGGCGTCCTCGCCGAACTCCGGCTCGCCTTCCACGTGGTGGACGACCCCCGGGCCCTCCACGAGCCCTACCTCGTCCGCAACAAGGAGATCCTCGAAGCCCTGCGGGCCGGGGAGCGGGCCGCCGCCGAACAGCTCCTCGGCCGCTACCTCGACGACTCCATCGACCGCGTCGCGGCCGCCTACGCGCGGGCCGTGGACGAACCGGCGGAGGCGTAGGGCCCCCAGGCGGCCGCGGGCCTGCCCACGGGGTGTCGGGGGAGGGTACCGCCCCGGACGGGGGTGGGGCGGTGGTTTCTGCGCCGTTTCGACCCATGTCAGTGCGAGGACCTACTCTGTGCACCGTGACTTCGCCTGCCTCGACGGACCTCGCTCCGCCCCAGCTCAGCGCGGGGCCGCGCCCCGCGCAGGGGCCGGCCGCCGACGAGGGGCTCGCGCGGCGCCTGCGCGCGCTCGCCTGCACCGCGCCGCTGCACGACCTCGACGCGCGCAAGGCCAACCTCGCCGGCGAGTACACGGTCTACGCGATGGCCGAGGTCGCCCTCGCCGCGATCGACCTCGTCACCCTCCACATGGACTTCGACACCGGCGCCGACCACGACCAGGTCGTCGCCCGGCTGCTGCCCCGCGTCGCCGCCCAGGCCCCGGGCCGCCCCGCCGCCGAGCACGAGCGCGTGGCCCGCTGGGTGCTGGAGAACCTGATCAACGTCGGCAGCGTCGACCGGGGCTTCCGCGCCGTCTACGGCACCTTCGGCACCGACGGCGTGTACGTCCGCCGGGACTACGACTTCAAGCTCATCGAGGAGGTCCCCGGCTACGGCGGCACGGTCTGCCTCAGGACCACCGACGAGGCCGTCAACGTGCTGGTCGGCGCCCTCGACACCGACGTCACCAGCGCCCAGATCGCCGCCGAGGTGAAGCTGGAGGTCCTCATCAGCCGGGGCCGCCTGGCCGACGCCCAGCTCGCCGCCGAGCAGGCCCGCTACCGCACCGTCCAGTACGCCGAGACCCTCCGCAGGACCCTGGAGGCCACCCGGCGCAACGTGCGCGCGGTGGACTGGCTCAACAGCGTGCCCGACATGATCGCCGAGGCGCTCGACCACGTCGCCGACCGCTACCGCCACGAGAACGCGATCCTCACCAACATCCGCAAGGCGCGCGACGAGGCGGAGGACCCCGAGCACAAGCGGCGGGCCGCGGAACTGGTCGACATCGTCAAGGACTGCATCCGCCGCCACACCCAGCTCCAGTCCCGCCTCCTGGAGGCGGGCCCGCTCTTCCGCGCCGAGCAGGACCGGCAGGCGTTCGCCGCCCCCACCCGCTACACCGGCCTCGACCTGTACGGCCAGCTGGTCGCCCCCGTGCTGCCGCTCCCCGTCGAACGGGCCACCCGGGTCACCGACGCCTTCTTCGCGCGCGGCACCGGCCTGCGCACCCCCGCCTCGGTCCGCCTCGGCGACCTCGTGGACCTGCTGCTCACCCCGCCCGTCGAGCGCGAGCACCTCGGCGCGGAGATGCCCGAGCCGGAGCTGATCGCGACCCCCGACGACTCCCGCTTCAGCGAGCGCCAGCTCGCGGACGCGCTGGGCCTGCTCGACCTGGAGCACGACGCCCCGCGCCGGCTCTCCGGCCTGCTCGCGGAAGCCCGCGCCACCGGCGGCGAGGACCTCGCCTACCTGGTGGCCCTCCTCGCCGTCCACGCGGCCAGCCCCCCGGTCGGCACCGCCTACCGCCAGGGCGAGGAGCGCCTGCTCTTCGCCGTGGACGACGGCACCCCGCTCGACGACCCCGGCTTCGGAGGCGCCGACCTCATCGTCGGCACGGCCCTCCTCGACGCCGTCGGCATGGCCGCCGACCGTACGGAGGCGACGTGACGTACGTCTCCGACACCGCCCCCACGCCCCCCGCCCCCGGCCAGGCCCCCCACCCGCCCACCACCGCCCCGACCCGCCCCACACGCGCGTGGCTCCCGAAGCCCCCGGCCCAGGCCACCCTGACGCAGGCTCCGGCCCAGGCCCCGGAGACGGCACCCACCACCACGCCGACGGAGCCCACCGAGCCTGCGCAGGCGGAGCCCGCCGCGCCGGTAGCGGAGCCCACCGAGCCCGCGCCGGCGGGGCCCACCGAGCCTGCGCCGGCGAAGCCCGCCGCGCCCGTGGCGCAGCCCGTCGAGCCCGCGCCGGCGGAGCCCGCCGAGCCCCAGGCCGACCTCGTCACGCCCAAGGCGGAGCCTGCCCAGCCCCAGCCCCAGCCCGAGCCCGAGCCCCAGCCCGAGCCCGCCGCGCCCGCGGCGGAGCTCGTAGCGCCCAAGGCGGAGCCCGTACAGCCGACCACTCCCGCCGCAGCGACCCCCACCGCACCGCCCGCCCCCGCCCCCACCCCATCCGAAGCCCCGCGTCCCCCCGCCTCCCCCGGCCCCCGCCTAGGCGCCGTCTCCCTCCCACCGGCGCCCCGGGCGTCCGCGCGGCGCCGGGAGCTGCCGACGGTCCGGGCCGTGGGCCGCGGCGCCCCCGCCGCGGCGCCGACCGCACCAAGCGGGGCGCCCGTGCCGCCCGCCGCCGTCACCCCCGTGCCGCTTCCGCTGCCGAAGGCCGCCCGCACCACCGCCGTACCGAACGAGAGCCGCACCGAGGAGCCCCAGCCGTGAGCGACAACACCGCCGAGTACGCCGAGTACGCGGACGCGTGGAGCGAGCAGGAGCCTCCCCGGCCCCCCGCCACAACCGGGCCCACCGCCGGGCCCACCGCCGGGCCCGCCGCCTCGGTCACGCCCGCCGACGCCGCCGACGCCGCGCGGCTCGTCTCCTTCGGGCTCCAGCCCAAGCTGCTCCCCGCGCGGGACGCCGAGTACGCCGAACTGCTGCGGCGCTACCAGGAGGACCCGGCCTTCGCGCGGCTCGCCGACGCCGTCGCGACCGGCCTCGGCCTGATCGTCCTGGAGGTCTCCCCGCGCGCGGGGATGGCCGTCACCGCGGGCGAGGACTCCGTCTTCGCCGTCCGCATGGGCGACTACGCCCGCCGCGCCCACACCGACGCCGCCGACCGCTTCCTGCACGGCCTCGCCCACCTCGCCGTCGCCGCCATGGCGTTCCCGCGCCCCGAGGACCTCGCCGACGACGCGTACATCGGCCGCCTCACCGTCAACGGCGTGGACTCCTTCGTCCGCCAGGCGTGCCTGCGCCTGGAGCAGCGCGCCGAGGAGGAGGGCGAGAACACCGACCCCGCGTCCGACGCCCCCGGCCTGGAGGCCGCCTGGCGCGTGTGGTCCCGCCGCAGCACCACCGGCGCCACCAAGGACGCCCGCCGCCTCGCCGGCTCCACCACCGGCATCGTCGCCAAGGCCGTCGCCTTCCTCACCGACTCCGGCTTCCTCCAGCGCACCGGCGACGAGAACGGCGGCTCCTACCGCACCACCGCCCGCTACCAGCTCCAGGTCCGCGACATGGCCGGTTCCGCCGCCCTGACGGAACTGCTCGACCTCGGGATCGTCCCCGTCAGCGACGGCACCGCCACCCTCGTCCCGCCGCCCGAGGGCGACGACCTGCACCTCGCCGCCGACGCCGGCCTCCCCTTCCACGCGTAACCCCGGCGCACCCCGCCGCACCCCGCCCCCGCGCAACCGAACTTCCCGAGCACGAGAGCACGAGAGTCCCTCGCCATGTACGAGCTGTCCCGGGTCCGCCTCTACTCCATCGGCCCCGCCGGCGCCCGCTACGCCGACACCGTCCTGGACCTGCGCGGCGTCGGCGCGCCCGTGCCCCACCCCGCCCCCACCCAGGCGGAGTTCTTCGAGGAGGAGCCCGTCGGCCCGCCGCGCCGCCCCGCTCCCGCGGGCGTGCTCTTCCTGGAGAACGGCGGCGGCAAGTCCGTCCTCCTCAAGCTGATCTTCTCGGTGATGCTCCCGGGCCACCGCAACACCCTCGGCGGCGCCAGCTCCGGCGTGCTCCGCAAGTTCCTGCTCGCCGACGACTGCGGGCACGTCGCCCTGGAGTGGCAGCACACCCTCACCGGCGAACTCGTCGTCGTCGGCAAGGCCAGCGAGTGGCGCGGCCGCCAGGTCTCCAACGACCCGCGGAAGTTCGCCGAGGCGTGGTACTCCTTCCGCCCCGGCCCCGGCCTCAGCCTGGACAACCTCCCCGTCGCCGAGGCGACGTCCGTCCGCCCCGCCGCCGAGGGCGTCTCCGGAGCCTCCGGCCGCCGCCGCACCATGAAGGGCTTCCGCGACGCCCTCACCGAGGCCGGCAAGGCGTACCCGCACCTCGACGTGGTGTGGGAGGAGATCCACGACCGCTGGAACGAGCACCTCGGCGAGCTCGGACTCGACCCCGAACTCTTCCGCTACCAGCGCGAGATGAACGCCGACGAGGGCGAGGCCGCCGGCCTCTTCGCGGTCAAGAAGGACTCCGACTTCACCGACCTCCTCCTCCGCGCGGTCACCGACACCCGGGACACCGACGGCCTCGCCGACCTCGTCGGCGGCTTCGGCAACAAGCTCGGCCGCCGCGCCGAACTCACCGCCGAACGCGACTTCACCGCCGGCTCCGTCGACCTCCTCACCCGCATCGTCGACGCGGCCGGAACCCGCTCCCACGCGCGCGAGGTCCACGCCGCGGCCGAACGCCGCACCCGGACCCTCGCCCGCCGCCTCTCCGGCCGCGCCGCGGGCGAACGCGCCCGCGCCGCCGAACTGGCCCAGCAGGTCACCTCCGCGGGCCACGCCGTCTCCGAGGCCGAGACGGCCCGCGAGCGCAGCGCCCTCATCGCCGCCGAACTCGCCTACCGGCACGCCTCCCTGGCCCTCGCCGCCGCCGAGAAGGGCGCCGCCTCCCAGCGCCGCGAGCTCATCGAGGCCCGCACCCTGCACTCCGCCTGGCAGGCCGCCGAATCGGTGCTCCGCCACCGCGCGGCGGGCGACCGCTCCGCGCGCGTGGCCGCCGCCATCCGCGAGGCCGAGCGCGACGCCGCCCCGGCCCTCGCCGCCCGCGCCGAGGCCGCCGCCGACCTCGTACGGGCCCTCGCCGCCGCCGCCGAGGAGGGCGAGCGGCACGCCGCTGAGGAGGAAGAACGGTCCACCGCCCTCCAGGAGGCCGGCGAGGCCGCCCACCGGGACGCCACCGCCGCCGCCACCGAGGCCCAGCGCGCCCGCAGCGAGGCCGGCCACCTGCGCCAGCGTCTCACCGAGGTCGAGCAGGAGACCGCCGAGGCCGTACGGGCCGGCTGGCTCGACGACTCCGCCCCCGACGCCGACCCGGCCCGCGCCGCCCTCGCCGCCGCCGACGCCGAGAAGACCACCGTCGCCGCCTGGGACGCCGCCCGCGAGGTGGCCCGCACCGCGAGCGAACGCGCCCGCGAGACGGCCGCCGCCGAGTCCCGCGCCGAACTCGCCGCCGCCCGCGCCGCCGACGCCGCCGAGGCGGCGGGCAACGCCTACGACGCCGAGCGCCGCGCCGCCGAGGCCCTGGCCGCCGAGGAGCGCCTCGCCGAACTCCTCGGCCTCCCCGGCTCCGGCTCCCCGCTCCCCGGCCAGCGCGCCGGGGCCACCGCCCCCGCCGAAGGGGACGAGGACCTGCCCGGCGACGCCGCGGACGCCCAGGCCCCGCTCTCCGTCACCGACTTCGACCGCTACGCCGAGGAACTGCGCCGCCTGCTCGACGGAGCCGTCTCCTCCGCCGAGCGCCAGCTCTTCGACCTGCGCACGGCCGCCGCCGACGACTCCCGCATCCTCGGCGCCCTCGGCGACGGCGGCCTGCTGCCGCCCGGCCCCGACGTCCTCGCCACCGTCGAGTTCCTCGGCGAGCACGGCATCCCCGCCCTCCCCGGCTGGCGCTACCTCGCCCAGTCCGTCGACCCCGCCGACCACGCGCGCGTGCTCGCCGCCCGCCCCGAGCTCGTCGACGGCGTCGTCATCACCGACCCCGTCTCCTACGGCCGCGCCCGCGAGGCCCTCGGCTCGGCCGCCCTGCTGCCCCGCTCCGCCGTCGCCGTCGGCACCGCCGCCGCCCTCCTCGCCCCCGTACCGACCCAGGACGCCGGCGAGGACACCGGAGTCTTCCTCGTGCCGCCGAACCCGGCCATGCACGACGAGCACGCCGCCGACGAGGAACGGCAGGCGCTCCGCGCGCGTGCCGCCGCCCGCGACGAGGAGATCCGCGCCCTCGCGGCCCGCCTCGCCGGCGACCGCGCCCTCGCCGCCCGGATCGGTGCCTGGCGCGCCGACTGCCCGCCCGGCATGCTCGCCGAGCTCGCGGCCGTCGCCGCCACCGCCCGGGAGACCGCCGAGGCCGCCGCCCAGACCCTCGACGAGGCCCGCGCCACGCGCGCGGAGGCCGAGGAGACGGCAGCCGAGGCCCTCGCCGTCCGCGACGACCGCCAGGAGGCCGCCCAGCGCGCCCGACGCGCCGCCGACGCCCTCGCCGGCCTCGCCTTCCGGCTGCGCGAGCGCTCCGCCTGGCAGGCCAAGCTCCGCGAACTCGCCGACGACGCCACCGAGTCCGAGGCCCGCGCCCAGACCTGCCTGGAACGCGCGCGTGCCGCCGACGAGGACCGCAGGGCCGCCCAGCGCGCCGCCGACGACGCCCACCGCACCGCCCGCGCGCTGCGCGCCGAGCGCGCCGAGATCGCCGGCGCCCCCGAACAGCTGCCGGAGGAGACCCCCGGCGCGCCCCGCGCCGCGCTCCCCACCCTCCGCGAGGCGTACCGGGCCGCCTCCCAGCTGTACGAGAAGGTCGGCGTCGGCGCCGACCTGCGCGCCGAGCAGGCCCGCGCCGAGAGCGACGAGTCCGCCGCCCTCGCCGAACTGGACCGGCTCACCAACAAGGTCCGCACCCGCGCCGAGCAGCTCCTGGAGTCCACCGACGGCGCCGACGGCCCGTCCCGGCAGGCCGCCGCCGCCCGCGCCGAGTCCCTGGTGCAGATGCTGGAGACCCGCGCCTCCGAGGCGAGCGAGAAGCTCGGCCGGCTGCGCGGCGAGTCCGAGCGGCTCGCCCCCGAGGACGGCGGGGCCCACACCGAGCTGCCGGAGGAGCTGGTCCCGGCCGACGCCGACCGGGCCCAGGCCCTGCTGCGTACCGCGAGCGCCGAACTCGCCGCCCGCGGCGACGCCCTGGACGCGGCGCGCGCCGCCCACGCCGGGCTGCTGCGCGACCACCGGTCCGCCGAGGACGCCGCCGGCGGCTTCGACGAGACGGCGGCGCTCCTGCGCGACCTGCTGCGCGACCACGCGGAGGAGGAGCCGGAGGAGCAGGAGCCGTACCCCGGCTCCCTGGAGGAGGCCAGGACCACCGCAGGCGAGGCCCGGCGGGCGCTGCGCGCCTGCACGGCCGAGCTGTCCGCCGCCGACGCCTCCGTGCGCGAGGCGAGCGACATCCTCGTCCGGCACGCCAACTCCACCCGCTACGAGCAGGTCCGCACCCCGGCCCGCCAGCAGATCCGCGAACTGCCCGCCTCGGCGCTGCCCGAGCACGCCGCCAAGTGGGCCGAGGCGTTCGCGCCCCGGCTGCGCGTGCTCACCGACGAGCTGGCCCAACTGGAGCGCAACCGCGAGTCGATCGTGGACCGGCTGCGCGGGCTCGTGGAGACCTCCCTCGCCACCCTCCGCTCCGCCCAGCGGCTCTCCCGGCTCCCCGAGGGCCTGGGGGAGTGGTCCGGCCAGGAGTTCCTGCGGATCCGCTTCGAGGAGCCCGACCAGGCCACCCTCACGGAGCGGCTCGGCGAGGTCGTCGACGAGGCCACCCGCGCCGCCGTCAGGAAGAACTCCGACCTGCGCCGCGACGGCATGTCCCTGCTGCTGCGCGGCGTGCAGGCGGCGCTCGAACCCAAGGGCATCGCGGTCGAGATCCTCAAGCCCGACGCGGTGCTGCGCGCCGAGCGGGTGCCGGTGGGGCAGATGGGCGACGTCTTCTCCGGCGGCCAGCTGCTCACCGCGGCCATCGCCCTGTACTGCACGATGGCGGCGCTGCGCTCCAACGACCGGGGCCGGGACAAGCACCGGCACGCGGGCACGCTGTTCCTGGACAACCCGATCGGCCGCGCCAACGCCACGTATCTGCTGGAGCTCCAGCGGGCGGTCTCGGACGCGCTCGGCGTCCAGCTGCTCTACACCACCGGCCTGTTCGACACCACGGCGCTGGCCGAGTTCCCGCTGGTGATCCGGCTGCGCAACGACGCGGACCTGCGGGCCGGCCTGAAGTACATCAGCGTCGAGGAGCACCTGCGGCCGGGTCTGCCGCAGCCGGCCGGCGAGGGCGAGACGATCCACGGCGAGATCACGGCGACCCGGATGTTCCGCCGCCACCAGGACGAGGAACCCCCGACGGCGCCGTAGACACGCCGAAGGCCCGGTGGACACGCCGGAGGCCCGGTCCCCACCAGGGACCGGGCCTCCGCCGTGCCGTGTCACGCCATCCGTGGCACGCCCTACCGAGCCGTCAGGCGACCCGCTCCTCCGCCACCCGGTCCCGCCGCGCCTGGTAGGCGGTGCTGCTCGGCTCGGAGACCACGCCGTTGCGCTGCCGCCAGACCTGGCGGGTGATCCAGATGTCCAGCACGCTCCAGGTGGCCACCACGGTCGCGACCACCGCCGCTATCGTCATCGGATAGGCCAGCCAGGAGCTCGTGATCGAGGTGAGGAAGGCGACCACGGCCAGGATGATCGTCACCGACGTGATCATCACCGCCCGCACCGCGGCGTTCCGCACCGGGTCCGGCATCCTTCGCAGTCCGCGGTCGTCCTCCACCCACAACTGACCCGCGGTCCGCGTCTCGTCTTCCATGTCCTGTCACTCCCCACCGCACGACGCTCCCAGGGGTGGCTGCCCGGATCACGCGGTTCTACACGGCGCGCCCGGCCGGCGCGCGACCCGCCCGTCCTCGGACGGGGCGTTCCCCCGTACTTCATGACGCTCCGGACAGGGAAAAGGTTTCCCCACTTCACCCGACAACGCGAACGGAACGATCGATTCCAGCCATTGCGCCCGGGGCGCGAAATGGTGCACCGTCAGGTGTCCTGCGCCACAGTGGCCGACCATAACTCCTGGAATACCAGGACATCTCATGATCAACACTCACTCGACAGGCTGAAAATCGCCCAGACACACCTTCGAGATGGCCGCGATGCAGTAGTAGGCTCACGCCGCCGTTTGTTGAAACCGAAGGTTGACGCGCCGTGTTGACGCGGCGACGCCGTTCGAGGGACCTCCGTGGCCACGGAGGCCGTACGTGGGGGAGGCCATGCGCTTTCGCGGGAAGTCCATCCGCCGGAAGATCGTGGCGCTGCTCCTCGTACCGCTCGTCTCCCTCACCGGCCTCTGGGCCTTCGCCACCGTCCTCACCGGACGCGAGGCCGACCAGCTCCTGGACGTCGGCTACATCGTCGACAAGGTCGGCTATCCCATCGAGGACACGGCCCGGGTCATCCAGCTCGAACGCCGCCAGTCCCTCGTCTACCTCGCCGACCCGCGCGGCTCCGAGGCCCTCACCCAGCTCCGCGAGGCCCGCCTCGCCACCGACCGCCAGATCGACCGGATCCGCTCCAACGCCGGGGACCCCGGCGTCCGCGAGGAGATGCGCCCGGTCACGAGCCAGAAGCTCGACTCGCTCCTCACCGCCTTCGAGGAGATCTCCTCTCTGCGCCGCTCGATCGAGAAGCGCAGCATCGGCCGGATCCAGGCGCTGGAGTTCTACAACCGGCTGGTCGACCCCTGCTACAGCTTCCTCGTCACCCTCCACGCGCTGGAGAACGTCGAGATGGACAAGCAGGGCCGCGCCCTCGTCGGCATCACCCGCGCCCGTGAACTCCTCTCCCGTCAGGACGCCCTCGTCCTCTCCGCGCTCGTCGCCGACCGGATCACCGCCCAGGAGATCCGCGCCGTCTCCGACCTCGTCGCCGGCCGCAAGCAGTACTACGAGGTCAACCTCGAACTCCTCCCCGCCTCCGAGCGGCAGCGCTTCGAGCAGTACTGGCGCAGCCCCGAGACCACGGCCCTGCGCACGGCCGAGGAGCAGTTCATCAAGGGCGGCCCGACCGACCGGCCCAAGGGCGTCACGGCCGCGTACTGGCAGGACGAGGCCAGCCCGGTCCTCGACGAGCTCGCCCGCGCGAACACCGCGGCGGGCGACCGCTACCAGGACCGGGTCCAGCCCGCCGCCTACAGCGTCCTGATCAAGGCGGGCGTCGCCGGTGTCCTCGGCTTCCTCGCCCTCCTCGCCTCCATCGGCATCTCGGTCCGCGTCGGCCGCTCCCTCGTCCGCGACCTGCGCCGCCTCCAGAAGGAGTCCCAGGAGGTCTCCGGCGTCCGTCTGCCCAGCGTCATGCGCCGCCTCGCCTCCGGCGAGCACGTCGACGTCGAGACCGAGGTCCCCCACCTGCGGTACGGCGAGGACGAGGTCGGCCAGGTCGGCCAGGCCCTCAACACCCTCCAGCGCGCCGCCGTCGAGGCCGCCGTGAAGCAGGCCGAGCTGCGCCGCGGGGTCTCCGAGGTCTTCGTCAACCTCGCCCGCCGCAACCAGGTCCTGCTCCACCGTCAGCTCACCCTGCTCGACACCATGGAGCGGCGCACCGAGGACACCGAGGAGCTCGCGGACCTCTTCCGCCTCGACCACCTCACCACCCGCATGCGCCGCCACGCCGAGGGCCTGGTGATCCTCTCCGGCGCCGCCCCCTCCCGCCAGTGGCGCAAGCCCGTGCAGCTCATGGACGTGGTCCGGGCCGCCGTCGCCGAGGTCGAGGACTACGAGCGCGTCGAGGTCCGCCGGCTGCCCCGGCTCGGCGTCGGCGGCCCCGCCGTCGCCGACCTCACCCACCTCATCGCCGAACTCCTCGAGAACGCCACCGTGTTCTCGCCCCCGCACACCGCCGTCCAGGTCCTCGGCGAGCGGGTCGCCAACGGCTTCACGCTGGAGATCCACGACCGCGGCCTCGGCATGAGCCCCGACGTCCTCCTCGACGCCAACCTGCGGCTCGCCGAGACCCCCGAGTTCGAGCTCTCCGACACCGACCGACTCGGCCTGTTCGTGGTCAGCCGCCTCGCCCAGCGCCAGAACGTCCGCGTCTCGCTCCAGACCTCCCCGTACGGCGGCACCACCGCGGTCGTCTTCATCCCGGCCGCGCTGCTCACCGACGCCCCCGAGACCCAGGGCGCGGGCTTCCGCCTCGACCGCAAGACCGTCGACCCCTGCACCCAGAACGGCGACCCGCAGCACGCCTCGAACGGATCCCGTACGACCTCCGGTGCGGCTGCCGGCGTCCTCGACGAGGACCCGCTCCCGCAGCGTCGGCCCGCCCTCGCGCGCGTGCCCGATCTGACGGACGTGACGGGAGGCGGTCACAGGCCCGGCTCCGTGGACGGCTCCTTCGACGGTGCCCAGGACCGGGCGCTCGAAGGCCCCCTGGACGGTCCGGTCGAGCTGGAGCCGCCGCTCGGCCCCGAGGACATCGACGCGCTCCTCGACCGCTCCGCCGACCTCCTCGACAGCGACAGCGAGCGTGGCGGCCTCTTCCGCCCCCAGCGCCGCCGCCCCGGCCTCGCCCCGGCCGGCGAACAGCACCAGCAGGTCCCCGACCAGGCCACCGGCCACGGCGAGGGCGACCCGGCGGGCGAGGACGGCGCCACCGGCGTCCCCGGAGCCGTGCCGCTGCCGCGCCGCCGCCCGCCGACGCTGGTCGTCGACCACGGGCGCCGGCTCGACGAGCCCGGCCGCGCCCACCCCGCCCCCGGCGCGGGCCGCGCCGAGGACCGCCGGGTGCCGCCGCGCACCACAGGACCCACGCTCGTCCCCGTACGCCCGGAGGGCACCGACGCCCGTCCGGCTCCGGCCCCGCGGCCCGAGCCGTTCGCACCCCCGGCACCCCCCGCGCCCCCCGCTCCGGCCTCGCCGGGCGAGGCGGCGGCCCCCGCGGCGGCGCGCGAGCCGGTCCGCGTACGGCCCGCCGACGCCCCCGTGACGCTCGACGGGCTTCCGCGCCGGGTCCGCCAGGCCAGCCTCGTCCCGCAGCTGCGCGAGCCCGAGCGCCCGGCCGACGGCGGCACGGGCGCCCCGCGGCCCGCCGAGCACGGCCCGGCCGAGGACGACTTCGAGCGCGACGCCGAGGAGGTGCGCGCGCGCATGGCCGCCATGCAGCGCGGCTGGCAGCGCGGACGCCGGCACGGCTCCGGCCCGGACGACACCACAGCACACGGAACGACACCCGAGGGGGACGGTCGATGACCGCACCGAACGCCGCAGCAAGCACGGGCAGCGCCGCCCACGGCAACGGCGAGCTGAACTGGCTCCTGGACGAGCTGGTCGACCGCGTCGCCGCCATCCGCAAGGCCCTGGTGCTCTCCAGCGACGGCCTGGCCACCGGCGCGTCGCGGGACCTGAGCCGTGAGGACGGCGAGCACCTCGCCGCCGTCGCCTCCGGCTTCCACAGCCTCGCCAAGGGAGTCGGCCGCCACTTCGAGGCGGGCAGGGTCCGCCAGACCGTGGTCGAGCTGGAGGAGGCGTTCCTCTTCGTCACCGCCGCGGGCGACGGCAGCTGCCTCGCCGTCCTCGCCGACGCCGACTCCGACGTCGGCCAGGTCGCCTACGAGATGACCCTCATGGTCAAGCGGGTCGGCACCCATCTCGGCACGGCCCCCCGGACCGGTCCGCACACGGGAGGGTGAGCCGCCCCGTATGAGCGACGCAGCCGAGCGCAGCCAGCCCGACCGGGACGCCCCCGGCCGCCGGACGCCCGTCCCCCACCACTGGTACGACGACGACGCGGGCCCGGTCGTCCGCCCGTACGCGATGACCCGGGGCCGGACGAGCGCCGCCGGCCGCCACCGGCTCGACCTCATCGCCGTGGTGGTCCCCGAACCCGCCGCCGACGACCCCGGACGCGACCAGTCGCTCTCCCCGGAACACGTGGAGATCGTCGAACGCTGTTCCGAGCAGCCCCAGTCCATCGCCGAGCTCGCCGCCGGACTCGACCTCCCCGTCGGGGTGGTCCGCGTCCTGGTCGGCGACCTCGTCGACGAGGAACTCGTACACGTGACCCGTCCCGTTCCGCCGGCCCAGCTGCCGGACGTGAGCATCCTCCGCGAGGTGATCAATGGCCTTCGGGCGCTCTAGCCGCAAGAAGCCCCCCGTCGAGCCGGTGACCCTGAAGATCCTGGTGGCGGGCGGTTTCGGAGTCGGCAAGACGACGCTGGTCGGCACGGTCAGCGAGATCCGGCCGCTGCGGACCGAGGAGGTCCTCACCGAGGCAGGCCGTCCCGTGGACGACCTGCACGGCGTCGAGGCCAAGACGACCACCACGGTCGCCATGGACTTCGGCCGGATCACCCTCCGAGAGGACCTCGTCCTGTACCTGTTCGGCACCCCCGGACAGGACCGCTTCTGGTTCCTCTGGGACGAGCTGGCGCAGGGGGCGCTCGGCGCGATCGTCCTCGCCGACACCCGCCGCCTGGAGGACAGCTTCGCCGCCATCGACTACTTCGAACGGCGCGGCATCCCCTTCACGGTGGCCGTCAACTGCTTCGAGGGCTCCCGCCGCTACCCGACGGAGACGGTACGGGCGGCGCTCGACCTCGACCCCGAGGTCGAGCTGGTGATGTGCGACGCCCGCGACCGCGAGTCGGTCAAGAGCGTCCTCGTCGCCGTCGTCGAGCACGCCCTCGTCCTCGCCGACCGGGCCCACGCGCACGTGGCGACCTGATAGGTACGGACCCGGCCGCCACGCGCGCGTGGCGGCCGGGCCCGCGTGGTCTCAGCGGACCGCCACCACCGCCGACCCGTGCCCGAACAGGCCCTGGTTGGCGGTGATCCCGGCCCGCGCCCCCGGCACCTGCCGGTCGCCGGCCGCGCCCCGCAGCTGCCAGGTCAGCTCGCAGACCTGGGCGATCGCCTGCGCGGGCACGGCCTCACCGAAGGAGGCGAGACCGCCACTGGTGTTCACCGGCAGCGCCCCGCCCAGCCGGGTCACCCCGTCCCTGAGCAGCTTGGCGCCCTCCCCGGGCCCGCACAGGCCGATGTCCTCGTACCACTCCAGCTCCAGGGCCGTGGACAGGTCGTACACCTCCGCCAGCGACAGGTCCTCGGGCCCGAGCCCCGCCTCCTCGTACGCCGCCCGCGCGATCGAGGCGCGGAAGGTGTGCGGCGACGGCGCGAGCGCGGCGGTCGAGTCGGTCGCGATGTCGGGCAGGTCCAGCACCGCCTTGGGATAGGTGGGGGAGACCGTCGACACCGCCCGGATCCGCACCGGATCCGGATGCCCGTGCCGGCGCGCGAACTCCATGCTCGACAGCACCAGCGCGGCGCCGCCGTCCGAGGTGGCGCAGATGTCGAGCAGCCGCAGCGGATCGGCGACCACCGCCGAGGCGGCGACCTCCTCGGCCGTCACCGTCTTCCGGTAGCGGGCCAGCGGGTTGAGCGCCCCGGCCGCCGCGTTCTTCACCTTGACCTGGGCGAAGTCCTCCGCCGTGTCCCCGTACAGGGCCATCCGGCGGCGGGCGTAGAGCGCGAAGTACGCCGGATTGGTCGCCCCCAGCACCCGGAACCGCAGCCAGTCGGGATCGTCGGGCCGCTCCCCGCCGGCCGGCGCGAGGAAGCCCTTGGGGGTGGAGTCGGCGCCGACGACGAGCACCGCGTCCGCGAGCCCGGCCAGGATCTGCGCCCGGGCCGCGCCGATGGCCTGGGCGCCCGAGGCGCAGGCCGCGTACACACTGCTCACCCGCGCTCCCTGCCAGCCGAGGGCCTGCGCGAACGTCGCCCCGGCCACGTACCCCGGGTAGCCGCACCGCATGGTGTCCGCCCCGACGATGGATCCGATGTCCCGCCAGTCCACGCCCGCGTCGGCGAGGGCGGTGCGGGCGGCGGCGGTCCCGTAGGAGACGAAGCTCCGCCCCCACTTGCCCCAGGGGTGCATCCCGGCCCCGATGATGGCGATGTCGTTCACGCGCGCTCCTCCGTCGTCCCCACGGGCCGCCACCGCCAGGTGGTCCACACGTGCTCGGCGTCCTCGTTCAGGACCCCGGGCACGACCTCGACCTCCATGCCCACCGCGAGGTCCGCCGTCCGCACGCCGGGCGCGGCCTGCCCGAGCACCACCATCCCCTCGGCCGCGAGCTCGACCGCGACGAGCGTGTACGGCTCCCAGGGCGCGTCCGGGTCGGAGACGTACGGGGCGGGCGGCCGGTACCGCCCGTCGGTGTACGACCAGACCCTGCCGCGCGGCGAGAGCGGCGTCTCGGCGAGCGAGCCGCCGCCCGGGCAGGCCGGGTTGCGGCAGGCGTCGTCCTCACGCGGGAAGAACACCGCCGCGCAGGCCGAGCAGCGGGTGCCGAGGAGCCGGAACCCGCCGTCCGGGACGGTGTCGTCGGTGAACCAGCCGGCCACCACCGGCCTGCGCGTCCGTGTCATCTCCGGCCCCTCCCGCCGATCTGACGAAACGTCAGAAACGTGATGGTGCCGAGTCTGGCACGGGCTCCCCGGAGGCGGAAGACATCAGTGCCCGGCCACCGACCTGCGCGCCACCGGGAAGTCGAAGAACGTCGAGGGGAACGGCTCCGGCCTGAACGTGAAGTGCCACCACTCCTCCGGCAGGTTCACGAACCCCTCCGCCGCCAGCACGCCCTTCAACAGCTGCCGGTTGGCCCGCTGAGCCCCCGTGATCCGCGCATCGTCGGTGTGCGAGAGCGTGTCGAAGCAGTCGTACCCGGTCCCCATGTCGACCGAGCTGTCCGGGAACCGCTCCTCCCGAGGCCCGGTGCACGACGTCAGCTCCTCGCCCGGCACGTACGCGCGCGTGCGTGCCGCCGGCAGCCGTACGACCGTGAGGTCCACCGTCGACCCCCGGCTGTGCCCGGACTTCTCCGCGATGTACCCGTCCGCGAACAACCGCTCCTTCGCCACCAGCGGATAGAACTCGGCCTTCATCCGCTCGTCCGCCAGATCCCGCGCCCAGCGCACGAAGTGGTCCACCGCCCGCTGCGGCCGGTAGCAGTCGTACACCTTCAGGGTGTAGCCCCGGGCCAGCAGCCGCCGCTGCGCCCGGTGCAGCGCCTCGGCCGCCGGCCGGGTCAGCACGCACAGCGGCTGCCGGTAGCCGTCGATCGGCTCGCCCACGAAGTTGTGCGGCGTGGTGTACCGCATCTCCTGAAGGATCGTCCGGTCCACCGAGTCCAGCGCCACGAACTCCCGTGGCGCCTTCGGCTCGGGCACGGCGACGGCGGGGGAGGCGGCGCTGCCCGCGAACGCGAGCAGCGCGGCGGCGCCGGTGACGGCGAGGGTACGGAAAGCGGAGGCAAGTCCAGTCATGCGCACCGGGTCTACCAGTTCCGCCCCCGCCGGGAAACCCCCGTCGCGTACGGTCCCCCCGTGACCGACACCGCGCCCGCCTCCCCCGTCCTCCACTCCCACTGCTCGGCCTGCGGAGCCCCCTACCCGGCCGGCACCGCCGCCTGGCCCCGGAAGTGCCCCGCCTGCGCCACCACCGCCTACCGCAACCCGCTCCCCGTCGCCGTGGCCCTCCTCCCCGTCACCTCCGCCCACGGCACCGGCCTGCTCGCCATCACGCGCGCGATCCACCCGGGCCACGGCGGCACCGCCCTCCCCGGCGGCTTCATCGACCACGGCGAGGACTGGCGCACCGCCGTCGTCCGCGAACTCCGGGAGGAGACCGGTCTGGACGCCGACCCCGGCGCCGTCCGCCTCGCCGACGCACTCAGCTCGGGAGAGCACCTGCTGGTCTTCGGCCTCCTCCCGCCCGTCCCGGAGGACGCGCTCCCCGCCTTCGTCCCGACCCCGGAGACCTCCGCCCGCCTCGTCCTGCCGGAACCGCGCGCACTGGTCTTCCCGCTGCACACGGAGGCCACGAGGAAGTGGTTCGCCGGCGCGTACGGCTGACCTTTCAGGTGCCGTCGCTCAGTCCCACCAGAAGGTCCATACGTCGGCGCCCACCAGCCGCTCGGCGTAGGCGGCGAGGTTCTGGGGGCGCGGCCCCTGCCACACGTTGTCCGGGCAGAACGCGAAGTGCTCGGCGGCGACGGGCAGCGCCTCCTCCAGTGTGGCCGGGGGAGCGGCCACGGAGAGCCGCAGCGTGGCGAACCCGACGGCGAACACCCGCGCCCCGAAGCGGCGTTCCCAGTCGGCCACGACGGCGGCGATCCGCGCGGTGTCGTTCTCGTGGTTGGCCGGCCCCGACCAGCCCACGGCGGCCAGCGCCTCCGCCCCGGAGGCGGCCTCGACCAGCCCCAACCGCGCCTCGGTCCCGAACGACAGGAGCACCTCCGCGTGCTCGGCGGCGAGCCGGTCCGGATCCTCCGCCGCCTCCCGCCCCGGCGCGAGCCCGGGCCACACCGCGCCGTAGGGCGCGGTGACGGCGAGCCGCCGCTCGGGGGAGAGGGGGTCGTCGTCCTCGTCCACCGAGGTGGCGGTCCCCCACCAGCGGACGAGGGCCGCCTCGGGGTCGTGGTCGGCGGGGCGGGACATGTCCTCCGGATACAGCTCCCCCGACGCCCACGGCCGGAAGTCCTCGTCGTCCTCGTGCAGCGGTTCGAGCAGCAGCGGCCACAGACCGGTCCGCGCGTGCGCGGCCCGTATCCGCCCCCACGCCCCGAAGGGCGCGGGCCCGTCGCTCAACCACAACGGGTGTGTCCCGCCGTCCCCTTCGTCGGCCGTGATCAGGCGGCCGGGAGGAAGCTCGACGTCATCGCGCAGCAGGGATACAGGGTCCATGCCCCGGATGCTAGGCGCAGGGTCCGACACGCCGCCCCCCTCGCGGGCAGCCCACGCCCCACCGACCCCGCACGCCTCACAGACCGCTCACGCCCCGCCCGCCCCTCACCCCTCCCGCGCCCCGCCCGCCCCTCACACCCCCCGCACCCGCACCGGCAGGGCCGCCTCCACCGGCCCGTCCTCCGTCACCAGCTCCACCACGACCCGCCCGTCCACCAGCCGCGACTGGTACCGCTCGATCTCCGCCGGCTCCCAGCCGTCCCCGGTGTCACGCACGACGAGCCCGCCGCCCGTCCGCCCCGCGTCGGGGGCCCACACCTCCAGCGCGAGCCCCCCGTCCTCACCCCGCACCGGCACCACCGCCCCGGCCCGCGCCAGCACCGGCACGCGCGCGAGGGAGGCGTCGAGCAGCACCTGCCCGGGACCCTCGTACGCCTCGCCGGTCGCCGTGTCGTACCAGCGCCCGCGCGGCAGCCGCACCGCCCGCCGGTCCGCGCCCCGGTGCAGCACGGGCGCCACCAGCAGCGAGTCGCCCAGCAGGAAGGAGTCCTCGCACTCCCGCAGGGCCCGGTCCTCCGGCGTCCCCCACCACACCGGCCGCACATAGGGCGCGCCCGTCATCCGCGCGAGCCGCGACAGGGTCACGAAGTACGGGTGCAGCCGCTCCCGTTCGGCCAGCGCCACGCGCGCGTGCTCCAGCACCTCAGGGCCGAACTCCCACGGCTCCCGCCGCCCCGCGTCCAGCGCCGCGTGCGTCCGGAACAGCGGCAGCCAGGCACCCAGCTGGAACCAGCGCAGGAACAGCTCAGGCGACGGACTCCCGTCGAAACCGCCCACGTCCGGCCCCGAGTACGGCACCCCGCACAGGCCGAGGCCCAGCACCAGCGCGAGCGAGGCCCGCAGCCCCGGCCACCCGGTGGCCACGTCGCCGGACCAGGTGCCCCCGTACCGCTGCATCCCCGCCCACCCCGCGCGCGTGAACAGGAACGGCCGCTCCTCGGGACGCAGCCGCCTCAGCCCCTCGTAGCCCGCCCGGGCCATCAGGAGCCCGTACACGTTGTGCGCCTCCCGGTGGTCGCCGCCGCGCCCGTCCAGGTGGTGCCGGGCCGACCGGGGGAGCGTGGGGTCGCCGAACGGCGCGAACGACACCGGCTCGTTCATGTCGTGCCACACGCCCGAGAAGCCCTGCCGCAGCCGCTCCTCGTACAGACCGCCCCACCACTCCCGTACCGCAGGATCCGTGAAGTCCGGGAAGGCGCACTCCCCGGGCCACACCACCCCCCGCACCTCCTCGCCCCGCGCGTCCCGCACGAACGCCCCGGCGGCCCGCCCCTCCTCGTACAGCACGCTCCCCGGCTCTGCGGCGACCCCAGGGTCGACGATCGACACCAGCCGCACCCCCTGCCCCCGCAGCTCCTCCGCCAGCCCCGGCAGATCCGGGAACCGCTCCCGGTCCACCGTGAACACCCGGTGCCCGTCGTAGTGGTCGATGTCCAGATGGACCGCGGACAGCGGAAGCCCCCGCTCCCGGTACCCGGTGACCACCCGCCGCACCTCCGCCGCGCTGCCGAACCCCCAGCGCGCGTGCTGCGGCCCCAGCGCCCACGCCGGCGGCAGCGCGGGCGCCCCGGTCAGCGCCGCCCAGTTGTGCAGCACGCGCGCGGGGGTCCCGACGACGACCCAGCACCGCAGCGGCCCGCCCTCCATCCGCACCTCGCTGGTGCCCGGCCGGTCGTGCCCCGACCCGGCCCCCTCCTCACCCTCCGCGAGCGTCACCCGCCCGTCCCACGCGTTGTCGTGGAAGGCCAGGTGCGTCCCCGCGTCCGCGACCACGAACTGCACCGGCATCGTGATGTACAGCGGATCGTCGCCCGGCCCGAACCGCCCCTTGGGATCCGTGTTCCACAGCCGGTACGAGCCGTCCCGCAGCCGCGGCCCCGCCGACCGCCCGCCCAGCCCGAAGAACCGCGCGTCCGCCGGCACCTCGGCCCGCTGCGCCCACCGCGACGGGCCCCCGCCCACCGGCTCCCACCAGCGCGGCGGCAGATCCCGCCGCAGCATCACCCCGCCGGGCGTACGGATCTCCACCGCGCCGTGCCGCGAGACCGCCACCGTCACCCGCTCCGACACCACCCGCCAGCCGCCGTCCGTGTCGGGCTCCAGGACCGCCCGGGGATCCGGCTCGGGCGCCGCGCCCGCCAGCGCGTACGAGGGCTCGGGCCCCGCCCCGTCCCACCCCCAGAACACCGTCCCGCCCGCCGACACGCACACCCTCAGCTCCGACCGGGCGAACCGCACGGTCCCCCCGCCCGGCAGCGGATCCGCGCCCTCCGCGAGCCCCGGCACCCGGGCCCGCTCCGCCCCCCGAGGCGGCAGCCCCGACGCGTCCGCCCGCCGCTGCCGCCACGCCGCCCGTACCGTCCTCAGCCCCCGCACCGAACCGAACACCCTCACCGAACGCACCAGATCACGACCGTCCATGGAGGTCACACTGCCACCCACCAGCGGCGATACGAGCCTCGTTCAACTGCCGTTCACCCGTGGCGGGAGCACATGTTCAACTCGCCGACCATGTGCGGGCGGCCCTGGTGCGAAAGCCGCTCCCATGGCATCGTCCTGTCAGCCGCGTCACGCGCACACCCCCGCACGTGCGCGCGACACACGCCGACCCGCGTACAGCCAGGGAGCCACCCGATGACAACTGCGCCGACCGAGCCGACCGAGCCGCTCTGGCAGCCGGACGAGGAGCGCATCGCCCACGCCGCCGTCACCCGCTTCCAGGCGTGGGCCGCCGAGCACCACGGCGCCCCCGCCGACGGCGGGTACCCGGCGCTGCACCGCTGGTCCGTCGAGGAGCTGGAGACCTTCTGGGCGGCCGTCGCCGAGTGGTTCGACGTCCGCTTCTCCACCCCCTACGCGCGCGTGCTCGGCGACCGCTCGATGCCGGGCGCCGACTGGTTCCCCGGCGCCACCCTCAACTACGCCGAGCACGCCCTGCGCGCCGCCGACGACCGCCCCCACGACACGGCCCTCCTCCACGTGGACGAGACCCACGAGCCAGTGCCGGTCACCTGGGCCGAACTCCGCCGCCAGGTCGGCTCGCTCGCGGCCGAACTGCGCGCCCTCGGCGTCCGCCCCGGCGACCGCGTCAGCGGCTACCTCCCGAACGTCCCCCAGGCCGTCGTCGCCCTGCTCGCCACCGCCGCCGTCGGCGCCGTCTGGACCTCCTGCGCCCCCGACTTCGGCGCCCGCTCCGTCCTCGACCGCTTCCAGCAGGTCGAGCCGGTCGTCCTCTTCACCGTCGACGGCTACCGCTACGGCGGTAAGGAGCACGACCGCCGCGACACCGTCGCCGAGCTGCGCGCCGAGCTCCCCACCCTCCGCGCCGTCGTCCACATCCCGCTCCTCGGCACCCCGGCCCCCGAGGGCGCCCTCGACTGGTCCGCCCTCGTCGCCGCCGACGTGGAACCCGTCTTCGAGCCGGTGCCGTTCGCGCACCCCCTGTGGGTCCTGTACTCCTCCGGCACCACCGGCCTGCCGAAGGCGATCGTCCAGTCCCAGGGCGGCATCCTCGTCGAGCACCTCAAGCAGCTGGGCCTCCACTGCGACCTGGGCCCCGAGGACGTCTTCTTCTGGTACACCTCCACCGGCTGGATGATGTGGAACTTCCTCGTCTCCGGCCTCCTCACGGGCACCACCGTCGTCCTGTACGACGGCAGCCCCGGCTACCCGGACACCGGCGCCCAGTGGCGCATCGCCGAACGCACCGGCGCCACCCTGTACGGCACCTCCGCCGCCTACGTGATGGCCTGCGCCAAGGCCGACGTCCACCCCGGCCGCGACTTCGACCTCTCCGCGGTCACGTGCGTCGCCACCACCGGCTCCCCGCTGCCGCCCGACGGCTTCCGCTGGCTCCACGACGAGGTCCGCGAGGACCTGTGGATCGCCAGCGTCAGCGGCGGCACCGACGTCTGCTCCTGCTTCGCAGGAGCCGTCCCCACCCTCCCGGTGCACATCGGCGAGCTCCAGGCCGCCGGCCTCGGCACCGACCTCCAGTCCTGGGACCCCTCCGGCAAGCCCGTCATCGGCGAGGTCGGCGAACTCGTCGTCACCAACCCCATGCCGTCCATGCCGATCCACTTCTGGAACGACCCCGACGGCAGCCGCTACCGCGACAGCTACTTCGAGATGTTCCCCGGCGTCTGGCGCCACGGCGACTGGATCACGATCACCGACCACGGCTCGGTCGTCATCCACGGCCGCTCCGACTCCACCCTCAACCGCCAGGGCGTACGCATGGGAAGCGCCGATATCTACGAGGCGGTGGAGCGGCTCCCCGAGATCCGGGAATCCCTCGTCATCGGACTGGAGGAACCGGACGGCGGCTACTGGATGCCGCTCTTCGTCCACCTCGTCGAGGGCGCCACCCTCGACGACGACCTGATCGCCCGGATCAAGAGCACGATCCGCGCCGAACTGTCGCCGCGCCACGTCCCCGACGAGATCATCGAGGTCCCCGGCGTGCCGCACACCCTCACCGGCAAGCGCATCGAGGTCCCCGTCAAGCGACTCCTCCAGGGCACCCCCCTGGAGAAGGCCGTCAACGCGGGCTCGGTCGACAACCTCGACCTCCTGCGCTTCTACGAGTCCCTCGCGGCCGCCCGCCGCGCCTGACACGCCGAAGGGGCGCCCCACAGCGGGGCGCCCCTTCCTATGACGTACAGCCTCAGCCGGGCAGCTGCCCGGCCCGCGCCACCGCCGCCTTGGTGAGCACCGCCGTCTCGCTCAGCACCGTCCCGGCAGGCCCGGCCTCCGAGGCCGCCACGAGCACGGTCCGCTCCCCGAGGAACGCGGACGTCGACCGGTCGAAGACCCACTGGGTCCGCTCACCCCCGGCCGTACGGGCCACGGCCACGCCCTCCCGGCCCGCCGCGTCCCGCGCCGACGGCACCACCACGACACCCGGGATCCGCGCGGCCGCCTCGAACAGCGCCGCCGTCACCTCCGGCGGCGCCCAGGTCTCGGCCAGCAGCGTCCCGATCGCCGCGAACGCCCGCTGGTCCGCGTCCCCGCCCCCGGTACGGGTCTCCTCCCGCACCAGCCGCAACAGCGCCTCCGGCTCGGTCGGCAGCCCCGCGACGAACGCGTGCGTCGGAGCCTTCACGGACGGCCCCTCCGGCTCCAGGAACGTCTCGCGGGGCTCGGCGCCCCGGTGCTCCAGCTCGTACACGGGGAGTCGCGGCGCCAGCTCGGTGTCCCCGGCCCCCTCCTCCCGCAGCAGCCCGGCCCGGCTCCCGTCGGCCGACAGCCACACCTGCCGACGATGTACGGGTTCCACCACGGCGGCCCCGCCGCCCGCCGGAACCCCGGCCCGGGACACCAAGCTCTCCACGTACACGAACTCCTCCGGCCGCGCGTCCGGCGCGGGCGCGGAAGCGGCGGCGAGCGCGGCCCGGGACAGCACCGCGGCCGCCCCCTCCGCCCGCACCGCGGGACGCGGGTCACGCGGGTCCGGCGGTGCGGCGACCAGCACAGCCCCCGCCGCGATGCCACACACCACGGCCGGCACGGCGAACCGCACCGCCCTCCGCGTCCACCACACCGCCGCCGGACGCGAGGGCCGCGCCGAGGCGAGCAGCTCCCGCCGCAGCTCCCGCTGCCGCTCGGCCGCGAACTCCGGCACGGCGGGCGGGGGCAGCAACTCCGTCAGCTCGGCGCGCAGCGCGTCCTGAGGGCGAGGATCGATGTCGTTCATGCCGGCTTCTCCGGGGAGTTTCGGGGGACGAGGACGGTACGGCCCGCAGGCACGGGCAGGGAAGCGCCAGGACGACGCGAAGAGCCGGACGCGGAACCGGACGCACGGCCTTCCGTACGCCGCCCGGAGCGCAGCTCGGCCTCGGCGAGCGCCCGCAGCCTCTCCCGGGCCCGCGAGAGCCGGGACCGCACGGTGCCGACGGGAATGCCCAACGCCTCGCCCGCCGTCGCGTAGTCGAGACCTGCCCACACGACAAGCCCGAAGACCTCCCGCTCCCGGCGCCTGAGCCGCCCGAGGGCCACCCGCGCGGCCCGCAGCCGCTCCTCGTCGGCCAGCCGGGAGGCCACCGCGTCACTGAAGTCCGGCAACACCCCCCGGTCCGGCATCCGCGCCAACGCCGCGTCCCGCCGCCGCGCCTCCCGCGCCGCCCCGCGCATCACATTGGTAGCGATGCCCAACAGCCACGGCCGCAGACTCCCACCCTCTGCATGAACCTTGCCCCGGCACCGCCACGCCTCCAGAAAGGTCGCGGACACGACATCCTCAGCCGCGGCCCGGTCACCGCACACCCGATACGCGTACTGGAACAGCACCCGCGCATGCTCGTCGTACGCCTCACCGAGCGCCGAGGAATCCCCGCCCCGGAAACGTTCTCTCATCTCTGCTTCCACACCAGGTACTGACCCCCGGTTCACCCGAGTTCCCGTGACCCGCGCCACACACCCCCGCGCCACTCGCCGCCGCCTGTGGCCCAGGTCACGGGAACTCCGCCCGCTCCAGGCCCAGTTCCCTGCATGAACGCAAAATCGACTGGATCCAACATCCGATCTCTTGGATCCACGATCCAGAACACCGGATCCGACCTCCAGAACACCGGATCCAGGATCCAAAACAATGGATCCAACATCCAGGACAACGGATCCAAGATCCACGACAACGGATCCAGGATCCGACCCACCCACCGACCGCCCCTCCGCCCCACCCTCCGCACCCTCGCCCTCACCGCCGCCCTCACCGCCACGGCCTTCACTGCCCCACCCACCGCCCTGGCCTCCACCACCACAATCCACGCCCAGACGGTCACCCTCACCATCCGCCACCTCGACCGCGCCGGCGCCCCCGCCTCCGCCTACACCACCCACGTCACCGGCGTCTCCGGCCCCGGCGCGGCCGTCGAGGAGAGCCCCCACGACCCCTCCGGCACCGTCACGCTCCGTCTGCCCAAGGGTCGTTACCTCCTCGACTCGAACGTGGAGGGGGCGAGCGAGGGCGCCGGCACGGACTGGATCGTGCAGCCACGCCTGGACCTCGATCACGACACGACCGTCACCGTCGACGCCCGCACCACCGCCCCGGTGGACGTCCGCCCGCCCGAGGCGGCCGCCCGGCCCCGCCACGCCCTCTCGTACGTCGAGGTCAGTCACGGTGGAGCGACCCGCTCCGCGAACCTGATCTCCTCGGCGGCCGGTCTCCGCGTGGCCCACCTGGGCCCCGCCGCCGAGCCCGGCAGCGTCAAGGCGTGGGTCGACAGCTTCTGGAGCGGAGAGCGGGCCGACTACGGCCTCGGTTACCGCTTCGCCTCCGACCGCGCCCTCACCGGCCTCGTGCGCAAGCCCGCCCCCGCCGACCTGGCCACCCTCAAGGTCCGCGCGGCCGACCGGGACGGCACCGGCGGCAACGGCGTCGTCGCCCTCCAGCCCGCCGAGGGCACCAGCGCCGGCCTCACGACCCAGGTCGCCCGCCCGGGCGCAGCGACCTTCCTCGTGACCCCCGAACGCGGCCGCTGGGAGCTCGCCTACACCACCCCCGGCACCCCGGGCACGCCCCCCAACCGGTACGAGGAGCGGGGCGTCCCGGCCCGCGCCGGGGCGACCACCACCCACACCTTCGACAACGGCGTCCTCGGCCCGGCCGTCGACCGGGGCCCCAGCACGCCGCCCGCCGGTGTCCGCGACGGCGACCGGCTCGCCCTCGACCTGCCGCTGCTCGCCGACGGCGACGGCCACGCCCCCACCGCGCCGTCCTTCCGCTCGGCCGCCACCACCCTCCACCGCGACGGCGTCCTCGTCGGCACCCACCGGGGCGACCCGGGCCGCGGCTCCTTCACGCTCACCGCCCCCGACCGGGCCCGCTACCGGCTCACCGCCACCGCCCTCCACGGCACCGGCACGCGCGCGGGACGCACCACCGCCGTCTGGACCTTCGCCTCCGCCGCGACCACCACCCCGACCGCGCTCCCGCTGAGCGTCGTCCGCTTCACCCCGCCGCTCGACCTCGACGGCACCGCCCCCGCCGGCACCGAACTCCGCGTCCCGGTCACCGTCCAGGGCCCCGCCGCCGACAAGGGCCCGCGCTCCCTCCGCGTCCGCGTCTCCACCGACGGCGGCACCACCTGGACCGACGCTCCGGTCGTGGCCGGCTCCGTCGTCGTCCGCAACCCCGCCGCCGGCGGCACGGTCTCGTTCCGGGCCACCCTCACCGACGCCGAGGGCAACACCCTCGACCAGACGCTCGGCAACGCCTACCGCACCCGCTGACCACCCCCCCCCACGCGCGCGTGAGCCCGCCGCCCCGGCCGATCCCGGCCCGGGTGGCGGGCTAAACCCGTTCTCAAAAACCCCGTTCTCAACCCCCGTACGTCGCCTGCGCGTCCCCGAGCACGCGCGCGAAGTCCGCCGCCAGCCGCTCCGCCTCCTCCGGCACGAGCATGGAGGCGGTGATCCGTACGGCGGGCGGCGCGTCGATCCGGAACCGGGCACCCGCCGCCACCCACCACCCGTGCGTCCGCAGCCCGTTGACCACCGCCGACTCGTCCCGCACCGGCACCCACACGTTCAGCCCCTCGGCACCGACCGCGCGGATGCCGCGCGCGCCCAGCGCGTCGATCAGGGCCCGCCGCCGCTCGGCGTACGCGGCCTCCCCGCGCGCCACGAGCCGCGCCACCCCGGGATCGGAGAACAGCCCGACGACGGTCTCCTGGAGCACATGGCTGACCCAGCCGGAGGTCAGCAGCATCCGGCCGTCGTGCCGGGCGAGCGTCACCGCGTCACCGGTCAGCCCGGCCCACCGCAGGTCCACGCCCAGCCGCTTCGACACCGTGCGCACCTGCGCCCACCGGGCCGGCGCCAGCGCGCCCACGGTCGTCACCGGGGGAGCATCGAGCTCGGCGAGGTAGTCGTCCTCGATCACCAGGACCTCGGGGAACTCCCGGAACAGCGCGCCCAGTTCGTCCCGCCGTGCGACCGTGAGCGAGGCCCCGGTCGGGCACTGTGCGCGCGGGCTGAAGACGACCGCCCGCACCCCGGCCCGCAGCGCCGCCCGCACCGCGTCCGGCGTGATCCCCTCGCCGTCCACGGCCACCGGCACCATCCGCAGCCCCAACGCGGGCACCAGGTCGAGCAGGTGATGGAAGCCCGGATCCTCGACGGCCACGGAGTCCCCGGGCCGCAGCTCCACCGAGAGGAGCCGGGCGACGCAGTCGAGCGCCCCGTGCGCGAACGTCACCCGCTCCGCGGGCACCCCGTCTCGCCGGAACCACGCGCGCGTGAGCTCTTCCAGGGCCGCGAGCCGCGGCGCGGCCCGGTGCGAGCCGTAGACAGGCCGCACCTCGCCCGGCGGGTGGAGCACCGGCAGGAAGGCGGGATCGGGCAGGCCGCTCGCCAGGTCCGTCAGTCCCTCCGGCATCCGGGGAGGGCGCCGGGACGCCTCCGAGGGCGCCTCCGCCACGACCGTGCCGCCCCGGCCGCGGGTCACCACGAGCCCGCGCCCGCGCAGCTCCTTGTAGGCGGTCGCCACCGTGCCCGGACTGACCCCCAGGTCGTCCGCGAGTTTCCGTACGGGAGGCAGCGCGTCGCCCGGCGCGAGTTCGCCCTCGGTCACGCCCCGTTCGACGGACGCGGCAATCTCCTTGGCCGTCGCCCCATGAACCGCATATTGTGTTGCCACGTTCTGAATTATGTATCAATACATAACCGTCGTCAAGGGGAACCCGTGAGCCACCCGAAGTCATGGCACCGCACCGCACTCGAACGCGTCCCGGGGGGCCGCGACGGCCGCCGCATGCTCGTCGTCAGCATCATCGACAAGACGGGTACCGGCCTCTGGGCCGGCTGCACCGCCCTCTACTTCACCTATGTCTCCGGAATGAGCCTCGCCCAGGTCGGCCTGCTCATGACGGTCTCCGGCGGCGTCGGCATAGCCGGAGCCCCGCTCGCCGGAATCCTCGCCGACCGCTTCCCCCTCGTCCGGGTCATCGCGGCCACCCAGCTCATGCGCGGCGTCGCCCTCCTCGCCCTCCTCACCACCGACCACTTCCTCCTCCTCGCCCTCTACTCCGCCCTCGGAGCCCTCCCCGACCGCGCCGGCAGCGTCCTCATCAAGCTGTACGCCGCCCGCCAGGCGGGCGCCGACCGAGTCCGCTACCAGGCCATCCAGCGGACCACCGTCAACATCGGCTGGTCCATCGGCGGCCTCGGCGCCGCCGCCGCCCTCGCCACCGGCTCCACCCAGGCGTACACCTGGCTCCTGGTCGGCAACGTCCTCACCTACCTCGCCGTCGCCGCCCTCACCCTGCGCTGCGCCGAGCCCCCAGCCCCGTCCCGTACCGTCGCCACCTCGGACGACGCCCCCCGGGCCAAGCCCTCCAGCCCCTGGCGCGACCGCACCTTCCTCGGCTACACCGCCACCGACGCAGCCCTCTTCCTCGACGACACGATCCTCCAGGTGGCCGTCCCCCTCTGGATCGTCCACGCCACCGACGCCCCCGTCGGCCTCGCCCCGCTCCTCCTCGTCCTCAACACCGTCCTCGTCGTCCTCTTCCAGGTCCCCCTCGCCCGCTTCGGCGCCACCACCCGGGCCGCCCGCCGCCTCCTCGTCCCCCTCGGCGGCCTCTTCGCCGTCGGTACCCTCGCCCTCGCCGCCTCCGCCGCGGGCGGCCGCACCCTCGCCGTCACCGCCCTCGTCGTCGCCGTCGTCGCCCTCACCTTCGCCGAGATCCTCCACGCCACCTCCTCGTGGGAACTCTCCGTAGCCCTCGCCCCCGCCGAGGCCCAGGGCGCCTACCTCGGCGTCCACGGCCTCGCCCAGTCCACCCAGCGCTTCGCCGGCCCCCTCCTCGTCACCGGCGTCATGACCGCGGGACCCCTCGCCTGGCCCCTACTCGGCCTCGCGCTCATCGGCGCCGGCGCGACCCAGCACCGCCTCCTCCGCGACCGCCTCGCACAGCCCACCGAACCGTCACTGTCAGTGGCGAAGGTTACGGTGAGTGAGCACTGATCGCGATGATCAGACCGCCACATCCGAGGGGGAGCCATGACGACCACCACCACGACCCGCCTCCGCCGCGCCCTGCGCCGCGAGATCCCCAGCACCGTCGGACTCCTGGCCGACGAGCACGACTTCACCGCCATGCGCCGCTACCGCACCTTCGCCTTCGACGACCACCCCACCTACCTCAAGGAGGTCGAGGCCCTCCTCAAATCCCTCGCCCGCCAAGGCGCCCACACCACCGTCGCCCTCTTCGACCCCGACGAGTACGTCTCCTACTGCGCCGAGACCGGCCTCGACCCCGACCACCCCACCAGCCGGAGCCGCTTCACCGACCACCTGGCCACCACCGGCGCCCGCGTCACCTACACGGGCCAGCCCCTCACCGCCCTCCTCCCCGAACTCGTCGACACCGCCGTCCGCCGCGCCACCTGGGAGTACGCCACCACCGTCCTCGCCACCACGGGCGACTGCGCCGACTGCGGCCTGGACCTCGGCCGCGACGCCTTCGACCGCGCAACCCGCCTGCTCCTCGCCCTCCTCGACGGCGCGGGGGAGGGCACCCACCACCTCGTCTGTAGCGTCCCCGCCGCCGACGACCACCTGCTCGCCGTCCTCCACACCACCCGCGACGACCGCGGCACCAACCACCACGACCCCACCGCCGCCACCGAGTTCGCCGCCGTCCTCGCCGCCGGGATCGTCCTCGCCTCCCCCGGCGGCCTCGTCCTGCGCGCCATGCGCCCCGGACACCCCGACCGGCTCCACGGCTGGCGCCTCGCCGACGGCACCCTCGCCCCGCTCACCGAGGCCGAGGTCTTCGCCGCCTACTGCACCGACGCCCGCACCGGCGAACCCCTTCCCCCGGAGCACGGCGTCGACCACCGCGCCGGCTTCCCCCTCGCCCCCGACCCCCACGCCCACCGGCCCGGCCACCCCTGACCCCGGACACGACGGAGGGGCTCCCCGCCACCAGGTGACGGGAAGCCCCTCCGAACCACGCGTTACGACTCCGGGGTCACTCCCCGGACAGCACCGCCTGCGCGGCGAGCCGCGCCTCGTGCGCCGTGTCCGCGGCACGCGCCGCGGCCGCCGCGCGCTCGCACTGCGCGAGCGTGTACTTCGCCAGCGTCGCCCGCACGTACGGAATCGACGCCGCGCCCATCGACAGGGAGGTGACACCCAGACCGGTCAGCACACACGCGAGCAGCGGATCCGAGGCGGCCTCGCCACAGACACCACAGCTCTTGCCCTCGGCCTTGGCCGCCTCGGCGGACAGCGCCACCAGGTCGAGCAGCGCCGGCTGCCACGGGTCCTGGAGCCGGGACACCGCACCGACCTGACGGTCGGCGGCGAAGGTGTACTGGGCCAGGTCGTTCGTGCCCAGGGACAGGAACTCGACCTCCTGGAGGATCGAGCGGGCCCGGAGCGCGGCGGACGGAATCTCCACCATCGCGCCGAACTTCGCCCGGAGCCCGGCCTCGCGGCACGCGTCGGCGAACGCCTTCGCGTCCGTCCGGTCGGCCACCATGGGCGCCATGACCTCCAGGTACACGGGCAGGCCCTCGGATGCCTTGGCCAGCGCGGTCAGCTGCGTCCGCAGCACCTCCGGGTGGTCGAGCAGCGACCGCAGCCCCCGCACGCCCAGCGCCGGGTTCGGCTCGTCCACCGGCGTCAGGAAGTCGAGCGGCTTGTCGGCACCGGCGTCGAGCACCCGCACGACCACACGGCCCTCCGGGAACGCCTCCAGCACCTTCCGGTACGCCTCGATCTGCTTCTCCTCGGACGGAGCCTTCTTGCTGTCGTCCAGGAAGAGGAACTCCGTACGGAACAGACCGACGCCCTCGGCACCCGCCTCCACCGCGGCCGGCACGTCCGCCGGCCCGCCGACGTTGGCGAGCAGCGGCACCTTGTGCCCGTCCGAGGTGGCACCGGGACCGCTCGAAGCGGACAGCGCCGCCTTCCGCTCCTCGGCGGCCTTGGTCAGCGCCGCCTTCTTCTCCTCGCTCGGGTCCACGAAGATCTCGCCGGTGGAACCGTCCACCGCGATCTCCGTGCCCTCGGCCAGCTCACCGGCGCCGGGCAGCGCCACCACGGCCGGCACTCCCAGGGCACGCGCCAGGATGGCGCTGTGGCTGGTCGGCCCGCCCTCCTCGGTCACGAACCCGAGCACCAGCGCCGGGTCGAGCAGCGCCGTGTCCGCCGGCGCCAGGTCCCGGGCGATGAGCACGTACGGCTCGTCGCTGTCCGGAACACCGGGCATCGGCACACCGAGCAGCCGGGCGACGATGCGGTTCCGCACGTCGTCCAGGTCGGCGACCCGGCCCGCCATGTACTCCCCTGCACCCGCCAGCAGCTCGCGGTAGTGGGAGAAGGCGTCGTAGATACCGCGCTCGGCCGTGCTGCCGACCGCGATCCTGCGGTCGACGTCGGCGATCAGCTCGGGGTCCTGGGCGATCATCGCCTGGGCCTCCAGCACCGCCTGGGCCTCACCGCCGGCCAGGTTGCCGCGCGCGATCAGGTCCGCGGCCACGGCCTCGACCGCCTGGCGGGCGCGCCCCTGTTCGCGCTCCGCCTCCTCGGCGGGAATCTGCTTGGCGGGCGGCTCGAGAACCGCCGTACCCATGTGCCGCACCTGGCCGATCGCCACTCCGTGGCTGACCCCGACGCCTCGCAGCGTTGTCTCCATCTCACCCGTCTCCGATAGAGCGGTGGCCGTTGCCACCGCGTTGAATGTCGTACCCGCGGCCGTCCGGACGACGGACCGGACTCAGCTCCAGGCGAAGAGCTGGTCGCCGGCCTTCACATCGCCGTCCTCACGGACGTCGGAGAGCGAGTCGGCCGTGGCCTCCAGGGCCACGATGGGGCAGATGGGGGATTTGCCGGCGGCCTCGACCTCGGCGGGGTTCCACCGCACGACGGCCTGGCCGCGCGTCACGGTGTCCCCCTTGTTGACGAGGAGCTCGAAGCCCTCCCCGTTGAGCTGGACGGTGTCGATGCCGAGGTGCGTCAGCACCCCGTGTCCCTCGCTGTCCACGACGACGAAGGCGTGCGGGTGCATGGAGACGACGACCCCGTCGAGGGGAGAGACCGCCTCGTTCGGCTCACGTACGGGATCGATGGCGGTGCCGGGCCCGACCATGGCACCGGAGAAGACCGGGTCGGGAACGTTGGCGAGACCGATGGCGCGTCCAGCAAGTGGCGACGTCACGGTTGTCATGGGAAGCCTCCCAGGGGCGGAGATCGAGTGGCGCCGCCACACCTGTCCTGGGCGGCGCGTACTGTTCAGAAGCGTAAGTCATAAGAAGTCCCAGTTCCGCACGAGACGTACCAGTTGGCGGACCTAGGGACTACCGGAAACGATTTGCCTCTACTGACGGTGGGATGTACTGTCGTACTCCTGCCTGACCCCAACGCGGCTTTGAGTCGCGGTCGGCAGCACCGATCAAGCCAGATCCTAACCCCAGTGGTCTACACCTCTGCCTGTCCCGGTTCACCCGGTGAGCGCGGAGGGGTGGTCAGGGGGACGGAAAAAGCCTGGTAATGTTTGACCACGCCGGAAGGCCCCGAGGAAAACGAATTCGGGACCGGAAAGCGCCGAGGAAATCGGGTCGGAAAGATCTGATAGAGTCGGAAACGAAGAAAGCGCAGGAAGCGCCCGGAGGGCCTGGAAACAGGAACGAAGGAAGTGTCCGCACCTTGAGAACTCAACAGCGTGCCAAAAATCAACGCCAGATTAGTTGATACCCCGTCCAGCCGGTTTCGGTTGGTCGAGGTTCCTTTGA